>NZ_JBNNWQ010000003.1:0-1060439 GCF_050281145.1 Paraburkholderia sp. NPDC080076 | reverse complement strand
GTACAGCTTGCCGAGCGCCTCCGTACCCCGTAGCCGCACGGGAGACAGGACCGGCACACCGCGATCAATCGGGAACGCCTCGCACGACACGCTCAGGGTACGTGACTGGCTGGGGCTATACATGGCCCCTCCGTCGACTGACTTGCACCAGTAGGTCTTCGCGTTTCTTCATACGCTTTAGCCCGCTCAAATTTGAAATTTTCATTATCAAATTGGATTTTGCTAGGCGTATATAGGACAACTGTCAAAATTGGTCAACGCGATAAAAGTAGATAGGTACTTCGCATAATCAGGTGACTGGTTGACGGACAGCACGAGTATGGAGAACTATTTAATGTATGACGCGGCGCATACTGACCGGCTGGCGCGGCGGATTCAAGAAAGCATTGGATGAGGGTGAGACGCTGCGTGCCATTGCACGCATGCTCGAGCGCCATCCGAGTTCGGTTTATCGTGTTGCGAATAGGACCAGCGGCATTGCCCGGCTACCCGCACGATCTGCTGACGGGCTCGGACAACACCTACATTGCCACGCTGATGGAGCGGCACTCGCGCTATGCGATGCTGGTCAAGGTGGCGCGCAAGGACACGGCAAGCGTGGTGCCCGCGCTGATAAAGCAGGTCAACAGACTGCCGGCAAAACTACTTCGGTCGTGACATGGGCCGCGGCCGAGATGGCGAGCCACAGGAACTTCTCGATTGCCACGGACGTGCAGGTGTATTTCTGTGATCCGCACAGCCCACGGCAGCGAGTCAGCAATGAGAACACGAATGGCCTTCTGCGACGGCCCGCGTCAGACCTTGCAATTTACGAACCCGCCGAAAAACTGGCGGAAACTTTGGGTGTTGCATCGACCGGTTGAATCCATTGGCGCCGCCTCACGCAGGCGGCAACGCTAATAGACCACCATGATCTCAAGGAAAGGCCACCCTCACACCCAAAAAACCAGCCGCGTAAAAAAACCCTCAAGTAGCAGCCGGGCCTGCACGGCGAGCCTTCCTCGACTCCCACCTCACCCGAATCCGATCCATATAAAGATACACAACCGGCGTCGTATAAAGCGTGAGCATCTGACTGACAATCAACCCACCAACAATCGCAATCCCCAGCGGCGCCCGAAGCTCAGCCCCTTCACCCCGCCCAAACGCCAGCGGCAGCGCCCCCAGCAACGCGGCAAAAGTCGTCATCATGATCGGCCGGAATCGCAGCAAACAGGCCTGATGAATCGCATCCCGCGACGACAAACCATGCCGTGACGCTTCAATAGCAAAGTCCACCATCATGATCGCGTTCTTCTTCACGATACCGATCAGCAAAATCACGCCGATCAACGCGATGATGCTGAACTCCGTTTTGAACAGCAGCAACGCCAGCAACGCGCCCACACCCGCCGAAGGCAGCGTCGACAGAATCGTCAGCGGATGGATATAGCTCTCGTACAGCATCCCCAGCACGATATACACGGCAGCCAGAGCGGCCAGAATCAAAATCGGTTGATCTGACATCGACTGCTGGAACGCCTGCGCGGTCCCCTGGAAACTGCCGTGGATAGTCCCCGGCATGCCGATCTGCGCCATCGTGTCGTAAATCGCCTGAGTCGCCGTCGACAGCGAAACGCCCGGCGGCAGATTGAACGAAATCGTCGAGGCCACGAACTGGCTCTGGTGATTCACGGAGAGCGGGGTACTGCCCGGTCCGAAGCTCGCGATCGCCGACAGCGGCACCATGGTTTCCTTCGCCGTCGACACCGCCGCGCCCGACGAAGCGCTCGACTTGCCGCTCGCCGCGATCGAATTGATCGCCTGGTTGCGCGCGGAGTCGGCGGCAATGCTCGCCGCGCTCGATGCGGTCGTGCCCGCCGTGCCGCCTGTCGTTGCGCTCGTGGACGAGGTCGTCGCGGCGGCGGTCGCCGCTGTCACCGTGCCCGCCGGCGCGTTGGTGGTCTGCGCGCCGCTCGCGCTGCCGCCCGACGTGCTGATGTAAATCTGCTTCAGCATGTCCGGACTCTGCCAGTACTTCGGCGCGACTTCCATCACAACGTGATACTGATTCAACGGGTTATAGATCGTCGACACCTGGCGTTGACCGAACGCGTCGTACAAGGTGTTGTCGATCTGCGCCGGCTTGATGCCGAGGCGCGCGGCGGTGGCGCGGTCGATCGTCACCATCGCTTCGAGGCCGCCTTGCTGCTGGTCGGAATTCACGTCCGCGAGTTCGGGGCGCGCCTGCAGCGCCTCGGTGAGTTTGGGTCCCCACAGGTACAGGTCGGGCGTCGAATCGGCCAGCAGCGTGAACTGGTACTGCGCATTCGATTGCCGGCCGCCGACGCGAATGTCTTGCACCGCCTGTAGAAAAGTCCGCGCGCCGGCGACGTCGCCGAGCGGCGTGCGCAGTTGCTGGATGACCTGATCGGCGGATGCCTTGCGCTCGGACTTCGACTTCAATGTCACGAACATGAAGCCGGAATTGGTCTGCCGCCCGCCGGTGAAACCGGCCACGCTCTCCACCGCCGGATTCTTGCCGACGATCTCCATCATCTGCGCGAACTTGCCTTTCATGGACTGGAACGAGGTAGCCTGATCAGCCTGAATGCCGCCGATCAGCCGCCCCGTGTCCTGCTGCGGAAAGAAGCCCTTCGGCACGATGATGTACAGCCACACGTTCAGGCCGATGGTCAGCAGCAGAATCGTCACGATCAGGCGCGGATGCAGCAGCGCCCAGCCGAGCGTGCGCTCATAACCGCGCTGCATCGAAGCGAAGCCGCGTTCCAGCCAGCGGCCGAAACGTCCTTCTTCTTTTTGCTCGTGCGGCTCGCGCAGAAGGCGCGAGCACATCATCGGCGTGAGCGTGAGGGAGACGATCAGCGACACGCCGATCGCGAGCGAAAGCGTGAGCGCGAATTCGCGGAACAGGCGCCCGACAATGCCGCCCATCAGCAGAATCGGCAGGAACACGGCGACCAGAGAAATGCTGATGGACAGCACGGTAAAGCCGACTTCGCGCGCGCCGAGAAAGGCCGCCTTCATGCGCGGCACGCCGTTCTCGATATGTCTCGAGATGTTCTCCAGCACCACGATCGCGTCGTCGACCACGAAGCCGGTCGCGATGGTCAGGGCCATCAGCGAGAGGTTGTCGATCGAGAAACCGAGCAGGTACATCGCGCCGAACGTGCCGATGATGGAGATCGGCACGGCCACGCTCGGAATCAGCGTGGCGCGCCAGTTGCGCAGGAACAGAAACACCACCATCACCACCAGCGCAACCGCGACCACCAGCGTGCGCTCGGTGTCTTTCAGCGACGCGCGGATCGTGGTGGAGCGGTCGGCGGCCGGCGCGATGTCGACGTCCGCGGGCAGCGACGCGTGCAGTTGCGGCAGCATCGCCGTCACACGGTCGATGGTGTCGATGATGTTCGCGCCCGGCTGGCGATACAGAATCACCAGCACCGAACGCTTGCCGTTGAAGAGGCCGAGGTTGCGCAGATCTTCGACCGAATCGACCACCTCGGCCACGTCGGAGAGCTTCACCGCCGCGCCGTTGCGATAGGCAATGACCAGGTCCCTGTATTGCGACGCCTTGCTGGCCTGGTCGTTGGTATAGATCTGCACGCGGTTCGGGCCGAATTCGATCGAGCCTTTCGGGCTGTTCGCGTTGGCCGCGGCGAGCGCCGCGCGCACGTCTTCGAGACCGATGCCGTAGTGCGAGAGCGCATTCGGCTCGAGTTCGACACGCACGGCCGGGTTGGCGGAGCCGCTCACATCCACTTCGCCGACGCCGTCCACCTGCGACAGGGACTGTTGCAGCACGGTGGCCGCGGAGTCGTACAACTGGCCGGCGGTGAGCGTTTTCGACGTGAGCGCCAGAATCAGGATCGGCGCATCGGCCGGATTGACCTTGTGGTACGTCGGATTGCTGCGCAAGCTTGTCGGCAAATCGGCGCGCGCCGCATTGATGGCGGCCTGCACGTCGCGCGCGGCGCCGTCGATGTCGCGGTTCAGGCCGAACTGCATGGTGATGCGCGTCGAGCCGACCGAGCTCGACGAGGTCATTTCGGTGACGTCGGCGATCGAGCCGAGATGCCGTTCAAGTGGACTGGCGACGCTGGTCGCCACGGTATCCGGACTCGCGCCCGGCAGCGTGGCCTGCACCGAAATGGTCGGGAAATCGACTTGCGGCAGCGGCGCCACCGGCAGCTTCGTGAACGCGAAGATACCGGCCAGCGCGATGCCGATCGCCAGCAGCGTGGTGGCGACCGGGCGGGAGATAAATGGGCGCGACAGATTCATCGCTCAGTTCCCTGCATCGGTGACGGGCGGCGTAGGCTTGCCCCGATTGAAGCGCTCACGCGCGCGACGGCCGAGCGAGTCGAACGCGAGGTAGATCACCGGCGTGGTGAACAGCGTCAGCAACTGGCTGACGATCAATCCGCCCGCAATCGCGATACCGAGAGGACGGCGCAATTCCGAACCGGCGCCGGTGCCGAGCATCAGCGGCAGCGCGCCGAGCAGGGCGGCGAGCGTGGTCATCAGAATCGGCCGGAAGCGCAGCAGACACGCCTGGTAAATCGCTTCGCGCGGCGGCTTGCCTTCCTCGCGCTCGGCATAGAGCGCGAAGTCGATCATCATGATCGCGTTCTTCTTCACGATACCGATCAGCAGCACGATACCGATGATGCCGATGATGTCGAGATCATGCCCGGTGATCAGCAGCGCGAGCAACGCGCCGACACCGGCCGACGGCAGCGTCGAGAGAATCGTGATCGGGTGGATGAAGCTCTCGTACAGCACGCCCAGCACGATGTACATCGTGACGATCGCCGCGAGAATCAGGAACAGCTCGTTCGACAGCGACGCCTGGAACGCCAGCGCCGCGCCCTGATAGCGGGTCTGGAACGACGCGGGCAAGCCGACGTCCTTCTCCGCCTGGTCGATCGCCTTGACCGCCGCGCCGAGCGACGAGCCCGGTGCGAGGTTGAACGACACGGTGGTGGCCGGGAACTGGCTCAGGTGCGTGACCAGCAGCGGCGCGGGCTTCTCGATGAAGCGCGCGATCGACGACAGCGGCACCTGGCCGCCCGTGGACGTGGAAGAGGGCAGATAGATCGACTTCAGCGACTCGGTGTAGTGCTGCATCTCCGGCTGCGCTTCCAGGATCACGCGGTACTGGTTCGATTGCGTGAAGATGGTCGAGATGATGCGCTGGCCGAACGCGTCGTACAGCGCGCTATCCACGGTGGCCGGCGTGATGCCGTAACGCGACGCGGTGGCGCGGTCGATTTCGATGTAGACCGACTGGCCGTTGTCCTGCAGATCGGTGGCGACGTCGGCGAGTTCGGGCGACTGCCTCAATCGGTCGATCAGCTTCGGCACCCACGTGGTGAATTCGCTGATGTTCGGATCGGTCAGCATGAACTGATACTGCGTCGGGCTCACGGTCGAGTCGATCGTCAGATCCTGCACCGGCTGCATGTACAGCGACGCGCCGGCAATGTGCGCCACGTCCCGCTGCAACTGGCGGATCACTTCGCTCGCGGTGTTGCTGCGGTCGTCGCGCGGCTTCAGGTTGATCAGCATGCGGCCGCTGTTCAGCGTGATATTGCTGCCGTCCACGCCGATGAACGAGGTCAGGCTCTCCACGTCCGGGTTCTTCAGGATCTGCGCGGCGAGTTCCTGCTGGCGCTCGGCCATCGATGCATACGACACGGACTGCGGCGCCTGCGTGATCGCCTGGATCACGCCGGTGTCCTGCACCGGAAAGAAGCCCTTCGGAATGAACACGTACAGCACGCCGGTCAACACCAGCGTGAGCACCGCAACGACCAGCGTGGAGCGTTGCCGGTTCAGCACCCACGTGAGCGCGACCGCGTAACGCGCGATCACCCAGTCGATCGCGCGGTGCGCCTTGGCTTCGAAACGATGGCTCTCGTGCGGTGGCGTGTGGCGCAGCAGTTTGGCGCACATCATCGGCACGAGCGTGAGCGACACGACCGCCGAAATCACGATCGTCACGGCAAGCGTAATGGCGAATTCGTGGAACAGGCGGCCGACCACGTCGCCCATGAAGAGCAGCGGAATCAGCACGGCGATCAGCGACACCGTCAGCGAAATGATCGTGAAGCCGATCTGTTTCGAGCCTTTCAACGCGGCTTCGAGCGGCGCTTCGCCTTCCTCCACGTAACGCGCGATGTTCTCGATCATCACGATCGCGTCGTCCACCACGAAGCCGGTCGCGATGGTCAGCGCCATCAACGATAAGTTGTCGAGCGAAAAGCCGCACAGGTACATCACGGCGAGCGTGCCGATCAGCGACAGCGGCACCGACAGACTCGGAATGATGGTCGCGTAGACGTTGGCGAGGAACAGGTACATGACCAGCACCACCAGCACGACCGACATGGCCAGTTCGAACTGCACGTCGCGCACGGAAGCGCGGATCGTGGTGGTGCGGTCGGTGACGATCTGCACCTCGAGCGCGGCGGGCAGCGCCTGCTGCAATTGCGGCAGCAGCTTCTTGATGCTGTCCACCACCTGGATCACGTTCGCGCCCGGCTGGCGCTGCACGTTCAGAATGATCGCGGGCGTGCCGTCGACCCACGCGCCGAGCTTGGTGTTCTCCGCACCCTGCACGATGGTGGCGACGTCGGTCAACATCACCGCGCGGCCATTCTTGTACGCGACCACCGCGCTCTTGTAGGCGTCGGCGTCGGTCAACTGGTCGTTCGCGTTGATCGTGTAGTTGCGCGTGGGACCGTCGAAGTTGCCCTTCGGCGTGTTGACGTTCAGGTTCGAGATGGTGGTGCGCAAGTCGTCCAGATTCAGGCCGTACGCGGCGAGCGCGCGCGGGTTCGCCTGAATCCGCACGGCCGGACGCTGGCCGCCCGACAGGCTCACCAGACCCACGCCCGCCACCTGCGAGATTTTCTGCGCGAGACGCGTGTCGGCCAGATCCTGCACCTGCGTGAGCGGCAGCGTCTTCGAGGTGATCGCGAGCGTGATGATCGGCGCGTCGGCCGGATTGACCTTGGCGTAGATCGGCGGCGCGGGCAGGTCCGACGGCAGCAGGTTGCCGGCCGCGTTGATGGCGGCCTGGACTTCCTGCTCGGCGATATCGAGCGGCAGGTCGAGGCTGAACTGCAGCGTGATGATCGACGAGCCGGCCGAGCTTTGCGACGACATCTGATTGAGCGACGGCATCTGCCCGAACTGGCGCTCGAGCGGCGCGGTGACCGACGACGTCATCACGTCCGGGCTCGCGCCCGGATAGAAGGTCTGCACCTGGATGGTCGGATAGTCGACTTCGGGCAGCGCCGAGAGCGGCAAAAAGCGCAGCGCGACGAGACCGACCAGCATGATCGCCGCCATCAGCAGCGCGGTGCCGACGGGACGCAGAATAAAGGCGCGGGATGGATTCATGCGGTAAGTGCCGTGCCTTTATTGCGAGGCTTGCGCCGCGTGTTTGCCATGATGCGCGTGAGCGCCGGAGGCGCCCGACGCGGCGGCCGCACCGCGAGCACCCGAGGCGCCGCGCGGTTTGTCGGCCGGAATCGTGATTTTCGCGCCTTCCTTGAGCCGGTCCGAACCGTCGATCACGACGCGCTCGCCCACGGTCAGGCCGGACTGGATGCTGGTGCGCTCGCCATCCACGGGGCCGACCTTGACCGGCCGCACGGTCACGGTGTTGTCCGCCTTCACGACGTACACGAACGGGCCCATCGAGCCGTTGAGCACGGCCGGTGTCGGCACGATCACGGCGTCCTTGATCGTATCGACCAGCAGGCGCGTGTTCACGAACTGATTCGGGAACAGCAGACTCTTGCTGTTCTGGAAGATCGCGCGCAGCTTGACCGTGCCGGTGGTGGTGTCGATCTGGTTATCCAGTGTTTCGAGCATGCCGCCTTCGAGCGACGTGGTGTTGCTGCGGTCATACGCGGTGACCGAGAGCTTGGCGCCCGACTGGGTCTGCTGGATGATCTGCTGCAGATTGTCTTCGGAGGTGGTGAAGATCACGCTGATCGGCTGCAGTTGCGTAATCACGACGAGCCCGTTGGTCAAGCTCGGTGTCACGTAGTTGCCCGGATCGACCTGGCGCAGACCGACGCGTCCCGACACCGGCGCGGTGATGCGCGCATACACGAGGTCGAGCTTGAAGGTGTCGATATTGGCCTTGTCGGACTTCACCGTGCCTTCGTATTGCCGCACCAGCGAGGCTTGCGTATCCACCTGCTGGCTGGCGATGGAGTCCTGCGAGAGCAGCGTCTGATAGCGCTTCAGGTCGAGGCGGGCGGTTTGCAGCAGGGCCTCGTCGCGCGCGAGCGTGCCTTGCGCGTTGTCGAGCGAGATCTGATAGGGACGCGGGTCGATCTGGGCCAGCACGTCGCCCTTCTTGACCATCTGGCCCTCCTTGAAATACACGTCCTGCAACACGCCGCTCAACTGCGGCAGCACGGTGACGTTGGCGAGCGGCGTGACCGTGCCGAGCGCGGTGATCACCACCGGCATTTCGCCCTGCGTCGCGGCCGCCACGTGAACCGGCTGCGAGATATTGGCCATGGCACCGCCGCGGCCCGCGCGCCCGGCCCGCGCGCCGCTCGCGTCGCTGGCGCCGGCCGCGCCGCTCGCGCCGCCGCCGGGACCGCCCCACGGATGCCAGCGCCACAGCACCACCCCGAGGATGACCAGCGCCGCGATGATCAACGCGATATTGCGGCCGCGGTGCCGCTTCACCATGCCTGGCGGCTGGTTCGGTGTGCCGGCGGGGCCGCCGCTGGAGGACGGTTGGGAAGCCGGAGGAACAGGGCGTGTGGTTTCCGAATACTTTTGTTGTTCGTCCATCGGTTCGGTCAGGTGACTGGCTTGGATGTGAGCCGCTCGCGCGTTCGTGCCGTTTCGACAGTTCGGCGGACCGGCACGCGAATGGCATGACAGGCGGTTTCGACAACGGGTGCCCCGCGCTCGTTCAGCGCGATGCTACCCGAGGCGCGGGACAGAGATGTTAACGCAATGCGGCATCGAAACAGGCGGCCGGAACGTTATCAAAGGGGAAAACGGCAGGCCGGGCGTGCGTCCCGCGACAGGAAGGCATGATCCTACGTCGCGGGCTCTGTAACAGTCCACCCGCGTATTTTTCTTTTGATTACGAAGGTTACAGGATGCCTTGCAATAACCTTGGCCGCCGACCGGCGAAACCGCCGCCGGGTCAGGTATCCAGGCGGCGCCCCGGGGTGCCGCCGATTTCCAGCACGATTTTGGCGACGCACTCGAGCAGCGCCGGCGCCGCGCGCGAGATCAGCCAGTCGCGCGGGCATTGGTCGGCGGAGCCGCCGCAATTGACCGCATAGCGTTCGCCCGACGGTCCTGTGAAACCCAGCGCGATCGCGTTGAGGCCGTCGTACCATTCGCCCGTGGCAATCGCGAAGCCGCGCTCGATGGTTTCCTGTAATGCGCTCTCGAGCCGGCTGCTGACGTGGCCCCAGTCGTCGCCTTCAGCCGCTTGCAAGCCGATCAGCAATTTTTCCCGCTCCGGCGCTTCGAGCGCGGCCAGATAGGCGCGGCCGATGGCGGTGCGGCTCAGATTCATGCGCGAGCCGATCTCGAGACGCGACACCAGCACCGCCGAACGCGGCCGGATCGCGTCGATCACCACCATATCGAGCCGGTCGCGCACGGCCAGATGCACGGACAGCGCCGTGCGTTCGGCGAGTTCGATCAGGAACGGCCGCGCGCGAGCGCGGATGTCGAAGTTGCGCAGAAAGCCGTTGCTCAGCTCCAACACCGACGAGGTCAGCACGAAACGCTCGCTGTCGGGCAGGCGGAACAGGAAACCCGCGCTGACCAGCGTGGCGGTGATCCGCGACACGGTGGGCTTGGGAATGCCGGTGAGCTCGGTCAGTTCGCGGTTGCTGAGCGGCGCGTCGGCGGCGGCGATTGAGCGCAGCACGGTCAGGCCGCGCGCGAGGGCGGTCACTTCGTCGCCGGAGCCGTCTTTGTCTTTGGCCGGGTCTGCGGCGGTTCGGGAGGGCGTGGGTCGGTTCATGTGTTTTTCTGGAACTTTATTTCAATATTTTTCTTCGCAGCCTTGCTGGCACCGTCTCTCAGAGCGCCAGCGGCGGCCCCAAAATGGGGCATCAAAGTCATTTTTCATCAGAACATTCATTGTATCGGAATATTTTGCCGCAACGAATGGAGCCTCTTTAGATTTTGCTTGACTTAGTCAGCATAACCATAAAAAATGGAATCTCATTTCGAAAGACGGTTTCAGGTTCTGCATTTTGAAGTTTTCGAACCTGCCGTGGCCCGCACAATGTCTGTGTCGAGTGTCTTCTCATAGTCCACCGTAACAGTCCATGTCGCGCACCGTACAGGCGCCGCATCGCAGGCCAAACTTTCGAATACCGTCTCTCAGGTTCTAGCACGGCCCTCGGAATGGCTAGAACTTTTTAAGGCGTCACGGCAACGTGACGCCTTTTTTTTTCGGCTAATCAAGCACAACAAAGTTTGCTCCATACGGAAATGCCGGGATTTCCGCCCGCGACTTTCCCTCAGTCCTGGCTCTCCACAGACGCCGCCACGAGCACGGTCAACTGTGCATCAAGCTGTCGCAATCCAGGCCTGGCAACGATTTTCCTGGCCCCACGCTAGTTTTTCTACTCCACTGCGCGAGTTCTTCTCATTTGTCCGACGTCGTTCCAAAAGCCATATTGCATCCATCGAGGACGCACAACGGTTCTCGTCACCTAACCCTCGAAGGAGAACGACATGAAGCTGCAAAACAAGGTTGCTTTTATCACCGGTGGCACCTCGGGCATTGGCCTGGAAACCGCGAAGCTTTTCCAGGCTGAAGGCGCGAAAGTCATTGTCACGGGCACCAATCCGGGACGCCTTGAAGCTGCAGGAAAGGCTTTGGGCGACAATGCGCTCGTGCTCTCGGTCGACCTGCGCAAGCCCGCTGAAATCGAGCGTGCGGTCGAAGAGGTGCGTGCCAGATACGGTCGCATCGATGTCGTCTTCGCGAACGCCGGTGCTGGCACGGCCGCGCCGCTGGAATCCGTCACGCCGGAACAGATTGACGAGCAGTTTTCCCTGAATGTCAGTGGGCTCTTTTTCACGATTCAGAAGGCCGCGCCTCTCATTCCGAAAGGAGGCAGCATCGTGGTGACAACGTCGTTCCTCAATGCTGTCGGCACACCGGGGCTGTCGATTCTGTCAGCGACAAAGGCAGCGATTCGCTCCCTCGTGCGCTCCCTCGGCGCTGAACTCGCGCCGCGCGGCATTCGGGTGAACGCTGTTAGCCCGGGCCCGATTGCGACTGCGTTCCACACCAAACTCGGGTTGACCGACGCGCAATTGACGGAAACGGCGACTGCCATTCAGGCTCGGGTACCGCTGCAACGATTCGGCGAAGCCGTCGAAATCGCCAGGACGGCATTGTTCCTCGCGAGCGACGATTCGTCCTTCACGACGGGCGCAGAAATCGTGGTCGATGGAGGCTTAACGCAATTCTGACGTCATCAAAGCGCCAGACCGTGCGAGCCCTCGAAGCTGAAAACGGTGGTTACGAACTGGCGCTAACGCACACTTCCAGAAACGACGAAGCTTGGACTGTTTGCGTTCAGGAGCGCATGTTGATACGCCCACGTTCGAGCGGTGATATCGCGCGGCTTTAGTCCAAGCCGCCGCAGTGTTGACGATAAATTGCAGCGCTGGGAAGATGGGCCAACCAGACTTGGGCCCATCAAGCAACATGCGTGCACCGAACAACCTGAATGCACTCCGTGCCTTTGAAGCGGTATCGCGTCATCTGAGCTATCCGTCGGCCGCCGAGGAGCTCAACGTTACGCCTGCGGCCGTTGGCCATCTGATACGCGGGCTCGAAGATACCCTCGACGTCGAGCTGTTTCATCGCGCGACGTCGGGGCCAACCCGGCTGACCCTGACCGACGCTGCACGGTCAGTCCTACCTGCATTGCAGGCGGGATTTGACCTGTTGTCCGAAGCCGTTGAGCAATTGAAAGCGAGCAAATCGCGCATCGCTTTCACCGTGACGATACCCGGCGCATTCGCTGACAAGTGGTTGTTGAGACGCGTCGAGCGGTTTCAACAGAGGCATCCGTATTACGACCTTCGCATAGACACCAGCAACCGGCTTCTCGACTTCACCGCTGACAGAATCGATGTCGGCATTCGCTATGGCTCGGGCGTCTGGCCAGGCCTGGTATCGACCTTTCTCATGCGAGACGAGTTCTTCCCGGTATGCAGTCCCGCGCTTCTAATGGGCGAACATCCGCTCAGGACGCCTGCCGACCTGGAGCATCATCTGCTCATTCACGATGTGTCGATGCAAACATCCGGTGTCTTCCCGACATGGCGCTCCTGGCTGCAAAAAGCCGGCTGTCGCAACGAAGTCGATTGCAATCGCGGCATCCAGATTGACGACTCCGCGGCAGCACTCCAAACAGCCATTTCAGGGAACGGTATTGCGCTCGGCAGGACCACGCTGGTCGAACATGACCTCGAAGAGGGGCGGCTTGTGCGTCCATTCCAGGAATCACAAAGCTGCGAACTAGCGTACTACCTCGTCCACAAAAAAGAAGGCGAGAACTCTGCGCCAGTAGTCGCTTTCAAAGAATGGCTGATTTCAGAGGCAGGCGCCCGCTAGGGCTCACACGCGAACGCCTGTCCCAGGCTTCAGCGGATGGACGACGGGTGGCGCGCGAGCGCTTCCACCTTCATCGTCATATACGGAAACAGCGGCAGACCTGACAGGATGGTGTGCAGTTCGTCGTGCGAGTCGACGTCGAAGACGCTGTAGTTCGCATACTCGCCCACAACGCGATGTAGTTGCTGCCACTTGCCTTGGCGCTGAAGCTCTTGTGAGTACGCCTTTTCTCGCGCCTTGATTTCGTCAGCCTGAGCCACCGGCATGTCGTGTGGCAGGTGTACATCCATTCTTACGAGATATAGCATGTGTTTCTCATTCGAAAAAGTAGGGGTCTCTCAGGTTCGCCAGCACAATAGTTGGAGTGGGTCGATATGCCCGGTGCCGGATTGACTGTGCGCTCAGCTATTTTTGTCGCGACGATAGAAAGCGAGCTTGTCCTCATCGATATGCAGGCCCAGGCCCGGCCCTTCCGGCAGGTGAAGGTCGAAGTCCTGATATTGGGGGCGAGCAGTGACGATGTCGTCTTTCAACAGAAGTGGTCCGAACAACTCCGTACCCCAGGCAAGTTGCGGGAGCGCGGCGAATCCGTGTGCCGATGCAATCGACCCGATGCTGCCTTCAAGCATCGTGCCGCCATAGAGGGACACGCCGGCTGCATCCGCAATGGCGGCCGTACGCATCATTCCGTAGATTCCGCCGGACTTCGCGATCTTCAGCGCAAAGACGTCCGCACATGCGCCGCGCACAAGTTCGAGGGCATCTTCCGGGCCTGTCACCGCTTCGTCGGCCATGATGGGTACGATGAAACGCGATGCAAGTCTGGCGAGTGCTCCGCGCTGCTCTCGCGGAGTGGGTTGCTCGATGAGGTCAATGCCAGCAGCTTCAAGCGCTTCGATTCCCAATGCGGCGTCAGCCTCGTTCCAGGCCTGATTCACGTCGACGGTGACTTTGGCGCGGTCGCCGAGCGCGGCTTTGATTTTCGATACGTGCGTTACGTCATCGCGAACGCTACGCCGGCCAATCTTCAGCTTGAAAGTATTGTGGCGACGTTCGGCGAGCAGCGTTTCCGCTTCATCGATGTCGCGTTGGGTGTCGCCACTTGCGAGCGTCCACAGGACCGGAAGCGTCTTGCGCACAGCGCCGCCAAGAAGCGTCGAAACCGGAACGCCCAGGCGCTTGCCCTGAGCGTCCAGCAAAGCCGTCTCGATTGCGCACTTGGCAAACCGGTTCCCGCGAGCAACCTTGCTCAGCTTGAGCATTGCGTCGTTGATGTTGGTTGCGTCCTGCCCAACGATCGCAGGTGCAAGATAAGTGTCGATGGTCAGCTTGATGCCTTCGGGGCTTTCGTCGCCGTACGACAGACCGCCAATCGTAGTCGCTTCGCCAATGCCTTCGATGCCATCGCTCGAGCGCAGACGGACGATCACTAAGGTTTGCTGCTGCATCGTCGCCATGGCTAGCTGATGCGCGCGAATGGTTGGGAGGTCAACCAGAATCGCTTCGACGGAGGTGATTTGGGCGTTCATACCTGGCATGTTGGAGTTAAGGGGTTGATGAAGTATTGCGTGCCCAATAAGCCCCTGTCCAACACCGTCGACGTCTAGCCCCATACCTCATGGGTATAGCGAATATCACCGCCCAAAATCGTTGGGAGGTGCATGGGGTATTTTTTCCTCCTCGTACAGCCGATAGATGAGTTCGAGCATTTCCCGAATGTCGCGCGACTCGTCGAGCGCACGCATGCTCATGATGATTGGCGAAACCAGAGTAGGGTCGTCCAGCTCCTTGTAACTCACATCGTCTCGCTTCAGGCCGTACACACTACTCGGAACGACAGAAATTCCTTCTCCCGCTGCTACGAGGCCCAGCGCGATCTGCAACTCCCGTACTTCATATATCCGGCGAGGCTTGAGGCCGCGATCTTCGAACGCCGACAGCACCTGGTCTGCATAACTGGGGCGTGGCGACTTAGGAAAAATAATCAAGGTCTCGTTGACCAGGTCGCTGAGAGCGAGGACGGGCTTGGCCAGCGAGAGCGGATGGCCCTCCGGGAATGCAACGATCATCTTCTCCTCGCGAAGAATCACCCGACGGATGTTCGCGTCCTCATGCCGGATGCGACCGAACCCGACATCGATCTGACCGTCCTTCAGCGCTCGAATCTGGTCCATCGTCGACATCTCGTGGAGGCTGAGTTCGACTGTCGTGTTCTCATCGCGGAAGCGCCGGATGATTTTGGGCAGCATGCCGTACAACGTCGAGCCCACGAAACCGACAGAGAGGCTGCGCTCGATGTTGCCCACGCGCCGCGTCATGGATTCGAGTTCCGACGTTTGAGCCAGCAACTGGACGGCATGAGCGTAGAAGAACTTGCCCGTCTCGGTGAGCTTCAACGGGCGCGAGTCGCGCTGGAATAGCTGCACCTCAAGAATCTCTTCGAGCTGCTGTATCTGACGGCTCAAAGGCGGCTGAGCCATGTTCAGCCGCTGAGCCGCGCGCGTGAAATTGCGCTCCTCGGCTACGGCGACGAAATAGCGAAGATGCCGCAGTTCCATTTCAATACCTCGTGGATATAGACCGATACTAAATCAGTGTTGGACGAGGCGTTCTGACGTCCATTATTCTGCATTCACACTCTGTTTCAGCACCCATTATACCTCTCAGGCATATTCGAACGGGCGCTAAACCAAGGGTTTACCCCATCAGAAAATAGAGATTCAGGAGCAGACATGAGCGTCAAAGTGTTCGATACGAAGGAAGTGCAAGACCTGCTGAAGGCTGCGGCTAACGTGGGTAGCCAGGACGGCAATGCTCGCGCAAAGCAGATCGTCAATCGCCTTTTGGGCGACCTGTTCAAGGCGATCGACGACCTCGACATGACGCCCGATGAAATCTGGGCTGGCGTCCACTACTTCAACAAGCTCGGCCAGGACGGCGAAGCTGCGCTGCTTGCTGCTGGTCTCGGTCTGGAGAAATACCTCGACATTCGCATGGATGCCGAAGACAAGGCGGCTGAAATCACCGGCGGCACGCCGCGCACCATCGAAGGTCCGCTCTATGTCGCTGGCGTGCCCGTGCGCGATGGCGTTTCGAAGATCGATATCAACCCAGACGAGGATGCCGGCCCGTTGGTCATCCGCGGCACGGTAACCGGTCCAGATGGCAAGCCGGTTGCAGGGGCGCTGGTCGAATGCTGGCACGCCAACTCGAAAGGCTTCTATTCGCACTTCGACCCGACTGGCGCGCAGAGCGAGTTCAATCTTCGGGGCGCGGTCAGCACCGATGTCGATGGCAAGTACGAGTTCCGTACGCTCATGCCGGTCGGCTATGGCTGTCCGCCGCATGGTGCGACTCAACAGTTGTTGAATGTGCTTGCCCGCCATGGCAACCGTCCGGCACACGTGCACTTCTTCGTCACCACCGACAAGTACCGCAAGCTGACGACGCAAATCAACATCGAGGGCGACCCGTTGATTTGGGACGACTTTGCCTATGCCACCCGCGAGGATCTGATTCCTCGTGTGGTCGAAAAGACCGGCGGCACTGCGCTGGGAATGAAGGCCGACGCGTATAAGGAAATCGAGTTCGACATCGAGTTGACTCCGCTGATTCAGGGCAAGGATAACCAGGTCGTCCATCGCCTGCGTGCATCTGCTACCGCCTGACCGCTAAACGCGGCCGCTGCGTCGTACCCCTGCTGCCGCTCAATCCTTCGCAAGAATCTTTCGACACCGATGCGCGTGCCCCATAACCTGGAGCACGCGTAGGAGAGCACTCATGTCCGCAATTATCGACAAAGCCTCGCAACTTGATGAACTGCTGCACACGGCCGTTCAGGACGACAAGCAAAACGGTGTATTCCGTTGCCGCCGCGACATCTTCACGAACGCGGATCTGTTCGAGCTCGAAATGAAGCACATTTTCGAGAGCAACTGGGTCTACCTCGCGCATGAAAGCCAGATTCCCGACAACAACGACTACTACACCACCTGGATTGGCCGCCAGCCTATCGTGATCACTCGCGACAAAAGCGGTGAACTGCATGCGGTCATCAATGCCTGCGCGCACAAGGGCGCGATGCTGTGCCGTAAAAAACACGGCAACAAAGGCACTTTCACGTGTCCTTTCCACGGCTGGAGCTTCGCCAACACCGGCAAGCTGCTGAAAGTAAAAGATGTGAAGACCACCGAATACCCGGTGCAATTCAATACCAACGGCTCGCATGACCTGAAGAAGGTCGCACGCTTTCAGAGCTATCGCGGCTTCCTGTTCGGCAGCCTCAACGCGGACGCGATTGCACTGGAGGACTACCTCGGCGAGACCAAGGTCATCATCGACCAGATCGTCGACCAGGCCCCGGACGGGCTGGAAGTGTTGCGCGGCAATTCATCGTACATCTACGACGGTAACTGGAAGATGCAGATGGAGAACGGCTGCGACGGCTACCACGTCAGCACCGTCCACTGGAACTACGCCGCGACGATGGACCGGCGCAAGGTCGAGGGCACCAAGGCCGTGGATGCGAACAGCTGGAGCAAGTCGGTGGCCGGCGTGTACGGCTTCGACCACGGCCACATCCTGCTGTGGACCAAGACGATGAACCCGGAAGTGCGACCGGTCTATCAATACCGCGACGAAATCAAGGCACGCGTTGGCGAGGTGAAGGCGGACTTCATCGTCAACCAGACCCGCAATCTTTGTCTGTACCCGAACGTGTTCCTGATGGACCAGTTCAGCACGCAGATTCGCGTGGTACGTCCAATCAGCGTGGACAAGACCGAAGTCAGCATTTTCTGTTTCGCTCCGAAGGGCGAGAGCGCCGCCGACCGGGCTACCCGCATCCGCCAGTACGAAGACTTCTTTAACGTCTCGGGTATGGGCACCGCGGATGACCTCGAAGAGTTTCGCGCTTGCCAGGCTGGCTATGCCGGCACCACTGCGTTGTGGAACGACCTTTCGCGCGGAGCGCCGTTGTGGGTCGAAGGTCCCGACGCAAATGCGAAAAGTATGGGCCTGAAGCCGCGCATCTCAGGCGAGCGCAGCGAAGACGAAGGCCTGTTTGTGTGTCAACACGAATACTGGGTGCACCAGATGCGCGACGCACTCAAAAAGGAACAAGGGGAGGCCCTGGCATGAGCTTCGATTACCAGAAAATTTGCGCCGCGCTGTTCCGCGAAGCGCGCCTGCTCGACGACCGAACATGGGACGAGTGGCTTGCCTGCTATACCGAGGACGTCACTTACTGGATGCCGGCGTGGGACGACGACGACCGGCTCACCGACGACCACGAGAGTCAGATCTCGCTGATGTACTACCCGGACCGTGGCGGCCTCGAAGACCGTGTGTTCCGCATCAAGACCGAACGCAGTAGTGCCTCGATGCCTGAGCCGCGAACCAGTCACAACGTCACCAATGTGGAAGTGGTGGCCGAGCGCGAGAACGAAGTGGACGTGCGCTACAACTTCAACACGCTCAGTCACCGTTACAAAACCACCGACCAGTTTTTCGGCACGATGTTCGTCACTCTGCGCAAAGTCAACGATGAACTGTTGATTTGCTATAAGCGCATCGTGTTGAAGGACGACTACATCCGCCAGGTGCTCGACGTCTATCACGTTTGAGCGCAACCATCCGCGGAAATGAGAAGTACAGGAGGCAAGATGTCCAGCTACAACATTGCACTGAATTTTGAAGACGGCGTGACCCGCTTCGTGACATGCAAGGCGGGCGAGAAAGTACTCGACGCCGCCTTTCGCGCAAAAATCAACCTGCCGATGGATTGCTCCGACGGCGTGTGCGGTACCTGCAAGTGCCGAGCCGAGAGCGGCAGCTACGATCTGGGCGACGACTACATCGAAGATGCGCTGACCGAAGATGAGAAGGACGGCGGTCTCGTACTCACCTGCCAGATGGTGCCGGAAAGCGATTGCGTCATTGCGGTGCCGGCATCTTCCACTGCATGCAAGACTGAGCAAAGCAAGTTCGCCGCGACCGTAACCAAGGTCGAAGCGCATAACGATGCGGCCATCGTGCTCGAACTGGATGTGGAGGCGAGCGCGCCGGTATTCCTGCCGGGCCAGTATGTCAACATTGACGTTCCTGGCAGCGGTCAGCACCGTTCATATTCTTTTTCGTCAGCACCGGGCGAATCGAAAATCAGTTTTCTGATCAAGAAGATTTCTGGCGGCGTGATGAGCACGTGGCTCGAATCGGCACAGGCAGGCAGCAAGGTGGAACTGACCGGACCACTCGGCAGCTTCTATCTGCGCGCTGTTGAGCGGCCGTTGCTGTTCCTCGCCGGCGGTACGGGCCTGGCGCCGTTCCTGTCGATGCTTGAAGTGCTGGCTCGTGCGAATTCGCAGCAAAAAGTTCATCTGATTTACGGCGTAACGCGCGACCTCGACCTCGTGCAGGTCGATGCAATCGAAGCCTATGTGGCGAAGTTGCCGAATTTCACCTACAGCACCGTCGTGGCCGACACGGATTCGACCCATCCTCGCAAGGGTTGGGTGACGCAGCACATGCCGGTGGAGGCCGTCAACGATGGTGACGTGGACGTGTACCTGTGCGGGCCGCCGCCGATGGTCGATGCAGTGCGTAAGCATTTCGACGACAACGGTGTGAAGCCAAACAGTTTCCACTACGAGAAGTTCACACCTAACGCAGCGCCGAGGACGGCATGAGCACGCAACGATTCGCTGGCAAGGTCATGGTGGTCACCGGCGCCGCGCAGGGCATCGGTCGCGCGGTAGCGCTTCGAGCAGCCGCCGAAGGCGGCAGGGTGCTGTTCGTAGACCGCGCCGACTTCGTGTCGGAAGTCGCCGCCGAAGCGCACGGTGCGCAGACAGCGGGGTTTGTCGCCGACCTCGAGACGTACGATGGCGCTGCGTCGGCGATGGCCTTCGCCGCGCGCACTTTTGGCGGCATCGACATTCTGGTCAATGGCGTGGGTGGCGCGATTCGCATGCGTCCCTTCGCCGAGTTCGAGCCTGCACAGATCGATGCGGAAATCCGCCGCTCTCTCATGCCGACGCTGTACGCCTGCCATGCAGTCTTGCCGTACCTGCTCAAGCGCGGAGGCGGGACTATCGTGAACGTCTCCTCGAATGCCACTCGCGGCATTCGCCGCGTTCCGTATTCGGCGGCGAAGGGCGGGGTCAACGCGATTACGCAGTCGTTGGCGATGGAATACGCAGAGCACAACATCCGCGTGGTCGCCACCGCGCCGGGTGGGACCGATGCGCCGCCGCGACGCGTGCCGCGTAACTCTGTCGGCGATAGCGAGCAGGAAAAAGTCTGGATGGGTGAAGCGGTGAAGCAGGTCACTGAATCGACTTTCTTCAAACGCTACGGCAGCATCGACGAGCAGGCGGCGCCGATTCTGTTCCTCGCTTCGGACGAGGCAGGTTATATCACTGGCACTGTATTGCCGGTAGCCGGCGGTGACACGGGCTGATTCGTAACGTTCTCCGGCCCCTGGTCACAAACCTAAGAAGACCGGTGGCACGAAGAACCTCTCCACGCTATGCACCGGCGTGGGCAACCTATTGAGCATTCGTCTTTTGTAGGAGACATATGCATGAGCAAACGCGAAGCCATCATCCCTGCGGGGATGGAAGCGGTGTACGAGAAGATTCATTACGCTCCAGCGGTGAAGGTCGGCAACACGATTTACGTGTCCGGCCAGATTGGTCGAGATACGGCCATGCAACTGGTCGAAGGCCGCGAAGCGCAAATAGTCCAGGCATTCGAAAACCTCAAGCTGGTTCTGGCGGCTGCGGGTGCATCATTGAGCGATGTGGTTGACGTGACCACGTACCACACTGACATGCGCGACCTGCCATTGTTCATGAAGGTGCGTGACCAATACCTGACTACGCATCCATTGCCGGCCTGGACGGCGGTCGGCGCGCACATGCTTGGCGGTGCGGCGGGTTACATTGTTGAGATCAAGGCGGTCGCTGTATTGCCCGATTAACTTTTGAAAAACCGACTAACGCTGACGGCGGATGGATGCGGCGCGGCCCGGCGACTGTCGAATGTCAAACTTCGCTTAGCGTTCGTGCAATCGTGTCGCAGAACCATTGCTGAGCCGTTCGGACCGCTACCTCCACCGAATATCTGAATGACGCGATTAGGCCCCCGATCGCCTGGGGGCATTTCGACTACTACTTGAACTCGACAGTTCGCTTGGCGCGCTCGTCGACGGACAGCGAGAACACGTCGGGCCGCGAGTAATGGCCCACCACGTCGAAGTCATATCGTGCTCGAACGAGTTCATCGGTGTCGATTTCAGCGACCACCAATCCGGTCTCGCCGCGGAGCGGACCAGCCAGAACTTCACCCAAAGGGCCCACGATGAGGCTGCCACCGTTGATGAGCGGCCGGTTTTCATCCCACCCCGGCACTTCTATGCCGAGTTGTGCCGGCGAAGGTTGAACCTGACATGCGCTGATAACGAAGCACCTACCTTCGTGAGCGATATGCCGCATCGAGCACTGCCAGATGTCCCGCTCGTCCACCGTTGGCGCACACCAGACCTGCACACCCTTTGCATACATGGCCGTGCGCAGGAGCGGCATGTGATTTTCCCAGCAGATTGCCGTGCCCGCCACGCCGGCTTCGGTCTTCACGGCAGGCAAGGTCGAGCCGTCGCCTTGTCCCCAGATGAGTCGCTCCGTGCCCGTCGGCATCAGCTTGCGGTGTTTTGCCACCAGCCCGTCGTCAGGGTCGAAGAACAACGCCGTGCAGTACAGGGTATTGCCCGCTCGTTCGATAACACCGATGACGATTGAAGCGCCGCACTTAGCCGAGAGGTCAGCGAGCACTTGGGTTTCCTCGCCCGGCACGTCGATGGCGTTGTCGTAGTACCGCGCGAAAGCCTCGCGACCTTCCGGCAACCGGTAGCCAAGACGGGTGCCGAAAATTTCGCCCTTAGGGTAGCCGCCCAGCAACGCCTCAGGCATGACCACGAGCTTGGCGCCGGACGCGCGAATCTGCTCTTCGAAAGAGAGGATGTGCTGCAGGGTCTGGGCTTTTCCTGCTGCAGAGGAACCGATTTGCAGCGCGGCGACTGTTGACTTGGACATGGCGTTTTCCTCGAGGAACGTTTGAGCCTGCATCTTTACCCGGATGTAAAATCGTGTGAATGCATATCGTCACTATTTGATATGAACAAGATTGATATCGATGCCGTCGACCTGAATCTCTTCAAGGTCTTTGAAGCTTTGTTCGAGGAAGGGGGAGCAAGCCGAGCTGCCATTCGGCTCAATCTGACCCAATCCGCGGTGAGCGCGGCGCTCGGACGGCTGCGCGAAGTGTTTTCCGACACCCTGTTCGTCCGCACTGGACGAGGTCTTGCGCCGACATCGCGTGCAAAAGAGTTGAAACCGCTGGTGAGCGAAGCGCTCGGCAAATGCCGTCAGACCGTCGCTATCGCCTGGCCCGATGCAACCTCGTTTCACGGCCGCTCGGTGTCGGTTGGGCTGTCCGATGACTTTGAGATTGCCGTGGGACGACAGTTGATTGAACGCCTCGCGCAGAGCGCGCCGGGACTGAGGCTCATATTCCGGCAAACCCATAGTCAGATTGCCGGCGACGCGCTGGCAAATCGCGAAATGGACCTCGCATTGTTTGCGGGTGCAGCGTCCGGCCGAGGGCTCAACCATCGGGTTGTGGGTGAAGGCGATTACGCATGCCTGCTGGATGAGAAGCGCCGCGCGGCGTCTACTCTGACGCTTGATGAATACGTGTCTCGCGGACACATTCTCGTCTCTTCGGGCGGGGTCGTGGGGATAGTGGATGAAGGGCTGTCGGCACTCGGTCGACGGCGTAACGTCATAGCCTCAACAACACATTTTGCTTCCTTGCCGCATCTGCTGAGGGGCTCGCGTGCAGTCGCGACCATTCCGAGGCATGCAGCGCTGGCGATTTCCAGACTGACCGGGCTGATGCTTATCGAGTGCCCTGTAAAACTCCCGATTTACCCCATCGTACTTGCATGGCGGACCAGCTCGATGCGCGATTCCGCGGTGGTCAAGGTCCAGTCCGCGATTCAGGAAAGCTTTCCTCTCATCGTCTGATGGCAAGACGCGGCCAGAGTATTCGTCGAAGCCCGCGTCCTGGTTCCATCGGCATAAGCGCATCCGTCGGGCTAACGTGACTCGTGAGACGACGCCTCCTCCGGGCTCTCATAAATGTACGTGGCGACACTGCGCCGCTGCAGCGCGTCCCCCAGTTTCATTCGAAGGAAGCTGCTTGTCGTGTATCGAGTCACGTCCGAGTAATATCGGGCGACCAGGCCAGTCACCATTTCGGAATAGGCATCGATGACTTCGGGCGCTATCGAGAAATTGTCGTAGTTGACGATTGCGTGAGGCCGGACCTTGAGGCCGGACACCGCCCGTTCGACCTCGGCTCTGACTGCTTCAACGTCGTCAACAGTCGTGACCTTGTGGCCTTCGAAGTTGATAAACAACATGTTTTTATCGGCGTCGTAGCTGAATCGCTCACTGAGTGTCAGCCTCAACAGCATTGCTCGCAAGCCCATCGGCTTATTGTCGAAAATGCGGGCGTCCATCAGGCGCGGCGGCGATTTGATGACAGGAGCGAAGCCCATCTGGGAAACGATGTCTCGCTGGAGATCGATCCCCGGTGCGATCTCGACGAGTTCGAGTCCGTCAGGCGTCAGGGTAAAGACGCAGCGCTCCGTAATGTAGAGCACGGGTTGCTGCCGTTCGTTGGCGTAGCGACCGCCGAAGGTGCGATGTTCCACTGCGTCCACGAATTTTTGACTGACGCCATCCTGAAGAATTTGCAGGCGCCCATCTTTGATATTCACTTCCAGCTTGCCGGCGTTGAACGTTCCGACAAACACAACCCTCTTCGCCGCCTGCGAGATGTTGATAAACCCACCCGCACCCGCCAGCTTTGGCCCGAACTTGCTGACGTTGAGGTTGCCTTCCCGGTCGACTTGCGCGAGCCCGAGAAATGCAATGTCCAGGCCGCCGCCGTCGTAAAAGTCGAACTGGTAGGGCTGGTCGATGATGGCGTCGGTATTGGTCGCGGCGCCGAAATTCAAGCCCCCGGCAGGGATACCGCCGATGACGCCCGGCTCGGTTGTCATCGTGAAGAGGTCGCAGACATTTTCTTCGTTCGCGACGCTGGCAATCCCTTCCGGCATGCCAATCCCAAGGTTGACGACGCTATTGGCCATCAGCTCGAACGAAGCGCGCCGTGCAATGACTTTCCGCTCCGTCAATGCCATGGTCGGAATCGAACTTGTTGCAATGCGAAGCTCGCTCGCAAAGCCGGGGCTGTACGACTCGGCGAAGGTTTGCCAGTGGTTTTCCTGTTTTGCGACCACCACGCAATCGACCAGAATCCCGGGTATCTTGACCTGTCGTGGATTCAAAGTCCCTGACTCGGCAATGCGCTCGACCTGAACGATCACGATGCCACCCGAGTTGCGTGCGGCCATTGCAATGGCAAGCGACTCGAGGGTCAGCGCTTCCTTTTCCATCGTCACATTACCGTTTGCATCGGCAGTGGTACCACGCACGATGGCTACGTCGACCGGAAATGTTTTGTACAGAAGGCAGTCAGCGCCGTTGACCGATATCAGGCTAACCAGGTCCTCGGTCGTGCGGGCGTTGAGCTTGCCGCCGCCGTTGCGCGGGTCGACGAACGTATCGAGTCCGACTGTGGACAAGTGACCTGGCCGATGCGCGGCGATGTCCCGAAACAGCTGGGAGATAACGCCTTGCGGGAGGTTATAGGCTTCAATGAGGCCTTCAACGGCCAGACGTTGAAGGCCCGGAACGAGTCCCCAATGACCACCAATGACCCGCCGAACCAGACCTTCGTGAGCCAGGTGATTCAGGCCCTTGCGGGCGCCGTCGCCCTGACCGCCCGCGTAGACTAGCGTCAGATTTCGGGGCGCGTCGCTATCCTCAGCCGTTGAGTCGAGGAACAACTGTTCAAGTGCGACGGCGATTTCTTCCGCAAAGCCAATGCCGACGAAGCCGCCCGTTGCCACCGTGTTGCCCGGACGAATCAGCCTGACGGCCTGCTGGGCACTGACGATTTTGCCTCGCTCGACGCTGTTCGCAGTGGCGAGAAACGGGTGTTGAAAGCCTGCGCTCATGATGTCTCCAAACCGCACCGCGGAGCCGGGCTCCGGCGCTATGTAGTTATTCGGACCTGCTGCAACTCGACTACGGGTTCTATGCGTTGGGTAGTGTGAAGGAGATTCATCGCCGGTGGGGAGCCGGCTTCGGGAATGAATTTGTGGCTCAATCGTAAGGGTACACGTCTCGCGCCGTCTATTTCGAACGTTGACGGAGGTACTGCGCGATGTACGCGTTAATCGCTGCCATCAAAGTCACGATATCAAACCTGGCGTTTATGGAGCCAGCCGAAGCGCTGGTAGAGGAATTGCAGAAGCGGCAGACGCTGGCAGGCGGCGCAGCACAGAACGGGTGCCGCGTTGTTCATTTTCGTGCATCCGACCCGCGCAACTGCCCCCGCCCAGACTCAATAGCAGATGCAAAAATGAGCAAAAGCCCGATTATCGGTCGTTTGATCATCCGGCATGCAACTTGCCTCTCAATATGCGGTGTCGTCAGTAACCCTAGTTTTCGCCGCCGGCTCGACGGGTTGATGCAAACGTCCGGGCCATGTTCGTTTTCTTCGGGAGAGCTAGCACACGAGCATTCACTTTAGGCAGTCGGAAACCGCAGGAGGGCTTTATGTTTCGATCCACGCCAGTAGTTGCCAGCAAAACTGTCGGCGGCGAAAAGATTCACGCTGAATTCCTCTGCGATACGGGACGACTGCGAATTATCGGCGGCGTAACGGTGCGGGCAGAATGGTTTCCGCCGCATTCCTGGTTCGCCATTGCATCTGTTGCGGGATACAGCCGTTGGGGCACGCGGCCGGACGAGACGGACTTGCTGCGGCTCATCGAGAACTTCATGCGGTTACCAGGACGGTCGGCTCTATGAGCAGACGGGCCGCAGACTTCCGTACCTGACGTAGCGAGCGCTTGCGAACCTGTTGCCGGGCGCGCAGACCATGAGTTTTCTGGCGCCGGCAAACTTTCAAGCAGTTACTGCCCAGTTTTTTTAGACATACTGCTGTCGTCGGGCGTCATGCCGGGCATATCTCTATGAGCCGTGTCCGCGCTCTTGCTCATGTCGCCGGGAACCCGATTCCAGGGGCTCGAGATGGGTTCGCTGTGATACGTCATCCCTGCGGTTGCGGCACCGTGAGCGCCGCCGCTGCCATTTCCACCGTTGCCATTCCCGCCGGCCTGCGCAAGCGTCGCGGCGCACGCGCAGAGTGACGCGACAGCGACACGCGCGAACAGAACTTTTGTCGTCAGCTTTTCCATGGTATTTCTCCTTTGATGCAGGCGCGTGCGTCAGCCACGCCAAAGTCTCGTAAGCCGCTAAACACTGACTGGTTGCGCAGCGGCGAATCGCGAGCAGCCACTCCAATGCAAACAGGGCAGACATTTGCTGCGCCCAGATGCGAGGCATGCGATTGAGTCGGAGCCCGGCACCGAAAATGACAGCGTTACGCTGAATTCCAGCGTCTGACGCTGAGCGCTTCTCTTATTACTTCGGCATCAGAACCTTGTCTACGACCATGATGACGCCGTTGCTCTGGGTGACGTCATAGGTGGAAATGTCGGCCGTGTGGCCACTGCCATCCATTACTACGATGTTGTGCGGACCGTTCTCCGTGAATGTCAGTTCTTCTCCATTGACTGTCTTCAGTTCCGCCTTGCCGCCGCCCGCCTTGATGGCCTGATCGAGCTTGCGGAAGTCATAGCGCCCCGGAATGACGTGGTACGTCAGGATGCTGGTCAGCGTCGTCTTGTTTTCAGGCTTGACGAGCGTATCGACCGTACCGGCGGGCAACGCAGCAAAGGCCTCGTTCGTCGGTGCAAACACCGTGAACGGGCCCGCACTCTTTAACGTCTCGACGAGACCTGCGGCTTTGACCGCGGCAACGAGCGTGGTGTGGTCGGCCGAGTTGACCGCGTTGTCCACGATGTCTTTGCTCGGGTACATGGCCTGACCGCCGACCATGACCGTGTCACTGGCGGCGAAGGCGCCTGATACCGCTGCAGAAAGCGCGATAGCGGCGAACATAGTCTTGTATTTCATGGTGTACTCCTCCAGAGTCGCCACGCGTAATTGCGTGGGTCTGACCGCATATACGGGGAATACTCGCGACTGGATTCGAAAACGGCATGCTCGCGACGACACAGCCTGATGTGTCCCAGCCTTGATGCTGTCGGGAGGTCGGGCGCTGTTACTTCAACAAATCACGTCCAGTTGCAATCGGGGCGCGTCGCACCCGGAGCGTCCACGCGAGCCGAGTCGCATCATTGAATGGACAACGCGATGCATTGTCACAATCAGTTGATATACAGGACGGGCGATCCGCGAAGGAGATTGATTTGAACGTCCGAAAGTCAGCGTTACACGTCGAGAGCGCAACGAAACATCCATTTGAGAGCTGCTTCGTCGACCTTGGTGGGCACTCCGCGGAGCGAGCCCTCACTGTGCTCACTGCAGCGGTGCATGCTGCTCAACGTGAAATGAATGCCTTTGATTGGATTACAAGCGCACTTCCGGGTGCGACTCTCAAACCAGCTTTGGCATTCGGCACGGTGGGCGAACTGTATCGGTCATACACGAGACCTGCTGAGCTGGGACGCTTGAAATTAGTGCTGCGCTCCTGACCGCTGTCTGGCATCGAGGGCGCGGTAGCTCGCACGGACTGAGCGGTGCATGTCGCCGGTTTCTCGCTTGTTTTGTGGCTGACGGTTCAATCCATGGCTGCGACACGCTTCACATAAGCGTCAATTTGCATGTCAATTAACGGTGTCACAGTCACTGCGACGGCTACGTCATCCGACGCAGGCAGTAACCCGGCAAATGCTGCGATGCCGGTCGCGCAGACCACCGCAACAGCGATAGAAGCGACGGCGACAAGTGAAGACGCACGCGCTGGAATGGAATTAGCGAAACCCTGCAAGCAGCTCATCATGGCAATCTCCCGTTGAGGCAGCCATAGTTGCAACGACCGTGCCGACGGAGAAGAAGTTTTCGAACTGCCAATCCAGCCGGGCTGCCCGCCTTGTTGATGCCCGGCATGAGCGTGCGAGCGGACGACTCGATGTTGGGTTCAGACAAACATTTCAGCTTATATGCTGTCTCCAAAGCCAACACTTGCGCGAAGCGCGGGCTGGGTTAGGTCAGTAATCGCCATTCATGCAGCGTGGAACTACGATTTCGGGGACGTATGCAGGTCGGGTAGGGAAGAAAGGTTCGCTACGAGCGACCTGTGCACGCATTTCGAATGCGCTGGAGTTGTGCGGAGACAGTCACTCGTGCGCTCTAGCGTCGCCACCCCGGATGCCCGTAGTAGCCACGTCCATAATAACCACGTCCATAGTACCCACGGCCGTAGTACCCATGGCCGTAGTACCCATGGCCGTAGTACCCACGCCCATAGTAACCAGGGCCGTAGTAACCGCGGCCGTAATAGCCTCGATATCCGCCGTACCAATAGGGATAACGATAGTATCCGGGCCAGGGGCGCGGTCCAAATATCACCGGCGGACCGTAGATGACGGGCGGCGGCGCATAGATTACCGGCGGACCGGCATACACGGGGCCCGCCACACCAATGCCGACGCCCACGGACACACCACCCGCCTGCGCGAAGCCGGCCGCACCCGCGCCTAGCCCGACAGCGACCAGAAAACGAACGAACCTGTTCATTTGCGTTCTCCTCGCCTCGAGGCCCGTTCGAACGACTAGCGACGGCGCAACGAGGCATGGACAAATAGCGCTGAGTCCGCTTTCTATGGAGTTCAACACGCAGAGGCTCATACGTGAGGCCGGGTGGCCCCTTGTCTTTAGAGTCGACAGTTCCGAAGTCGTTCAAGGAGGACTGCAATGCGCGATTTTCCCGGATCGATGCGCGCATCACGTCGAAACGCCTGCGATGCTGCGCCCGGGCAAATCGGGAACGGCGCCGTTCGCGACGCCGGCCAGGTAAGTTACCGATGAGTTTGTGCGAAGGCGTCCCAGTGACATCCCCGCGACATCTCGCGAGGTCACAACATAAACATGTAATTACGGCGTCGGCCCCGCCTTGCTACCATCGCCCCTCCGAAGAGCAATGTTCAACGCAATCAGGGCTGCATGAATGCCAGTCACGACAACCGAATCGAGCCCTGCCTTGGATGGGGCGCGTCCTCACGGGGCCTCCGCCGATGTCGATTTTTCTTTGGTTCGCAACGTAGAATCGCGCCTTGTCAGAGCGCGCGCTGCCTTGCTGAGGGAGTTGAATCAGGCTTTCAGCAGCCTCGACCTCAGCGCAAATGAAGCGACCGTCCTGATGGCAATCGGTGAAAGTGTCGCCGACACACCTACGGGATTGTCTGAGGTGCTAGGCGTCGACTCGGGATTCATGAGCCGGTTGTTGGGCCGATTGGAGAAGAGGCTGTTGCTGCAGCGTTCCCGAGGCGTGGAAGACCGAAGAGTAGTAAGAGTCGCGCTGACGGAAGTGGGCGCCAGCATGTACACCCGCCTCGAGCAGATGACTCCCAGTCTATTGAGCGGACGATTCGCCAGACTCTCGCTTGCAGAACTGGTCGAATTGCATGGTCTGCTTGGAAAACTTATCGGCGAATAGAAAAGAGGCCACGGCGCAACCTGTGCACTGGCTCAGCCGCCACATCGCCACTACGCGATGTCGGCGTGCGACTCCCGGTCGTATGCGCGGGTTCCCTTCGACGCCGAAATCCATCCTGCAACAATGTATTGCGAAGTTGCAACATGTGGCATCGAGGCAAGCATAAACACAGCTCAAACCTAAGCGGGATGGGCACTCGACGCCTGACACGTCAGTCATGGAATCGCCGTCCGCCATGTGCGCTTCGCTGAAACTCCCTATGACTTGCCTCTATGATGCTGCCTTCGTATCCAAAGGAAGAATTGCTGTGACACTCGATGAAATCCGCGCAAATGCCTTCGCAATGCCAGTGCACAACCCGGCCTATCCGCGTCCGCCATTTCGATTCCTCAACCGCGAATACTTCATCATTTCGTACGAGACCGACATCGATGCGGTTCGCGCGGTCGTGCCGGAGCCTTTGACGGTCGACAATGGTCTGGTCCACTACGAGTTCATCCGGATGCCGGATTCATCTGGCTTTGGCGATTACACAGAGAGTGGTCAAGTCATTTCGGTCCTGGATGAAGCCGGCCGGAAAGCCAGCTATACGCACGCGATGTATCTCGATGACGAAGGTCCGATCGCCGGCGGCCGGGAGATTTGGGGTTTCCCGAAGAAGCTCGCTTCACCCCGTTTATCCGTCGACGGAAAAGATACGTTGCTGGGCACACTCGACTATGGGACGCAACGGGTCGCTACCGGCACGATGGGCTACAAGTACCGCCCGCTCGATATCGAATCTGAACGCAAGAAACTCGCGGACACACCCAATTATCTGTTGAAGGTCATCCCCCATGTCGATGGCTCACCGCGGATTTGTGAACTCGTACGTTTCTACTTGCGCGACGTTTCTGTGCTCGGCGCATGGGAAGGCCCCGCTGCGCTCGATCTGCACGCACATGCGTTGGCGCCGGTCGCTGACCTGCCTGTCAAAAGGGTAGTGGCCGCCAGGCACGTCATTGCAAATCTCACCCTCGATGTGGGCGAAGTCGCGTACGACTACCTCGCCCCGGCGGAAGCGCTGAAGCTCGCCGTGAACCAATAATTCAACAAGGAGCAAATTATGTCGTTGCAAGGAAAAGTCGCGCTCGTGACGGGCGCCGCAAGCGGTATCGGTGAGCAATGCGCGCGCAAGCTGGCTTCGGACGGCGCGGCCGTCGTCATTGCGGACCTGAATCTGGCAAACGCGCAGCAGGTCGCGGACAGTGTCGTCGCCGCAGGTGGGAAAGCACTGGCCGTGTCGATGGACGTGACGAGCGAAGAAGCGGTCAACGCCGGTATCGAAGAAGCAGTCGGCAAACTCGGCAGCATCGACGTGCTGGTGTCGAACGCCGGTATTCAGATCGTCAACCCGATTGAAGACTACGAGTACTCCGACTGGAAGAAGATGCTCGCCATTCACCTGGATGGCGCATTTCTGACCACGAAGGCCGCTATCAGGCACATGTACGCATCCGGCAAGGGCGGCTCCATCATCTACATGGGCTCGGTCCATTCACACGAAGCCTCGAAGCTGAAGTCGGCTTACGTCACCGCCAAGCACGGCTTGCTGGGTCTTGCGCGCGTGGTCGCGAAAGAAGGTGGCTCGCGCGGCGTGAGAGCGAATGTCGTATGTCCGGGCTTTGTTCGTACTCCATTGGTCGACAAGCAGATTCCGGAGCAGGCGAAAGCGCTCGGTATTTCGGAAGCCCAGGTCGTTAAGGACGTGATGCTGAAGGAAACTGTCGACGGCGAATTCACCACCGTAGCCGACGTTGCCAAAACAGTCGCCTTCCTGGCGGGATTTGAATCAGCAGCACTGACGGGACAATCGATTGTGGTCAGCCACGGTTGGTTCATGCAATAAGGAGCCGACAATGCGCCGCAGTCAACGCAATACATTAAAGCAACCGAATCATCTTGAGCTACCTTCCTACGACGAAATCGGTTTGGTCCTGCAGGGCGGTGGCGCGTTGGGTTCCTATCAGGCCGGCGTGTATGAGGGGCTTGCTGAAGTGGGTGTCGAACCCACCTGGATTTCGGGCATCTCGATTGGCGCCCTGAACACCGCCATCATCGCCGGCAATGCACCGGAGGATCGCGTAGAAGCATTGCGCGGCTTCTGGAGCACCATCTGTCAACCAGCGGACTTGCTGGGGCACGTCGGCGCTTTGGTGCCGACAGCGTTCGGGTTTCCAGACGTTGCCCGAAAATGGTCGAGCATGTGGGCTGCCGCTCGCGCTTTGACCGAAGGTCAGAAGGGCTTTTTCTCACCGCGCTTTTCCGCACACATCGCCAGCATTGCAAAGAAGCCGCCGACCGAAGTGAGCTTTTACGATACGACGGCGTTGCGCGCGACGCTCCTCAAGTACGCCAATTTCGACCGTATCAACGACGGTGACGTTCGCGTCTCCGTCGGAGCGGTCAATGTTCGCACGGGCAATCTGGTGTACTTCGACAACACGCAGACTCGCCTCGAGCCGGAGCACTTCATGGCGTCTGGCGCGTTGCCGCCAGGCTTTCCGGCGGTGGAAATCGACGGAGAATATTACTGGGACGGAGGTCTGGTCTCGAATACGCCGCTTACGGAAATCGTTCGGGAATGCCAGCACAAGGACGCGCTGGTTTTCCAGGTCGATCTGTGGAGCGCAGGTGGAACGCAGCCTGGCGATTTCCTCGATGTCGCCGAGAGGGCCAAGGACATTCAATACTCGAGCCGTACCCGCGCCATCACGGCCTTCGTGTCGCAGAGCCAGAAGCATGCTCGCCTGATCAAGGAACTGCTTGAACACATTCCGGAGAAAGTGCGGCGGACACACCCGCTAGTCAAGCAGGCACAGAAAGTAGCCGACGGTGGTGCGGTCAATGTCGTGCACCTCATCTACAAGAACAAGTTTTTTGAAGGTCACTACAAGGACTACGAATTCAGCAACGACACCATGGGAGAACACTGGGCGAGCGGCCTCGAGGACATCCGCCGCTCGTTCGGCAACCCCGACTGGTTCGAGATTCCAAGTCATGATCTAGGCTTCGTTACGCATGATGTCCATCGCCACGAGACTGGCCCGGTTCCAGTTTCCGATGCGTCCCAGTCCGCGCCGCAAACGCTGGAGTTAGTTGACACGGCGACGAACGAACCGTCAGACGCCCATTAGAGTCGGCAAATGAGCGTCACGGGTGAGGATGCAGGCGGGTTTTAAGCTGCTCGACGCACACGGAGACGCTCCTGTTTGCTGCGGATATAGCGGGCGCCGACCCAGGCAATCCCGCGATGACGATTGTTTTCGGCCAGGTATGGCCGAACATGCCGCAACCCTCTGGGCGCTAAAGGCGGCACGGTGAGATAGACTATCTGTCGGCGGCTATCGTGCTGCCTTCGATTTCAATCAGGTTCTCTGACTCATGAGGCAAGTGTCATGGACCGCACTAATTTCCTCCAAGCCACGCGACATCTGGCGGCAGCCGCCGAGATTCTAGCCAGGTCCGGTCCTAAGGACTCGCAATTCGATGCGTCCCAAATGCTCGCATTTTTTCGCCAATACGACCGTCCTGGTCTCGACGCGAGTGTCGTCGCGACATCTGACGACGAGCTGTTCGAGCGCACAGGACAAGCCGCATTGACTATGGCTGGACGCAATGAGTTTGCCGCGTCACACGCTCTGCTTGAACAGGCGAGGTCGCTTCTGCGGTTTTCGACGGATTAAGCATCGGCTATTGCTACCGAGGTAAGCGTGCTCCGTTGAGAGTAGGGAACTATGAGGTCACAACGAGCTGTAGCTGGAATCGATATTGGCGGCGACCGGAAAGGAAATCATCTGGTTATCCTGCGTGACACCCAGATTGTGTGCAACCTCCGGTCGCAGGCGCCGGAACAAATGGTCGAAAAGTGCCTCCAATTCGAGGTAGGAGCGGTGGGCATCGATGCTCCCTGTCTGTGGCGAGTCGGCGAAGCCGGAAGGCAAGCCGAGAAGGAGCTCGCGCGGCAGCGAATCTTTTCTTTCGCCACACCGACTCGCGCAACGGCCATGGCCAGTAAAAGCGGATTCTACGAGTGGATGTTCAACGGCGAGCTTGTCTATCAGGCATTCGCACCGCATTTTCCCCTCTTCAACAATGGCGGAGAACTCGGTGATCGAGTCTGCTTTGAGACGTTCCCCCACGCTATCACCAGCGCTTTTCTAGGGACCGCGGTCGCGTCCGCGAAACAGAAACGAACTCAGCGCCGAGCAATTCTTCAAAATGCGGGAATTGACGCGACGTCGCTGAAATCTATCGACGAAGTGGATGCGGCGCTGTGTGCCTTGACAGCACATTGCTTGCTTGACGAGAGATTCGTGGCGTACGGCGATGAGCTCGGTGGGTTCATTGTTGTGCCGGCTCCTGCTGGCACACTCAAAGGATCCAGCGAATACCGTTTTCGCGGTTAGCGTGGCACGCCTCGTGCGACGGCACGATCGGGGTCTCGTGATCCCGTTGTAGGCGCATAGGATTTCGCTCACGAGCGACCGCAGTCTTAGCAAAGCAACCATCTTCAAGGAGGGCCGGTGCATCTACAGCGATTTTGGCCAGTGCTGCTATCAGTGGCGGCTTTTGGTTCAACCGGAGCATGGGCAAGCGATATTCAATGCGCCACCACGCGACAACCGGCTGAACGCGTCATCTGCGACCACGCCATCCTGAACAATGAATACGACGATATCTCCGCGCAACAACAGGCTCTCCTGAGCAGTGGAAAGCTTTCACCCGAACGACTCGCTCAGTGGAGGCAATCGCGGAACGCCTGCACCGACGTTCACTGCATCGATACGGTATTCGCCAAGTGGAAGGCGTTGGCCAGGTCTGCCGAAGCCAGTCCTGCCGCTGCACAGGCTCCGGCAATGGCTTCATCCACTGACATGGCTCCCGTCGGTCCGATGCCGGACGTAGTTCCCTCCATCGCATCTCAGGCCTCCCCAACGTCGGAGGCTTCTCTTGTTCGCCAGGGGAGTGCCGCTGGCGTAGCGCTCCCGAAGCCGGTTGAAACGCAGAGCTCTTCACCTGCTGTGGCTTCCGCTGCGTCCGGTCCGGTTGACAAGCGCGGCACGACAGGCATGAGCGCCGTTCTGATGGTGGCCTTGCTTGTCGCGATTGGATTCGCGGTACTCTTCCAGCGGCGAACGAAGCGGGGTGGAGGACCGAACAACCACTAAAGAACATTGACTAATGCGCAAGCCCGGAGCGGCCCCAACGGTAGGCGAGGGACGCAAATTTATGATGACAGGGACCGGCCTTACTCCGAGCATCGATTGGTTGCCTGACCGCTCGTAATACTCTGAAAATGGCGACGGACCTGGATTCAGCCCTGCGTGGGCGCGCTGGCTTTTAATCTCCGCCACCGTCGTAGGTTCCGTCACCTCCATTGCGCGCACACGAAGACGGATGGACAGGAATCGCTCACGTCAGGCGTAAAAAAATAATGGCGATCGCTAACGCCACGGAATACCATCGTCGGATCGCCGCGCTCATACCCAAGTCAATGATTTCGACCGAGGACCTGCATTTTTTCATTACGCTTGCGAGCGCTTTGTCGCTAGCGGATGCCGCACGTAAGCTCGATGTCACGCCGCCAGCGGTTACGCAGCGGCTGCGTCTTCTGGAAAACCGGTTGGGCATGCGGTTGATCGATCGATCGGGCCGGCGCATGGTGCTCACCGACGAAGGCGAGCTGCTTGCGGTCCACGCGCGCCGGATCTGCGATGACATTGGCAATTTGTCAGACACGCTGGCTTCGCGGCGCGGCACCGTGGCCGGCCATCTGCGCGTGATTGCGCCGCTCGGTTTCGGGCAGCGTTACGTCGCGCCTGTCATTGCGCAATTTCGTGCCCTCTACCCGGAAGTGAGCGCAAGTCTGATGCTGTCCGATCGCCCCGCGCGCATCTCGGATGACATGTGGGACCTGATGGTGCATATCGGCAAGTTGCGCGATTCGTCGCTCGTCAGCCGGCGTCTCGCACCTAATCGCCGCATCCTGTGCGCGGCGCCGAGCTATCTGGCGCGTCGCGGTGAACCAAAGCATCCAGAAGAACTGCTCACGCATGACTGTATCGCGCTGCGCGAGAACGATGAAGACGTGACCATGTGGCGTTTCACGCCGAGAGACCAGGGCACACCGGCGAACGTCAGAATCGAGCCGATGCTAACGAGCAATGACGGCGGCACCGTGCGTGATTGGGCGCTTGCCGGGCTTGGCATAATTTCGCGTTCAGAATGGGACGTGGCCGAGCATCTGCACGCGGGGCGGCTCGTCCCGCTGCTCGAAGCGTGGACGCAGCCGGACGCGGATATCGTCGCGCTGATCAACTCGCGGCATGGACGCTCACTGCGCGCTCAGCGTTTTCTCGACCTTCTGCATGCGTCGACGTTGCAACAACCCTGGTTGCCGGGTGACAGCGAACAATCCAGGAGCGGCAAACGTGCACAGGGCTCTGGTGCTGCCGGATCGACGGCTCGCGCGAGCGCCGGCTGACCGGATGTGGCCGCGAACCCGCACCGATCAGAGCGGCGCGGGCCTGGTCTGACTACCGGTGAAGCGGCGATACTACCAAGGCCACGACAACGAGGTCGCCGTACCCGTTTCGCAGGCACGCTCGTAAAGCAATCGCGCGACTGTCAGATCCTGCAGGGCGATACCGGTCATGTCGAACAGGGTGATGTCGCCAGGATGCCGATCGATCCGAACCTGGCCGATGATCAGATCGCCGATCTCGATACATGGCGTGTCGGGCGCCCATTGTGTTTCGCCGATTTCGCGTGCCTGGGTTCGATCGTCGACAAAAAGGCGGACGCGCGGCAGCAAATCTTCCGGAAGTTCGCGTTTGCCTTTGGTGTCCGCGCCGACGCAGTTGAGATGAGTGCCGGGTTGCACTGCATGCGCGTCGAAGAGTGGCCCCTTGCCCGGCGTGGCCGTAACGACCACATCGCTGTCGGCCACCGCGGCGTTACGGTCGGTCGCATGCAGGACTTCGCAACGTCCGGCGAACTGGGCTTCAAATGAAACGTCGCGCTCACCGTCCACGGTGATATAGCGAACGCAGGAAAGCTGTTCGAGCACACGCATCGCGAATCCGACCTGCACTTGTGCTTGTACGCCCGTGCCAAATACGCATAGACGAGCACTGTCCGTACGCGCGAGGAGGGTCAAACCCAAGCCGCCGGCAGCGCCCGTGCGCATGGTCGTGATTGCATTGCCGTCGATCACGCACACGGGCCGGCCGGTTTTCGGATCGATCAGGAGAATGGTGGCCTGGTGCGGTTCGCCGCCCAAGCCGCGGTTTAAAGGCCAAAACCCCGCGGCCTTGAATCCGAGCAGGCCTTGCGACTGCACGTCGCCCGATTTGATTCCGAACACGCCCCCTGTCACGAGTGGCTCTCGGACAACAGGAAACACACGGCCCTCGCCGCGGCTGTGAAGAGCGAATGCTTCCCGTACCGCGTCGACTACATCGTCAGGCTTCAGCAAGGCCTCGACCTGGTGTTTGTCGATCAGGATCAGCTTGGCATCATTGCGCATGGTGGTACACCTTGATTCTTGAGAATGGCAAACGCAGTGTGTCCGGCGTCAGGAGGCACTACCTTGCGGTGCGCGCGCTGGCTGCAATGCCGCACGGTTTGCGCGTTCTACGAACAGCACCATCATCGCGGACAGGCACATGAGTCCCGCAACACCGAGCATCGGCACGCGATACGAGCCGGTAACGTCGTGCAGCCAGCCGGTAGCATAGGGGCCGAGAAACCCGGCCAGCGTGCCGATCGTATTGATGAGGCCGATGCCCGACGCGGCCGCGGCGTTGCTGAGATAGCGCGGAGGCAACTGCCAGAACGAGGCATGCGGGGTGTAGACGCCGACCGCGCCGAGCGTAAACGCAGCCATGGCCTCGTATGGCGACGAAAGGAACAGCGCAGCGGCGAACGACAAACCGCCGATCGCCGTTGGAATCGCAACGTGCCAGGCGCTGAGCGCGGTACGTCGAGCATAGTGTCCCCACAACAGGATGGTCACCGCCGACACCGCGAATGGCACAGCGGTAATCAGTCCAACCTGGAAGACCGAGTATTTGACAGCGTACAGGTGGGAGAACTCCGCGACCATCTGCGGCAAGAAGAACGACAGTGCGACGACGCCGATATTGATCCCGAAGTAGATCAGTCCGAATGCGAGAACTCGCCGGTCGAGCAACGCAAGCCATGCGCTTTTCGGCGACACCCGTTGGGCTTCCTGTCTCTCCACCGCGAGCGCATGGCTCAGTTCGGCGCGCTCTTCGACGGTCAACCACCGGGCGTCGTCGGGCCGGTCCTTCATGACGATGAACGTGACGACACCGAGCGCGATCGCCGGCAATCCTTCTATGAAGAACATCGAGCGCCAGCCGGACCAGCCGAACAGATGCGTATGTTCCATGACGAAAGTTGAGATCGGTGCACCCAGCATGTTCGACAGCGGAATGGCGAGAAAGAGCAGCGACATCAGCCACACCCGCTCCTGCCGCGGCAGCCAGAACGTGACATACAGAATCATCCCCGGAAAGAAGCCTGACTCTGCAATGCCGAGGAGAAAGCGCAGCGCGTACAGCATGTGAGGGCTGTTGACGAATGCGGTCAGCGAAGCGATCAATCCCCAGGTGACGAGAATACGCGTCATCCACAGCCGTGCGCCGAATCGCGCCAGCAGCAGATTGCTCGGCACCGCAACGAGAATGTACCCGGCGTAGAAGAGGCCGGCGGCCAACCCGAACTGGGAGACCGACATGCCGAGTTCGCGATTCATCGTCAACGCCGCGTAGCCGACGTTCGCCCGGTCCATCTGGTTGACCATGTAGAGCAATATCAGCAGCGGCGCCAGACGCCAGATGACCTTCCGGGCGGTCTGTGGTCTGACTCGCGTCACGTCTAGCGTATCGTTCATTGGGAATATCCTCTGTTGCAATGGTGCGTGCCTTGCGCGTGCTGTGAAGACAGCAAGTCTTCGCGGGGTAATTCGTTCATCGCGGGTCGCTCCTTGGCAGAACGGTGCGGACCGTCGGACTCCACGTGGAAATGTCGTCCAGCGGTATGACGGGCCGCGGCAGCTTCTTGAAATCGAATCGCGCGAGGATCGGGGAAGTCAGACCTGGCGCATCGACACTGACGATCTGTGCGTCGGAAAAGAACTCGTCGAATGCCGCCCTGAAATGGCCGCGCGACTTCAATACGACGACGCGCGCACGTGCAATGTCGATGCCGAACATCTCGAAGAACATCGGCTCGTGACACTGATGTCGCTTGCTGATGACGATGACCGTCACGCCGCCGATCTGCAGCGCGGCGCACGGTCCAAGGTCAAAGCTGCAGCCCGCCAGTTGTCCGCGTCGGCCGACACCTTTGCCGTTGTGCAGTTTCAACACTCGGGCCGGCGCGTTGAACGGCTCCGAATACACAGTGGTTTCAGCACGATTGAAGCGCGCAACGAGCGCTTGCCCGGTGCCCGCCACGTGGGCGTCGGCCACCAGATCCGGATCGGTGACGACACCGAGGATCGCCCCTTGCACCTCCTGCTGAAGCAGCGCCTTGAGCACGAACGGCGTGTTGCCGCGCCCGCCGCCGCCCGGGTTGTCAGCCACGTCGGCGAGTAGCAGGGGCGCTAACGAAGGATCGTCGCTCGTCGCTTTGGCGAGGCGCACCGCGTCGTCGAGGGGCGTCAGCGTCGGCGTGAATGCGGCACGCTCTTGCCACGCATACGACACAAGATCGATGGCCACTTGATGTGCGAGCGGTGCATCTCCGCGCGTGGTCACGAGTACCGTCAAGCCGTTCTTCGGCGTGTCCGCGAACGCAAAGCCGCCGACAATCGAGACATTCACGATCCGCGGGTCGTCCAGCGCTTCCGCGCGCCGGATCATTTCCGCATACGGTCCGGTTCCCGGGGCGGTCAGCAACTGGGTGGGTGGCGCGCAGACGGGCATGCGTACATGCGCGACAGTCGTGCGCATGCCATTCAATAATTCGCTCAGGATGCGGGCGGCCTCGGCGCCGCGCTCGGCCATGTCGGTGTGAGGATTGCGGCGGTATGAGACCAACGCGTCGACGGTGTTCACCATCCGGTCGGACACGTTCGCATGCAGGTCGACGGTGGCGACGATCGGCACCGCGGGTCCGACGATATTGCGTACGAGCGTGAAAACCGCGCCGTCGGGATCGTCTTCTTCGGTCGTGATGGCGGCGCCATGCTCACAGATATAGACAGCGTCGAGCGGCAGTGCCGCACGCAACCGCTGTTCGAATTCGCCCAGCGTGTCGGCAAAGAATGCGTGTTCGACCGGGCCGCCCGACTCTGCGTTGGCAAAGAGGATCGGGACAGGTGTCCACTCAGAGGTCGCATCCATCGTTCGAACGAATGCGGGAATTTCCGGCGTCATCACCGGCGCTTCCTTGCGTGCGTCGTCTAGCAGCGCGGAGGCTTGCAAGTAGGCACGCGATACGAAATCGGCGCGCGTGGACACCGGCGCAAACCGGTTCGATTCGATCGCGAAGCCAAGAATGGCAATGCGCGGTTTTTTCATCAGTCACTCCTCAGCGCCGGCGTCACCCGGATCGGCATCGCACGTGGGGGGTCCCGGCGGATCATTGCGTTGCTTTCGACGACGCGGCGATTGACCGCGAGCATGCAAGCGTCGATATCTGAATTCGCATGCTCGTGAAAAGTATTGGTTGCCAAAATGCCATGCGGGTTAACGTCGACTGATTGCTTCATTCACATTGGAGTTAACCGTCTCGCACGAAAGCAGTGGACGCGATCGGTCGCGGGCATGCATGCGGGACGTTCGAAGAGCCACGGGCACCGCAAGCGTGAGTGGCGCCGATCTCGGCAAGCCATGGGGAAGTGGGCCGCACCTTGTGAGCGCAAGAAGCAAACTTGTGACAAATCGTCGATGGACCGTGCGGTCCGTGCGGCTGAGAATGAATGCTTCAATCAGCACGAAGGAGCATGTCATGGGTCACGCGGAAGTCCGCGAGTTGCAGATTCCGAAGCCAATTGGCGGACGCTTGCCGGAGCCGCCTGTATTCGCCAGCCTCGACGAAGAGCGGCAACATCGCAAGCTCAAACTCGCTGCCGCATTTCGCATCTTCGCGCGATTCGGGCTCGCCGAAGGCATAGCCGGACATATCACGGTACGCGACCCGGAGTTTCACGATCGGTTTTGGGTCAACCCGTACGCACAGCATTTTTTGTCGATTCATCCCGACGATCTCGTTTGCATCGACGAGGATGCCAACGTTTATCACGGGACCGGACCGGTTAACGCCGCGGCGGCCGCGATTCACTGCGGCATCCACGGCGCGAATCCCGATGTCGTTGCAGCAGCCCATACACACACGACTTTCGGTCGCGCATTCTCTGCGCGCGCACGGCTGCTTGCTCCGCTCAATCAGGAAGCCTGTCTCTTCCATGAGGATCACGTGCTATTTCGTGGCGACGTAGTGGTGCTCGCCACTGAAGAGGGTCGCCGGATCGCGCAGACGATGGGCACGAAGCGCGCCGCGATTCTGCTCAATCATGGGCTGCTGACGGTCGGCTCATCCGTCGATGCCGCAGCGTATCGTTTCATCGCGATGGAGCGTTGCTGCCAGGTGCAGTTACTGGCCGAGGCGGCCGGCCCGATCGAGCCGCTCTCCGACGAGCAGGCGCAGGCCACGCGCGCGCAACTGGGATCCGACTATGTAGCATGGCTTGGATTCCAGGGACTCTATCAGCAACTCCTGCGCGACAATCCTGATCTGCGCGAACTCGCCTGACGCGGATGTTGCTAGTGTGACGCAAGCGTCGCTTCGATAGCTGCCGCGCGGTCGCGGCAGCCGTCACGATAGTCGCGAACCGCGGCGCATAGCCATTGATCGAAGCGTTTGAGCGGCTCCCACTCGCGTTTCTGCTCTGGAAACGAGTAGTAGACGGTCTCCGGATTCGGGATCGAATGAGGGTGGATCTGGACGAGTGCACCGCTGCGCAATTCCCGTTCGATCAGGATGTGCGGAAGCAAGGCCACACCCAGTCCGGAAATCGCGGCGTTAATCGCCATGATGAACATGTCGTAATGCTGGTTCGACGTGCTGGGTTCGATGACCTGGGCGCACGCCGTTTCGGACCATGCAAGCCATGCGCGCGGTAGATCGCGGGTGTGGATCCAGGGCAGCGCGCTGATCCTTGCGCCGCTCAACGTACCGCGCGTACCGATCAACGAGGGCGCGCAGACAGCGAGAATTTCATCGTCGCTGACGAGCGGCTGTCCTGGCATTGCAGGCCACAAGCTCTGCGCAAAATAGATCGCGGCATCGAAACTCGAATCGTCGAAGAAAGTCGGCTGGTCGCGACCCATGATGTGGAGTTGCAGATCCGGATTGGACTCGTAGAAATCATGCAGACGTGGAATCAGCCATTGAGATGCAAATGTGACGCCGACGGCTAGCTGGAGCTTCACTTCGCTTTGCTTGCGGACCAGTTCGAGCGTATCGCGTCGAATCTGGTCGAGATGGACGCGGATCCGCCGTGCGTACTCCGCGCCCGCCGCGGACAATACCAGCCGCTGACGGACTCGCTCGAAGAGCGTGATGCCCAGATGCGCCTCGAGTTCGTTGACCTTCTTGCAGACCGCGCCGTGCGTCTGCGACAGCTCGGCCGCGGCCTTCGAAAAACTTTCATGACGCGCCGCTGCTTCAAAAGCTTGCAGGGCGCTGAGACTGGGAACACCGCGGCGCATCGATAATCCTTGCTGGCGAAAAGGAATGGGCAATGGATACGCCGATGATAGCCCTTCGTGCGGCGAGGCGCAGGCGACGCCTATTCGCTCGCCAGCCGGCGCAGGCCGACCTCGCGCCAGCGCGTTTCGAGCAGCATGACCACGATGGAAGCGAGCACCATCGTCGCTGCAATGCCGACGAACGCGAGCACGAACGTGCCGGTCGTATCCTTGACCCACCCGATAAAATACGGCAGCAAAAATCCTGACGATACGCCGATACTCGTGATCAGCGCGATACCGGCCGCCGCAGCCCGATCCGTGAGTATGCGGCTGGGCAACTGCCAAAAAGTCGTGATGCTGCAAAAGCAGGCCGACGCGCCAATCGAAAGCGCAATGATCGACTGGTAGGGAGACTTCAGCAGTAGCGCCACCGAGAGCGCGGCTGCGCACACCAGCAGCGGGCCGGCCACATGCCAGGCCCCGACATTGTGGCGGCTCACCAGACGGCCCCAGATCAGCATCGCGATGACAGCGACGCCGAATGGAATCGCCGTGATCAGCCCGACGTCCGTGAGGCTGTACTTCACCCCGAACGTGCTTTCAAACGTCTTGATGACTTGCGGCAGGAAATAGAGCAAGCCGATGATGCCGGCGTTGGTGCCGAAATAGACGATGCCGAGGGCCCAGACTTTCGGATTTCGAAGCGCTCGCGAGACGTCGGACGACGACGTGGCGGTTGCTGCCTGAGCCCGTTCGGCAGCCAGCGCGGCGGCGATTTCGCCCTTTTCAGCGGCGGAAAGCCACCGCGAGCGGGAAGGGTCGTCGGTCAGCCAGAAATAGGCGACCACGCCGAGAATGATCGCGGGCAATCCCTCCAGCAGAATCATCGCGCGCCAGCCGCTCACGCCGAACACGGTGGCGTGTGCCATCAGCCACGTGGACACGGGCGCGCCGAGCACACCGGTCAGCGGGATAGCGGTGACGAACAGCGACATCATCCAGACGCGATTGCGCGCGGGCATCCACAGCGTGAGGTAGTACACCATGCCCGGAAACAGACCCGCCTCGAATGCGCCAAGAAAGAAGCGGGCGATGTAGAGCCAGCGGGAGTCGGGAACGAAGCTCGTCAGCGAGGAGAGCAGACCCCAGCTCAGCAGGATGCGCGTCATCCACAGCCGGGCGCCAAACCGATGCATGCACAGGTTGCTCGGTACTTCGAAGAGAATATAGCCAAGGAAAAACAGGCTTGCCGCGAAACCGTATTGCGCCGCTGTCATATGCAGTTCGGCGTTCATGGTCAGCGCTGCATAGCCGATGTTTGCGCGGTCAAGCTGGTTCGCAATGTACATCAGGATCATCAGCGGCGCGAGCCGCCAGGCGATCCGTTTCATCAACCGATCGGAAATCGCGGGTTTGAGCGCCTCAAGGTCCATGGTTTTCCCCAGATCTACGCGTTGCGGGTTGCTCTCAAGGGAGATTAAGCGCCGTGACCGGTGGGAGGACAATGCACGAAAAATATTGACTTTGTGAGCAAACGTCACAGGATGGAACTGGCGCCTTTTTGCAATCGCGTTTCCGGCCGATCCCGCAAGATCGGCGACATGGCTGAAATCGCTGCCGTTGTGATGTACCGCTCCGGCGGATTGGCCGCCGCGGTCGAGCGCTTATTCGAATCGATAAAGCGTGCGCGCCGAGCTGGTCAAAATAGACTCGCGCTGCGCCGCGTCCGGAACCCACAGATCGAGCGCACGACGGGTCGCGGTGTAATCGACGAGTTGCTGATGCTGCGTATGCGGCCAGTCGCTGCCCCACACCAGTCGCGCGGGTGTGTAAGCGTCGAGAAGCTGGCTCGCGAGAGCTGTGCCCAATGCTGTGCCGTCGTCGTTCACCGTGGTCCGGTAAGCCGCCGACAGCTTCACCCAGACGCGTCCGGTAGCGGCAAGCGACAGCAGATACGTGAAGCCTGGATCGTCGGCAGCAGTGCGCGGATCGGGCCGGCCGAAGTGATCCACGACCACCGTGCAGCCCTGCTCGAGCAGCGGCCCGACAACGGCATGCAAATCCACGGCTTGACGGTGAACCTCGACATGCCAGCCGAGCGCGTTGACACGCGCGAACAGCCGCCGCCAGTCGGGTGCGGTCAGTTGAGGAAGCTTCAGGCCGACGAGATTCAACCGGATACCCACCACGCCTGTGCTATCGAGCAGCGCGAGCTCGTGATCGGTGACTGCGCAATCCACGACCGCCACCCCACGAAAACGCCGCGGATAGCGCTTCGCCACATCGAGGAAAAAGGAGTTGTCGGTACCGAGAAAACTGGGTTGCACGAGCACGGCGTGCGAGACGCCGTTTAACAGCAAGTGACCCGCGTAGGCGTCCACCGTTGCGTCATAATCCGGCGCATGGCGACGCTGCCGCGCCAGCGGCAAGCCGCGTACGAACACGTGGGCATGCGCGTCGATTGCGACGATTCGCTGATCCTTGGTGTGATACCACTGGTCCGCCACCGCAGTGTCTTGCGTCTGCATCGTTTGAATCTGTTCGTCGATCATGTGTTTCCCCGTTATGCGCGGCTCGCGGCGTTGGCCGTTACCGTCGCGATCCGGCGGTTCTTCGTTTCCGGCAGCATGAGCGCGGCCACCACCACGAGTCCGTAGGCAATGCCGGCATCGATGCCGAGCGCCGAGCCGAGCGGCATCGAGTTGCCCATGTGTCCGACGAGCACCGGAAAACCGGCCGAGACGATCCGTCCGAAGTTGTAGCAAAAGCCCACGCCGGTACCGCGAATGCCTTGCGGATAAAGTTCGTTGAACAGTGCGCCGAGCGTGGCGGGGATGCCGGCTGCAAAGAGGCCCAGCGGAAAGCTGAGGAACAGCATGGCGGTGTCGCCCATCGGCAGGAAGACATAGAGATTGACCGTCGCGATGCAGCACACGGCGAACAGAATCACGTTGAGCCGGCGGCCGATGCGGTCCTGCAGCCACGCGCTCACGAAGCAGCCGCAGATGAACGCCGTAATGATGACGGCAAGATACCCACCGGTGCCGAGCACTGACAGATGCCGTTCGGTCTTGAGATAAGTCGGCAGCCATGTCGTGATCGCGTGATAGCCGCCGTGCGCCCCGACACCGATCAGCGCGCCCACGATCGTCGTGCGAATCACCGACCGGTCGAAGATATTCCGTGCGGCGGGGAGCGCCTGCCTCGGCGACGCGACCGGCGCGGCGGCGCGTGGCGGTTCGACCACGTTGCGGCGCAGATAAAACACGAGGCCGGCCGGAATCACGCCGATGCCGAACAGCAACCGCCACGCCCAATCCGGCGGTACGAACGAGAAAACCAGCGTGTACAGAAGCACTGCGCCCGCCCAGCCAAAACCCCACGCGCTTTGCACGATGCCCATCGCCTTGCCGCGATGCTCCGCGCGCATGGTCTCGCTCAACAGCACGGCGCCAGCGGTCCATTCGCCGCCAAAGCCCACGCCTTGCAAAGCCTTGAGAACAAGCAACTGTTCGAAGTTCTGCGCGAAGGCGCTGAGAAAGGTGAAGAGCGAGAACCAGATCACGGTGATCTGCAACGCGCGCACGCGGCCGTACCGGTCCGACAGCATGCCCGCAAGCAGTCCGCCCAACGCGCCGGCGACTAACGTTGCGCCGCCGATCAAGCCCGCCTGGCCTTTGCCGATGCCCCAGGTGACTAGCAAGGTCGGGATCACGAGGCTGAACAGCTGCGTGTCCACGCCGTCGAGCGCCCATCCGGCAAAGCAGCTCCACAGCGTGCGTTTTTCCAGCGTCGATATTTCGCGGTACCAGTTCATCTTTGTCTCCTGTCGACCCGAGTTGGCGCTTTGGCGCCTGACTCTGGTCCCGTCCAAGGCTGTCGATATTTTCGTGGCGACGCTCTGCTCGCTCATCGCACGTGGAGGCATTCTAGTGAGCGGGTGGATAAAGATATATGATGCAAATGATCATTTTTCATATCGTTCTAATATGGACATGCGCAACCTGAAGTACTTCCTTTGCGTCGCCGATGCAGGCAGCGTCACGCGCGCCGCTGAACGGCTGAACATCGCGCAACCCGCGCTGAGTCAGGCGCTCACGCGCATGGAAAAGGACCTGGGCGTCAAGCTGTTCAACCGGACGCGGCGTGGTGCGGACCTTACCGCCGCCGGGCTGGCGATCGTCGAGGACGTGCGGATGAGCGTCGCGAGAATCGACGCCGCCTCGCACCGCGCTCGCGAAATCGGCGCGCAACGGGCAGGGCGTCTGACGGTGGGCTTCGCGTCGGCGGCGCTGTTCGAGGTGCTGCCGCGCGCTATCGCGGCGTTGCGCGGATCGGTGCCGGATGTCGAGCTGGTGTTGCGCGAGATGAGCAACGCGGAGCAGGCAAGCGCGCTCGAGAAAGGGGAAATCGATATCGGCTTGCTGCATACGCCGGTGGCGGTCGCGGGCAAGATGCGGGAGAAGCTGATCGCGCGGGAGCAATTGGTCGCGGTGTTGCCGGCGACGTTTCCGTTGCAGGCCGGCGCGACTGTGTCGTTACGCGAGCTCGCGCAGCACGGGCTCGTATGGTTCCCGCAGGGCCAGTTACCCAACATTCGCGCGGGCATCCTGAGCGCGTTCCGGCAGGCGGATTGCGAGGTGGAGATCGTGCAGGACGCGAACCGGTCGCTGACCGTGCTCGCGTGCGTCGCCGCGGGGTGCGGTGTGTCGCTGCTGCCGCGTTCGGTGCGGGCGCTGCAATTTAGCGGAGTAAGGCTGTGCGAGATCGTCGACGGCGCCGCGCTGCCGCGTTTCGAACTCAGCGCGATCTGGCCGGCGCGTGCAAGGCAGACGCTTGCAGACCGTTTCGCTGAATTGATTGAGCCTTACCCTGCAAGCTCACTGGCGTAGACGGAAAGCCAATGGGTTCATGCGGTGGCACTGCGACTGAAAGTCTTTGGCAGGCGAACGGTTTCAGAAGTGCGTGCATTGGCATGCGGCTGTGCCGTTGCTGAGAGTGGGTTCTTTTAGCGATTGGCCGATTCGGCGAGCAACATGCCGTCGACCTCAATGAGGGGCGCCGCGCCGAGCGGATGGAGCGCCTTCACACGACGATCGATTCGACCGCTGGCCGGGCACAATGCGGCCAGACACGGCTGGTCGACTCGTATGCGGTGGTATTTTAGGCGCTGATATTGATAACCGAGCCGACCGCTGTCGTACCGGAACCGGTAGTGGCTTGCGCTGACGATGGCGACCGATCCGCCAATGCGCTTACTGCGCCATGCGCGTGAAGGTGATGGACGCTTTTGCCTGGACTGCTCGGTGACGTTGCCGCCTTCAGATGTGCTGCAAAACTCGGCTGGCTCGATTCACTCGTGGAGCTTTGGCCTGTCAGCTTCGACAGCCCGGAACCGATGGCGCTGCTCACGCCGCTGAGTACTGAGGCTGCTACACCGATTGGAATCATATCGACATCCTTCAGAATGGGGCAACCGAAATGCCCGCGCTTTCGAACTATACCGAGTTTCCCCACGTCACGGGCATGTCGGCCTCCATATGTTATCGAAATAACGGCTATGGCTGACGCTGGAGGCCTCCGGCGATCGGACTAGATGGCACTTCGGGTGGCCTGAGGGAACGCAATCACCTGTTGCAGAGTGACCCGCGTCAGGCGGTTCGATGCGCTGCGCGGAAAGGTGCTTGAAAAATCGTCGATCGCGAGTCGCCTATCTCCAACTCGTAGGTTTCACGCGGTGTATGCAGATTGCATCTAGCAGCACTACGTCACATCCGGCGGTGTGGGCGATCAGGTTACGGGTGCCTTGCAATTTTTCGACCTTCTCGATGGCCTTCAACGCTAGAGTTTGGCGTCAAGCGGGCGGCGCCTGCTGGCACTCCGCCTGGAACCAACTGTCGACCCGGCGCTGTGCCGCCTGTAGATCATCCGGGTAGTACGGGTCGAACCACCTGGATGGATCGTAGCCAGCTTTCCTTAGAGCCGCCAGTTCGCTGCGGTTTCGCTCCGGCGTTAAAGGGGCGTTGTTCCTGAGCGCGGCCAGGTCGCGGCATTGCGACGTGCTCAAGTGCGTCGTGCTTTGCGGGCTGCCGCCCGCCGCGCAGCCAGCGAGCAATAAAACCAACGCGCAAAGCGTCGGCCACCTGTTCGATGGGTTCTCCATATCGCGTCTCCTTCCATTCAATCGACACTGTACAACGGCGACCCGAATGACGGCATGGGCCGGCTAGTCCGGACGCTCACTTCACGAGGAAGCGCTCGTTCGCTGCCTGTCGTCGATGGAGTCGCAGCGATAAACGCAAGGGCTGAATACCGGTTCCGGACAAGACGGCGGCCGCCCAATCGCGGTGTAGTATTCGACCATGTACGCGTTCTTACCCGGCCTCGACGGCGTGCAGATTCGACGCATCCATGGCGTTGACGGCAATGCGGTCAAACGGCTGGAAACCGCGCCAACGAAACGCGTGGTGGCGTCGGCTGTGGCAACGGCATTGTTGGGAATACATCATGTCAACCGAGTGGAAACGCCGCGCCGGGCTGTTCATCCAGCGTTTCTGGCAGCCGACCAGCGCGTGCATGACTTGCATGCCGGGAAGTTGGGGCAATGTGATGAGCCTTGCCCACTGGACGATTGCATTCCATACCGGTCTGCTTACCGGACTCCTGGCCGTACTGTTGACCTTCACACCTGTGGAGAAACTCTACGCGCATCGATACGGCAATGCGCTTGTCGTCGGCGTCCTGACGACGGTAGGCGACGCCTATTCGCACGCGAGTCACTACCGCATCCCGTATCTCGAGCACATCGTGACGGGTGCTATTTCAGGCCTCCTGGCGTTGATTGCGTCATATCTCTTCGAAAACCGCGCGCGTCGCCTTCGGGCGGCATGGGCTCGAGTTTTCGGATAGCCTCCGGCTGGTAGACCTGCTGTGGAGAAGACAGCTTCGCTTCTGTCGACCAACGTGGTGGCCGAATAACCGATGGTTAGCCCATTTCGACCTTTTTCTAGGACGTAGGAACTGAAGTCGGAAGCGAATCTGCATGTCCGACGCGGGTAAGATGGAACGTGCGGCGCAATTCGAAGCCAAGCCGCTCATACAACCCAATCGCGGAAATGTTGTCACTGAACACATGGAGAAACGGCGTTTCCCCGCGTTGCTCGATTTCTCTACGCAGGATATTTACGAGCCGGCCAGCAAGGCCTTTTCCCCGATAGTCTTCAGCGACGCAAACGGCGCTGATCTCGACGTATCCGTCGACGCACATCCGTTCGCCAGCCATCGCAATTAGACGCCCGCGCTCGCGAATCCCAATGTAGTTGCCCATCTCGCGAGTTCGCTTGCCGAAGGGGCCGGGCTTGGTCTTCTGGACCAGGTCGAGCATGTCGTTCGCATCCGCGTCACCCATCCGGCTTACCGCGCGGTCGTCCATGCCGCTTGCTTCGCGGTGCCGGGCGATCATTTGATGGATCACTCCCACGCGCGTCATTTGAAGCCCGTCGATTGGACCGATCGGTTCATCGGATTGCAGGACAGCTACCTGCTCGTGAGGCAACAGAAGCTGAAGGAGCGCCTGGTATGCCGCAGGGGTTTCGAATGCCAGGGCGGCGAAGGGCGCCACATCGGGGTGGTATCGACGGGCAAGCGTGTCTCCGTATCCAAGGTGCGCCTGCTTCGTTGCGAGGGCCGTCCAGATCGGACGGTCGAGGTCAGCTTGTATCGAACCACTCATATCTTCTCCTTTTGCAAGCGCATTACCGCGGCCGCATGGCTGTGCAGTCTAGACGTCCGATCGGAGCGGGGGCTATAGTCGCAAATGACATTAATAGAGTTATTTGCGACATGAGACTCGTCATCTTCGCGCTTGACGGCCTGTTCGACACCGGGCTCACGGTACTGCTGGATACTTTCGCGACGGCCAACGAACTGGCCGCCGCCCAGGGGTTCGCCGCACCGCCCTTCGATGTGAGGCTCGTTGGCGTACGCAGACGCATTCGTACCGCGCATGGATTGTCGACTCCAGTCGAACCGGCAAGCAACGTTCCCCGCCCGGATTGGGTGGTGGTGCCTGCGCCGAATGTCAGGCAACCGGAGCGCCTGATCGAGGCGCTGGGGCGTCCGGACGTGCGCGAGGCGATGGCGTACCTGCGTACCTGGCATGCTGACGGCGTCGGCATCGCGGCCGCCTGCATCGGTACTTTCCTGCTGGCCGAAGCCGGGCTTTTGCATAATCGCGAAGCGACGACCACATGGTCATTGGCGCCTTTCTTCCGCCAACGCTATCCGGCCGTCAATCTGGATGATTCACGCATGGTCGTCGCGTCGGATCGCGTGGTGACGGCGGGTTCCGCGATGGGCCATCTCGACCTTGCGCTATGGTTGTTGCGTCAGGCAAGCCCCGAACTCGCGACGCTCGTTGCCCGCTTCATGCTCATCGACAAGCGTTCCTCCCAGGCCGAATACATCATTCCCGATCACCTCGCCCACGCCGATCCATTGGTCGCGCGATTCGAGCGATGGGCTCGCGACAATCTTTCCTCGGGGTTTTCGCTTCAGGCGGCAGCGGCTGCATTGTCCGTCGGACCCCGCACGTTGCAACGCCGCACCGAGGCAGTGCTGGGTAAGTCGCCACTGGCGTTCTTCCAGGACCTGCGAATCGAGCGGGCGCAAAACCTCGTTTCGATTGGCTACGACCTCGAGAAAATTGCGAGCGAGGTTGGCTACGCCGACTCGGCGACATTGCGGACTCTGCTGCGTCGGAGGCTCGGCCGTGGGGTACGCGAGCTTCGCGCCGAAATGCGCTAGCGTCCCGAGCGGATCACAGCGGACATATGCCGACCAGCCGCGAGCGGTGCAAGCGGGTCGACCTGAGACGGCCGTCATCCGTCAGAGCGCGACCGCTCTGCTGGACCTTCCTATGTGCAACCCGGCACGCCAATAGTCATCATGTATCCGAGCCTTCGCTATCGCCGGCTGGGTGGCTCTTCACATGATCGATGAAGGCGCGCAGCTTCGGCATGATCTGCCGGCGGCTTGGATAGTAGAGAAACACGCCGGGTATCATCGGCGCGAACGGTTCCAGCACGTGCACCAGTTTCCCCGTTCTCAACCCTTCAGCCGCCATCGGCTCAGGGAGTTGCGCAAGGCCTACCCCTTCGACTGCCGCGCCGAGCAAGGTGGGAAAATCGTGGGCGATGAGCGGGCCGGATACGGCGATCTCGATCGGCTGGCCGTTGCCGTTGAAAGACCATAGCGCGAGCGCGCCGCTGGATCGCCGCCATCGCAAACATGCGTGTTGACGCAGATCGTCCGTGTGCATGGGCCGGCTGCGCGCCGCAAAGTAGGCCGGGCTGCCGACGACGATCAGGCGTAACGGTGGCGTCAACGGTACCGCGATCATGTCGGCGTCGACGAACTGACCCAGCCGGATACCGGCGTCAAATCCTTCCGCCGCAAGATCGATCAACTCCTTGCTTGCGGCGATCTCCACTTCGACCTCGGGATAAGCGTGGCAGAAGGAGGCAATCAGCGGTTCCAGCAGGATTGGCACCACCGCGCGCGGCACGGAAAGGCGTAACAACCCGGCGGGCCGCTCGCCAAGTCCGCGCGCAACTTCACTAGCGGCGACAAGCGCCTCGAAGGCGGGCTGTGCGTGCGAAAGAAATCGTTCACCCGCTTCGGTCAGGCCGACGCTACGCGTGGTGCGTATGAAGAGGGCGGCGCCAATGCGTGCTTCAAGTACACGCACCGTCTGGCTGACGGCCGACGGCGTCACTCCGAGTTCAGCGGCCGCCCGGCGAAAACTGCGATGCTGGGCAACGCTCAGAAACACCTCCACGCCATCGAGCGCGCCCTGTCTGACTGTGAAGTTCTGCTTCATAGCCCGTCAACATTGTGAGGAATAGTTGCTCGCGAGAGGCCATGGTACACCTACGCCTGCAGATGAGGACTCGGGCCGGTGTCGGCTTGCGAGCCCTGAACAATCCGCTGAGATCGTGGAGGAACCTTGCAATGACTGATGCACTTGATGGCGTACGAGATCACTATCACGCGACCGGCCTGACCGACCGGTTGAAGATCGCGCTCGCAGTTTTTGGGCCGGAGGATCAGCAACTCACGCCGCAGCAACTAGGCGCCCTTGACCAGTTTCACACCCGTGAGCTTGCGGCCACCGCCGAACTTGCCGAACTCGCCGGGATCACCGCCGACATGGCCGTGCTGGACGTCGGTTCCGGCGTTGGCGGGCCGGCCCGTTTTCTGGCTGCAACCTATGGCTGCCGGGTGACGGGTATCGACCTGAGCGAACCGTTCGTGGATGCCGCGCGCTATCTCACCCGACGCACAGGGCAGAGCGAACAGGTGTCGTTCCGTGCCGCCAGCGCGCTGGACCTTCCCTTCGACGGCAGCCGCTTCGACGCCGTATTGTTGCAGCACGTCGCGATGAACATCGCCGAGCGCGCACGGCTTTACCGGGAGATTCGACGCGTGCTGAAGCCATCCGGCCGGTTCGCGACGTTCGATGTCGTCGCAAACGGCAGCGAACCGTACTACCCGGTTCCCTGGGCGCGCACGTCGACAACAAGCTTTCTCCTGACAGCCGATGCAACGCGCGAGGCGATTGAACAGGCGGGCTTCCGCACGCTGGCATCGCAAAACGACACCGAGGCCGCAAAGGCCTGGTTCACCCAGTTGCGTGCGTCAGGACCACCGCCCTCGCCAAATCTCGGCGTGGTGATGGGGCCGGACTTCGCGCAGCTTTCCACCAACCTGGCGCGAAATCTCCTGGAAGGCCGACTCGGCATTCTCACCGCGGTGTTCGAGGCTGCATTGACCAAGACCCGAATCAACCTGGAGAACCAGTGATGACCGCCGCCTCTATTCCCGCCGGCATCGTCTTGCCGCGTCCCGCCTGGCGCAGCCTGCTTTGGCTGGTTCCGTTGACCGTGCTGTGGATTGCGTTGATCTACTGGAAGCCGATAATCCCAACCAGCGGCGTTGCGATCACCGCTCATCAGTTGATGGTCCATGGGCTTATTGCAGTCGGTTTGTGGCTCGGGCTCGAAAACGCGGAACTGACGCCGCGCCAACGCCGCACGACCTGGCTAGCGGTCATGATTCCAGACACGCTGTGGTTCGCTGTCGTCTGGAGCGCGGCGATCAATGGCGTCTTTCGCACGAGCGCCTCGGCGTTGCCGTTGTTGCCGTTGGCGATCTTCCTGCCCGTTATGATCGGCGCGCCGCTGCTGCTGTTGTCGAGGCGGGTAGGGCAGGTGCTCGATGGAATGCCGGCGACCTGGCTTGTCGCTCTTCAGCTTTATCGGGTATTTGGCGGTTGGGCTCTCGCCGCCTGGCTGCATGGGGCGCTGCCAGGCGTGTTCGCGTTGCCGGCGGGCGTCGGCGATGTCTTGACCGGCCTGTTCGCCGTGCCGGCGGCAATCGCCGTGGCGAGCGGCACAGCTCAAGGCCGGAAGGGGGCGATCGCCTGGAACATCTTCGGCCTCGCCGACTTCGCCGTCGCGATTGCCTTCGGGATGATCACTTCGCCTGGGCCCTTCCAGTTGCTCGTTCCGAGCGTGACGAGCATCGGCGCCGGCACTTATCCGGATGTGCTGACCCCTGCTTTCGTGGTCCCAGTTTCGATCCTGCTGCACGCGCTGTCGCTGCGGCAGTTGGTCCGACGACGCGCCGGCTGAGCTCCCGACTGTCAGGTCGATAGATGCGGCAACTTGCGGGCTCTCTAGATGTTGTGCGAGCCCGGTCCTGCTGTAGCAATGGGCATTCGTTCGTCCGTACGGTCAAACACCTTTTCCGGCTCGTCCGCTTCTTCCGGAGTCTCTTTATCCAGGACCCGGCGCATTCTGGGTTCGTCCAGTTCATGGGTCCACTTGGCGACCACCAACGTAGCCACAGCATTGCCGATGAAGTTCGTCAACGCGCGCGCTTCGGACATGAAGCGGTCGATGCCGAGGATCAGCGCAAGGCCTGCAACCGGTACATGTCCGACCGCGGACAGCGTTGCCGCCAGCACGATGAACCCGCTGCCCGTAACGCCCGCAGCGCCTTTGGAGGTCAGCAGCAAGACGGCCAGCAAAGTGATCTGATGCGTGAGGTCAAGCGGCGTATTCGTCGCCTGGGCGATGAAGACGGCAGCCAGGGTGAGGTAGATCGACGTGCCATCGAGATTGAAAGAGTACCCGGTTGGAATGACTAGTCCGACCACGGACTTCTTCGCGCCGAGATTCTCCAGCTTCACCATGACACGAGGCAACGCTGCTTCCGACGAGGAGGTTCCAAGAACGATAAACAGTTCTTCCTTGAGGTATTTGATCAACTTCCACACGCTGAAGCCATGGAACCGGGCAATCAGTCCTAGCACGACGAAGATGAAGAACAGGCAGGTCGCATAGAACGTGAGCATCAGCATTCCAAGCGAGACCATGCTGCCGATGCCGTATTTGCCGATGGTAAAGGCCATCGCGCCAAAGGCGCCGATCGGCGCCGCTTTCATGATGAAGCCGACGATGCGGAAGAACACATGGGAGATCTTCTCGACGAAGTCGAATATCAATGTGCCTCTACCGCCGAACGAGTGCAACGCGAAGCCGAACATGAGCGCGAACAACAGAACCTGAAGTATCTCGCCCTTGGCGAACGCGTCGACCACGGTCGAGGGGATGATGTTCATCAGGAAGTCGGTCGTGCTCTCCATCTTCCGCCCGCTGGTGATCGTAGCCACGGCCTTCGCGTCCAGCGTCTTCGGGTCCACGTTCATACCGGCGCCGGGCTGCACCAGGTTGACGATCACCAATCCGACCACCAGCGCGAGAGCGCTGACGATCTCGAAGTAGAGCAACGCCAATCCCCCGGTCTTGCCCACCTTCTTCATGTCTTCCATGCCGGCGATGCCGACGACCACCGTGCAGAAGATGATGGGGGCGATGATCATCTTGATCAGTTTGATGAAGGCGTCGCCGAGCGGCTTCATCGCCTCGCCAGTGTGCGGGGCGAAAATTCCCAACACAACGCCGGCGATGATCGCGACGATTACCTGAAAATAAAGTGATCGGTAAAGCGGTTTGTGCGAAGCCATTTGAGCTCCAAAACAATCACTTCAGTCGTCAATCAGAGCATCGTTTGATACGCCAGCGTGACCCGTATGACGGCGGGGAAGTATCCCGGCGCCGAACTGTGCGGCGCGGTCGTGACACCTGTGCATCCTGCGCAGATCGCGGAAACGGCTGGCTTATCCGGCAACCTGCGAATAACGCTTACCAAAGTATTACAAAGCCTATGCTTCGCATCCGTCCGCGGCAACCGGGCAAACCCGAGCGTGCAGCGCAGCAAACCGTTTTGTGATCGAACGCTGTGACTGCGCCGGGTTCGATGCCGGGTGAGTCTGCGAACCTCTGGATTCGCGATTCAGCGCGCCATCGGAACGGGCCGGGGGTGAATGGCCGTGTCCGGCGTTCGTAGTGGGCCCGCAAGCGGTCGTTAGCGGCGGAGCGCGCTCGCAGCCGTCAGCGCTTGTCGGCGGGATCGCGTTTGAAGCCGGACAGCATCGCGCCGATCAGATTGTCACGTGTCCAGATGCTCATGACGACGGCCGCGAAGATATGGACGCACACGCAAACTTGCAGTGCGATTGACAAATACGTGTGAAGCTCATGCGGCCAGTCTTCACCCCAGAAGGCGTCGAGGCGCATCAGCCAGCCGCTTGCCGCCAGTGCGAGAATCAGCAGCCAGAGTGCGATCGCCATCAGGCCGCCGAGCGGATTGTGCGACAGATGACGCAGTGGCTTGCCGGCGCCCAGCGAGCGCACGTAGTCTTTCACATGCGCCGGCGTCGGCCACCAGGCGGAGAATCGCGCGTACGGCGTGCCGATAAACCCCCACACGATGCGACATGCAACGAGACCCGCAGCGATATATCCCAGTACCCGATGTGTCTGATCAGTCGGCCCGAACAGATTCCACACGACGATGCCCGCAACGGTCCAATGCGTGAATCGCACGCCCATGTCCCAGGTTTTGACGGGCATCGCGCGCGCCAGAGCTTAGTCGATCTCGGACTTCACGACGGCAAGCGTCTTGGTGTCGTAGTAGATCTCGACCTTTTTGCCCTCTTTGTTGTGGCCGTAGATTTCGTAGCAGTTGCCGTCGACCTTGAACTTCTTGATCTTATAGCCCTCTGCTTCGAGTTGAGCGCGCGCATCCGATTCCTTCATCCACTCGCTCTTCGGATGGGCCGGGCAATCGGCTTTAGCGAACGCCGTGCCGGAAACACCCAATGCGACACCTAACGCCAGGAACTTAAGCATCCATCACCTCATCTGCTGATTTGTCGAGCGCTCACTTTACGTCCAGCCAGATTGGATCGCAAGCTTATTGTAGGCTTCGAATGGGAGCTAACTAGCGTGGATCAAGGAAGCGCGGGGGTAGCGAGAAACACAAGTAACGGCTGCTGCTCACGCCCAATAGACTATGTCTAGCTCACCAACCAACAGGAGGATTGACTATGAAACTGACCGACTTCGATACGCTGACTTTCGACTGCTATGGCACGCTGATCGACTGGGAAACGGGCATCTTCGAAGGCTTGCGTCCTCTGCTCGAGCGCGTGAGTCCGCCGCTGACGCGGGATCAGGTTCTCGAAGCGCACGCGCGTCACGAGTCGTCGCAGCAGGCCTACACGCCCGCCAAGCGTTACCAGGAACTGCTTCCTATCGTGTACAAGCGACTGGCCGAAGAATGGCAGGTGCCTTTCACGCACGAGGAGTGCGTCGCCTACGGCAAGTCCGTACGTAACTGGCCGGCATTCGAGGACTCGGCGGCTGCGCTGCAGTACCTGAAGAAGTACTACAAGCTGGTGATCCTGTCGAACATCGACAATGAGAGCTTCACGCACAGCAACGCGAAGCTTCAGGTCGAATTCGACGCGATCATCACCGCGGAGGACGTCGGCTCCTATAAGCCGTCCCCGCGTAACTTCGAGTACATGCTGGACAAGCTGGGCGCCCGCGGTATCGGGAAGGAGACGATTCTCCATACCGCGGAAAGTCTGTTTCACGACCACAAGCCCGCGAACGCGTTCGGGCTGGCATCGTGCTGGATCTATCGCCGCCATTCGCAGACCGGTTTCGGCGCGACGATGAACCCGGGCGAACAACCTGCCGTGAACTTCCGCTTCAACAGCATGGCAGACCTCGTGAAGGCTCACCAGGAAGCGCTGCTGCAGAAGTAAGCGGCCTCCGTCATGGACCGGCGTTCATGTCGGTTTGATACGCCGCGCCGGTGGCGGCGATCTTCATTGCTCGCGATTTCACACTCGAAGAGATTCAGGGCGCCGCTTCGACGTTCGAGTTGGCGTGGCGCGTTTTACGCAGCGAGCGATGCTCAGATATCCTCTATGAGTTGGCAATCTCTCCGATTATCCACTCGCGAAAAGCAGCCACCAAGGGTCCATAGTCTCCATCGGGCAAGACCAGATGATAGGCATAGTCCTCGGGCCAATCAAAATCCCAAACCTTGACTATCCTGTTGTCGCCGAGGGCAGGCGCTGCCATTGCCGCGGGGACGAGACCAGCACCTTGTCCAGCAACAATCGCGGTTAGCATCATGCCGCAGTCATCGAACGCCGTTCCGCTTGGCAGGCTCATACCTTGCACGGATTGCGACTGAAACCAGAGATGCCAGTTCATTCGCTCGACCTCATGTAGGAGCGGCCAGCGCGTCAGATCCGAAGCCGTTTCGGGCATTCCGAACTGCGCGATCAAGGTCGGACTGGCGACCGGAATGAGATCCACCGCGCACAGCCGCTCGCGGTAGAACTTCCCGTGCTGCGCGGTGCCATGACGGATCGCTACGTCCATCACGTCGTGGGCAAAGTCGACGGGTTCCTTGCCGGTCATCACCCGGAGGTCGATGTTGCGATGTTTCTCGTGAAAGCTTTGGAGACGAGGAATCAGCCAGTAGGAGGCGAACGACGGCGTCACGCTGACTGTGAGCGTCCCCGTTTCCGCAATTTTGGCGATGCGGCGAGTTGCATCGCCAATCTGTTTGAACGCGTTTCGAATTGCCGGTAGATAGTCGACGCCCGCTTGGGTCAAACGAATACCCCGGTTGGCACGGACGAACAGCGCGACTCCAAGATAGCTCTCGAGGCCCTTCACCAGTTGGCTGACCGCTGCGGGAGTCACACACAGTTCGTCGGCTGCCAGCTTGAGTGACAGATTACGCGCTGCTGCTTCAAACGCGCGAAGCCCATTCAATGGCGGTAGCCGCTTTTCCATAGATAAGAAATTCTAATCATTAAACTTCAGAAATGGTAACGCGTGGCGGTTTCTGCCGCGCGTACAATTTCACCACGAAATCGGGAAAATTTCTGCTTCAAACGCATGGTGAGACGGAGGCGCTATTGCGCCGGCGTTGGATCAGATTTTCTAATGAAAATAGAAGTTTCCCCAAACCACTTGCGGAGCGGGTCATGGGCGCAAATGAGGGTGCCCATGATCGAGTGTGGACGTCGCAAACCCAGGCGGCTTAACTGAAGAGGTAGGCGCAGCGTTTAGTGCCGGAGGATGAAATTTTCATGTCGTTGAGAGTGATACAAAGTCCCATATCGGGGAGTGCTCGGATAGATGGTAAGAAGATCATCGTGCTCGGCTCCAACAACTACCGGGGTTTGGCAAACCACCCCGATGTGCTGGCCGCGTTTCATGAGGGCTTGCGGCAATATGGCGCCGGCACCGGGATGAACCCGCCGCTTGCAACCACGAACGCGCATCGGCGACTCGAAGAGGCTTTGGCCGAATTTCATCAGACCGAGGCGGCGGTGGTCTTCAATTCCTGTACGGCAGCGAATCTCGCTCTACTCGACACCGTTACAACCGCGGGTGATCTGATTTTCAGTGATGAGTTGAACCACGCGAGCATCATCGACGGGTGTCGATTAAGTCGGGCGCGAGTCGTGAGAGTGAAACACCGCAGCGTGGCGAGTTTATCGCAGGCATTGGAACAATCGTCTTCAGGTGAGCCGCAGCAACGCAAACTCTTTATTACCGATGGTGTTTTTAGCATGGAGGGATACACCGCGCCGCTACCTGAGTTTCTTGAAGCGACGACCCGTTCCAACACCATGTTCGCCCTCGATGAGAGTCACGCGGCGGGAGTGGTGGGCAACACGGGCCGAGGCAGTGCCGAACTCCATGACTGCATGGACAAAATTGACTATGTCACAGGGACGCTCTCGAAGGCGTTTGGCGCCGTCGGGGGAGGCTATATCTGCGCGAGCAATGAGCGCATCGCGGAACTCAAAGGGAAAGCGCGCTTGGCGCTTTTCAGCAGTTCGATAAGTCCGGCAGCGGCAGAAGCGGCGGCGGCCGCCGTTTCGCTGGCACGCTCGGATCTGGAGTCGCTGGAACGTATGCGCTACGTTGCCGAGAAATTTCGCAGCGGCGTAGCGCAACTCGGATTCAAGACGGTGAACAGCGAAAGCCCGATCACTCCGGTGCTGATCGGAGACGCCGAAATGACACAGGTGTTCTCGCAGTTGCTCGAGCAAGGGGGCGTCTACGTTCCGGCTTTGGCGTTTCCGGTCGTGCCCGAGGGTACGGCTCGCCTGCGCGCGCAGACATCCGCGGCACACGCGGACGACGATATTGACTTTGCGCTGAGCGTTTTCGAGCGCGTCGGCCGCGATCTGCGCCTCATCTAGCCGTAGAGGAATTCGATGCCCATTCAGACCATATCTTTATACAAAGGTCGTACTCCAGCGGAAAAGCGGCTTATTGCCGACTGTATTCAGGACGCGCTTTCTTTCGCTGGCTATCCCAGCAATGATCGCTTTCAGAAAATCCACGAGTACGAAGACAACGACTTCATTGTTGATCCCGTTTTCCCGAACTTCTCCGCGGCACCCCGGACTCGTGACTTCGTGCTGGTTCAAATCTGGATTAGCACGGGTCGTCCTGACTCGATGAAGCACGACATGATCGAACAAATTCAGCACAACCTCCGCACCCGCGTTGGCTTGAACGCGGCCGATGTCATGGTCGTTCTCCAGGAAACGGCACGGGAGAATTCATCGCTGTATCGAGGAGTACCGCCGGAACTGTTGCCGCGTATTGTGCCGAGGGCCGGTAACGCACAGTAGTGGACTGTGTGCTGCGTCGGCTTGATCGACGACATCAATACGGCGCTAGAACGCGCGGAGCGCGCGCTGTAAGCGGCGAAACGCGCCGGCAGGAACCGCGTCGTCTCGCGTCGGCAGCGGATGATTGAGCTTCACGAAGCGCAGCCAGGCGCGCGTGCGCCTCGCGCCGCCGCTCGCCGCGATTTCAGCGCGACAGCAGTGACACCGTCGCGATGCCGAGAATGGTCATCAGAAGCGAAGCGGCCACGTGAATCACGATCTCGCCCGCCGCCCAGCCGAGCCGGCCGTCCTGCAGGCGCTGCACCACTTCCGCTGAAAAAGTCGAGAAAGTCGACAGTCCACCCATCAGGCCGGTGATGACGAAGAGCCGCCATTCGGGCGCGATCTGCGGCGCCCGCGCGAAACCGGCGACCGCGACGCCGATGACGTAGCCGGCAATGACGTTGGCGGCGAATGTGCCGAGCGGCAAGCCGCTGAAGATGCCGTTCAGGCGGATGCCCAGAAACCAGCGGAACAACGAACCGAGCGCGCCGCCGATGCCGACAGCGAGAATGGACCAATACATGAGAGGAGGCCTGGCAAAACCGGCGTGTCGACAAACCGGACAGAGCGAGGAGCGCGATGCCGCCTCCGCGTTCATCCGGACGAAGCAGGCATCATCAGCCACGAGGGCGGTTAAAGGAGAATGCCATCTCCAGCGCAGAAGTCTAACATTGGCAGTGCATGTGGGGACAGGTCGGCGCGGTCACGAACGGGGCGCTCGCACGTGCTGACCGAAGCGATGCCGCAAGTTCGGCGCCGACGAGATTCGTGCGGCGCATCTCGCGCGCCGCCGGCGCTCCCAGTCGAACCTCACTCCGACGTCGCCGAAATCTTGTGAATCGACAGATCGGCGCCGTTGTACTCGTCTTCCTGATCGAGCCTCAGCCCGACCGTCAGCCGGATCGCACCGTACACGAGTGTGCCGCCGAGCGTCGCCACGACGATTCCGCCCAGCGTGCCCACCAGTTGCGCGCCGAACGAAACGCCGCCCAGGCCGCCGAGCGCGCGCAGGCCGAAGATGCCTGCCGCGATACCACCCCACGCGCCGCACAAACCGTGCAGCGGCCATACGCCCAGTACGTCGTCGATGCGCCAGCGGTTCTGCACGCAGGTGAACATATGAACGAACAGCGCCCCGGCGATGCCGCCCGTCACCAGCGCGCCGAGCGGATGCATCACGTCGGAGCCGGCGCAAACCGCCACCAGTCCGGCAAGCGGCCCGTTGTACGTGAAGCCGGGGTCGTTGCGGCCCGCGAGCCACGCGGTCAGCGTGCCGCCGACCATCGCCATCAGCGAATTGACGGCGACGAGGCCGCTGATCTTGTCGATGGTTTGCGCGCTCATCACGTTAAAGCCGAACCAGCCGACCGCCAGCACCCAGGCGCCCAGCGCGAGGAACGGAATATTCGACGGCGGATGCGCGGCAATGCCGCCGTCGCGGTGATAACGGCCATGGCGCGCGCCCAGCAGCAGCACGGCCGGCAACGCGACCCAACCGCCGAACGCATGCACGACGACCGAGCCGGCAAAGTCGTGGAAGGGCACACCGAACACGTGGGCGAGCCGGTCCTGGATGCCGAAGCGGTCGTTCCACGCGATCCCTTCGAAGAACGGATAGATGAAGCCGACCAGCACGAACGTCGCGAAGAGTTGCGGGTTGAACTTCGAACGCTCGGCGATACCGCCGGACACGATCGCCGGAATCGCGGCGGCGAACGTCAGCAGGAAGAAGAATCGCACCAGCGCGTACCCGTTATGAGCTGCCAGCGACTCGGCGCTGCCGAAGAACTGCACGCCGTACGCAATCGTGTAGCCGATAAAGAAATACGCGATCGTCGAGACTGAGAAGTCCACCAGAATCTTGACCAGCGCATTGACCTGATTCTTTTTGCGTACCGTGCCGAGTTCGAGAAACGCGAACCCTGCATGCATGGCCAGCACCATCGCGGCGCCGAGCAGAAGGAAGAGGGTATCGGTGCCGGTTTTCAGACTTTCCATCGATGTGTCCTGCTTGTGCCAAAAAAGCGGGCAGTGAATGCAAGAAGTGGGCCAAACTTGTGCCGAAACGCGTCTATACGGTGCAAGTCGGCACCGGGATGGAATTTGGCGTGTATTTTGAGCAACGAGCCGTTAACCCGTCTGCACCTGAAACGGCACGAGGACGCACAAATAATGTGCATGAATTTTTCGACGCGAACTGCGCGACCCAAAGCGGGGCGAATTATTCGATTTGATTTACGTTTAATTCAAAAGCCTGACGTTTTGCGTGCGCCTGTTGTGCACGTTGGCGGCGCATGCCTGGCCGATGGCGTGCCCTCTTTGTTTTCCTGCACAATCGCCGACATAATGTCCCGTCCCCGCGCATGATCTGCCGGGCCACCGACCTCCAATGCGCACGCATGAGACTGACCACTAAAGGGCTGTTGCTGATCGCGATTCCGGCCCTCTTCGAGTTGGCGCTATTGTCCGGACTGGTCAAGGCGCAAGCAGATGCGACACAGGCGGAGCGCTGGGCTATCCACAGCGAAGAGGTGCTGCGCCAGACCACCGCGATCCTCGACCCGGTGCTGGGCGAGTCGGTGGCGCTGCGCGGCGCGGTGCTCGCTAACGACGCCCGTTTCTCCACACCGGTGACCGTTTGGATGGACGTCGACCGGCGCATCGATCAACTGGCCGAACTGGTCGCCGACAATCCGGCCCAAGTCGAACGCGTGGTTCAGGTGCGCCAGGCGGTGCAGGCTTACCGGCAATGGTCGGATCGCATTCAGGACATGCTGCATTCGGGCCGGCGGCGCGACGTGCTCGCGCGCTTCCGCGACCTCGCGCCGTCCGACGTGCTCGACCGGTTTCGTCAGCAACTCGCGGCGTTCCAGGCGGAGGAGCGGCGTCTCGACACACTGCGTTCGAATGCCGCCGACGCCGCCCGCGAACGGCAGCAGACCCTGGTGGTCGCGGCCGTGTTCGGCTCCCTGCTGTTCGTGGCGCTGGCGGTCTGGTTGTTCACGCGCGGCGTGCGCGGGCGGCTCGCGGTCCTTGCCGACAACGCCGGGCGCCTCGCGGGCAATGAGCCGCTGGCGCCAATCGGCCCCGGACGCGACGAAATCGCGCGCCTCGATCTGACCTTGCACGAGACCAGCCGGCGCCTGCTCGAAGCCGAGCGCATCCAGGCGCGCTTCCGGGCCGACCTTGCGCGCCGTACCGGCGAACTGGCGCGGATCAACGAGACCTTGCGTCAGCAGACCCAGGAAAACGAAATGTTCATTTACAGCGTGTCGCACGATCTGCGTGCGCCGCTGGTGAACCTGCAAGGCTTCTCGAAGGAACTGATTCGCTCGTGCGACGAACTGCGCGCCGCGGTGCGCGAGTCGTCGCTTGCGGCCGAGACGCGGCAGCGCATCGAACGGGTGGTCGACGAGGACATCGGCGAAGCGCTGCACTATCTGCAGACGGCGGTGCTGCGCGCTTCGCACATCATCGACGCGCTGTTGCGGCTGTCGCGCGTGGGCCGCGTGGAGTATCGACAGCAGAAGGTCGAGGTGCGCGATATCGTGCCGCGCGTAGTCGATGCGATGCAAGGCTCGATCCGCGCGCGCCGTGCTCATGTCAGCGTGGATGAATTGCCCGCGGTGTGGGGCGACCCCACCGCGCTGGAACAGGTGTTCGCGAACCTGATCGGCAACGCGGTGAATTATCTGGACCCGTCTCGGGAAGGCAGGATCGAGATCGGTACGACGCCGGCGCCGCCGGGCGTGCACTCGCTGCGGATTTTCTACGTGAGGGACAACGGTCTGGGTATTCCGGCGGTCGCCTTGCCGCGGCTATTCAATGCATTCCAGCGCTTGCACGGCAATGTGGCGGCGGGCGAGGGCATCGGCCTCGCGCTCGTGCGCCGCGTAGTGGAGCGGCATGGCGGACGTGTGTGGGCGGAGTCGAGAGAAGGCGTGGGCACGACGTTCTACCTGTCGCTGCCTGAAGCCGAAGCGCGGATCGCGCAACAGGCTGTCGGCACGCAAGCGCCACTGGAGGTGGCGAGTGTTCAAGCCATTCGGGACGCCCGCCCGGGCCCGGAAGATCGCGATCGAAAGAGTGGCAGCGGCGCCGCCGCGCATGCCGCGGATGCCCAGCCCGGCATCACTGCGCCGTAGCCGTTACGCGGTAAAGAGACGGCGTGGTTTGAGCATTCTGCTGCCGCGAATCGACCAGTAGCAGCCGAAGGCTATCAGGATCGCGACGCCCGTCAGGGCTTCCAGCGGCGCCGGGCGCAGACCGAGCAGGCCGTCCAGCGCAAAGAGGCCGCGCGCGGCGATCAGCAGCGCGGCCCATACCGAACACGCGGCTTGAGCCAGCATGCGCGTGCCTGCCAGACGACGCGCGCGGTTTTCGCGCGACCAGTTGGCCGGCGTACGTCCGCAGAAGAAGGCAATTGCCATCAACACGACGGCGAGAATGACGATCCAGTCGGTCAGTTGCATTGAAAAACTCTCCCAAGTCAGCCGGCGACTATAGGAAAGCCTTCCGCTACGTACTATCGGACTAGTCTCAAATAAGGGGAGCGTCGGCGAGCGCGAAGGCGCTCGCCGATGGATCAGCCAGACGGATCAGAGTTCGATGCGCGTGCCGAGCAGCACGAGGAATTGGCGCAGCCACTCGGGATGCGCGGGCCACGCCGGCGCGGTGACGAAATTGGCGTCGGTGATCGCGGCGTCGACGGGAATGTCGGCGTATTCACCGCCTGCCAGCTTCACTTCGGGCGCGCAGGCCGGGTAGGCGGAAATGCGCTTGCCGCGGATCACGTCGGCGGCGGCCAGCAGTTGCGCGGCGTGACAAATAGCCGCGATCGGCTTGCCCGCTTCGGCGAATTGCCGCACGAGTTCGATTACCTTGTGATTGAGCCGCAGATACTCCGGGGCGCGGCCGCCGGCGATCGCGAGCGCGTCGTATTGGCGCGGGTCGGCGTCGTCGAAGGTGGCGTTGAGCGTGAATTGATGACCGGGCTTTTCAGTGTAGGTCTGATCGCCTTCGAAATCGTGAATCGCGGTCTTGATCCGGTCGCCGGCCTTCTTGTTCGGACAGACCGCGTCGACCACGTGGCCGACTGCCTGCAGCGCCTGAAACGGCACCATCGTTTCGTAATCCTCGGCGAAGTCGCCGGTCAGAAACAGAATCTTCTTTGCCGCCATCGTATGCCTCCAATTGATCAACGGAACACAGCGAATGCTCTTTGACGCTCACGTCATTGACGTTCATAAGCTCAGGCAGTCTACTCCACTACGTTTGACAGAACCGCGACGGCTCACGCAATGGACACATTCGAATGGCGCGCGTTTCGCGCCGAGGATGCAGCAGCGCTCGCCGTGCTGTTTCGCGCTGCGATCAGGGCGCTTGCCGCCCCAGACTATGACGCGGCGGCGCGCGACGCATGGGCGTCGGCCGCCGCCGACGTGCCGGCTTTTGCCGCGAGGCTCGCACGCGGCGTGACGCTGGTGGCCTGGCGCGAAGGCAGGCCGGCTGCGTTCGCACAGCTTCATCCAGCCGACCATGTCGAGATGCTGTATGTGGCGCCGGCTCACGCGCGGCAAGGCCTCGCGGCAGGCTTGCTGATGCGTCTCGAAGCCGCGGCGCGCGCGTCCGGTGCCATGCAACTCAGCGCCGACGTAAGCCTCAGCGCGCGCCGCAGCTTCGAGCGAGCGGGCTTCGAGATGCTCATTGAGGAGCGCGTGCAGCGCAACGGCGTATCATTGGCGCGTTTTCGCATGCGGAAGCCGCTCGACGCGGCTCATACTCAATCATGATTTCATCGATACGTTCATCCTTGCTGCGCCGTGCCGCGTTCGTGGCCATCGTGTTCGGCGGGCTCGCAGCCTGTCAGAAGAATGACGCGTCCGCCGGGCAGGTTGCCGGCAAGCTCAACGACGCAGCCCAGGTCGCCGGTCAGAAGCTCGATCAGGCCGCCAGCTACGTCGGCCAGCAGGTCGACGCGACCAAGTCCGCCGCGCAGCAGAACCTCGATTCCGCCTCGGCGCCCACGATCAATATCGACCCCAACGCGCTCGCTTCGACCGCGCAGGCCAATCTGCAGAGCGCGGCGAGCGCCACCAATGCGCAACTTGGCAAGGCCGCGTCGCTGACCGGGCAAAGCCTCGAATCGGCGGGGCGCAAGCTCCAGGAATGGTCGGCGCAGAGTTCGGCATCGTCGACGAATGCTGCGGCTTCGTCGTCATCGGGCGAGTCGAGCGATGCGCAGAAGCAGATGGATAAGTGATATGCCGGCCGGAGTGCGTCGTCGTTTGACAGTCGGATTAAATGTAATTACTATGGTTACACATTGTCGTCGCCGGGCGGGTTTGCTGTGAACACGAGTAGCCGGTTTGCATTCGCGGTGCATGTGCTCGCGCTGCTGTCGTTGCAGGAGGGCGCGCCGCTCTCGTCGGACCTGATCGCGGGCAGCGTGAATACGAATCCCGCATTGATCCGGCGGCTTCTGAGCATGCTGGCGGAAGCGGGGCTCACTACCTCGCAGCTCGGCGCGGGCGGCGGCGCGCTGCTGGCTCGCGCGCCTGACGAGATCACGTTGCTCGAGGTGTACCGTGCGGTAGACGACGCGCAGTTATTCGCGTTGCATCGCGAGGAGCCGAATCCGGCGTGCATGGTCGGGCGCAACATCCAGGGCGTACTGCGCGGCATCATCGACGAAGCGCAGCAGGCCATGGAGGCCGCGCTCGGTGCGCGCACGCTGGCCGACGCCACAGCTGACGTGATGCGTGCCGAGAAGCAGCGCGAACGCAAGAAGCGCTCGCACGGGTGACGTAGCAAAATAGCAGTACGGAAGGGCGCGTGGTGGTCGATCGAAGCACGCGCCTCGCAACGAACGGGGGCTCAAGCCCCTCTTTTTTCCGCGTTATATGTAATCGATGTAGTTACATATATGCCAACGACAGGAGCATTGAAAATGAGCAAACAGTTGAAGATCGCGTTGTTCGGCGCCACCGGCATGATTGGTTCGCGGATTGCCGCCGAAGCCGCCCGCCGCGGGCATCAGGTGACAGCGCTGGCGCGCAATCCGGCGCGCGTGCCGACCGATGTGGCGAACCTGAAAGCGGCGCAAGCCGATCTGCTCGACGCGGCGAGCGTCGGCGCCGCAGTGCGCGGCCACGACGTGGTGGCGAGCGCCTATGCGCCGCCGCCAGACGATCTTGCGGCGCTCGACAAGGCGACTCGTGCGCTCGTCGAAGGCGTGCGCGCGGCGGGCCTGAAGCGCCTCGTCGTGGTGGGCGGCGCGGGTTCGCTCGAAGTGGCGCCGGGCAAGCAACTGGTCGATACGGAAGGCTTTCCGGACGCCTACAAGCCGATCGCGCTCGCGCATCGGAAGGTATTCGACTATTACCGCGGCGTGACCGACCTCGACTGGACTTGCTTCGCGCCGGCCGCAATCATCGCGCCGGGCGAGCGCACGGGCAAATTCCGCACGGGCGCGAACACGCTGCTGGCCGACGCCGAGGGCAATAGCCGCATTTCCGCCGAAGATTACGCGATTGCCTTCGTCGATGAACTGGAGCAGGGCCATTTCATCCGTCAGATCGCGACCGTCGCCTATTGAGCGTGAAACGAGGCTGAACCGGCCGCGCGCGGGCGTTACAAGCGCGACGTCAGGACCCACGCGCGGTCCTCACAACGTTTGAGCGCGCGCAAGCGTCCTAACATTCGGTTACGCAAGTTCGGTCGCTCCCGATAAAACTGCGGATACACTGGCGTCTCCCGTTTTCTTACGGATTGCCATGCAGTCATGCCCGTTGCGGCGTGAGTCCGAGGCTGCGCCGTCCAACGGCGGGCAGCCGGCGACCCACGCCGTCTTTCATTTTTCTTCCGACCGTGCCGCAGGCGACGCCCGTCGCGGCGCGCGCCCGCAACTCGGCGCCCGGCTGGGTGCATGGGCGGCCGCGGTCTTTGTCGCGCTGATCCTGTGTGTCGGCTGGCTGCCTGCGAAGGCGCTTGCCGCCGGCGCTGCCACCGGCACGCCCGTCATTCCGGCCTTGCAGAGCCTGATCAACAGTGCGACGGTGACGGCGACGCCCGCGTCTTCGGCCTCGGGCGCTTCGGCGGCGGAGGCGGCGTCCGCGCCGTCGCCGGCGAGTCAGGCGGAACTGGCGCGCTCGCTCGACAGCGTGATCTCCACGCTCGACAACGACCGCCAGCGCACCGCGCTCGTCGCCCAGCTCAAAAAATTGCGCGACGTCTCGCAAACGGTCGCGCCGCCCGCGCCCGCGCAGCCGAGCCCGGGCTTGCTCGGCGCGATCGCGTCCGGCATCGCGTCGTTCGAATCCGACGTGCATCAGGGCCGCACGCCGGTCCGCTATTGGGGCGGCCGCTTCAACGCGGCCGGCAATGAGCTCTACACGATCATCTCGGGGCAGGGGCACGAGAGCTTCGGCCGCATTCTGTTTTCCATGTTCGCGATGCTGGCCGGCTGGGGCGCATGCGCCGGCGCGCTGATCTATGTGCAGCACCGGCTGTACCGGCGCTTCGGCATCGTCATGGGACTCCAGCCGAATCCCACCACGCGCGAACTGTTGATTTTCGCGCTGCGCCGTGTCGGACCCTGGATCATCGCCTTCCTGGCCGCGCTATTGTTCGTGCGCGCCATGCCCGATGCGCTTGGCCGCACGCTCGGCATGGTGGTCGCGTATGCGATCGTCGCGGGGGCGGTGTTTTCGGCGATCTGTCTGATCATGTTTTCGCTGTTCGGCTCGGGGCATCGGCGGATCGCGGTGCGCCTGCTGATCGATCATGCGCGGCGCGTGCTGTTCGTGGTCGGCGTGTGCGGTGCGCTCGGCGACGCCGCCGTCAATTATGACGTCGCGCATCAGCTCGGCTCGAACCTCGCCGCGTTGATTTCGACGGCGGCCAACATGACGGCCGCCGTCCTCACCGGCTATTTCGCGCTCGCGTTTCGCCGGCCGGTCGCGCATCTGATTCGCAACCGGCCTTACGAACAGCGCACCAATCACAAGGCCGCGACCGACGCCTTCGAAGTGCTCGCCGCGTTGTGGCACGTGCCCGTGCTGGTGCTCGCTACCGCGTCGGTGGTCGCCACGCTTGGCGGTTCGGGTTCGAGCGAAAACGTGCTGCAGATTTCGGTGGTGACCGCGGCTCTGCTGGTGCTGGCGTTCTTCCTGTCGGCTATCGTGTTGCGCCTGACGCGTCCGCGCAGTGCGCGCGCGCGTCGCCGCTCGCCGTATCTCACGCGCTTGCTGCGCTTTTTCGGCACGCTGGTGACGCTCTTCATCTGGCTGTTTTTCTTCGAACTCGCGGCGCGTTTGTGGGGTGTGTCACTCGCCGCGGTGATCGAGGAAAACGTCGCGGCGCGCGGTATCGCGCACGCGGTGACGGCGATCGTCGCCACGGTGTTCATTGCCTGGCTGCTGTGGATTCTGGTCGACACGGCGATCACCGAGGCACTCAATCCGGCCGGGCCGCGCAACAAGGCGCGCGCGCCGAGCATGCGCGCCCGCACGATGCTGCCGCTGGTGCGCAACGTGCTGCTGGTCTCGATCATGACGATTGCCGGCATCGTCACGGCGGCGAATCTCGGCATCAATGTCACGCCGCTGCTGGCGGGCGCCGGCGTGATCGGCCTCGCAATCGGCTTCGGCGCGCAGTCGCTCGTGACCGACCTGATCACGGGGCTGTTCATCATCATCGAGGATACGATTTCGGTGGGCGACTGGATCGACGTGGACGGCGGCCATGCGGGCACGGTCGAGCATCTGTCGATCCGTACGGTGCGGTTGCGCGACGGCCAGGGCGCGATTCACGCGATTCCGTTTTCGCAGATCAAGATCGTCAAGAACCTGTCGCGCGACTTCGCCTATGCGGTGTTCGAAGTGCGCATGTCGTTCTCCACCGACGTCGATCAGATCACGCAACTGATTCGCGAGGTCGGCGCCGATCTGATGGCCGACTTCCGTTACCGCCGTGAGATGCTCGGACCGATCGAGGTGTGGGGGCTGGACCGTTTCGATCCGAACTGGATGGTCGTGAAAGGGCAGATCAAGACGCGGCCGTTGCAGCAGTGGAGCGTGGCGCGCGCCTTCAATCTGCGTCTGAAGCGCAAGATGGACGAAGCCGGCATCGAGATTCCGGTGCCGCAGATGCGTGTGTACACGTCGTCGAAGGACAGCGAAGGGCAGCCTTTGCAGGACGACGAGGTGTCGGGATTCGCTCCGCACCCGCATGAGCATGCGCAGACCGGAGCGGCGTCGGCGGCGCGGGCCGTGCATGCGCCGCTCGCCGTGGCGCGCGATGTGTCGCATGAACCGCGGCCGGCGCCACCGCCGACCGGGCAAACCGCGCCGATTCCGCCGCAGATTCCGACGGCAGGCGAGGTGAGCGGGAAGACTTGATGGCGCACGCGGTGCGTGGCTCTTGCGGGAGGGCGCGAGGCGTCGGCCTCGCGCGTCACTGGATCGTCAGGTGTGGAGTGCGGGGCAGCCGCGCCGCCTCGTTTCAGGTCAGCGCCGGCAGATCCGCCGCGCGCACGATGTCGTTGACGTGCGTCGCGATCTGCGCGCCCGCGACGCCGTAAATATGCAGCGAGACGGCAGGGGCATCGCTGCGATTACCCAACTGATGAATCCCGCCGCGGCCGCCTCGCACGAACGACACCGCGCCGGCGTTGCGCGCTTGCGTACGCGTGGCGCTCGCGCAATGCTGCGCGCCGTTCCATTCGAATACCGTCTCGCTCAGCGCGCCATCCACCACCGCGTAACCGCACCACGTGTGATGCGCGTGCACGGGGCTCGCCTGTTGCGGCAGCCACACCAGCGCCGCGATCGCATAACGGCCGTGCGGATCGGCAGCCAGCAGATGGCGCCGGTACTTCTCGAGCGAGCCCTCGCGTTGCGTCGCCGTGAGCAAATCGGGGTTTGCCGCGGCGTCGGCGAGCGCGATACGCATGTTGCGGGCGAAAAATGGCGAATCGGACGGTTCGGGAGAATGGGCGCAGGCGTCGAAGATCGCATCCAGGGCACCGCACAGACGCGTGAGCGGCGCGTTGCGCCCGGCGCGCAACAGCATGTCCACCGGCTCACGCGAACCCGCCTGAGCCGTTTTAACAGGTTGCACGCGTTGGGCTGGGAGGCCTTCGAGGGACGCAGAGCGGAGGTCTTGACTCATGATCGTTGGGCAGCGGCAGGCTGCTTATCGGTTATTTTCGGATAGCGATATTTATACCGGTTTGCCCGGAGAAAGAGTTTCCATATAATTCCCCCTGGAATCTGATAAGTAGAATAATTTCCTATGGGGGTGTCATGATGGGAATGGATATCATCGACCGGAAGCTGCTGGAGTTGCTGCAGGAGGACGCGACCATGCCGATCGCCGAACTGGCGCAACGCGTGAATCTGTCGCAAACGCCTTGCTGGAAGCGGCTGCAGCGTCTGAAAGAGGCGGGCGTGATCCGCGCGCAGGTCGCGCTTTGCGACGCGCGCAAACTCGGCGTGGGCACGACGGTGTTCGTCGCGGTACGCACCAACCAGCACACGGAGGAGTGGGCGCGAACCTTTACGCATGCCGTGCAGGAGATTCCGGAAGTGGTGGAGGTGTACCGGATGAGCGGCGAAACCGATTACCTGCTGCGCGTGGTGGTGTCCGATATCGACGACTACGACCGCGTCTACAAGCTGCTGATCGCCGCCGTGCCGCTGTACGACGTGAGTTCGAGTTTTGCGATGGAGCAGATCAAGTATTCGACGGCGCTGCCCGTCAGGCCCGCCGTGGTGAGATAGGGGGAAAGGCGGCGGGTGCATCGTTTGCCGTTCGTCACACAGCGAACCGCGCGGCGCGCCTGGTCAGCCGTTGAAGCTTCCAGCAAGCTCGCGCGCCCATGCCGCCGAGCATGCCCACTGCAAGCCGTGTGCAAGCTCAGTGGGCGTAGAATGCCGCCTTCCCAGACACCATCCGCGACTGCCTCGCGAACCGAGCCCGCCTCATGAACAAACCGCCGCGCAAGAAGAACCCGACCTTTGGCATTGCCGTCTTCATCGTGGTCGCGGTATTGCTGGTGATCGCCACACTCTTCTATAACGCCATCAAGGAAAAGCACGATTTCGAGAGCCAGAACGCACCGGCGCCGTCGATTTCGTCCGAAGCGGCGGCAGCGGCCAACGCCGCGAAGCCGGCAAGCGGCGTGGCTCAGTAAGACAGCGCGTACATCGGTTGGAGCGTCGCGCTCAATGTGCCGGCGAGACGCTCGCCGTCATGCAGACGGTCAATCCATCTAAAAAGCTAAAGGCACGCCGACCGCTCGAGGCGCAATGTCGGCCCACGCGGTTTCACTCGTCCGGCAGGCGAATCACGCTCGCATCCTTGCGAATCTGCGCTGCCGCCGACAGCATCTGCTTGCATTGATGCGCGAGCAACTTCATGTCATGCACGGCATCCGCCGAATAGCCCGGCGACTTCTCCGTTTCGACCACCATCGCATCGAGTTCGCGGCCCAGCAGTTTGATCTGCTCGTTCTGATCGGCGGCCGGCGCGGTGCCGGTTTCAGCTTCGGTAAGATTGTCGCGCACGACACTCAGCGCACGTTGCAGCGGCTGTAGCGAGACGCCTTCGACCTGCTGTTGCGCCGAGGTGCGCAAGAGCGGCGCGGCCGCGGTGATCTGCGAGGCGAGCACATGGCTGCGCACCAGCAGGCCGTTCAGTTCCGGTACGAACTTCTGCGCGGACTTCGGCTCGAGCATCATGCGCTGAAAGGCCTGGCCCAGATTGGCGAACGCGACGTGAACATTCTTGCGGGCGAGCCGGTAGCGATAATCGCGATCGAGCGCGGTCGCCGCCGCTGCGGCTGCAGCGGAGGCGCCGGCGGCCGGCTTCGCGGTCGGGTTGCTGACCGTGGTCGTGCCCGCACTGGCGCCGGCGTCGGCAATGGGTTTGGTTGTTGCATCGGTAGCCACGGCGGTCGCGGCGTTTGCGCTGCCGCTCGCAACGCTGCTTGTGCCTCCGCTTGTGCCACCGCTTGCACCTCCATTAACCGTCGCCAGCACGGGCTTGGCAAAGTCGATCGCCGGATCGGCCATCGCCGCCGCCGGAGCACGCGCTCCGGCTTCGGTCACGGTGGCGACCACGGCGGCGGCCGGCTTGCCGCTCCACCACCAGCTTGCTTCCAGATATTGGCGCGTGGCGTTGATCATGTTGTTGACGAGCTTGCCCATCAAACGATATTCCCAGTACGGGAACAGGTGGCTCGCCGCGATCGCGATCGCGCAACCCACCACGGTGTCGATCGCGCGTTCGCCGATGATGCGCATGCTGCCCGGCGCGAGCAGATGAAACATGAGCAGCACATACGACGAGGTGAACACCACGCTCGCCGTGTAATTGAACAGCAGCAGGCTGTAGCTCATCACCATCGACGCGAACATCACGACCAGCAGGATGTGCGGTTCCTTGACGAAGATCATCAGCGCGATGCTCGCCGCGCAGCCGATCAGCGTGCCGACGATCCGCTGCCCGTTACGCTGTTTGGTCAGCGAATAGCCCGGCTTCAGAATGATAACGGTGGTCATCACGATCCAGTAGGCGTTGGTGAGCGGCAGCAGGCGCCCGAGCCAGAAGCCCACGGCGACGGCGATCGTCACGCGCAACGCATGGCGGAAGCTCGGCGAGGCCATCGTCAGGTTCGAGAAAATCTGCCCGAACGGTACGCGCCGGCTCGACACGAATCGTGTGAGCGCCTGGTCGAGGCGCAATTCGGTCTCGGTCGTGCTGGGTTCGCTCGAGAGACTCTTGCGCATCTTGTCGATCAGACGCGTGGCACTCCAGACGCGCCGGAAAGTCGATGAGATGGCCGAATAAGCCTCGTGGTTTTTTGCCGGCAGATCCTGCTTGCGCATCAGGTCGATTTCGAATTCGATGGCGCGCAATTCCGCCTTGACGTTCACGCGCCCACGCGGCGCATGGTTTTGCAGCACCGCAAGCCCGATCTCCTCGAGATCGGCTGCCGCCTTGCGGATCAGATCACGGTAGAACACCAGCAGATCGGAGCCGCCGAACGTATTGCGCACCAACGGGTAATCCGTATGCGCGCCGACGAACAGTTCGTGCAGATCGACCGTATTGATGAACAGATTGAACAGCATGGCGCGGCGCGGTTCGAGCTTGCCGCTCTTGAACTTGGGCAGATTGCGCAGCACGATATCGCGCGCGGCGTCCTGGCGATCCACCGCGGTGATCTGCTTGTCGACCAGATTGCGATAACACTCGTCAAGATCGTTATCGAGGTCATAGAACTCGGCGCGCGCCAGCAGATAGTCGGCGCACGCGAACACGCTTTCGGCCAGCGCCTGCTGCTCGATGCGATGCATCATCCAGCGACTCACGAAGGTCGACCAGTAGGTGTACCAGAGGCCGCCAACCAGAATCCACGACGCATTGACGAGCGCCTGCATCGGCGTGAAGCGCTCTTCCAGCGTCATGATCATCATGAACAGCGTGGCAAAGCTGATCTGCGGCCAGCGGTTGCCGTACACGACGATCAGAGACAGCAGGAAGGTGAGCGGCACGACCGTGCACCACAACGCCACCGCGTTCACCGTGGCGAGCCCGGTGGCGAGCGCGGACAGGAAGCCGATCACCGTGCACGCCAGCATTTCGTTGTGCTTGTACTTGAGCGGGCCCGGCATGTCGACGACACAGGCGCCGAGCGCGCCGGTCGCGATGGTGAAGCCGAGTTCGCGATCGTGAAACACGATCAGACACAGTACCGCCGGTAACGACACGCCGACTGCGATGCGCAGGCCGCCATAAAAGTACTGGCTGTAGAGGAATTTTTTTATTTCAACCGAATAGCGCATCGACTGCCTGGATTCCATTCACTGAGAAAACCGCGGTTGAAGGGGCAGACCCAAACTGCCGTCGAGTCTAACTGATTTTATGGCTGATCTGACCTCGTCCGTTCGGCCAGGTTCTGCCTTGGGGATGCGTTTGTTATGCTGTCGCTTCAATGTCAGTCGCGGCCTGGGCGTTCCGCCCGCGCCGCCCGCAAGCCCCGGGATCCATGCTCCAGCTCTTCTACTCGAATCGCTACGAAACCCTTGTCGGCGCGCTGCTCGACGACCTGGCACAAGCGCCGTCCGATCCCTGGACCGCGCAGCCCGTGATCGTCCCGAGCGCGGCGGTGCGGCGCCGGCTCGAGCTCGATATCGCCGCGCGCCAGGGCATCTGCGCGAATGTCGACTTTGGTTATCTCGCGCAATGGCTGTGGGCGCAGATCGGCGGCGTGATCACGGTGCCGAAGCATTCGCCGTTCGCGCCGGACCGGCTCGTGTGGCGCTGCTACCGGCTGCTGGGCCAAGTGGACGATGTGGACGAAGCGCTGCCCTGGAATGCGTCGCCGCGTCTGCGCACGTATCTCGATGCGGCGGATGCTTCGATGCGCTACGAACTCGCGCGGCGCGTGGCGACCGTGCTCGACCACTATCTGACCTATCGCCCGGAGTGGTTGCTGCAATGGCAGAAGGGCGGCTCGATCTTCGCGAGCGGCGCGGCTGACGATACCGGTCCGCGCCTTGTCGGCGCGAGCGAAGCGGCGCGCGAGGACGAGCGCTGGCAAGCGGCGTTGTGGCGCGCGGTGCTCACTGAACTGTCGGGCGACGCGCAGACTCCCGCGGCCGCCTTGCCGCCTGCCTACCGCTTTCTCGACGAAATCGGCACGCTCGATCTCGAGGCGATCTCGAACGCACAGTGGCCCGAAGCGGTCAGCGTGTTCGCGCTGCCGACCATGCCGCCGTTGCACGTGGCATTGCTGCGCGCGCTCTCGCGCTGGGTCGACGTGCGGCTATACGTGATGAATCCGTGCCGCGAGTTCTGGTTCGACGTCGTCAGCGCGGGGCGCGTCGAAGCGCTCGACGCCGCCGGCCAGCTCGACTATCAGGAAGTCGGCCATCCGTTGCTTGCCGAGTGGGGTCGCCAGACTCAGGCACAGCTGCACATGCTGTACGAATTGACCGAGAGCGCCGCTTCCGGCGAGACCGGCGATTTCACCGAGAATGCGCAACCGAGCTGGCTTGCCGCCGTGCAGAACGGCATTCTCGATCTGTGCGACGAGACCGATGCCGACGAACCGCCGATCGAACGCGGCATCGAAGTGCACGTCTGCCACAGTCTGTCGCGGCAACTCGAAGTGCTGCACGATCGCCTGCTCGGCTGGTTCGATGAGTTCGACGATCTGCAGCCGTCCGACGTGCTGGTCGCCGTGTCCGATCTCGCGGCGGCCGGCCCCTTGATCGACGCCGTGTTCGGCACCACGCCGCCTGGCGACACGCGCCGCATTCCGTATCGGATCACCGGCTTGCCGCCGTCGCAGGCCAATCCGGTTGCGCGGTTGCTGCTCGATTGGCTGGCCTTGCCCGAGCGCAGCGTGGGTGCGCCGGATCTGATCGAATGGCTGCGCGTCGACGCGATCGCCGTGCGTTATGGGATCGACGCCAGCTCGCTCGAAGCCGCGCAGGAGTGGTTGGCGGCGGCCGGCGCGCGTCGCGGGCTCACCCCGGTCGAGCCGACGGGCGAACACGTACCGATCGCCCGTCATACGTTCGCGGATGCGCTCACGCGCCTGTATCTCGGCTATGCGATGCCGGAGGGCGGTGAACCCGTGGACGCCTGGCTGCCGATCGAAGGCGCCGGCGGCTCGGATGCGGAATTGCTCGGCCGCCTGTCGCGTTTCGTCGACGACATCGACAGTTTCGCGGCGAATTGCGCAATCGAGCGCACGCCTGCCGAGTGGACCCAACTGCTGCTCGAAACGCTCGCGCAATGTTTCGACGGCGGCGTCGAGTTCGCCGATTCGCTCGCCGCCGTGCGCGACGCGATCGACAAGATGGGCGACGCGATGCAAGCCGGCGCGCAAGAGGTCGCGCTGCCCGCCGCGGTGGTGCGCGGCGCGCTCACCGAAGCGCTCGACGACCCCGCGCGCGGCGGCGTGCCCTGGGGCAGCGTGACGTTTTCGTCGCTGACCAGTTTGCGCGGCTTGCCGTATCGCGTCGTCTGTCTGCTCGGCATGGACGACGGCGTGTTGCCGAGTCTCGCGCGCGCCGACGAGTTCGATCTGATGGCCGCGTTCGGCAAGGCTGGCGACCGTCAGCGCCGCGACGACGAACGCAATCTGTTCCTCGATCTGCTGCTCGCGGCGCGCGATCGTCTCTTCATCGCTTATACGGGTCGCAGCATTCGCGACAACGCGCCGTTGCCGCCCGCCGCACTGGTCGATGAATTGCTCGACCATCTCGCGCAGGTGTCGGCGGGCGAGGGCGCTAGCCCCGCCGAAGTCGAGAGCGCGCGGCATGCGTTCATTGTCGATCATCCGTTGCAGGCGTTTGCGTCGGACTATTTCTCGTCGCAATCCGAGCTGTTCAGCTACGACGCGGATCGCGCCGAGCTGGCCACGTTGCTGGCTGCGCCCACGCATGCCGCTGCGGCTCCGTTCTTCGATCGACCGCTGCCGCCGGAAGAGCCGGCACCGATTGCCTTCGACGAATTCGTGCGTTTCTGGCGTCATCCGACGCGGGCGCTGTTGCGCGACCGCCTGGGCATCGTGTTGTCGGAAGCACAAGGCGAATTGCTCGATACCGAGCCGTTCGACCTGGATTACGCGGGGCGCGATGCATTGGCGGACCGCCTTTTGCCCGTGCTGCTCGACGTGGATACGGACGACGACGTCGTGTTCGAGCGCGTGCGCCGTGTGGCGGCGGCGAGCCCGGAATTGCCGGGCGGCGCGACTGGCGCGGTGTGGCGAGCGCGCGAGCTCGGTGCGTTGCGTCAGCTCGCCGACAGCGTGCGTCGCGAGGTGGCTTCGGGTGTCGAGCGTTTGCCGTTCGTGCTCGACATCGCGCCGCGCTGGCCCGCGAGCGAGGAGCTTGCCGGTGCGCTGTTCGGTCCGCATGACGCGCTGCTTCGGCAAGGCGCCGAAACGCCGTTGCAACTGCACGGCAGTCTGAACCTGCTCACCGAAACAGGACAAGTGATTTTCCGCTACGCCAAACCTACCGCACGCGACTATCTGTCGGCATGGCTCGCGCATCTGGTCTATTGCGCCGCGCAGCCGAACGGCCCGCGCCGCACCGTATGGCATGGCAGCGGCGAGAGTTTCGAACTCACGCCGGTCGCTGCGCCGCTCGACGAACTGGCGCCGCTCGCCGCGTTGTTCAAGGCAGGCCGCATGCTGCCGCTGCGCTTTTTCCCGAAGAGCGCGTGGACCAAAGTCAGCGAAAGCGATTCGGCCGCGCAGGGCGTCTGGATCAACGACCGCGTGCGCGGCGAGTCCGACGATCCCGCCTTGCGGATCGCATTGCGCGGCACGCCGCTGACGCTCGACGAGCCGTTCGGCAGCCTCGCCGCGATCGTGTTCAAACCACTCATGCAACATCTGCGGAGCGCGTCATGAGCGGCGCCACGAAGCATTACGCGCTGGTCGCCGAAGAACTCGACGTGTTCGCCTGTTCGCTCGACCGCGTGAATCAGATCGAGGCTTCGGCGGGCACTGGCAAGACCTGGAATATCTGCGCGTTGTACGTGCGCCTGCTGCTCGAAAAGAACCTGAACGCGGACCAGATTCTCGTTGTCACGTTCACGAAGGCGGCGACCGCGGAATTGCATGAACGCATTCGCGGGCGCCTGGCCGAACTGCACCGCGCCATCGAAATGGATGACGACGGCGGCGATCCGTTCGTCCGCCGTCTCTTTGAAACGACGCTGGGGCCGGAGCGGGGCATCGAGCGCGAGGGCGCCTTGAAGGTGGTGAGGCGTGCGTTGCGCACCTTCGACCAGGCGGCGATCCATACCATCCACGCATTCTGTCAGCGTGCGTTGCAGGAGGCGCCGTTTGCCGCCGCCATGCCGTTCGCCTTCGAAATGGAAGCCGACGACGCGGCGTTGCGCTTCGAAATGGCGGCTGACTTCTGGCGTGAGCAGGTGGAACCGGTAGCGCATGCGCATCCTGCGTTCGCCGCGTGGCTGGTGGCCAAACGCGCCGGTCCCGCTTCACTCGATGAACAACTCGCGCGGCGTCTGAAGAAACCGTTGGCGCAGTTGCGCTGGGGCAAGGTCGACGCGAGCGGCAATGGCACCGATCCGCAAGCTGGTTTCGAAGCTGCTTGCGACCTCTGGCAAGCGGAGCGCGATGCGATTGTGAGTTTGCTGACTCAGGCGCAAGACCGTCTGAGCAAGACCTCGCATAAGCCCGATCATGTGAGCGCCGCGATCGCTGCATGGACTGAGTACTTCGCGCAGGGCGACTACCATGCGCCGCCGCCGAGGGCCGCGTTGAAGCTGACGGCATCGGCGTTGAAGAAGGCCACCAAGGTCAAGTTCGAACCGCCCGAACATGCGTTCTTCGAGCACGCTGAAGCGCTGGCGGCAGCCGTGATCGCGGCCGAAGCCGCGCAACGCGCGCGCTGGCTCTCGCTCGTGCAAACCTGGCTCGACTACGCGCCCGCTGAACTGGTGGCGCGCAAACGCACGCGCCGCGTCGTCTCGTTCGACGATCTGCTGTCCAATTTGTACCGCGCGCTCGCGGCGCATCCGTGGCTTGCCGATGCGTTGCGCACGCGTTACCCCGCAGCCCTGATCGACGAGTTTCAGGACACCGATCCGCTGCAATTCGCGATCTTCAGCCGCATTTTCGCGCCGGCCGGTCCGCTGTTTCTGGTTGGCGACCCGAAGCAGGCCATCTACAGTTTTCGCGCGGCGGATCTACACACCTATCTGGCGGCGCGTGAGGCAGCCTCCGCGTGCTACACGCTGGCCGTCAATCAGCGCTCGACCGCGCCCATCGTCGAGGCTTGCAACCGGCTCTTCGAAGCGAATCCGCAAGCGTTCGTGCTGGATGGCCTCGACTATCAACCGGTGCGTGCGGGCGAACGGCGCAGGCTGCCGTTTTCCGATCCGGACACGAGCGCCGGCGACTTCCGTATCTGGACCTTGCCGCAAGGCGACGCCGCGCTGACCAAACGCGAGGCTCAGCGCGAAGCGAGCGAAGCGTGTGCCGCCGAGATCGTGCGGCTCCTGCGCGGTGCGCGCGAAGGCGCGGTGACGATCGGCGATGCGCCGCTCGCGCCGGGCAACATCGCGGTGCTGGTGCAAACGCATAAGCAGGGCAGTCTGATCAAACGCCTGCTGGCCGCGTGGGGTGTCGGCAGCGTGGAGCTGGCGCAGGCGTCGGTGTTCGCGACGCTCGACGCCGAACAGATCGAACGCGTGCTGGCCGCCGTCGATACGCCTGGTGATCTGCGCCGTCTGCGCGCCGCGCTGGCGACCGACTGGCTGGGCCTCGACGCCGCGGCGCTGTGGCGGCTCGAGCAGGTCGCCGACGCGCCATCGGTCGCCGACGATCCCGCGCACGCCGGCGACGCGATGGGCTGGGTCGAACGTTTTTCGCGCTACCGCACGCTGTGGCACGAGCGCGGCTTCGCGGTGATGTGGCGCACGCTGATGCGTGAGCTACGCGTCGCGCAACGGCTGGTTGCCGCAGCGGACGGCGAGCGGCGCCTGACGAACGTGAACCACCTGGCCGAACTCGTGCAGGCGCGCGCCGCGACGCAGCCCGGTATCGCGCCGACCTTGCGCTGGCTCGCCGCGCAACGCACCCAGGGCGGTGGCGACGACGCGCAGTTGCGTCTCGAGTCGGATCGCAACCTCGTGCAGATCGTCACGGTCCACAAATCGAAAGGGCTCGAATACGCGGTGGTGTTCTGTCCGTTCCTGAACGACGGCGCGTTGCGCGAACCGCCGTCGTCCGGTTTGCCGGATGCGCGCGAGTATCACGACGAAACCGGCGATGCGGTGCTGCACTACGGTTGCGACGACGCGGAGGCCGAGCATGCGTCGCGTTACGCGGTGCGCGAACAGGCGGCGGAACGGGCGCGGCTCGTCTACGTGGCGTTGACGCGTGCGGTGTACCGCTGCTATCTGGTCGCCGGCACGTATCTGTCGTCGCGCTCCGGCAAGGAGTCGCGCCGCAGCGTGTTGAACTGGCTCGTGGCCGGCGGTGGTCATGATTTCGGCGACTGGCTCGCCGAGCCGCCCGACGAAGCCGCGTTGTCGGCACGCTGGCAGGCGCTGGCGGGTGGCCCGATCACGCTGGAGGCGCTGCCCAGGCCGCAGCGCCGCGTGCCGCTCGAAAGCCTTCAGGACCGCGGCGCGCGAATGCAGGCGCGAGCCAACCGCAGGCCGTTGCGCGATCAGTGGCGCATGGCGAGTTTCAGCGGCCTGATCGCCGCCGGCAGTAAAGCCGAAGAGATGCATGCGCCGGCGGAAGAGGTGCGTCCCGATCACGACGAGATTGCCGATGCGCTCGTCGTCACGCCGGCGCCCATGCCACAGGCGCCGGCCTACGATGAAGACGACATCCTCGCGTTTCCGCGTGGCGCCGCGGCGGGCGATTGTCTGCATCGCATGTTCGAACTGGCTGATTTCACCGAGCCGCGTACATGGACCGACGCCATCCGCGGGGCGTTGCGCGAGCGTCCGGCGCCGGCTGTGCCTGAACTCGCCGCACGCTTGCCGGCGATGATGCACAACCTGCTCAGGGACGTGGTCACTGCCGAACTGCAGCCCGGCATGACGCTCGCCAAACTGAACCCGCGCCGTCGCCTGAACGAACTCGAGTTTCTGTTCGCGGCGCCGTCGCTGGATTTCCCTGCGTTGCGTGAACTGCTGATTGAACACGGCTATCCCGACGTCGCACTGGAACCCGGCGTGTTGCGCGGGTTCGTCAAAGGATTTATCGACATGATCGTCGAGCACGACGGACGGTTCTGGATCGTCGACTGGAAATCGAACCATCTGGGCGACACCGCCGCCGACTACGCCGCCGCGCCGCTCGAAGCGGCCATGGCGAGCCACGCGTATCACCTGCAGGCACTGCTTTATACGGTCGCGCTGCATCGTTATCTGAAAACGCGGGTGCGCGATTATTCGTACGACACGCACATCGGCGGCTATCTGTATCTGTTCGTGCGCGGCGTGCGTCCGCATTGGCGCGACGCGGACGGACCAGCGGGCGTGCATATGCGGCGCCCGGCATTCGAGCTGGTTGCGCTGCTCGATGCGGCCATGATCGGGGGTGTCGCATGAGCGCGTTCGAACAGAGCACATCGGCGCCGCCTGAGCTCGACGACATCGGCGTGAATCTGCCCGCGCCGGCGGATTTCAGTATCGCGCTCGCCGAAGGTTTCGCGCGCCGCATCGGCGCGCTGGCGCGGCGTGGCGGCGCGTCGGCTGAGGCGGTCAAGTGGGCGGCGCGGGGTGCATTCGCCGCGAGCCGCGCGACGGCTGAAGGGCACGTGTGCGTGCCGCTTGCGGTGCTGGCGCGACGCTTCGAGGCGTCGAGCGCCGAAGCTCGCGCGGCCTTGTTCGCTAGCGGCATGGCGAGCGATGGTTCGCAAAGCGCGGCGGCGTTGCGGCCGCTGGTGGTCGATGGGCAAGGGCGCTTGTATCTGGCTCGCTATTACGACTACGAGCGGCGGCTTGCACGCGCGCTGGTGGCGCATGCGGAGGCGGGGGCGGAAGCGGGCCAGCGGACGGAGGCGCGGACTCGTGCGCTTGACACTGCGCACGACGATTCTCACGCGGGATTGTTTGCCGGCGCTGACGCCGATGCGCGTACAGGCGCGAGAGCGAGCGCTGCGGCCAACGTCGGCGCCGACGCTGGCGCGGGTGCGGGAACCAGAGTGAACTCGAGCGCGAGCCCCGACGCCCAAATCCTACACGAGCGTCTCCTACGCTATTTCGGTCCGCCCAAAGACAACGAAGTCGACTGGCAACGTGTCGCGGCGGTCATGGCGCTGTCTGGGCAACTCACCGTCGTCAGCGGCGGACCCGGCACCGGCAAGACCACCACCGTGGTCGGCGTGCTGGCCTGCCTCCTCGATGCGCGTGCGGATTTGCGCATCGCACTCGCGGCGCCCACGGGCAAAGCCGCACAGCGCATGCAGGAGGCCTTGCTCGCGCGCGCCGGCGATTTGCCGCCTGAACTGGCTGCGCGTTTGCCGCAGACGTCGTACACCCTGCATCGTTTGCTCGGCTCCGGTCCGGGAGGACGCTTCCGGCATCATCGGGACAATCCCTTGCCTTACGACGTCGTCGTGATCGACGAGGCGTCGATGATCGACGTCGCCATGGCCGCGCATCTGCTCGACGCCATCGCCCCGCAGACGCGTCTCGTGATGCTCGGCGACAAGGACCAACTCGCCGCCGTCGAGGCCGGCGCGGTGTTCGCCGAACTCAGCGCGCGTCCGGCTTTTACGCAAGGTGGTTTGCGGCGGATCGCCGAGGCGCTCGGCATCGACGAGACACGGCTTACGCAGGCATTGCCGGGTGCATCGCGGGGCTTCGGCGCGGAGCCTGCCGATATTTTCGCGCAACCCGATGCGTCGGACGACGATCTGTTCGCCTATACAGGTTCGCCGGACGCTTTCGATGAACTACCGGCGAGCGACCTTTTCGAAAGCGCAGCACCAGCGCCGACGTCCGCCTCGTCCACGCAAAGCCCGCTTGCCGATTGCGTCGTCTGGCTCGAACGCAACTATCGGTTCGGCCTGGAGTCGCCGATCGGTCGACTGTCGCTCGCAATTCGCAACGGCTCGGCGAGCGCCGCGCTCGATGTCCTGCGCACCGATCCCACGGAAACTTGCGCTGCGGCGCTTCACGAAGATACGCATGCGACGCTTGCCGAGCGCACCGTCGCACGGCTCGCCGCAGGTTTCGCGCCCTACGCCGAGACGCTTGCCACAGCGCTAGCAGCCGAAACGCCTGACCCATTGCCGCTGTTCGACACGTTGAATCGTTTCCGCATTCTGTGCGCGACCCGCTCCGGGCCACGCGGCGTCGATCAGGTGAACGCGGTGATGGCGGCGCAGGTGCGGCGCGCGGCGGGGGTGACGCTGGCAGTGGGCGCGCAGTGGTTCGCCGGGCGTCCGGTGATGGTGACGCGCAACGATTACGCGCTGGGTCTCTTCAACGGCGATATCGGCATTGCGCTGCCGGGCGCGAGCGGCGCGTTGCGTGTGTATTTCCGGACCGGCGACGGCGGTTTGCGAGCGGTGTCGCCGGCGGCGCTTCCACCGCACGACACCGCGTTCGCGCTCACGGTTCATAAGTCGCAAGGCTCGGAGTTCGAGCACGCGGTGCTGATGCTGCCGTCGGTATTTAGCCGGGTGTTGTCGCGCGAACTGGTGTACACGGCGATCACTCGCGCGCGAGAACGGGTGGAAGTGATCGGCGGGCGCGCCGTGCTGGCGCAGGCGATTGCGACGCCGACACAGCGCGACTCAGGGTTGGCCGCGCGGATAGCGGAGGTGTGGCGCGGCGGTAAATAGCAGGTGCGGTTAGCGCGGGCTGCTTGGCGGCCCGATCACGCAAATTAAGCTGCCGGAACGGCAGAACGGCAGAACGGCAGAACGGCAGAACGGCAGAACGGCAGAACGGCACAATCGCATTCCGCGCCGAACCCGCTCAACTAGCAGCGCCACCCGACTGCACACGCGCCTCGACGCGCCCACGCATGCTCTTTCGATACCAGAAGGTCCACAGCGTGAGGCCGCCATAAATGCCGTAGCCGATAAACGGCGAGACCACCAGGAAGCGCTCGATCGGCCACGTTAGCGCCATCCACGCACGCAGCGTCGTTTCGCCAGTCAGGCCGATGCCCCACACCAGCGTCATCAGCCGCATCGCGCTGACGAGAGCGGGCCGCTCCTGCCACAGCGCTTCAAAGCGCGCCGCGCCGCCCTCCATTTCGCGGGCGACGGTGGCGCGCGCGAGATAGAAGATCAGCGGGCGGCGCATCGGCAACGAGAGCAGAAACACCACGCCGACCGCGCCGGACACCAGCGACTCGCGCAACAGCAGCATGCGCGGACTGCCACCGAGCGCCATCGCCGCGACCGAGAGCACGATGCCGGTCACCACCAGCACGCTCAGCGCGTCGACGCGCCGAAAACGCACGAGTTCGATCAGACTCCAGACGATCGGCGGCACGGCCGACGCGATCAATGCGCCGGTCTCGCCCAGGCGCGGCAGCGCAAGCCGGTACGCGAGCCACGGCAACAAAAAGTTGACGGCCAGTTCCAGCACAAAACCTGGGCGGAGTTTCATGTGAATTTACGCTGTAAGCGAAAAACGCAGTATCGATGAACTGGCCGCGTTGGACGCAAATAGTTTTTCGCATCGGCAGACGCGCTCGATAGTCCGTAGTCGGTGATCGGTCGCGCGCTGTGTACACTCATGTTTCCCGATTCAAGCTCGCGTCATGACATCCCGCTATCCAATCCCGCCGAACGAAATCGAACTGACCGCAGTGCGCGCGCAAGGAGCGGGCGGCCAGAACGTCAACAAGGTCTCGAGCGCCATTCACCTGCGCTTCGATGTGCAGGCTTCGTCGCTGCCCGAAGTGTTGAAAATGCGCCTGCTTGCGCTGTCAGATCATCGGCTTACGCGTGACGGCGTCGTGATCATCAAGGCGCAGGAGCATCGAACTCAGGAGATGAACCGCGCGGCGGCGCTGGCGCGGCTCGATGAACTGATCGAAAGCGTCAGCGTGACGCGCAAGCCGCGCGTCGCAACCCGGCCGACGCGCGCGTCGAACCTGCGGCGCCTCGACGGCAAGGCAAAACGCAGTGAGATCAAATCCGGCCGCGGCCGGGTGGACGATTAGCGCTTGCTGCCGCGCCCCGTCGGGCGCGCATCCGCGGTCGTGGCAGCCGGCACGAAGTCGACGCACAGTACATGCGTGCCGTCGTCGTACTCGAAGGCGAGGGCCGCGGTGTAGCAGTCCTGACCGTCGGCGAGCGAATAATGCGGACCCATCATCGCGACGCGCCCCGGTGCGGCGAGCGCATGCTTGAAATAGGCCCGCCGCGACCAGTTGCTGCGGGTATCGGTGTAGAGCGGCGCGAGCCGTAGCGGAGGCGGCGGCACCGAGGCGGCCGTGACCGAAGGCTGGGTCTGCTCGCCCTGTCCGTCGGTGATGAACACACGGCGTGCTTCGCGCAGATGCCAGACCTTTTGCGCCGCCTGGCGCAGATCGCCGGTGGACTTGTAAGTCTCGGCGGCCGCCAGCACTGCTTCAGCGAAGCCTTCGAAACCGAGGCGCTGGTGGCCGGCATGCTCGCGTTCGTAGTCGGCGAACTTGCCCCACATCGATTCGATCAGCGCAGGCACCTTCGCGCAGGCCGCCTGCACGGAACTCTTCGGTTGACCGAGCCAGAAACCCTGGACGAAATCGACGTCGGCCTCCATCAGGATCATCAACTCTTCGTCGGTTTCGACGCCTTCGGCCAGCACCAGCGTGCCGGACTGATGCAGCATCGAGACCAGGTGGCTGATCATCGAGTCGTCGCCTTCACGCTTGCCGGCGCGCGCGACCAGCGAACGGTCGAGTTTGACGATATCCGGGCGGAAGCGCCACACGCGATCGAAGTTCGAGAAGCCGGTGCCGAAGTCGTCGATCGCGATCAGGAAGTCGCGCGGCTGCGACGCGGCGAGCATGCTGGCGACAGCGGATTCGTCGTCGGCGGGCTGCTCGAGCACTTCGATCACAATGCGCTCCTGCGGCAGCCCGAAGTGCGCCGACAGTTCGTCGATGAACGCGCGTTGCGGCCAGCCGGTTTCGAACACCTGCGGGCGTGTATTCAAAAACAGCCAGCCGGTGCTGACGCCTTGCTCCATGAAATTCGCCACATGCAGGCAGCGTGCGATGCGGTCGAGCTCGCGGGCGTCGGCCGCCGAGCGGGTGCCGGAAAAGAGCACGTCAGGCGAGACCGGCAGACCGACCGGATCGAACGCGCGCAGCAACCCTTCATACCCGACCACGCGCTGGTGTGTCACCGACAACACCGGCTGGAACACGCTGTGCAAAGTCAGCGCGCGCCACGTCGCGGTCCAGCCGGACTCGTCCCGGACCAGATGCGGGAGCAGGCCGCTCAGGGTCAATTCGCTGACGGATGGCATAAAGGCAGGCAAGAGAGCGGACATGGCGACATCGCGGCAAGCGGGTGACGGGACGCGCCAGGCCATTCGGCGCGCAACGGATGCACGGCCCACACGTGCGCTGGGCAGGTCGGATAAAGCCCGGAAACGCGGAGAGCGATGCCAGCCATGCTGGACTCCGGCGAATTAGTCAAAACCAGTCTAACAGTTTGCAATTCGCGTGAATGTGCGGGTAATCACAGACGCGGGGTCATATCCGCGGTGCTGCCGATCTCCACGCCAATCGGCCGTCTGGCGTGAGTTTTGCGCTCGTTTGCCCCGCGCAAAACCGCTTGCGCCTGGCGCTCTCAATCGCCTGTATGAAACCGAGCGTAACAGGGCGGCAAGCGGACACCCGCCAAACTCCAGGCAAGGACGGTACTCGGACGTCTGGAGGTTCGAACGTGCGATCCGGTCAGCGCGGCCGAAACCTGAACAGGCACGCCGCTGCCTTGCGCGCAGGCCACCAGCAGGTTCGGCGGGCGGCGGGTATGCTGCTGCTTTTCGTGAAAGGGAGGTCAGGCATGTCGGAAATCGCGGTGGTCGCAATCTCGGTGGCGAAGCAGGGCTATGAAGAGCAATTGCGGCAGGCGCTCGAAGGGCTGGTCGGGCCGACGCGCAAGGAGCAGGGAGCGCTTCAGTACGATTTGCACCGCGACGTGCAGGAGCCGCGCCGGTTCGTGTTTGTCGAGCGTTGGGAAAGTCAGGAAGCGCTCGCGGTGCATGCCAGATCGGCGCACATCGAGGCGTACAAGAAAGCGGCGGCGGACTGGGTGGAACACGCGGAGATTCGCGTCGTGTCGAAGATCGCCTGAACCTTCAGACGAGTTGCACAACGGCGAGCGAACTGCCGGGCGCGATCAGCCCGGCACGGTGCTCGCCGTTTGTTTTTAATGCGTGGCTTGCGGGACGTCGAGAATCAGGATGATGGTCCAGTCGGCGTCGCCATCATGGTGATACTGGCGTTCCGCGACGATGAACGGCTGCTGCTTGCCGTCCGGGCCGAGAAACAGCACGTCGCCTTCCATCGGCAGGCATTCGACGGGCGGCAGCGCCAGAAACGCTTCCTGACCGCCGCGCGGCATCAGTTTTTCGATTTTGCGAGATGCCGCTTCAGTCCATTCGATATCAAGCTGGATGTTGCTCATGCTGTCCTCCGCACCAAGGTGCGCACGGGTTAGGGGAGTCCGGCCAGACGCCGGTCGGTGCGCGACTTTAGCACACCGCCAGTTGGGCGCCGCCGGCCTTGAGCCGCCGGCGCGGGACAAGCCGGTGCGGTGCGCTGCGCCGCGTCTGGCGAGTCTTTCGCCAGTCCATTAAACAACAAAAAAGCCGAAGCCGACGGTGCCGGCTTCGGCTTTTCACCTTCGCGGCGCGGCCGCGGGTGAGTCGGGTAACCGCGCTTAGGAGCCGGCGTCGGCCTTGGGGGCCTTCTTGTGAGGGGCCGACTTGTGGTGTTTCATCGGCTTGGCCGGTGCGCTTTCCATTGCTTGCTGGCGGTTTTGCAAATCTTGCGCGCGCTGCTCGACGTCGGCGGCCTTGGCCGGATCGGTGCTCATCATGACGCCGTTGTCCTGCGCATAAGCCGCACCCGTTACGGCACTGAGGGAAACCAGGATCGCCAGGGACACTTTCTTCATCGCTACCTCCGCAGAGTGGTTGTGGACCCGAGTACTTGCCTGTCCAAACGGAAAGACAATGCATTCTAGCCAGCAATATCCGCTCCAACAGACGGTTTTGTAACTGCAATGACAATTCGTTACATCTTGTTACGCTCAAACGGCGGTTGCGATGCGCGGTGAGTCGAGCGGGAAGTCACGATAACCGGTTGCCGCTCAAGAGCATTCTTCGTATGTCTAAATAAATCGGCCTGTGATGCGGCTTGAGTTTCAGTAGTGAATTTCAGAACCAGCCGATCGCGCGATAGACGTGAAATTGCGCGATGCCGATCAATTCGTGCAGCGCAGTCTCCGCGGACACCAGGTTGTCATATCGCGGCAGTACACCGAGACGTGCGCCTATCGCGTTCGAGATCAGCGGTTGCGGCGCGAGGCCGAAGCGGTGGAAGTCGAGTAAGGCGCGCGGCATCTGGTAGGCGGACGTGATGAGGATCAGCGAATCGTAATCCGAGCCCTGCAAGATGGTGGAAACGTTGCGCGCGTTTTCGTAGGTCGTGAGGCTGCTGTTCTCCAGCACGATGTCCGAGCGTGGCACCTGTCGGCGCAGCAGGTAAGGCAGATAGGTGTCGGCTTCAGTCGCGCGATGCCGCTGCGGATTGCCGCCGCTCACGATCACATGGCAGGTATCCGCCGCGCGTTTGCAGGCGGCGTAGTTCTCGGCGCTCGCCGCAATGCGCGCAAGCACGTCGCGCGGGGGCACGAGGACGTGGTCGTCGTCGTAGATCGTGCCGCCGCCCAGCATGATGATCGCGGTGCGCGGCGCGAACGTGGCGGGCGTCTCGGTCCGCCAGTGCGGCTGCGCCAATTTCAGCAAGGGCGCGGTGAGCCAGCCGGCGGCGAGCAGCCAGAAGAAGGCGACGGTGCAGACGGCTAGAGGTCGGCGGGCGCCTTTCCATAGCACGATTGCTGCAAAAAAAAGCGCTAATAAAGTGAATAGAATCAATTTAAATGCGGTAACGTATGTCTTTCGGGACAAATCCACGGGCTTGCTATGGCGCCGCACCGGTTGCATCGCCAGTTCGTGGACAGAACGCTAACATGCCGTTCAGACGGGGGTTCCGAAAACGAGACCAGGCAGCACCTGGCGGAATTCGACTGCACGAGTTGCGGTCAGCTTCCAGCCAAGGGCGGGTGCTACGCGCGTCACTGGTGGCGCGGTGACGTGTTGGGCATAAATGTGTCATAGCTGCACTTTAAGAAAGAAGTGAGATGACCACGTATTCCAACGAAGCGGTACTTGAAGCGCTGCGGCGGGCGCAATATCGCCAGGTCCCATGGGCTAGAAGGCCGGGTGTTTTCCAATATCTTCGCGCACTAGGCTTGATGGACACCGTTCGGCAGCGCACTGTCGCGCCGGCTCCGGGTTTCCACGCACCTGTCGATATCGCCGTGCTCACTGAGCGGGGCAGAGCCGAGTTCGCGCGGCTCGCCCATGACGAACGTCTGCTCACCTGGACAGCACAGCGCATGAACGACTACGTTGTCGCTACAGCCGACACGCGGCCCACCGCCGCGCTTGAAGTCCGGCCTTAGGTCCGGCCGGGCTGGCAGGCGTTGTTTTCCGGCCGCTTCGCGCGGCTGGCGGTGTCTCCATTGCTGCGTCCATCCGCTTCATGACACTTGCGTCGCGCCGTGCGTCTCTGCGCGCCCGCAGGCGTCGCGCAGGTATCGCGCGGCTATCGATTAGGCAGCGAAAGCCTGAAAAAAAGCCCGTATCGCGAGGATACGGGCGTACCGGAATTACTACTGCCACGCTGTGCTAATGGCGTTAAATCAGACTTGCACAACGCGCGGTGGTTCCCCCAATTATTCAATATGCGCTACGGAGTTTCGTGAGTGAGCCCCGTGGGCTTTGCTCACGCTCGACTCCGCCTAACGCCGGTGCGTCGGATCCTGGCGAGGCGCCTCCGGTCGTGTGCGCACGTTGCTGGCGATATCACCGCGCAAGTCTCCGCGCGGCGCCGGCGGTGTGAAATCGCGGGCGCGCGAATCGCTTTGCTGCCAGGCTTCGATGGTAGCCGGACGATCCGGCCGCCAGTTCCAAGCCTGTTGGCGCTGCTGGGCAAGCGCCGGTGCGGCCATCGATGAAACGACAATGCCGCACAGAAGCAGTGACATTGGTTTCATGCTGAGCTCCCGTCAAGCCGATCGACTCAAGGCCTGTTTGCATACACATAAGGTATGCCCAGTCGCGAAAGCACGCTGTAAGTAATAGTAAATGGATGTTTCACCAGCAACTATCGCGCTGCTTCAGACGTCTGAAGCAGCGCGCAAGCAGGCTGGGTGTAACGGGAAGGGACGACTGTGTTGGGCGCGCCGAAGAGCGGTGCCCATGACAGGTACGGCGTGCGTCAAGACGCGTCGACCTGGGGATTGATACGCTCCGGGCGCCCGCAGGCGCCCGGAGGAAAAGCAATGTGCGTCAGGCCATCTTGACCGGCGCGCGCCACGATTCCGGATTGGTCCAGAACGCGCCGCGCAGGCGGTCACGGCTCGGCGGTGCCGGCGGTTTCGCGGCGGTCGCGCCAATTCGGCCGCGCAGCGAAATTTCACGGCCGCTCGTGCCGAGTCGCTTAACTATTTCGGCGAGCGTACCATCGGCCTGCCACTCGTCGAAGCGACGGCGGCAAGTCGGCGGCGACGGATAGCGGCCCGGCAGTTTGGACCAGCCTTCGCCTGTCGATAGCACCCACAGCACGGCGTTGACAACCGCGCGCGCTTCCACGCGTGGCCGACCGCGCCGTTCGCTCCGTGCTGGCTCCGCACAGAACAACGCCTCGACCAGCGCCCACTCGTTGTCTCTCAAATCGTCGAACAGCATCATGTTTCACCTCAGCGAAGCTAACTCCGGTGCGCTGCCCCGCGCCGCGCACTCTCCATGCACTCGATAGGCGAGTGCCAAGGAGGGTCGGGCTTGCCACGGTCTGCTATGCAGTCAGAATCATGGCGCCGACCCTTGTCTGCAGATAAATGCAGGAAGTGTGCCAAGTTGAGTCCAACCGCCTGAAAGCCCTGTGACGGCGGGCCAGCGCGGGCGCTAGCTAGGGGCGTATAAGAATCCAAAAAACCCATCTCGCAAATCGGGACAATCACCAATCTTGTGCAATCAGGCCCGGCCAGCGTGCGTTTGCGCCTTATCGCTGCATTGCAGCGAGATTGCGAAAAGCGACTGTGGCGCTATCTTTCGCCTTACAATACGCATCAAATGATGCAATTGATGAGGTTGGTAAATGAATGTCACGCTCCGCCAGCTAAGGGTTTTCATCGAGGTGGCCCGTTTGCAGAGCTTCAGCCGGGCCGGCGATGAAATCGGCCTCACGCAGTCGGCGGTCAGCCGTTGCGTGCGCGAACTGGAGGGCGAGATCGGCCTCAAGCTGATCGATCGCACCACCCGCGAGGTGCAGCTCACGGATGTCGGCGGCAACCTCGTGTCGAGTGTGTCGCGTCTGTTGACGGATCTGGACGACGCGCTTCGCGAAATCCGCGAAATCGGCGAACAGCGCCGCGGACGCGTGGTGGTGGCCGCCAGCCCGACGGTCGCGTGCCGGCTCATGCCGCGCGTGGTGGCCTCGTGCGGGCAGCAATTCCCGTATATCGCGCTGGGGCTGCGCGACGACGTGCAGAGCGACGTGGTGCGCAAGGTCAAGTCGGGCGAGGTCGATTTCGGCGTGATCATCGGTCCGTTTTCCGCCGACGACCTGCTCAGCGAATCGCTGATGACCGATACGTTCTGCGTCGTCTTGCGCGACGATCATCCATTGGCGGCGAAGGAACGCGTGGCGTGGGCGGACCTCGACGGCCAGCAGCTCGTGATGCTCGATTACGCGTCGGGCAGCCGGCCGATCATCGACGCCGCGATGCAGGAATATGGCGTGAGCGCCACGGTGGTGCAGGAGCTCGGGCATTCCGCGACCGTTTTTGGGCTGGTCGAAGCGGGCGTCGGCGTGAGCGTGCTGCCGTGGCTGGCGTTGCCGTTGCCGGCGGGCGCGTCGCTGGTGGCCAGGCCGCTCGTGCCGCGCGCGGAGCGCACGGTCGAACTGGTGCGGCGGCGCGACCGGTCGCTGTCGCCGGCGGCGGAGGCGGTGTGGGGACTGATTCGTCAATTGCCGGGACGGGCGGAGGATTTGAGCTAGTCGGCGGTGGTGGGGCGTGCGTGACGTTCCCCAGGGCGGCAAAGGCGCCGTCGCGCGGGGAGTGCGATATTCCCGTGGGCAGTAAAGGTGCGGTCGCGTGATGCGCGCGACGCCGCACGATCGGAGAGGGTGCGATGGGACGAATGTTGTCGTTCTCGAAGCACGGCGCCTGGCCCGTCCGCGACCGTCTCGTCCCGCCACGCATCTTATCCACCGACTTCGCCGTCCCAAAAAGAAGCACCAAGCTAAACTGTCGCCTCTGCTGAATTTCAACCCATGTCCTTCACCCGCCTGGAAGCCTCGATGAGCGAATCGGATCTGCCCGTGCCATCCATCCCGAACGCGCGCGACGCCGTGCGCGCACTGCGTCCTTCGCAGATCCGCGAAGTCGCCAACGCCGGTTTCGGCGTCGACGACGTGCTGCCGTTCTGGTTCGGCGAGTCCGACCGCGTCACGCCGGCCTTTATCCGCGACGCCGCCAGTGCCGCATTGGCGGCCGGTGCGACGTTCTACACGCACAACCTCGGCATCGCGCCGCTGCGCGCCGCACTCGCCGGCTATGTCAGCGACCTGCACGGCGCGACGTCGGCGGAGCATATCGCGGTGACGAGCGCGGGCGTCAACGCGCTGATGCTGGCGGCGCAACTCGTGGTGGGCGCGGGCGATCGCGTCGTCGCGGTGACGCCGCTCTGGCCGAATCTGGTCGAGATTCCGAAGATTCTCGGCGCGCACGTCGAAACCGTCGCGCTGGGCTACGGCGAGCGCGGCTGGCAGCTCGACCTGGAGCAGTTGCTGGCGGCGCTGACGCCCGGCACGAAAATGCTGCTGATCAACTCGCCGAACAATCCGACCGGCTGGGTAATGAGCCGCGACGAGCAGCGCGCCGTGCTGGCGCATTGCCGGCGCCACGGTATCTGGATCGTGGCGGACGAGGTCTACGAGCGCCTTTACTATGCGGACGCTTCTGCGGATGCGACTGGCGAGCCTTCGCGAACCGCGCCATCGTTCCTCGATCTGGCCACCCGCGACGAACGCGTGATCTGCGTCAATTCGTTTTCGAAGGCGTGGTTGATGACAGGCTGGCGGCTCGGCTGGATCGTCGCCCCGGCCGCGTTGATGGACGATCTTGGCAAGCTCGTCGAGTACAACACTTCGTGCGCGCCGGCCTTCGTTCAGCAAGCGGGCATCGCGGCCATCGAGCAGGGCGAGCGCTTTACGCAGGAGCTGGTGCGCGACCTGAAGGCGTCGCGCGACCATCTGGTGCGTGCGCTCGGCACGGTGCCTGGCGTCGACGTCAAGACGCCGCCCGGCGCGATGTACCTGTTTTTCTCGATGCCGGGCGCCTCGCGCAGTCTGGAGCTTTGCAAGGCGATGGTGCGTGACGTCGGGCTCGGCGTGGCGCCGGGCAGCGCGTTCGGTCCACAGGGCGAGGGCTTCGTGCGCTGGTGCTACGCCTGCGACACCGCGCGGCTGGACGCGGGCGTCGAACGCCTGAAACGGTTCCTGGCGGAACACGCAACGGCGCAATAAGTGAGTGGCGGAAAAGGTGGCTGTGTAAAGCTATTGAACCAACCAGGCGAAGAACAACCGAAGAAAGCGGGTTTTTATCAAATTAAGCCCGCTTTTTCGCAAAAGCACGTCCGCCAAAGCATGGCTGGGCAATGCGCGGGGGATTTCGTCTTTACGCACTGATTGTTTTTGCGTAATATGGCGCTCAGTCACGCGATTCCTTTCAGGAATATCGCTGCTCCGTCCGGCTGGGTTTGGCTCGATTGTCTGTTTCGCCTCCCCCCGGTGCGTGCTCCCATCAATATGACCGATCAGAATCGGGCGAGCGCGTCTTCAGTTCCACATCGTCTGTTTGATCCGGTTCTTTGACCACAGGGTCTGACCTAGCTGCATGAATACCCAAGAGGCGAAGATCGTCCTCGAGACTGCCTTGATCTGCGCGCAGGAGCCGTTAAAGCTCGGCGAGTTGCGCAAGCTCTTTGCCGACGGCGTGTCGGCAGACACCGTTCGGACTTTGCTCGAAGACCTCAAGCAGGACTGGTCTGGGCGCGGTGTGGAGTTGGTCGGGCTGGCGTCGGGGTGGCGGTTTCAAAGCAAGCCCGCGATGCGTTCGTATCTGGATCGTTTGCATCCTGAGAAACCGCCGAAATATTCGCGCGCGGTGCTCGAAACGCTCGCGATCATTGCATACCGGCAACCTGTGACGCGTGGCGATATTGAGGAGATTCGCGGCGTCACGGTGAATACGCAGGTCGTCAAGCAGCTCGAAGATCGAGGCTGGATCGAAGTGATCGGCCATCGTGATGTGCCGGGCCGTCCCGCGCTGTACGCGACCACGCGGCAGTTCCTCGACGACCTCGGGCTGACAGCGTTGGACGAATTGCCACCGCTCGCCGATCCGTCGGCGCAGTTGAACGCGGATCTGCTCGGCCAGCACGCGATCGAGTTCGCCGACGCCGATGCTGCACAGGCTTTGGCTTCGAAACAAGAGCTGGTGGATTCCGGCGTGGTGGTTGAAGCAGGCGCTGTTGCAAGCGAAGCTGTTGCGGATGAATTTGCGAGCGCAACTGCCGATGGCGAGTCGGAGAATATTCCGCAAGCCACGGGCGAAGCGCCGCAATCCGACTCCGCTGACGCACCCAGCCATGCCGTTGACAGCCGGCTTGAAGCAGTAGACGAGGCGTCAGGAACGGAAATCGCTGAAGAAGAGCATCAGACGCAGCACACCGAGCCGGTGGAATCGGCGCGGGCGGCCGACAGCGCAGCGGAAGTCGAGGCACAAACCGCATCGGCATTCTCCGGGTCGCACTCGGACGCCGCTATTGCGCCGGCCGCGCAGGACCAGGCTGAAACGGCAAATGCAGCACACGTTGCACCGCAGACCGGCGCCGCCGAGTCCGCACAGAATCACGATCCGGTCTCCCAGGCCGATCCGGCAATACCCGCGCACGACTCGGGCGTACTCCGCAATACGGAGCACGCCGCCGAGCCGAACCCGACCAAGGCGGCGCACGGCGATCCTCTGGATCGTCGCGATGCGGCGCAGGACGCAGGCATTCTGACCGACGACGAACCCGAGTCGCGCAGCGCCTGACGTAACCGAACTTTTTTTGCCACGCCCGCAACGGGCGTGCGCGACCTGACATTTTGAGGTTGTTTTGACACATACCCACGACACCGATTCGTCCGAATCCGAGCGCGCCGTGCCGTCGGCGCGCGCTGACGAAACGCGCACCACGCAAGCGTCGGCAGGCGAGGGCGAGCGCCCGGCGCAGACCACGGAAGCAGACGGTGAAGACCGTCCGCGCCGCGGCCTGCGTCGCGGCCCGCGCAGCCTGATCGCCCGGCGCCGCGCCGGCGCGAAGACGAAGGGCGCCGAAGGCGCGCCCGCGCAAGGAGCGCCGGTCGTCACCGAGGCGCCGCCGGACGGCGAGGTCGTCGCGCAAGTGCGGATGCCGCGCAAGGACGCGGGCGCCAAGGGTCAAGGACCGCGCCGCAATGCGGGCGGCGCGAAGCGTGAAGGCGGGCAGCGCGAGGGCGCACCGCGTGACGGCGCACCCCGCGAAGGTCAGCGCGAGCGCCAGCCGCGCGAAGGCGGTCAGCGTCAGAACAACCGCCGCGGCGGCGAAGCGCCGGTGGCAGCGGCAGCCGCCGGTCAGGACGATCTGTTCTCGTACGTCACATCGCCCGCATTCGACGCGGACAACAGCGCCACCGGCGGCGTGCGCGCACCGATGCTGCGCCGTGGCAAGCCGGCCGCGCCCAAGCGCGTGCTCGCAGCCGACGACGACGCGCCGAAGTTGCATAAAGTGCTGGCCGAAGCCGGCATGGGTTCGCGCCGCGACATGGAAGAGCTGATCGTCGCCGGCCGCGTGTCGGTGAACGGCGAGCCGGCTCACATCGGCCAACGCATCATGCCGACCGACCAGGTCCGCATCAACGGCAAACCGGTCAAGCGCAAGCTGGCCAACAAGCCGCCGCGCGTGCTGCTGTATCACAAACCGACCGGCGAAATCGTCAGTCACGCCGATCCGGAGGGCCGTCCTTCGGTGTTCGACAATCTGCCGCCGATGAAAACCGCCAAGTGGCTCGCGGTCGGACGTCTCGATTTCAATACGGAAGGTCTGCTGATGCTGACCACGTCGGGCGACCTGGCGAACCGTTTCATGCACCCGCGCTATAGCGTCGAGCGTGAATATGCGGTGCGCGTGGTCGGCGAACTGGCGGAAGGCATGCGTCAGAAGCTGCTGCACGGCGTCGAGCTGGAAGACGGCCCGGCGAACTTCCTGCGTATCCGCGATGGCGGCGGCGAAGGCACTAATCACTGGTATCACGTCGCGCTCGCCGAAGGGCGTAACCGCGAAGTGCGCCGTATGTTCGAAGCGGCCGGCCTGATGGTCAGCCGTCTGATTCGTACCCGTCATGGCCCGATCTCGCTGCCGAAGGGGCTCAAGCGGGGTCGTTGGGAAGAACTCGAAGACAACCAGGTGCGCGCGCTGATGGCATCGGTCGGCCTGAAGGCGCCGACGGAAGAAAAGGGTGGCCGCAGGGAAGCGCCGGAGCGCAAGCAGCCAGATCCGATGCAGACGTCGATGGGCTTCATCGGCCGTGAACCCGTGCTGATGTCGCATGGCCGGTTCGACCAGCAGCAGCCGCGCGGCCAGGGCCGGCGCGGTGCGGCAGGCGGTGGCTTCGGTGGCGGCGCGGGCGCCGGTTTCGGCGGTGGCTACGGCAATCGCGGCGCCGGCCGTGGCGCCGGTGGTTTCAGCGGCCCGATGGGCGGCGCGGCGGGCGGCCCGCGTGGCGGCCGTGAAGTCGATGGCAATCGCGCACCGTCGGGCAATGGCAATCGTGCGGCCGGTGGCGGCAAACGAGCCGGCGGCAGCGGCGGTCCCAATCCGGGCAGCGGCGGCGGCAACCGCGGGCCGGGTGGCAATCGCGGCGGCGCTGGCAACCGTGCGGGCGGCGGCAACGCCAACGCCGGCGGCGCCAATCGTGGCGGCGGCGCACCCCGCGGCCGTTCGCGCGGCCGTTAAGCAGCACGCCAGACATGCATGGCGGTCAGCCGTGGATCGTTCTTCAACGATCTTTCGCCGGCAGCCGCCAGAATCGATCGACGAGCGCCATCGGTTTGGCGTCACGCGGTTTCATGTGACGCATAAAACCGCGACGTAAATGGAAGTGGGGGCGGATTTCATTTGCCCCGCCTGTCCAACTCGGGTTCGAGGCGGCATGAGCCGCCTTGCAAAAGGCCAGAAGCGCCGTCATATCGTTGAAAGATTCCCGTGAAATCAACCGGAAAAGCGCGTTGGGCGGCGTTCTGCGGTTTGCGTTTGTCCCGAAAAATGGCTACAATCGCGAAGTCGCTGGGCGTGCGGCTTTTTATGTGCGGCTCAGGTGCGACCACCGGCAATAAGATGATGGGCGTTTAGCCCATTTTTTTTTGCCGATCAGTTCTCAGTGGTTCGGCATCTCGGGTAGCACGAACGTGCGCCGGCTTGGCGCGCGGCCCGCATTGGTTGTTTGCAAAACAAGCGGCAGGCTCGCTGCGCGAACATCTAAGAGGGCACTGTGCAACTGACGGAACTGATTGAAACCACGGTCGTGGGACTCGGCTACGAGCTCGTCGATCTCGAGCGCACCGGGCGCGGCATGTTGTGTATCTATATCGACCAGCCGGCCGGCATCGCGATCGAAGACTGCGAGAAAGTCACGCGTCAGCTCCAGCACGTTTTGACGGTCGAAAACATCGATTACGAGCGGCTTGAAGTATCGTCGCCGGGGCTCGACCGCCCGCTGAAAAAATTGGCGGATTTCGAACGCTTCGCAGGCAGCGAAGTGGTAATCACATTGAAAAAGCCATTGGACGGACGGAAATCGTACCGGGGCATCCTGCATGCTCCGCAAGGCGAGACGATCGGTCTGGAATTTGAAGGGAAGGAAGGCGCCGCGATGCTCGATTTCACGCTCGCGGACATGGACAAAGCACGCCTCGTTCCGAAAGTTGACTTTAGGAGCCGCAAACAATGAGTCGCGAAGTGTTGATGCTGGTGGATGCGCTGGCACGCGAGAAGAATGTCGACAAAGACGTGGTATTTGCCGCGCTCGAAGCGGCTCTCGCTTCGGCCTCCAAGAAACTCTTCGAAGAAGATGCGGATATCCGCGTCCATATCGACCGTGAAAGCGGCGAGCACGAAACGTTTCGCCGCTGGAAAGTGGTGCCGGACGAAGCCGGTTTGCAGGAACCGGATCAGGAAATCCTGCTGTTCGAAGCACGCGAGCAGAAGCCCGAGATCCAACTCGACGAGTTCATCGAGGAACCGGTGCCGTCGATCGAATTCGGCCGTATCGGCGCGCAGGCCGCCAAGCAGGTGATCCTGCAGAAGGTGCGCGACGCTGAACGCGAGCAGATCCTGAACGACTTCCTCGAGCGCGGCGAGCACATCATGACCGGCTCGGTGAAGCGTCTCGACAAGGGCAACTTCATCGTCGAAACCGGCCGTGTCGAAGCGCTGCTGCGCCGCGACCAGCTGATTCCGAAGGAAAACCTGCGCGTGGGCGACCGCGTGCGCGCCTACATCGCGAAGGTCGATCGCACCGCGCGCGGTCCGCAGATCGAACTGTCGCGTACGGCGCCCGAATTCCTGATGAAGCTGTTCGAGATGGAAGTGCCGGAAATCGAGCAAGGCCTGCTGGAAATCAAGGCGGCCGCGCGCGATCCAGGCGTGCGCGCCAAGATCGGCGTGGTCGCGTACGACAAGCGCATCGATCCGATCGGCACGTGTGTCGGCATTCGCGGTTCGCGCGTGCAGGCGGTGCGTAACGAGCTCGGTGGCGAAAACGTCGACATCGTGCTATGGTCGGAAGATCCCGCACAGTTTGTGATCGGCGCGCTCGCGCCGGCAGCCGTCCAGTCGATCGTCGTCGATGAAGAAAAACATTCGATGGACGTCGTCGTCGACGAAAACGAACTGGCGGTCGCGATCGGCCGCAGCGGCCAGAACGTGCGTCTCGCCAGCGAACTCACCGGCTGGCAGATCAACATCATGACGCCGGACGAATCTGCGCAAAAGCAGAATCAGGAACGCGGTGTACTGCGTGACCTGTTCATGGCGCGTCTCGATGTCGACGAAGAAGTCGCCGACATCCTGATCGACGAAGGCTTTACGAGCCTCGAAGAGATCGCTTATGTGCCGCTCAACGAAATGCTCGAGATCGAGGCATTCGACGAAGACACCGTTCACGAACTGCGTAATCGCTCGCGCGACGCGCTGTTGACGCTGGCGATCGCGAATGAAGAAAAGGTCGAAAACGTAGCGCTCGACCTGAAGAGCCTGGACGGCATGGACGCCGACCTGCTCGCCAAGCTGGCCGAACATCAGATCCAGACGCGCGACGAACTCGCCGAGCTGGCTGTGGATGAACTGGTCGAGATGACCGGAATGGAAGAGGATGCCGCTAAGGCGTTGATCATGAAAGCACGTGAACACTGGTTCCAGTGAGAAATGACCATGGCGCACTAAATTGAAGCGGCCGTCAGGCCGCATGACCCGATGCTAACCGCAAGGAATCGGTCCTTGCATTAAGAGGAATGAATGGCGAGTAACAACGTAGCCCAATTTGCCGCGGAACTGAAAATGCCTGCAGGCGTGCTGCTTGAGCAGCTGCAGGCGGCGGGCGTCACAAAAGCGAGCGAAGACGATAGCTTGTCCGAAACGGACAAGGCGCGTCTGCTCGACCACTTGCGCAAGTCTCACGGCTCGACTGATGCTGACAAGCGCAAGATCACGCTGACGAAACGGCATACGTCGGAAATCAAGCAATCCGATGCGACGGGCAAAGCTCGCACCATTCAGGTCGAGGTGCGTAAGAAGCGCACTTTCGTCCGCCGCGACGAAACCTCCGCTGAAAACGGGGATGCATCGAATCATGTGGCCGAGGCCGACGTCGACGATCTCGAACTCCAGCGTCGTGAAGAGGAAGCTCGTCACGAAGCCGAGCTGCTCGAAAAGCAGGCTCAGGAGTTGAAGGCGCGTCAGGAACAACTCGAGCGCGAAGAAGCTGAACGTCAGGCGCGCGAGCAGGCTGCTGAAGCCGAGCGTCGCCGCGCGGAAGAAGAAGCGGCGAAGAAGCGCGCAGCGGCTGCGGCCGAGGCGGCAGCTCGCGAGCAGGCGCAGACCGCCAAGCCGGCGCAAGCCGCGCAGCCGGCGGTCGCGAAGGCTGAGCCGGTGGCTGCCAAGGCAGCGGAGCCGGCGGTCGCCAAGCAAAGCGAGCAGGACGACGAGCGCGCCGCCGCAGAACGCGCCGCGCAACGCGAAGCCGCGAAGAAGGCAGAAGACGCAGCGCGTCAGGCTGCCGAGAAAGCGCGTGCCGAGCAGGAAGAAATCGCCAAGCGCCGTGCGGCGGCTGAAGCCGAAGCGCGCGCGATTCGCGAAATGATGAACACGCCGCGCAAAGCACAGGTCAAGGCGCCGGAACCGGCACCGAAGCCCGCTGAGCCGGCCAAGGCCGTGGAAGCCAAGGGCACGCTGCACAAGCCGGCGCGTCCGGCGGGTGAAGCACCGGCGCGTCCGGCAGCCAAGAAGCCGGCTGCTGCGGCTCCGGCTGCCACGACCACGCCTTCCGCCGGCGACAAGAAGAAGCCGGGCGGCGGCAAGGGCGGCTGGCAAGACGACGCAGCGAAGCGCCGCGGCATCAAGACGCGCGGTGACACGAGCGGCGGTGTCGATCGCGGCTGGCGCGGTGGCCCGAAGGGTCGCGGCAAGCATCAGGATCAGAACACCACGTTCCAGGCGCCGACCGAACCGATCGTGCGCGAAGTGCACGTGCCGGAAACCATCACGGTCGCCGATCTGGCACACAAGATGGCGGTGAAGGCGTCGGAAGTCATCAAGTCGATGATGAAGCTCGGCCAGATGGTCACGATCAACCAGATGCTGGACCAGGAAACGGCGATGATCATCGTCGAGGAACTGGGCCACCACGCGGTGGCGGCCAAGCTGGACGATCCGGAAGCGATGCTGGTCGAAGGCGAAGTGTCCGATGCGGAAGCACTGCCGCGTCCGCCGGTCGTCACGGTCATGGGTCACGTCGACCACGGCAAGACGTCGCTGCTCGACTACATCCGCCGCGCCAAGGTCGCAGCGGGCGAAGCGGGCGGGATTACGCAGCACATCGGCGCTTACCACGTCGAAACGCCGCGTGGCGTCATCACGTTCCTCGACACGCCGGGTCACGAAGCCTTTACGGCCATGCGTGCCCGCGGTGCGAAGGCAACCGACATCGTGATTCTGGTAGTCGCAGCCGACGACGGCGTGATGCCGCAAACGAAGGAAGCGATCGCCCACGCGAAGGCCGGCGGCGTGCCGCTCGTCGTTGCGATCAACAAGATCGACAAGCCGGATGCCAATCCGGAGCGCGTGAAGCAGGAACTCGTCGCGGAAGGCGTCGTGCCGGAAGAATACGGTGGCGATTCGCCGTTCGTGTCGGTGTCGGCTAAAACCGGCGCGGGCATCGACGACTTGCTGGAAAACGTGTTGCTGCAAGCCGAAGTGCTGGAACTGAAGGCACCGGTCGAAGCGCCGGCCAAGGGTCTCGTCATTGAAGCGAAGCTCGATAAGGGTAAGGGTCCGGTCGCAACGATCCTGGTCCAGTCGGGTACGCTGAACCGCGGCGACGTGGTGCTGGCAGGTAGCGCTTACGGTCGCGTGCGAGCCATGCTCGACGAAACCGGTAAGCCGACCAAGTCGGCAGGCCCGTCGATCCCGGTTGAGATTCAAGGTCTCTCGGAAGTGCCGCAAGCGGGCGAAGAAGTCATCGTCATGCCGGACGACCGCAAGGCGCGTGAAGTCGCATTGTTCCGTCAAGGCAAGTTCCGCGACGTCAAGCTGGCCAAGCAACAGGCCGCGAAGCTCGAGAACATGCTGGAACAGATGGGCGAAGGCGAAGTGGCGTACATGCCGCTCATCGTCAAGGCCGACGTGCAAGGTTCGCAGGAAGCGTTGGTGCAGTCGCTGCTCAAGCTGTCGACCGACGAAGTCCGCGTGCAGATCGTGCACGGCGCCGTGGGTGGCATCAGCGAGTCGGACGTCAACCTGGCTACGGCTTCGAAGGCGGTCATCATCGGCTTCAACACCCGTGCGGATGCCCAGGCGCGCAAGCTGGCGGAAACCAACGGCGTCGATATTCGCTACTACAACATCATCTATGACGCAGTGGATGACGTGAAGGCTGCGATGTCGGGCATGCTGGCACCGGAGAAGCGCGAAGTCGTGACGGGTACGGTCGAAGTGCGTCAGGTCTTCAAGGTACCGAAGATCGGCGCGGTGGCCGGCTGTATGGTCACGGACGGTTTCGTCAAGCGCTCGTCGTCGGTGCGCGTGCTGCGCAACAACGTCGTCATCTTCACGGGCGAGCTCGATTCGCTCAAGCGCTTCAAGGACGACGTCAAGGAAGTCCGTCAGGGCTTCGAGTGCGGTATGTCGATCAAGAACTTCAACGACATCGTCGAAGGCGATCAGTTCGAAGTCTTCGAGGTCACCGAAGTCGCGCGTTCGCTGTAATTCACGCGGCACGGCTCAAGGGGCGGAGCGGGCTTTAACGCCCGCTCCGCCCGTTGTTTTTGGGGCCACGCGTTTGTCCGTGTCCGTCGCGCACCGCGTCCGCGGTCGAGTTTCTCCTGTTCTGGGCCGCCTGAATGCCGCCTCGACAAAAAAGCCCGCAGCGCGGCGGCGCGAACCACTTTTCTGCATCCGTTAGAACGGATCACATAACACCATGCCTAAAAAACGTTCTTCTCCCAATCGCAATGTGCAGATCGCCGATCAGATCCAGCGCGATTTGTCCGAGCTGCTGCGCGAGGTCAAGGATCCGCGCATTGGCATCGTCACGATTCAAAGCGTCGAGCTGACGCCGGACTATGCACACGCCAAGGTCTATTTCACGACACTCACCGGCGATCCGCAACAGACGCTCGAAGCGCTCACGCACGCGGCCGGCCATCTGCACAATCAGCTTTTCAAGCGCCTGCACATTCACACCGTGCCTACGCTGCATTTCCATTACGACAAGACGATCGAGCGCGCCGTCGAGATGTCGCGTCTGATCGACGAAGCCAACGCCAATCGCGCGAAAGAAGACTGAGCCCGCTGTTCGCCGCGCGCTCGCTGCCATGCCTGAGTTGCCACGCGCTCAGTGCTGTTTTCCGTATCCATCGAAGACTTTCGTCTTTCTGACATGACCGCACCTCAACGCCCCCGCGTGCCGCGTCGCGCGCTCGACGGCGTGCTGCTGCTCGACAAGCCGCTCGGCCTGTCGAGCAACGACGCGCTGATTCGCGCGAAGCGTCTCTATCTGGCGAAAAAGGCGGGCCACACCGGCACGCTCGATCCACTGGCAACCGGCTTGCTGCCACTCTGTTTCGGCGAAGCCACCAAGTTTTCGCAAGACCTGCTCGAAGCTGACAAGACATACGAGGCCACCATGCGCCTCGGCATTCGCACGACCACCGGCGACGCCGAAGGCGAAGCGATCGACACGCGCGAGGTGACGTGCGACGAGGCGGCGGTCCAGGCGGTTCTGCCGGCATTCCTCGGCGAGATCACGCAGGTTCCGCCGATGTATTCGGCGCTCAAACGTGACGGCAAGCCGCTGTACGAATACGCGCGCGCCGGTCAGACGGTGGAGCGGGAAGGGCGTCAGGTGACGATCCTCAAGCTCGAGATGCTCGCCTGCGCGTTGCCGGACGTGACGTTTCGCGTGACGTGCAGCAAGGGCACGTATGTGCGCACGCTGGCCGAGGATATCGGCGAAGCGTTGGGTTGCGGCGCGCATCTGGTGGCGCTGCGGCGCACCGGCGTCGGCGCGCTGACGCTCGACAATTCGGTGACGCTCGACGCGTTGTCCGACGCGACTGAAGGCGAACGCGATGCGTGGCTGCAGCCGGTGGACGCATTGCTGTCGACGTTCCCGCTCGTGCAGTTGAACGAAGACGCGACGCGCCGCTTTCTTCATGGTCAGCGATTGAAGCTGTCCGAGTTGACGATCACGGACGAAGCCGTGAATGCGCCGCGCGTCCGGGTGTACGCACCGGAGGGGCGTCTGCTTGGCGTCGCGAAGCAAGGTGAGGGCGTGCTGGCGCCGGAACGGCTGGTTGTCACGACGGCGAGCTGAAAGCCGCACAGACGGCGGAGCGCGACAAAGGCGCTGCAAAGAAAAGGCGGGACCGCTACCAAGCGGTCCCGCCTTTTTTCATATCGTCTGCCGGATCGGAGCAGCGCCGAAAACTCAGTGCGCCGCAGCCGCCGCCGCACCCGCATCACCGCCTGCGCGTTCCGGCTTGGTGATCCAGATCAGCGCGATCAGCGCGATAAAAATGCCGGCGGACACGAAGAACAGATCATTCACACCGAGTTGCGCGGCCTGCTGCGTCGCCATCGTGTTGAACAGGCCATACGCCTGCGGTTGACTGAAGCCCGCCGCGCCCATCTGCCGGATCGACTGGTCGAATACCGGGTTGTACGCGTTAGCCTGTTCGGCCAGTTGCGCGTGGTGCATGATCGTGCGGTGATCCCACGCGGTCTGGAAGATCGACGTGCCGATGCCGCCGCACATGATCCGCACGAAATTCGACAGGCCCGACGCCGCTGGAATCCGGTTGCCCGGCAGCCCCGACAAGGTGATCGACACCAGCGGGATGAAGAACCCGGCCATGCCGATCCCTTGAATCAAGGTGGGCACCAGCAGCGAGTAGGTATCGACGCCGGTCGTATAACGCGAGCGCATCCAGAAGCACAGTGCGAACACGAGAAACGACAGGGTCGCGATATAGCGCGGATCGGTACGCGGTAAAACCTTGCCGGTGATCGGCGACAGCAGCACGGCGAACAGGCCGACCGGCGCCATCACGAGGCCGGCTTCGGTCGCGGTGTAGCCGATATCGGTTTGCAGCCACAGCGGCAGCAACACCAGATTACCGAAGTAGAGTCCGTAACCGATCGACAGCGCGACCGTACCGCCCGTGAAATTACGCCGGCTGAACAGCGACAAATCGACCACCGGATGCTCGGCCGTCAATTCCCACACGATAAAGAACGCGAGCGCAATCACCGCGACGAGCGCCAGCACGACGACGGTCGTCGACGAAAACCAGTCGAGATCCTTGCCCTTGTCGAGCATGACTTGCAGCGAGCCGACCCAGACGATCAGCAAACCGAGACCGACGCCGTCGATCGGTGCTTTTCTGATGACGGAATCGCGATTGCGGAAGATCATCCACGTCGCCACGGCGGCAATCGCGCCGACCGGAATGTTGACGTAGAAAATCCACGGCCACGAGATGTTGTCCGAGATCCAGCCGCCGAGAATCGGGCCGGCCACCGGCGCGATCAGCGTGGTCATCGCCCACATGGATAGCGCCATGGGCGCCTTGGCGCGGGGATAGCTCGCGAGCAGCAGCGTTTGCGACAGCGGAATCATCGGGCCGGCCACCGCGCCTTGCAACACGCGCGAAGCGAGCAGGAACGGCAGCGTCGGCGCGAGGCCGCACATCCACGACGAGATCACGAACAGAATGATCGACGCCATGAAAAGGCGTACCTGGCCGATGCGCTCGGTCAGCCAGCCGGTGAGCGGCACGGAGATCGCGTTGGCGACCGCGAACGAGGTGATCACCCACGTGCCCTGGTCGGACGACACGCCGAGGTCGCCCGAAATCGACGGAATCGACACGTTGGCGATCGACGTGTCGAGCACGTTCATGAAAACGGCGAGCGACACCGCGATGGTGCCGATCACCAGTTGCGCGCCCTCGAGCGGCGGATGAGGGACTTGCGCCTGAGCCTGAGCCATTAAAGAAGCCTTGTCTGAATCGTCGCGAGGCTTACATCAGCTTCGCTGCGACCGGCTTCGCGCCGCCGGCCTGGGCCGACTTTTGCGAGCCGCCGTTCGGACCTGCGTTTTCCGAAATGATGCGAGCGATTTCCGCGTCAGCCTGGTCGCCGTACTTCTCGAACACATTGGTCTGATAGACCGTGTTCGGCGCCTGGCCGAGCTGGCCGCCGTTGTCGTCCTTGATGCTGACGTCGGCTTGCATGGACAGGCCGATACGCAGCGGATGCTGTTCGAGTTCCTTCGGATCGAGCGCGATCCGCACCGGCAGACGCTGCACCACCTTGATCCAGTTGCCGGTCGCATTCTGCGCGGGCAGCAGCGAGAACGCCGAACCCGTGCCCGCCGAGAAACCCACCACCTTGCCGTGGTACACCACCGACGAGCCGTACACGTCGGCCGTCAGTTCGACCGGCTGGCCGATGCGCATGTGCTTGAGCTGCACTTCCTTGAAGTTCGCGTCGACCCACACGCCGCCGAGCGGCACGATCGCCATCAACGGGGTGCCCGGCGAGACGCGCTGGCCGACCTGCACCGAGCGCTTCGCGACGTAGCCGGTGACCGGCGCCGGCAGGTTGTTACGCGCGTTGTTCAGGTACGCGTCGCGGACCTTCGCGGCTGCGGCCTGCACGTTCGGGTGATTCGCGATCGTGGTGTTGGCGGTCAACGCGCGGTTCGACGCCAGTTGCTGCTGGGCGGCGTCGACGGCGGCTTGCGCGCTCTTCACGGCGTCGCGGGCGTGCGAGATTTCTTCCTGCGACACGGCGCCGGTTTGCGCGACCGTCATACGGCGCTTCAGGTCGTCCTGGGCGCGCGACAGATCGGACTGGCGCTGCGCCACTTGCGCCTGGTACTGGTTGTCGTCGGCGAACAGGCCGCGCACCTGGCGCACCGTCTGCGCGAGATTCGCTTCGGCCTGTTCGAGCGCGACGCGGGCGTCGGCCGGATCGAGCACGACGAGCGGGTCGCCGGCCTTCACCGTTTGCGTGTCGTCCGCGTTCACGGCGACGACCGTGCCGGTGACTTGCGGCGTGATCTGCACGACGTTGCCGTTCACATACGCGTCGTCGGTGTCTTCATGGAAGCGTGCGACGAGGAAGTAGTAAAGGCCGTAAGCGATCGCGGCGATCAGGATCACGATGACGAGCAGCGTCATCATGCGCTTGCGTTTGCTGTTGTTCGCCGGTGGTTGTGCCGGTTGCGTCGGCTGCGGGGCCGACTGAGTCGGCTGTGTAGTAGCCGCGGGCTGTTGGGTGGTGCTCATTGATGTGCTCCGGGTTCTTTCAGACGTCGTCGTTTATTCGGATGTTCGTGCGTGTGTTCGATCTGCCTGTGGCTTGAGCGCTCAGTTCGCAGCGGCGGTCGCGGCGGTGGCCGATGCCGGAGCATCGGTCGGCACCACGAGGCCAGTTTGCGTCGCGTCGAAACCGCCGCCGAGCGCCTTGATGAGGCCGATCTGCATGTCGCGGCGGCGCATCTTCAGGCTGGTCACCGTCTGTTCGGCGGCGAGGCGGTTCTGGTCGGCGGTCAGCACCTGCAACTGCGGCGACAAGCCGGCCTTGTAGCGGATCACAGCCAGCTGATACGCCTTGGTCGATGCGTCGAGCGCGCGTTGTGCGTCGCCTTGCTGCTGGTCGATCGAACGGATCGACGACACTTGCGTCGCGACGTCCGAGAGAGCGCTGATCAGCGTCTGGTTGTAGTTCGCCACGTCAAGATCGAAGTCGGCGTAGCGGCCCTTCAGTTGCGAGCGCAGCGCGCCGGCGTCGAAGATCGGCAGGTGGATGGCCGGGCCGAACTGGATCTGGCGGCTGCCCGCGGTGAGGAAGCGGCCCCAGCCGAACGCGTCGAAACCGAAGCCGGCCGCGAGATTCACGTCCGGGAAGAATTCGGCCTTCGCTTCCTTCACATCGTGCATCGCGGCTTCGACTTGCCAGCGCGCGGCGACGATATCCGCGCGGCGCGCGACGAGGTCCGCCGGCAGGTTGTTCGGCAGCGCCACGATGTCGCCCTTGTTCAGCGCGGGCTGGGCGATTTGCAGGCCGCGATCCGGACCCTTGCCGAGCAGCGCGCCCAGCTGGTAGCGCACGACGGTGATCTGGCCGTCGAGGTCGGTCAAATTGGACTGGCTGGTCGCGATGTTGCCGTTCGCGGTTTGCCGCTCGACATTGGTGTCGAGGCCGGCCGTCACGCGGCCGTTGGTAATGCGGCCGATATCCTGGCGATTGGCGATTTCGCGCGCGGCGATGTCGCGGAACGCGTACAGCTGGGCGAGCTGGTTATACGTGCTGGCCACCGACGCCGCGAGCGTCACGCGTGCCTGTTGCATGTCGGCCTCAGCGGCCTTTTCCTGCGATACGGCCTGGCCCAGACGCTGACGATTCTTACCCCATAGGTCCAGATCCCAGGACGCGCTCGCAAGCACGTTGTTCTCGTTGTACCAGGTGCCGCCGAAGGGCGGCGGGTAGATCGAGTTTTCCGAGAATATTTCGCGGGTCCACGAATAGCTGCCGTTGACCTTCGGGTACAGCGCCGAGCGCGAACTCTCGATATACGACGAGGCCTTGGCGAGACGCGCCTGCGCCTGCGCGATCGACGGGCTGCCTTCCAGCGCTTCGGCGATCAGCTTGGGCAGTTGCGGGTCGCCGAACTGATTGGCCCAGTCGAGCGAGGGCCACTGGCCGCCCTGGCCGGCGAGGCTCTGGGCGGACTCGTACTGAGCGGGCGACGACATCTGCTTGTCGCTTTTCATACCGAAGTAGTTCGCGCACCCCGTGAGGGCGAGCGCTGTCACCGCGGCGGCGACAGCGGCCCGGCTCGAAAGTGCGGGCGCGGACAGGGAAAGGGATTTCATCGCTCGACTCTTTGAGTGGAATGTAATGATGGACACTGCAAGCAATTTCTTACGATTTGCTGTCAAGATTGCTTGCTGCATCACGGGTTAGTCCCGTTTGTTCGCCGGAATTGATGAGCACGCGACGCAGCATGCTCTTCAGAAAACCCACTTCTTCCGGGGTGAAGCCGCCCAGCAGACTGTCCAGCACGCCGGTGAAAATAGCCGGCATTTTGGCGGCGATGGCATGGCCTTCCGGCGTCAGCGCGAGGCGCACGACCCGGCGATCCTCGTTGCTGCGCACCCGTGTCAGCAGGCCGCGCTTTTCCAGCCGGTCGATCAGACGCGTGACGGCGCTCGCGTCGATGCCGTATTCACGGGCCAGTTCGGCCGCCAGCAGGCACTTGCCGCTGGCCACCATGAACAGGATGCTGCCTTGCTGGCTGGTAATGCCAAGTTCGGCCATGCTGCGCTGGGTGACCAGGTTCGACAGGGTCGATTTCACTCGCGAGATCAGATAGCCGACGCTTTCGCCTAGCTGATATTCGCTGAGGTCCGGCGTAGGGGTAGAGGACGGCTCCGTCATGATTCTCGTGCGAATGCAATGGTTGACTAGGCAGGATTATAGAGGGCGGTTGATTGACGCGGCAAGTGTTATTACAGCTTAGGCAAGGAACTTTCCCCCCTCAAGTCATAATCCGCGTGATTTTGCGTAGGGTTTCGCCCGCGTGTTTAGGTTTCGTTTCTGACGGTCCGCTGCGTGGACGACAGCGGGTCTATCAGGGAATACCAGAAAGCTTCATTTGCGCGTGCTACAATATTGGGTTCCCAAAAGTGCGCTTTGGGCTTTGTTGGCTTCGTACACAATGCTGCTGGTGGCGCACTCAACTGTCTCCAGGTTCCTATGACTCGCGCCCTACGCAACATCGCCATCATTGCTCACGTCGACCACGGCAAGACCACGCTCGTCGACCAGCTCCTCCGCCAGACCGCCACGTTCCGTGACAACCAGCAGATCGCTGAGCGCGTGATGGACTCGAACGACATCGAAAAAGAACGTGGCATCACGATTCTTTCGAAGAACTGCGCGGTCGAGTACGAAGGTACGCACATCAACATCGTCGACACGCCGGGCCACGCCGACTTCGGCGGTGAAGTGGAGCGCGTGCTGTCGATGGTCGACTCGGTGCTGCTGCTGGTCGACGCGGTCGAAGGCCCGATGCCGCAAACGCGCTTCGTGACCAAGAAGGCGCTGGCGCTCGGTCTGAAGCCGATCGTCGTGATCAACAAGGTGGACCGGCCGGGCGCGCGGATCGACTGGGTGATCAACCAGACGTTCGACCTGTTCGACAAGCTGGGCGCAACCGACGAGCAGCTCGACTTCCCGATCGTGTACGCATCGGGTCTGAATGGCTACGCCGGCTTGACGCCGGACGTGCGCGAAGGCGATATGCGTCCGCTGTTCGAAGCCGTGCTGGAACACGTGCCGGTTCGCCCGGCGGATCCGTCGGCTCCGCTGCAATTGCAGATCACGTCGCTGGACTACTCGTCGTATGTCGGCCGTATCGGCGTGGGCCGCATCACGCGCGGCACGATCAAGCCGGGCATGTCGGTGGCCGTGCGTTCGGGTCCCGATGGCGCGATTCTGAATCGCAAGATCAATCAGGTGCTGTCGTTCAAGGGCCTGGAGCGCGTGCAGGTCGACTCGGCTGAAGCCGGCGACATCGTGCTGATCAACGGCATCGAAGAAATCGGCATCGGCGTGACCATCTGCGCACCGGAACAGCCGGAAGCGCTGCCCATGATCACCGTCGACGAGCCGACGCTGACCATGAACTTCCTCGTCAATTCGTCGCCGCTGGCCGGCCGCGAAGGCAAGTTCGTCACGAGCCGTCAGATCCGTGACCGCCTGATGAAGGAGCTGAACCACAACGTCGCGCTGCGCGTGAAGGAAACCGGCGACGAAACCACGTTCGAAGTGGCGGGCCGCGGTGAACTGCACCTGACCATTCTCGTGGAAAACATGCGTCGCGAAGGCTACGAGCTGGCCGTGTCGCGTCCGCGCGTGGTGATGACGGAAGTCGACGGCGTGAAGCACGAGCCGTACGAAAACCTGACCGTCGACATGGAAGACAGCCACCAGGGCGGCGTGATGGAAGAGCTGGGCCGCCGCAAGGGCGAAATGCTCGACATGGCGTCGGACGGCCGCGGCCGTACGCGTCTCGAGTACCGTATCTCGGCGCGTGGCTTGATCGGCTTCCAGTCGGAATTCCTGACGCTCACGCGCGGCACGGGCCTGATGAGCCACACGTTCGACTCGTATCAACCGGTCCGCGAAGGCGCGGTCGGCGAGCGTCGCAACGGCGTGCTGATCTCGCAGGACGACGGCGCGGCAGTCGCATACGCACTGTGGAAGCTGCAGGATCGCGGCCGTATGTTCGTGTCGCCGGGCGAGCCGCTGTACGAAGGCATGATCATCGGCATTCACAGCCGTGACAACGACCTGGTCGTGAACCCGATCAAGGGCAAGCAGCTGACCAACGTGCGTTCGTCGGGTACGGACGAAGCGGTGCGCCTCGTGCCGCCGATCCAGATGTCGCTGGAATACGCGGTCGAATTCATCGACGACGACGAACTGGTCGAAGTCACGCCGCAATCGATCCGTCTGCGCAAGCGTTACCTGAAGGAACACGAGCGTCGCAGCGCGAGCCGCAAGGGCGCGGTGGACTAAGCGCGCGGGCATTGGCTCCGGCTGGTGCGGCGCCATAGCAGTCAAGCAAAAGCCACCTCTGGGTGGCTTTTGCCGTTTCTGGACTTCAGCGACTTTATGCGCCGTTGAACGTGCTTCGCCGCTCGTTTGTCCCTGTTTCCTGCAGAAGATTGTTGCGGACCGTGAAAGTGGCCCGAAAGCCCGTCGCGACGGGCTTGAGCGGCAATCCGTCTGCTATCTGCACTATCGGTTCTGTGATATGCTCCCCGGGTGCAAAGTTTTAGGTCCTTCCAAGCAAGACTTGATTCGCGCAATCCGCTAAACGGTCAGGCCGTGTCGCGGAAGGTTCTGTAACCCGCTATTTCTCGAGAAACTCGAAGAAAGGTGAGCGTAAAAATGATGAAGCAATTCCAGTCGAACTCTTATCTGTTCGGCGGCAATGCTCCGTACGTAGAAGAAATGTACGAAGCGTATCTCGATAATCCGGCGTCAGTGCCCGAGAACTGGCGCAGCTATTTCGACGCGTTGCAGAACGTCCCTGCATCGGATGGCAGCAATGCCAACGACGTGGCCCATGGCCCGATCGTCGAATCGTTTGCTCAACGGGCCAAGGCTAATGCCTTCATCCCGCGCACGGCAGCTGGCGGCGAAGATCTCGCTACCGCTCGCAAGCAAGTCTATGTGCAGTCCCTCATCGGCGCATATCGCTTCCTCGGCTCGCAATGGGCCAATCTCGATCCCCTGAAGCGCCGCGAACGTCCCGCGATCCCCGAACTCGAACCCGCGTTCTACGACTTCACCGAAGCCGACATGGACCAGGAGTTCAGCGCAACGAATCTGTATTTCGGATTCGAGCGCGCGTCGCTGCGTGAGATCGTCAAGGCGTTGCGCGACACGTACTGCGGCACCATCGGCGCCGAGTACATGTACATCAGCGATCCGGAACAGAAGCGCTGGTGGAAAGAGAAGCTCGAATCGATCCGTTCGACGCCGAACTTCTCGAACGAAAAGAAAAAGCACATCCTGAATCGCCTGACGGCCGCAGAAGGCCTCGAGCGCTTCCTGCACACCAAGTACGTCGGCCAGAAACGCTTCTCGCTCGAAGGCGGCGAAAGCTTCATCGCGTCGATGGACGAAGTCGTGCGTCACGGCGGCGCCAATGGCGTCCAGGAAATCGTCATCGGCATGGCTCACCGTGGCCGTCTGAACGTGCTGGTCAATACGCTCGGCAAGATGCCGGCTGACCTGTTCGCCGAATTCGAAGGCAAGCACCACGACGACCTGCCGGCCGGCGACGTGAAGTACCACAAGGGTTTCTCGTCGGACGTCTCGACCGAAGGCGGCCCGGTTCACCTGTCGCTCGCGTTCAACCCGTCGCACCTCGAAATCGTCAACCCGGTGGTCGAAGGTTCGGCGAAGGCCCGTATGGACCGTCGCGGCGACGACAGCGGCCTGCAAGTGCTGCCGGTGCAAATCCACGGCGACGCGGCCTTCGCGGGCCAGGGCGTCGTGATGGAAACGCTGAACCTCGCGCAAACACGCGGTTACGGCACGCACGGCACGCTGCACATCGTCATCAACAACCAGATCGGCTTCACGACGTCGGACCCGCGCGACTCGCGCTCCACGTTGTACTGCTCGGACGTCGTCAAGATGATCGAAGCGCCGGTGCTGCACGTGAACGGTGACGATCCTGAAGCGGTCGTGCTGGCTACGCAGTTGGCAATCGACTTCCGGATGCAGTTCCACAAGGACGTCGTCGTCGACATCGTCTGCTTCCGCAAGCTGGGCCACAACGAGCAGGACACGCCGGCCGTCACGCAGCCGCTGATGTACAAGACGATCGCCAAGCACCCGGGCACGCGCGCACTGTACGCTGAAAAGCTGGTGCAGCAAGGTGTGATCACCGCGGAAGAAGGCGACGAGTTCGTCAAGGCTTACCGCAAGGCGATGGACGAAGGCCATCACACGGTCGACCCGGTGCTCTCGAACTACAAGAGCAAGTACGCGGTGGATTGGGTGCCGTTCCTGAACCGCAAGTGGACCGACGCAGCCGACACGGCCGTGCCGCTCGCGGAACTGAAGCGCCTCGCGGAACGCATCACCACGGTTCCGGAAAACTTCAAGGTTCACCCGCTGGTCGAGCGCGTCATCAACGACCGTCGCGCAATGGGCCGTGGCGAAGCGAAGCTCGACTGGGGCATGGGCGAGCACCTCGCATTCGCGTCGCTGGTCGCATCGGGCTACGCAGTGCGCCTGACGGGTCAGGACTCGGGCCGCGGCACGTTCACGCACCGTCACGCGGTGCTGCACGATCAGAACCGCGAACGCTGGAACGACGGCACGTACGTGCCGCTGCAGAACATCGCCGAAGGTCAGGCGAAGTTCACGGTGATCGACTCGGTGTTGTCGGAAGAAGCGGTGCTCGGCTTCGAATACGGTTACTCGACGGCCGAGCCGAATACGTTCGTCGCATGGGAAGCGCAGTTCGGCGACTTCGTGAACGGCGCGCAAGTCGTGATCGACCAGTTCATCTCGTCGGGCGAAGTGAAGTGGGGCCGCGTATCGGGCCTGACGATGCTGCTGCCGCACGGCTACGAAGGCCAGGGTCCGGAACACTCGTCCACGCGTATCGAACGTTTCCTGCAACTGTGCGCAGACCACAACATGCAGGTCGTTCAACCGACCACGCCGGCGCAGATTTTCCACCTGTTGCGCCGTCAGATGATCCGCCTGTTCCGCAAGCCGCTGATCGTCGCGACGCCCAAGTCGCTGCTGCGCCACAAGGAAGCCGTGTCGGATCTGTCGGAACTGGCCAAGGGTGCGTTCCAGCCGATCCTCGGCGAAATCGACGAAGCCATCGAGGCGAAGAAGGTCAAGCGCGTGATCGCCTGCTCGGGTCGCGTCTACTACGACCTGCTCGCGCATCGCCGTGAATCGAAGTCGAACGACGTCGCGATCATCCGTATCGAACAGCTCTATCCGTTCGCGCATAAGCAGTTCGAAGCGGAGATGAAGAAGTACGACAACGCGACCGAAGTGGTCTGGGTGCAGGACGAGCCGCAGAATCAAGGCCCGTGGTTCTACATCGAGCACCACCTGAAGGAAGGCATGAAGGACGGTCAGAAGTTGGCATACAGCGGACGTCCGGCTTCGGCCTCGCCGGCAGTCGGCTACTACGCGAAGCACTACGAGCAGCAGAAGGCGCTGGTCGAAGGCGCTTTCGGCCGCCTCAAGAGCGCGTCGATCGCTAAATAATCACAAGAGCTGAACCGGGAAAGCGCAGGGCGCTTTCCCGTGCCGCATCTGAAAGATCAGTGCGGCAGTCAAGGTTCGCAGGCGGTCGAGGGATCCATAGATCGCGCGCCGTCACCCGATACGTATTCAGGATATTCATAATGGCTATTGTTGAAGTCAAGGTTCCCCAGCTCTCCGAGTCGGTCTCGGAAGCCACGATGCTCCAGTGGAAGAAGAAGCCGGGCGAAGCTGTTGCTCAAGACGAAATTCTCATCGAAATCGAGACCGACAAAGTCGTGCTCGAAGTGCCGGCACCCTCGGCCGGCGTGCTCGCGCAAGTCATCGCGAACGACGGCGACACCGTCACGGCTGATCAGGTGATCGCCAAGATCGACACCGAAGGCACGGCGGGCGCCGCTGCTGTCGAAGCCGAAGTGAAGCCCGCTCCGGAAGCCGCACCGGCACCCGCCGCTGCACCGGCTCCGGCGGCTCAAGCCGCATCCGCAACGGGTGCGAACACCGCTGCTTCGCCGGCTGCCGGCAAGCTGATGGCCGAGAAGGGTCTGGGCGCGGGCGACGTCGCCGGCACGGGCCGCGACGGCCGCATCACCAAGGGCGACGTGCTGACCGCCGGTGCTCCGGCTGCCAAGGCCGCACCGGCTCCGGCGCCGGCCGCCGCACCGAAGGCTGCCAAGCCGTCGCTGCCGGACGTCAAGGCGCCGGCTTCCGCTGACCAATGGCTGAAGGATCGTCCGGAACAACGCGTGCCGATGTCGCGTCTGCGTGCGCGTATCGCCGAGCGTCTGCTCGAGTCGCAGCAAACCAACGCCATCCTGACCACGTTCAACGAAGTGAACATGGCCCCGGTGATGGACCTGCGCAACAAGTACAAAGACCGCTTCGAGAAAGAACATGGCGTGAAGCTCGGCTTCATGTCGTTCTTCGTGAAGGCGGCGGTTCACGCGCTGAAGAAGTTCCCGCTCGTGAACGCGTCGATCGACGGTAACGACATCGTCTATCACGGCTACTTCGACATCGGTATCGCTGTCGGTTCGCCGCGCGGTCTGGTGGTGCCGATCCTGCGCAATGCGGATCAGCTGAGCCTCGCCGAAATCGAGAAGAAGATCGCCGAATTCGGCCAGAAGGCCAAGGACGGCAAGCTGTCGATCGACGAAATGACCGGCGGCACATTCTCGATCTCGAACGGTGGTGTGTTCGGTTCGATGCTGTCGACCCCGATCATCAACCCGCCGCAATCCGCGATTCTGGGCGTGCACGCCACGAAGGAACGCGCTGTGGTCGAAAACGGCCAGATCGTGATCCGCCCGATGAACTACCTGGCGCTGTCGTACGACCACCGCATCATCGACGGTCGCGAAGCGGTGCTGTCGCTGGTCGCCATGAAGGATGCGCTGGAAGACCCGGCGCGCCTGTTGCTCGACCTGTAAGCGCCGGTTCGGCCGGCGCCGGCTTGTCATTGTGCAAGCCGGCGCCATATAGGCCTTAAGCAAGCAACACGCAAGCAGTACGCCTCTAGCATTCCGCAGTACAGGAACGCCGCGCGCCACGAAGCGTGGCCGCGCGCCGTTCCGTTATCAAAAGGATTGTCATGTCCAAAGAATTTGACGTCGTCGTGATCGGCGCAGGCCCTGGCGGTTACATCGCCGCCATCCGCGCAGCGCAGCTCGGCAAGACCGTCGCATGTATCGAAAAATGGAAGAACCCGGCCGGCGCGCTGAAGCTCGGCGGCACGTGCCTGAACGTGGGTTGCATTCCGTCGAAGGCGCTGCTCGCGTCGTCGGAAGAATTTGAAAACGCGTCGCATCACCTCGCTGACCACGGCATCTCCGTGGAAAACGTGACGGTCGATATCGCGAAGATGATGGCCCGTAAAGAAGGCATCGTCGAAAAGATGACCAAGGGCATCGAATTCCTGTTCCGCAAGAACAAGATCACGTGGCTCAAGGGCCACGGCAAGTTCACCGGCAAGTCGGACGCCGGCGTGCAGATCGAAGTGAGCGGCGAAGGCGAAACGGAAACGGTCACGGCCAGGAACGTGATCATCGCCACGGGTTCGAAGGCACGCCATCTGCCGAATATCCCGGTCGACAACAAGATCGTCGCCGACAACGAAGGCGCGCTGAGCTTCGACACGGCACCGAAGAAGCTGGCTGTAATCGGCGCCGGCGTGATCGGTCTGGAACTGGGTTCGGTGTGGCGCCGTCTGGGCGCGGAAGTGACCGTGCTCGAAGCGCTGCCGGAATTCCTCGGCGCGGCTGACCAGGCGCTCGCTAAAGAAGCGGCCAAGCAGTTCAAGAAGCAGGGTCTGGACATCCAGGTCGGCGTGAAGGTCGGCGAAGTGACGACCACGGATAACAGCGTCACGATCAACTACACGGACAAGGACGGCAACGCGCAAAAGCTCGAAGCGGACCGCCTGATCGTGTCGATCGGCCGCGTGCCGAACACCGACAACCTCGGTCTCGAAGCGATCGGCCTGAAGGCCAACGAGCGCGGTTTTATCGACGTCGACGACCACTGCGCGACGGCTGTGCCGAACGTGTACGCGATCGGCGACGTGGTGCGTGGCCCAATGCTCGCGCACAAGGCTGAAGATGAAGGCGTGCTGGTCGCCGAAATCATCGACGGTCAGAAGCCGCATATCGACTACAACTGCGTGCCGTGGGTGATCTACACCGAACCGGAAATCGCGTGGGTCGGCAAGACCGAACAGCAGCTGAAGGCGGAAGGCCGCGAGATCAAGACGGGCCAGTTCCCGTTCATGGCGAACGGCCGCGCGCTCGGCATCAACAAGGCGGATGGTTTCGTCAAGATGATCGCCGACGCGAAGACCGACGAACTGCTCGGCGTGCACATCATCTCGGCCAACGCATCGGACCTGATCGCGGAAGCCGTGGTGGCGATGGAATTCAAGGCGGCGTCGGAAGACATCGGCCGCATTTGCCATCCGCACCCGTCGCTGTCGGAAGTCATGCGCGAGGCGGCACTGGCCGTCGATAAGCGCGCGCTGAACATGTAATCACGCGCACGCCTGACTGACAGTACTCCGGCATTACCACGAAGGCGGGCGGGTTCACTCCCTCCCGCCTTTCTATTTGCAGCAACACGATGAACGTCACCGAATACTACGAAAAAGAACTGCAGACGCGGGGCTACCAATCGGACCCGGCGCAACGCGCGGCGGTCGACCGTCTGCAGCGGTGCTATGAAGAGTGGACCGAGTACAAGTCGCGCCGCTCGAACGCGTTCAAGAAACTGCTGATTCACCCGGATCTGCCGCGCGGCGTGTACATGTGGGGCGGCGTAGGGCGGGGCAAGAGCTTCCTGATGGACAGCTTCTACATGATCGTGCCGTTGCACCGCAAAACGCGTCTGCATTTTCACGAATTCATGCGCGAAGTGCACCGTGAACTGGAAGATCTGAAGGGCCAGGCCGATCCGCTCGACGAACTCGCGCGCCGCATTGCAAAGCGCTACCGGCTGATCTGTTTCGATGAATTCCACGTGTCGGATATCGCCGACGCGATGATCCTGTACCGCCTGCTCGACAAGCTCTTCGAAAACGGCGTGCAGTTCGTGATGACCTCCAACTACGATCCGGACACGCTGTATCCGGACGGCCTGCATCGCGACCGGATGCTGCCGGCGATCGAACTCATCAAGGAAAAGCTCGACGTGATCAACGTCGATGCGGGCATCGACTACCGGCAACGTACGCTGGCGCAGGTCGAGGTGTATCACACGCCGCTCGGCGCCGCCGCCGACAAGGCGTTGCGCGACGCGTTCGCGCGTCTTGCCGCGGTGCCCGACGAAAGCCCGATCCTGCGTATCGAAAAGCGCGAACTGAAGGCGCTGCGCCGCGCCGACGGCGTCGTGTGGTTCGATTTCGCCACCCTGTGCGGCGGTCCGCGCTCGCAGAACGACTATCTTGAACTGGCGAGCCGCTTTCACGCGGTGATCCTCTCCGGCGTGCCGCAGATGTCCGTACGCATGGCTTCGGAGGCACGCCGCTTCACGTGGCTGATCGACGTGTTCTACGACCACAAGGTGAAGCTGCTGATGTCCGCCGCGGTGCCGCCCGAAGAACTGTATGTGGACGGTCCGATGGCCAACGAGTTCGCGCGCACGGTGTCGCGCATCGTCGAAATGCAGTCGAAGGAGTATCTCGATACACCGCGGCGGATTGTCGATACGTCGCTGACCTGAGGCGTCGCATGCCACGGCCGGCGGTGCTTTTACGATAGCTCGCACTCCGTCTGCCGATGACACGCCGTCGCTCGGCGTATTTTCAAGATTCGGATTGGTCTTATATTCCGTCCGCGGACGACTGGATATCTTTTGTCAAGGTTTTGACAAAGGAGAAACCATGAATCCCTATCGCGATATCAACGACGAAGAATGGCAACGTGTCGCACCGTTGCTTCCCGAACTGCGGCCGCGCTCCGAACTGCGTGGCCGGCCGCTCGCCAATACGCGCTCAGTGCTCAACGGCGTGCTGTGGGTCATGTATAGCGGCGCCACCTGGTCCGCCATGCCGCGCAAATACCCGTCCTACCAAACCTGCCATCGCCGCTTCAAGGCATGGTACGAATCCGGCGTGCTCAACCGTGTCATGGAACAACTGTTCGGCGCAGCGAGCGAAGAACTTTGCGGCCTGATGGAAGCGCGCATGCGTACCCACGTGAACGAGAAACCCAAGAGCGTCGAAGCCGGAAAGGCTCCGGTTGTCGCGCCCGCTGTCTACAGCCCGCCTTCGAGCCAACCGCTGCCGTCTTCGCCGTTCGCGTTCCATTCGCCCTTCAAACACGCTGCATGACCCATTCAACCCAGCGTCTTCAAACAAAAGAAACGGCCGAACGATTGCAATCGTCGGCCGTTTCTCATGGTTTTATACGGGCTCTGCAACGAGTACCTGAATTACCCGCGCATCATTGCTGACGAACCCACGTCTGCGAGCGGCCCAGCAGCGACACGCCGATATAGCCGCGCACCACCAGTTTGTTCCCACCGTCTTCCAGGTGCATCTTGCACTTGTAGAGTTTGCCGTTTTCCGGGTCGAGAATCTGCCCGTGATCCCAGGCGTCGCCATCCTTCTTCATATCGCTGATGATCGTCATGCCGAGAATCGGCTGATCCTTGCGCGCGTCGGTACAAGCTGTGCAGCGACGATCCGGCTGGTCGTTCGCGCCGAGCCCCTTGATCACCTTGCCGCTGAGCGCGCCGCTGCCGTCCTGTGCGATCTGCACGAGCGCCTTGGGCTGGCCGGTGTGATCGTCGATGGTTTGCCACGTGCCGACCGGGCTGTCGGCCTGCGCCATGGCCGTCACGGCACTGGCGAGCAATACGCCGGCGAGCGCGGCATGTTTGACTGTGCGAAGCGCGATTGCGCGTGCACGTTGGGTGAATTGCGTCATTGTCTTCCTCCTTGATTAAAGACGGCGCGATCATGGTCGCGCGGCGTCATTGGCATCTCGGGCGGGCTTCAAACGACGGCCACCGTGATGCCTGGCATGGTCCCTCAGGTTCGACTTCTGCTGCCTTCGTGTGCCGCCGGAAGCCTGCGAGTTGCGAGTTGCGAATTGCGGCTTGGGCGCCGCGAGCGACACATCGTCAGCGCAGAATACGTGAAAGTACGCGCGCCGTTTGATAGTGGACCCTCTAATCAGGGCGCGGCACTTTTACCGGTCAATTCAGCTGGTACGAAAACGTCGAGTCGATGCGTGGACTGCGCGACGCGCTCTCCACGGGCGCGTCGCCGGGCGCTTTGGCCACCGGAAGATTCAGGCTGTAGTACTTCGAATTCGAGATGCGGAAGCCGAACGCGATCGACGAAAGCTTCGAAGGCGGGGGCGCACCCGCATGCAGATAGACGCGCGCCATGGCGAGCGAGACGTGGGGTACTACGTCGCGTGCTCCGAGGGGCTTGAGCGCTCTCGGCAAAAGTGCGGAGTACGTGATGAGTCGGACTGTTTATGCGCACTGCGCAGCTCGCGGTTGCATGCGCCATTCGATGAACAAGCCGTATGGCAAGTCTCATCGAATGACTGATGCATGCGGCAGCCATAAAACATTTAGGCTACCTACTTATGGCTGAGCGGCAACAAGCCGCCGAGCACAATGGTCAAGCCACTCGTCGCCGTGCCCGCACCACTCGTCGAACGCGCCGCCGAACTGAACGTGCCGGTCAACTGGTCGGCAGTGCGGTCATCGGCGCGAGCGCTCGGCCGCTGCCGCCCGAGTCCGAGCTGCCGCTCGTGACGCCGGAGAGCGCGCCCGTGAGCATCGACAGCGGATTCGACGCGCTACCCGAACCGCCCAAGGCCGAGTCAGCGAGTTCAACGGCGAACCGCGAAAACCCGAGAAAGTCAGCGAACCCAGCGGCGTGCCGCTCAACGCAGAGGTTAGGCCGGCCAGCGGTGTGCCGCCGAGCAGCGTCGACAGCGAGCCGACCGGCTTGCTGCCGAGTCCGAGACTCGCGAGGGAGCTTTGCAGCGGGCCGAACGGGTTGCTGCTGGCGGGCGGCCCACTGGCGACGCTTGCGCTCGTGCCGCCGACGAGGCTCGCGATCAGCTCGGGAATCGGCATCGCGCCATTCAGGCCGTTCGGATTGACGAAACAGCCTGCGTTGGTCACCGTGTGATTCGATTCGTCCAGACGCTGCCCGATCGGCGTTTTGTGGGAGAAGATGCGCAAGTATCAAATTTTTGACGAAGAGCCCGAAACACGCGAAAGTGAGTAATAATGAGACGGTTGTACTAAAACAAAAACTGTTCAAGCAGGAATTACATGGACCACAAGTCGAAACTACGACAAATTGCCCTCGTCGCATTCATCGCGATGTGGGCAGTGCAGGGCGTCAATGCGCAGACTCTGTCTGACAGCAACGCCAGCGCCGGGGGCGGCGTTCTTTCCCAGCCAGGCACGACGGCGGCGTTGCCGGCTAACTCAGAGGCAGGACAGGCACAGACCTCGGCGCTCACGCCCGACGAGGCGAAGCAATCCGCGGCAGGCAACGTAGCGGAATTGCAGCAGATGATCCACGGGTCGGAAATGAGCGAATTGCGCACCACGTATAACGGCAGCTACGGGGCGAGCTTGCTGTTTTACGGCAAGGAAATGACGTACTACGTGGCGCTGTTCCAGCAGAAAAATTTCTGGCGTGTCATCAAGACGCAGGACGCGGGGCGTGCCAACACGATCTACAAGGATTTCGCGCGTCAGACGGTGCAACTGTCGGACGTCGAGATTCGCCGCACGCAACTCGAGGCGCAGAAACGCTTCACGGAGCGGATGATCGCGTTGTCGCAGGACCGCGCCAACCGCTTGCAGGCGGACCTCGATGTCGCGCGTCAGCAGCAGACTATTGTGGCCACCCAGCAGCAGCAGACGCGTGCCGAAGCCACGACGCTGGCGCAGCAGAAGGCTTCCGCGCAAGATCAGCTGCGTGCCGCGCAGCGTCAGGTGCGCGATCTGCAACGTCAGCTGGAAAGCGGTTTGCCTGCGCACTGAGTGTGGCGGTCTGACGAGCTTCCGGTGGGCAGGGCGGCGGGGTGTTGAACGTGTTGCCCGGCTCACCGGAACGATGACTCGTTATTCGGCTATCTTCGTGCAACGCGTGTAGTTCGCGAGGTCCACGCGGGCGGCGTCGCCGTTTCGCGGACTCGGTCAATTCTCGATCCCCACAGCAGTAACAGCTCGCTACGTTTATTCCACGCGTGGTCGCGTGACTTTCACGCGCGGCGCAAATATCCCCATTTGTCTTGCACGCGCACGAGCGCCCACGCTCAACGCACCGCCCGTGCGGTGGCGGCCAGGCCCTGGCAGCTGCTTCGTTTCCCGGTGCTCCGCGAGACAAAAATACGGCCAGCTCTAATGCCGCTTCTTTCCCTCCGAAGACGCTCCCTTCTCCGGCGCATGATGCGGATCCGCCATATCGACGGCAATCGGATCGCTGGCGGGAAAGCTCTCCTCGAGCGCCTCGTCGAGACGGCTATCGGCGGATTGGTCGGATGCCTGTGTTTCGGCGGTTTTAGATTCGTGTTGCTTTTTGCTGGTCATGACGTGCTCCGTGGAAAGAGAGTCTGCAAATCAGCATAGCGCAAAGCGGCCCGCCGCGAACATCGGCCGAACGGTATAGGAGCGCGCGCCGTAAGCGGCTGCTCCAAAGCCGCGAGTCGAACGAGTTCCAAGCCGCCGCAATGTCATCAACCGAGACTTAAAACCATTGCGCATCAACTCGTTTTCCGTGTGTCGACAGAAAGCGGCGCGGGACAACAAAAGCAAGCGCCGGCCGCGTGGGCCGGCAGACCGCAACGCATGCCGCGAGCCGGCAGTGCCGCGCTCGGGAGGGGCGCCACCAAAACCCGTGAACAACAAGGCAGCGAACAACATGAACCGGAAAAAAACCGCGTGCGCGGCGCAGCGCCTGAACGCGTCACACGTCGTGGAAGCTGAACTGGAACACCTGGATTGGGCAACGAAGCAACCGGCGCAGCGCTTGCTGGACGCCGTGTATTGGCGCCGCCGCGTGCTGGCGGTCAAATGCGGATTCGAACTGACTGAACTGCAGGTGTTGCGTCTGGAAAAGATCTTGCAGCGGCTCGGCCATTCGCCGGAGTAGCCGAGCGCTGCGGCGGCCGCTTACTCGGTGCCGCCATTGCCGCCGTGATTGCCGCCACCATGGCTGCCACCACCGTGGTTGCCACCGTCGCCGCCCGTGCCGAACAGACGCCGGCGGCGCGTGACGACCACCGGGCCGTCCGAGGTGCCGCTGCTACGATCCGACGCAGGCCGGTCCGAAGACGGCGCGCCATACGACTCGCGCGGTTCACGCGGTTCGCGCGGCTCACGATGATCGCGCGGTTCACGCGAGCCGTGCGGGCCACGCGTGGTGTGCTCGCCGTGCGAGGGACGCCCCGCGCGGGGAGCCGGACGCGTGCCGGTGTCGAGCTGGATCGTCGAGATCGCGCGCTTGTAGATGCCTTGCAGCCCGACAGGCGTGCGCAGCATCACCAGATACTGATCGAACGACTCGATGCACCCCGTCAGGCGAATGCCGTTGACAAGATAGATCTCGACGCGCTTTCGTTCTTTGCGCGCAGCGTTCATGAAGTCGTTTTGCGGATGCGATTCTGCGGAAGCCATGGACAATTCAGGTTAGAAAGACGGTTGTTCGCCGCGATTCTACCCTGTGTGGGGGCGGAACGCGTCGGCGGGCGAACTGCGTCCACTATAACGGCTTGTGGGCGCATAAGCATCTGATAACTATTAGCTGTAACGTTGAGTTACGAATCTGCGGACGAATGCCGTGCTCTTCCGCCACGCGCGGGCCTGCGCGGCGCGTCTGGCGGAAAAAGATAGCGCATGGTCGTGCTATGGGCGGAATAAATCACCGCCTGTCCGCGTTATATCAGGCATGGCGACGCTGCATCGTGCGCGTCGCCGATCGGCTTGCCGGCCGCATCAGGCGTCCGGGCGCTCATCAAGGAGACTCACCATGAAAGTATCGCGCATTCTTTCCGCCGTTTTCGTTCTGCTGGCACTCGCGGGCGGTACGCTCGCGACGAGCGCGTGTACGTCCGCGACGGATAGCGGCGCCTCCAGCTCGAGCGGCGGCAGCAGCGGCGGCTACTGAGCGCCGCCCACCGGGTGACTTTCGAAGCTGAAGTGATTTCGTGGCTCCCGCAGCTGCGCCGCTACGCGCGCGCACTGACGGGCGACCGCGCGTGGGCCGACGACCTCGTGCAGGATACGGCGGAGCGCGCGCTCGCCCGTTGGGCGGCGTTCCGGCCGGACAGCAATCTGCGCGCATGGCTCTTGACGATCCTGCGGCATCTCTACATCGACCAGTTACGCGGCCGCCGCGAGATTGCCGTCGACGACGAGAGCGCGCCGTGGCGCAATCTCGAAGCGCCGCAAGGGGAAGTCGACGGCCTCGTGCTGCGCGATCTGCAGCGCGCGTTATATTGTCTGCCCGTCGAACAGCGCGAAGTACTGTTGCTGGTCTGCGTGGAGGAACTGTCTTATCAGGAGGCGTCACGCGCGCTCGGCGTGCCGATCGGCACGGTGATGTCGCGGCTCTCGCGCGCTCGCGAACACATGCGCGCGTTGCTGACGGAGGGACCGGCTCAGGGGCCGGTGCGTAAAAGTCCACCGTTGAAAGTAGTGAGAAACCCGTGATGAACAGCGACGACTACGATGCCAGCTTGCCCGAAGGGCTCGATCTGCGAGCGCTGTCGGCGTTTGTCGACGGTGAACTGCTGGGCGCTGAGCGCGCCGCGATCGAGGCTCAACTGGCACAGCATCCGCAGGCCGCCGCGCGCGTAGCCGCGTGGCGCGCGCAGAAAGCCGCGTTGCGCGTGCTGTGCGGCGCGCCGCAGCGCAGCGAGCGTGATGAGCGCAACGAGCGCCATGAGCGCGAGGCGGCCGACGAGCCGGCCTTCATCGTGTTGCGCCGGAGAACGTCGTGGTGGCAGCGCGCCGGCGTCGCGGCCTGCTGGCTGGCGGCGGGCGCCGGGCTTGCGCTCGCCCTCGGGCCGCTCGCGCCGCGTCTGACGGGTGGCGCGTGGGACGGTCTGGGCAGCCGGCCGCCGAGCTTCGCCGAGCGCGCGGACATCGCCTACGCGGTGTACACGCCCGAGCAGCGTCATCCGGTGGAAGTCGCCGCGAACGAAGAAGAGCATCTGATCAACTGGCTCTCCAAACGGTTGAACCGGCCGCTCTCGGTGCCCTCATTGCAGGAATACGGCTACTCGCTGGTGGGCGGGCGGCTGTTGCCCGGCGAAGCGGGACCGGCGGCGCAGTTCATGTATGAGAACGCCGGCGGCGCGCGGCTCACGCTCTACGTCACCGGCATTTCTCGCGACGAAACCGCGTTCCGCCTGTTCCGCGACGGCAACCGGCGCACCTTCTACTGGGTCAACGACGGCATGGGCTACGCGCTGTCCGGGCCGATCGCGGAAGGCAAGCTGCGCACGATCGCCATCGACGTGTGCAGCGCGCTCGGCGGCAAACCGGAGTCGTGGCAGTAGCGGCATACGCGGTTCCGATCCTGCCGCCTGTCGATCGGCCGGCTCTGCAACATCCGGTAACAGAAGCCGCGTGCGCGCCCGCCGCGCGCGCGGAATAGCGTCGCGCGACGCAACGTTTACCTGTTGCTGAATCGTGCCGTCGCCGCGTGTCTGCGCGCGGTCACGGCAAGGGCTTCGGCAAGGCAAACCGACGGTGTCTTCACGGTGTCGACACGTTTTTTCGGGTCGCAACGCCGGTGCGCGTCGGACAGCATAAAGGCAGCAAGATCATGCTCACATTTCATCAGTTCGGCAGCGGGCTGTATTGCGGCGTAGCCTGTGTGTGCCTGTGCGCCGCGTGCGCGGCGCCGGCCGAGGCGCAATCGGATGCGTCCGTGTGCCGGTTCGTGGCGGGGCAGGCGGAAATCGACGGCGTCATGCAGCAGATTACCGGCCGCGCGTGCCTGCAACCGGACGGCACGTGGCAGATCGTCGAGGACGATGCCGCCGCGCAGGCCTTGGCGGATGGCCCCGTCTACTACTACGATCCATGGTATTGGGGGCCGCCGGTGGTGTTTGGTGTCGGCGTGTCGTTCGTGTTCGTCGACCGCTTTCATCATTTTCATCACATGGATCATGTGCGCTATGTGCATGGCGTGCGCGGATCGTTCGGCATGGGCGGCCGCGGCGGTTGGCATGGGGCGCGACCCATGCACACATGGGGCGGCATGTCGCACGGCGGCGGAGGAGGAATGCGCCGCTGATCCCTGCCGCTGATTCACTGCTGCTGACTCGCGCGGCGGCCAAGGAGACGCTTTGATTCGTAGCTTGCCGCCGAAGGTGTCCGCCGCGCAGTTCGATCGCGCGCTCGCGGGTTGGCGCTCGATTGTCGGCGACCCGCAGGTCGTGACCTCGGCGGACGGCCTCGCCGCCTATCTCGATCCGTTCGCGCCCGGCGAGCGCGAAGCGTTTTCGGCCAGTGCCGCCGTCTTGCCCGGCTCCGTCGACGAAATTCGGGCGGTGCTGCGCATTGCCAATCAATTTCGCATTCCGCTCTGGACCGTCTCGACCGGACGCAATTTCGCGTATGGCGGCGCGGCGCCGCGTCTCGCCGGTTCGGTCGTGCTCGATCTGCACAGAATGAACCGCATCATCGAAGTGAACGAGGCCATGGCTTATGCGCTGGTCGAGCCAGGTGTGAGTTACTTCGATCTGTATGCGCATCTGCGCGACAAGGGCTACAAGCTGTGGGTCGATCCGCCCGCGGCCGGCTGGGGCAGCGTGGTCGGCAATACGCTCGAACGTGGCTTCGGCTATACCGCGTACGGCGATCACGCGGCGTCGCAGTGCGGCATGGAAGTGGTGCTGGCCAACGGCGATGTGTTGCGCACGGGGATGGGCGGGATCGACATCGGCACCGCGTGGCAGTTATATCAGCCGGGCTACGGACCCTCGTTCGACGCGATGTTCATGCAGTCGAACTACGGCATCGTCACCAAGCTGGGTGTCTGGCTGATGCCCGCGCCGCCCGCGTATCTGCTGGGTGAAATCCAGTTCAAGCATGAAGCGGATCTCGAAGCGATCGTGGAGATTTTGCGGCCGTTGCGGCTCGATGAAACGATCCGCAATCACGCGGTGATCGAAGGCGGTTTGCGCCGCGCGGCAGGCTTATCGGCGCGCGCGCAGTGGTACGACGGACCGGGCGTGATGCCCGAGAGCGCCGTGACCGCGATGCTCGACAAGCTGAACGTGGGCCGTTGGAATCTGCATTTCGCGCTCTACGGCACGCCTGAATCGATCGACGCGCGCCACGCGCTCGTGCAGCGTGCGTTCGCGCGCGTGCCGCAGGCGCGCTTCCTGACGGCGCGCTACGCGGGCGATGCGCAGCCCACGGCGGGCGGCGATCGCAACCTCGCCGGCATTCCGGCGATGAGCGCGTTTCGCATGCTCGACTGGCGCGGCGGCGCGGGTGCGCATGTGGATTTCGCGCCGGTGTGTCCCGCGACAGGGCGCGACGCGTTGCGCCAATACACGATGGTCAAGGCGCGCGCCGCGGAATACGGCTTCGACTACTACGGCGGTTTTACAGCGGGCGTGCGACATCTGCATCACATTTTCGCGGCGATCTTCGACCGTGACGACGCGAACCAGGTCGAGCAGGCCGGCGCGCTATTGCGTTCGCTGATGAGCGACGCGCGCGCGGCGGGCTACGGCGAATATCGCGCGCATCTCGCGTATATGGATTTTGCCGCGGCCCAATACAGCTTCAACGACGGCGCATTGCTGCGGTTCTCGGAAACGATCAAGGACGCGCTCGACCCGAACGGCATTCTCGCGCCGGGCAAGCAGGGCATCTGGCCGGCGGCGTGGCGCGACCGGCGCGGCTACACCTGAGTGCGCGGGCCGCACGCGCAACCTGACCACTGGAGCGATGAATGGACCGGCGCACTTTCATGATGACCGCCGCTTACCTCTCGACTGCGGCAGGCAGCGCGTGGCCGTGGCTCGCGCATGCGGCGGCGCGTAGCGATACGGTGGCGGTGGTCGACTCCACGCTCGCGTACGGCGCCGCATTCGCGGGCTATGCCGCACACAGTCAGTTACCCGTGTTCGAAACCGGCGACGATATCGGCGCGCTCTGGTACACGACACTCGCACCGCTGCTTTGCGCAACGCAGACATCCGCGCCCACGCTCTTATCGGCTTCGCTGATCGGCCTCACGCGTGCTTCCGATTACTTCGTGCTGAACCAACTCGCCAAAAGCGCGGGACATGTGATCGAACACAGTCACGAGCAAAGCATGGGCTCGGATACGCAGCATGCCCACGTCGCATTTGCATTCGCCTTCGCGCCGCACGTATTGCACAAGAGCTAGAACTTGTACGCCTTGTTCTTCGGGTCGAAGGTCGAGTCGTCGAATGTTTTTGGCGTGATGGTTTCGAACACGATCTTCTCGAAGATCTTGCCGTCGTTGTCGTAAGACTCGACGGTGCGGAAATACGGATGCCGCAGATCGAGGCCGAGCGTTTCTTTCTTCGCGTAGAACTGCGGCTGGCCGGTCGGCGTTTCGAAGGTGAAGGCCACCACGCGCACGCCGTCGATCGTTTTGACTTCCACCTGGGTCGAACGCGGCAAGCCGGCCTCGATGTATTTCTTGCCTTCGCTGAGGTACTGGTTCGCAATGTATTCCGTGCCGAGATCGCGCACCTGATGGTTCGATTGCGCGCGGGCGAGGGCGCCGTTCAGCGACGTCCACACCGGCATCACATTCATGATGCCGCCCAGATGCCCATACATTTCATCGGTCCGTTTGGACTCGTCGTAGATGATTTCCTGGCCGGCGCGTGCGCCGTCGGGCAGCCACTTTGCATAGATGCGCAGCGGGTCGTGCGCGACGCGCACCAGCATGTGATCGGGCTTGTCGGGCCATTGGCCGTGGATGCGTTCCGAACGCGCCATCGTGAACTCGTACGACGGATAGCCGTTCGGCCCTTCCTTGATATAGCGCGGCAACGCGAGCGGATCGAGCGACTGGAACAGCGCGACCAGTTGTGCGTCGCCGAGTTTTTCCAGCGCGCCGCTCTGTTGCGCGGCGCGCAGCCATTTGACCTGCTGATCCAGCGTGAGCTTGCCGACCTGCGAGGACGGCGTGGCCGGCGCCTTGACGGCACTGGCGGTATCGAGCGCGGGCGGCGTGTCGTCGTTCTGTGCGAACGTCGTGGGCGTGGCCAGTGCGGTCGCTCCCGCCATGAGCGCGGCGATCAGCAGTTTGCGCGACCGCACGCTCTGTGATGACACACCGAAGGACGTGAATAAGCTCGCACGCAAACCATCGGTCCGCGGCGAAAAACGGGCGAGGCGCATGAAGGCCGGCGTGCGGCATGAGCGTGCGGACAGGCGGTGCTTCATGAATCTCTCCGAAAGGTGACGCGAAGCGCCTTCCCTGTCAGGCAGGCTTTTGCTTGGCGAGTTCCTCGTCGCGCAGGGCGCGGCGCAGAATCTTGCCGACGTTGGTTTGCGGCAGCTCGTCGCGGAACTCGACGAGTTTCGGCACCTTATAGCCGGTCAGATTCTTGCGGCAATGGGCGATCACCTGTTCCGCCGTCAGCGACGGATTGCGCTTGACGATGAACACCTTCACCCGTTCGCCCTGCGCGGCATCGGGCACGCCGATTGCGGCGACTTCGCGCACGTCCGGATGCGCCGCGATCACGTCTTCGACTTCGTTCGGATAGACGTTGAAACCCGACACCAGAATCATGTCCTTCTTCCGGTCGATCAGCCGGATGAAGCCGCGCGAATCCATCACGCCGATGTCGCCGGTGGCGAGCCAACCGTCGTCGTCGATCACCTTGGCGGTTTCTTCCGGACGGTTCCAGTAGCCTTTCATCACCTGCGGTCCCTTCACGCACAATTCGCCCGCCTCGCCGATGTTCGCCCAACTGCCGTCGTCCTTCCTGAAACGGACCTGGGTGGATGGCGCCGGCAAACCGATCGAACCTTCGAAGTCGCGCATGTTGGAGAGGTCGACCGGATTCATCGACACGATCGGCGAGCATTCTGTGAGTCCATAGCCTTCGATGATCGGTTTGCCCGTCACCGCCTTGAAGCGCTCGGCTACCGACTTCTGCGTCGCCATGCCGCCCGCCATCGCGAGCTTGAGATCGGAGAAGTCGCGCTTGCAGAACTCTTCGTTTTCGAGGAATGCGTTATAGAGCGTGTTCACGGCGGTCATGCCGGTGAATTTCTCGTGACGGATGATCATCATCACGCGCTTCATGTCGCGCGGATTGGCGATCAGAATATTGCGCCCGCCGAGCCCCATGAAGATCAGCGCGTTCACGGTCAACGAATAGATGTGATAGAGCGGCAGCGGCGTGAGCACCGTTTCGGCGTCGCCGGTCAGTTGACCTTCAGACCACGCCTTCGCCTGCAGCAGATTGGCGATGATGTTCTTGTGCGTGAGCATCGCGCCCTTGGCGACGCCGGTCGTGCCGCCCGTGTACTGCAGGAACGCGATGTCGTCGTGAGTGGGGCGCACGGGCGTCAGCGGGCGCGAGTAGCCAGTCGAGAGCGCTTCGAGCAGCGGCACCGCCTGGGGCAGGTTGTACGCGGGCACCATCTTCTTCACGTGCCGCAGCATGAAATTGAGCAGACGTCCCTTCAGATTCAGGCCGTTGGCAAGCAGATCGCCCAAACCCGTCACGATCACGTTCTGTATCCTGGTGCCGGGCAGTGCGTCTTCGACCGTCTTCGCGAAGTTCTCGAACACGATGATGGTTTGCGCGCCGCTGTCCTTCAACTGATGCGCGAGTTCACGCACCGTATAGAGCGGGTTCACGTTGACCACCACGCCGCCGGCCTTCAGTATGCCGAACAGCGACACCGGGTACTGGAAAGTATTCGGCAACATGATTGCGACGCGCTCGCCCGGCTTCACGCCGAGACTTTGCAGATACGCGGCGAACGCCGTAGCCTTGCGGCCGAGTTCGCCGTAGGTCAGGCTCGCGCCCACGCTCACATACGCGACACGCTCGCGGAACCGCGCGATGCATTCGTCGAAGAACTGCACGACCGATTCGTATTGCGTGACGTCGATCTCATGCGGCACGTCCGCCGGATACGACGCGTACCAGATGCCGTCGGTGTTCGGCGCGTGGTGCGGCGCCCGAGCCTGCATGGCGGCGGGCGCCGGGCCCGCTGTGTTCGGCGCCGCGGCTCCGCTGGCAAGCGGAAGCGGGGCTTGAGTGGGTTCGGTCATGGTCGTCTCCAGAAGCTGTGGCTTCATCTGTTTATGTGCTGGTCTTGCGGCCAGTCATCGAAGCAATCCACGCGAGTGTGGCAGCGTGTGAAGCAAAAGCATGCGGCGAAGCAAACACTGGAACGCATGCAATGCTCAGCGTTCCAGAATCGCGACCACCCCCTGGCCGCCCGCCGCGCAGATCGAAATCAGCCCGCGCGCGGTGCCGGCTGGTTTGTCGAGTTGTGCGAGCATTTTCGCGAGGCCGGCGACGATGCGTCCGCCCGTCGCCGCGAACGGATGGCCGGTGGCGAGTGAACTGCCGTTCACGTTCAATTTTGTCCGATCGATCGCGCCGAGCGGGCCCGGCAAGCCCAGTTGCGTGCGGCAATACTCGTCATCCTGCCACGCCGCGAGCGTGCACAACACCTGGGCGGCAAATGCTTCGTGGATTTCGTACAGGTCGAAGTCCTGCAACGTGAGTCCGGCGCGCGCCAGCATGCGCGGCACGGCGTAGGCGGGCGCCATCAGCAGGCCTTCCTTCTTGTCGAAGAAGTCGACGGCGGCGGTCTCGGACCAGCTCAGGTACGCGAGCACCGGCAGTTTATGACGCGCGGCCCATTCTTCGCTCGCGAGCAGCACGGCGGAAGCGCCGTCGGTGAGCGGCGTCGAATTGCCGGCGGTCAGCGTGCCGGCGTCGCGGTCGAACACCGGCTTCAGGCTCGCGAGTTTTTCGAGCGTGAGATCGGAGCGCAGATTGTTGTCGCGCGTGAGACCCGCGTACGGCGTCATCAGATCGTTCACGAAGCCGCGCGCGTAGGCCTCATTGAGCTTGCGGTGGCTGTCGTAAGCGAGCACGTCCTGCGCCTCGCGCGAGATGTTCCAGCGCTTGGCCATCAGCTCGCAATGCTCGCCCATCGAAAGGCCCGTACGCGGTTCGCCGTTGCGCGGCAGAAGCGGCTTGAAAAACATGCCGGGCCGCAGCTTGGTCAGCGCGCCGACGCGTTCTCCGGTGCTCTTGCCGCGATTGGCTTCGAGCAGAATTTTGCGCATCCGCTCGTTGACGCCGATCGGCGCATCGGATGTCGTATCGACGCCGCCCGCAATGCCCACTTCGATCTGCCCCAAGGCGATCTTGTTGGCGACGAGAATCGCGGCTTCGAGTCCGGTGCCGCAGGCCTGCTGCACGTCGTAAGCGGGTGTTTCCTTGGCGAGCGTGGTGGACAGCACGGATTCGCGCGTCAGATTGAAGTCGCGCGAATGCTTGATGACGGCGCCCGCGGCGACTTCGCCCAGACGTTCGCCATGCAGGTTGTAGCGGTCGATCAGGCCTTGCAGCGTGAAGGTCAGCATGTCCTGATTCGACGCGGTCGCGTAGGCGGTGTTCGAGCGGGCAAACGGAATCCGGTTGCCCCCGACGATGGCGACTCGGCGTACGGCTGGCAGCGGGTTGGACATGCTCGGCTCCTTCGGGTCGTTCGCTGGTTATTGAATGATGCGAATGGTGCAAATCGTGTGACGGTTCATGGCGACGCTCCTGCTCCAACAACGATTTCATCCACCCTGAATTCCACTACTAGACGCACGCCGCGCGCGCCTCATTGCAGCCTCCATCGCATGCGGCCGCGCAAATGCGGCTTCTGCCCGGCGATGTCGCGCACTTCGATATCGCGTTCGATCAGCGAAGGCGACGCGCTCCACAGCGACGCTTCGCCGGGCAGCAGCATCGGCAGTTTGAATTCGGCGCTGAGCGTGGCTTCCGCGAGCGGCTTCGGCGGCTGCAACGCGGAGGCGGCACGCGCCAGCGTCCACATGCCATGCGCAATTGCGCGCGGAAAGCCGAAGGCCTTCGCGGACAGCGCGGTCAGATGGATCGGGTTGTAGTCGCCGGACACGCTCGCGTAGTCGCGGCCCAGTTGCGACGCGAGCTGCCAGCGTGCGATGCGTTGCAGCGCTTCAGGCCCGAGTTCGAGCGGATCGAGCACGCTGCCGCTCGCCGGCACGCCGCGTTTCAGATAGACGCTGTCGCCGTCCCAGACCGCTTCGCCGCGCCGGTACATGCGGGTGTGCAGCACGAACGCCTGGCCTTTGTCGTGACGCAGCAGCGCGCCGAATTCCACCTCGACGCGCAGCATGTCCTTGTAGGCGAGCGGCCGGCGCAGGCGCACATGGTTGGCCAGATGCACCAGGCCGAGCGCCGGCCACGGAAACGCCGGGTCGGTCAGCATCAGCAGATGCAAGGGAAAGGCGAGCAGGTGCGGATACGTGAGCGGCACGCCATGCTCGGGGATGAAACCGCACACGCGCGCGTAACGCCAGATCGGCCCCGGGTCGAGCGGGACGGCGGGGCGCACCAAACGCAGCGGCGGCAGATGCGTCTCGCGCCCGCGTTTGAAGATGCCGGACACCGCGCGCGCATAGAGCTTTGCTGGCGCGGGCAAGGTATCGATCACGACGGTCTTGGGCCGCACCGCGTCCTGCCGCGCCGTGTTCGATAGTTGACTGCCGCCGAACGGATCACCGGGCTCACCCATGGTCACGCTCCAATCAGGCTTTGTCCGCACACGCGCACGATCTGGCCGCTTACGCCGGCCGATCCCGGATGCGCGAGCCACGCGACGGTCTGCGCGACGTCGACCGGCTGGCCGCCCTGGCTCATCGAATTCATGCGGCGGCCGGCTTCGCGAATCGCGAGCGGAATCTTCGCGGTCATCTGCGTTTCGATGAAGCCGGGCGCGACCGCGTTGATCGTGATGCCGCGTGCGCGCAGATGCGGCGCCATGCTTTGCACGCGGCCGATCACGCCGGCCTTCGAGGTGGCGTAATTGGTCTGGCCGAGATTGCCGGCAATGCCGCTGATCGACGACACGCCGATGATCCGGCCGCCGTCGCGCAGGATGCCGGCGGCGAGCAGGGCGTCGTCGATCCGCTCCTGCGCGGACAGGTTGATGTCGATCACGCTTTGCCACGCGGCGTCGGTCATCTTCGCGATGGTTTTGTCCTTCGTGATGCCGGCGTTGTGCACGACGATATCCACGCCCTGTTCGTCGAGCGCGGCGGCGATCTGCGCGGGCGCTTCGGGCGCGGCGATATCGAAGGCGAGGGCGGTGCCGTTCAACTGACGCATGGTTGCGTCGAGCGCGTCGCGCGCTGTTGGGATGTCGATGCCGATCACGTGCGCGCCTTCGGCCGCCAGCACGCTCGCAATCGAGGCGCCGATGCCGCGCGCCGCGCCGGTCACGACCGCGCGCCGGCCCGCGAGCGGCTGCCGCCAGTCGAACGCGGGCGTGGGATCGTCGCTTGTGGTTGAGCTGGCGGCGGCGATGCGCATGGCCTGGCCCGACACGTATGCCGAGCGCGGCGACAGAAAGAACCGCAACGTCGCTTCGACGCGGTTCTCGGCGCCTTGCTCCACATACACGAGATTCGCGGTGATGCCGCGCCGCGCTTCCTTGCCGAGCGAACGCGTGAAGCCTTCGAGCGCGCGTTGCGCGGTCCATTGGCGAGGCGTCGCGCAGCTTTCCGGCGGCCGTCCCAGCACGATGATGCGCCCGCACTTGCCGAGCGAGCGCAGCGTGTCGTGGAAGAAGCCGTGCAACGGTTCGAGCTGGGTACTGTCTTCAATACCGCTCGCGTCGAACAGCAGGGCTGCGAGTTTGCCTTGAGAGCCGGGGTCGGCCGGTTCGAAACGCCCTGTCATGAGACCGTGACGGTTGGCGAGCGGTACCCACAAGCCGGCGCTTGCATGCGCGACGCTCGTCACGCCGATGCTTGCCACGAGTGTTGCCAGCGCGTCGAGCAGATGCGGTTCGCGGCCCGCGCCGAGCGCCACCAGTCCGCCGAATTCGGGCTGGTCCGCGCGATAGCGGCGCAGCACCTCGGGCTTGGGCAGGCCGAGCGAACGCGCAAGGCGCGCGCCGAACGGCGAGTTGACGAAGTTCAGGTAAGAGTCGTTCATATTATTAGTCGCTCCGCTGGCCACGCCGCGAGGTTGCCCCCCGGGAGACGCCTCACAGGAAATCTCCCCGAGGGGCGTCGAACGTGTGTCAGTGTGCACCGAGTTCGGCGCCCGCGGCGCGCCTTGCCCGGATGTTTTTTTAAGCCGGCGCCGAACTCAGGCCGCGAGCCCCAGCGCCTTTTCCAGAGTCTCCTTGCGCTTTTGCAGACTGGCGAGCATGTCGAAGTCGGCGGGGAAGTCGTCCACCTTCACGACTTGCGCGCCGTAACGCGCGTAGTCGTCGAGCACGCGCCGGTCGTCGGCGTCGATCAGACCTTTCTTCTGCGCCGCGTCGGTCCAGGCAGCCAGCTGCGGCAGGCTCTGCGGCATCGGTTCGAGCAGGCCTTGCTTGACCGCGTCGCGCAGCTTCTGCTCGATCTGCGTGAAGCGCGGGTTCAGCTCGAACACCAGCTCGCCGTAGCCGAGCGCGTCGACATGCGGATGCGGCACGTATGAATCGGACAGCAGACGATTGCGCGCGGCGCCCGGCGTTTGCATCAGTTCGGCGATCTCGCTGCCGAGCTGGTCGGACGGCTCGCGGTAGGGCAATCCGAACGGGAACGCGAGCACGCGCACGAGGCCGGCGGCGAGGCGGTTCGGATAGTTGGCGAGCACGCCGTCGAGCGCGTGTTGCGCCTTGTACAGCGAATCCTCGACACCCCAGCGGACCAGCGGCAGGTCTTCTTGCTGACGGCCTTCGTCTTCGAAACGCTTGAGCGTGGCGGAGATCAGATAAAGCTGGGACAGCACGTCGCCCAGACGCGCTGAGATGCGCTCGCGGCGTTTCAGATCGCCGCCGAGCACGAACATCGAGACATCGGCGAGCAGCGAGAACGCGGTGGACAGGCGGGTGGCCGCGCGGTAGTACGCATGCAGCGGCGCGTGGGCCGTGCGCGGTTTGGCGATGAAGGCGCCGCCCGTTACGCCATAAACGAAACTGCGCACCACGTTGGAGAGCGTGAAGCTGACGTGGCCGAAGAACGCCTCGTCGAAATCGCGCACCGCCCTGGCGTGGTCCGTTTCGCGCGTGGCGGCCATTTCCTTCAGCACATACGGATGACAACGAATCGCGCCCTGGCCGAAGATGATCAGGCAACGCGTGAGAATGTTGGCGCCTTCGACGGTGATCGAGATCGGCACCTGCTGATAGGCGCGCGCGAGAAAGTTCGACGGCCCCATGCAGATGCCCTTGCCGGCGGTGATATCCATGCCGTCGTTGATGACCATGCGGGCGCGCTCGGTGATGTGATACTTCGCGATCGCCGAGATCACTGAAGGCTTTTCGCCGAGGTCCACCGCGTGCGCCGACAGGCGGCGCGCGGCGTCCATCACGTACAGGTTGCCGCCCATGCGGCCGAGCGCTTCCTGCACGCCCTCGAACTTGCCGACGGCGGTGCGGAACTGGCGGCGAACCGCGGCGTAGGCGCCAGTGCCGCGCACAGCGATCTTCGCCATGCCCACATTCGACGACGGCAGCGAAATCGCCCGGCCCGCCGCGAGACATTCCATCAGCATGCGCCAGCCGTTGCCGACCTGCGCGCGCCCGCCGATCACCCAGTCGAGCGGAATGAACACGTCCTTGCCCGAGTTCGGGCCGTTCTGGAACACGGCATTGAGCGGCCAGTGACGGCGGCCGATGTTCACGCCCGGATGGCCGGTCGGAATCAGCGCGCAGGTGATGCCGGGTTCGTCCTCCGTGCTGAGCAGATGGTCGGGATCGAGCGCGCGAAAGGCGAGGCCGAGCACGGTCGCAATCGGGCCGAGCGTGATGTAGCGCTTGTCCCACGTAACGCGAAAGCCCAGTGTCTCGCGGCCTTCGAACGTCCCCTTGCACGCGATGCCGACGTCCGGAATCGCCGCCGCGTCGGAACCCGCGTAGGGGCTCGTCAATGCGAAGCAGGGGATTTCCTCGCCGCGTGCGAGGCGCGGCAGGTAGTGGTTTTTCTGCTCGTCGGTGCCGTAGTGCAACAGCAATTCGGCGGGGCCGAGCGAATTCGGAACCATCACCGAAACGGCGGCGGCCGAGCAGCGCGTGGCGAGCTTCATGATGACCTGCGAATGCGCGTAGGCGGAGAACTGCTTGCCGCCGTACTGCTTCGGAATGATCATGCCGAGAAAGCCGCGTTCCTTGATGTACTGCCAGGTTTGCGGCGACAGGTCCTGCCAGACCATGGTGGTTTCCCAGTCGTTCGCGAGATCGCAGAGTTGCTCGCATTCGACGTCGAGGAACGACTGTTCTTCCGCCGTCAGCGTGGCGGGACCGTAGCCGAGCAGCGTGTCCCAATGCGGGCGGCCCGAGAACAGTTCGGCGTCCCACCAGACCGTGCCGGCTTCGATCGCATCGCGCTCGGTCTGCGACATCTCCGGCAGGATCTTGCGGAAGATGTCGAGCACGGGCTTGGCGAGGCACGTGCGGCGCAGCGGTTTGAGCGCGAGCACGAGGGCGGGGAGGACGAATACGATGGCGAGCAGCGTCGTGGCCACCGCACCCGCGGCTCCGCTGACATGCGCGGCCGCCACCCACACGATCATGAAGGCAAGCCACCATGCCGCGCGCGCCTGAACGTAGACGAGCGCGAACGCGGCAATGACGAGTACCAGGATGAACCACGGCATGACGTTTCCTCCTCTTTCGATGGTGCGAGCGACCGCGTCCACGTAGGGCGGATGGTTCGCGTTCTATTGATTTTCTGCCTCATGCCCGCTGCCTCGCCGCGCGTGCTGCATTTGCTTTTGCGTGTCGTATGTGCCGTTCGACAGCGCGGCGTCGCTTAGGTGCGGGACTTAGACGTGCTGCTCAGGTATGCGGCGTTCATGGTGGTCGGCTGCCTTCTTGCTGAGTGTTTGTTGAGTACTTGTTGCCTGTCTGGCGCTGACCGGTAGTGTAGGCATTGCCGGTCGATTACGGGTTCGAAGCTGCGGCATGCTTACTATTGCGCCGGTTGCCTGCATGGTGCGGTAGTGATCCGTCTGCCCGCTCTCACGGGCGCCGCGTGCGGCTGACGGCTCATGACGGCGCGCTGCCCGCCGCGCTCGATCGTTAAGCTGTGCGGTGAAATGCGTGCTGACGCGAACCTGCTTCCATGTCGCCGTCACGATGTTCGCCTTCCGATACGGCCGGTGAGGGCGACTCCGATCCGCCTCCAGTGTGTGCCGCGTTCGTGCCTTCCGCGCCGCCGTCTCCGGCGCACTCCGCACCGCCGTCGCTGGCGTCGCCGAGTACCGCGGCGAACGCGGCGAGTTGTGTGCCGTCGGGCAACGGCGCCTTGAGCGCGGCCACCATCAGCGAGGCGAGGCGTGCGATGAGTTGCAGGTCGTTCATCGACTTGCCCTGCGAGAACTCGGAAATCAGGCTGTCCGTGTCGGTGCCGGCCAGCACGCCCGACAGCGCGCCGATCGCGAAGTGCAGACGCCAGCCGAGTTCTTCGCGCGGCAGATGCGGCAACGCGCGCTGGAACGCATCGAAAAAGCGCACCGCCACAGAGGCGTAGTGCCCGTTGAGAAAGTCGCGAATGAACGACGACGGATCGGTGTAAGCGCGGCCGAGCAAACGCAGAAACGCCTTGCCGCCGACGCGCGGATCGCGCGACAGGCGCAGCGCCGGAATGAACATCGCGCCGAGCACGTGCTCGCAGGTCAGGCGCTCGCCGAGCATGGTGTCGAAGCGGTCGAGCAGCTTGAGCCGCTCCTGGTTGAGGTGGTCGAGGCGGCGGGACAGCATCGAGTGAATCAGCGATTCCTTGCTGCCGAAGTGATAGTTCACTGCCGCGAGATTTACTTCGGCGCGCGAAGTAATCTGGCGCAACGACATGGCTTCATAGCCGCATTCGATAAAGAGTGTTTCGGCGGCGTCGAGGATGCGGGACTTCGTGTCGCCGGCATGCCGGCCTGTTGTGCGAACTGCCATATCGCGTCTCCCAGTTACCGGGCGTCCGGACCGCAAACAAGCAATTCAAATGCTTATTTGAAACGGCTGTTTTTTTCAGGATAAGAAGAAATGAGGTGTGCGATCAAGGGGTCACAGTCGACTAACTCCTCTAGAAGACCTGATGAACGTCGACTTTCCATGCTCGCGGCGCGTCAAACCGCGCGGAAATAAAAAAGGCCGTTCCGATGGAAATCGGAACGGCCTCGTATGGCTCGCCACTTGTTTGGCCTTGCTGCTATTTGCTGACGCGTGCTCTGCGTCGCGCGGCGGTTCGCGCCGCCTTTGCGCCTATTGTTCCCGATAACGCGTCGGCAAAATAGCTATTTGGTTCGAACGCTTAAACCCGTGCCGCAACCTGCTTGGCCGACTGTGTCATGTCGATGCCGCGGCGCTCGCGGCTGAACGGAATCAGCGCGGCAATCACCACTGCCACGATACCGATCACGACCGCCATGATGAGCGCGTAGTTGTTGCCGTGCGCTTCGGCGGCGCTCGCCTGCAACGGTCCGTTCACCGACGCGATCAGATTGCCGAGCTGATACACGAGACCGGGGAACGTCGCGCGAATTTCATCGGGCGAGATTTCGTTCAGGTGCACCGGAATCACGCCCCATGCGCCCTGCACGGAGATCTGCATCAGGAAGGCGCCCACCGCGAGCAGCACCGGCGTGGTCGAGAAGGCCCACAGCGGCAGCACCGGCAACGCAATCAACGCAGCAATGAAGATCGCGCGCTTGCGGCCGATCTTTTCCGACAATGCGCCGAAGAACAGGCCGCCGCAAATCGCGCCGATGTTCAGCACGATCGTGATCCACGACACCGTATGCGCGTCGAACTGATGCTGCACGCGCAGGAAGGTCGGATACAGATCTTGTGAGCCGTGCGAGAAGAAATTGAACGCGGTCATCAGAATGATCGCGTACAGCGACAGCTTGACGTTCTGCCTGAGCGTGGCGACGAGACCCGGACGCGCTTTCTTTTCGAGCGTCTTGAAGGCCGGCGATTCCGGCACGTGCGCCCGCACATACAGCACGAGCAACGCCGGCAGTACGCCGACGAAGAACATGCCGCGCCAGCCGATGTACTGATAGAACACGCCGAACACGACCGAGGCGAGCAGATAGCCGCTCGGATAGCCGGCCTGCAGCAGACCCGAGACGATGCCGCGCGACTTCGGCGGCACGGTTTCCATTGTCAGTGCGCCGCCGACGCCCCATTCGCCGCCCATCGCGATGCCGAACAGCGCGCGCAGCACGAGCAGAGTGGCCAGGTTCGGCGAAAAGCCGGACAGCAATTCCAGCAGGGAGAAACACGCGATATTGACCATCAGCGTGGGACGGCGGCCGTACTTGTCGGCGAGCCAGCCGAAAATCAATGCGCCGAGCGGACGCATCACCAAGGTCAGCATGATGCCGAAGGCGACCTCGGGGATTTTTGTATTGAACTCCGCCGCAATATCTTTCAATACGAACACCATTAGAAAGAAATCGAATGCGTCGAGTGTCCAGCCCAGATAGGCAGCGATCGTGACGTTTCTCTGTTCCCGTGTCCAACTCATTGATTGTTCTCCTGGTTCTCCAATCACCCGTGTTTGACGACAGGTGGCTCCGCAGCCCCGCACGCCCCGTGGCATGGGCTTCGAGCGAGTGTACGCCGACTGTTAAACGCTTGCATGAATGAACGCGCGTTTATCCGTATTAATCCCTGGAGCAGATTTCATGAAGCGCGCCATTTATGTTGGCTAAATGTAATTATTGTATTGATGGTGTGTGCGATTTAGTTTGTTATTTGTAATCTATTTCGGATGTGATTTTCTTGCTGATCCGGTCATTTTGAGTTTCGGTGTCGATGTTCTTCGTTTCCACTCGCTAATTCTGTGCGATGGCACCGCGCCGGTCGCGCGGGGCGGACCGGAAAGTGGCCATTCTCAATATATGCAACTTGCGCATCAATCGATCTTAAAAATCAATTTGATTCATGTTGCGTCGCGGAATACCATGGTCGTCATCCCACTTATTTCGCTTTTGTCGACGCGCCATGTCAGTCAAATCAATCACTTCGGAGCCTGTACGCCGCGAGCGCAGTCCGTTTGCCGTGATCGCCGCGGTCACGTTGCTCACGGGTATCGGCGCCGGTCTCGGCGGCATGCTGCTCGCGTTGCTGCTGCACGGCATCCAGCATCTTGCATACGGCTACAGCGTGACGCACGTGATCAGCGCCGAGAGTTTTCTACAGGGCGTCAGCGGTGCCGCGCCCGAACGCCGCCTGCTCGTGCTGACGATTTGCGGCCTGGTGGCGGGATTCGGCTGGTGGGCGCTATATCGATTCGGCCGGCCGCTCGTGAGCATTCGCCAGGCCGTCAAATCCGACGATCCGCGGATGCCCGTAATGAGCACGACGATCCATGCAGTGCTGCAGATCGTCACCGTGGCGCTCGGCTCGCCGCTCGGCCGCGAAGTCGCGCCGCGTGAGATCGGCTCGGCGTTCGCCGGCTGGCTGTCGCGCCGTGCGGGGCTGTCGGTCGCGCAGAGCCGGATCATGGTGGCGTGCGGCGCGGGCGCCGGTTTGGCCGCGGTCTATAACGTGCCGCTCGGCGGCGCGGTGTTCGTGCTCGAGGTCTTGCTGGGCACCTTCGGCTGGCCCGCACTGGTGCCGGCCATCGTGACCTCGTCGGTGGCCGCGTTGGTCGCGCAACTGGGACTGGGCAACGAGCATCAATACCTGGTGCCGTCGATGACGCTGAGCCCCACGCTCGTGGTCTGGTCCGTGGTGTGCAGTCCGATCTTCGGCGTGGCGGCGTGGAGCTTCACGGAACTGATGAATCGCTCGCGCGCGGCCGCGCCGAAGAACTGGCGCCTGCCGGTGTTGTCGCTGCTGAACTTCGCGATGATCGGCGTCCTCGCGATGCATTTCCCGCAGTTGCTCGGCAATGGCAAGGGACCTGCGGGACTGGCATTCGATGGCGGCTTGACCATCAGTCTCGCCGCGATGCTGCTGGTGCTGAAGGTGGTCATCACCGCGAGCAGTTTGCGCGCCGGCGCCGAAGGTGGCCTGCTCACACCGGGGCTCGCGAATGGCGCGCTGCTGGCGATCGTACTCGGCGGATTATGGAGCCTCGTGTGGCCGGGGGCGTCGCTGGGCGCATTCGCGGTGGTCGGCGCAACGGCGTTTCTCGCTGCCTCGATGCAGATGCCGATTACGGCCGTGGTGCTCATGTTCGAATTCACCCGCGTAAGCCAGGATTTTCTGATTCCGGTGTTGTTTGCCGTGGGCGGCGCGCTGTTGGGTTTTCGTGCGTGTGCGAAGTGGGCGCCTGCAATGCAGTCGAACTTTGGGTTTAGCTGGAGTGGCGCGAGCAAAGCGCGATAAGGCTTGTGCTATTCGCGACGACGCGGGTTGAGCGCCGCACGGCCAAACGCCGCTCGGCCGGTTGTCTTTTTTTTTAGACGGGAGCATGATGTGGTCTCCGGCACATCTGCATGGCTCATGCAGCGTTGTCGCAATATTGTCGATTGAGGGACGCAAAATGAATCTTCAGCTCGCAAGCGTGTGGCTCGAGCGCTCACACGTCGGCTTCTCTGACATCCGCCATTTCGCGTCGCAGTGCCGCGACGCAGCCGCCGCTTCGGGGCGTCAATCGGCGGCTCTCGTGCTACTTGCGGAGCGGGCGAACGCTTTTAGCGAACGTCACGAGGGCGTTGCCGTATCCACCGGTTTGGTCGATGAATTTCTCGCTGAGTTGCGGAACGATACAAAGGCACTGAAAGAGGCCAGCGAAGCCTCGGATGCCGCTTTTCTCGAGGCGCTCAACGCATTCGCCGCGAAGGTGGCGCCGGCCATGGTCGTCTAACCTGGCGGCGTGCATCTGAAAATTGTCGTGTGCGCCGGTCGTATGATCCGGCGCTAACAGCGGCCGCGGCGAGGTCGGGGCATCCTACGGGATTAACCGCGATCGAGTAGCAGTTGCAGGAGCTTCGCGCCGTCGCGCCCTTTGGCGGAACCGGCCCACACGCGCTCGATCAGGCCGCGGTACATCGCGACAGCATCGGCTGACGTTGTAATCGTCGCAATACCTGTTCGCACATTCGGAAGCTCGCCGAGGCGAAAGGGCGATACCGCTACATGCTGGCTGCCCGGTTCCTCGAAAATCTGAAAGGTCTCACTCGGCAGATTGTCGGTCACGATGCCGACCTGGACGCCAATAGGGTCGCTGTTCAACACCTCGATCATGTGTGCGACTTCCTTGCGTGCCGCAAGTTTTCGCTCGAGTTGCACGCCTGAAGGCAGGCCTAAACGGCCCACCAGCCCATGATGCAGGAACTGCTCAATCTGCCGGAGACCAATCAGGCTGAGGATGCCAGGACGCTGCTGTTCGAACACCTTGCGCCGTGCGGCCAGAATTTTCAGAACGTCGCTGTTGATCCGCTTCGAGCTTTCTCCGACCAGTTCGTCGGGCACGCTCTCGTCAAGCATGGAGCGCAGATGCTGCGGGTACGCTTCAGAGGTAAGCAGGAATGAAATCGGATCGAAGTTGGCGAGGATGCGCGTCGAGCGTGATTCGAGCTGGCGCATGCGCTCGAAGTAACTGACCGCGGAGTCGTGGTACTCGGACTCAACCCCGAGCAGATTGGGAAGCGTCACTTCCAGCAGCGCTGCCAGACGCTCGAGCGTTTCAATCTTGACGATTTCACCACGCTCGAGGTTGTAGACGGCGGCGCGGGAAATTGCGAGCCGTTCAGCAATGTCGTCGGAGCGAAGTCCGCGAGCCATGCGATAGGCGCGAAGGCGCTCGCCGATAGCGAGGAAGTCGAAAGTGGGCGCTGTTTTGCGGAAACCTAGAACTTCGGCCACGATACATCCTCGTATAAAAATCCAAACGAATTGTACCTCAAGGCGTCGTCAAAGCTGCATTACCAAGGAAGATACTGAGGCGTTTTTGGCAAAATTCTAGAGTTTTTGCCTTTTTGTACACTTGTCGTTTTATTTAGACGGTCGCAAGATTCTCATGTGACGTTCGCCCGACGGCGCGTCACAGATGCCCGGTGCGCGTTCGCGATGTCGACGACGCAAACCGGAAGACCACGCGGCTGTCAGCTGAAACGAACAAGAGGCTTTTCATGTCTGGTGCAAAATTCAAACTCCTGCCGAGTCTTTGTCTCTTCGGCACTGCCGCGCTGAGCGCTCCGGCGTTCGCGCAATCCTCGGTGCAGCTTTACGGTCTGGTCGACGCGTTTGTCGGCTCCGTCAAAAACCCGGGCGCCCATGCGGCCGTGGTGACGCAAGGGGGCGGGCTGTCCACGTCTTTTTGGGGGCTTCGCGGGACAGAGGACCTGGGCGGTGGCTATTCCACTTTCTTCGTGCTCGAGAGCTATTTCCAGCCGCAGAACGGCACGTACGGCCGCTTCACGAACGACAGTTTCTTCTCTCGCAACGCGTACCTCGGCATTGCCACGCCGTATGGTTCCATTCGTGCGGGGAGGCTGACAACGCCTCTGTACATTTCAACGATCAATCTCAATCCGTTCTTCAACTCCTATACGTTCTCTCCGTGGATTTTCCACACGTATAAGGGGCTCGGTCCGCAGGGCGTCGTGGGCGATTCCGGCTGGAACAACGCCGTAGCCTATTCGTCGCCGACGATCGGCGGCCTGAACGGCACCGTGATCTACTCGTTCGGTAACACGGCGGGTGACGCCGGTGCGCACAAGTGGGGTGGAACGCTTAACTATGCGAACGGCCCGGTCGTGCTCGCGGCCAACTACCAGTACATCAACTACAGCAATGTGGCGGGTGACATCGCGACGGCATTGCCGGCTATACCCGGTCTCAAGAGCCAGGAGACGATTCAACTCGACGGGTCGTACAACTTCAACGTGGTTCGCGTATTCGCCGGCTTCATGAACATCCGCGACAAGGCGACGCTGGGTACGACAACGACCAACTCGGAACAGCTTGGCGTCTCGATTCCCGTGGGCGTAGGGTCGGTGCTCGGAGACTTTGTGTATTCGAAGTCGACGGGGCCGAACAGTGGCGACGTTCACCGCACCACCTGGGCGGTCGGATACGACTATCCGCTCTCCAAGCGTACCGATGTGTACGCGGCGTTCAAATACGACCACTACGCTAGCCAGTCCACGGGACTGACATACGGCGCAGGCCTTCGCCACAACTTCTGAGTGCGTGGCGCGACCGCCGTTCGGCCAATTCGCGCTTACGGGTTTTCACTAACGGAAATCGCGTTGCAGGGTGCGCCAAAAGCGCGTAGTCTAAATATTTAGACGAGTCTGTGAACCAACAGAGTTCAGCGTCCGAGACAGCCCCTTTCTACGTAGTTCAAGACCCGGGACGTCACTACACAGCGCATTGCATGAAGTTTCCCGATTTGTGTCGTCCGGGATGATTTCAGGCGTGCTGATCGTCTATTTTTTTATACGAGTAGCGTTGTGGTTGACACGCGGGTCCACAAAGACCGTTTTCGAATCGCAGGAAAGGAAGTCTCCACTGGAGGAAGTCATGGAAGCAAATGCAAGGGCGGCAGGGCACGATGCCAGCGCGCCAGTCGGGGCGGACGACCGTCCCAGCAAGTACGCCTGGAAAGCACTGGCCGGTTCGGCGATCGGTTACGCGATGGACGGATTCGACCTGCTCATTCTTGGGTTCATGTTGCCTGCCATCGCGTTGGATCTGCATCTGAGCACGCAGCAGTCGGGTGCGCTGGTCACGTGGACGCTGATTGGCGCGGTGGGCGGTGGCATTCTGTTCGGCGCGCTGTCGGACCGGTTCGGCCGCATCCGGGTTCTGACGTGGACCATCGTGATTTTTGCGCTCTTCACCGGGATGTGTGCCTTCGCTCACGGCTTCTGGGATTTGCTGGCCTACCGGACAGTCGCGGGTATCGGTCTGGGTGGTGAGTTCGGAATCGGCATGGCGCTGGCCGCTGAAGCATGGCCTGCAAGACATCGCGCGCGCGTGTCGTCGTATGTTGCGCTCGGCTGGCAGAGCGGCGTGCTTGCAGCCTCTCTACTCACGCCGCTGCTGCTTCCGCATATCGGCTGGCGCGGCATGTTCCTGCTCGGCGTGGCGCCGGCACTCGTTGCATGGGTCGTGCGCAACAAGCTGCATGAGCCTGAAGTGTTCGTGCGGAGTGCGAAGACATCAGCCAGGAAGCCTAACGCATTCAGGCTGCTCATCGCCGACGGACGCACCGCCCGCACGAGTCTCGGCATCGTCATTCTGTGTTCGGTCCAGAACTTCGGCTACTACGGCATCATGATCTGGCTACCGACTTACCTCGCCAGAACGCTTGGATTTGGTCTCACCAAGTCGGCGCTCTGGACGTCGGTGACCATCGTCGGAATGATGGTCGGAGTCTATATCTTCGGCCAGTTGGCGGACCGCATTGGACGCAAGCCGACCTTCCTGCTCTTCCAGGCTGGCGCGGTGGCGATGGTCATTACCTATTCGAAGCTCTCAGACCCAGGCGTGATGCTGTGGGCCGGCGCGCTCATGGGCATGTTCGTCAACGGAATGATTGGCGGCTACGGTGCCCTGATGTCGGAGGCCTATCCGACAGCGGCGCGCGCTACCGCACAGAACGTTCTTTTCAATGTCGGCCGCGCGGTCGGCGGATTGGGTCCTATCGTCGTGGGCGGTATCGCCGCTGCTTATTCGCTGCAACTCGCGATTGCCCTGCTCGCAAGCATCTATGTGCTCGACATGGTCGCAACGATCTTTCTCATTCCCGAGTTGAAGGGCGCGGAACTGGAATAACCAGACAGTTTGCTGCGAACCGCTCTGTTCACCTGACCGGTCCGCAGCGTTATCGAAGAGTGGAGTCATCATGTCAGCAAGCCCGTGCGGCGTCGAGAACGCCGCAATTGTCGCTTCCTATCGTTGCAGAGTCGCAGAGCACTACTGGGTCAACCAGCGATACAAGTACATCCGTCTGGAAGCAGACGCGCCCATCGCGCGAATCACGAAGGCTGGGCAGTTCTACCAGCTCAAATGCCCGACTACGCTGGAACACGAACCGTTCCTGCTGCGCCCGATGAGTGTCTATGGTGCCGGTCCCGAAGACAACCGCATCGAGTTTCTCTACAACGTCACGGGCGTTGGCACGAAGGCGATGGCGACCTTGCTCGAAGGCGGTCGCATGGACATCGTCGGGCCGTTGGGCAATACCTTTACCTTCAGCGCCAACTATCGCCGCATTCTCGTGGTCGCCCGCGGCGTCGGTCTGGCCACGATGGCTCCGCTCATCAAGCAAGCGTCGCAGGCGGGTGTCGACATCACGGCCGTCATGTCGGCACGCTCGCCGGCCGACCTCATGGAAAAAGAGTTTCTGCGGGGCGCGACGGCGGATGTCCGCAGTGTTTTCGATGCGGACGGAACGTCTTCGGTCGAAGCGATGGAGGTGCTGCTGCGTGAGCTCATCGAGCAGCAGCGTCCTGATGCCGTCTATACCTGTGGGTCGCATCGTCTGTTGATGCTATTGCAGCGCGTCCTTTCCGACTATCCGCGAATCACCGCCGAAGTCGCGATGGAACAACGCATGGCGTGCGGTATGGGCGTCTGTCTTTCATGCGTGCGGTTGTTCGATTGCGACGGTGACCGCAAATTCCTTCGCGTCTGTCGCGAAGGCCCAGTGTTTCCCATCCGCGAGGTGGTTGGGGAGGTGGAATTTGGCTAATTTAACCGCCCGGGTTGGCAACATGATTTTGCGCAACCCCGTCATGCCGGCGTCAGGCTGTTTCGCGATTGAATACCAGGAAGCGCTGGCCCTCAATCGTCTTGGCGCGCTCGTGGTGAAGAGCGTGTCGCCAACGTCGCGCGCGGGTAACCCCACGCCGCGCGTGGCGGATAGCTACAGCGGGATGCTCAATTCGATAGGCATCCCGAGCAAGGGGCTCGAGTATTACCGCGAGCATGTGCTGCCGCCGTATCTGAAGTTCGATACGCCGGTTGTCGTTTCCATTTCAGCCGATACCGCCGACGAGTTTGCCGAGGCCTGCGAGGAGATGTCGTTGCCGGAAGTGGCAGCGATCGAGGCGAACATATCGTGTCCGAATCTTGAAGCAGACGGCATGGCGTTCGCCATGCTGCCCGATACGACCTACAAGGCCGTGTCGGCAATTCGCCGGCGCACCGATCACCCGTTCTGGGTCAAGCTCACGCCGAATGCGAGCAATATCGCGGCCGTCGCGCGGGCAGCCGAAGACGCCGGCGCGGACGCCATCGTGATGGGCAACACGGTGCTCGGCATGGCGATCGATGTCCGGACCCGTAAGCCGAAGCTCGGCAATGTGATGGGCGGCCTGTCCGGTCCCGCCATCAAACCCATCGCGGTGCGGCTTGTTCACCAGTGCTATAGGGCTGTGCGGATTCCGATTATCGGCTGTGGCGGTATCCAGACCGCCGAAGACGCCGTCGAATTCATGCTCGCGGGTGCGAGTGCTGTACAGGTTGGAACGGCATCGTTCCGCGACCCGGGCGTCATGCAGAAAATCATCGACGGTCTTGAGGCGTACTGCACGGAAATGGGCGTCGAGAGCATTCGGGACCTGACCGGCCAGGTGAAGCTGGATCGTCAGTTGAGCGACCGCTGGCTGCGGTTTGCACAACAGTCAGGCTGAATCCTCGTTGCGTGAAGGCGGCTCGCTCACCGAGTGCCTTCGGGAAAGTGCCGGATAGCACCGGCACATTGTGCAAATGGACGGGCATCATGGAAATACTTGACCTCACCGGGCTCGCGCAGCAACTCTTCGATGATATTCGCGAACTCTCATCCGACGGTGTAGGTGTCACGCGAGACAGCTATGGCAAAGGCGAGTCCGCAGCGGCCGATTACCTGCGGCACTTTGCCGGGAAGGAAGGGCTGCATGTCGATGTCGACCGCGCCGCCAACCTTATTTTCAGTCTGCCCGAAAGCGACACGCAGCAGCCGGCCGTCTGGGTCGGCTCGCATATGGATTCGGTGCCGCAGGGCGGCAACTTCGACGGCCTTGCCGGCATCATCGCGGGCTTACTCTGCCTGGTTGCGCAGAAGCAGAGTGGTCGAGCGTCGGGTACGCCGCTGCGCGTCATTGCCTTTCGCGGGGAGGAAAGCGCATGGTTCGGCAAGGCTTATATGGGCTCGGGCTCCCTCTTCGGCAAGCTCTCCGCACAGGATCTCGAACTCAAGCATCGAACCTCGGGCAAGTCGCTCGCCAGCTACATGGAGCGGGTTGGTGCGGACACCGCCGCCATTGCGTCTCAGGAAATGCTCTTCGATCAATCCCGCGCCAAAGCGTATCTCGAACTGCATATCGAGCAGGGCCCCATCATGGTCGCCCGCAAGATTGCACTCGGGGTGGTGCCGGGCATTCGTGGCAACGTCCGGCACAACCGGATTACCTGTGTCGGCGAGGCGGGTCACTCGGGCGCAGTCCCTCGCTGGCTGCGTCACGATGCGATGTTCGCCGTAGCGGACCTGATCACCAGGCTGGACGAACACTGGCGCGTGCTGCTCGAGCGCGGCATAGACCTCGTCGTGACGACGGGCATCGTGGGTACGGACCCGTCCGAGCATTCCATCTCGCGTATTCCGGGCACGGTGCACTTCAGCTTCGAAGCGCGCAGCAAGAGCCATGACACGCTCGAAGGGTTCTACCAGTTGATGCGTACCGAGTGCGCGTCGATTTCGCGCGAACGTGGCGTGAAATTCGAATTCGACCGGCGCCTGGAGTCTTCGCCCGCCACGATGGACGAGAAGATTTGCGCCGCGCTCGCCGCGTCTTGCGAGCGCATGGCGACGCCTTATGAGACCGTGCCTAGCGGCGCGGGGCACGACGCGTCGCTGTTTGCAAACGCGGGTATTCCCAGCGGCATGCTGTTCATCCGCAACGAGAACGGCTCCCACAATCCGCATGAAGCGATGGACATCGACGATTTCATGCTTGGCGTGCGTGTGCTTGCCGACACCATCGACCATCTCTAACGAGTCCGCTCAGGTCAAGGAACAGTCATGGTTCAGTCAATTACCATCCGGCGCCCGGATGACATGCATCTGCATTTGCGCGATGACGCGATGCTTCGCACCGTGCTGCCGTTTTCGGCGCGCCAGTTCGGCCGCGCCATCGTGATGCCCAACCTCAAACCGCCGGTTACGACGGTAGCAGCCGCGCGAGCCTATCGCGAGCGCATCCTCGAAGCATTGCCCGCAGGCTCTGCGTTCGAGCCGTTGATGACATGCTACTTGTGTGACGACACCGACCCTGCGGAAATCCGGAAGGGATTCGAGGCGCGCGTGTTCACGGCGGTGAAGCTGTATCCCGCCGGCGCCACGACGCATTCCGAGTACGGTGTGACCGGCATCGACAAGGTCGCAAGCGTGCTCGATGTCATGCAGGAACTGGGCATGCCGCTTCTCATTCACGGTGAAAGCACCGACCCGGCTATCGATGTTTTCGACAAGGAGACTGTCTTTATTGAGCGCACGCTCAAGCGCTTGCTCGACAGGTTTCCGGCGCTCAGGGTCGTGCTCGAGCACATTACCACCGAAGAGGCCGCTGACTTTGTTGACGCGGACACCAGTGGCCGGCTCGCGGCGACCATCACACCGCAGCATCTGCTTTTGAACCGGAACGCGATGTTCACCGGGGGATTGCGGCCGCATTACTACTGTTTGCCGGTCCTCAAGCGCGAGCAGCATCGACTTGCGCTGCGGCGTGTCGCGACTTCCGGCTCACCGTCGTTTTTTCTCGGCACTGATTCGGCACCGCACGAGCGCGGCGCCAAAGAAGCCGCGTGCGGTTGCGCCGGTATCTTTAGCGCGCCGACAGCCCTTGAGGCCTACCTGACGGTGTTCGACGAAGAACATGCGCTCGAGCGCTTTGAGGCCTTCGCAAGCGATAACGGCCGCCGTTTTTATGGCCTTCCACCGAACGAAGGCACCGTGACGCTGACGCGGGAACGCAATGACGCGCCACGAAGCGTCGAACTCGGTGACGGCAAATCGATTGAAACATTCATGGGAGGCGGCGAATTGCCCTGGCGCCTCGTCGACCACTCGAACGCCTATTAAAAGACCCGCCGGAGAGAGCTATGAGCAATCAGGAGTTCCGCGTTGAATATGACCTTCTTGGCGAGCGACAAGTGCCGCAAGACGCGTACTACGGCGTGCATACGTTACGAGCGAAAGAAAACTTCGAGATTTCGGGGACGACCGTCTCGTGCTATCCCAATCTGATCATCGCACTTGCCGCAGTGAAGCAGGCTGCAGCCGTTGCCAACGCTGAACTCGGCCTGCTGTCGCCAACATTGCGCGATGCGATCGTCGCCGCGTGTATCGAGATACGTGAAGGTCACCTGCATGAGCAGTTCGTCGTGGACGTGATCCAGGGCGGCGCGGGCACTTCGACCAACATGAACGCCAACGAGGTGATCTGCAACCGTGCGCTCGAACTGATGGGCCACAAGCGGGGCGAGTACGCGCATCTTCACCCGAACGAACACGTCAATCTCGCACAAAGCACGAACGACGTTTATCCGACAGCTTTGCGCATCGCCACATTCTTTGCCATCGAGCACCTGCTCGAAGCCATGGCGCAACTGCATGCGGCATTCGATGAAAAAGCATTGGAGTTTGCGGGTTTGCTGAAGCTCGGCCGCACGCAACTGCAGGACGCAGTTCCAATGACGCTCGGGCAGGAGTTTTCAACCTACGCGGTCATGCTCGAAGAAGATATGGCGCGCTTGCGTGAGGCGTCGGCATTGATTCGGGAGATCAACCTCGGTGCCACCGCCATCGGTACAGGTATTACCGCTCACCCCGATTACGCGCAGAAGGCGCTCGAAGCGCTGCAACGGATCACGGGTATCGAACTGAGCACAGCGCCCAACCTGATCGAAGCCACGCAGGACTGCGGTGCGTTCGTTCAGATTTCCGGAGTACTCAAGCGTATCGCCGTGAAACTCTCGAAGACCTGCAACGACCTGCGCCTGCTTTCGAGCGGACCACGAGCAGGTTTCGGCGAAATCAACCTGCCGCCGATGCAGGCGGGTTCTTCGATCATGCCCGGCAAGGTCAATCCGGTTATCCCGGAGGTCGTCAATCAGGTGGCGTTCGAGGTGTTTGGAAACGACATCACCGTGACGTTTGCCGCGGAAGGCGGCCAGCTTCAGCTCAATGCCTTCGAACCGATCATCGCCTATGCGCTGTTTCGCAGTTTCAAACATCTCACTGCGGCGTGCATCACGCTCGCTGACAAGTGCGTGAAGGGTATTACGGCGAATGCCGGGCATCTGCGCGAGACCATGGAGCGCTCGCTCGCGCTGGCCACGGCGCTGAACCCGTACATCGGGTACAAGAATGCGACGTCCGTTGCGGCGGAAGCGCATGCGCACGGCACGACCATCAGGGAAGTCGTGCTTCGTCGACAGTTGATGACCGGCGCGCAACTCGACGAGGCGCTTCGCCCGGAGGCACTCATTCAGCCCCGCATTTACGGCAGCCTTGTCGATCTGATTGCTGCCGCGGGTGCAGGCGCAGAACAGGATGCCGTTGCAAAGTGATTTCAACGCGCAGGCCAACACAAGTATCGGAGTTTGTATGTCGATTTCACGCACGGAGCTCGGACTGACCACGACCGTCGCCAGGGCTCTCATCGAAGCCGGTTGTGTTCAGTTCCGCGTCGATGAACCATTCCGCCTGCCATCAGGATGGACTAGCCCGGTCTACATGGATTGCCGGCGGCTCATCTCGTTTCCAAAGCTGCGGCACGCGCTGGTCGGCGAAAGCCTGCAACTGCTGCGTGAGCGTGGTTGTCTCGAGGGCATCGACGCAATTGTCGGCGCGGAGTCGAGTGGCATCGCGATGGCGGCCTGGATTGCGGACGCCCTGCAATTGCCGATGCAGTACGTGCGCAAGAAGGCCAAAGGTCTCGGCCTCTCGACGCAAATCGAAGGCGTGATCGAAGCCGGCGACCGCGTACTGTTGATTGACGACCTGATGGCTGCGGGAGAGTCGAAGCGGGAGTTCTGCCGCGCGTTGCTCGAAGTCGGCGCGAAGATGAAGGACATCTTCGTGGTATTCGACTACGGCGTGTTCCCGACGGCAGGAATGCTGGACCGCTGGGGAGTGAGCGTGCATTCGCTGGCCAATTGGCACGACGTGCTCGTTGCTGCCAGAAGCGACGGGCTCGTCGACGAACGCTCGCTGAACGAACTGGAAGCGTTTCTCAAGGACCCGGTCGCGTGGTCGCACGCGCATGGCGGAATCGTATGGACGCCGCGTTAAGCCTGTCGGGCGAGGCACGCGCTAACGATAGAGGGGTTTCATGGACTGCGCGAGCGAACTGGTCTATGTGGTCGACGACGACACACGCGTGCGAGAAGCACTCGCTGCGCTGTTGCGCGCAAACGGAAGAGACGTCCAGACATTCGACTCTGGCGAAGCGTTTCTGGACACGCCGCATCGTAACGTCGTTGCATGTCTGATCGTGGATATGAGAATGCCAGGCATGAATGGCCTGGAAGTTCAGAAGCTAGTCGGCACGGACTCTTCGATTCCCGTTATTTTCATTACTGGAAGAGGCGATGTGCCGTCCGCGGTCCTTGCCATGAAGAGCGGGGCTGTCGATTTCCTCACCAAGCCGCTCGACGAGGATGCGTTGATACGCGCGGTCGAGGCGGCGCTTGCCACGGCGCACGTCCTTCGCAAGGAGGCGCAAGAGGCAGCGATGCTGCAGGCGCTCCATCAATCGCTGACGCCTCGTGAGCAGGAACTGTTGCCGTTACTCGCGAGCGGTTTGCTCAACAAGCAGGCGGCAGCCATCCTTGGCATCGCCGAATACACCGTGCAGGTGCATCGCGGCAACATCATGAGAAAAATGCAGGCGGGTTCATTTGCCACTCTGGTCAGGCAGGCAAGCAAACTGCAACTCGAAACATCGCCTTGACGACGTTCTATGCCGCCTGGCTTTTGAAGGTGGACTGCTTTGCACCCGCGCACCCGCGGCGTGACGATTCTTGAGACCATTGCCATTGCGGCTTTTCCAGCAGATCCGCAAGCGGTACAGGGTAACCGGCTACAACAAATATGTCATATCAAGTGGCCGCTGCGCCTCGTAGTATGCAGACTCAGAGTGCATTCCCATGTTTGGTACGTCATGGCAGTGCTCAACGATCCGGGCGAATCACAACGAGGGTTGGAGGGAGCGATTGTGTTGGCGGTCCGGCTTTGACTCGTTCCTGACGACGCTATCCATCAGCACAGCGGAGGCTGGGGCAGAAAGGAGAACGAAAGGAGAATCAACCTGGAACCTCTCGTGAAATATCAACTGTGCGGTATCGTCCTGCTCGCGGCCAGCACGGCTGCTTCGGCACAATCGAGCGTGACGCTGTATGGCCGTGTCGATGGCGGGATCGAATACCTGAATCACATTGCCAACGGCATGGGCGGCAGTTCGAGCCGTTGGAGCGCGGAAGGCGGCGACTGGGGCACCAGCATGCTGGGCTTCAAGGGCACCGAAGATCTCGGTGGCGGCATGTCCGCACTGTTTGACCTCGAAACCGCGCTGCAGATCATGAACGGCACGACTGGCGGTGGCAGGCTCTTCTCGCGCCGCGCGTATGTCGGCCTCAAGAACGAGACGTGGGGCCAGTTGCAGGCCGGGCGCAATCTTTTTATCGACAGCGACGGTGTCTGGGAATTCGATCCGTTCGTGCAGCAGGCCGTGTCGTCGGCTTCGCTCGTGCGCGGGCGCAATTGGCAGCAGACCAGCAACAACGTCGAGTACCACAGCCCGGTCTTTCATGGCTTCGACGTTCAGGGCCAATATGCCTTTGGCAATCAGGCGAGCGGTTTCAACAACGGCGCCGAGGGCGAGTTCGGCCGCTCGGACGGCATCATGCTCACGTACCATTCACCGCTCTTCGACGTGCGCGGCATCTACGACGAGCTACGCGATTCGAGCGGGCGCTTATCCAACATCTTCACGGCCTCGCGCGAGTATTTCGTCGGTGCGAACGTGCGCGTGCAGAAGTTCAAGATCCAGGCGGCCTACACGCACTACGCGGCGCCCGATTCGCCCGCAGGCGTGGCCGACAGCGCCGACCACTACTGGCTGGGCGCCACCTATCAGGCTACGCCACGCTGGGCCATGACGGCGGCGGGCTTTTATATCCGGGTAGGCGAAGGTACCGGAGATGCTTCGCACGATCCTGGCAGCCATGCCTTGCTCTATGCGCTCGGGACCACCTATAACCTAGACTCGCGTACCTTTCTTTACGGGACCGTCGCCTACGTGAACAACAGCGGGAACGGTACGTTCTCGGTGTTCGCGACGCCGCGCGATTCGTCCTCGCCGACGAGCCCGATAGCCGGCGAATCGCAAACCGGCGTGTACGTCGGAATGATGCACACGTTCTGATATGCTTTTTACCGTGCTCCGGCGCGTGAATTCGGCGTCGGTACTGGCGGCAGGCTGCATCCACTCAAGAGGGTTGAGATCATCATGACCAGTCAGTCGAATTCGCGGGGCGTGATCGGCGTCATCACATTGCTCTTTACGGTGCTGACCGCGCTCTATCTGCTGATCGGTGGCGCATGGCTGCTCGCGGTCGGCGGCTCCGCCTACTATCTCATCACAGGCATCGTGCTGTTGGGCGTGGCCTGGCTGCTTTGGCGGCGCAGTCCCGCCGCGCTCGTGCTTTATGCGCTCGTGCTGATCGGCACGGCGATCTGGGCTCTGCTGGAGTCGGGGCCCGACTTCTGGGCGCTCGCGCCGCGCTCCGGTGTGCTCGTCATCTTCGGCGTATGGTTGCTGCTGCTCATGAGCTGGCGGCTGGAGGGCGAGCGCAAGCTGGGTGTCGCGTCGCTCGTGGTCGCGCTCGTGGCATGGGCGGGCGTGCTCGTGTACGCGAACTTCAATGATCCGCAGCAGGTCAACGGCACACTGAGCGCTGCTGCGCCCGCGAGCGGCGCCAGCACCGGGATCGACGCCGCCGACTGGCCCGCCTATGGGCGCACCCAGGAAGGCACGCGCTATTCGCCGTTGCAGCAGATCACGCCTGAGAACGCGAAGGATCTCCAGGTGGCCTGGACCTTCCGCACGGGTGATATGAAAGGGCCCAACGATCCTGTCGAGATTACCAACGAAGTCACCCCGATCAAGATCGGCGATCTGCTTTACCTATGCTCGCCGCATCAGATTCTGTTCGCGCTCGACGCGAAGACGGGCACGCTCAAGTGGAAGTTCGATCCGAAGCTGCAGGCCGATCCGTCGTTCCAGCACGTGACGTGCCGCGGCGTGTCGTATGTCGATTTGTCGGCTAGCGCCACGGCGGCCGCACCCGCGGTTGCGCCGTCGAGCGATACAGCAGCAGCCGCTACCGCGCCGACGAGCGACACCGCGGCTGCCACGCCGACGAGCGACGCAGCCGCAACTGCCGCCGCGCCAGCGAGCGACGCCGCCGCAGCCGCTACCACGCCGGCGAGCGATGCCACGGCCGCCTGTACGCGCCGCATCTACCTGCCGGTCAACGACGGCCACCTCTACGCGCTCGACGCGCTGACAGGCCAACGTTGCGAGGGCTTCGGCAACCACGGCGACCTCGACCTTCAACACGCCCAGCCGGTCACGACGCCGGGCATGTACGAGCCCACGTCGCCGTCGATCATCACCAGCAAGGTGATCGTCGTGGCGGGCGCGGTCGAGGACAACTTCTCGAACCGCGAGCCGTCGGGCGTCATCCGCGGCTTCGATGTGCGCACGGGCGAATTGCTCTGGGCGTTCGATCCGGGCGCGAAGGATCCGAATCACATTCCGGGCGCGGGCGAGCATTACACGTGGAATTCGCCCAACTCGTGGGCACCGTCCGCCTACGACGCGAAACTCGACATCGTCTATCTGCCGATGGGTGTCACGACGCCGGACATCTGGGGCGGCAACCGCACGCCGGATCAGGAGCGCTATGCCAGCGGCCTGCTCGCACTCAACGCATCGACCGGCAAGCTCGCCTGGTTCTACCAGACCGCGCACCACGATCTGTGGGACATGGACCAGCCGTCGCAGCCCACGCTCGCCGACATCACCGGCAAGGACGGCCAGACCGTGCCGGTCGTGTACGCGCCGGCCAAGACCGGCAACCTGTTCGTGCTCGACCGCCGCACGGGTGTCCCCGTCGTGCCGGCGCCCGAAACGCCCGTGCCGCAAGGCGCCGCCCCCGGCGACCATGTTGCGCCGACGCAGCCGTTCTCGCAGCTCACGTATCGCCCGTCGAAGGACCTGACCGACGCCGACATGTGGGGCGCCACGATGTACGACCAGCTCGTGTGCCGTGTGATGTTTCACAAGCTGCGGTATGAAGGCACGTTCACGCCGCCTTCGTTGCAGGGCACGCTGGTGTTCCCGGGCAACCTGGGCATGTTCGAGTGGGGCGGCATTGCCGTCGACACCGACCGCCAGTTCGCCGTCGCGAACCCGATCGCGCTGCCGTTCGTCTCGCGTCTGATTCCGCGCGGCCCCGGCAATCCGCTGGAGCCGGTGCCAGGCGCCAAGGGCAGCGGCACCGAGTCAGGCATCCAGCCGCAATATGGCCTGCCGTACGGCGTGGTGATCAACCCGTTCCTCTCGCCGTTCGGCTTGCCGTGCAAGCAGCCGGCATGGGGCTACATCTCCGCGATCGATCTCAAGACCAATGAGATCGTGTGGAAGAAGCGCATTGGCACCGTGCGCGACAGTTCGCCGATTCCGCTGCCGTTCAGGATGGGCATGCCGATGCTGGGCGGTCCGATCGTCACCGGGGGCGGTGTCGCGTTTATCGGCGCGACGGCGGACAACTACATTCGCGGGTTCGACGTGAACAACGGCAAACAGGTCTGGGAGGCCCGCCTGCCCGCGGGCGGCCAGGCCACGCCGATGAGCTATTCGATCAACGGCCGTCAGTACGTGGTGATCGCGGCGGGTGGGCATGGCTCGTTCGGCACGAAGCTTGGCGACTATGTGATTGCCTACGCCTTGCCGCAGCAGTAAGGGGGCCGCGTCGCCGGGTTGTTTCAGTGCGGGCGTATCGGAAGGCTCCAGCCTGATGTAGCGGCATGCTGCGCGCGCGAGAAGCGCGTCGCGCATGCCGTTTTTTTTGGGTCCGGTTTCTGGCGTCACGCCGGCGGTGATCCAATAAATGGGACGACGGTGCAAGCCATAGCCGGGAAGGCGGGAAGCGTGGACAATAATTTCTAAATGGAATTCGTAGCCTTACAGCAACCATCTTGCGTGGGATCGGAGTCAGTGCTTTGCATGGGACCAGAGTAGCGCGCTATGGACCAGAGTAAGCGCTAAAGCGCCAACTCTGGTCGACGGCCCGCTCCGGTCGATCGCTAAACCACTAGCTTCGGTCGACAGTGGAGTCCACCGTGGATCTCACCGGATATGAGTTGGAGCCGCTGCACGATGACGGCGACTTCTCCCTGTATCGAGCCCGGAGACCCCGCCATCCCGTCTCGGTGCTCGCGCTGGTCGCCACCCGTACGGTCACGCAGAGCATTACACGGCTCGAGCACGAATACGGATTGGCCTCGTTGCTCGATTCCAGCTGGGCCGCTCAGCCGCTGGCGCTCTATCACCGCAGAGAGCCGCCCATGCTCGTTCTCGACGACGACGGCGGCGAGCCCCTCCATCGCTCACTCGGCCGTCCGCTGGAGCTCACGCGTTTTTTGCGCATCGCCGTCAATCTGGCGAGAGTAGTCGGTCACGTTCACCGATGCGGGCTCGTTCACAAAGACATCAAGCCGGCGAATGTGCTCGTCGACGGGAACGGCAACGTGCGGCTCACCGGCTTCGGCATCGCCTCGCAACTGCCGCACGAACATCAGCCGCCCGCGCCGCCGGAGATCGTCGCCGGGACTTTCGCGTATATGGCGCCCGAGCAGACGGGCCGCATGAACCGTTCGATCGACACGCGCAGCGATCTCTATTCGCTTGGCGTCACACTGTACGAGATGCTTACCGGCTCGCTGCCGTTCACCGCATCGGACGCGATGGAATGGATTCATTGCCATATTGCGCGCAGGCCGGCACCGCCAGGCGAGCGCGTCGACGGTATTCCGAAGGCGGTCGAGGGCATCGTGCTGAAGCTCCTCGCCAAGGCCGCCGAGGATCGTTACCAGACCGCGGCGGGTGTCGAAGCCGACCTGCGGTCGTGCCTCGCGGCATGGGAGGCGCACCAGCGCGTCGACCCGTTCCCGCTGGGGGCGCACGACGCGTCCGACCGCTTGCTCGTTCCCGAAAAACTGTACGGACGCGAGGCACAGATCGAAGCGCTCGTGACAGCATTCGATCGTGTCGTGGGTAGCGGGGCGGTCGAACTGGTGCTTATCTCGGGCTATCCGGGCATTGGCAAGTCGTCGGTCGTCAACGAGTTGCACAGGGTGCTGGTGCCGCCACGCGGCCTGTTCGCGTCCGGCAAGTTCGACCAGTACAAACGTGACATTCCTTATGTGCCTTTTGCACAGGCCTTCCAGACGCTCGTGCGCAACCTCTTGAGCCAGAGCGACGCAGAGGTCGAGCCGTGGCGGCACGCGCTAATGGAAGCGCTCGGTCCCAACGGTCAGCTGATCGTGACACTGATCCCCGAGCTCGCGCTCATCATCGGCGAGCAGCCACCGGCGCCGGCTCTGCCGCCGCAGGATGCGCAAAACCGCTTCCAGATGGTATTTCGACGTTTTCTCGGCGTATTTGCGCGACCTGAGCATCCGCTCGCGCTGTTTATCGACGATCTCCAATGGGTCGATACGGCGACGCTCGACCTGCTTGCCCACCTCGTCACGCATCCGGACGTGAAGCACGTTCTGCTGGTCGGCGCCTACCGGGACAACGAGGTGGATGCGTCGCACCCGTTTGCGCGCACGCTCGAGTCGATCAGCCACGCCGAAAGAAAGGTGCAGCAGATAGAGCTCGCGCCGCTCACACCGGACAGCGTCACGCAACTCGTGGCCGATTCGCTTCACTGCGACAGCGCGACAGCCGGGCCGCTCGCGCAACTGGTGCACGAGAAGACCGGCGGCAATCCGTTCTTCGCGATCCAGTTTCTGACGGCGCTCGCCGATGAAGACCTGCTCACATTCGATCAGCGCGCCGCCGCGTGGTGCTGGGATTTGCCACGCATTCGCGCGAAGGGTTTCACCGAGAACGTCGCCGATCTGATGGCGGCTAAGCTGAGCCGCCTGCCTGCGCTGACGCGCGACGCGTTGGGGCAACTGGCGTGTCTCGGCAACGTCGCTGAAGTCACCGCACTGACGTGGGTTCAGGGCGGCTCTGAAGAGAAGGTGCACGCGAACCTGTGGGAAGCCGTGCGGACGGGTCTCGTTTTTCGCGTGGGCAACGCCTATGAATTCGCACACGACCGCGTGCAGGAGGCCGCTTATGCGCTGATTCCCGCCGACGAGCGCGCCGCCGCGCATCTGCGGATCGGCCGGGCGCTGGTGTCGCGGACCCCGCCGGAAGCGCTCGAGGATCCCATCTTCGATATCGTCAACCATCTCAATCGTGGTGCCGCGCTGATCCAGGCGGAGCCGGAGCGTGAGCAGGTCGTCGAGTTGAACCTCATCGCGGGCCGGCGCGCGATGAATTCGACCGCCTACGCGGCCGCTCGCAGCTATCTGGCGCAAGCCGTGGCGCTGCTGTCGCCGGATGCGTGGACGCAGCGCTACGACAGCACGTTCGAACTCTATCTCGCGTTTTCGGAGTGCGAATATCTGGCCGGCGATTTTGCGCAAGCCGACGCGCTGGCCGACATGATGCTCGCGAGAGCGCGCTCCAATCTCGATCGTGCGAAGGTCTTCAGCCTGCGGATCGAGTTGTATCAGCTCGCCGGGAGATATGACGAGAGCTTCGCGGTCGCGCTGGTTGCGCTGCGCGATTTCGGCATTCTCTTTCCTGAGACGGAGCAGGACATCCAGGCGGCCGTCGATGACGGATTGCGGGACATTCGCGTCAATCAGGCCGGGCGTCCCATCGGCGAACTGGTCGAGGCGCCGGTGGCGACGGAACCCGCGATCCGTGCGATCGTCAATCTTCTGCTTCAGGCGATGAACTGCGCTTTTGCCGCGCGGCCGGCGTTTTACCCGCTCATCACGCTCAAGGCGGTCAATCTCTCCCTGCAGCACGGCAATACCGAGAACTCCAGTTTTGCTTACGGCAATTACGCGCTGATGCTGGTGTCTCTGATCGGCGATATCCCCACCGCGGTGCAATTTTCAGAGATGTCGCTCAAACTGAACGAGAAGTTCGGCAATCGGCGCCTGAATGGAAAGCTGCTTCACCTGTACGGCGCCCACGTCAATTTCTGGCGCTGCCACATTGCAGCTAATCTGCCGGTTCTCGAGCGGGCGACCGCTGCGTGCCTGGAAGTGGGCGACTTCGTTTTTGCAGGCAACGTCGCATTCAACGCGGTTTGGCAGACCATCGAGAAAGGGGCCGCCCTCGAGGACGTGCAAACGCTCTCGGAAAAGTACGCGGCGCTCGCGCGGGAGAGCCACAACGACGCGGTGTACGAGTTGATCCGGGTCGAGCGGCAATTCGTCATCAGTCTGCGCGGCAAGACGAGCGAACCGTTGAATCTGAACGACGAGACGTTCGACGAAGCAGCCTGCTTCGAGGCCATCATCAGATCGAATTTCGGCTGCGCTATCGGCGTCTATCGCATCATCAAGGTGATGCTTGCCTTTCTCGACGGCCGGTATGCCGACGCGCTGGAGGCCGCGGACCGGGCGGAGGCGGTCCTCAGTTCTGTCATGGCACTGGCGATCGAACCGACCTATCACTTCTTTCATGCGCTCACCTTGACGGCGCTTTATCCGCAGGCATCCGAGGAACAGCAGCAAGTCTATGCGCGCATGCTTGCGGCGAAACTCAAGAAGCTCGCAACGTGGGCTGAGCACTGCCCGGAGAACTATCAGAACCGCTACGCGCTGGTTTGCGCGGAGCTTGCGCGTCTGGAGGGCCGGGATCTCGACGCCATGCGCCTTTACGAACAGGCGGTCCACTCCGCTCATGAAAATGGCTTTCTACACCACGAAGGCATCGCCAACGAACTTGCCGGCCGCTTCTATCTAAGCAGCGGTCTCAGGACGAGCGCCGATGCGTATTTGCGCAACGCGCGTCATTGCTTCGCCTTTTGGGGCGCGGACGGCAAAGTCGCGCAACTCGACGGGCAATTCCCCCGCCTCGCCAATCAGGACGGGAGCAATGCTACGTCGACACTCAGCTTCGGTTGGCGGCAGTTCGACGCCGCGACCCTGCTCAAGGCCTCTCAAGCCCTTTCCAGCGAGATCGAATTGACAGGCCTGATCGAACGCCTGATGACGATAGCGCTGCAGACCGCGGGCGCCGATCGGGGCCTGTTAGTTGTCCTGCAGCAGCCGGACGGCTACCGGATCGAGGCAGAGGCGCGCATCAATGGAAACGGGATCGAGTTGAACCGGGAGCCGCCTGGCAATTCTGCCGTCCCTGCCGCCATTCTGCGTTACGTGATCCACACGCAAAAGAGCGTCATCATCGACGATGCGTTGATACCCAACATGTTCTCCCAGGACAGCTACCTGGCAAGCGGCGCCACTCGGTCCGTGTTCTGCCTGCCTCTGGTCAGACAGGGCAAACTCGGCGGCCTGCTGTATCTCGAGAACACGGCCACTTCGCATGTTTTTACGGCGCGCCGCTCGTCGCTGCTCGATTTGCTGGCATCGCAGGCCGCCATTTCACTCGAGAACACCCGTCTGTATGCCGACCTTCAGGAACGCGAGGCAAAGGTTCGGCGCCTGGTGGACTCGAACATCATTGGGATCCACATTTGGGACTTTGAGGGCAACGTCGTCGAAGCCAACGACGCTTTTCTGCGCATTGTGGGTTACAGCCGGGAAGATCTGCTCTCAGGGCGTATCCGGTGGCCCGATTTGACTCCGCCCGAGTGGCGTGACCTCGACGAATTCGTGAGAGCGGAATTGACGGCTACCGGAAGCGCTAAACCGTTCGAGAAAGAGTACTTCCGCAAGGATGGCAGCCGGGTGCCCGTGCTGGTCGGCGCGGCGGCGTTCGGCGATCGTGAAGGGCAGGGCGTCGCTTTCATAGTCGACCTGACCGATCAGAAGAGGGCGCAACAGGACGTGCGCGATAGCGAACGGCGATATCTCGGACTCCAGATGGAACTGGCGCATTCAAACCGCGTGGCGACGATGGGGCAGTTATCGGCATCGATTGCCCACGAAGTGAAGCAACCCATCACCGCAACGGTTGCCTACGCCAGTGCGGCCTTGCGCTGGCTGGCGGCGCGCCCGCCCAATCTCGACGAAGTGCGTCAGGCGCTCACCCGGATTGTCGCGGATGGCGGCCGCGCCAATAACATCGTCGACCGCACCCGCGCATTCTTTAAAAAGGAGCCGCAGCGAAAAGACGGCTTGGACATCAACGAAGCGATTCTCGAGTTGATCGCGTTCATGCGAGGTGAAGCCGGCAAGCACGGCGTCGAGCTCGTCGTCCAGCTGGTTGATGGATTGCCGCAGATCCAGGGGGATCGGGTACAACTGCAGCAGGTGATGCTCAATCTCATGATCAACGCCCTTGAAGCGATGAGTGCAATGGACGTCGGCGAGCGAACGCTTTTGATCCGAACCGGCCAGTCCGGTGCCAACGAACTCTGCATCAGCGTGGAGGATTCTGGACCAGGTCTGGACGTCGAACATCTGGAAGGCGTCTTCGAGGCATTTTTTACGACCAAACCCAACGGCCTGGGAATGGGACTGCCGATCTGCCGTTCGATTGTGGAAAGTCACGGTGGACGATTATGGGTGACGTCGAACTCCGCCGGGGGCGCCACTTTTCAGTTCACGTTGCCCGCGCCAGGCAACGTCTCGCTTCCGGGCAACGTTTAGGCGATCGCGCTACACGCTGACAAACGGACGGACCCTCGGCCAGGTTACTTCTGCAATATCGCGCCAATCAGCGCGAGCAGTCGTGCGTCGTCCACTGGCTTTGAGAAGAAACCGGCGGCTCCGCCGGCTTCGGCTCGCTCGAGAAGCTCCTGCGTCGCATAGGCAGTAATGAAAATGACAGGAACAGGCCGCTTCCATAGCTTGATCGATTCAAGCAGCGCGAAACCGTCCACGCCCGGCATGTGAATGTCCGCGACAACAAGCTTCAGTTCCGATCGGCGCGTATCACCCAGAAGATGGTTGGCGGACTCATAGACAATGACTCTCCAGTTTGCCGAACGAAGCAAACTGGATGTCGCCATCCGGACGAATTCGTCGTCGTCCACTACCCCGATGACTGCAGGAGAGCGCTTTGTTCTCATCTCGAGTCCGTACGGCATCGAAAGGATTCAGAAAGGCTGAATCCTTTAGGCAAATTACAGGCCTACGGACAAGGCGGCAATAAGACCTTAGAATGATTTTAGTGACAGTTCGTATTAGCCGGGATCGATCCCGGCCGAAGATGGCGGCGAGAGTGCAGCGAATACAGAAATGGCTGAGTCGCACTTAGTGCACAGGCAGCACCTGCTGTAACTTCCTGACCACATCAGGCACTGAGCGCGCCTGCAGCTTATGCATCGCCTGGGCCCGATGGATCTTGACCGTTACCTCGCTCAGGCACAGGAGGTCGGCGATCTGCTTGTTCAACAGCCCGTCGGCGACCAGCCTGATGACTTCCCGCTCGCGCGCTGTCAGCGAATCGTATGTTTGACGGATGCCCGCAACGATCCTTTCCTGGCGCTTTAATTCAATATCCCTTTTTAAGGCAGCGGCGATCGTATCGATCAGATCCTGATCCTTGAATGGCTTTGTCATGAAATCGAAGGCGCCCGCCTTCATGGCCTTGACGGACATCTCGATGTCGCCGTGCCCGGTCAGAAATATGACCGGGAATCGAACACTCTCTTTGAAGGGCTCCTGCTGCAGGGTCAAGCCGCTCGTGCCCCGCAGACGAACGTCGAGAATGAGACAGCTCGGCACGTCCGGCATGTCCGTGGCCAGAAAATCGTCGGCCGATTCGAACGCCCGCACGTGAATGCCGACTGACATGAGTAGAGAGGTTAGGGCGCCTCGAATGGATTCGTCGTCGTCGACCACATACACAAGCGAGTCCGGCAATGATTCACTTCCCGCCCCAACGTTGTCATGTTTCATCGCTCGATCTTCGAAAAGTTCGTTACGCTAAGTGACGCCGATACTTTTCGTATAGTAAGCAATGCTCGCGCTTATCGCTACCCGTTGCGCATGGTCTTTCCTGATGTCATTGAGCGGCAATTCATACCGTTGCCTGGTAGCTCGAAGGCACTAAAGCAAGGATTCCGTTTCTTCTGACGAATCGAGGGGTCGGCATGACGGAAGTCGTATCCTGCGTATCCGAAGATCGATTCATACTTTGGGATAGGTGAGTCCTGAAGACTCGATGTGGCTATTGCCGGCGCGACTGCTTCTCTCGCGACGATGCGACGCCGAGTGCGATCACGCACGCGGCCTTGCTGAAGCATTCGATCGACGAGAAGATTGCTATCGCGAAGGAATGGTTGAATTCCATCGGTAGTGCGGGTGCGATCGCCAACACGCTCGCGCCGCAGAGAAACGCAAAAGTTTCGCGAGCAAAGCGTGCTTTGGCAATGGCAGCGAGACCTGTGCCGAGCACCACGAGCTTCGACAGGAGCAGGGCGACCAGCCCCGCGTGTACGTCGGATACACCCAACTCTAGCGGCGCCTCAATCAACGACCACCCGCAGACGACAAGTACGAGCGTTTTGAATATCCGCTCGGAGCGTGCATTTACTGTGTCGGCGTCGGCGTCGGCGTCTGCGTCGGCGTCGGCGTCGCTCTGAATCCAGCGCGGTTTTGACGGGAGCGCGTCGCCGTGCAGACTGATCACCGGATCTGCTGTTTCCCTTGCATTCACGACTCGCCCTCCTGATCGGTGGCTCGCGAGACGCTCGCACTCGCCATGAGATCAAGGTACACGGCCCCGCCGCTCAAAGACATTGTACGAACGGGTGGCATGGCCTCTGAAAAAGCGTGTGGAACTCATACGACCGTATATCCAACAGGAGCGAAATCCGGTCGCGAGGATGCCGATGCGAGTAGACCAGCTATCGGCGAGTAATGAGCTCCTGGTTACACGGTGTAAAAAGTGAATTGAGGCTAGCCTGGTTCGTGGCACTACGGTTCGGTTCTATGATCCTTTTCGACAGACTTCACCCGGCGGCGTATCACCGTGTTCCTCAAGATCGACGCAACGGGCCTGCGCAACAGAGAAATTTTACGGAATCAGCTATGAAACTCATATTTGTAGGCGACCCAATGTGCTCATGGTGTTATGGTTTCCACAAAGAGATGACAACCCTCGTAGAGGCGATGCCCGACCTTGAAATACAGGTTGTGCTGGGTGGCCTGGCCGCAGGTTCCACGCAAGTTCTGGACGACGCGGGCAAGCAGTTTCGCCTGACGCACTGGGCCCGCGTCGAGCAACTGAGCGGCGCGCAATTCAATCGCGACGCGTTGCTTGCGAGGAAGAACTTTGTCTATGACACTGAACCGGTCTGCCGTGCCGTGGTAACGGCCCGTCTGATCAAGCCTACGGTCAATCTATTGACGGTCTTCGGCGCGTTTCAGCGGGCATTCTATGTTGATGGACTTGATACCACGGACGGTCGGATTCTCGCGGAGATCGGCGCGTCGGCGTTGAAGGCGGCGGGGTTCGGCGTCGACGCCGATGCGTTCCTCACCGTCTGGTCCTCGGACGAAGCGATACAGGCAACTCGTGCGGATTTCGCACTGACCCGGCGTCTAGGCGTGTCGGGCTTCCCGTCGTTGTTTGTTGATCTGAACGGAAAGATTGGGCAACTGAGTTCGGGCTACGCTACGGCGGCCAGCGTTCAACAGACGCTCATGCGCCTCGCCGCATGAGCGAACCAACTGGGCGCAGACCAGACTCGCGGCGCACGCGCAGACACGGAAGCAATCGGGCTCATGCCAGAAATGTTGCCGCGGAAAAAGCCCTTTTCCTAAAACGTGCATTCTATCCACACCTCAATCGCCATATCATGGCTTCGAAGCAAATACGCGGACGCACGGGCCGATAGATTGACGAGCCGCCACATCGAGCATGGCCAGGGAGAGAGACGCAGCGGCAACCGTACCCCAGGCACTTGAGTCATTGGGCGTCTGTTCGGTGCGCTTAATGCGTTGTTACCGGCGCGGCGTCCCGTTCAGTGAGAATTAAACGTTACGTTTCGATTCGTAAGGAGCGCGGCCATGCTGGTTAGCCAAGTCGACCCGTGGGTTCAGACGATACGACTGTTGTCATCGGGATTACGATGCCCGAATGCGGGCGCTGATACGACGCCCGTGCCAAAACGCGGATCATCCTATGGCTTCGAGGCGATGCCAGGTACTAGCGGCTTGCCTCACCTGAAGGTGAGTCTGATTGAGCGGACCACGTCGCTCACCGTGACCATTGCGTGGCGGGACCCGACGAGCTGCTTCTACGGCGCCCAGGTCTGGCGGGTCGCGAACGCCAAGGTATCAGGGACATGCGTGTTGAGCGGGCAACGGATCAGGCGCGGGGACCGCATATTTCATCCGCAGCGTTCGAAACCCGCACCGGTCAATGCCCGCGCGATGATCCTCGAATCGGCCCTCAATGCGATCGAACCGTTGCAGGCAAACCAGGTCTAGATGTTCTCCTTTTCGCCGGCCGATTTCCTTCTTGTATTCTCGCCCTGGCGAAGTGCTACGGCGCCTCGATAGCACATCAAGCGGTGCGATAGCCGCGTCCTGAGATCAAGCGAAAGTGGCCGACAGAGCATTCGGACTGGATTGGTGCGCGCATCCGAACGTATTAGTCGAGCACGCGAGCGCACGATGCGTTACACCATATCGAACGATGGCGCCATGCGGCGTTCGCGCTTACCCTGCATTCGTTTCCCGGTTGTTTGGATTGCGCCGCCAGTGACGATCCACGGCACCTGAATACTCTGCTCTACATCTTTACATTGACCAGTGAGGTGCGAGATGGACCAGCTTTACATGTTGCGTGCATTCGTTGCTGCCGCGCGGTATCAAAGCTTCAGCAAGGCTGCGGAATCGTTGAATGTGACCACCGGCTCGGTATCGAAGGCGATCGCCAAGCTCGAAGGGTGCATCCAGACGAGGGTCTTGCTTAGAACAACAAGGTCCGTTTCTTTGACTGAAGCGGCACAGCCCTACTATCTGAGTTGCTGCCGTTTGCTCGAGGAACTCGACGAAGCGAACCGTCGCATTACGCGCTCGCGTGAAGTCGACAGCGGCAAGTTGCGGCTGATCGTGCATCCGATGCTGATGAGCGAAACCTTTTCGCGCCTGGTGCGGGGCTATCACGCCATTGCCCCTAATGTGAATCTGATCGTTTCCGTTCAGGAGGGGGCCGCAAACCTGTATGACGGCCGATTCGATATGGCGATTCTTCCGCCGCATCTTGTCGAGCAGTCTGCCGTGATTCGCCGTACATTGTCGAGGTCACAGCGCATCTTTGTCGCAGCGCCCGCTTATCTTGAGCAGTACGGTATTCCCAAAACCGCCGCCGAGTTGACCCATCACTTTCTTCTGCTGGACACGGATTCACGGAAAAAGGGCGTGGATGTTGTCGATCTGTTGGAGAGCGAAACGCGGGTGAGCGTGTCTCCCATGTCGTCGATGGACGGGAACGAGATATTGCTTAGGGCAGCGGCACTGATGGGGACCGGTATTGCCGCATTGCCTGAAACCATGGTGCGTGAGGATATCGAAGCCAGGCGCCTTACGCATATCTTGCCGCTGTGCACGACATCCGACAACAAGGTTGAGATCTGTCTCTTCTACTCGCACCGGGAACTGCTTCCGGCGAGGCTCAGGACATTCGTCGACTATTGCACCCAGTTTTTCAGATCGTCGGCTCGACATGACGTCAAGGAGGTAGAGACAGTTTTGCCGTTGAAGGACTATCGGGAAGATTACGGTTGGCGGCCGGTTGAGGCGCGGTATGCGCGGCCTTTGCCGTTCGAACAGGTGGGTCGGTGACGCTGGCATCGTCGCAATGAGGTCCTTCGCCAGGCAAAGCTGGATCGTCATTCACGCGGGTAGAAATCGAATTCGAGTCTGATGCCGCCGGGTTCATAGAGCACCGTGGCGATTGGCGTGATGTTCTCCTTCATCCTGTTCGACAAACCGGTTGCACGCTAGCGGCGTCCGGTCGTGCGGACCGGAGCCTGCTACTGCATGGTCGCGCTTAGTGGCCAGCGCTCTGGCCGCCGTCGACGTGCAGGATCTCGCCGGTGACGAACGGGGCGGAGTCCAGATAAAGGATCGCGTTCACGACATCGCTCATTTCGCCCATATGACCCATCGGATGGAGCGCGCCGAGCGCCGCATGCGTTTCCGCCGGATGCATCGGCGACCTGATGATGCCCGGCGAAACCGCGTTGGCACGAATGCCGCGTTTGGCGTATTCGATCGCGAGGGAGCGGGTTGCCGCGTTCAGGCCGCCCTTGGTGAGCGCGGCGAGTACCGCAGGCACGCCGTCGATCGCGTGGTCGGCCAGGGTGGTGCTGATGCTAACGACGTGGCCGCTGGCATGCTTCTCCATATCAGCGATGGCGAGCTGCGTGATGTAGAAGAAGCCATTCAGGTTCACACCCGTGACCGCTGCATAGTCTTCGGCGGTATAGCTGGTAAAAGGCTTGGCGACGAAGATGCCGGCGTTGTTCACGAGCGTATCGATGCGGCCGAAGCGCGTCACGGCTTCGCCGATCACGCGGCGGGCGGTTTCGGGGTCGGCGATGTCGCCGGCCACGGTCAGGATGTTCGGATCCTCCGACGGCTTGATGCTGCGCGCGGTGGCGACCACGCGATAGTCGAGCTTGCGGAACGCCTTGACGACTTCCGCGCCGATGCCTTGCGACGCGCCAGTAACGACGATGACCTTTTGTGACGTGCTCATAGAGAACCTCCAAATCCATTGAGTGGGCTCTGTTGCCGATCGGGTCCGCGGCTCCGATAAGGGGCTAATCTAGGCGCTTTGGTGCTCGGTTCGAATACCCTTCAGCGACAAACAGACTTGCGTGTGAGGAACAAGTCAGGCGCGACGGGCACGGGTTGAAGGCGCGTGGCCACGATGACGGTTTCCGCACAGACGGTAAGTTGTCTGCAGCGTCACACCGGCTAGTACTTCGCAAGGCATTTGCTCGCCCGGCACTCGTGAGAGTTGTTCATTTTTGATTTTCCTCCTTTAATCTTTATTGGCACGGAGGTTTTCCGGAGACTTCTCACATTAGCGACCGGCCCTTTGGTAAGTCATCGGATACAACAATCCGATTAGGCCGAAAACTGGAATTGGATATTCCAGATCAGGAAGGCAAGTCGCCGAGATCGCAAACGTATGAGTCACCCTTGAATCACCGAAACACGAGGAGCCTGACATGAGCAATGCACAAACAACCAACCAAGCCGACACGGCTGCCGGTACAGCGCGGACGGTGGACATGAAGCTCGAGATTGTTGTCATCCCAGTCTCCGACGTCGATCGCGCGAAAGAGTTCTATGCCAGGTTAGGTTGGAGGCTCGACGTCGATATCGCGAAAGACGAGCAGTTTCGAGTTGTCCATTTCACGCCCCCAGGCTCGCAATGCTCGGTTCTCTTCGGCAAGGGCGTCACGACTGAAGAACCGGGTTCGGTGCAGGGACTCCATCTCATTGTGTCCGATATAAACAGGGCGCACGCAGAGCTTGTCGAGCGAGGCATCGACGTGAGCGAAGTCTTCCATGACGCCGGCGGCCTTTTCCACCATGCGGGCGAGGAAGGACGCGTGAGCGGCTCGCAACCGGAACGGCGCAGCTACGGCTCCTTTGCCTCGTTCAGCGATCCTGACGGAAATGGCTGGGTCTTCCAGGAAGTGACCACTCGACTCCCTGGAAGGGTGGACGCGCAGGTCACGACATTCGCTTCGGCAATAGAACTCGCAGGGGCGCTACGGCGCGCCGCGGCCGCGCATGGCGAGCATGAGAAACTCTCCGGACAGCATGACGAAAACTGGCCGGACTGGTACGCCAGCTATATCGTCGCCGAGCAGGCCGGCACGCAGTTGCCGACGTAAGTCTGGCGGCTGATAGCTCGGCCAACTGCGAAGCGCGTGGATTACTTGTCCGGTTGATTGACTTTGCCGGTGTACCGGTCGAGATGAATTTCCACGTCAGGCTTTTTCTGCAATCCAAGTTCCATCAGCTTCCTGATATCCTGCTGCGCCGCTGGACGTTGTACGGAGGTAATGAAAGCGTCCCACTGTGGCCCAACCTCGCTATCGGGAGGGAGAGTGGAGATGTTGACGAAGTGCTTGATCTCCCCGATGGTCTGCTTGTCGAAGGATGCAATGCGGCGAGCCAGGGTGTCGACGAACTTATCCAGTTCGGCATCCGGAAGTGAGCGGTTGACATAGCCATATCGTTCGGCAAGTTCGCCGTTGATATCGTTGCCGCTCAGCAGAATTTCCAGTGCGCGGCCTCGCCCCATCAGCCGGGGAAGACGCGACATCGGTCCGCCGCCGGGAACGAAACCGGCGCCTACTTCGAATTGGGAAAGCACGGCTTTTTCACGGCTGGCGAAGCGCATGTCGGACGCAAGGGACAACTCACTTCCAACGCCCGAAGCCCGGCCCCGGATCGACACGATCGACACCACGGAAGAGCGGCTCAGGCGAGTCAGCATATCGGGTAGCGGCGGCATGCCTGTTGGGCCGGGGGGCATGCGCGTCGTGACTTCGAGGGGCGGCACAAAGTCATAGTGAGTCAGAAAAAAACCGGGTACTGAGCTGTCGAACACCACGACCTTCAGTTCGGGATCGTTCTCTATCTGGGTGATCACGCTGTTCAACTGCGGTATGGATTCCGGACCGAAGATATTGAATGGCGGATGGTCGATGGTGACGCGCCAGTATGCCGGCGTCACGCGTTTTATCTTGAACTCCTGCTTCGCGCCAGTTTCCGGTTGCGCGCTTTGATTCGCGGCGGTGCTTGCCTGGTCTGTCTGTGCTATCGCGCTGCCGTTGTGAAACAGTGCGCCTGCGGCCATTGCCACCACCAAGTGGGTCAGTTTCATGTTTGCTTCCTTTTCGATGCTGAAGAAATTCGCGGAAGAAAGAACGCGCGGGCATTCGGTCCACAGGAATTAGTGTAGGCACCCACTCGGCAGATACCAATGAGCATGACTGCATCGGTCAATCAAGAATCAGGACACCATATTGAGCGGCGTGAAGCAATGCCGGATTGTGTAACCGATACTGTCGCTGCCGCATAAAACTCGCCAGTGTCTTTTCGCGCATCGTGTCCACACGGCAATGGCCAAAAAAGCCTGGCGCAACGGATTTGTTCGCGATCGACACAACTGTTGTTCTAACTTGGCCATTTACCCGGAGGGCTTGCTTCCACACAATCGCTACAACTACTGCGAACTGCGGTTTGCGGTCGGTTGAAGCGATAACGATGCGAGGCTTGCCAACTGGCTGCCTCTATAGACGACTCAATTGGACAATCGTGAACGTGTTTGCCCAGGATATTGCGTTGCCGCCGCGCCCATCGCTCCAGCTCATCTGATTCATTGCCAACAGGAGCTTGTATGGCTGACGATATCCTTCCCCAAACCCCATCGCGCCGTCGCTTTATCGGCGTGGCGGCGGCGGCCGCAATTGCGGGCTCATTGAGCCGACTTGCTTTCGCGGATACGAATCAAACCATCACTGAAGTCACGAAGTCGAGCGGCGGTGACAAGACCGCTATTCGTCGACTCCGCGTGCACGCGCCGGAATCGCAACTCATCGATTTGAAGAGGCGTATCAAGGCGACCAGGTGGCCTGAGCGGGAGACCGTGACTGATGCGTCACAGGGCGTGCAACTCGCGACAATGCAGAAGCTCGCACGGTATTGGGCGACTGACTATGACTGGCGCAAAGTCGAAGCGAGGCTGAACGCGTTGCCGCAGTTCGTCACCGAAATCGATGGGCTCGACATTCATTTCATCCACGTTCGTTCGAAAGACGCCAACGCGTTGCCGGTTATCGTCACGCACGGGTGGCCCGGTTCGATCATCGAGCAGTTGAAGATCATCGGTCCGCTGACCAATCCGACCGCTCATGGCGGGATGGCGTCGGACGCATTCGATATCGTGATTCCGTCGCTCCCGGGTTACGGGTTCTCAGGCAAACCGAGCGCGACCGGCTGGGACCCTGCTCGCATTGCACGCGCGTGGGTCGTACTGATGAAGCGGCTCGGATACACGCGATATGTGGCGCAAGGCGGCGATTGGGGAAATGCTGTCACGGAGCAGATGGCCCTGCTTGCGCCACCGGAACTGCTCGGCATTCACACCAACATGCCGGCCACCGTACCGGACAATATTGCAGAGGCGCTCAAGTATGGCAACCCGCCGCCGGCCGACCTCTCAGCCGACGAGCGGCACGCTTACGACCAGCTCGACTTTTTCTACAAGCACGGTCTTGGCTACGCCCAGGAGATGACGAACCGCCCGCAGACGTTGTACGGAATTGAAGACTCGCCTGTCGGCCTCGCCGCGTGGATGCTCGACCACGACGCCGCCAGCCAGGCACTTATCGCGCGCGTATTTGACGGTCAGTCCGAGGGGCTGACGCGAGACGACGTTCTCGAGAACGTGACGCTCTATTGGCTCACGAACACGGGAATTTCTTCGGCGCGGTTGTATTGGGAAAACAAGCTCAACTTCTTTGCTCCCAAGCACGTGGCCATTCCGGTTGCCGTCAGTGTATTTCCCGACGAAATCTACGCTGCCCCGCAAAGCTGGACAGCGAAGGCGTATCCCAAGCTGATTCACTATAACCGCCTTCCAAAAGGCGGACATTTTGCAGCCTGGGAGCAGCCGCAAGTATTCTCGGAAGAGATTCGCGTGAGCTTCCGGTCGCTGCGTTGAGCGCAAAGATGCGGGTGACGGGTCCTGGAATCGCTCGCTCGCCGACCTCTTGCTTACTGGAAGCCACCGACGGGAAGACGCGCGCCACACACGTTTTGTCGTACGCAACAAGACGCCGGTTCAATGCGCACCGTCTTGTCCGGCATACGTTGCAACATGCCTGTATCGACACTTGCGCAGCGCTTCGTCGCCGTCGAATGTGTAGTGCGTACAATCAATATGCGGACCCACTGACGCTGATGAATCGATAGGTCCTGCTTTATTCAAGCGTTGTTGACTGGAGAAGTGACAAATGAAATTCTCGATGAAAGACGAAATCCGTTCAGACGATGTATCAACGATTGAGCATGCGATGAAGACTGTCGACGCCGACGCGAAGGTCAACGTCGACATTGACACCAAGATGGTGAGCGTCGATTCATGGCTGATGCCGGAAGAGTTTCTCGTCGCTTTCGAAGACGAGAACTATGAAGTCACCATTGTCGAAGCGTAGACACGTGTGAGACTGAATTCAATCGCAGCGGCTGTGGGGGGCGTGGGGCCTTTCATGGTGGTGGTCATGCGGTCACGCGTGGTTCGAGTCCAACTGGCTGTTCAGGACCTTGATCACGCAACAGTTGACCAGCACCGAACAGTACGGATGCTTTGTTGCATGGACTGCATTCACACCAACTACATGGCGTACTTTTCCGGAACCGTCCGCTGCCGCGCAGTGATTCATTTGCTACACTTGATCAGGAAGCAGACCTGTTTGGCGCTCCGTTAACTCTGACGGCGGCGGCTGAGTTGCGAATCGGCGCGCCCCGATTTACCGGCTTCAACTTCTGCACATTCAACATCAATCCGGCCCGAGAGAGAGAAGGACTTCAGCGCCACCGTTCTGCTCGCTCGGGTTGTCGAGCGACGCCGACTTCTCTGCCAAAGCTACGACGTCGAGCCTGACACTAAAGCGGCACTTCATATACCCTTAAGTAAAGAGACACGGTGTAAGCGGTTCACGAATTCGTCGGCCAGGAATCGCTACGAAGCGGTTGTCCGACTCGAGTACGTTGAGGTTTTTTCCGTTCATGGACCTGGCGCCGCAATTGCGGACCCATGCGTCGGTCCTTCGTTGCAGGGCATGAAATAGTGTGGAGATGTCGACATGATTGAGTCTTCCGATTTCCGGAGCAAAAAGTTAGCGCTGAATCACGGAGGCGGCCGGATGCCCGCGCTCGGATTCGGCACGCTGATTCCCGATTCAGCTACGACTATCAGCGCTACCAGAGACGCGCTGGAGGCCGGCTATCGGCACTTCGATTGTGCCGAGCGATACCGTAACGAGCGCGAAGTGGGCGAAGCGCTGCGGATAGGGCTTGCCGTCGGAGGGATTGCGCGCGAAGACATCTTCGTGACTACAAAATTGTGGAACTCCAATCATCGGCGCGAGCGTGTCGAACCGGCTTTCGAGGCAAGTCTTGAAAGACTTGGGCTCGACTATCTCGATCTCTATCTGATACACACGCCGTTCGCATTTCAAGCGGGGGATGAGCAGGATCCGCGCGATGCAAACGGCGATGTCATCTACGATAAAGGCGTGACTTTGCTAGACACGTGGAGGGCGATGGAAGATCTCGTCGACCGCGGAAGATGCCGGGCCATCGGACTGTCCGATATTGGCCTGAACGACCTGCGGCCTCTCTATGAATCTGCACGAATCAAGCCGGCTGCGGTGCAGGTCGAAGCGCATCCGTATCTTCCGGAAACGGAACTTCTGGAATTCTGCAAGGAGAGAGAGATCGTGTTTTTGGCCTTTGCGCCATTGGGTCACGGAATCAGGCCGGGACCGCTTGAGGACCCGGTCATCTCGCGGATTGCAGCACGAACTGGAAAGACGCCGGCCCAGGTACTGCTTGCCTGGGCGATCCAGCGCGGCGGAGCTTTGCTCACCACCCCTAAAACGGCGACCCGTGCGCGAGAGAATTTCGAAATCTCCGCGCTGCCAGCAGATGCATTCGACGAGATCAACCGGATTGAGACGAGGCAGAGGTACAACGAAGTCGTTAAAACGGGCAGCCCCGGGTTCATTCCGCGGCGTACGCAATAGATAGATGTGAACGTTATCCGGAGGCACGCCATGCAGGAAGACAAGATACGTGAAGCTCTGGACGCGCACTGGAGCGCGTCGGCGGCGGGCGATCTCGACGCGGAGCATGATATTTACGATGATGATGCCGTCTGTGACTATCCCCAATCAGGTGAGCGAATTATCGGGCGAAGCAATTTGCAGGCACTGCGGAGCCATCATCCAGATAAGCCATCAGGCTTCAATGTCAGGCGGATTCAAGGAGAGGGTAATCTCTGGGTCACGGAATACACCATCGCCTATGAGGGGCGAGCGGCGTACACGGTAAGCATCATGGAGTTCTGCGACGGCAAGGTCATTCACGAGACCCAGTATTTTTCCGATCCCTTCGAGGCACCGGGTTGGCGGAGTCAATGGGTTCAGCAGATCGCGTGACATCGCGTGACGTCGCGTGACATCGCGTTGCGGCGCGATATAGCGCACGGTAACGCTCGATCGAGTCCTCCGTGATCGTCGCGCGTCAGGCCTTGATCGCATGCACGACAATTTCGATCAGACAGTTCTCGCCAAGCAGTTCCTTGACGACCACCGTCGCCCGATTCGGGTAAGGCGGCGCCGTGAAATAGCGCGCGTAGACGCGGTTCATTTCCGGCGCGTCGGCCTTGTCGACCAGCTAGATGGTCATCTGCGCGACATGCGCGAGGCTCGATCCTGCTGTGTGAGCAGGTAAAACGAGCGTCGCCCATCTGCGGAAATGGCGGCACGATCGTTTTATCGCCAGACTTGCGATCAACGGTGTACCGAGCCTGCAACGTCCGGGCGTGGCGGGCCGCTCGCGTTGGTGTCGGCATAGCATGACAAACTGGTCGTCGACATGACGGCGAACGGAGGCTACAGTTGTTTCCGTCACGGGCGGACCACCGTGGGCGACCCGTGCTTCGCCGTCGTTCGCGCATTCCGCTGTGCCACGTCTCGATAGCATCCTGGGAAATGCAATCAATGGACACGAGAGAATCCTCAGCATTCACCGCGCTCCTACCAATCAGGTTGGCGCACGATATTGGCCATGACCCGGACAGCAGTCGAACCGGACCTTCCGCAGTCGACATCCCAGCACCAACGATCCACAGCGGACATACTTTTTCTTTCAGCCAGGACGGCGAAAGCTTCCTGCTCGACGGCGAGCCGTTCCAGATCCGCAGCGGGGAGATGCATCCCGCCCGCATCCCCGCCGAATACTGGCAGCATCGGATCCTGATGGCCAAGGCGATGGGGATGAACTGCATCGCCCTCTACGTCATGTGGAATTACCACGAAACGAGTCCAGGCATTTTCGATTTCCGCACGGGCAACCACGACGTCGAAGCATTTATTCGACTTTGCCAGCAGGAGGGCATGTGGGTGTTGCTGCGGCCGGGTCCCTATATCTGCGGCGAGTGGGATCTGGGCGGTATTCCGTCGTATCTGCTGAGTCATCCGGACATCCAGCTCAGGACCGACTCCGCTAACGATCCTCGCTACATGTCGGCGGTGGCCCGCTACATCAGGGAGTTGGGCCCGCGCATCGAACCACAACTGGTGAGTAACGGTGGACCGATCCTGATGATTCAGGTCGAGAATGAATTCGGCTCGTACGCCAGCAACCCGGCATACCTCGAAGAGATACGGCAGCTCTGGCTTCAGGAAGGGATACAGGGACCGTTCTATACCGAAGATGGCATCAGGCAGCTCGAACAGAATCGCACGAACGTCGCCGGCGGCGCGATTGCCTTGAGCAATGGCGATGCGGAGCAAATCGCGGCTGTCCGGCGGGAATTTCCGGCCGTTCCGGCAATGGCCGGCGAAGTGTATCCAGGGTGGCTCACCCATTGGGGCGATGAGACGCTCAAAGGTACGGCCGTCGATATCTCCGGCACGTTAGACGCGTTCATGCAACGGAAGCTGTCGTTCAACCTCTATGTCATTCACGGCGGCACCAGCTTCGGCTTCTATGCTGGCGCAAACGTGGATGCCGATTCAGGCGAATATCAACCCGACATTACCAGCTACGATTACGCCGCACCCATCAGCGAGCAAGGCGTGGCGACGTCGAAGTACATGAAGTACCGCGGCGTGATCGCCCGCTATCTCTCGACGCCGCTGCCCGATATACCCGAACCCGTTCCGACTATCGGCCGCAAAGGAGGTCAGGCCTTGGTGCCGGAACTTTACGCTTCCATTTGGGACAATCTACCTGCCGCGCTCCCGGCGGCACAAACTGTTCATCCAGGGCCGTTCGAGGTGTACGGCCAGGCGTTCGGTTTCGCGCTGTATCGCAAGAAGCTGCAGGGTTACCGCGGCGGTGTGCTGGATCTCAAGGATGTTCACGATTACGCGACCGTTTTCGTCGGCGAGCAATACGTAGGCGGCGTATCGAGAACTGTCATGCCGGAGCACCGCGCGCGGCAGTTGAATGTCACGCAGCACACGCCGCTTACGGTTCCGTTTGTGTCGTCGTCGCCGGGCAGCGACGTATCATTGGATATCCTGGTCGAGGGCATGGGGCGCGTCAACTATGGCCACGCGATGATCGACCGCAAAGGCATTCTCGAACCGGTCACGCTGCAGGATGCGGGAGGTTCGAGCGCCACGCTCACCGGATGGGATATCTTCCTGTTGCCGATGGATACCGCGTTTATCGCGAACTTGCGGGCCGTCTGTGCGAACCCTCGTAAGGCCGGACTGTTTTTCAAGGCGATTCTGCCGCTGGATACAGTCGGCGATACCTATCTCGACATGCGTAACTGGACCAAAGGTATGGTCTGGGTCAACGGGCACAATCTGGGTCGCTACTGGAATATCGGTCCGCAAGAGCGGCTGTATTGTCCTGCTCCCTGGCTGAGACAGGTTGACAACGAGATCATCATCTTCGATCTGCATCAGATTGAAGCGAGACCGGTTGAATTGGCGCGCACGCTATCGTAAGGAGGTCTCTGGAAGCGCACACCGGGAAATTCGCGGCCACCTCCATTACCCTTCGCCGCCGGCCGATACCAGTTCCAAAGTGAGTACTTCGAAGGGCGCGAGCGAGATATCGTGCGGCCGGTCGGCATCCAGCACCGGCGGAATATCCGGGGCATGGCCGCGCCACACGCTGCGCGTCAGGAATCGTCCCGCCGCGCCGGCCGGCAACTCCAATTGTCGCCGCAGATCGAGCAGGAAGCTGTTCGCCCCGCTGTCGGGATTGCGCAGGGTGATGATCGCCTTGACCGGCGACCATGCAGCCCAGCCGTACACTTCGAGTTCATCCGGCGCGCCGCCAATCCAGTGGCTGTCGCGCAGCACCTCGGCGTTTGCTCGCGCCCATCGGGCAGACTCGGCGAGAACGTCCCAGTCGCCATCGCTCAGCAACGACGGCGTGATGTACAACTCCTGCAGTTGTGCGCCGCTGCCGAAGTACGAATGCACTTCGTTTGCGAAGTCCTGCCCTTGAGCGGTATTCAACCGATCGTTGAATTGCGCGTAGATGATGCCGTGGAGCATCAGTGAGTTAAGCGGAAACAGCGGACTTCTGATAACGACGTTGCGGTAGGTCTGTGCGTCGCGGTAGGTAATCCAGCGTTCGCGATTGCTACCTACGCCGGCCAGGTCGTCATCCTTGCCGCCGCGCCAGATCGAATCAACGTAGCGTAGCCAGAACGGCGATGGATAGGTGCCGACCGTGAGGTTGACGAAGGCTTCGGGGCTGGCCTCGCGGATGTCCCCGATTAGCTGGATCGCCGCGTCCCAGTCGCTGCTGAAGCGGCTGCCGGGGACCACCGTGTCAGCATTGCCGGTGCCGTCGAACTTGAATTGATTGATGCCGTGCCGCGTGAGCAGTTCCATCACGGCCTCATGGAAGCGTCGATAGTATTTCGGTCCGGACAGCGCGAAGCGGTCATCGATGATCTCGTAGCCGGCGGCTTGGCCTCGTGTCACGCGTTCCTGCCGCGTCGAGCCGTAGCCACCCCACGGCGACAGCCACACGCCGGGCGCCGCGCCATACCGGGCGGCGGCATCGCGCAGCGGCACGAATCCATGCGGAAAATCCTTGCCGAAATGCCAGCTGCCGCTATAGTCGTCCCAGCCGTCATCGAACAGGAAGGAGTCGAGTCGTACGCCGCGCCTGTCGTGCAACTCGCGGCCGATGTCGCCGATGCGTTCGAGCGCTTGCTGCTGCGTGTACGGCGTGAGGTACCCGATGTCGTACCAGCAGTTGTAGTGTAGGAACGGGCGGTAGGGATGGGCTCGTTCGCGTTCGAGATAGGCTGCGAAATCGCGGCGTAGCTGGCCGTCTCGAGCCACACCCGCCACCGCCGAGAAGACCCAGGTCTTGCCCTTTTCCAGCGGCAAGGCCCGCGGCAGGATGAACCTGACGGTGTCGTCGCGAACCTGGCTTTCCGACAACGGAAGCTCGAATCCGAGGTAGACGTCGCCCGCGATCACAGGGGTTCCCTTGAACTCACCGCCGGTTTGCGCACCGGACGTCCGCGTCTCCAGCAGCGAAACGGTGGCAACGTGCTCGTCCTTGCCGATCGCGGTAATTGCCACTTGCAAGCGCAAGTACTGTGAGTCTTCGCGTTGCTCCAAGCTCCACTCCGCGCGTAGGCGATCCTGTTCGTCACCGAGGATGGCACGCACGCGTCTACCCGCGATTCGTTCGGCCAGTCGAGACGCCTTGGGATTTGCCGTCAGCATTTCTTCGCGCAGTGGCGCAAGCAGCTTCAGGTCGGCCATGCCCAGCGTGCGACCGTCGGCCAGCGATAGCGCGAACGGCGCGGTGACCGGCAGCGTGCGCTCGTGCAGGCGGTCGGTCAGGGCGAATTCGGCCAGATGCGGGTGCCTGAAGGTCCAGTTCAAGGCGATCGCCGCGTTACCGAAGGAATGACAATCGCCGTTCGTCTGGGATGCGGGCATGCCTGGATGCGTGGATACGGTTTCTTTGGCGTGCATGGAAGAAGCCCAGGATGAGGTGGGTGCCTGATCCATAGAATACTTCGGGCGGACTCAGCGGGTGCTCTCGTCCCACCGCACGGCGGCAACCACGCCGAGTCGAAGGGCGGTCACCATGGTGAGCCTGAGGGCGGCACGGGCAATGAGCGACTTGTGGGGATCGATAGCGAGAACGAGCGGGGCGAGGTCCGCAGGCTTGGTGATCGTCGGTGCCGGCGACGTGCTACAAACAGTTCTGCGTTTTTCCGACGCGAAACCGGTCGACCTGGAAAATTGGGGCGTCGTTAGACTTTCTGCCGAGCCCTGGTTGAAAATAGGCGCAGGCACGGGGGTGCTCGCCCGGGTAGCGACGAGAAAATCCTCGTGTCATCGGTTGCCAGCACTCGCAAAGCTTTCGCAGTTTGTTTTCCTGTCGTCTCGCCAGGGGATGAGGTAAATCGGGCACGTAACGAGTTGAGGGGTAACCTCACCAGTGGGAAAAAGATAATGGACACGCTACATATGATGCGGATATTCGTTCGCATCGCAGAGGAGGGCAGCTTCACGGAAGCAGCCCAGCGCCTGAATATCACCAATGCCAATGCTTCACGTTCTATTGCGCAACTCGAGGCACATCTGCGGACGCGCCTGCTCAATCGCAGCACGCGCCGCGTCGCGCTGACTGAGGCCGGTCAACGCTATCTGGAGCGGTGCGAGCGGATTCTCGCCTACGTCGACGAAGCCGAGGCCGAAGCTGCGGACGCTCAGGTCAAGCCGTCTGGAAAATTGCAGGTACACGCGACGTCAGCCTTCGGTCAGACGTACGTCTTGCCGGCCGTGTTGCGCTATCGGGAACAGAATCCCTCGGTCGCTGTGGATCTGACGTTGTCCCAGCACGTCCCCGATCTGCTCGATGAGGGGTACGACGTTTCGCTTCAGTTGAGTATGACGCACCTGCCCGATTCAGGCCTCGTCTCGCATCGGCTTGGCGATGTCCACAGCGTGCTATGCGCCGCACCCGCTTATCTGAAGGAACACGGTATGCCGCTTACGGTAGAAGAGCTCAACGGGCATGCTTGCCTGCAAATCGTCTCATCGGTTTTTCCGCGCGACCGCTGGCATCTGGATGGCCCCAACGGGCTGGAAACGTTCGAACTACCACCGGCGGATTTCAGGGTGAATGTGATCGAGGCGCTGAGCGTTGCATTGCGAGACGGCATTGGAATCGGGGCGCTTCCCATCGCGAGCGCGTTGCCGGCGCTGCGCAGCGGCGCGCTGATTCGCGTGCTGCCCGAATATCAGTTGCAGAAGCTAACCGCCTACGTGCTGTACGCGTCGAGGCAGTACCTCGACGCGAAAATTAGAACCTTCGTCGAGTTCCTCCGGGAATTCGTTTCGCGGGCTCTAGAGGCCGACTTGTCGGCGCTATCTGCGCGCGTCCAACCGTGAGATCCGGTAAACGCAAAAACCGTCGACGTCCGCGGAACGCAAGGGATCCGCAGACAACAAAAAACCCCGTAAGACTTTGATCTTACGGGGTTTCTCGAACTTCTTCGGCTTACGCCGGAACAACCGTTGGTGCCCAGGAGAGGACTCGAACCTCCACGGTGTTGCCACCGCTAGGACCTGAACCTAGTGCGTCTACCAATTCCGCCACCTGGGCACGTCTTCAAGCTAGACCGCTATTTTAGCGTGATGATGTAGCGTGTCAATCCCCACATGCAAACTAACTTCGCTCCAACCAACCGCCCGGATATCGCGTGCAATGAAGGGATGCTTCACCGCTCGACAGCCGTCCTGCCAACTACTCATGCCGCCACGTAATCCACGCTGATAAACAGAATCGGATCACCCGGCTTCACACAAAAAGTAAAGCCGCTCGTAAGCGGCTTTACTTTTGAATCTGGTGCCCAAGAGAGGACTCGAACCTCCACAGTGTTGCCACCGCTAGGACCTGAACCTAGTGCGTCTACCAATTTCGCCACCTGGGCAGGTGATGAACAGCAAAGAACGCCATTATAGCGACAGATTAGAACCTGTCAAGCGTTTCTCAAAACTCGCTTAAACATCGCGTCGACGAGCGTGCGCGTGCGTCACGGCCAACCGCGCAGCGACTCTTGACGGGCCGCTTGGCGCGCAAGACGGGTGTTAGAATGCCTCGCAGTAGTTCGTTGGCACGGTGCACACGCCCGTCGGACTCAGCCTTGAACGAGCCGGACCCGAGCAGTCTTTTCTGTGCATTTGCAGGTGCAATTCAAGCGCAACTTAAGCGTAACTGAAGCGCTAAGCAAACGCTTCCTAAGCCGAGCCACATCGCCGACCGACGTCCATGCAACGAGAAAAAATCATCGACAAGCCCTTGAGCAAATTTCCGTATCCGATTCCAAGCCGCGAAGAAATCCTGGGCGTCCTGCGCACGAGTGAAGCGCCGCTTGCAGCGAACGACATCGCCGAAGCCCTGTCGATCAAACGCCAGGAGCGCGAAGGGTTTTTCAAGCGCCTCGGCGCGATGGAGCGCGACGGCCAGATCCGGCTCGATCAGCGCAATCTCTACCAACTGACTCATCCGTCGAACTTCGTCGCGGGCCGTGTGCAAGGCCATCGCGACGGCTTCGGCTTCCTGATTCGCGACGACGGCCAGGACGATCTGTTCCTGCCCACCGCGGAAATGCAGAAGGTCATGCACAACGACCGCGTGCTCGCGCGCATCGTCGGCTATGACCGGCGCGGCCGTCCGGAGGGGCATATCGTCGAGGTCACGGATCGCGCCAACAAGCGCGTGATCGGTCGCCTGCTCAATGAGAACGGTGCGCTGATCGTTGCACCTGAAGACAAGCGCATCGGCCACGATATTCTGATCCAGCAGAACACCAAGAAGGCCAAGGTCGGCCAGGTGGTGGTGGTCGAGCTGACCGATTTCCCCAGCCGTCATTCGCAGCCGCTCGGCCGCGTGGTGGAAGTGCTCGGCGATATCGACGACCCCGGCATGGAAATCGAAATCGCGGTGCGCAAGTACGGCGTGCCGCACGAATTCAGCCAGGCCGCGCTCGACGAAGCCTCGCGCCTGCCCGACGAAGTGCGCCCGGTCGACGCGCGTCATCGCATCGATCTGCGCGACGTGCCGCTCGTCACGATCGACGGCGAAGACGCCCGCGACTTCGACGACGCCGTGTACTGCGAGCCGGTTCAGGTCGGCCGTGGCGAGGGCTTCCGCCTGATCGTCGCGATCGCGGACGTCTCGCACTATGTGCATCCGAAGAGCGGGCTCGACGCCGACGCGATCGAGCGCAGCACCTCGGTGTATTTCCCGCGCCGCGTGATCCCCATGCTGCCGGAGAAGCTGTCGAACGGTTTGTGCTCGCTGAACCCGCACGTCGACCGTTGCGTGCTGGTGTGCGACATGATCGTCACCGCGCGCGGCGAAGTGAAGGCGTATCAGTTCTATCCCGGCGTGATGCACTCGGCCGCGCGTCTGACCTATACGGAAGTCGCCGCGGTCCTGAAGAACACCAAGGGTCCGGAGGCCACGCGCCGCGCCGCCTTGCTGCCGCAACTGCAGAATCTGTACGGCGTGTACAAGTCGCTGTTCGCCGCGCGCCAGAAACGCGGCGCGATCGACTTCGATACGACCGAGACGTATATCGTCTGCAATGCGCAAGGCAAGATCGAACAGATCATTCCGCGCACCCGCAACGACGCGCACAAGCTGATCGAGGAATGCATGCTGGCCGCGAACGTCTGCGCGGCCGACTTCCTCAAGCGCAACAAACATCCCGGGCTGTTCCGCGTGCACGCCGGACCGACCGCCGAAAAGCTCGAGAATCTGCGCACCTTCCTGCGCGGCATGGGCCTCACGCTGGCCGGCGGCGACAAACCGCACGCGAGCGACTACGCCGCCTTGATGGCGCAGATCCGCGACCGGCCCGACGCGCAGATGCTGCAAACCATGCTGTTGCGCTCGATGCAGCAGGCGGTCTACAGCCCGGACAACATCGGCCACTTCGGTCTCGCGTATGAAGCGTATGCGCACTTCACGAGCCCGATTCGCCGTTATCCCGACCTGCTCACGCACCGCGCGATCTACGCGATCCTGCAGGGCCGCAAGTATCAGCCCGAGCCGCCGCAAGGCGTCGAACTGAATACGGCGCTCTCGCCGCGCGCTCGCGCCATGCAGCAGGCCGATGACGAAAAGCGCGGCCGTCAGCGCTCGAACAACGTGGCGATCTGGGAAGAGCTCGGCCTGCATTGCTCGGCCAACGAACGCCGCGCCGACGAAGCCTCGCGCGACGTCGAAGCCTGGCTGAAGTGCTACTTCATGCGCGACAAGCTCGGCGAAGAGTATGGCGGCATGGTCAACGGCGTGACGTCGTTCGGCATTTTCGTGCAGCTCGATTCGCTCTTTATCGAAGGCCTCGTGCACGTCACCGAACTCGGCTCGGACTACTTCCAGTACGACGAAATCAAGAACGAACTGCGCGGCGAGCGCACCGGCATTCGTTATCGTCTGTCGGATCGCGTGCGGGTGCAGGTGAGCCGCGTCGATCTCGATGCGCGCAAGATCGACTTCCGGCTCGTGCGCGACACGCCGATCAAGCCGCCTCTGGTGCGCGGGCCGTCGGCCGACAAGTCGTCCGGTGAAAACGGTGGGGCACGCGTGCGCGTGTTGCCGCCGATGGAAGGCGGCGCGGCAGCGCCGGGCGCGCGTCGCAAGAAGGCCGCGCCCGCGCAAACCGCGGCGGTCAAGGAAGCACGCGCCGCGCGCGGCGCGGCGAAGAAGCACGGCGCCGCGACCAAATCGGTGTCGAAACCGCAGGCACGCAAGAAGCGCTGAAGCCGCCTGCCTGCTTAAACCGCGCGCATCGGGCACGTACCAACGTGCCGGTTGCGCGCGGTCTGCGTTTCATCGTCATCAAGCATTCGAACACAGCAGCCGCAGTGCTGACATATAAGCACGCAAAGCACGCAGGTTCGTATTCATCACAGCAGCGCGCGTCGAACGCGCGCTCAATCAAAGGTTGTATCAGTCATGGCACGTCTCAAGGTTTTATACGGTTTCCACGCAGTGACCGCGCGTATCCGGCACGATGCGTCGACAGTCGAAGATGTCTACTACGACGCGACGCGCAAAGACCGTCGCATGACCGAATTCCTGCATGCGGCGAAAGAAGCCGGCGTGCGTCTGATCGCCGCCGACGAAACGCGTCTGTGGGGCCTCGCGCACACCGAGCGTCACCAGGGCGTGGTGGCGCGCGCGGGCGACATGCCGCTCGCCCAGAACCTGGCCGAGCTGCTCGACGGCATCAACGGTTCGCCGCTGATTCTCGTGCTCGACGGCGTGACCGATCCGCACAATCTCGGCGCGTGCTTGCGCGTGGCCGATGCCGCCGGCGCGCACGCGGTGATCGCGCCGCGCGACCGCGCGGTGGGTTTGAACGCGACGGCCGCGAAGGTGGCGAGCGGCGCGGCCGACACCGTGCCGTACATCACCGTGACGAATCTGGCGCGCGCGCTGCGTGAGCTGAAGGACGCGGGGGTGTGGGTCGTCGGCACGGCTGGCGAGGCCACCAAGAGCCTCTACGACACGGAGCTGGACGGCCCGGTGGCGCTGGTAATGGGCGCCGAAGGCGAGGGCATGCGCCGTCTCACGCGCGACACCTGCGACGTGGTCATGCAGATTCCGATGGCGGGCACGGTGGAAAGCCTGAACGTTTCGGTGGCGAGCGGCGTGTGTCTGTTCGAAGCGGTGCGTCAACGGGCGGTGAAGAAGTAATCCCGCCCGGCGCCAGCCCGCCACTCCGGTAAACTAGCGTTTTTTACTGCTCGCCTGCCTTTCCCATGACTCAAGACGAACTCAAGCAACTGGTCGGCCAGGCCGCCGCCGACTACGTGAACGCCACCGTGCCCGAAGGCCTGGTGATCGGCGTCGGCACCGGCTCCACCGCGAACTGTTTCATCGACGCGCTCGCCGCCAACAAGGCGCGCTATCGCGGCGCGGTGTCGAGTTCGCTTGCCACCACCGCGCGGCTGCAATCGCACGGCTTCAAGGTGCTCGACCTCAACGAAATCGATTCACTGCCCGTGTACGTGGACGGCGCCGACGAGATCGACCACAGCGGCGCGATGATCAAAGGCGGCGGCGGCGCGCTGACGCGCGAGAAGATCGTCGCGTCGGTGTCGGACGTGTTCGTGTGCATCGCGGACGCCAGCAAGCTGGTCGAGACGCTCGGCAATTTCCCGCTGCCGATCGAAGTGGTGCCGATGGCGCGTACCGCGATCGGCCGCCGCGTCACGGCGCTCGGCGGCGTGCCGGTGGTGCGCGTCACGAAAGAAGGCGTGCCGTTCATTACCGACAACGGTAACGAAATCATCGACGTCAAGGGCTTGCGTATCAGTGACCCGCGCACGCTGGAAATGCACATCAACGCATGGCCGGGCGTGGTGACGGTGGGCCTGTTCGCCGGCCGTGGCGCGAATCTGTGCCTGCTCGGCACGGACACCGGCGTCGAGACGATCGAGTACAGCAAGGGCTGAGCAACGCCGGCCACGCATCGCGCGCGAGTTTGGGTCAACCGGCTCGCGCGGGCATCGAACGCGGAGTTCGCATCGGCATGCCGGACCGCCATAATTGGCGCGCGGTTTGCCTGATCTCCTGCGTCATCCGCTGCAAATACCGCTCCACTGATAATTCCGTTTGTGCATCGGCCAGCGCCTGTTTTGTGAGACGCTGCGCCAATGGCGGATCGGCACGCAACGTGCCGATCGCGTCAGCCAATGCCCGTGACATCCCCCGGTTTCACCAGCCAGCCGTTGCGCCCGTGCCGCACGATTCCGATCACATAGTCGGGCGATAGAAAGGCGACGTAATGGGACACGCGGGTTCGCACTAGGCGAACCGCGACGTTTAATTATTCGCGACCTGTCGCGCGTCGAATGTGGGCACGCGCACGCACAGCAGACGAAGCGCCACATACACTCGATCCTAAGCCTAAGAGGCGTCAATTAAAAAACGAGGGGATCATGAAAGTGGCGATCGTGCACGACTGGCTGGTCGCGCCGGGCGGAGCGGAGACGGTGCTCGAGCAGCTCTTCGAATGCTTTCCCGACGCCGACCTTTTCAGTCTTGTCGATTTCCTCGAAGACCGTCGGCCGCCAGGCGGCAAGCCCGTGACGACCTCATTCATTCAGCGCCTGCCATTCGCGCGACGCCGCTATCGAGTTTATTTGCCGTTGATGCCGCTTGCCGTCGGGCAATTCGATCTGTCGGGCTACGACCTCATTATTACGAGTTCTCATGCGCTCGCCAAGGGCGTATTGGTCGGACCAGATCAGACGCATGTGAGCTATGTGCATTCGCCGATGCGCTTCGCGTGCGATCTGCAACATCAGTACTTACGCGAAGCGAATCTGACGCGTGGCCCGAAGTCGTGGGCGGCGCGCGCCTTGCTCCACTATCTGCGCGGCAGGGATTCGCACTCGGCGAACGGCGTCGACCGTTTGATCGCGAACTCGCATTTCGTTGCACGTCACGTGATGAAAACCTACCGGCGCGATGCGGCCGTGATTCCGCCGCCCGTCGACGTGCATGAATTCGAACTGTGCACGCGCAAGGAAGATTTCTATCTGACTGCTTCGCGGATGGTGCCGTACAAGCGCATCGATCTGATTGTCGAGACCTTCAATGCCACGCCGCACCGCAAATTGGTCGTGATCGGCGACGGGCCGAAGATGACGGCGCTTCGCGCCAAGGCCCGTCCGAATGTGACGATCCTCGGCGATCAGCCGTTCGAGGTGTTGAAGGACCATCTGCAACGCGCGCGAGCTTTCGTGTCCGCCGCCGAAGAAGACTTCGGCATCGTCGCGCTGCAAGCGCAGGCATGCGGCACGCCGGTGATTGCGTTCGGCAAGGGCGGCGCGCTCGAAACCGTGGTGCCGATCGGCGAGGCGCACCCCACCGGCGTGTATTTCGCCCGCCAGAGCGTGGTGTCGATACTCGACGCGATCGATTGCTTCGAGCGTCAGCGCGGTCGGATCACGCCGGCGGCATGCCGCGCGAACGCGGAACGTTTTTCGGCGGCGGTATTCCGGCGCGCGTTCATGGCCGAAGTCACGCGGACGATCGCAGCGGCGGGACGGCGTAATCGGATTGAAACAGTGGGGCGGATCGAACCGGATCTCGCCAAACCGGATTTCCGCTGGCTCGGCGAGCCGGCGCAGAAGAGTAATTGAGGCCGCTGACGTGCTCGAACATGATGACGTCAGCCGGCCTGCGTGGGTTGGCGCGACGTCGCAGGAAAGCGGCAGGTCGTCTTATTGTTCGCGTATCGGGGACTTCGCAATACGCGAACAAAATGGTGTCGTCGTACCGCAGTAGGCTGTAAATAGCTGTTCGGACTATGCCGTCCGGCCGGCTACCGGTGTCGATTCGCTCCGTTTGGCCTTGCAGAGGAAGCGCGCGTGTTCAGCGCGCGAACATGCGCGAGGACATCCGATGCGGGTCGTTTCAAAGAAAGCGTTGCTGGACTTTATAAAGAGACATCCGGGGGCGCGCAGTGCGCTATTGGCGTGGTATTCACTGGCGCAGGCATGCCTCGCGTATGGCCATAACGACCTGAAGCAGACGTTCGCCGGCGTGGACCAGGTGCCGCCTCAATACATCGTTTTCGATGTAGGCGGCAAACGGTTCCGGATCGTTGCGGCGATTCACTACAACAGGCAGTCGTTATTCGTTCGTCATGTATTGACGCATGCGGAATACGACCTTTGGACGAGGAAGAATTTAAACTCATGAATGCCGATCGCCTTCCGGGAGCTTTTCCCGACATCGCTCAAACCTGGGCCGCGCTGCAAACGCAGTTGCCGATCACGCCGATTCGCAACGAGCAGGACTACCAGACCATGGTACGGCTCGCCAGCTCGCTCGCCGATCATCTGAACGGCAACGAGCAAGATCCGCTCTCCGATCTGTTCGCGATCGTGAGCGATCTGATCGAAAGCTGGGAAGCGCATAACGTGACGATTCCAAAAGCGGAGCCGCGAGAGGTGTTGCGGCATCTGCTGGAAACGCATGGACTCAAGCAGAAGGACCTGATAGGTATCGCGTCGCCTACCGTGGTGAGCGATATTCTCGCGGGCCGCCGCGCCATCAGCAAGAAGGTGGCCAAGGCGCTAGCCGTGCGTTTTCATACGGACGTCAGCGCGTTTCTATAACAGCCGCGCGGCGCCGGCCTCGGGCCGCGCCGTGCCGTTGTGCTGACCGACAAGTTTTCTCGTCGCTTACCTCGTCCTTTCCACACCGCGCCGGCGGCATATTCCAGGCCGTCGGCGTCGGTGCTTGCCGCTTTGGCGTCGCTCCTGTTTCTGCCGCTCGAATCACGCGTTCGAAGTTCGCGCGTTCTTGCTTTGCGCGTCGACCTGCGGCAGCGCGTCGGCGGAGTAGACCGGTGCGTCGATCGGTCAGCGCACCGCTTCCTGCCATGCCCCGCGCATCGCGCGTAAACCGACTCGCCATTTGCGAAGCGCAAGTGCCACGCCGCCGCGCTCGAATGCCAACGACAAGGCGCGCAGGAACCCAGGGTCCGCGCGATCGCCGATCAGCGTCGAATAGATGACGAACGCCCATCGGCCAGGCGGCGTCAGGTATTCGCACATGATGAGCCGGAGATTGAATGACGCGTTGTAGAACGCCGCGTCGTTGAAAGTGAAACGCTGGTCTTCATCGCTACGCAGGGCGGGGAAGTGCTCCACCAGCAGCGCCGGGTCGTAGATCAGCTTCCAGCCGCGCCGTTGCACGTCGAGACTGAAGGCCATCTCGCAGTGAACTTGCTCGCCGGTGCCGCGCAAGCGGCCGTCGAAGCGCAGCGCGCCGATCGCCTCACGGCGAAACGACATGTTCACGCCCTTGAGCACCTGGACTTCGCGCGCCTTGCCGTGGCCGACATGGTGATTGCCGATGGTTCGCCCATACCAGCGCACGATGCCCACGCGCGGCTTCTGCCCCTGCAGGATGCCGTTGCGTTCATGCACGATGTCGCGTCCGCCGAGGCCGCCGAGCGTCGCATCGCGTTCGAAGGCGCGCGCGATCCGCCCGACCCAGTCGGAATGCGGCGCGGCGTCATCGTCGGTGAAGCAGAGCACGTCGCCGCTCGCGCTCTCGATGCCGAGGTTGTATGCGGCGACCACGCCGGGTTTGCGCACCAGCACGACCGCGCGGCGCGGATCGGGCCGGTTGGCCTCGCGGGTGCGCAGCCAGTCGAGCGTGGCGTAATCGTCGTGACGCGCGATCACGATCACTTCGTCGGCGCGGCGCTCCTGCGAATCGAGTGCCGCGAGGCAGCGCGCCAGATCGGCGGTGCGTCGGTAGGTTGGCACGATCACGGAGACTTTCACGAACGGTTTCCGAATTGGCATGATCAGAATGCGTTGCGGTTGATGAAGCCCTTGAAGATCGTGATGAACACGATCTTCATGTCGAACCAGAACGACCAGTTATGAATGTAGAAGAGATCGAACTTGACGCGCGCTTCCATCTTTTCCACCTTGGTGGTGGCGCCGCGATAGCCGTTGACTTGCGCCCAGCCGGTGATGCCGGGCTTGATCCGGTAGCGGTGCATGTAGCCGTACACCTGATCCTTGTAGAGATCGTCGTGTTCGACCGCATGCGGACGCGGGCCGACCACCGACATCTGGCCGAGCAGCACGTTGAGAAATTGCGGCAGTTCGTCGAGACTGGTGCGGCGCATGAAGCCGCCGAGCTTCGTGACACGGGCGTCGTTGCGCGAGGCCTGGGTGAGCTGGCCCTGCGCTTCGTGATGCACGGTCATCGAGCGGAACTTGTAGATCGCGAACGGCTGGCCGTCCACGCCCTTGCGCGTCTGGCGAAAGAACACCGGACCCGGCGAGCCGAGCTTGATGCCGATCGCCAGCACCACGAACACCGGGGCGAGCGCGAGCAGCGCGGCCGCCGCGAACAGGCGGTCGAAGATCAGCTTGGGCCACATCTGCGGCGACGAGAAGGGCGTCGCGCTGAGATTGAGCGTCGGCAAACCGACGACATCGACCAGCGCCTGATTGAAAAGCGAAAGGCTGCGTACATCGGGAATGAAGCGCAGATTCACGAAGTCATGCCGGAACATGCGCGTAAACCGGTAGATCGTATGTTCTTCGGAAAGCGGCAACGCGAGCCACACTTCGTTCACGTGGTCCTCGCGCACCTTGGCGGCGAATGCGTCCAGATCGGTCAGGACCGGCAGGCGGTTCAGACGCGCACCGTACGTCTCGGCCGCTTCAATGCTCGTATCGAATACGCAGACCGGTTTGAAGCCGGCTTGCGGCGCATGTTCGAGATGGGCGAGCAGCGTGCGCGCGAAACCCGGCGCACCGACGATCGCGACGGTGCGGTAATTCATCCCGCGGCTCCGCACGATGCGCAGCGCCATATGCACGAGGCACTTGGTGACAATGATCAGCGCGCCGGAGATCAGCGTCGAGTAACCGAACCACAAGCGCGACACCGCATCCATGCGATGCAGCGTGAACGCCAGCACGAGCGCGGTGAACACCACGACCATCCACGCGGCGGCAACCCTCGCCAGCATGGAGGGCAGCGGTTTGCCGCGCCAGGTTTCATAGACCCCGAAGCCGGGAAACAGCAACAGGAGGAGCACGCAGTTAAACGCGATCAGAAGACGTTCGGTGTCCGACAATGCAATCGGCGTCGAGAACCGCATCGAATGAGCGAGCAGCCCTCCCGCAATCACGAAGAGTACGTCGAGGAATCGCGCAGTATTCCTGAACATATTTGACTCTATTCATTAGTCAGACAAGCCAGCGCTTTACTCGACGGTTTCAGCCTGGCGCAGACGCGGCAGAAGGCGGTCGAATTCGCGCTTGACGAGGCCATAGCATTCGCAGGCGCGTGCTTCGAGTCCTTTACGGTCGAGCACCTTGATGTGGCCGCGGCTATGATGGATCAGGCCTTCGTCGTGCAACTTGCCGGCCGCTTCCGTAATGCCTTCGCGGCGCACGCCGAGCATGTCGGCGATCAGTTGCTGGGTCACGGTCAGATCGTTCGACGCCACGCGGTCCACTTCGATCAGCAGCCAGCGGCACAGTTGCTTGTTCAGCGCGTGGTGGCGGTTGCAGGCAGCGGTTTGCGCGACTTGCGTGAGCAGGGCGTGCATATACAACAGCATCAGGCGGCGCAGGAAGTCGGAGCGAGCGAACTGTTGCTTGAGTGCCTGTGCGCTCATGCGGTAAGCGAAGCCGGCGCATTGCACCTGCACGCGGTTCGGCATGGTTTCGCCGCCCGTGAGCACCGGCACGCCGGTCATACCTTCGCGGCCGACCGCGGCGATTTCGACCGAGCTGCCGTCTTCCATCGTCGAGAGCATCGAGATGATCGCGGTGGTCGGGAAGTAGACGTGATGAATGCGCTGACCGGAGTCGCACAGCAATTGCTCGGTGCGCAGATGAACCAGTTCGAGATGGGGAGCCAGCGCCTGCCATTCATGGGACGGCAATGCGCCGAGCAAATGGTTTCCGTGCAGATCGGATTGAAGTGTCAACATGATCGGTCCTCGCGTGAAAGTCGCGCTCTGCGTGACTTTCTGTTTTTGATCCGATGCCTGCATCCCTTTTAACGACGTGCTGCCTGGTGAGCAGCGAAGGATAAACAGGACCGGCCCCGTATTGGCCTGATGCGCCGCCGCCGTTGTTGTCGATGTCTCTGCGGTGACGCGGTGTTGCGCTCTTCTATTAGCGAGGAGCGTGCCAGCGGCAGGGAAAGCGAGCGCTGGTGCGGGGTAACGCACCAAGGCTTAGCGCCGCGCGAAGACAAACGTGACTTTTTGTTTCAAATCTGCACAACGTCCTGACGACCGGCGCTCGCCCGCGAGGCGCATGCTGTTCGGCTCAAATCCTTGATGGAATTGGGTTGGCGGGTGCTGGGAGGGGCTTGACCGTACTTGTCTCAGCGTTGAATCAGCCCTTCCATGCACGTTGTCACGCCGCGTCCGGGATGTGCCGGAAATGATTCAGATGTGTTCAACACGCTTGGTTCGGTGCCGTACGGATGATGTTTTTGGCGAGCCAAAAGTCTGAGAAAAACCAACAGTGATTCCGCAGACCAGACAGGTGGATACGCGCGGCGCGAGGTTTTACGCGCCTTGCGAAAGGGTAATTAGATCAGGCAGACCTTCAGCCGTAGAAGATGGCGGATATCGCATTGACCGCGCGAACTTCACCCGCGGGCGCCGCGTATGTTGCATCAGCTTTAAACACGGCATTCGATGCGTGAGCAACGAATCTTTCCTGCGGCGTGAGCGGGATGAGCGGCACGACGCAAGGCCGGTTCGGCGGCAGATGAAACCAGTCGCGCGCGGCCCTGTAGTGTGTGTCAACGATATGAACGAAGCGCACAAAACGCTTCGCTTCGATCACGAGCTGCCAGCCGTCGCCGTTGCGCTCGGCCTTGACCGTCAAGCCCAGGTCGTGGCGCTCGCTCACGCGACGCTCCGGCAGATGAAACGCTTCCGCAACGACCTGGCCGCTCGTCTGGTCGCGCAGTGTGGCGATCGTCACGTCGTGCCCGCGGGGGCCGAAGCGGTACGCGTGGGTGAAATCGAAGAACTGGCCAAGGCACGCGCCCGCACTGAGACGTTGCGCGCTGTGCGGCGCCAGTTCCACCTCGCGGCTTGCGGAGGCGACCTTGACGCTACCGTCACGCAGGCAGACCAGTTCCAGTTGCGCGCGCAACGGCTGCGCACGTTCGTTCAGCAGATGAATATCGAGGCCGTTGAGGCCCTCGTCGGTCATGACCACCTGAATGGGTTGCAGTGCTTGCGCGAGGCCGTGCAGGGCGCTTTTAGGCCGTCCTGCGGCATCGATCAGGCCCCAGCCGGCGCCGGGGCGCAAATCCTGAAGCTGCCAGACCAGCGCGCCGCCGCACGCGGAACCGGCGCGGCGCCATTCGGCGAACACGTCGCCCATCAGTTCGGCGACCACCGCGCGCGACAGGTCCAGATAACGCTCGGGGTCTTCATAGCGCAAGCGCGCCGGATCGACACCATATAACGTCTGCAGATAGTGGTCGCGCACGTCGTCGAAATCCCAGCCGGCGCCGGGGTCGCGCGGCACGGCCGCTTTCCAGCGCGGATCGTGCAGATGAATCGTGCCGAGCGCGTCGTGCAGGGTGGCGTCGTCGGGCACGTTGGCGAAGGCGAGGCATTCGGCGGCGAAGCGCACCTGCGAGCGGCGCACGTCGTCGAGCGGACGCTGATAGGCACCTACGCCGTAGTAGTGAGTGATGCCCTCATTAGTCGAAAACGGCCACGCGCCTCCCGAGGGCGAGTTGCTGACATACGGCACATCGGACCGTTCACGCGCGACGATGGCGGGCAACTGTTCCGTAAAGAGTGGTTGCGCGCGCATCGAAGGCGGCAGGCCGAACATGGCCGCCTGCTGGTCGACCTCGCTGCCGCCGCACAGCACCGCGAGCGAAGCGAAGCGTCGTGTGCGCGTCAGAAACTGCGTGGCTTCGCGCTCGATCGAAGCGCTGAATGCGGCATCGTTCGGATAGTCGAAATTCGCCAATGCGAAGTCTTGCCAGATCAGCAGGCCGTATTCGTCGGCGAGTGCATAAAATGCGTCGGACTCGTACAGCATCGTGCCGCCCACGCGCAGCATGTTCATGCCCGCATCGCGGGCCAGCGTGAAAGTGTGACGCAACTGCGCCTCGCTGCCCGCGAGGGTGACGAGGTCCGCGCTGGTCCAGCACGCGCCGCGACAGAATACCGGCGTGCCATTGACGCACAACGCGAAGCCCATGCCGTCCGCGCCGTGGTCCACTTCAATACTGCGGAAACCGACCGAACCCAATGAATGCGACGTCGCGTGCCCGTCATCAAGCTGCAACGTCAATGGATATAAAGTGGGCTCGCCGTGGGTGTGTGGCCACCAGCGCTCGGCACCCGGCACGCGTACGCGGCCGGTCAGTGTATATGCATCGCTCCATTGCAAAGACGAAACAGCATCCCCGCATTTAAGTGAGGCGCGGCAGGTCGCGTAATCGTGCGGATGAACGAAACGTAGCGTGAGCGATACAACGCCGTCGTCGTGATCGAGCCGGCTCGACACGTCGACGGTGTCGAATGCATGGGGCGCGTCGCTCAGAAGTTCAACCGGACGCCACGGGCCGACCGCTTGCACAGAAGGACACCAGCCGGGCATATGACCGAGCAGGGTGGTGCGCACGTTGCGCAAGGTGGGTGGCGACACGAGCCGTGGACGCCAGCGCGCGCGCGAACGTTTCGCCGTCAACGCCGGGGTGAGAGAGCGGAAGCACAGCGCGAGCGTCGCGCTGCCGCTCAGTTCGATATCGAGATCGTGCGCGACGAACATCGAATCGGAGTCGAGTTGCTTGACGCCGTCGAGCCAGACTTCGGCGATGGTGGCGAGACCATGCAGACGCAAGCGGCGTTGGCCGGTGCCTTCGAGTTCGAGGCGATACCAGTGGTCGTCGAAGGCAAGCGGTGGTGGATGCGCAATGTTTAGGAAACCTGCGGCACGGCGCGCGCTCGCGACCGTTCCGGGCACTTGCGCGGCCAGCCAGCCGTGCGCGGGTAAATCGGCGGGCGTCGCGCACGCGCCCGCGGGCGTGCTCACACACTGCCAGCCGATGTCGAGGCGCCGCGGCCAGAGCGTCTGCGATGCTTGCGCCGAAGTCGCATCGACATCGACATGCGCGGCTTCGTCAGGAGCGGGCGCGTGCACGCCGCTCGCGCCGCCTTCATCGGGCAGCAGCCCTATCGTCAGTGCATCCACGGCAAATCCCCGAGAAGTCCGCGAAGCCGCGCACGGCGCGTCACAGCACCAGAGCGGCGAGCGGTGGCAGCGTCTTTTCGTAAGCGCTTTCGAGCACGTCGAAGCAGTCTTCGCACAGATCGCGCCGGCCGCGGGCAATCGCCCGCACGAGCCGGAACTGCATCACCATCGACTCCGACGCGATGCTCTGCGCCGCTGCCGGAATCGCTGCCGGCACCTCGAAGCCTTGTGCGGAAAGCCACAACAGATACTTCGAAAGAAACTCGAAGTTCGCGCCGAGCTGCCTCATCAGGTTGAACGAGTACGGGTGGAAGAACTTTTCGCCACGTTCGAACAGCGTCTCGAGATGCGCGGGAAACGCGGCACGCCATTGCGAAATGGGATTCGTCAGCGGCCGGCGCCCGAGATGCGCGCACAGCAGTTCCGCCGACGCTTCGGCCAGCGCGGTGCCTTCGAGCGCGGGCCGCGCCTGCTTGGCGAACTCCACATACGGAAACAGCAGATCGGGCTGCTGCTGGAACTGCGGCAGCTTGCGAAACACGCCGTCGTAGTCTTCACCGTCGAGCAGGTGATAGCCGGTGTTGTGGAAATAGCCGAGACGGCGTGCGTCCGGATCGATGAAGTCGATGCCCACCGTGGTTTTCGGATGCTCACGCCGGTACGACGTGGCGCGCGTGTTCGGCAGGTAATAGCCGTCCACTTCCACCAGCACGGTATGGCCGCGCAAGGTCTGCGCGAGCACGCGCGTTTCGAGCGAATCGTAGATGGCCAGTTCCTGCACCTGGGTGCCGTAGAGCCGGTCGAGGTCTTCGAGCGGAAACTTGAAGAACGTGAACTGGTCGCCTTCGAAATCCTGCGTGACGGTAAAGCCGAGCGCGGCGCGCGGGTCGAGCCCGAAGCCGTGCAGCAGTTCGATCCACAGATCGACGTAGCAGTTGGTCTCCTGCCAGACGCGCTCGCCCTGATGCAGCGCATGCGGCGCATGCTCGCGCAGACGCGCGGCGGGCGCCGGTGCGGCCACGCCGCCCGCGGCGGGCAGATCGACGCGCCGGGTCAGCAGGAAAGCGCCGTTCGCGCCGTTCGGTACAGGTGTCAGCGACGGATTCATACGCACTCTCCGGTGCCTTGCGCCGTTTCGGCGGACGACGGTTGCATGGTTGCGAGCCCATGCGCCACGCGCGCTTCGGCATCGCCCCACAGCAGCGCGCGCACATCGTCCGGCCACGCGTTCACGTCGAGCCCATGATGACGGAATAGCGCGAGTGTGATGCGTTCCATGCCGAAACCGACACAACCCGTATGCGCGACCGCGCCGTCTTCGCACGCGATCTTCCAGATCGCGCCGAAGTGTTCCATGTGATAGTTGAACGACAGGCAAGCCGTCTTGCCGCGCGGATCGGCCACCGGAATCAGCAGTTCGAACTTGAGCGCCTGGGCACGCTGGCTATCGGCGACGATCTTGCCGCCGCGGCCGAAGAACGGATCGTTGGCGAGATCCACTTCGACCGGCAATTGCAGCAGATTGACCAGCAGCGAGCCGCGTTCGATCCACATCTGCCGGAATGCCATCACCTGTTCGGCGCTGCCGAGACGCACGTATTCGCGCTGGCGGAACATCTGCATGCGGCCGGGATCGAGCGACGGTTCGTGACGGAAGCAATACGACAGCACGTCGATCGTGCGGCCGTCGGCGGGCAACGGACCGCGCCGCGCCATCACCGGATAGATCGGATAGCAGGCAGCCGGCGTGAGCACCACGCGGGTCGGCTTCTGCTGCGCCATCCACTCGTCGCTGCGATCGTCGTCGCTTTCCGTCATGGCGTCGTCGAGCGCGTGCAACAGGCGCCGGTGGCCCATGTCGTTGCCGCAGAACGAGTGGATCGTACCCGCCAGATTCGGGAAGCTCTTCAGATACTCGCTGTCTTCGAAGTCGGTGCGGCGCATGGCGGGCGGAAAGCGCAGCACTTCCGGCTGCTGGTCCGCGCCCAGATGCGTGATCGCCACGTTCAGGCGGTCCACCACGTCTTCGAAAACCTGGCTGCGGCCATACAGGCCGTTTTCGCCGGTGTCGATCAACAGGCCCGCGGCCAGCAGTTCGTCACGAAAGCTCGGCGCTTCGGCTGCTTGCGCGGCTGCGGCAAGAGCGACGGTATCGGTCATCGTGTTCATATCAGGCTCTCCCCGGGGCGGCAGGACGTTGCGCGAGCAAGAGGCTCGCGGTGTTCTGCGCAATACGGTCGTTATTGATCATCAGCGGCGCGGAGTGCAGGTCGCGCAAATGGCGCCCGACGCTGTACGGTGTGCCGTTCTTGTAGCCCGCCATGCCGCAGATCATCAGCACTTCGTGCACGACCTGCAGCGCGGTGGTGGAGATGCTCGTCTTCAGCGTGTTCATGTCGGACGCGAATCCGAGCATGGCCGCGAGCGGCGCATCGGCTTGCGAGCCCCCGTGGCGCGCCTGGTGAGCGGCGCGTGCCGCCTCCAGCGCGACCGCGAGGCGCGCCTGCATCATCTGCAGCAGACCGACCGCTTCAGCGAGGCGCAAACCGGCCGGTGGCACCACACCTGGCTTCGCACGCGCCTGTGCACGGAAGAACGCTTTCGCGCGATTCACGGCGTCGGTGGCCACGCCGGTCCAAACCGAGGCCCACAGCGTGTGCGAGACCGGCAGCATGGTTTGATCGGCGATCTCGGCGAATGGCGTCGGCAGAATCTGTTCGGCCAGACCCGTGGCGACGAGCCGGAACCCCTCGCTGCAGGTTCCGCGCATGCCCATCGAATCCCAGCCGCCGCGCTTTTCCAGTTGCGTGTCGGAACGCAACGCGACGATCAGCACCTGGTCGGCGGCTGCCGACTCGGCGGTGCGACGCGCGGTGACGAGAATGCCGTCGGCGTGCGCGCCGTACGAAATCGTCGGTGCGAGCTTTTCGATGCGAAAGCGCGCAGCGTCGAGTTCGACCGAGCAAGCGCTGGTGCGCATATTGCCGCCGATGGTTTCCTCAGAAGTGGCCGATGCCAGCAGCCACTGCTGCTTGACCAGTTGCACGAGCAACTGCCGATGCCATGCCGCATCGCTGCCATGCGCCTCGATGCATGCCACCTGGATCTGGTGCATCGCATACACCATCGCGGTGGAGGCGCAGCCTTGCGCGAGCGTTTCGCAGATCGCGCCGACATCCGCGAGCGACAGGCCCGCGCCGCCGAACGCGGCCGGCACCATCGCCGAGAGCAGGCACTCGCGCTTGAGCGCGTCGAACGCTTCGCTCGGGAAGCGCGCCTCGCGATCCACCGAGTCGGCGAACTGCGCGGCTACCGCCGCACAGCGTTGCGCGGCCGCGCGCCAGCCGGGTTCGGTTTCGACGGCGGTCAGCACGACCGACGCGTCGGCGCCTTCGGACGCATCGTGCGCCTGCGTAGCGGCGGCGGCCGCCGCCGCGTCCAGCAGCGGGGCGTTCATGCTGCCGCCTTCGCCTGTTGCAGCTCGGTGATTGCGGCGGCCATCGAATCGATGCTGGAGAACAGGCGCCGTGTCAACAGACGGTCCGGAATTTCAATCCCGAATTCATCTTCGATTGCCAGCATCAGATGCACGGTCGCGAGCGAGGAGAGGCCCGCGGCGTACAGGTCGGCGTCATCGGCCAGAGTGTCCGCCGGGACATCCAGGCGAGCCGATTCGGAAAGGATGCGTCGCAATGCGTTTTTCATGGTGTGGTCCCCTGTTGTTGAACAGTCTTGAATTTGCGGACATCGATCCAGCGCACGTGATCGCTATTTCTGTTCGTTGCCGCGGCGCATGCCGGCGGAGTCCCTATGCCGGATGCGGCGCGTTCACATTGACTGCGTGCGCTTTCGGGCGGTTTTCTGCAAGCCGCCCCGATGTCTGCGTATTTAAGAATTGTCAACGCCCAGCGTCAGTGCGATGGCGCACGGAAACACGAGTTTCGTGGACGTACCGTGTAGCCATCAGAACGGGCCGGCCTATACAGCCAGGTCGTAGAAGCCGGCGCGCGATGCCGGCCTCATTGAACTTACTGACCGCTGGGGTACGTGATGAACTGGAAAACGCTGGAATTCGATCAGCTTTCGGCTCGCGAGTTGTATCTGATCTTGCGCGCGCGCAGCGCGGTGTTCGTGGTCGAACAATCGCATGTTTGTCTTGACGCGGATGGCCGCGACGAACACGCGTTGCATGTGTTCGCCGTGGAGGACATGGCGCGGTCGATGCCGATCCTCGCCTACGCGCGCCTGCAACCCGGCGACGCGGAAGATCCGGAGATCACCATCGACAAGGTGCTGACGAGTCCGCTGCGACGCGGCGACGGCACCGCCGAACTATTGATCGAACGCGTGCTGCAGGCGATTGTCGGCCGTTGGCCGGGCCATGCCGCGCGTGTCAGCGCGCCGCTCGGTTTGCGCGGCTTCTACGAACAATTCGGCTTCCGCAAGACGGAAGGGCCCTATCTCGAACACGGCGTGCCCTTCATCGGCCTTACGCGCCAGGTGCGCGGCAGCCAGCCGCTTTTCGGCGGGCGGCGCCGTGAGCGCGACAGCGCGGTGCTCGTGAACACGTTCGAGTTGTTGTGATGGGGCGGGCGCTCGTCACGCCTTCCAGTGCACAAGTTGCACGTGCGAAGCTGACGCCACGCGAGAGCGATGTGGCCTCGGCCGCGCGCGCTTCTCCTATCAGGTGTGCTCGCCACGCGCACGACGTTCGCGTTGCGCGCGTCGCATGGCGACGGCCCACGCTGTCTATTTCTAATAGCGCATATGACATGCATTCGCCTTTGAATCGGACTCCAGGACAATGTGGCTGGACGTACATATCGATCATGCAACGTTTGTTGTAATGGATTGAGAGCGGGGACCTGGTGAGGAGCGTGGCGTGAGGCCAGTGGTGTTCGATGGCCGGTTCGGCTGGTGGCATCCGGCGAGCCAAGGCCACGCAATGGCTTTTAAAGCGTGCGCGCGGGTTCCGTCTATTCGGGGAAGCGTTATGCATGCGCACGGATTGTCCAGCGCACAGACGCTTACGGGGAGCGCGTAGTGAACAGTCAATCCGAGTTGGACCGCATCAACCGAGTTGCATGGAATTCGTCGGACGCCGAGCGCGTTTTCATGCTCGACAAGACCTATTCCGATCCCGGCGAACGGGCTGCCTTTGCCTGGCTCGCACAGCGTTGCGCGGGTGAGCCCTTGCTCGATATCGGAATCGGCACCGGCCGCACGATTCCGTTGATGACGGCGATCTCCGACGACTACACCGGCGTCGACTACACACAAAAGCTGCTCGATCTCGCGAAGGCGCGCTTTCCCGAACGCGACCTTCGGCATATGGACGCGCGTGACATGTCCGCGCTGCCTTCGGATCATTACGGGCTTGCGCAATTCAGCTGGAACGGCATCGACTGCGTCGACTACGACGATCGCGTGAAGATTCTCGAAGAGATGTATCGCGTGGTGCGGCCCGGCGGCTATGTGCTGTTTTCGTCGCACAACCGCGGCGGCCCCGGCTACGGCGAAAACATCTGGCAACTGCTGCCGAAATTCACGTTCAATCCGCTCAAACTCGGCTGGCGCACGCTGCGCTCGGCACGGCGTTTCCAGCTCGGCACGCTGAACTATGTGCGCAACGCCAAGCTGAATCACGACTACGGCGGTTATGCGGTCAACACCGCGGCGGCCCACAACTTCGGCATTGTGATCGTCTACACGACGCTGCGCGAGCAGCGCCGGCAACTGGCACAGGTCGGCTTGCAATGCGACGCGGTGTTCGACAGTTCCGTGGGCAATCTCATTACCGACGATGTGGAACCGAGCGACGCCTGGTGGTTTCACTTCATCGCGCACAAACCGCTCGCTGCTTGCCGCTTCGACTGACGGCGGCCACTGAACGAAGGCATGGCTTTACACGTAGCACGCAGGACAAATAGAACAATGCGCCGGACCAGTTTGACCGGATAGGGGACTTGCACATGAATCGCATCGTAGAACCAGGCAATCCGCTTGCGTCGGCCGGGGGCGTCAGCGAAACAGCCACGCGTCTATCCGTGCAGCCGGTGATTCTCGCCGGCGGCTCGGGCACGCGATTGCGGCCGTTTTCGCGCGAGCGCAGTCCGAAGCAGTCAATCGGCCTGGTGGGCGACGAGTCGCTGCTCGAAACCATGCTGAGCCGCCTCGACGCGTCTTTCGCCGCAGCGCAACGTACTACGCCGGCATCCGGCACGCATTCCATTGCTGCGCCGCTGGTGGTTTGCTGCGAGGATCAGCACCTGCAAACGCTCGAACGTCTGGAGCGGCTCGAACCATCGAGTCGGCCGGTGCGCATGGTCCTCGAACCGATGTCGCGCAATACCGCGCCCGCGTTGACCGTCGCCGCGCTCGCCGCGCGCGCGGCGGTTGTGGAAGGCGACGATCCGCTCATCGTGGCGTTGCCGGCGGACCATCTGATTGCCGATCACATTGCGTTCGGCTCGGCGCTCGCCGAGGCGCTCGACCACGCGGCACGCGGCACCATTGCCACGCTCGGCGTGCCACCGAAGCGCGCGGATACCGGCTACGGCTATATCCGCACGGGTGGGATGCTCGGCACGCGGGGCGCGCGCGCCATCGAACGGTTCGTCGAGAAGCCCGATCCGGAACTGGCCGAGCGCTATCTCGCTTGCGGCAATTACTGGTGGAACAGCGGCATGTTCGTGGTGCGCGCGTCGGTGTGGCTCGCGGCGATCAAGCTCTGCCAGCCGGCAATTGCCGAGGCCTGCGCGGCCGCGTTCGAGCGTGCCACGGTCGACGGCGGCGGCGCGCTGCATCTCGCGCGCGATGCCTTCGCCCTGTGCCCGTCCGATTCGATCGACTACGCGGTGATGGAGCGCGTCGGCACCGACGCGCGGCTGATCGGCGTCGCGGTGCCGTTCTCCGCGGGCTGGTCGGAGGTGGGCGGCTGGAATTCGGCGGCACGTGGCACGGCCCACGTCACGCGCGGCGAGGAATGCTTCCTGCTCACGGAGAACCAGTCGACGGGCATTCCGCCCGGCGTCGCGAACCGGTTCGAGAATCCCGGCAGGACGCCGCTTGAAAGGATCGAGGTGCAATCAGGCCGCCATCTCGGCGAAGACGACATCGTGCGCTTTGACGACCAGTACGGTCGCGAACAGGAGGCCAGCCATGCAGGCAAGGGTACTTCACGCTGAGGCGCCGCGCGCCTCGCAGGCGGCTTTCGACGAGCGGCGCTTTCGCCACGCGTTGGGACGCTTCGCGACCGGCGTCGTGGTGATCTCGACCGGCAGCGGCGACAATTTGCACGCGATGACCGCCAACGCCTTCATGTCGGGTTCGCTCAAGCCGCCGCTGATCGTCGTCTCGGTCGGGCACCGGGCGCGCATGCACGAGCGTCTGATGGACAGCGCGCTGTTCGGCGTGAGCGTGTTGTCCGAGGCGCAGGAGCCGCATAGCCGCCACTTCGCCGGCGAACCGCAGAGCTTGCTCGCGCCGCGTTTCGCGGCGGTCGAAGGGCTGCCCGACGTGGAGCTGCTCGAACACGCGGCGGCGCGTTTCGCGGCGCGCGTGGTGGACCGGCATCCGTGCGGCGACCATACGCTCTTCGTCGGCGAGGTGCTGGTGTTCTCGCTCGATGAACACGCGCCCCTGATTTTTTTCGGCGGGCGCTATGGGTCGGTGACGGCGGGGTCGGTGACGGCGCCGGGTTGCACTCAGAGTTCCATTCAGGGTTCGACGGCGGCTTCGACGCAGGACTCGCCAGCGGTTGCCGTGAGCACCCGCTGATGCGCACGTCATTCGTCGTTTCCCGCCAGCCTACCCGCCGAGGCATCGTGGATCAGACAAATCGTCTCGCAACGTGCGTCTTCGCACTATGCAAATTCTGCAATGCAGGCACGCTTGATATGCAAGCTTATGGCCCGTCAAAATATGCGGCGTTACAAGGAAGAAACAATTCTTCAGAGGGATAACCCTGTCAGGAAGTTTCCCAACTGGCGCAACCGTTTTGAAGCTAGCAACGTATCGTAGAAGAACTAAGTGACATCAATAGAACGACGTATAAGGGCCGCTTGATCAACAGGCTACGCGGGGGCAAACACCGCTTCGGGGAGAGTGTCATGGAACAGGCAAACAAAGATCGATCGCTCGTGAGCAAAGTCATGGATGGACTGGTCACGGGGATCGTCGAAGAGAAATACGGCGCCATACTGCCACCGCAGGATGTGCTGTCGAAGGAGTTCGACGTCAGCCGCACCGTCATGCGCGAGGCGCTGTCGATGCTGCTCGCGCGCGACATGCTGGACGTGCGGCCGAAAATCGGCACGCGCATCCGGTCGATGAGCGATTGGCGCATGATCGACGAAGACGTCGTGAACTGGCGTTTTCGCGCGAAACCCGATCCGCTGTTTCTGCGCGACGTGATCGAGTTTCGCATCCTGATCGAGCCGCGCGCTTCGGCGCAGGCGGCCGCGCGCGGCAGCGCGGCGGATATTGCCGCGATTCGCGAGGCGTTCGAGGCGTTCCGCACGATCCGGCCGGGCGAGCCGGGCTATCAGGAAGCGGACGAACTGTTCCACACCCGCATCGTGGTGGCGAGCGGCAATCAGTTCTTCAAGCAGATGGCGGCGATCATTCGCGGCGCGCTATCGACGGTCAATCCCATCGTCACCGACAGGGACGGACTGTGGGAAACCGCGGTGAATTCCCATCAACGCGTGGTCGAAGCGATTGAACGGCGCGATCCGAAGGAAGCGGAAATCGCTTCGCTCGCCATGATCGACTACACCGCGGAAGAAGTCAGCGGCCACTTTTCAGCGGAACCGCCAGCACTCGGCTGAGCGTCGCCGCCACGGCGGCACGCTGGGTCTTTGGTATTTTCCTTGTGAGACTGTGTGGCAGAGGGCGCGAGTTCACGTCCACGCGAGAGCGTGCGGCATGCGCGACAATAGCGCCTGTTCTGAACTGCATGGACTCGAAGGAACGATGACAATCGCAACGCAGGAAATCCCCTCGGGCGGCACGATCCGTTGGGGAATCGTCGGGACGGGCCGCATTGCCCGTCGCTTCGCACAAGGTCTCGCTCATGTGCCGCACGCGCAACTGACCGCGCTGTGGTCACGCCGCGCGGAACCGGTCACGGCTTTCGCCGGTGAATTCGGCGGCGAAGTCTGCGCGAGTTTCGACGCGCTGCTCGCCAGCGGGATCGACGCGCTCTATATCGCCACCGTCCAGGACAGTCACGCCGACTACGCGATCGCCGCGCTTCAAGCCGGTCTGCACGTACTGTGCGAAAAACCCGCCACCATCAATCAGCCGCAGCTCGAGCGCGTGCTCGATGCCGCGCGCGCCGCGCAACGGCTGTTCATGGAGGCCATGAAGCCGCCCTTTTATCCGCTCTACAGAAAGTTGCGCGCGCATCTAGACGCCGATCCGATCGGCGCGGTCGGTCTGGTGCGAGCCGGCTGCTCGGTGCCGGGCGTGCCGGACGATCACCCGTCGCTGTCGTTCGAGCATGCGGGCGGCGCGCTGCTCGACATCGGCATCTACGAGATGTTTCTCGCCGTCGACTGGCTGGGCGCGCCTCGGGAGGTGCAAACGCTCGGGCGGCTCGGGGCGACCGGCGTCGATACGTTCGCGAGCCTGAACAGCCAGCACGAGGGCGGCATCGCCCAGTTGTTTTGCGGGCTCGATCTGAACGGCAAGGGTGATGCGCTGCTGATGGCCAAAGGGGGCCACGTCACGATTCACGAGCCGTGGTGGAATCCGTCGCGCGCGACCATCCGCTATGCCGATGGACGCGTGGTCGAACTCGACGAGCCGTTCGAAGGCGGCGGGCTGAACTACGAGACCGCGCACTTCTGCGATCTGATCCGGACGGGGCAACTGGAAAGCCCGGTGATGCCGCACAGCAAGTCGCTGCAGATGATCGCGATGGCCGACGCGGCGCGCGCGGCGCTCGGGTTGAAGTTCGCGGGCGAATGAGGGCGCATTGAGCGTGCGTCGAGGCGCGCGAGCCCGTGCCGCCGCCATGCCATCTTGCGATCCCGCTATCGCGATCCGCCGCCGCTGTTGCCGCGTTGCACCCAGCAGCGGTGGTAGGATTTGCGCGGGCATGCGGAAAGAAAAACACTCCACGTGCCCGCTGCTTTCGAATTCCTTCCAATGGAGCCGCCTGCCATGCGCATGCTCGGAAAACTGTGGCGCGACAACAAGAGCCTCGTCGCGTTTCTCTTCTTGATGGTGCTGTTTCGCAGCGCCGTGGCCGACTGGAACGTCGTGCCGAGCGGCTCGATGCTGCCGACCATCCGCGAGGGCGACCGCATCTTCGTGGACAAGATGGCCTACGATCTGCGCGTGCCGCTCACGCACATCGCGATCGCGCATCTGCACGATCCGCAGCGCGGCGACATCGTGACGATCGATTCGTCGGCGGCGCATGAATTGATGGTCAAGCGTCTGATCGGCCTGCCCGGCGACAGCGTGGCGATGCGCGAGAACGTGCTGTACGTAAACGGCGTGCGCGCCGATTACCAGCCGCTGAAGCTCAAACCGCTGCCCGGCGACGCCGCGTCGCCCGGCGATTATCTGACCGAGCGCTTCGACGGCGTCGCGCATACCGTGCGGCTCGCGCCGCAAGCGCCGAGCCCGCGCGACTCGTTCGGGCCGGTGATCGTGCCGCCCGGCGAGTATCTGATGCTCGGCGACAATCGCGACGACAGCGCCGATTCGCGTTACTTCGGCTTCTTTCCGCGCAAGGAATTGATGGGCCGCACGCGTCACGTCGCGTTTTCGCTTGACCCCAATCACTATTACACGCCGCGCTTCGAGCGCTTCGGCGCGCCGCTGGATGCGGCGTCGCCGGTCGCCAGCCGTTAAGGCAGATGCACCACGGGCTCAGTGGCGCGACGGCAGCGCAAGGCGCCGTTCGTACCAGCGTTGCACGCTTTCGAGCACCTGGCACAGCACCCAGTAGATCGCGGCCGCGGCGAGATACAGCGGCAGCGGCTGATAGGTCGAGGCGATGATTTCCTGCGCGCTGCGCAGCAGTTCGGTCACGGTGATCACCGACACCAGCGAGGTGTCCTTGATCAGGCTGATCAGGCTGTTCGACAGACTCGGCACGGCAATGCGCAAGGCTTGCGGCGCGATCACGTAGCGCAGCGTCTGGCGGCGCGACAGTCCGAGACTATAGGCGGCGAGCCACTGGCCCTTGTGGATGCCCAGGATCGCACCGCGCATGCTCTCCGACAGGTAGGCCGCCACATTCGCCGACAAGGCGATCACGCCGGCCGGCGTCGGATCGAGTGAAATGCCGAAACTCGGCAAGCCGTAATAGATCACGAAAATCTGCACCAGCAGCGGCGTGCCGCGCATCACGCTCACGTAAATGCGCGCGATCCAGTTCAGCACGCGGTTGTGGCTGACGCCCATCAACGCGAGCACGGCGCCGGCAATCAGGCCGAAGATCATCGACAGAACCGCGAACTTGACCGTCAGGACGGCGCCCTGCGCGAGCACAGGAAGCGATTGGACGAGCAGGGAAGTGGTGGACATGAGCGGTGGTCGGTTGGCGCGCAAAAGCGCACATCATAAACTTTGCTGCAAAAGCGCGAAGGGCGGCATCGCTGACGATGCCGCCCTTCGTTTCAGTCAGCGCGTCTTTACTTGATCGGCTTGCTGACGTCGATGCCGAACCACTTGTCCGAGATCTTCGAGAACGTGCCGTCCGCTTCGAGCTGGGTCATCGCGTCGTCGATCGCCTTGGCGAACTTCGGATTGCCCTTCCTGAACGGAATGCCAGACGGCGTGCCCGCGCCGACGTTGGCGCCGGTGCGCAGCGGCAACTGCGAGTTCTTCATCAGGTACGCGAGCATCAGGCGGTCGTTGAGCGCCGCATCCAGGCGGCCGGCGGCCAGATCGCGCAGATACTCGGGCGCGCCGGGATACGTCTTCACGTCGATGCCCGGCACCGACTTGGCCATGTCCATGTAATTCGTGCCCAGACCGACGCCGAGCTTCTTGCCCTTCAGGTCGTCGAGCGACTTGAACTGGCGCGTGTCGTCCTTACGCTGGATCAGTTGCGCGGCCGAGTACGTGTAGGCCGGCGAGAAGTCGAGCGCCTGCTTGCGCGCGTCGGTGATGCCGACCTGGTTGACGATCACGTCGAACTTGTTCGCCTGCAAACCGGCGATGATGCCGCTCCATTCGGTCGTGACGAATTCCGGCTTCACGCCGAGCTTGGCGGCCACGGCCTTGGCGATGTCGACGTCGTAGCCGACCAGTTCGCCCGACGGCGCTTTCGAATTGAACGGCGGGAAGGTGCCTTCGAGGCCGATGCGCAGCGTGCCGCGCTGTTTGACCTGATCGAGCAGGTCGTCGGCGTGGGCGGCGACGGCGGTGAACGAAGCGCCGATCAGACCGGCGACGAGAATCTTTTTCAGCAAGCCAAATTTCATCGAGTTCCTTTTTGTTCGTCTGGCGTTTTAACAGACGAAAGCATAACAAAGCAGACTATCGAAACCAAAATACCGTTTGTTTATGTCTATATACCGGCGCGGCTCAGCGCGCCGCGCTCACTGAGGCCGCGCTTAGCGAAGCGCTTGCGCGCATTCGGCGATCAGCGCCGGTCCGCGGTAGATGAAGCCGGTATAGAGCTGCACCAGCGACGCGCCGGCCGCGATCTTGGCGCGCGCGTCGTCGCCGGAAAAAATGCCGCCGACGCCGATGATCGGCACCGCTTCGCCGACTTCCGCGCGCAGCTTGCGGATCACTTCATTCGACGCGTCGAACACCGGCTTGCCCGACAGGCCGCCGGCTTCGTCGCCGTATTGCATGCCGGCGACGGCCGTGCGCGAGAGCGTGGTGTTGGTGGCAATCACGCCTTCGAACTGATGGCGCAACAGCGTGTCGGCGATCGACTTGATCTGTTCGTCGTCGAGGTCCGGCGCGATCTTCAGCGCGAGCGGCACGAGCTTGCCGTGCATGTCGGCCAGGCGCTGCTGCTTCTCTTTGAGCGCCGCGAGCAGCGCGTCGAGTTCGCCGGCGCCTTGCAACTGGCGCAGATTCTTCGTATTCGGCGACGAGATATTGACCGTCACGTAGCTGGCGAACGGATACACGCGCTCGAGGCAGTACAGATAGTCTTCGGCGGCGCGTTCGATCGGCGTGTCGGCGTTCTTGCCGATATTCAGGCCGAGAATGCCGCGATAGCGCGCGGCCTGCACGTTCTTCACGAACTGGTCGACGCCCGCGTTGTTGAAGCCCATCCGGTTGATCACGGCGTTCGCCTGCGGCAGGCGGAACATGCGCGGCCGCGGATTGCCCGGTTGCGCGCGCGGCGTGACCGTGCCCACTTCGATGAAGCCGAAGCCGAGCGCGGCGAGGCCGTCGATGCAGGCGCCGTCCTTGTCGAGGCCCGCGGCGAGTCCCACCGGATTGCGGAACGTCAGCCCCATCACGGTGCGCGGCGCATCCGGCACGCGCGGCGCGAGCGCGCCGGCGAGGCCGGTGCGGCCGGCGGCGCCGAGCATGCGCAAGGTGAGGTGGTGAGCGTCTTCCGCGTCCATGCGAAAGAGTTGGGCGCGTACAAGCGGGTAGAGGGAACTGAACACGGGACGAAGCCGGGCGGCCGGAAAATGGGAACCCGCCATTTTACCGGCTTTGAGGCTTCAATGAGACCGACTGGCGGGATCGAGTCGCGGCCCGAGCGGGCCGCTGCTGCTACTGCCTTGCTATGTATGGCTTTGCTACGGCTTGAACGGCGCGCGCTTGCCCTGCATCGCCGGGTCGAGCGGCGGCAGGTCCACGCCCGTGGGATCGAGCACGCGCCAGGCGCCGTCGAGCAAACCCTCGAGCGGCCGGAAATTCGCCTTGTACGCCATCTTCGGACTCTCGCGAATCCAGTAGCCGAGATACACGTAGGGCAGCTTGAGGCTGCGTGCCTGCTCGATCTGCCAATAGATGTTGTAGGTGCCGAAGCTCGTGTTCGGCAGCCCCGGCTCGAAAAACGTGTACACCGAGGAGAGCCCGTCGCCGAGGATGTCGATCATGCTGATCATGCGCAGAATGCCCGGCGCATTGGGCCGGTCCCGCAGCGGCTCGCGGAATTCGACCAGCCGCGAGTTGATCCGGCTCTGCAACAGGAACTGTTCATATTGGTCGCGGCTGTCGCGATCCATGCCGCCGCCCGCATGCCGCGCCGATTGATAGCGCATGTAGAGCGCGTAGTGCTCTTCGTCGTAGTGGAGCGGCGCGACGGTCGCGATCAGTTCGCCGTGTTTCTTCCAGACGCGGCGCTGCGTGCGGTTCGGCTCGAACTGGTCGACCGGCACGCGCACCGGCACACAGGCGCGGCAGCCGTCGCAATACGGCCGGTACGTGAACACGCCCGAGCGCCGGAAGCCGGCCTTGACGAGGTCGGTGTAGACGTCGGAGTTGATCAGGTGACTCGGGGTGGCGACTTGCGAGCGCGCGATGCGCCCGTCCAGATAACTGCAGGGATAGGGCGCTGTTGCATAAAATTGCAGCGCCGAAAGCGGGGAAAGAGGCAGCTCGTTGGGATGAGTCACGTTGGCAGCTCTCGAAGCATCTCTGGTAATGCAAACCCGGCGCCTTGCGGTGGACGACCCGCGGCTCGTGACCCGCGGCTCGGTAGGCGGCGGATCCGGATTCGGCCTGATTCTTCCTACGCCGCTGGCGCAACGACCTCGAGCAACGCGGTCTTGTCGAAGCGCCAGGGAATCGGCGGCGCCTCGACCGACGCGCGAACATGCGCGATGAACGCCTTGCGCGCTATCTCGCGACCGCCTAGCGACGCCAGATGCGACGTGTTCTGCTGGCAGTCTATCATTTCTATTTCGTGACGGCGTAAGTGTCCGACAAGCGCAGCCAGCGCCATTTTCGACGCATCCGTGACGTCCGCGAACATGGATTCGCCGAAGAACATTTTGCCGAACGACACGCCGTACAAACCGCCCACGCGCTTGCCTTCGAACCAGGTTTCGATGCTGTGCGCGTCGCCCACACGATGCAGCGACGAGTACGCTTCGACGACATCCGCGGTGATCCATGTGCCGCGCTGTCCACGTCGCGGCGCCTGCGCGCAGGCGCGCATCACTGCGGCGAAATCATGGTCGACGCGGATTTCCCACGCGTCTTCGCGCAGCACGCGCCTGAGCGTTTTGCGTAGCGACGGCGCCACTTTGAAGTCGGCGGGGCGCAGGACCATGCGCGGGTCGGGGCTCCACCACAACACCGGCTGGCCGTCCGAATACCACGGGAAGATGCCGCGCCGGTAGGCGTCGATCAGCCGCGACGGCAGCAGGTCGCCGCTGGCCGCGAGCAGGCCCGGCGCGCCGCTGGTCGCGCCGAGGGCGCGCTCGACGGGCGGGAACGGATCGTCAGGTCCGAGCCAGGGAACCATGCGCGCCGCTCAACCTTCGCGCAGCGAGCGGAAGATGTCGCCCGTGTGCAGGCCGAAGCTGCCGGCGGCACGGTCGGCGAAAAAGAAACGCAGGGTCTGGCCGACGGTGGGAAAGGCAATCTCGTCCCAGGGGATTTCGTGTTCTTCGAAGAGCTTCACTTCGAGGCTTTCTTCGCCGGCGGCAATGTCGAGGTCGAGCAGGCGCGCCATATAGAACAGATGCACCTGATGCACGTGCGGCACGTTCAGCAGCGAGAAGAGGTTTTGCACTTCGACGCGCGCGCCGGCTTCTTCCAGCGTTTCGCGCGATGCCGCCTCGGCGGTCGTCTCACCCATTTCCATGAAGCCCGCGGGCAGCGTCCAGTAGCCGTAGCGCGGTTCGATTGCGCGACGGCACAGCAGCACTTTCTCGTCCCAGACCGGGACGGTGCCGACCACGTTGCGCGGATTCTGATAGTGCACCGTGCCGCAACTGCCGCACACGAAGCGCTCGCGGTTGTCGCCAGGCGGAATGCTCAGGCTGACGCCCTGGCCGCAGACAGAACAGAATTTCATAGGAAGGGGACGAGAAAGGGTGATAGGAGTTTATCACTGGCACGCGGTTTTTCTCAGGCCGCAAAATAGCGTCGCGCGGGATTCCGCGGCCAGTGAGGTCGGTGCCGAGGGGGCGTCCAAACTGCTCGCAAATGGCGCAATCATTTTGTTCGGAATCCGGAGTATCTTGCGCGCGAGGCTTGATCCGAGGGCGTGGATGGCTTCGTGGGCGGGGTGATTTGCCGTCAGAACCGCTGCCGGAATCAGACTGGGGAAACGAGAAAAGCCGGGAATGCGCCACGCGCTATGAAATATTTGGAAAGAAAACAAAAAAGGCCTGCCGGTTGGGCAAGCCTTCAATGTTGTTTTCGACGTAGTCAACCAGCTTGGTGCACTTGGTTGCGGGGGTAGGATTTGAACCTACGACCTTCGGGTTATGAGCCCGACGAGCTGCCAGACTGCTCCACCCCGCGTCCGTCGAAGAAAAGATTATAGAACAAAGCCGATAGGTGTGCAATAGCTATTTAAGAACCGGCTTCAATCCGCGGGCCATGAATCTGCGCGCGGGCTCTGAAGGTCGCCGCACGCATTGCTCACGTCGCATGCCGGAAGGCCTGCGTAAGGCGCTGCGCTAGAATTCAGATTCCTTTCGCGACGCCGCCATGCACGCACGGCGGCGCACGCTCCACCCCTTACCTTGCTCTGAACTCCATGGATATCGCTCACGATCTGCAGGTGATTGCCGCTCAGGAACACGCGCTGGTGTTCCCACAATTCGATGCCGACCGCGCGTGGCAAGTCGGCGCCTATCTGCACGAGGTCGCCAAGGCGCGCGGTATCCCCGTTGCAATCGACCTGCGCACCTTCGGTCAGCCGCTCTTCTTCAGTCTGCTCGACGGCGCGACGCCGGACAACGTCGATTGGGTGCGCCGCAAGAGCAACACGGTTGCGCATTTCCGCCGCAGCTCGTACGCGATCGGCCTGAAGATGCAGCAGGCCGGCGGCACGCTCGCCGACAAGCACGGCTTGCCTGCTACGGGGTACGCGTCGCATGGCGGCGCGTTTCCGCTGACGGTGGCGGGCGCGGGCGTGATCGGGTCGATCACGGTGTCGGGTCTGCCGCAGCGCGGCGATCATGAGCTGGTGGTGGAAGCGCTGTGCGCGCATCTGGGCCACGACTACAGCAAGCTCGCGCTTGCAAAGGCCTGAGGCGATGCGGCTGCCTCCTTATGCCTTGCTCGGCATCGCGATCGTTGCCGAAGTGATCGCGACGTCCGCGATGCGCGCGTCGGAGGGCTTCTCGCGGTTCCTGCCTTCAGCGGTGGTCGTGCTCGGCTACGGCGTGGCGTTCTATTGCCTGTCGCTCACGCTCAAGAGCATTCCGGTCGGCATCGTCTACGCGGTGTGGTCCGGCGCCGGCATCGTGCTGATCACGCTCGTCGCGGTGCTGCTGTACCGGCAGGTGCCCGACGTGCCGGCCGTCATCGGGCTCGGGCTGATCATTGCCGGGGTTGCCGTGCTGAACATGTTTTCGAAGATGCAGGCGCACTGAGCCGCCGCGCGAACCCAAGGCGCCGCGGGCGCTCATTTGCAGCGCACGATCATCGAGCGGTTTTTCACGTTGGCCGAGACGACGTTCGTGACGCTGCCGCCGGCCGTGCCGCCTTCGTCATTGTCTTTCGACACGATGTCGTAGCCCGTCGCGCCGCATGCCTTGCCGGCCTGCACGTAGCAGGAGGCCCAGCTGGAAGCGGCGTCGGCGCCGCTGCAATTCACGGCGAAGCCGGTCTGGCCGTTCGGCAGATTGATCAGCGACGTGGTGTTCGACGATGCGCAGCCGGCGAGGCCCGCCGCGCCGAGCAGCACGGCGGCGGGAAGGGCGGCCGACAGCGACGTCCGGCGAACCAGCGCAAACACTGCATTGGTTCGGAAGCGGTCGAGGCGGCCGGCGCGGCGCAGTTGCGTCATGAAATGCATCGTGTTGTTTCCTTTCAGATTGATATTCGGGCTTGCCACGTGGACCAGGAGCGCCTGTCGAGTCTCGCAAGACGTTCAGGGCGTTTCGATCGTAATGCCCGCCGCGCTGACCACCCGGCGGCTTTCCTCGCCCTCCTTGGTGGCCGCGTCTTCCCAGATGCTGATGGCTTTTGGAATGTCGATGCCGTGGCTTTCGGCGTAAGCAAACCATGTGTTCGCCGCATCCGGTTCGGGCAATTCGTGGTTTTGCAGAAAATATTTTCCCATATTGCGCTCGCTGAACTCGAAAAGGCGTCGTCGCGGCAGCACGGACCGTGCCGATGATCCCGTTCGACCGGCGCGAGCCGAACAAGTGCGATCGGGTCCGTCGTCGCGTGAGTCGGACAGAACTAATCGGCTCGCGAGGCGCCTTACATACTGGTTGGCCGCGCGCCGACGCGCGTGCTGCACCGGCCGCGCGGACGCAACCGGCGACATGAAGGTCAACGCACAGGCAGACGTATCGAACGCAGGTCCACGCGGCGTCCGCCCATGAATTGCAACGAGGAGAACGAATATGGCTGAACGGGTCAGCGGCCCTTACCGTGGTTATTACATCAGCGCCGCCGCGCGCCTCGTGCCGGCGGCCGGGGCCGACACGCCGGCCACGGCCGCCGGCAGTGCGAGCGGGATCTACGTCGGCTCGGTGAGCCTGGCTGAACACGGCCCGGACGATCCTCACCGAATGGAAACCTTGCTTGAACTCGGCGACGGGCAGCGCTTCGGCAGCGAAGAGGAGGCGCTCGTCTTCGTCGAGCAGGCGGCGCGCGATTACGTCGACCGCTTGTTGGGAGGCGCTTGATGGCAGTGAGTAAGGCGGAGCAAAGCGTGACCGCGAGCATCGACAAAACCGCTGATGAAAGCGCTCCGGCAGGCTGGACCGCGGTCCGGCCGCGCGAGTACCATATCGACGTTGTCCGGGGCCGGCCAGTTCTCGCCGGCGCCGGTTCCCTGCCGGATCTTTCTGATGAGGCGACCATGGAAATTCGGTTTCCCGCGGACGCGCCCGCTTACCGCGACTCGAATCTGACCGTTGTCTTTCCCGCACTGGTGGACGGCGAGCCGGTGCCGTGCGCGATCTCGGTGGAGGCGCTCGAAGATCACTTCGGCGCCTACTCCGAGGACCTGGAAGGCTGGATGCGGGCGTTCGACGCCGGACGTCCGCGCATCGAAGCGGTCGCGCGCGAGCACTTGCAGATCAGCAACGGCACGCCCGTGCTGCTCAAGAGTGGCCACTTTCCGCCGGGCAACGTAGCGGGGTAGTGGCGCTGCCACACCACCGCCGTACCCGGACAGCGCTCGTCTTCTCATTCAAGCCGCGCTCGCGGCGCTTCTGTTCGCTCCTGCATTTGCCGATGCCGACTCACGCGCGGCATCGAACGCATGGCGGATGCCTTCTTCATAAGACGTCCTGGCGATCGGGCCGATCAGTTCGGTCAACGCCGAGTCGTCGAGCACGACCGGTTCGGTCATCAGGTAATTCATCTCCACCAGTTCCCGCATCAACGGATTGAACAGGCCGAGGATGCGCAGCAGGGTTTTGCCCGCCACCATCAGCTTCGGTTGGCGGCCCGCCAGCGCGTAGGCTTGCCGCGCCACTTCGCGCTGCGTGATGGTGCCCGCGCCGGCGAGGTGCCACCACCGTCCATACGCCTCGGGCGTGCGGGTGAGCTGTTCGACCACCGGTCCGATATCCGGCAGATAGATGAATTCATGTGGCACATCCACGGGGCCGATCACCTGCGCGCGTTTGCCGTTAGCCGCGGCTTCGAACACGCCGTTCAGCAGGCTGCGTTCGATACCCGGACCGTAGAAGTCGGGCAGGCGCAGCACGAGGGTCGAGAGGCCGTCCTTGCCATGCGCGGCCAGCACCAGATTTTCCTGCGCGAGCCGCATTTGGCCCTTGAACGTATGCGGCTCACGCGGATGGTTTTCGCGGATCGGATTGGCGCGGGCGCGGCCGTACGGATACACCGTGCCGATCAAAATGAGGCGCTCGACGCCCGCTGCCGTTACGCCGGCAAGCGTTCTCTCCATGAGCGGCGGATGCGCGGCGAACTGATCGTAGGGCACGCCGACCAGATAGATCACCGTCTGCAGGCCTTGCGACGCCGCGCGGATCGAAGCCGGGTCGTCCGGATTCCACGTGACGATCTCCGCGTGGGGATCGTGGCCGAACGCGGCCTCGAGCGGCTGGCGCGAGCGGCCGATTACCCGATAGTCGCGGCCCGCCGCGCCGAGCGCCGCCGCGATGATCTGACCGGCCGCGCCCGCGGCGCCGAATAAACCCACCTTGCCTGTGACTTGCATGACGACTCCTTGAAGCGGCGCCGCATCGCGTCCGCATGAATTGCGACTGATGTTAGAAAATTTAATGAACACCGTTCAGTGAACAGTGTTCAGTTTAATTTGACTTTTCAGTTTGTCAACCCGAAAATGTTCGTCATGGGAATCGCCGAACGAAAGAACCGCCAGAAACAGGCACTGCGCGAACGCATCCTCGATGCCGCGCGGCGCATCGTGATGCGCGAAGGCTTTGCCGCGCTGTCCATGCGCAAAATCGCCGACGCCATCGAATATTCACCGGCCACGCTGTATCTGCACTTCGCAAGCCGCGATGAGATCGCGCAAGCGTTGTGCGCGGAGGGGTACGCGCAACTGCTGGAGACGTTCGTGCCGCTCGCGGGCATCGCCGATCCTGCCGAGCGGCTCAAGGCGCTCGGGCGGGCTTATGTGGCATTCGGCGTCGCGCATCCGGAAACGTACCGGCTCATCTTCATGGAAGATCCGAGCTACACCGGCGCGGCGTTGGGCGGCGCGGCGAAGGGTAAGGCGGTGGCAGGCGAGGACACTGGGATCACGGCGTCTGACGAGGCAAGCGGCGAAGCGGCCGCGCCCGAGGACGATCCCGGCGAGGCCGCCTTGCACATCATGATTTCCGCGCTCGAAGAACTCAAAGCAGCGGGGCGTCTGTCGGCGTCGATGGATGTGGCGGTGTGGGCCGAGGCGTTCTGGGCGAACCTGCACGGCATCGTTGCCCTGAACCTCACGTGTCCCGTGTTTCCGAGCGCGCCACTCGATACGGTGGTGGAGGTCGCGCTCGGCGCCTGGCTGGGCGCATCGCACGCAACGCAACCGCGGAGCACCAAGACCACCGCCGGCCCGCGCAAGAAAAAATCCCCTGATGTGCGCACCGAATCGTCGGGGGAGTCGGTGCCGGAACCAGACAACGAGCCCGCCGCTCAGCCTTCGGCCAAAAAATCGGCGAAGGCGGCGAGCAGTGTCAGCGTGCCCGCTCCCAGGCGCAAAGCCACGAGTGCGTGATAACGTTCAATTCCACCTCACTTTGCGCCGTTGCGCTTAGCTCTCCATGTCCATTTCCGCCTCGCCCGCCATCAGCGACGAAGTCGCGACTTACGTAGCCAACCGCATCGGTTTCATCGAACTGGAAAGGCCGAAGGCGCTCAACGCGCTGTCGACCGGCATGATTCGCGCGATGCACGCGGCGCTCGACCAGTGGCGCGAAGATCCGGACGTGCTCGCCGTCGTGGTGCGCAGCCAGCACCCGCGCGCGTTCTGCGCGGGCGGCGACATCCGCTTTCTCTACGAGTCGGCGCAGCGCGGCGAGCATGACGCGCGCGACACGTTTTTCATCGAGGAATACCGGCTCAACCACGCGATCTTTACCTATCCGAAGCCGTATATCGCGTTGATGAACGGCGTCGTGATGGGCGGCGGCATGGGCATTTCGCAGGGCGCGCATCGCACCGGCGGTCTGCGCGTCGTTACCGGTTCAATCAAGATGGCGATGCCCGAAACCCGCATCGGCCTCTTTCCCGATGTCGGCGCGGGGTGGTTTCTGGCCCGCACGCCGGGCGCGATCGGCCGCTATCTGGCCGTGACCGGCGAAACGATCGGCGCGGCCGACGCGCTCTACGCGGGTCTCGCCGACACCTACATCGATGACGCGGCCTTGCCCGCGCTGGTCGACACCTTGCGCGGCGAGCGGTTCGAGCGCGGCGCGGACGTGGTGGCGTGCGTCGAACGCGAGACGCTTGCGCATCAGGTCGTGCCGCGACCGGAGGCGTCGTCGCTGGCGAACGCGCGTGCGTTGATCGATCGTCACTTCGCGTTGCCGGATGTCGCGCGGATTCTCGCGTCGCTTGAACGAGAGCGCAACGGCGGCGGCGCCGCCGATTGGGCCGAACAGATGATTGCCGTGTTGCGCGAACGTTCGCCGCTGTCGATGGCGGTGTCGCTGGAAGTGGTGACGCGCGCCGAGGGTTCGATGGCCGACGTGTTGCGTAGTGATCTCGATCTGACGCGCTCGAGCTTTCTGCACGGTGACACGATCGAAGGCATTCGCGCGCGCATCATCGACAAGGACAACGCGCCGCGCTGGCGCTTTGCGCGCATCGAAGACGTGAACCCCGCCGAGGTGGAGAAGATGTTCGAGAGCCCGTGGCCGGCGAACGAACACCCGCTGCGGGATTTGCGCGGTTAAGGCGCGAGCGATTTCAAGTTCAGCATGCTATGCGGCCCTTGCCGGCGGCATAGCGTTGCGACTGACCCTGCGGCCAAGCGGCCAAGCCGCTCATTCCTCGTCTTCACTCGCCATGAACGCGCGCATGAACACCAGCGCGCCCCAGCCCCACATCGCATTCGCCGCGAATCCCACGGAGAGGCGCGGCAGCATGTTGCCGCTCGGCCAGATGCCGCGCAGCGGATCGATCACGAACACACTCGCCGCCGTCAACGCAATGCCGCCGAACACGAAAGCCGGCACCCACGGCGCACGCCGATGCGGCGCAACGCGCAAGAGCCACGCCATCAGCACGGCCCAGAACGCGCTCCAGATCGCATTGGCGATGAACTCAGGCAACCCGAGCGGTAAAAACGGCGCGGTCGAAAAACCGGTCGGGTCGATCATCCCGGCTGCATGCAGCAGCGCCAGCGTCGATTCGTGAAAGAACAGGGAAGCCAGAAAACCGGCGACGAACGGCAGGATGAGTTTTTGCATGCATTGCACCGCCAGGGTACAGGCGGCGTGGTTCGCATGGCCTGTACCGGGATTATTGGAAACGTGCGCCATTATATATAGTGACCCTGCCTTTCCAGCGTGCACAACGCGCAACATCCGTATGCTTTAGCGTCGGGCTAATCACGAAAGTGGAAAACCTAAGCTAAAAAAAATCGTTCAAAAGCCGCAGCCCGATCCATAGACTGTTTCTCCATGCAGACGGTGTTTGCCGCCGTCGCCGTTTAATCGAGCGCATGACGCGCACGTTTGGTCGAGGGAAGCCGTCGCGATGTCCTGCCTGATGCCGATCTTCACCCGCCACATGGCGCCCGCGCGCTGGTGGGTCCGCTGTCGCCGCTAACCAGCGCCGCTACCGAATTTTTCCGCCTCTTTGCGATGCACCGTCCGGCTGTGTGCCGGATGGATGCGCGCGGCCGGCGTGTGCGCGAACGCTCGACGCAGCGTCTTCATTCAATCCAGTTTCGACCAATGCAGGAGCAGCAAATGAATGTGTTCTGGTTCATTCCGACTCACGGCGACAGCCGCTATCTCGGTACGTCCCAAGGCGCACGCGCAGCCGATTACGACTATTTCCAGCAGATCGCCGTCGCCGCCGATACGCTCGGCTACGAGGGCGTGCTGCTGCCGACGGGCCGCTCGTGCGAGGACGCATGGGTCGTCGCGTCGAGTCTGATCGCCGCGACCAAACGCCTGAAGTTTCTGGTGGCGATCCGCCCTGGCATTTCGTCGCCGGGATTGGCCGCGCGCATGGCGGCGACGTTCGACCGCCTGTCGAACGGGCGTCTGCTGATCAATGTCGTGACGGGCGGCGACGCGGCCGAACTGGAAGGCGACGGCGTGTTCGTCGACCACGACACGCGCTATGAAATCACCGACGAATTCCTGCACATCTGGCGCAAGCTGCTGGCCGCCTCGCACACCAACGACGCGATCGATTTCGAAGGCAAGCATCTGAGTTCGAAGGGCGGCAAGGCGTTGTATCCGCCCGTGCAGAACCCGCATCCGCCGCTGTGGTTCGGTGGTTCGTCGCCGGCCGCGCACGACATGGCGGGCGAGCATATCGATACCTATCTGACGTGGGGCGAGCCGCCCGCAGCGGTGGCGAAGAAAATCGCCGACATTCGCGCGCGCGCCGCGGCGCATGGCCGCCAGATCAAGTTCGGGATTCGTCTGCACGTGATCGTGCGCGAGACGGAAGAAGAAGCGTGGGCCGCCGCCGACAAGCTGATCAGCAAGCTCGACGACGAAACCATCACGCGCGCCCAGGCCTCGTTTTCGAAGATGGACTCCGAGGGTCAGCGCCGCATGGCCGCGCTGCACGGCGGCAAGCGCGGCGGCCGCGCGGAGCTTGAGGTCTATCCGAATCTGTGGGCAGGCGTCGGCCTCGTGCGTGGCGGCGCGGGCACGGCGCTGGTCGGCAGCCCGGAGCAGGTGGCGGCGCGCATGAAGGAGTACGCCGAACTCGGCATCGACACCTTCATTCTGTCGGGCTATCCGCATCTGGAAGAGTCGTATCGCTTCGCCGAGCTGGTGTTTCCGCTGCTGCCGAACCGTCAGAACAAGGTGTCGAATGGACCGCTGTCGGGGCCGTTCGGCGAGATCGTCGGCAACAACTATCTGCCGAAGGCGGCGAGTTCGAGCTGAACTCGCGTGTTGTGAGCAGCAGGCATCACCACCGATAAGCAATGAGGAACGCAAGCATGGCTCAATCCACTGTGAGCGCCGGGCAGCACGAAGGCGCCGAGGCCGGCGTGGCTTTGAACACGTTGCGCCGGATCGGCGCGCATCTCGCGCCGTGGCTCGCGCCGCTCGCGATTCTGCTGGCCTGGGAATTCGCCGCGAGGAGCGGCGTGCTGTCGACGCGCGTGCTCCCTGAACCGCTCGCGGTCGTGAAGGCCGCGTGGTCGCTGATCCAGTCCGGCGAAATGTGGGCGGACGTGAAGGTCAGCACGTGGCGCGCGGTGTCGGGTTTCGCGATCGGCGGCGGTATCGGCCTCGTGCTTGGACTCGCGACGGGTCTGTTCAAGCCCGCCGAGATCGCGCTCGACTCGACCGTGCAGATGATCCGCAACATCCCGGCGCTGGCGATGATTCCGCTCGTGATTCTGTGGTTCGGCATCGAGGAGCAGGCAAAGGTGTTTCTCGTCGCGCTGGGCGTGTTTTTCCCGATCTACGTGAACACCTTTCACGGCATTCGTTCGGTCGACGCCAACCTGATCGAAATGGCGCGCAGTTATGGCGTGAAGGGTTTCGCGCTATACCGGCACGTGATTCTGCCGGGCGCGTTGCCCTCGATTCTGGTCGGCGTGCGCTTCGCGTTCGGGCTGATGTGGGTCACGCTGATCGTCGCCGAAACCATTTCTGCGCAATCGGGCATCGGCTACATGACGATGAACGCACGCGAATTCCTGCAAACCGATGTGGTGGTGGTCGGCATTCTGCTCTACGCAGCGCTCGGCAAACTCGCCGACGTGCTGGCCAAGAGTCTCGAGCGCGTCTCGCTGCGCTGGCATCCGGCCTATCAACGAGGAGCGAAATCATGAGCGCAACGACCTTGTCCGCGTCGTTCGGCGGGATTGCCGGAAGCGATCTCGAAGCCGAGTTGGCGCAAGCGCGCACCGTCGATCATGACGCGCATGAAGCTGCGGACCGCGAATATGCCGATGCAGCGCACCATCATCAGGCGCGTGTCGATACGGCACTGTCGGCCGGCGCGCTCGCGCGCAACGACGCCCGCCGCGCCGGGGATTATTCGGTGAAATTGCGCGGCGTCGGCAAACGTTATGGCGAGCGCCAGGTGCTGTCCGATTTCAATCTGTCGATTGAACGCGGCAGTTTCGTGGCGATCGTCGGCCGCAGCGGCTGCGGGAAATCGACCTTGCTGCGGCTCGTCGCCGGTCTGGAAAAGACCACTTCGGGTGTGCTCGAAAACCGCACCGAGGAAGGCGGTCCGCTCGACACCCGCATCATGTTTCAGGACGCGCGTCTGCTGCCCTGGAAGAGCGTCCTGCAAAACGTGATGCTCGGCCTCGGCCGCAGCGCCCGTGAGGACGCCCGCGCCGTGCTCGCCGAAGTCGGCTTGCTGGAGCGCGCCAACGACTGGCCCGCGCAGCTTTCCGGCGGTCAGCGTCAGCGGGTGGCGCTGGCGCGGGCGCTGGTGCATCGGCCGCAATTGCTGTTGCTCGATGAGCCGCTCGGCGCGCTCGATGCGCTGACGCGCATTGAAATGCACGCGCTGATCGAGCGTTTGTGGCGCGAGCATCAATTTACCGCGCTGCTCGTCACGCACGACGTGCATGAAGCCGTGGCGCTCGGCGACCGGATCCTGCTGATCGAAGAAGGGCGCATCGCGCTCGATCAGCCGGTGCCGCTGGCGCGTCCGCGGGCGCGCGCGTCCGCCGGTTTCGCCGCGCTCGAAGAACATGTGCTGCAACGCGTACTGAAGACGGCGCCGAATGACGACGCGCTGTCCCACCGCGCATACGACGCACGTGACGAAGGCCGTCTCAGGCGGCCGACGGAAGTTCGCTGGGCCGTTTGACATTGCTTGACTGACTGACTGTTTCTAAATCGCTTTTCTGGAGTCACTCGATATGGGCATTTCCGCAATCAACGTACGCAATCAGTTCAAAGGCAAGGTCAAGGAAATCATCCGCGGACCGGTGGTGTCCGAAGTCGATGTGGATACGCCATTCGGTATCGTCACCTCGGTGATCACCACGCGCTCCATCGACGAACTCGAGCTGACTGTCGGCTCGGAAGTGATCGCGCTGGTGAAGTCGACGGAGGTGTCGATCGCGCGCCTGTGAGGTGCTCGCTATTTCGCGTTCGCGCCGCTGGCGGGCGGCTCGTGCGTCATCCTGTCGTTGGTCGGCTTGGTCGGACGCTTGATCGGCATGTTGTCGGGATTGCTCGAGCCGCCTGAGCCCGAGGCGGACTCGGGCGGCTTGACCATCGACGAGCTGTCGTTTTGCGGCGCTGCCTGGGCCGGGTTTTTCGTCGTTTGTCCGGTTTGCCCTGCTTGTTGCGCGGTTCCCGGTTTCGCCGTCTGTGCGAATGCCACCGTGCCACTCGTGCCGGCTACCGCCAGCGCGACGCCCGCTGTCAGCGCCGCCCATCTGCTTCGCTCCATGTCCGTCCTCCTTGGCGATGCCGCCTGGCGGTTTCGCCGCTGTCACGCTGGTGGGATGACTCCCGCACGCAACCCGCGTGCCTCGACGCGCGCCTGCATACGTCCCCGAAACTTGCTAGGATGAATTGAGCATGTAGACGGAGACGGCCATGTCGAAGTCATTGAGTCCCGAAGCGGTTGAAGCCTTGCGGCGTCTGAACGACGTCGGCGTCGGACAGGAGGCGCCGAAACTGGCGCAGTCCATCACAGCCGAATTGCTGGCGGGCGGCCTGGTTGCCGAAGCGAGCGGCGGCGACGTCGAAATCACCTGCAACGGCCGGCAATATCTTTCTGGCGATTGCGATTGAGCGTCAGCGCAAGGTCGGCCTGACGCTCGGGCCGAATCGTTCCGCGAGCCGTCGAGCGTGCTCGCCGGACAAGTCTGGCCGTCACATTCACGGCGACACCACGGAGGCGCACATGGAGCCGAAGGGCCTCGACATGGGGGACTACCAGGAGCGCTATCAGGACTACGACATCGAGGTCGCCGTCGAGCAGGTGCTGACAGGCGTGAAAGCGCATTTTCGGGTGTTGCGGGGCGACGTGGTTGTGCTCGACTGGCGGCTCGTGCACATCGACACCTTATGGTGCACGGAACATGCCGCGGCCGAGGCGGGCTTCCAGGCGGCGCGCGCAGCGATCGACGCGGGCGGCCTGGCCGCCTAGCCACCTGGCCGCCTGCTCCTTGCGCGCCTGGGTGAAATTGCGAACGCGTTCGATTAAGCTGGCTGTCCCGCCATGACTAGCTGGAGACCGCTGTGCATTTCGCGCGTGCCATCCCGATCATCCGTATCTTTTCCGAGGAAAAAGCCCGGGAGTTTTACGTGGACTTTCTCGGCTTCACTGTCGAATGGGAACACCGGTTCGAAGAGAATTTCCCGCTCTATGCGCAGGTGCGGCGCTCCGATCTGATCCTGCACTTGAGCGAGCATCATGGCGACGCCACGCCGGGTTCGACGATTTTCGTGCCGATGCAGGACATCGACGCGTTTCATGCCGAACTTCAGCGCAAAGACTACAAATATGGAAAGCCGGGCGTTGAAACGTTGCCGTGGGGAAAGGTGCTGGAGACGGTCGATCCGTTTGGCAACCGGATCCGGTTTTGCGAATCGCCGAAGGGCGACTAGGCGGGTGATTAGTCGCTGAGCAGTGAGCGGCGTGCAATGGTGTGGCTTGAATGCCGCGTAAACGCAACTGGGCGCCGGCATCGATACTGCATGCGCGGCGCCCAGTTTACCGGTTGCCCTCGTGAGGCAGCCGGTTCAACGGCAACTGCTTAGTGGCCGAAGAAAACCGATTGCGGGCCCGAAACCGGCTCTTTGGCGCCCGATTGCGACGACACGTTGTTCACGCCGCCGTAGGCATTCGATTCAGCGTTGGCGCGTTCAGCTGCGACGGTTTGTGCGTTCTGGCCTTGTTGCGAAGCCGGTGCGCCGACCGACGGACGATAGAACGGTGCCGGGCCGTAGCCGCTAGCAAAGGCGGGAGCAGCGATCGAGGCAGAAACAGCAACCAGCAGGGCGGCGATGAGCTTGGTCTTCATGGTGTGACTCCGATAACGTTTCGACTTCAATTCAGGAAGGCGTCGCAGGGGCCGGTGAGGTGTGTCTGCAACGTCGATGGGAGGCAGTGTATACCCCTACTATTGAAAATTTGTGCCGATAATCTGAAATTACTGTTCTTGATTCTGAAATAATCGGCTGAAGGTAAGCGGGACAAGCGTCAGCGGTGTTCCGACCCCGCCGGCCAAGCGTTTTGGGGCGTCAAAGACCCGGGTGGCGGTGCGGGTTAATCGCGATTGGCAGCGGGGTGCGAATCGGCGTTCAGTCTGATTAGTTGCCTTGGGGAGCACTTCGATGGACCTGTGGATTCAACCGTGCGCCGACTGCTTCGAGCTTTTTGGCTTGCCGGCCGCCCATCGCCCGCATGAAAACCTGACGCTGAACAGTCGCGGGGCAGTGAAGGACGAGCGAGCGGAGGAGCACTACACGTGCGTGCGCTGTCGAGCGGCGTTCGCGCGCGTCCTTGCCGGCGAGCCTCGGAAGCAGATATGGATGCTGTTGAACGCGGGGCAGCACTGATGGCTGATCTGTTCCGCGAGGGGCGACCGTTTCGCATGCTCTCGTGAGCCCGCTGTAAAGTTTTCGGCGCGCCTGCCGAAAACGGGAGCATGAAATACTTCTTCGACTACAAGCTCGCCGATAAATATGGCTATGGGATGGCCGTATATATCGCCGCTGAAACTTCCGATTTGCAGCGCGCGATCGATTTGACGAACGCACGACGCCTGCGCGCCGGCCGACGCCTGATCGAGGACGCGCGCATCGAGGACGTGGTATCGGCCATGCGCAACACCGGCTTGCTGCAGGCTAAAACGGATGAGGGCGGAACGAACGTCTCGGGCGCGACTCGCTGAAGCTCAGCGTTTTGGTGTCAATCAATCGAAGCGCAGGTGACCAGTAGCCCGCCCGGGCCGGCGATTTCACGCCTTGCGGTAAAATCGGTGTTTTGAATCAAGCCGTCTGGCCGCCCCATGTCTTCACCTCACACTCCCAGTCCGCGCCGCGTATCGGTCGCACCGATGATGGACTGGACCGATCGTCATTGCCGTTCCCTGCATCGCGTGATCTCTCGCCATACGTGGCTTTACACGGAAATGGTGACGACCGGCGCGTTGCTGCATGGAGACGTGCCGCGCCATCTCGCGTTCACGCCTGAAGAAGCGCCGGTCGCTTTGCAACTGGGCGGCAGCGAACCTGACGACCTCGCGCGCTCGGCGAAGCTCGGCGAGCAATGGGGCTACGACGAAATCAATCTGAACTGCGGTTGCCCATCCGAGCGCGTGCAACGCGGCGCATTCGGTGCGTGCCTGATGAACGAGCCGCAACTCGTCGCCGACTGCGTGAAGGCCATGCGCGATGCGGTGTCGGTGCCGGTCACCGTGAAGCACCGCATTGGCGTGGATGCCGTGGAAGAGTATGGTTTCGTGCGCGATTTCGTCGGCACGATTGCGGAAGCCGGCTGCAATGTGTTCGTCGTGCATGCGCGCAACGCGATTCTCAAGGGCTTGAGTCCGAAGGAGAATCGCGAGATTCCGCCGCTCAAATATGAGTTTGCGTATCAGCTGAAGCGCGACTTCCCGCATCTGGAGATCATCATCAACGGTGGCATCAAGACGCTCGATGAAGTGGAGACGCATCTTCAACACGTCGACGGTGTGATGCTCGGGCGTGAGGCTTATCACAACCCGTATCTGCTGGCCGATGTCGATGCGCGCTTCTATGGTTCGACGGAAACGCCGCTGACTCGCGAACAGGTCGAAGCGAAGTTGATCGAGTATTGCGCCGCTGAAATGGCGCGCGGCACTTATCTCGGCTCCATCACGCGCCATGCGCTTGGTCTCTATCGCGGCGAAGCGGGTGCACGTGGATGGCGTCGCGTGTTGTCCGATAGCAAGCGGCTCGCCGCGCGCGATCTGACCATCTTCGACGAGGCAAGACAGCATCTGCGCGAGCCCATCGAAATTTTTGAATAAAGGACTAGGCAAACGGGATTCTTGTTCGTATAATCTCGTTTCTTCATCGACGAGCCAAGTTTTACGGCGAGTCAAGCAGATGTCAGTGGTGGCTGTAGCTCAGTTGGTAGAGTCCAGGATTGTGATTCCTGTTGTCGTGGGTTCGAGCCCCATCAGCCACCCCAAAGAATTCAAGCAGTAAAAGTTTTACGAACGGCGTTGTGAGAAATCACAACGCCGTTTTTGTTTTGGGTTCGCGGTCTCAATGCCCATGTCCACCGTGGCTGCCACCGCCGCTGCTCCACGAACTTCCCCCGCCGCTAGCGCTGCTGCCGCCGTGAGATCCGCCGTATCCACCGCCATGCCAGCCACCGCCGCCGCCGTGCCATCCGTTTCCGCCGTGCCATCCATGGCCGCCATGCCAGTACCCGCCGTGATAACAGCAGGACCCACCCCAGCCGCCATAGATACCGACGCTGCCATAAACCGGCGCATACGGCGGCCCGTACGCATAGCCGTAGTCAGGGTAATAAGGTTGCGCGTAGCCGTAGTCGTATCCCGGTGCGACCGCGCATCCGGTCAGACTGGCCGTCACTGCCAACAGCGCCATTGATGCAATGAGCTTGCTCACGATTTTCTCCTTCGTATGTGATTCAGAAAAAACGCACGCGCAGGAGTTCAGCTGCATTTGTGTCCACAAATTACGGTTTGCGCATGACATGGCGCGGCGCTCAGACTTGCATGGCGATCGAAAGCCATGGCGATAAGGCGGGGCGACAAGCTTTCCACGCCTTACCCATGCGTCGTGCTGTAACAGTTAGTTAAATATTCGAAACGCAACTGTAGGGCGCGCCTGTTAAGTTGCCTTCAGACAATTACCTTCGACTCCCGACCGTGCCGCTTGCCGGGCTGGATGAAAAGATCGCACTCGCTCACTGTCAGGACCGCTCGATGCGAAGCCTGCAAAAATCCAGCCGTCAATGAAGCAAGATCCACAGCCGGCTACCGCATCGGAATGGCGCGCCGAAGGCGACGCCTGCGCCGCGCGCGGTGAACTCGACGCGGCGCTCCAACGTTACGAAACCGCCCGCGCGCTCAATCCTTCGGACGCACTCGTTCAGCAGCGCCTCGCGGCCACGCTCGCCGCGCTGAACCGTTTTCCCGAAGCCGTCGTCCGCTACCACGAAGCAATCGCGCTCGATCCGCGCGATACGGATTCGCATCACGGCCTCGGCTGGGCGCTCGAGCAGATGCATCGGCTCGAACCGGCGGTGGAAGCCTATCGCGAGGCGACGCGCGTAAATCCTCAAGCCGACGGCTCGCACAACAACATGGGCAACTGTCTGCAGGCGCTCGGCCGTTTCGACGAAGCGCACGAAGCGTATCGCCGCGCGATCGAAGCCGCGCCGCAAGTGCCGCTGTATTACCGCAACTTCGTGCAGTCCAAGCGCCTCGCCGCCGACGATCCCGTGTTCCTCGCGATGGCGCGCCTCGTCGACAAGGCCGCGTCGCTCACGCCGGCCAATCAGGCGGAGCTGCACTTCGCGTACGGCCAGGCGCTGTCCGACGTGGGCCGCAACGACGCATCGTTCGATCACTTCCTGAAGGGCAATGCGCTGCACCGCGCCGGCGTGCGGTACAACGAAGCGGAAACGCTCGGCCTGTTCGCGCATCTGCCGGAGCTGATGACCTCCGACGTGCTGGCGGCGAAGCGCGGTCTCGGCGACGCATCGCAGGCGCCGATTTTTATCGTCGGCATGCCGCGCTCGGGTTCGACCTTGATCGAACAGATTCTTGCGAGCCATCCTCAAGTGTTCGGCGCGGGCGAGCGCACGGAATTCGGCGAGGCGCTGGTGAATTGCATCCGCCGCGATCTCGGCGATCCGTTGCAGATCGATATCGAAGCATTGTGGGACGTCGGCGCCGCGCCGTTGCGCACGCTCGGCGCGGACTATCTGCGTCGCATGCGCAATGCGTTGCCGGAACTCCGGGACTTCGCTCAAAACGACGAGTGCAATCCGGCTGCGAACTACACGCACTTCACCGACAAATATCCGTTCAACTTCATCAACCTCGGCTTGATCCATCTCGCGTTGCCGAACGCCCGCTTCATTCACAGCCGCCGCGCGCCGTTACCAACCTGCCTGTCGATTTTTTCGCGGATCTTTCACGACGTGCCGTTCAGCTATGATCTCGGCGAACTGGGCCGCTACTACCGCGCGTACGACGCCTTGATGGCTCACTGGCAACGCGTGCTTCCTGAAGGTGTGATGATCGAGGTCAAGTATGAAGAACTGGTCGGCGATTTCGAAGCCAATGTGCGCCGCGTGCTCGCGCATTGCGGGCTCGACTGGGACGAACGCTGTCTGTCGTTTTATCGGACCACTCGCCAGGTGAACACGGCCAGCTCCGCGCAGGTGCGCCGTCCGCTGTACAAGACGTCGCTGCAACGCTGGCAGCCGCAACGCGCGTTGCTGCAACCATTGCTCGAGGGCTTGGGCCCGGAACTCGCTCCGGCGTGTCACCACGAGGCTGACGAGGTCGCGGTCAGCGGCACGGAGCGTCGCTCATGAGCGCGTCCCGCGGCGCCGTGATCTGGATGACGGGGCTTTCCGGCGCCGGCAAATCGACGCTCGCCAACGCCTTGCATCAGCGGCTGAGGAAAGCGGGGCACGCCGCGATCGTGCTCGACGGCGATGTGCTGCGGCGCGGACTGAACGCCGACCTCGGCTTCACGCCCGAGGACCGCACCGAGAACTTGCGGCGGGTCGCGCATGTCGCGGCGCTCTTCATGCAGCAGGGCTACGTTGTGATTGCCGCGGTGATTTCGCCGGAGCATCGGCATCGGCGTTCGGCGCGTGAAATTGTCGGCGACGGTTTCGTCGAAGTGTTCGTGAATGCCCCGTTGAAGGTCTGCGAAGCCCGCGATGCCAAAGGGCTTTACGCTCGCGCGCGGCGCGGCGAGATTCCGCATTTCACCGGCATTTCCGGGCCTTTCGAAGTGCCGCTCGCATCCGATGTGGAGATCGAGAGCGACCGGATGCCAGTCGACGAATCAGTGGATCGCCTGCTCGCGCATCTGGTCGCGACGGGGCGTCTGAGCGGTTAGCGCGCTTCGTCCTGAAACCCGGCGAGCCATGCGCAGATTTCTCACCCGGCCCACGACGTTTCGCTATACCGTTTCGATTTCTCGGGGACAGAAGGGGTGAAGCGTCGATGCCGACATTGCCGATACGAAAACTCAGGCTGAACGTCGAAACGCTGGTGCTGGCGGCCGATCTGGCGGGCACGGTGGTCTTTGCGCTCGAGGGTGCGCTCAGCGCGATACGCGGCGGTCTCGACCTGTTGGGCGTGATGGTGATTTCGTTTGTCGCGGCGCTCGGCGGCGGCGTGATTCGCGATCTGCTGATCGGCGATTCGCCGCCGAACGCGATCCGCGACTGGCGCTATCCGGCGCTGACCTTCGTCACCGGTTTGCTCACCTTCATTTTCCACTCGACGGCGCAGCAGTTTCCCGTCGCGCTCGTCACCGTGCTCGATGCGGCGGGCCTCGCGCTCTTCGCCGTGGCGGGCGTGGAAAAAGCGCTACTGTTCGGCATCCGTCCGTTCATCGCGATGTTGATGGGCACGGTCACGGGCGTGGGCGGCGGCGTGATTCGCGACGTGCTGCTGGCGCGCGTGCCGCTCGTCCTGCATGCCGACATCTATGCGACGGCTGCGTTCGCGGGGGCGTTCATCGTGGTGGTGGCGCGTCGCGCCGGCTTGCCACCGGGCGCCGCGGCGTTGGCGGGCGGCTCGGCGTGCTTCATCTTGCGCGTGCTCGCCGTGACTTACGGCTGGCAGCTGCCGAAGGTGTCGCCCGTTTGAGCGATGCGCAGCGACCGTAGGCACACGCACACGCATATGCAAGGCGCGCTTCGAATCGGCTTCGCGTTACCGCAACAACCCGGCCGAATGATGCAAAGCCGGGTACACGCCGATGATGAACGCCGCATAGATGGCAGCCATCGTGACGCCGGCGGCGGTGCCCCAGATGTCGCGCGATGCGGCGCCCTGGCGGAAATGCACAGGCAGTCCGACGACGAGGTAGCCGATCAGGAAGAACGCGATGACCGCCCGCACCGGCGAGAGGTCGTGGCCGATAAATTCGAGCAGCGCGGACAAGCTGAATTCAGACATGGACAGACAGGCAAGATGACAGGCGGACGATAGCGCGAATCATGGAAGTTTGCGCGAAGACCTACGTGGATTAAAGTCCATTCAGCCGGCAAGGTACAAGCAAAAGACTGTATAAATTTGTACAGGCCTACATTGCTTGCACGATGCCTGCAGGGCAACTTTCAACCATGCTTCACGGCGCTTCACGCGGCTTTCACCGGGAGGCGATCAGCGCTTGCGCAACGGCTCGAGCAGCGACTTCAAACCGTTGTGATCGATCTCGTGCATTAACGCCAGCAGCCGGCCGATTTCGCCCGGCGGAAAGCCTTGGCTAGCAAACCAGTTTAGATAATGACCGGGCAGATCCGCAATGATGCGGCCTTTATATTTCCCGTAAGGCATGACGCGCGTGACCAGCAGTTCGAGATGTTCGGGATTCATTGCAGAAGGGTCGGCGCTGGGAAACCGCCGCGACACGTTTTGCGCGGCAAAGCGGGCGGCGCCCGCTGGAACCGCATTTTAGCCTGCCCTGCAGGTATCGCGCGGGCATGGTAACGTCATGCGCTTTTCGTTCAACCTATCAACAGGACAAGTTCAATGGAATACCGCAGACTCGGCGACTCCGATGTGCAGGTTAGCCTGATCGGTCTCGGCACCATGACGTGGGGCGAGCAGAACACGGAGCAGGAAGCGCACGCGCAGATCGATTACGCACTCGATCACGGCGTCAATCTGATCGACACCGCTGAAATGTACCCCGTGCCGCCGCGTGCCGAGACGCAGGGTTCGACGGAGCGCTTCATCGGCACGTGGCTCGCGCAGCATCGCAGCGCCCGCGAGAAAATCGTGCTGGCCACCAAGATCGCCGGCCCGGCGCGCCAGCCGCACAACCCGACCCATATTCGTGGCAAAGGCAACCAGTTCGATCGCAAGAATCTGACCGAAGCGCTCGACGACAGCCTGAAGCGCCTGCAAACGGACTACGTCGATCTGTATCAGCTGCACTGGCCGGATCGCAGCACGATGACGTTCGGCCGCCCCGCGTATCCGTGGGTCGACGACGCCTATACGGTGCCGATCGAAGAAACGCTGTCGGTGCTCGCCGAATTCGTCAAGGCGGGGAAGGTGCGCCACGTTGGCGTGTCGAATGAAACGCCGTGGGGCGTCGCGCAGTTTCTGCGCGCGGCCGAAAAGCTCGGCTTGCCGCGCATCGTCAGCATTCAGAATCCGTACAGCCTCGTCAATCGCACGTACGAAGTGGGTCTGTCCGAGTATGCGCATCGCGATCACATCGGCTTGCTGGCTTATTCGCCGCTGGCCTTCGGCTGGCTGACGGGCAAGTATGAAGGCGGCGCGCGTCCGGCCGGCGCCCGCATCTCGCTGTTCGAGCGCTTTCAGCGCTACAGCAAGCCGCAAGCGGTGCAGGCGATCACGCGTTACGTCGAGCTGGCGAAGCGTCACGGTTTGTCGCCCGCGCAATTCGCGCTCGCGTTCGTCAATAGCCGGCCGTTCGTGACCAGCAATCTGATCGGCGCGACCTCGCTCGAGCAGTTGAAGGAAAACATCGCCAGCGCCGAGGTGAAACTCTCGCCGGAAGTGCTGGCGGAAATCGACGCGCTGCATGAATTGCAGCCGAATCCGGCGCCTTGATGCGCGAGCGTTGAGCGCATGGTTTGGGTCCGGCTCGAATCATGCGTGACTGTGCCCCGGCTTCGCGGCCGGGGCGTTCGCAAGGCGGTGGTGTGCTTCGCTTTTACAACGCCGCCGCCTTGACCTCGACGTACGCTCTCAGCGGATTTTCAGCTTCCCGCGTACAGCATAAAGCGCGAGCAAACTCGCCACCGCACAGAACATCAGATAGAAACCAGGCGCGAGCTTGTTGCCGCTTGCATCGATCAGCCACGTGATCACGAACGGCGCAAAGCCGCCGAACACCGTCACGCCGATGTTGTAGCTCACCGCGAGCCCGGTCGCACGCGTCTGCGTCGGAAAAATCTCCGACATCAACGCGGGCAGCGCGCCGAAATACGTCGCCTTCAATACGCCGATCCAGATCAACGCGAGCAGCATCGTCGCGAACGAGGGATGCGCGTTCATATACATAAAGGCCGGATACACCGTCACCAGCATCAGTACGGCGGCCGTCGCCATGATGCGGATGCGTCCGAGGCTATCGGACAGATGACCCGCGAACGGCGTCAGCACCGTGAGCACCACGCCGGTGGCGAGTGTCGCCGCGAAGCCGGTCGAGGCGGGCAGGTGCAGCTGCTTGATCGCGTAGGTCGGCATATACAGGATCATGTAATTGGCCGCCGTCGAAATGATCAGCGAGCCGACCGCCAGCGTCATGCGAACCTTCTGCGTGCCGAACAGGTCGCGCAGCGGCGTGCGGGCTTTGGGCTCCGCATTGAACTCCGCGCCTTCATCCACGTAACGGCGGATGTAGAAGCCGACCGGACCGATCGCGAGGCCGAACAGAAACGGCACGCGCCATCCCCATGATTCGAGTTGCGCGCTCGTGAGCTGGCTCGTCAGCAGCGCGCCGAAACCGGAGGCGAGCAGCGTCGCCATGCCCTGGCTCGCGAACTGCCAGCTACCCATGAAGCCGCGGCGCTCGGGCGCATGCTCGACCAGAAACGCGGTGGACGCACCGAACTCTCCACCCGCCGAAAAACCTTGCACGAGCCGCGAGAGCATGATGCCCGCGGGCGCCCACAGGCCGATCGCCGCATACGGCGGCATCACGGCGATCGTCAGGGTGCCGATCATCATCAGCGCGATCGACAGCAGCAGCGACGCCTTGCGTCCGGCGCGATCCGCGAGCGAACCGAGCACGAGTCCGCCGAGCGGCCGGATCATGTACGAGATGCCGAAGGTGCCGAGCGTGAGCATCAGCGAGATCGCTTCGGTGCGCGCCGGAAAGAACAGCTTCGCGATGGTCACCGCGAAGAAACCATAGACGACGAGGTCGAACCATTCGAGCGCGTTGCCGATCGACGCCGCGAGAATGATGCGATGGGCCTTCGCGGCGGACGGCCGCGCGGCGCTGGCTTGCAAAGTGGACGTGCTCATCGTGGACGTGCCTCGTGACAGGTGCGGATAACGGCGGCTTGCGCCCGGTTGGTCCGGGCGTCGCTCAGGTTGCGGCGTGAGGTACGGCGTGTGGCGAGTTCTCGCCGAGATCCCAGAAGAGGCCCGCCATGATCTGCAGACCTTCGCGCACGACCGGGCCGAGCAGGTGCTCATTCGGCGCGTGCTGCGAACAGGCGGGGTAGGAGTGCGGCACCCAGATGGTCGGCAGGCCGAGCGTGTCGGCGAACACTTCGTTGGGCAGCGTGCCGCCCAGATTCGGCAGCACGGCGGTCTTCTTGCCGGTGGTCTGTTCAAGCGAGGCGATCGCCCAGGTGACCCACGGATCGTCCGGGTTCAGACGCGTGGCGGGTGCGCCGCGCTCGACGTCGATCCGCACCTGCGAGAAGCCGTGCGCATCCAGATGCGCGCGCAGATGCCGTTCGAGGTTGTCCCAATCGGTGCCGACCACGAAGCGCAACTGGCAATGCGCGAACGCCGACGACGGGATCGCATTGACCGGGTTCTCCGGATTGCCGGCCTTGAACGCGAGTATTTCGAAGCTGTTCCAGCCGAACACGCGCTCGGGCGCGGTGAGGCCGGGCTCGCCCCAGTTCTCGTCGATGGCCGGATCGCCCGGGCCGCCGCCTACCGTGATATCGGCGAGCGCACGGCGCACCGCTTCGGGAATCGGCGGCGGGCGCAAACCGTCGACAGCGATCACGCCACGCGCGTCGACGAGGCTCGCCAACGCGTTCGCGAGCACCGTGGCCGGATTGCGCAGCAGACCGCCCCAATTGCCCGAATGATGCGCGCCCTCGCGCAGATTCAACGACAGCTTGAAGTTCACCGAGCCGCGCGAGCCGAGGAACACGGTGGGGCGGCGCGCGGCAAGACGCGGACCGTCTGAGGCGATCAACACGTCGGCGGCCAGTTCTTCACGGTGCGCGTGGCAGATCGCGTCGAGTCCGGGCGAGCCGGTTTCCTCGCCCATCTCGATCAGCAGCTTCGCGTTGAAACCGAGCTTGCCGTCGCGCGCGGCGAGCACGCTCGCCAGCGCGGCGAGGTTGATGCTGTGCTGGCCTTTGTTGTCGGCGGTGCCGCGGCCGAACCAGCGCTCGCCTTCGACGGTCACGGCCCACGGCGTGAGCGGCGCGCGCCACTGGCTGTCGTAGCCGCGCACCACGTCGCCGTGGCCGTAGATCAGCACGGTCGGCAGATGATCGCCCTCGTGGCGGCTCGCGATCAGGAAGGGCCCGAAGCCATCCACCGGATTCGTGACGATGCGCGTGCGGAAACCGAGGGCCGCCGCGTCGGGCGTGATCTCGTCGGTCAGATACGACAGCAGTGTGGCGGCGCGATCGTCCTCCTGACTTTCGGTGCGAAAACCGACGCGACGGTTGAGGGTCTCGAGAAAGGCGCCGGATTCGAAATGATGGGTGGCGTGCTCGATGGCCTGAATGCGGCTCATGGGTGTCTCCAATGCGGGCGGAATGTGGGGGCGGGCGGCGCGTGGTCTTGTCTGATTTCGATTGAACGTGGCCTGCAGCTTCGAACCGATTCTAGAAGGCCGTTTTTTTTGTCACAATGATCGTCTTTCGAAGCTTGCGTTGCCGAAAAGGCAAAGCTCGCTGCATTGAGTAAAGCGCTCGCGGACATTGGCTCGGCGGCGCATCCGTTGAACGAGGCACAAGGCATGGCACTTTCGCTGCATGGCATCGCGCTGCGCTATTTCGTCGAGGTCGCTCGCACTGGCTCGCTCAGCGACGCGTCCGCGCGCTTGCATGTCGCCGTCTCCGCGATTAGCCGGCAAGTGGCGCGGCTCGAAAGCGACCTCGGCGTGGCGCTGTTCGAGCGGCGTCCGCGCGGCATGGCGCTCTCGGAAGCCGGCGAGCGCCTGCTCGCCTACGCGCAGCGCAGCCTGCTCGAAGCCGAGCATGTGATGAAGGAGATCGGCGGCCTCGAGACCTTGCATGGCAGCATGATCAAGGTGGCGAGTTCCGAAGGTTTCGCCGCTGACTTCCTGCCCACCGCGATGGCAAGCTTCCGGGTTCAGTATCCGGGCATCGACTTCACGCTCTCGGTCATGTCGCCGGGCGAGGCGACCCGTCAGGTGCGCGACGGCGACGCCGACCTCGCGTTGACCTTCAGCCTCGCGCCGGAGAAGGGCGTCAAGGTCGAGCACACGGAACGCGCACCGGTGCTGGCGCTGTTGCGCGCCGATCATCCCTTGGCCGCGCGCGCGAAGGTGTCGCTCGCCGACTTGCAGCGCTACCCGCTCGTGCTGCCTGAACCCGGCACGACGATTCGTCAGTTGATCGACATTACCTGTGCGCTCGAAGGCGTCCTGCTCGAGCCCGAGCTCACCTGCAATAACAGCGGCGCCATGTACCGCTACGCGCAGAAGTCCGGCGCGATCATGTTCACGGGCCTGCTGTCCGTGCGCGATCGTTATGCCGGCGACGGCTTCGTCGTGATGCCGATGACGCATCCGCAGATGCGCCAGCGCAGCATTCAGGTGCAGACCATGGCGGGGCGTGAACTGCCGCAGTCGGTGAGGGCATTCCGGGATCATCTGATCGCGGAAATCGCGGGCGCGAAGCCAGCCGACGCGGCTTCCTCTAAGGCCATGCGAAAGCGCAGCAGGAGCACGCGCTGACGGCTCCAGGGCTTGGAAAATCCGCGTGGCATCAACGCGGCGAAACAGGGTTTGCGAGCGCCCGCGCACCACGAAGCAGGCTGGCCGCATGCGTGCGATAGCGATCCATTCGCTACTAAATGAAAGGCAAATGTCCCAGCCGGAACGCGAATCACGACCTAAACTGTGGTGGACGGGGCGGGTTGAAGACGCGGACTGCACGGCAGGCAATGCTGCAGTGCACGCACCGAAGGAAGTCACCTTGGGGACACCGGTGGTAGGATTCAGCCCGAAAAATGGACAGCGGCGCGCGCTCGAATTCGCGTGCCATCCACAACAGAGCGATAGGACTCAGGACATCGAATGGCGCAACAAAAAACAAACCCAAAACTTGAGCAGGCGCTGACGCGCGGGGATCTCGCAATCCGTCAGGCGAATTCGGCGCGGGCCACGGCGTTGCTGCGCGCGTTGGGCAAGATGATCGTGGACGCGTCGGCGACGATCGGCGTGGAAGCCTTCACACTGATTCCCGACGGCGACAAGATCTACGATCCGGCCGATGGGCTGTGGCCGCAGGAACTGCAGATCTCGCTCGACGGTCCCGTCGAAGAAGCCGATCCGGACGAAGTGCGTACGGTCCGTCTGATCGCCGACGATCCGGGCACGGTGTTCCGGGTCGAGTGGCAGCGCGCCGACGGCAAGATCGGGCGTCAGGACGGCGGCCCATTCGCCACGGTGGCGTTTATCTCTGACGTGGACATTCCGTGGACGGACGACGAGGACTAAGCAAGCCCGGTTCGCGACAGGCGGTGATACCGGGTTGATTGCGGGTATCGGCGCCTGTGGTCCGTGGTTGTCGAAAGCCGGAAAACCTACTTCATCATCCGGCGCCGAAACAGAATCGCCGACACGATAAACCCGCCCACCGCATACGCGGCCAGCACGGCCACATGCCACAGCGCATTGTCGACGGGCCGGCCCAGCATGGCCGGCCGCATCAAGTCGACGGCATGCGCCAACGGCAACAGCTGGGTGGCGCCTCGCGCCACTGCGGGCAGTTGCGACACCGGAAAGAACACGCCGGATAGCAACAGCATCGGCGTCAACACCAGCGTCTGGTAAAACATGAAGAAGTCGTACGAAGGCGCAAGCGCCGTCACGACCATCGCGACGCTCGCAAACGCGAGCCCGGTCAGCACAATGACCGGCAACGCCAGCAGCATCGACGGAAAATTCGCGTAGCCCAATGCGCCGGCCACCAGCATGATCGCCGCGCCCGAGAGCACCGCCTTGCTGGCCGCCCAGATCACCTCGCCGAGCACGATGTCGCCGAGTGTCAGCGGCGTATGCATGATCGCTTCCCAGGTGCGCTGCACGTGCATGCGCGAGAAGCCCGAATACATTGACTCGAAACTCGCCGACATCATCACGCTAGAGGCCACCGTGCCCGCCGCGAGAAACGCGATATACGACACGCCGTCGACATGCCCCACCATCAGCCCCAGCCCGAAGCCGAGGCCGAACAGATAGATCATCGGATCGGCCAGGTTGCCGAACATCGAGGCGATCGCGAGCTTCTTCCACACCAGATAGTTGCGGCGCCACACGGCGATCCAGTTGCTTGCGTTCGCGGGAAAGGCGGCGAAGGCTTCCTGTTTCGACGGCGTATCACCCGGGGTTTCGTAAGTGCGTGCGTCCATTGCGTGTCTCGTGCGGTGTTCCTCTACGGAACTTCCTTTTGGGGTGTCTTTGTATCGGTAGCGCGTTGCGTGCGAGGCCGGTCTCGATGCGCCTCTAATCCTGCATCTCGCGCCCGGTGAGCCGCAGGAACACATCCTCCAGATTCGCCGGTCGATGCAGATAGCGCAGATCCGCGCGCTGCTTGAGCCGGGCATGCACCGGCTGCGCGTCGTTGACATAGCAGAACAGCGTCTCGCCGCTGATCTCCGTGCGCTCGACGAGCGGCGCCAGTTCATCGCGCAACGCCACCGGATCGGGCCCGAAGATCTCGATCACATCGCAACCGATCTCGGATGCGATCAACGCGCTAGGCGCGCCTTCCGCGATCTTGCGCCCTTCCTCGATCACGCACAGGCGGTGGCAGAGCCGTTCGGCTTCTTCCATGAAGTGCGTGGTCAGCAGAATGGTCTTGCCGCGCGCGAGCAAGGAGCGCAGCCGCTCCCAGATCAGATGCCGCGCCTGAGGATCGAGGCCGGTGGTCGGCTCGTCCATGATCAGCACATCGGGATCGTTGACGAGCGCGCGCGCCAACGTGAGGCGCCGCTTCATGCCGCCTGACAATTCGCTCACGCGCGCGTCCGCCTTGCTCTCGAGCCGCGCGAATTCGAGCAGCGACGGCACCATCGCGCGGCATTGCGCGGCGCTCAGGCCGAAGTAGCGGCCGAACACCAGCAGGTTCTCGCGCACCGTGAAGTCGGGATCGAGATTGTCGAACTGCGGCACCACGCCGACGCGCGCCCGCGCCACGCGCGCGCGGCCGGGGATCGGCTCGCCGCACAGACGGATCGTGCCCGCATCCGGCGCCGCGATGCCGAGCAACATGCGCAACGTGGTGGTTTTGCCCGCGCCGTTCGGGCCGAGCAGGCCGAAGCATTCGCCGGCGTTGACATGAAACGACAGTCCATCGACGACCGTTTTTTCGCCGTAGCTTTTTTTGACCTGATGAAATTCGATGGCGGCTTCGGGCATGGATCGAACGAGTCTCCGGGAAAAGACGTGAATGACGCGAATGGCCGGGGGAGGCCGCCTATTCTAGGGCATCGGCGGGACGCTGTTGGTTCACCCCCGACAGTCCGAAGCGGGTTTCTTGCGCTGCGGCATCGGCGCGCGGAGGACCCGCGGGCGGCTCACGCACCTGTTTAGGGCGTCGTTAAGGGGCAGTTAGCGCACAGTTAGCGTTTTCCATCCCTTGCAACCTGAATTGCGGCGCACCATGATTAATTCAGATCGCGCGTCCCGCGCGAAGGGAGAAAAATCATGGCGAGCTACCAGAAAATCCTGCTGTGCTACGACGGCTCGCGTGAAGGCCGCAAAGCACTACGTTGCGGCGCCGACCTGGCGTTGGATCTGAAAGCGGAAACGCACTTGTTGTCGGTCGTCGACATGCGTTCGAGCATTGCGCAAAGCGCGGGCCTGTTGACCGACGTGGCCTGCGGCAGTTTTGAAAAGACCGCGCGCGACATCCTGCAGGAAGGCGTGGACTGGCTCACGGAGCGAGGCGTGAGCGCCCAGGGGCATTTCGCGTTCGGCCATCCGATCGACGAGATTGCCAACCTCGCCAATGAATTGCATGTCGACCTGGTCGTGGTCGGCCACCGCTGCCGCACGGGTTTGTCGCGATGGTGGATGGGCGCGGGCAATACGCCGCTGCTCGACCGTGTCTCGTGCAGCATTCTGGTGGCGTGTTCTTCAGCGCAGGAGCAGCAGCAAGCGGCGGCTTGAGGCGGGCTAGTCACGTGACCGGCCGCCTCGGCCTGACGGCATCAGGTGATCACTCGTTCAGGTTGACCGCGGCCAGCTTCCACGTGAATACGCCCTCGCGCCGGAAGATCGCCGAGTAACGCGCGTCGCCGGCGCCATGCTGGTACGCGACGACGAACTCGTTGAGGCCGCGATAGCCCGCCGTGGTTTGCGGCGGTTGCGGTGGCGCGGAGTTGACATTGGCCGCGTTGCCGTTTGCGGGAGCTGCAGGCGCAGGTGCGGTCGCAGCGGCGTCCGGCGGATTATTCGCGGCCGGGGGCGCGGGTGGCCGCTCGCCCGGATCGCCGCGCGGCGGCATGCCGTTCAGCAAGGCCGCCACGCCGTCCGGTGTGGCATACGCATCCACGAGCGGACCGATCAACGCAACGCCGATCATCGCGCCAATGGCGGCCAATGGATTGCCGTTGCTGTGCGCGCCAAGCCGCCGTGTCAGCAAGCCGGCGACTTGCTCCTTCAGGCTCTCACGCAACGCGGGGAAGTCGACATACTGATTGACGGTTTGCGCGTCGCGCGCATCGGCCGCGCGTTTGAGATTATTCAGCGCGATGTACGGTGTCGCGTAAGCAAACCCCAGCGCGGCGATCACCACGATCACGATCAGCGTGACGATCAGCGGCCGGGTGGCGCCGCCATGCATGCCGCGCTTGCTGCCGCGTTTGGTACGTTTTGAAACTGCCATCGAGTGGGACTCTCCATCAGGTGTGATCTAACGTGGACCGCAGCCACGCGAAAACGATCCCACGCAATACATCTCTCGCTGTCCCGTTCAAGACCCCTCAAGACCCATCAAGACCCTTCAAGACTCGAACACCGCCCCATGCACGTTGGCTTCATCGGCGATGCAGCGGTCGATCATGCGGCAAACCGCGTCCATCGTGCCGACCATGATCAGACGCGACGGCCCGTGATAAACCCGCACCGGTGCGCGACGCGCCGGTTCCGCCGTATTCAAGCCCGAATTCAACGACACGCGGGCAAATGCCGGCATCGACGACGGCAGGCTCGGCGCGGCCTCGGGCGAGTCGAACAGCGACGGCGTGCCGAGCGTGGCCGCCTCGATCAATGAGCAGGGCACCAGCTTGCGAAGATGGCGCAGACGACCGAACTGGCGAAAGGGCAGCAGGCGGGCAAGACGTTCCATGAGACTCTCCAGGCGATGCAACGTTGATGCGGCGTTGGCGCGGCTTCTTATTTTGTCGAACGGGCGAGAGGGTTAAAACTCGCCGGGGCGGATCAGCCCCACGGCGATACCCTCCAGCGCGAACTCCGCACTGCCGGTTTCAACGAAGATGTTTTCGTAATCGGGATTCTCGGCGATCAGCTCGAGCCCGTTCGGCCTGCGCTTCAGGCGCTTGACCGTGACGTCGTCACCAAGCCGGGCAATGATGATCTGGCCGTCTTTGGCTTCGCTGCGCTTTTGCACCGCGAGCAGGTCGCCGTCGAAGATGCCCGCGTCGCGCATGGACAGCCCGCGCACCTTCAACAGGTAGTCGGGCTTGCTCGAGAACAGCGCCGGGTCGCACGCATAGTGCTGCGAGATATGTTCCTGCGCGAGGATCGGGCTGCCCGCGGCAACCCGCCCGATGAGCGGCAGCGACAGTTGCATGATGCTGGCGTGCGGCAGCGTGAACTGGTGCGGCGAGTCTTCCGGGCCGGCCAGCAGGCGAATGCCGCGCGATGCGCCGGCCGCGAGTTCGATCACGCCCTTGCGAGCCAGCGCGCGCAGATGTTCTTCTGCCGAGTTGGCCGAGCTGAAACCTAGCTCGGCGGCGATCTCCGCGCGGGTGGGCGGAAAGCCGGTGCGTTCGATAGCCCTGCGGATCAGATCGAAAACCTGCTGCTGTCGTGCGGTGAGTTTGGTCATGGCGCCACTGTATGTATGAACAGGTGACTGTATTTTTATACAGTATTCGGCGCAATTCAAGCTTTACTTTAAGTTCGGGGTGAAGGGTGTCGTTCCAGCGCCGTCAAGCGACGCTCAAACACCCGTTTTCGTGCCGCAACGCCTTATCCAGCTGTCATTACCACTTTTGCGTATTAAAGAATGAAGAAACATTATTTTTAATGATGAAAGCCCTTCGATAGACTGGCCTCCAGTTGGCGCTCATGTGCACGTGACCGCGACGTAAAAAGACACCACACGCTGTTTCAGCGGACACAACGCGGAGAAAGTTGACATGGATCACCAAGGTACGGGGCTGGCAGGCAGGACGAAAAAACTGATCGCGGCGCTCGCATTGGGCGCGGCGGGCGCGCTCGGCGTGATGGCGCAGGCGCACGCCGCCGACACGACGCTGCTGAACGTGTCCTACGACCCGACGCGCGAGCTGTATCAGGACGTCAACCAGGCGTTCGGCAAGGAATGGAAGGCGAAGACGGGCGAGACGATCACCTTCAAGCAGTCGCACGGCGGCTCGGGCGCCCAGGCGCGCTCGGTGCTCGACGGCCTGCAGGCCGACGTGGTGACGCTGGCGCTTGCATACGATATCGACGCACTGGCCAGCAAGGGTTTGCTGGACAAGGGCTGGCAGAAGCGCTTGCCGGATAACGCGTCGCCGTACACGTCGACGATCGTGTTTCTGGTGCGCAAGGGCAACCCGAAGCACATCAAGGATTGGGACGATCTGACCAAGCCGGGCGTGTCGATCGTCACGCCGAATCCGAAGACTTCGGGCGGCGCGCGCTGGAACTACCTCGCGGCCTGGGCGTATGCCGAGCATCAACCGGGCGGCAATGATCAGAAGGCCAAGGAATTCGTCGGCAAGCTCTATAAGAACGCCGGCGTGCTGGATTCGGGCGCGCGTGGCGCGACCACCAGCTTCGTGCAACGCGGTATCGGCGACGTGCTGATCGCGTGGGAAAACGAAGCGTTTCTGTCGCTGAAGGAATTTGGTCCGGAGAAGTTCGAGATCGTGGTGCCGTCGGTCAGCATTCTGGCGGAGCCGCCGGTCGCCGTGGTGGACAAGGTCGTCGACAAGCACGGCACGCGCAAGGTCGCCGAAGCGTATCTGAACTTCCTGTATAGCGAGCAAGGGCAGGAGATCGCAGCGAAGAACTTCTACCGTCCGCGTTCGAACAAGGTGCCGGCTGAGCTGACCGCCAAGTTTCCGAAGCTGAAGCTGTACACGGTGGACGATTCGTTCGGCGGCTGGGCCAACGCGCAGAAGACGCACTTTGCCGACGGCGGCGTGTTCGATTCGATCTATCAACCGCAATAAGACTGCCGATGCCGGCACCGGCATAGGCAACGAAGCGGCGCGGCAACGCGTCACTCCCGAGCGCGCCCATGGGCGCGCTTTTGGCCGCCAGGGCCCGGCGGCCAGCAACACGAGCATCAACCTGAACGAGTAACGAGCATGACGACGTTGACCTTCCGAAAACCGAGCGCGTTGCCCGGTTTTGGCCTGACACTCGGCATCACGGTGGCTTATCTGAGCCTCGTGGTGCTGATTCCGCTTGCGGCGACCTTTCTCAAGACCGCGACGCTCGACTGGAATCAGTTCGTGCGCGCGGTGAGCTCGCCGCGCGTGCTCGCGTCGTATCGCCTGACGTTCTTCTCCGCGCTCGGCGGCGCGCTGATCAACGCGGTGTTCGGTTTTCTGGTGGCGTGGGTGCTGGTGCGCTACACGTTCCCGTTCAAGCGTATCGTCGACGCCGTGGTCGATCTGCCGTTCGCGCTGCCCACCTCGGTCGCCGGCATATCGCTCGCGGCCGTGTACGCGGGCAACGGCTGGATCGGGCAGTTCCTCGAACCGCTCGGCCTGAAGATCGCTTTTACGCCCGCGGGCGTGCTGGTCGCGCTGACATTCATCGGCTTGCCGTTCGTCGTGCGCACGGTGCAGCCGGTGCTCGAAGAGTTCGAACGCGAACAGGAGGAAGCGGCCGCGTGCCTCGGCGCCTCGCGCTGGCTGACGTTTCGCCGCGTGGTGTTGCCGGCTGTGTTTCCGGCCTTGTTGACGGGCTTCGCGTTGGCTTTCGCGCGTGCGCTCGGCGAGTACGGTTCGGTGATTTTCATCGCCGGCAATGTGCCGATGAAGTCGGAAATCACGTCGCTGCTCATCATCACCAAGTTGGAGCAATACGACTATGCGGGCGCGACGGCGCTGGCGGTCGTGATGCTGGTCGTGTCGTTCCTGATGCTGCTCTTCATCAACACTTTGCAGTGGTATTTGCAGCGCCGCACGAGTCGCGGCGGTGCAGGCCCGGCGCCTGCCGCTGCAAGTGTCGCGGCGATCGGTGTCGGCGGAGGTGCGCAATGAGCCGCCGCGCCGCGAACGAAGTGAATGGCGTGAACAACGCCGTAGCCGTGGCACCGCGCGCGCCGCTGAACGTCGCGCGCCGGCCCGATCCGGTCACCGAGCCGCCCGTTGTGCGCTGGATTCTGACCGGCGTCGCGCTGCTGTTTCTCTCGCTGTTTCTGGTGGTGCCGCTCGTCGCCGTGTTCTATCAGGCGTTGAACAAGGGGCTCGGTTTCTATCTGGAATCGCTCGCCGATCCGGACGCGCTCTCGGCGATCAAGCTCACCGTGATCACCGCCGCGATCGCGGTGCCGCTGAACCTCGTGTTCGGCCTCGCGGCTTCATGGTGTATCGCCAAGTTCGAGTTCCGCGGCAAGGCGCTGCTGACCACGCTGATCGATCTGCCGTTCTCGGTGTCGCCGGTGATCTCGGGCTTGATCTATGTCTTGATGTTCGGCGCGCAGGGCTGGTTCGGCCCGTGGCTGCAGGACCACAACATCCAGATCATTTTCGCGGTGCCGGGCATCGTGATGGCGACGATCTTCGTCACGTTCCCGTTCGTGGCGCGTGAACTGATTCCGCTGATGCAGGCACAAGGCAACGACGAGGAAGAAGCCGCGCACGTGCTTGGCGCGTCGGGCTGGCAGATCTTCCGCCGCGTCACGCTGCCCAACGTCAAATGGGGCCTGCTGTACGGCGTGATTCTGTGCAACGCGCGGGCAATGGGCGAGTTCGGCGCGGTGTCGGTGGTGTCGGGCCATATTCGCGGCCAGACCGACACGATGCCGCTGCACGTCGAAATCCTCTACAACGAATACAACTTCTCGGCGGCGTTTGCCGTGGCGTCGGTGCTGGCTCTGCTCGCACTCGTGACGCTCGGCCTGAAGCTGCTCGCCGAGCGCCATATGTCGGCGGAACTGTCGGCCGCGCGCGATGTGCCCGCGTACGCCGGCCCCGTCACGCCGCCGGCCAATGCCACACACGCAACACACGCAACACGCGCAACGCAAACAACGCATGCATCGCAGCAACACCCGCTCAAGCAAGGAGAGCTGTAATGGGTATCACCGTTCGTAACCTGCAGAAGCGCTTCGGCGATTTCGTCGCGCTCGATAACGTCTCGCTCGACTTTCCGCCGGGTGAACTGGTTGCGCTGCTCGGGCCGTCGGGTTGTGGCAAGACGACCTTGCTGCGCGTGATCGCGGGACTCGAATACGCCGACGGCGGCGAGGTCGTGCTGCAAGGCCAGGACGTGGCGACGGTCGGCGCACGCGAGCGGGAAGTGGGCTTCGTGTTCCAGCATTACGCGCTGTTCCGCCATATGACGGTGTTCGAGAACGTGGCGTTCGGCTTGCGCGTGAAGCCGCGCAAGGAGCGTCCCTCGGAAGCGGTGATTCGCGAAAAGGTGCATGAGCTGCTCAAGCTTGTGCAACTCGACTGGCTTGCGCAACGCTATCCGTCGGAATTGTCGGGCGGCCAGCGGCAACGTATCGCGCTTGCGCGCGCGTTGGCGGTCGAGCCGAAAGTGCTGCTGCTCGATGAACCGTTCGGCGCGCTCGATGCGAAAGTGCGCAAGGAACTGCGCAGCTGGCTGCGGCGCCTGCACGACGATCTGCACATCTCGACGATCTTCGTTACGCACGATCAGGAAGAAGCGCTCGAAGTGGCCGATCGTATCGTCGTGCTCAATCGCGGGCACGTGGAGCAGGTGGGCAGTCCGCAGGACGTGTACGACCATCCGCAAACCTCGTTCGTCTACGAGTTTCTCGGCGCGGCCAACCGTTTGCACGGCAATGTCGACGCGAGCGGTTTCGTGGTCGACGGCGCGGCGTTGCCGGTCTCGATCAAGGCCGATTTCAGCGGCCCCGCGTTCGCCTACGTGCGTCCGCACGATCTGCAGTTGTATCCGCAGGCGTCCGGCCATCGCGAAGGCATCGTCGTCGACGTGCGGCGCGTGGTGACGCTGGGCGGCTCGGTGCGGGTCGAACTCGCGGGCCGCGAGGGCAACCTGCTCGAAGCCGAACTCGATCGCGAAGCATGGCGCGATCTGCAACTCTCCATCGGCGACGGCGTGACCGCAGTGCCGCGCGCCTTGCGCGTTTTCCCGGCGCAATGAGTGCCGGCAGGCGCAAAGCAACACGACTCGGTGTTTCAATCAAACTCAAATAACTCAACTCTGGCTGAACCGGAGACATCAAGATGAATTTTCAGCAATTGCGCTTTGTGCGCGAAGCCGTGCGTCAGAACATGAATCTGACCGAGGTGGCGAACGTGCTGTACACGTCGCAGTCGGGCGTATCGAAACAGATCAAGGATCTCGAGGACGAACTCGGCGTCGACATTTTCATTCGACGCGGCAAGCGTTTGACGGGCCTCACCGAGCCGGGCAAGGCGGTGCATCAACTGATCGAGCGGATGCTGCTCGACGCCGAGAATCTGCGCCGCGTCGCGCGCCAGTATGCTGACCAGGATAGCGGGCACCTCGTCGTCGCCACCACCCACACGCAGGCGCGCTATGCGTTGCCGAAGGTGATCCGCCAATTCACCGAGGTGTTCCCGAAGGTGCATCTGGCGCTGCGTCAGGGCAGTCCGCAACAGATCGCGCAGATGATCATCAACGGCGAAGCGGACATCGGCATCTCGACCGAAGCGCTCGACCGCTTCCCGGATATCGTCACGTTCCCGTGCTATTCGTGGCATCACGTCGTGGTCGTGCCGAAAGATCATCCGCTGGTAGGCCGCCCGAATCTGACGCTCGACGAGATCGCCGAATTCCCGATCGTCACGTACGACCAGGACTTCACGGGCCGCTCGCATATCGACCAGGCATTCGCGAAAGCGGGTGCATTGCCCGACGTCGTGCTGACCGCAATCGACGCCGACGTGATCAAGACGTATGTCGAACTCGGCATGGGCATCGGCGTGGTCGCGGCGATGGCTTACGATCCGAAGCGCGATACGGAACTGGTCGCGCTCGACACGCAGCATCTGTTCGAGGCGAGCACGACGCGGGTCGGTTTGCGCAAGGGCGCGTTCCTGCGCGCGTACGCTTATCGGCTGATCGAGATGTTCGCGCCGCAGTTGAACGAAGCGGATATCGCCGCGCAGTTGCGCGAAGCGGTTTAAGGAATGCGCCGGGCTGTCGAGGTCCGGCGCGACAGGCCAATGGCGTCGCGCGGATCGTCCGCGGCGTCAGTGCGAACTTCATGCGGGCGGTGGCTGGCCTTGATGCAAACGGCACGCAAACTCGTGGCGCACAGAGCGCTGGTCTCATCCAGCTCCGAAACGAACGGACATCCGTTTTTTCACGCATGGCGGCGTGCGGCGCATCGCTTACAATCGCCGCCATGAATACTCCGACTTCTTCCTCCGCTATACCTTCAGACGAAGGCGCCACGCCGCTGCTGCCGCGCATCGTCGTCCTGGCGACCGGCGGCACGATTGCCGGCGCGGCCGCGAGCGCTACCAACACATCCGGTTATCAGGCCGGTGTGATCGGTGTCGAGCAACTGCTGGCCGTGGTGCCGGCCTTGTCCACGGTGGCGCGAATCGAGCGCGAGCAGATTGCGAGCGTCGACAGCAAGGACATGGCGATGCCGCTGTGGACCACGCTCGCGCAACGCATCAACACGCTGCTCGCCGACGACGACATCGACGGCGTGGTGGTCACGCACGGCACCGACACGCTCGAAGAAACCGCTTACCTGCTGCATCTGACCATCAAGTCGGACAAGCCCGTCGTGCTGACGGCGGCCATGCGCCCGGCGTCGGCGCTGTCCGCCGACGGCCCGCTGAATCTGCTGAACGCCGTGACGGTTGCGGCGCACGCGGCCTCGCGCGGGCAGGGCGTGCTGGTGGCCTTCAACAACAGGATCCATAGCGCGCGCGACGTGGTCAAGACGAGCACCTACGCGGTCGATGCTTTTCATTCGCCCGAAATCGGCGCGCTCGGCTGGGTGCAGGACGGTCGCGTCGAATTCCAGCGCGGCGTGGTGCGTCCGCATACGCTCGCGACCGAATTCGTGATCGGCGCGAAGTGGCCGCATGTGGAGATCGTCGTGAGTTACGCGGGCGTTTCGCGCATTGCCGTGGACGCGTTCGTTGCCGCTGGTGTGCGTGGCATCGTCGTGGCGGGCACGGGCAACGGCTCGATTCACGCTTCGGTGCAGCAGGCATTGGCCGATGCCGCTTCGCAAGGCGTCGCGGTGGTGCGTGCTTCGCGTGTGGGTTCGGGACATGTGATGCGCAACGGCGCAGCCGCCGACGACGCACTCGGTTTCGTCAGCGCAGGTTCGCTGAATCCGTACAAGGCACGCGTGTTGCTGATGCTGGCATTGGCCGCAGGCGGCACAGGACCGGTTGCGTTGCAGAAGACTTTCGATACGTACTGATCGATTGAGCACGGACGGCCCGGTTCAAAGTCACAACCGTGTCTCGCGCATGAAGCTTAAATGACAACGCGGCGCCCAGGTCATCGACCCGAGCGCCGCGTTGTCGTTTCAGCTTGAGGTTTATCGCTAGCGCCGCAACGAGGCGGCGTCGGCAAGCAGTCAGTTCGCCAGATCCGGCGGTAACTTGCCGCCGTTAGCTGCCAAGGCCACCATCACCTGCTTGTGCAGCCAGATGTTCATGCTCGCCGAATCGTTCGTGTCGCCGCTGTACTTCAATTCCTTGGCGAGCTCCTTGCGATGTTCAAGGCTGCTGTCGACGCCGAGCGCCTTCAGCGTGTCGACGATCGAGGTGCGCCAGTTCAGCGTTTGCCCGCTCTCGCTCACGAACTGGTCCATCACGACAGCGACGTCGACGTCGGCCAGCGGCGCGGGCGCCGGTGCAGCCGCCGGCGCAGCGGCTTGCGCGGCTGCCGGATCCGGTGTCGGCTCAACCGCGGGCGCAGGCTGGTCGGGCTTCGCTTTGCCGAAGAGCTTGTTTACGATGTCACCAAAGATGCTCATTCTGAATCCTTTGCAGAGGGGTTACTGGCGCGAGCACATTCCGCTCACGGGTTGAACACTGGTTGGGAATCGGGCGAATGATGCAGAGGACATGCGTTGCCTTGATCGGCAAGCCGCACTTGAATGCCGATACGCCCGCAACCAGACTCAACGAGTGTAGGAGAAAAGCGCGAGCCGATGTGTCAAAAAAGGTCGTGCAAAGGGGACGGAGTTGCAAGCAAATGCAAGCGGACTTGCGGGCACACGTGCGAGGAGACCTGCAAAGAGAGGTGCCGGCAGGTGGCGTCATGACGCACCCGCTGCGAGAGTTTGGCCGAAAAAGCATAAGCATCGTTAAACATGAAATCCGACAGCCGGACACCCGACGACGACGTCTGACCGACCAAGGCTTCCCCGGCGCCGCCGGGTGCCGCTGCGGACCCCACTTGCCGCTCTCAGCCCAGAGCGGCACGATTTGCCCGTTCCGCCGTGCTTGCCGCACGACGAACCGGGCGCCCCACCTGCGACTGCCATGATGTTGAGCATGCAACGATCACGGCAGTCCGTATCACTTCCTCAAGCTGCCTTGGCTTCGCTGCCCGGCGCTTGCGCGACTTCGTAATTCGCCATGATTTCGAGCGCGCGCACCATCGCCGAGTGATCCCATGCCTTGCCGCCATTCGCCGCGCATACGCTGAACAGTTGCTGCGCGCTTGCCGTATGCGGCAGGGCGATACCCAGCTTGCGTGCGCCGTCGAGTGCGAGGTTCAGATCCTTCTGGTGCAGTTCGATACGGAAGCCCGGATCGAAGGTGCGCTTGGTCATGCGCTCGCCGTGCACTTCGAGAATCCGCGACGAGGCGAAGCCGCCCATCAGCGCTTTGCGCACACGTTCCGGATCGGCGCCCGAGCGCGAGGCGAACAGCAGCGCTTCGGCCACTGCTTCGATGTTCAGCGCGACGATGATCTGGTTCGCGACCTTGCAAGTCTGACCCGCGCCGTTGTCGCCGATCAGCGAGATGTTCTTGCCCATCAGTTCGAACAGCGGCCTGGCCGCGGCGAAGGCTTTTTCCGGACCGCCCACCATGATCGTCAGCGTCGCTTCACGCGCGCCGACTTCGCCGCCGGAGACCGGCGCGTCGAGATAGTCGACGCCGAGCGCGTTGATCTTCTTCGCGAACGCTTGCGTGTCGAGCGGCGAGATCGAGCTCATGTCGATCACGAGCTTGCCCTTCGAGAGGCCGGCGGCGACGCCGTCGTCGGCGAACAGCACATTGGCGACGTCGGGCGTGTCCGGCACCATGATGATGACGATGTCGGCGGCCTGCGCGACAGCGGTCGAATTCGCGACGACGCTCGTCGTTTTGCTCAGATCTTCCGGCACCGGGTATGCGCCATTCACGAACAGCGAGTGGCCGCCCTTGATGAGGTTGCGCGCCATGTGCGCGCCCATGATGCCGAGGCCGATGAAACCGATCTTTGCCATGTGTCTAAATCTCCAGTGTTGTTTGGTGTCCCGCAAGGGGACGTCCTTCGGGGCGAGAAGCGCCTGATCCGACCGATCAATGCAGCGATGCGGCGCTCAGGCGGCGGCGTGAGCCGCGCCGCGGGTTTGCCCGGCCACGCTCTGCACCCAGCCGAGGCCGGCGGCCGTGGTCGTGCGCGGTTTGTATTCGCAACCGACGTAGCCGTCGTAGCCGAGCGAGTCGAGCAGATCGAACAGGAACGGGTAGTTGATTTCGCCGGTGCCCGGTTCGTTGCGGCCCGGGTTGTCGGCGAGCTGGATGTGTGCGATCTGCGGCAGGTTCTTCTTGATGGTCGCCGCGAGTTCGCCTTCCATCCGTTGCATGTGATAGATGTCGTATTGCAGGAACAGATTGTCCGAACCGACTGCGCGAATCACGTCGAGACCTTCGCCCGAGCGGTTCAGTGCGAAGCCCGGAATGTCGTAGGAATTGCACGGCTCGACCAGCAGCTTGATGCCGGCCTTCTTCAGTTCGCCCGCGGCGAAGCGCAGGTTGTCGACGATCGTCGAGCGTGCCTTGTCCGCATCGACGCCGGCCGTCGGAATGCCGACGAGGCAGTTCAGTTGCGGCACCTTCAGTGCGGTCGCGTATTCGATCGCGCGTCCGACGCCTTCCTGGAACTCGCTCACGCGATCCGGCAGGCACGCAATGCCGCGTTCGCCGGCTTCCCAGTTGCCCGCGGGCAGGTTGTGCAGCACCAGCTTCAGGCGATTCTGCTGAAGACGTTCGCTCAATTCAGCGATCTGATACGGATACGGAAACAGGAACTCGACGGCATGAAAGCCCGCGTCCGCCGCAGCCGCAAAGCGGTCGAGGAACGGGACTTCGTTGAACAGCATGGTGAGATTCGCTGCAAATTTCGGCATGGTGCGTCTGTCTCTCTGGTCGGTCAGTGGAATAACTTTCGTGAGGCGGTTCGGTGTTGCTGAACCGCGCTCAAGTGATGCTTATTTGTTCAACACGTCAGGCCGCTCAGTCGAGCATGCTGATCGCGGTCGGTGCGTCTTCGCGCTTCGCGGCCAGTTCTTCGAACTCGTTGATCGCGTCGATCTCGGTGCCCATCGAAATGTTGGTCACACGCTCGAGGATCACTTCGACGATCACCGGCACGTTGAACTCGGAGAGCATCGACTGCGCCTTCAGCAGCGCGGGCTTCAGTTCTTCCGGCTGGAACACGCGGATCGCCTTGCAACCCAGGCCTTCCGCCACCGCGACGTGATCCACGCCGTAGCCGTTCATTTCCGGCGCGTTGATGTTCTCGAAGCCGAGCTGCACGCAGAAGTCCATGTCGAACGCGCGCTGGGCCTGGCGGATCAGGCCGAGGTACGAGTTGTTCACCACCACATGCACATATGGCAGCTTGAATTGCGCGCCGGCTGCCAGTTCTTCGATCATGAACTGGAAGTCGTAGTCGCCCGAGAGCGCCACGATCGAACGTTGCGGGTCGGCCGCACGCACGCCGAGCGCTGCCGGAATCGTCCAGCCGAGCGGGCCCGCCTGGCCGCAGTTGATCCAGTTGCGCGCCTTGTAGACATGCAGGAACTGCGCGCCGGCGATCTGCGAAAGACCGATCGTGCTCACGTAGCACGTGTCGCGGCCGAACACCTGGTTCATCTCTTCGTAGACGCGCTGCGGCTTCATCGGCACGTTGTCGAAGTGCGTCTTGCGCAGCATCGTCTTCTTGCGTTGCTGGCAGTCGGCGACCCATGCGCCGCGGTCCTTCAGCTTGCCCGCGGCCTTCCATTCCTGCGCCACTTCGACGAACAGTTCGAGCGCGGCCTTGGCGTCCGACACGATGCCCAGATCCGGGCCGAACACGCGGCCGATCTGCGTCGGTTCGATATCGACGTGCACGAACTTGCGGCCCTTCGTATACACCTCGACGCTGCCCGTGTGACGGTTCGCCCAGCGGTTGCCGATGCCGAGCACGAAGTCGGAGGCGAGCATCGTCGCATTGCCGTAGCGGTGCGAGGTTTGCAGGCCGACCATGCCGGCCATCAACGGATGGTCGTCGGGAATCGCACCCCACGACATCAGCGTCGGGATCACCGGCACGCCGACGGTTTCAGCGAACGTGACGAGCAGGTCTTCAGCGGCTGCGTTCAGCACGCCGCCACCCGAGACGATCAACGGCTTGTCCGAGTTGTTCAGCAACGTGAGCGCGGCTTCGATCTGTTTGCGCGTCGCTTTCGGCTTGTAGACCGGCAGCGGTTCGTACGTGTCGATGTCGAATTCGATTTCGGCGAGCTGCACGTCGATCGGCAGATCGACCAGCACCGGACCCGGACGGCCCGAGCGCATCAGGTGGAAAGCCTGCTGGAACACGCGCGGCACCAGCGCCGGTTCACGCACCGTGACGGCCCACTTGGTGACGGGCTTGGCGATCGATTCGATATCGACGGCCTGGAAGTCTTCCTTGTACAGACGCGCGCGCGGCGCCTGGCCCGTGATGGCGAGAATAGGAATGGAGTCGGCCTGAGCCGAGTACAAACCGGTGATCATGTCGGTGCCGGCGGGGCCCGACGTGCCGATACACACGCCGATGTTGCCCGGTTGGGCGCGCGTATAGCCTTCGGCCATATGCGACGCGCCTTCGACGTGGCGGGCCAGCACGTGGCTGATGTTGCCTGCCTTGCGCATGGCCGAGTAGAACGGGTTGATCGCTGCGCCCGGAACGCCGAATGCGGTGTCGATGCCTTCTTTTTCGAGCACCAGCACGGCTGCGTCGACGGCTCTCATCTTGGCCATGAATGTCTCCTGAATGTCTGGGAATGGGCGAATTAAACGTGTTGAGTGCACTTTAGGCTTGACGTAAAGGTTTGATAAGATCAGTCCGGGTCGCTTATTTCGAAACAAAAAGTATGGAATGGCCCGCAGCCTGGCGCCCGGCCAGTTGGAGACAAAAATGGACCGCTTCAAACAGATCGAAACCTTCGTGCGCGTCGCGGACGCGGGCAGCCTGGCGGCGGCCGCGCTGGAGGAGGGCGTGTCGCCGGTGATTCTCGGCCGCCGCATCGACGCGCTGGAAAAGCGCCTCGGCGTCAAACTGATGTACCGCTCGACGCGCCGGCTGGTGGTCAGCGAAGACGGCGCCGCGTTCCTGGAGCGCTGCCGGGGCCTGCTGACCGAATGGGATCAGGCGGAAAACGAACTGAGCGCCGGGCGGCGCGCCGTGAACGGCCATCTGATCGTGTCGGCGCCGGCCGCATTCGGGCGCAAGCACGTCGCGCCGCTCGCGCCGACGTTTCTTGCCGACAAGCCGGAATTGCAGGTGTCGTTCAATCTGACCGACCGGGTGGTGGATCTGGTGCGTGAGGGTTACGACCTGTCGATCCGCATCGGCGGCGCGGTCGATCCGAATTTCGTGGCGGTCAAGCTGGCGTCGAACCGGCGCGTGGTGTGCGGCACGCCGGAGTATTTTCGCCAGCACGGCAGGCCGAAAACACTCGAAGACCTGCCGCAGCACAACTGTCTCGCGTTCAATCTGCAAGGCGGACAGAACCGCGGCTGGTACTTCCGCCGCAACGGCAAGCTGGCGACGGTGCGGGTGGGCGGCACGCTCGACTGCAACGACGGCGAACTGCTGCACCGCTGGGTGTCGGAAGGGCTCGGGCTCGGCTGGCGCTCCACGTGGGAGATCCAGCAGCAACTGGCGCGCGGCGAGCTGGAAACCGTACTCGACGAATTCGCGCTGCCCGACTACGACATTCTCGCGGTCTATCCGCAGCAGCGGTATGTGCCGGCCAAGGTGCGGTACTTCATCGATTATCTGAAAGAGGTGTACGCCAGCGAGGATTACTGGAACCGCCCGGCTTACTGACAGGCGGGCGCGCGGCGGCCCGGTCGGATTTTTGGCGGATTTCGTCCGGCGGCGGGAATAAACTTCGCAAATGCCCGGTTATGCGCTGTAGAGAGTGTCACGACGAGCTCCATCGCATAGCCCGCAATGCCCTGGAGGGCCGAGGTGGTCCAGACCGATTCAGAACCTGTCCGCGCGCACGGCGAGTCCGAAGCAGCGAGGAGCCGGCGCTTTCAGCAGATGGCGCTGCCGCACCTCGATGCCGCGTATAACCTTGCGCGCTGGTTGTGCGGTAACGCCAGCGATGCCGACGATGTCGTGCAGGAAGCCTTCATGCGCGCGTTTCGCTTCTTCGACACCTTTCGCGGCGATTCGGCGCGGCCGTGGCTGCTCGCGATCGTGCGCCGCACCTGGTACACGGAATGGCGACGGCGGGCGTCGTCGCACGAAACGGTCGAGTTCGACGACACCATGGACGACACCACCTTCGACGGCTGGAGCGTGGGCGGCGCCGACCCGCAAGCGCTCCTGATCCGCGACGAGGACTCGAAGCTCGTGCACGAGGCGCTCGCGCAGTTGCCGGTCGAATATCGGGAAGTGCTGATGCTGCGGGAGCTGGAGGAGATGGGCTACAAGGAGATTGCGGCGGTGGCCGACGTGCCGATCGGCACGGTGATGTCCCGGCTCGCGCGGGGGCGTCGCAAGCTAGCCGCGCTGCTCATGGAGAACCAGGGGGGCGCAGCGGCGTCGCACAGGTCGTCCACGTGCGCGGGGCCCGGCCCAGGTAAATCGGCCACGGCGAGCGTGACCCCATTGCGGGCGTCCGCCAACGGTCGGCCACTCAACACGCCAGGCGGCAGCGCCGCCGGCAACGCTCAGGAGACGCCAGATGGACTGTAACGAAGCGCGGCCGCTCCTCGACGCGAACGCCGATCACGAATTACCCGCGCCGGATGCCCGGCGCGTCCAGCAGCATATCGAGAGCTGCGCCGCCTGCCGGCGCGAAAGCGAGAACCTGCGGGCCTTGAGTGGCGCGGTGCGCGCGGCGCCTTATCATCGTGCGCCGCAGTCGCTGCGTGAGCGGATCGTCGCCGGGTTGCCGCCCGTCGAGGAACCGGTTGCGGCGGCGGAGGTGCCGATTGCCAGCGTCAAGACGCCGCCGCGCGCGCGTGCGCGGCGGGGCTGGCTCGATCGCTGGCTGGACGGCTGGCGCGCGCCGCAAGGCGGCTTCGGCTGGCCGACGGGCGCGGGCGGCTCGGTTGGCTCAGGCGGCGTGTTTGCGCGCGGCTGGCTGGCGGCGCTGGTCGTCGCGTTGTGCGCGATCGCGGCGGGCGTGGCGTTGAACCTGCGCCGGCCGGCGGACTTCGGGCCGTTCGCCGACGAACTGGTGGAAAGCCACGTGCGCGCGCAGGTGTCGGGGCGCGACATCGACGTGATTTCGACGGACCGGCATACGGTCAAGCCGTGGTTCAATGGCCGGCTCGACTATTCGCCGCCGGTCGAGGATCTGGCGGCGAACGGCTTCGCGCTGGAAGGCGGCCGTCTGGACTACCTCGCGCATCAGCGGGTGGCCGTGCTGGTGTACCGCTACCAGAAGCACGTGATCGACGTGTACGTCTTTCCGCAGACCGGTTCCGGCGGGACAGGCCGAGACACCGGCGGCGCGGTGCCCGCGACGCTCGGTCGCGAAGGCTACTCGATCGCGCACTGGAACGCGGAAGGCATGACCTGGTGGGCGATCTCGGACGCCGCACCCGACGCGCTGAAGGGACTGGAAGTGGCGTTGAAGGCGCGGCTGCAAAGCGGCAGCGAGCGCACGGAAGCGGGCTCGTAGACTGCAAACGGCGGCTTGGCGGCCTGGGCGGGCCGCCTGGCCCGGGCGGCTGCTCTTGCTTAACGCGAAAAGGCTGACCGCCCGTTTCAGCCTGCCCGGCACGCGATGCCGCATCCGGCTTCGCGGCGCCACCGCCTAAACCCTTGAAAACACACCCGATTCACGCGCCGCAATAACGGGATATCTTGCAACCCGGCCCCATTCGGGTTACACTCTTTGGCTTCTCACTTGCCACACCGGTTCCGACGCCCGGGTGGCTTTAATCCACAAGGAGTGTGTATGCGTCATTATGAAATCGTCTTTATCGTGCATCCCGATCAGAGCGAGCAAGTGCCCGCCATGATCGAGCGTTACAAGAGCACGATCACCTCGCACGGTGGCCAGATCCACCGTATCGAAGACTGGGGCCGTCGCCAACTGGCCTACATGATCGAGAAACTCGCGAAGGCTCACTACGTCTGCATGAACATCGAATGCGACCAGACCACGCTCGACGAGCTGGAACACGCATTCAAGTTCAATGACGCCGTTCTGCGTCACCTGATCGTCAAGATGAAGAAGGCCGAAACCGGCCCGTCGCCGATGATGAAGGAAGTGCAGCGCGAAGAAGCCAAGAAGTCGGCTGCTACGCAACCGTCCGAAGCGCAGGCTTAAGACACACTATTTAAGCTACCAGATTCAGCGTCGTTCTCACCAAAGGCTACATGAACCGGCTGCAACTCACGGCCAGCGTCGTCGAACGCGAACCGGTGCGGTACACCCCCGCCGGCGTTCCGATTGCAGGCTGCACGTTGCACCACCGCACGGAAGTCGTCGAAGCCGGCATCGCCCGGCAAGTCGAACTGACCATGCAGGCAGTAGCCGCAGGCGAGGCGAGCGGTAAGCTGGAAAGCTGTCAGATGGGCGTAGAAACGCTCTTCACCGGCTTTCTGGCGAAAAAGCACCGCAACGCAAGAACTCTGGTATTTCACATCACAGCATTGCAGGACATTGGAAAGGACTGAACATGCCCCGCCCGACTGGTAAGAAATTCGACAAGCGTCGTCAGCAACAAAATCCGCTCTTCAAGCGCAAGAAGTTCTGCCGTTTCACGGCCGCTGGCGTCGATCACATCGACTACAAGGACCTCGAAACGCTGAAGGACTTCATCGGCGAAAACGGCAAGATCACGCCGGCGCGTCTCACGGGTACGAAGTCGCACTATCAACGCCAGCTGGACACGGCAATCAAGCGCGCGCGTTTCCTCGCGCTGGTGCCGTACACCGACCAGCACAAGGCCTAACCCGACGACGCGATAAGGAGTCTCCGAATGCAAATTATTCTTCTGGAAAAAGTCGTCAATCTGGGCAACCTGGGCGATATCGTGAAGGTCAAGGACGGTTACGCACGTAACTTCCTGATCCCGAACAAGCAAGCTCGCCGTGCAACGAAGGAAGCCCTGGCTGAATTCGAAGTGCGCCGTGCAGAACTCGAAAAAGTCGCCGCTGAAAAGCTGGCTGCGGCTCAAGCTCAAGGCGAAAAGCTGGGCGGCTCGACGGTTCAGATCAATCAGAAGGCTGGTGTCGACGGCCGTCTGTTCGGTTCGGTGACGAACGCGGACATCGCTGAAGCTCTGGTCAAGCAAGGCTTCGCAGTGGAAAAGGCGCAAGTGCGTCTGCCGGAAGGCCCGCTGAAGATGGTTGGCGAACACGCAGTTCAAATCTCGCTGCACACCGACGTTCTGGTCGATGTGACGGTGGCTGTGATCGGCGAGCACGTCTAAGCCGACCGCGTCTAAGCCGACCGCGTCTAAGCCGACCGCGTCTAAGCATCAAATAGCATCTGCCAGGAGGTTGCTGGCAAAAGGCAGGGGCCGGGGAACCGGCCCCTGTTTTTTTTGTGCCCGTTTTTTTGTTTTTCCCGCTCGCCGCAGCCGCCCGCGCGCCCCCGATTTGCCCGATAATCCCTCTCCATGAACGCACCGTCCAAAGATCCCCAACTCGAGTCGCTGAAAGTCCCGCCGCATTCGATCGAGGCCGAGCAATCGGTGCTGGGCGGCCTGCTGCTCGACAATGCCGCGTGGGACCGCATCGCCGACTTCCTGTCGCAGAGCGATTTTTACCGCTACGACCACCGCATCATCTTCGAGCACATCGGCAAGCTGATCGCGGCCACGCGCCCGGCGGACGTAATCACTGTGTACGAGGCGCTCGGCACCTCGGGCAAGGCGGAAGAGGTCGGCGGTCTCGCCTATCTGAACGCGCTGGCGCAGAACACGCCGAGCGCGGCCAATATCCGCCGCTACGCGGAAATCGTGCGCGATCGCGCGGTGTTGCGCCGGCTGGTCTCGGTTGCCGATGAAATCTCGGCCGACGCCTTCAATCCGCAGGGCAAGGAAGTCCGCCAGCTGCTGGACGAGGCCGAGTCGAAGGTGTTTTCGATCGCCGAAGACGGCGCGCGCGGCACGCAAGGCTTTCTCGAAATCGGGCCGCTGCTCACGGAAGTGGTCGAGCGGATCGACACGCTGTATCACACCGCCAATCCGAGCGACGTAACGGGCACGCCGACCGGCTTTGTCGATCTGGACCGCATGACTTCGGGCATGCACGGCGGCGAGCTGATCATCGTCGCGGGCCGTCCGTCGATGGGTAAAACGGCGTTTTCGATGAACGTCGGCGAATACGTGGCGGTCGAGTACGGCTTGCCGGTCGCGGTGTTCTCGATGGAAATGCCGGGTTCACAGCTCACCATGCGTATGCTCGGCTCGGTCGGGCGGCTGGATCAGCACCGCATGCGAACCGGGCGCCTGACTGACGAGGATTGGCCGAAGCTCACTCACGCCGTGCAGAAAATGAGCGAGGCGCAGATTTTCATCGACGAAACCGGCGGTCTGAACCCGATGGAATTGCGCTCGCGCGCGCGCCGATTGTCGCGCCAGTGCGGCAAGCTCGGTTTGATCATCATCGACTATTTGCAACTGATGAGCGGCTCGTCGTCGGGTGAAAACCGCGCGACCGAAATCTCGGAAATCTCGCGTTCGCTGAAAAGTCTCGCCAAGGAACTCGACGTGCCGGTAATCGCCTTGTCGCAGCTCAACCGGGGTCTCGAACAGCGTCCGAACAAGCGGCCGATCATGTCGGACTTGCGCGAATCCGGCGCTATCGAACAGGATGCCGACGTGATCCTGTTCATTTACCGCGACGAAGTGTACAACCCGGACAGTCCGGACAAAGGCACGGCCGAGATCATCATCGGTAAACAGCGGAATGGTCCGATCGGCCCCGTTCGGCTCACGTTCCATGGCCAATTCACGAAGTTCGACAACTTTGCCGGCGCGCAGAATTTCTACAGCGATTGAGCGGAGAAGTGAAGCGATAACTGGAGCGTCGTTGTAACGGCGCTTTCAAAAGTGCGGCTCGGGTCTCGCAACGGTACAATGTGGCGGTTTTATGTCAGCCATAATGTGACCAATTTTCGGGATCCCAATGTTCGGTCGATTCATGCCCACCGAGGGCAAGTTCTTTGAAATTTTCAATGCGCACGCAACGTGCATCGTCTCTGCAAGCCGCGAACTCGAGCTGCTGATCGACAACCTGCAGGACGCCGAGACCCATAAGCAAAACGTGCAGAAAGCCGAGAAGGCCGCTGACAAGCTCACGCACGAAACCATCGACCTGCTGCACAAGACGTTCATCACGCCGCTCGACCGTGACGAGATCCACAAGCTGATCACCACGATGGACGACATCCTCGATTTGATGGAGGACGTCGCCACCGCCATTTCGCTGTACGACGTGCAAGCCGTGACCTCCGAGGCGAGCCAGTTGGCGCACATCTGCACGGCAACCTCCGAGCGTGTGCAGTTCGCCGTGAGCCTGTTGTCCGACATGAAGCAGGCGAGCCAGATCCTGAAGGCCTGCGAGGACATCGACCGTCTGGAATCGGAAGCCGACCGCGTGCTGCGCTCGGCCATGTCGAAACTGTTCCGCGAAGAAGACAACGTCAAGACCCTGATCAAGCTGAAAGCGATCTATGAATTGCTCGAAACGATCACGGACAAGTGTGAGGATGTAGCGAACATCATCGAAGGCATCGTGCTGGAAAACGCATAATGCAATCGATACAACTCGCAATCTGGGTCGTCACCGGCCTGGTCGCCGTCGCGCTGATTTTCGACTTCATGAACGGCTTCCACGACGCGGCCAATTCAATCGCCACGGTCGTCTCGACCGGCGTGCTGAAGCCGCAGCAAGCGGTGGCCTTCGCGGCGGCTTTCAACGTCATCGCGTATTTCGTGTTCCACCTGAAAGTGGCGGCGACCGTCGGCAAGGGCACGATCGACCCGAATATCGTAGACCATTACGTGATTTTCGGCGCGCTGGTCGGCGCGATCGGCTGGAACATCATCACCTGGCACTACGGCATTCCGTCCAGTTCCTCGCATGCGCTGATCGGCGGCCTGGTGGGCGCGGCGCTCGCCAAATCGGGCTGGGGCTCGCTGAATTTCGACGGCCTGATGAAGACGGTCGCCTTCATCTTCATTTCGCCGCTGCTCGGCTTCGTGCTCGGCTCGTTCTTCATGCTGGCGGTGTCGTGGATCTACTTCCGTACGCCGCCGAGCAAGGTCGACCGGCGTTTCCGGCGCTTGCAACTGGTGTCGGCGGGCTTGTACAGCCTCGGCCACGGCGGCAACGACGCGCAGAAAACCATCGGCATTATCTGGATGCTGCTGATCGCGACCGGCTATGCGTCGTCGTTTGCGGATGCGCCGCCGCTGTGGGTGATTGGCGGCTGTTATCTCTCCATGGGCGTCGGCACGCTGTTCGGCGGCTGGCGCATTGTCCGCACGATGGGCCAGAAGATCACCAAGCTCAAGCCGGTCGGCGGCTTTTGCGCGGAGACGGGTGGCGCGATCACGCTGTTTACCGCGTCATGGCTCGGCATTCCGGTGTCCACCACGCATACCATTACCGGCGCGATCGTCGGTGTCGGCGCGACGCAGAAGCTGAGCGCGGTGCGTTGGGGCGTGGCCGGCAACATCGTGTGGGCGTGGATTCTGACGATCCCGGCTTCCGCGGCGCTCTCCGGCGCTGCATGGTGGCTCGGCCACCGCTTCCTGTAAGCGCGCGGCGGCGCTGGTCGCCGCGTTTTCACACTCGGGGTTCGAAGCGCGCCGTCTAGATCAGCGGCGCGCTGCCTCCATCCATCGGGACGATTGCACCCGTCACGTAGCTCGCGCGGCGGCTCGCCAGAAACAGCGCGACGTCAGCGATTTCCTCCGGTTTGGCATAGCGTCCGAGCGGCACTTTGGCCTGCCCGCGCGCGAGCGCTTCCGCGCTCTCGATGCCTTGCTGCGTCGCTTCGAGCTTGACCGCCTCCTCGACACGCTCGGTCAGCGTCGCGCCGGGGTTGATCGCGTTGATGCGGATGCCGTAGCGCGCGTAATAGTGGGCGAGGCCGACGGTGGCGAGCATCAGCGCGGCGTTCGCGGCGCCGCCGGCAATATGGATGTCGCTCGCGATCTTGCCGCCCATGCCGATGATGTTGACGATCGTGCCGGGCTCGCCGCCGTTGCCGGATTTGGCGCGCTCGGCCATGCGGCGCAGCACTTCCTGCTGGGGATAGATGTAGGGGAAGTATTTCGCTTCCATGGTGGCGCGGAACGCGTCGGCATCGAGCGTTTCCGGGTCGTAGCGGCGCGCGGCGCCGGCGCTGTTGATCAGTATGTCGATCGGGCCGACCGCGGTGCTGACTTCCTCGACGATATCGGCGGCGCTGTGCGGTTCGTGCAGATCGGCGCGGGTCCGGTGCACGTGCAGGCCTTCCTGCTTCAACTGCTCGTAAGCGCGCGCGAGGTTCGCGGGATCGCGCGAGACGATCGCGACTTTCGCGCCTTCGAGCGCAAACGCGCGGGCGCAGGCGAACCCGATTCCCTTGCTGCCGCCCGTGATCAACACCACCTTGTCTTTAAGCCCGAGATCCATCGTCATCACCCGCTGTCGAAAGAATATCGATGACGATAGCAGATCGGCGGGGTCGTTGTGGCGTGCGGGGCGATGGCGACGCGCATCATGGCGCGCAAGTTGGCGCGGCTGAGCCCCGCGTGATGGCGTCAGTAGTTGCCGTTGGCGAAGCGGGCGATCGGATCGTCGGTGGTTTGCGTGGGGGCCGGCATGCCGCGCGAGGCCGTCGACGCGCGCATGATCTGCACGCTGCCATTCTCATCGGCTTGCTGCGCCTGTCGAGCCTGGCGCGCGGCGACGGACGCGGGCGGTGGCGGCTCGAACGCGTCGGCGGCAGCATCGATTGGATCGGGCGCGCGGGCGGCCGCCGTTTGAGGAGCGGTGCGTGAAGCCGTCGGCAGTTGTTGAGCGGGCGCGCCGGCGTCGTACGCGCTGCCTTGCGCCGCCTGAACCGGCGTTGGCGATATGGCGCCCGCCGCGCGTGCCTGGATCTGCGCTGCGCTCATTCCGGGCGGTGGTGGTTCGAACGGATCGGCTTGGGGCGTGGCCGCGGTCGTTGTCGGTTGCGCCTCAGTGGCCAACGGCGCGCGCGGCGTCGCCGCGACGCGGGCTGTCTGCTGCGATTGCGATTGGGGTTGCAGCGCGCCTGCGGCATAAACCGGCTGCTGTGTGGCTGTCTTCGCCGACGTCGGCGCCACGGCCGCCGCCGTACCCGCATAAGCCGGCGCCGTCTGCGCCACAGGCGCGACGCGCTCAGGCTGGGGCGCCGCCGCCTGATAACTCGGCGTATCGAACGGCGCCGGTGTCGCAGCCGGTCCGGCCACGCGACGAATCCCGTCGAAACGCTTGGCCCAATACGGATTGGTCAGATAGTCGAGCCGCACCGTGCCACCGGTCGACGGCGCGTTGACGAAGCGCAGCTTGCCCACATAAATGCCGACGTGCGAATGCGCGCGCCCCGTCGTGTTGAAGAAAATCAGATCGCCAGGGGCGATCCCGTCGGGTTCGATCGATTCGCCGCGCTCGCTCATGTCCGCCGTCGTGCGAGGCAGATTCACCGACGCCGCGCGCAAGACGACATAGCGAACCAATCCGCTGCAATCGAAGCCGCTGTCCGGCGTATTGCCGCCCCAGCGGTATGGAATGCCGACGAGGCTCATCGCCTGAATCGAGATTTCCTCGCGGCCGATGCTGTGGTCGACGAAATTCGGGAAGCCGGGCGGCGGAGCATGATAAGCGCCGTTCGCCACCACGACCGAGCCGCCCGAGCGCGACGACGTTTTCTGCGGCGCGCCGGCGCAGGCGGCGAGCAGAAGAACGGTCAACAGCGAAAAGGCGAGTCGGCGCATGAAGACGAGGAGAGCGGTAAACGCCCGTTTAACGGCGAACGATGTCGGGATGGTAGCCCTTGGAACCTCGCTCCGGCAAGAATTCTTGACAAATTACATGAAGTTCGTGCGCTAAGTGTTGCCCGGCGAGAACGCGCAGTCAAGAAAAAAGCCGCGTCCGGAATACTCCGGAGGCGGCTTCTGGTTAAAGCTAACTAACTGAAACTTAAAGAATTTCCGACGCGTAGTCGGCAAGGCGCGAGCGCTCGCCGCGCGCCAGTGTCACATGCCCGCTGTGCGCCCAACCCTTGAAGCGATCGACCACGTACGTCAAACCCGAACTGCCTTCCGTCAGATAAGGCGTATCGATCTGCGCGATGTTACCCAGACAGATGATTTTCGTGCCCGGACCCGCGCGCGTGACCAGCGTCTTCATCTGCTTAGGCGTCAGATTTTGCGCCTCGTCGATGATCAGATACTTGTCCACGAACGTGCGGCCACGCATGAAGTTCATGCTCTTGACCTTCAGGCGCGAGCGGATCAGCTCCTGAGTCGCGGCGCGGCCCCATTCGCCGGCTGCGTCGTCGGTCTTCTGCAGGACTTCGAGGTTGTCGTCGAATGCGCCCATCCACGGCTGCATTTTTTCCTCTTCCGTACCTGGCAGGAAACCGATGTCTTCACCCACCGGCACCGTCGCGCGCGTCACGATGATCTCGTTGTAGCGCTTGTCGTCCAGCACCTGCGCGAGACCGGCGGCGAGCGCGACCAGCGTCTTGCCGGTACCGGCCTGACCCAGCAGCGTGACGAAGTCGATCTCCGGATTCATCAACAGATTCAGCGCGAAATTCTGCTCGCGATTGCGCGCCGTGATGCCCCACACGTTGTTCTTGTGGTGGCCGTAGTCGCGCAAGGTTTGCAGCAGCGCCGTCTTGCCGTTCAGCTCGCGCACCAGCGCGTGAAACGCCGGCTCGCCGTTCTGCGGCTCAAGATAGACGAACTCGTTGACCAGCATCGAGGCGCACAGCGGACCCGTCACACGGTAGTACGTCGTACCGGTCTTGGTGTCCTGCCAGCTCTCCATGCCCTTTGCGTGCTTGGTCCAGAAATCCTGCGGCAGCGCGCGGATGCCGGAATACAGCAGATCGCTGTCTTCGAGCACCTGGTCGTTGAAGTAGTCTTCAGCGGGCAGGCCGAGCGCATGCGCCTTGATGCGCATGTTGATGTCTTTCGACACCAGCACGACCTGACGATCCATCCGGTCGCGCTGCAATGCGCGCACCACGCCGAGGATCTGATTGTCGGCCTTGCCTTCCGGCAGACCTTCCACCGGCTCGATGGCGGTCAGCTTGGTCTGGAAGTACAAACGCCCGGACGCCTCGCGGCTGCCCAGACGCGCGAGCGAAATGCCGTCGGACATGTTGCCGGCGTTCGCCACCAGCGCGTCCAATGTGCGGCTCACCTGACGGGCGTTGCGCGCGACTTCCGACATGCCCTTCTTGTGGTTGTCGAGTTCTTCCAACGTCATCATCGGCAGATAGACGTCGTGTTCCTCGAAACGGAACAGGCAGCTCGGATCGTGCATCAGCACGTTCGTGTCGAGCACGAAAAGCTTCTGGACTTCGGCCGGCTGGGTGCCGGTGCCGCGTTTCTTGCTGGTGCCGCGCGTGCTCGGTGCGACGGCTGCGGGTGTGCTGGCTTCGGCCTGCTTCGCGCTCGGCGTGCGGGCGACGACCGGCTGCGCAGCCGGCTCGGCTTGCGGACGGGTAGCGGGAACCGGTTGCAGCAGGGCGGCGGTCTGCTTCGATTTGCGGCCGGGCGCCGTTGCGCTGCGCGCCGGAGCAGCTTGCCCGGCGGACGCAGCGGGAGCCGCCGACAATGCCGGCACCGGCCGCAAGGTGGTCGCGGCATTGGCGGCGTGCGCCATCGGCGTGGCGACGTTCGCGCGGCCGTAGTCGGCCGACTCTGCGGATTCCCCGTCGGCAGCCTGTTTCTTCGCGGCGGAGCGCGCCGGGTTGGCGGCTTTGGCCTTGTACTCGTCAGGCGGCAGGAGATTGCCGAGCTTGCTGGGGGGGGTAGGCAAAGGCATGGTTTCCCTCGAATTAATCGGGTCACATATCGTGCGCCGCCTGTCGCATTCTGCCGGTGCCACTGAGTGCGCACGCAGATTGCGCCCGGAGGCGCGCATTCGGTCTAGAGATGCCGGTTCGCCTGGTCTTCGATCGGCTCCTTAACGGAAGCGCGCGGCCGAGTGAACGAACGGCTGCGCGCAATTAAAAAAGCCGCCGCCCCGGCGTACGGGGCAAGCGGCTCGCCTACAGTGCTCGCGTTGCACCTCACGACTCCGACGGAACCCAGGAAACGGGAAGCGGCCGTCAAGTCTGGCGCAGCGGCAAAAAATTGGGGTGTACAGGCACTCATTGCAACCCAATATAACGCGCCTCAAAGCGCTTGTACAGCCTCCAGAATATCGTCGACGTGGCCGGGCACTTTCACACCGCGCCACTCCTGGCGCAGCACGCCTTCGCCGTCGATGAGGAACGTGGAGCGTTCAATTCCCCGTACTTCTTTGCCATACATTTTCTTCATTTTGATGACGTTGAAGAGTGCGCACAGCGTTTCTTCAGGATCCGAGATCAGCGGGAAGGGCAATTCGAGCTTTGCCTTGAAGTTGTCATGCGAGCGCAGGCTGTCGCGCGACACGCCGAGGATTTCCGCGCCGGCTTTCTTGAACTTCGGATACAGATCACGGAACTGCAGACCTTCGGTCGTGCAGCCCGGCGTGTTGTCCTTCGGATAAAAGTACAGCACCACCTTCTTGCCCCGCAGCTTGGACAGCGTGATCTCGCCACCGGTAGCAGGGGCGGTGAAGTCGGGGATGGGTTGGTCGACTGCAATGGGCACGAGGTTCTCCGGTTGTGATGGCCTGCGCCGGATGAGTGCGGCGGCGTCGGCCTGGCATCGAGACTTGGGGGTGGGGCAGCCGGCGCGCGGCATGCTCTCGCGCGGCGGACGGATCGTCAGGGCCGGCTGCACGTTGATCAGTCAGAGCTGGACAATCAACTCGCCGGAGCGCCCTGGAATTTCGCCCCATGTAACAGGGTACGATGGCAGCGTGCTGCGGTCTAGCGTGGCGTAGTAATCGCCCATCGTCGCGAAGGTGTGGCCTTGCGCGCGCCAGCCTTCCAGAAGCTGCTCGAAGATCGGCGCGAGCTTTTGCCCTTCGAGTTCCGCATGCAGCGTGTACACCTGATCGTGTGGATTGTTTTCGGTGTGCTTCAACATCCATGCGGCGACGTTGTGCGCTTCGACACCGTCCACGCCGAGTACTTCGTCGAGCGTGGGCAGCGTGGTGGGCATCTGCACATGCGTGAGCGTGCGGCCGTCGACCACCGGCAGATACGGCGAGTGGCCGCGTCCGTCGGACGCGTAGTGCATGCCCCACGCGTCGATCTGCTCGAACGCATGGCCGTTCATCTGCCAGCCGGCCGCGCCGTGCGTGGTCGGCGGCGCGCCGAACACCTCGACGAAACGGTCGTGGCTTTGCTGCATCTGCGCTGCGGTCCATGCGCGATCTTTCGTGCGCACGTTGTCCTGCCAGTAGACGTGATCCCACGTATGAATGCCGCATTCGAAGCCGGCTTCGTGGATCGCGCGCATTTCCGCCGAGGCCTTGGCGCCGATGTCCGGACCGGGCAGCAGCACGCCGTACATCAGCTGCTTGACACCGTAGTGTTCGACCACCGAGGTACGCGAAACCTTTTTCAGAAAGCCCGGGCGCAACACGCGGCGCATTGCCCAACCGGTGTGGTCGGGCCCGAGGCTGAAGAGGAAGGTGGCGCGCGCCTTGAAGCGGTCGAAGATACGTGCGAGGTTCGGCACGCCCTCGCGGGTGCCGCGCAGCGTGTCGACGTCGATCTTCAGGACGATACGAGCCAAGGATCAGCCCTTATTGCTGTTCGACGAGCGCGCGCGCTTCGCCGACGTGGCCGCGATACGCTTCGAAAATCTTGCGCAGCGCTTCGTCGAAGGTCGACTTCGGCGCCCAGCCGAGTTCCTGCATCGTGTTGTCGATCTTCGGCACGCGGTTCTGCACGTCCTGATAGCCCGCGCCGTAGTAAGCGCCCGACGACGTTTCGATCAGTTGCACCTGCTTGGCCGTGTCCGCGTACTCCGGGAATTCGGCGGCGAGCGTCAGCATCTTGTGCGCGAGTTCGCGCACCGAGAAATTGTTGGTCGGGTTGCCGATGTTGTAGATCTTGCCCGTGGCGACGCCGTCCTTGTTCTCGATGATCTTCATCAGCGCGCCGATGCCGTCGTCGATATCCGTGAACGCACGCTTTTGCGCGCCGCCGTCGACGAGGCTGATGTTCTCGCCGCGCACGATATGGCCGAGGAACTGCGTGACCACGCGCGAGCTGCCTTCCTTCGGCGTGTAGATCGAGTCGAGGCCCGGTCCGATCCAGTTGAACGGACGGAACAGCGTGAAGTTCAGGCCTTCCATGCCGTAACCCCAGATCACGCGGTCCATCAACTGCTTGGAGCACGCGTAGATCCAGCGCGGCTTGTTGATCGGGCCGTACGAGAGTTGCGATTCTTCCGGATCGAACTGCTCGTCCGTGCACATGCCGTAGACCTCGGACGTGGACGGAAACACGAGGTGCTTGCCGTATTTGACGGCCGAACGCACGATCGGCAGGTTCGCCTCGAAGTCGAGTTCGAACACGCGCAGCGGCTGCTTCACGTACGTGGCGGGCGTGGCGATCGCGACCAGCGGCAGGATCACATCGCACTTCTTGACGTGATATTCGACCCACTCCTTGTTGATCGTGATGTCGCCTTCGAAGAAGTGCATCCGCTCATGATTGATCAGATCGCCCAGACGCTCGGTCTGCATGTCCATGCCGAAGACTTCCCAATCGGTCGTTTCGAGAATGCGTTTGGACAGGTGATGGCCGATGAAGCCATTCACACCCAGAATCAGGACTTTTTTCATGAGTAACGGGGAGTTTGGATGAGCTGGGCAAATTCGGCCGGAGTGACGACAGTCTCGCTGCCGTCGTGCTGGTGCCGCAATTCGTGGATGGCGATCGCGCGGCCGTCGCCGCATATCGCGAAAACGGCATTATCGCTTACGTGCAGGCCCGGGGGCAAATCCGAGCGAAGCGCGCCGGGCGCGGCGAGGCGCGCGCGCGTGACGATGAAGCGCCGCTCGCCGATATCCGTGAAAGCGCCGGGATAGGGCGGTGCGACCGCGCGGATCAGGTTGTAGACCTGCTGCGCCGATTGTGTCCAGTCGATGCGGCCGTCTTCCGGTTTGCGTCCGCCGTAGTAGCTGCCGTGCGCGATGTCGTTCGGCAGATGCGGCGCCTCGCCCGCCAGCAGGGACGGCAGCACGCGCCACAGCGTTTGCTCCGCGGCCACGGTGACCTTGTCGAACACTTGTGCGGCGGTGTCGTCGGGCAGGATCGGCACCGGCGTTTGCGCGAGAATCGCGCCCGCGTCCGGCTTGGCGCCCATTTCGTGCAGCGTCGCGCCGGTTTCCGTCTCGCCGTGAATCACCGCCCAGTTGGTCGGCACGCGGCCGCGGTATTTCGGCAGCAGCGAGCCGTGCATGTTGTAAGCACCCCGTGCGGCGAGCGCCAGCACGTCGACCGGCAGCATGTGGCGGTAGTAGAACGAGAAGATGAAGTCCGGGCGCGCGGCGCTTACCGCGGCGCGCAGTTCGGGGCTCTTCGGATCGTTCGGCGTCACGACCGGAATGCCGTGCTCGGCCGCGACCGAGGCGACGCTGCCGAACCAGATGTTTTCGGTAGGGCTGTCTTCGTGCGTGACGACGAGCGCCACGTCCACGCCGCGCGCGAGCAGCACCTGCAGGCAGCGCACGCCGACGTTGTGATACGCGAATACGACAGCGCGTGGCTTCATGGATTCGGGCCCTGATCGAGAAGCGGCGCGGCCTGCACGGCCTGCACGACGGTCTGGCGCGGCGCTTCGGTCACGGTCGTGCCGTCGCGCTGTTCGAGAATGGTCTGCACGAGGTAGCGCGGACGCGCACGCACTTGCTGATAGATCCGGCCGATATATTCGCCGAGCAGTCCGAGCGCGAAGATGATTACGCCGAGCAGGAAGAACGTGATAGCGAACAGCGTGAACACACCTTGCACTTCCGCGCCGATGATGAAGCGCCGAATCAGCAGCAGCACGAACAGCGCCGCGGACCCGAGCGACAGGATCACGCCGATGAACGACAGCCATTGCAGCGGCACGACCGAGAAGCCGGTGACGAGGTCGAAGTTCAGGCGGATCAGCGAATACAACGAGTACTTCGATTCGCCGGCGAAACGCTCTTCGTGCGCGACTTCGATTTCCACCGGATTCTGCGCGAAGGTGTACGCGAGCGCCGGAATGAACGTGTTGATTTCACCGCAGCGATTGATCGTGTCGATGATGTGCCGGCTGTACGCGCGCAGCATGCAGCCCTGGTCGGTCATCTTGATGCGGGTGATGCGCTCGCGCAGCCGGTTCATCGCGCGCGAAGCCTTGCGGCGCCACAGGCTGTCCTGGCGTTGCAGGCGAATCGTGCCGACGTAGTCGTAGCCTTCGCGCATCTTGTTGACCAGCTTGCCGATTTCTTCCGGCGGATTCTGCAGGTCGGCGTCGAGTGTGATGACGATCTCGCCGCGCGATTGCTCGAAGCCCGCCAGAATCGCCATGTGCTGGCCGTAGTTGCCGTTCAGCAGAATCACGCGCGTCGTGTCGGGACGCGCGCGAAACTGTTCGGCGAGCAGGGCGGCGGATTTGTCGCGGCTGCCGTCGTTGATGAAGATCACTTCATAACCGGTGCCGAGCGCATCGAGCGCCGGATACAGGCGCGCGAACAGCGCAGCCAGACCGGCTTCCTCGTTGTACACCGGGATGATGACCGACACTTCCGGTGCGGCAGCGCGATGTTCCGAATAAATCATTTCCGCTTATTTTCCGTATTGTTCGCAAATTTCATTGACCGCGCGGCACACGCGCTCCACGTCGCCTTCGTTCATCAACGTGAAGAGCGGCAGCGTGACGTTGGTCGCGCCGAACCGCTCCGCATGCGGGAACATGCCTTCCTTGAAGCCGCGCGCGCGGTACAGCGAGAACAGGTGGATCGCCGGGTAGTGCACGCCCGAGCCGATGCCGCGCTCCTTCAACTGACCCATGAAGCCGGCGCGGTCGATCGACAGTTTCTCGAGCGGCAGCGTGATCTGGAACATGTGCCAGTTGCTGTTTTCAAGGTCAGCAAATGGCAGGCCGACTCCCAGTTTCAACGCCGCGCCACCTTCCAGGCCCGCGAAATACGCGCGGACCAGTTTCCTGCGCTGCGCGAGGAAACGCTTCAGATGCGGCAACTGGCCGAGGCCGACGCGCGCGGCGACATCCGTCAGGTTGTATTTGCCGCCGAGCACGTCGCAGTCCATGCCGTCGAAGCCGGTGCGCGTGATGCCCTGCAGGCGGTATTTCTGCGCGAGGATCGCTTCTTCCTCGTTGTTCAGCACCAGCGCGCCGCCTTCGATCGAGGTCAGGTTCTTGTTCGCATGGAAGCTGAACGAGACCATGTCGCCCAGCTTGCCGATGCGCTCGCCTTTCCACGTCGAGCCGAACGCCTGCGCGGCGTCTTCGATCACGCGCAGCTTGTGGGCGCGGGCGATCTCGTACAGACGATCCATGTCGACCGGCAGGCCCGACAGATACACCGGAAGCAGCGCCTTGGTGCGCGGCGTGATGGCTTTTTCGAGCAGGTCGAGGTCGATATTGCGCGTGGCCGGGTCGATATCGACGAACACCGGCGTCGCGCCCACTTCATAGATCACGTTGCTGGTCGAAACCCACGAGGCCGGTGTCGTGATGACTTCGTCGCCTTCGCCCACGCCGGCGATGCGCAGGCCGATTTCCAGCGTCGCCGTGCCCGAATTGAACGTGCGCACCGGACGGCCGCCGCAGAACTCGGAGAGCGCCGCTTCGAATTTCTGGTTCTGCGGGCCGGTGGTGATCCAGCCGGAGCGCAGCACGTCGGCGACGCCCTGAATCGTTTCCTCATCGATCTCGGGTTTGACAAAAGGCAAGAACGGGACTGTTGACTGGCTCATGAATGCTTCGCTCGATTGAAAGGGCGCAACCCGAAGGGCGCGAAGTAAACCACACACTGAGCGCAAATTGTGCGCAAATCCAGGCCGCGGCAAAAAAGGGCGCAACCGCACAGCATACCGTGGTCAACCTTACGGATTCCTTAGCCGGTTGGGTTGCCCGCTTACGGTTTCTTTTGCCGTCTGCATCTTCCCAGTCGGCGCTGGCGATAAACAGTAATAAATTGTGTCCGGCACACCGTTGCCCCGAACCGCGGCATCTAGCTGCGCGCCAGCACCAGCACGCCGATCAGGATGATGCCGATACCGATCAGCTTCTGTACCGACAGCACTTCGCCGAACAGATACCACGCCGCGAACGCATTGACGACGTAGCCGAGCGACAGCATCGGATAGGCGATCGACACGTCCACCCGCGACAGCCCGATGATCCACACCGCCACGCTGATCACATAACAGGCCAGCCCGCCGATGATCGGCGGCTGGGTTGCCAGGCGAAAGGCGATGGGCAGGATGTTCGCACGGGTGAATTCGAAGTGTCCAACGGCATTCGTACCGGCTTTGAGCAGCAACTGCGCACCAGCGTTCAACGTGACGCCTGCAAGAATGCAAAAGAGGGAAATCGGGTTCATCGAACGGTTAGATCCTGATATGGGGTCATTGTTGTGGTTTTTCTACTGACGCGGGTGCCGATGCGTCGGTTGCCGGCGCGCCGGGCGTGGCCAGCGGCTTTTCCACCACCACGCGGCGCGAGTCACGGGCGATCACCTGCATCGGCAGGCCTTCCTTGAGGAGCCGGTCATAGGTCGGCGGCGGGAGCAGCGCGAGCGCGTAGCGGTCGGCCTTCCAGCGCTCGATCCAGGCATCGATGGTGGGAATCCATTTCTGCGGCTCGACGGACACGCCGAACGCCAGTTCGTCCGGATGCTCGACCATGATCATGGCGTGGTCGACATAGAACGGCATCGTGTGGTCGAGCACGCCTACCGAGTAGAACGGCGTATCCGCCGGCAACTTCGCGATCTCCGCCTTGATGGCGGGCGCAAGCGGCGCGCCGGAGCTCAGGCGGCCGAACACGTCGTGACCCGTGCCGGCGATGGTGCCGAGCAGCAGCCACGCCGCGCCGAAGGTGGCGACGGCACCGAGGCTGCCGGCCCGGCTGCGGCGGTTCAGCCACAGCGCGGCCAGCGTCAGCACGAAGGCGACCGCGAGCGCCGCCAGCACCCACGTGCGGTACTCCGCATAGAGTTCGGCCGGATTGCGGGCGCTGCCGAAGCGCGACATGAACAACGCGGCAAACGCGGCGACTACGAGAAAAAGTGCATAGCCGGCGAGATGGCGGCGCAGTTGTTCGCGCGCGACGAGCGGCAGGTACATGCCGATCAGCAGCGCGATCGGCGGCGCGATCGGCAGCGTGTAAGACAGCAGCTTCGAATGCGACGCGCTGAAGAACAGGAAGATGAAGACGGTCCACGTCAGCATCAGCGTGACCGGTGCGAAGCCGTTCGGCTGGCGCGGCAGGCGCCACGCGTGGCGCACGCTTTGCAGCGTCACCGAGAGCCACGGCAGGAAGCCGACGATCATCACCGGCACGAAGTAGTAGAACGGTCCCGGACGGTTCTGCTCGGGCGTCAGATAGCGCTTGAACTGCTGAACGATGAAGAAGAAGTTCAGGAATTCCGGGTTGCGCTGCTGCACCAGCACGAACCACGGCGTGACGATCGCGAAGAACACGATCAGGCCGCCGATCAGATGCAGGCGCTTCCACACGGCCCAATCGCGCGCGATCACCGTGTACAGCACGAGCACCGCACCCGGCAGGATCACGCCGACGAGTCCCTTGGAGAGCACCGCCAGCGCCATCGAGCCCCAGCACACCCACATCCAGCCGCGCACGCAGGCGGTCGGCAGGTTGGGCCGCTGCGCGAGCAGCAGCGCGCACAGCGTCAGCTCCATCCAGAACGACAGGCCCATGTCGAGCGTGTTGAAGTGGCCCATCAGGTTCCAGTAGGGCGAAGTCGCCAGCACGATCGCCGCGAACACGCCGGTCGCCGCGTTGAACACGCGCGCGCCGGTGAAGCCGACCAGCAGCACGCCGGCAAAGCCCGTCAGCGCCGTGTAGAGCCGCGCCTGCCATTCGCCGATGCCGAACCACGCGAACGTGAGCGCGTTCGCCCAGGTTTGCAGCGGCGGCTTTTCGAAATATTTGTAGCCGTTGTAGCGCGGCGTGATCCAGTCGCCGGTCGTGAACATCTCGCGCGCCATTTCGGCGTAGCGGCCTTCGTCGCTCGGCAGCAGGTGGCGCCAGCCGAGCGGCACGAACCAGATCACGGCAAGGGCCAGCACCAGCAGCAGGATCGTGGTGCGGTTGAGCGGTAGCCTGGACGGCGTATCGTTCATGGATTTCAACCTTTGTGGCGACGCCGCGCGGGCGGCGAAGCGGTGTTGTTCGGAAATGGCGACCGGTCAGGCGGGCGGTCGCCCGCGAGGCGGCGGGCGCCTGGCGGGACGGCCATCCTCGGGGCGCGCGTGCATGAGACCGTCCGCGTGGCGTTCTGGTTGCGTTGCGACGCGCGGCTAGCCTCGACGGCGGCGCTTGCTTCACCTTCCGTCGACAGAGGTCGCTGCCGGCGCGCGCGGTCATGCTCAGACTGGCGGTCCGGCAATCAATGGCGCGCAGTGTACGTTATCGGCCGTGACGCGGCCAGGGCGTGCGCTTCAACGCGGTGGCGCGAACGCCCCGGACAAGTTGCAAAGCAGCCCGCGCGCGCGTTGCAACCGACACGCTCCAGGCCGGCAGCGCGACCACGGCTCTAGGCTTCGATCAGCAGCGCGGCCGCGACCTTGCGGCCCTCGGCCATCAGAATGTTGTACGTGCGGCAGGCGGCCTTGAAGTCCATCGTTTCGACGCCGATGCGCTTCGCAGTGAGCGCGGCGATCAGGCGCGGATGCGGAAAGCGCAGCCGTTCGCCGCTGCCGAACACCACCACTTCGGGCGCGGAGTCGACCAGCATGGCGAAGTGCTCGGCACTGAGCTGCTCGAAAGAGGAGACGGGCCATGGGATGACCGGTGCGTCCGGCAGCACGAGAATGCTGCCCGAATGGCGCACCAGATTGATTTCGACATAGTCGGCGCCGTAGCCGGTGACGGTGTTGAGGGCGCCGCTCGAATCCTGATGTAGTTTCAAATTGGTTTTCCGAAGTCGTCGTGAGACATCATGCGTGTGGGCGTCCTGACCGGCTTGAGCCGAGGCAGGCGATTCGACGCGAGTGGGACACGCGCATGGGGCACAAACTGGCACAAACGGGGCACAACCCGGTCACAAGCGGGTCACAAGCGGGTCACAAGCGGCCGAAAAGGCTTGCCGTTGCGGTTGGTGCATTGCGGAAGTCGGCCAAAATCCGCTAAATTATAACTTTTTAGCCGCCTTGCGGCGCCCCTCGCTCATGTGCCGCCACAAGCCGCGCTGAGTCCACGGGTGCGGCCCACCGGCTACCCGCCTTGGTTTTGCCCGCTTTCGGCCGCTTTTCGTCTGCTTTTGTCTGTGTGTGTTCTGTTCGCTGCTGTACCGGTGCAATGCACCGCTGGCGCGCCTGAGGAACGCACGTCTGTTCGCCCAAGCCATCAACCAGGATGAAGTGCCCGCCGTGAAACCGATTCTCAAATCCAACAAGTTGTTGAATGTCTGTTATGACATTCGCGGGCCCGTCCTCGAACACGCGAAGCGGCTCGAAGAAGAGGGCCATCGCATCATCAAGCTGAACATCGGCAATCTCGCGCCGTTCGGCTTCGACGCGCCGGACGAAATCATTCAGGACATGATCCTGAACCTGCCGGGTTCGTCGGGTTACTCCGATTCCAAGGGTGTGTTCGCCGCGCGCAAGGCGATCATGCATTACACGCAGCAAAAGGGCGTGCACGGAGTCGAACTGGACGACATCTACATCGGCAACGGCGCGTCCGAGCTGATCGTGATGGCGCTGCAGGGCCTTTTGAACGACGGCGACGAAGTGCTGCTGCCCGCGCCCGATTACCCGTTGTGGACCGCCGGCGTGAGCCTGTCGGGCGGCACGCCGGTGCACTACATCTGCGACGAATCGAACAGCTGGATGCCCGACCTCGACGACATTCGCGCGAAGATCACGCCGAACACGCGCGCGCTCGTGGTCATCAACCCGAACAATCCGACCGGCGCGCTGTATTCGGACGAACTGCTGCTCGGCCTGATCGAGATTGCCCGCCAGCACGGCCTCGTAATCTTCGCCGACGAGGTCTACGACAAGATCGTCTACGACGGCAAGAAGCACACGTCCATGGCGGCGCTCTCCGAAGACGTGCTCACGGTCACCTTCAACAGTCTGTCGAAGAGCTACCGTTCGTGCGGTTATCGCGCCGGCTGGATGTTCATCTCCGGTCTGACCGCCGGCGAGAACCGCCGTCACGCCAAAGACTACTTCGAAGGGCTCGGCATTCTGGCGTCCATGCGCCTGTGCCCGAACGTGCCCGGCCAGTACGCGATCCAGACCGCGCTCGGCGGCTATCAGAGCATCAACGACCTGATCGTGCCGACCGGGCGCCTGTACAAACAGCGCGAACTCGCGTATGACATGTTGACGGCCATCCCGGGTGTGAGTTGCGTGAAGCCCGAAGCGGCGCTGTACATGTTTCCGCGTCTGGACCCGAAGATTTATCCGATTCAGGACGACCAGCAGTTCATACTCGACCTTCTGCTGGAAGAGCGTGTGCTGCTCGTGCAGGGCACGGGCTTTAACTGGAAAACGCCGGATCACTTCCGCGTCGTGTTCCTGCCGAACGTGGACGATCTCGCGGATTCGATCAACCGCATCGCGCGCTTCCTCGACGGTTACCGCAAGCGTCACTCTGCCTAGCGCACAATAGGGCGTACGACGCGGCTCCCATCGCGTCGCGCCGTCCGCCAGGCGCCACCCGTTTCCCTTTTAATCATCTACTCGAAAACACACGCTGCATGGAACCGATCAAAGTTGGACTGCTGGGCTTCGGCACGGTAGGCAGCGGCACCTTCACGGTACTGCGCCGCAATCAGGAAGAAATCAAACGCCGCGCGGGCCGCGGCATCGAGATTGCGCGCATTGCCGTGCGCAATCCCGCGAAGGCGACAGCGGCGCTGGGCAGCGAAGCCGGCACGGTGGCGCTGACCGATGACTTCAACGCGGTGGTCGACGATCCGTCGATCGATATCGTGGCCGAAATGATCGGCGGCACGGGCGTGGCGCGCGACCTCGTTCTGCGCGCGATCAAGAACCGCAAGCACGTGGTCACGGCCAACAAGGCGCTGCTCGCGGTGCACGGCACGGAGATTTTCGAAGCGGCGCGCGCCAACGGCGTGATGGTGGCGTTCGAGGCGGCGGTGGCGGGCGGCATTCCGATCATCAAGGCGCTGCGCGAGGGTCTGACGGCCAATCGCATCCAGTACATCGCGGGCATCATCAACGGCACGACGAACTACATCCTCTCGGAGATGCGCGACCGCGGGCTCGATTTCGCGACCGCATTGAAAGCCGCGCAGGAACTGGGCTACGCCGAAGCCGATCCGACCTTCGACATCGAAGGCGTGGACGCCGCGCACAAGGCGACCATCATGAGCGCGATCGCGTTCGGCGTGCCGGTGCAGTTCGACCGCGCCTACGTCGAAGGCATCAGCAAGCTCGCGGCGATCGACATCAAATATGCCGAGGAACTCGGCTACCGCATCAAGCTGCTCGGCATCGCGCGCCGCACCGACAAGGGCATCGAATTGCGCGTGCATCCCACGCTGATTCCGGAAAAGCGCCTGCTGGCGAACGTGGAAGGCGCGATGAACGCGGTCGTCGTGCACGGCGACGCGGTCGGCACCACGCTGTACTACGGCAAGGGCGCGGGCGCCGAGCCGACGGCCTCGGCCGTGGTGGCCGATCTGGTCGACGTGACGCGTCTGCACACGGCCGACCCGGAGCATCGCGTGCCGCATCTGGCGTTCCAGCCGGACAGCCTGTCGAGCACCCCGATCCTGCCGATCGACGAAGTCACGAGCGGCTACTACCTGCGTCTGCGGGTGGCGGACGTGACCGGCGTGCTGGCCGACATCACGCGCATTCTGGCCGACACCGGCATTTCGATCGACGCGCTGCTGCAGAAGGAATCGGAGCAGGTCGACGCGAACGGCAAGGGCGAAACCGACATCATCCTGATTACGCACGAAACGGTTGAGAAGAACGTCAACGCCGCGATCAAAACGATCGAAGCGTTGAAGACCGTTGTCTCGCAAGTCACGAAGCTGCGCATGGAAGCGCTGAACTAGGCCGAACTATGAACTACCTCTCCACGCGCGGCGCCGGAGCCGGCGAGCGCCATACCTTTTCCGACATCCTGCTGGGCGGTCTCGCCAAAGACGGCGGCCTCTACCTGCCGGCCGACTACCCGCGCGTCACGGCTGACGAACTGACGCGCTGGCGCACGCTGCCGTACGCGGACCTCGCCTTCGAGATCCTGTCCAAATTCAGCGACGACATTCCCGCCGAAGACCTGCGCGCGCTCACGCGTAAAACGTACACGGCGGCCACATACTGCAACGTGCGCGACGACGAAAGCGCCGCGCAGATCACGCCGCTGAAAACACTGGGCGTCGAGAACGGCGCGCCGCTGTCGCTGCTGGAACTGTCGAACGGTCCGACGCTCGCGTTCAAAGATATGGCGATGCAGTTGATCGGCAACCTGTTCGAATACGCGCTCGCCAAGCACGGCGAAACGCTGAACATTCTCGGCGCGACCTCGGGCGACACCGGCAGCGCCGCGGAATATGCGATGCGCGGCAAAAAGGGCATCAGCGTGTTCATGCTGTCGCCGCACAAGAAGATGAGCGCGTTCCAGACCGCGCAGATGTACAGCCTGCAGGACCCGAACATCTTCAATATCGCCGTGGAAGGCGTGTTCGACGACGCGCAGGACATCGTCAAGGCTGTGTCGAACGATCACGCGTTCAAGGCGAAGTACAAGATCGGCACGGTCAACTCGATCAACTGGGCGCGCGTCGTCGCGCAGGTCGTGTACTACTTCAAGGGCTATTTCGAAGCCACGAAGTCGAACGACGAGCGCGTGTCGTTCACGGTGCCGTCGGGCAACTTCGGCAACGTGTGCGCGGGCCACATCGCGCGCATGATGGGCTTGCCGATCGAGAAGCTGGTCGTCGCGACCAACGAAAACGACGTGCTCGACGAGTTCTTCCGCACCGGCATTTATCGCGTGCGCAAGGCGGCCGAGACGTATCACACCAGCAGCCCGAGCATGGACATTTCGAAGGCGTCGAACTTCGAGCGTTTCGTGTTCGATCTGCTCGGCCGCGATCCGGCGCGCGTGCTGCAACTGTTCCGCGATGTCGAGGAGAAAGGCGGCTTCGATCTCGCGGCGAGCGGCGATTTCGCGCGCGTGAAGGAGTTCGGTTTCGTGTCGGGCAGCAGCAGCCATGACAGCCGCGTGGATACGATCCGCGACGTGTTCGAACGTTACGACACGATGATCGACACGCACACGGCCGACGGTCTGAAGGTGGCGCGCGAACATCTGCAGCCGGGCATTCCGATGATCGTGCTGGAGACGGCGCAACCGATCAAGTTCGGCGAGACGATCCGCGAAGCGCTGTTGCGCGAGCCGGAGCGGCCGGCCGCATTCTCGGGCCTGGAGTCGCTGCCGCAGCGTTTCGAAGTGCTGCCGGCGGATGCGCAGCGCGTGAAGGACTTCATTGTGGCGAAGGCGGGCGCTTAAGACGCGGTTGCCGTGAAGCGTGAGCGCGTTGTCCAGGGCTCACGCAGCCTGGCCGACATGCTCCAGGCGCCTCACGCAAAATGACGCTTGCCGCGAAGCCTCGCGGCAAGCGCTCAAGCTCCAAAAAACTCCCCTCATAACGCCCGCCGCCCAGGCTATCTGCTTCGACCGCTACAATATTCTTTTAACCTGCGGCTTCGAGACCTGAGATGTCCACACCCACGCCCCGCGCGCCGATGCTCGCCACCGCCGAAGCCTTGGCGACCCTGCTCAGCGCAGCGAGTCCGATTGCCGGCACAGAATCGATCCCCACGCTGGAAGCGCTGAACCGCGTGCTCGCGGCCGACGTCACGTCGCCGCTCGACGTCCCGCCGATGAACACGAGTTCAATGGACGGCTACGCGATCCGCACGGCGGATCTGACGGTGCAGGGCAACAGCCGCTTGCCGGTCTCGCAGCGCATTCCGGCCGGTCACGCGCCGGAGCCACTGAAGCCCGGCACGGCGGCGCGCATCTTCACCGGCGCCACGGTGCCGCCCGGCGCCGACGCGATCGTGATGCAGGAGCAAACCGAAGCCGCCGGCGCGGAAGTCACGATCCTGCACAGTCCGCAAGCGGGTGAATGGATCACGGCGCAGGGCGCGGATATCCGCCGCGGCTCGGTCATTCTTCCGGTGGGCACGCGGCTTACGCCGCAGGCGCTGGGACTCGCCGCCTCGGTCGGTTGCGCCGAACTGGTGGTGCGGCGGCGCGTCAAGGTCGCCGTCTTCTTCACCGGAGACGAGCTGACCATGCCCGGCGAGCCGCTGAAGCCGGGCGCGATCTACAACTCGAACCGTTTCACGCTGCGCGGCCTGCTGGAGAAGCTCGGCTGCGAAGTCACCGACTACGGCATCGTCGTGGACAAGCTCGACGCGACCCGCGCGACGCTGCGCGAAGCCGCCGAGGCGCATGACCTCATCCTGACTTGCGGCGGCGTGTCGGTGGGCGAGGAGGATCACGTGAAGCCGGCTGTGGAGGCAGAGGGCCGGCTTGCGATGTGGCAGATCGCGATGAAGCCGGGCAAGCCGCTCGCGTTCGGCGCGGTGCGCCGCGCGGCGCAGCGTGGTGAGGCGGCGGAGTCGGCATCCGCTGCGGCATTGGCCTCGGCCTCGGCGGAAACCTTCTTTATCGGTTTGCCCGGCAATCCGGTGTCCAGCTTCGCCACCTTCCTGCTGTTCGTGCGTCCGTTCATCCTGAGCCTCGCCGGCGTGCAGACGGTCGCGCCGCGCGCACTGTCGCTGCGGGCGGATTTCACGCAGAGCAAGGCCGACCGCCGCAACGAATTCCTGCGCGCGCGCATCAACCCGGCCGGCGGCCTCGATCTGTTTCCGAATCAAAGTTCGGCCGTGCTGACGTCGACGGTCTGGGGCGACGGCCTGATCGACAATCCGCCCAATCACGCGATCAGCGCCGGCGAGACCGTGCGCTTCATTCCTTTTTCCGAATTGCTGAACTGAGGCCGGCCAGAGCCGGTGGCATCCCGATGAAGATTCAACTGCGATATTTTGCGAGCGTGCGTGAAGCGCTCGACCTGGCCGACGAAACCGTCGACCTGCCCGACGGCATCGCGACCGTCGGCGATGTGCGCGCGTGGCTGCGCGTGCGCGGCGGCATCTGGGCCGACACGCTGGCTGAAGGCCGCGCGCTGCGCATGGCCTGCAATCACGTGATGACCAGCGCCGGCACGCGCGTCACCGAAGGCTGCGAAGTCGCGTTTTTTCCGCCTGTCACCGGTGGCTGAGCCGTAACGCCGCCACGTCGCTTAACCGCATAGGAGCCACAGATGCCCGTTCGCGTCCAGACGGAAGACTTCGACCTCACCGCCGAGGTCGCCGCATTGCGCGCGCGCAATCCGAAGATCGGCGCGGTGGCGTGCTTCGTCGGCACCGTGCGCGATCTGAACGACGGCGGCGCGGTCGAGACGATGGAGCTCGAACACTATCCCGGCATGACGGAGAAGTCGCTGGAGGCGATCATCGTGAGCGCGCGGGAGCGCTGGCCGGGCATCGAGGTGTCGATCGTGCATCGGGTCGGCAAGCTCTATCCGCTCGATCAGATCGTGCTGGTGGCGACGACGGCCATGCATCGCGGGGAAGCGTTCGCGTCGTGCGAATTCGTGATGGACTACCTGAAGACCCAGGCGCCGTTCTGGAAGAAAGAGAAGACCGAGGCCGGTGAGCACTGGGTCGATGCCCGCGTCACTGACGACGCGGCGCTCGCCCGCTGGGGCATTGAATCGGGCAATCGGACGGGGGAATAGACGCGGCGGGTTCGGGTTTGCAGGATTCTGCGGGCCAAACAAGCATCTTGGCGTCACTCACGACGTTCTGAAGCGCTCGCAAAACTGTAACCGCTCGGGTGATGCTTTCCGGCCCGCCGGATGGGATAAAACGACCCTGAAGCCTGAACCCGGCTCATTCATCCCGCGCCCGGCCAATGATCCGCGCCGGAAGCGGCTCGCCTGACGGACGCGCCGCGTGAGCCGCATCCTCACCGTCGCGCGGACGCCGTTTCGGCGTAACGCGCTCCAGCAGCGCCTGCTGTTCCTCCGGAATCTTGTAGTCCCAGCCGAAACGGCTCAACTGTAGACTCTGCGCGATCCGCAGCGCCGGTTCCATGAAGCGCACCGCCGCGGCGGGCCGATAACGCGATTCGACCGTATCCAGAAACAGATACAGCCAGCGGCTGAAGTGCTGCGGCTCGATTCCCTCGAGCGGCTGATGCGCCTGCTGCACGTTGCCGCGGTATTGCTTCGCGCCCAGCACGAGGCTGCCCCAGAACGTGCACATCTTGGGCAGATGATCGTCCCAGCGGCCCGCCAGCGTCGTGTCGAATACAGGGCCGAGCAGCGCATCGGCACGCACGCGGTCGTAAAAGCCGTAGACGAGCTCGCGAATATTCGCCTCGGTGGGTTCGGCGGCGCGCTCGACGACCGGCGCGGCAGGGAAGGACGGGTTCATGCAAATTCCAAAAGAATGCGGCTATTCATCGCGCCTCGCAATAGGGCGCCGCGGAGCGTCAGGAATGGCCTCAAATCGAGGCCGAATGGAAGGAAGTAGGATGCGAACACCCCGCTTTTCGTAAGAATGCCCCAGGCAGGAAACGTTACCATTACTGCCGGACGACCCACCCCGCCTGTCTGCGCAGAACCGGAAAATATGCGTAGCGCCTGCATCTTAGGGCGAAGCGACGGCCCACGGCAACCCTTGCATGGACGCGGTTATCTCCCGGATCGCGGCTTGCGCTCATTGCGATACCTGCACTCATGAGACTGACCGACTATACGGATTACTCACTACGCGTCCTGCTCTACCTCGCTGTTCGCGGCAGCGGGTTGTCGACGATCCAGGACATTTCAGACGCGTACGGCATTTCCAAGAACCACTTGATGAAAGTCGTGCAGCAACTCGGCGAACTCGGCTGGGTCGAGACCGTGCGCGGTCGCAACGGCGGCTTGCGGCTCGCGGAACAGACGAACGCGCTGACTGTCGGCGAAATCGTGCGCGCGACGGAAAGCGACTTTGCGCTGGTCGGCTGCTTTCCGGACCAGCACGGTGAGCGCCGTGGTTGCGTGATTACCGCGCAGTGCCGTCTGCGAAACACGCTCGAGGCGGCGCGCAATGCCTTCCTCGCCGAACTCGACCGTCATACCATTGGAGAGGTGGCGCAACCGCACGGCCCGTTGGCCGCGCTGCTCGGTTTGAGCAACGTGATTCCGATTACGCCGGTCGCATCGGCTGGCGGCGACTCTACGTCGCTGGCCTGAATGCGCCAGGCATTTCTCTCGCGTCAAATGGTAAATAGTTGACGCTTGAGGCAAAAAAGCGCTTGAAACCTGGATAAAACGCCTCATTTTGGTGGTAATCGAAATTGGAGGTCGCTTGATGAGAATCGACAAACTCACCACTAAATTCCAGGAAGCGCTGGCGGATGCCCAGAGTCTGGCCGTCGGCCATGACAATCAATACATCGAACCGGTTCACGTCCTTTCGGCGCTCGTCGCCCAACACGATGGCTCGGCGCGCTCGCTGCTCTCGCGTGCCGGCGTGCATGTGCAGGCGCTGCAAACGGCGCTCGGCGACGCCATGACGCGTCTGCCGCAAGTGCAGGGCACGGACGGCAACGTGCAGATCGGCCGCGAGCTGACCGGTCTGCTGAACCAGGCAGACAAGGAAGCACAAAAGCTCAACGACACGTTCATCGCGAGCGAGATGTTCCTGCTCGCGGTCGCGGACGACAAAGGCGAGGCCGGCCGTCTCGCGCGTCAGCACGGCTTGTCGCGCAAGTCGCTGGAAAGCGCGATCGCCGCGGTGCGCGGCGGCTCGCAAGTGCATAGCCAGGACGCCGAAAGCCAGCGTGAAGCGCTGAAGAAATACACCGTGGATCTGACCGAGCGCGCGCGGGCCGGCAAGCTCGATCCGGTGATCGGCCGCGACGACGAAATCCGTCGTTCGATCCAGATCCTGCAACGCCGCACCAAGAACAACCCCGTGCTGATCGGCGAACCGGGCGTGGGTAAGACCGCGATCGTCGAAGGTCTGGCGCAGCGTATCGTCAACGGCGAAGTGCCGGAAACGCTGAAGGGCAAGCGCGTGTTGTCGCTCGATATGGCGGCCTTGCTGGCCGGCGCCAAGTATCGCGGCGAGTTCGAGGAACGCCTGAAGGCCGTGCTGAGCGACATCGCGAAAGACGAAGGCCAGACCATCGTCTTCATCGACGAAATTCACACCATGGTCGGCGCGGGCAAGGCCGAAGGCGCAATGGACGCGGGCAATATGCTGAAGCCGGCGCTCTCGCGCGGCGAACTGCATTGCGTCGGCGCGACCACGCTCGACGAATATCGCAAGTACATCGAAAAGGATGCCGCGCTCGAGCGCCGCTTCCAGAAGGTGCTGGTCGACGAACCGACGGTGGAAGCGACCATCGCGATCCTGCGCGGTCTGCAGGAAAAGTACGAGCTGCATCACGGCGTCGATATCACCGACCCGGCGATCGTGGCGGCGGCGGAACTGTCGCATCGCTACATCACGGATCGTTTCCTGCCGGACAAGGCCATCGACCTGATCGACGAAGCCGCTTCGAAGATCAAGATGGAAATCGACTCGAAGCCGGAAGAAATGGACCGGCTCGACCGTCGTTTGATCCAGTTGAAGATCGAACGCGAAGCCGTCAAGAAGGAAAAAGACGAAGCGTCGCAAAAGCGTCTGCAATTGATCGAGGAAGAAATCGAGCGGCTGAATCGCGAATATTCGGACCTCGAAGAAATCTGGACTGCGGAAAAAGCCGCGGTGCAGGGCAGCGCGCAACTGAAGGAAGAGATCGAGAAAACGCGGGCGGAAATCACGCGTTTGCAACGTGAAGGCAAGCTGGAAAAGGTCGCTGAATTGCAGTACGGCAAGCTGCCTGGTCTCGAAGCGCAGTTGAAGGAAGTGACCAAGGCCGAGGCGAACGAGCAGAACAATCCGACGCGTCCGCGGCTCTTGCGCACGCAGGTCGGTGCGGAAGAAATTGCTGAAGTCGTGTCGCGTTCCACCGGTATTCCGGTGTCGCGCATGATGCAGGGCGAACGCGAAAAGCTGCTGCAGATCGAGGAAAAGCTGCACGCGCGCGTGGTCGGCCAGGACGAGGCGATCAGCGCGGTGGCCGATGCGATCCGCCGCTCGCGCGCGGGTCTGTCGGATCCGAACCGGCCGTACGGTTCGTTCCTGTTCCTCGGACCGACCGGCGTGGGCAAGACCGAGTTGTGCAAGGCGTTGGCGTCGTTCCTGTTCGATTCGGAAGATCATCTGATCCGTATCGACATGAGCGAATTCATGGAGAAGCACAGCGTCGCGCGGTTGATCGGTGCGCCGCCGGGATATGTCGGCTACGAAGAAGGCGGTTATCTGACCGAAGCCGTGCGTCGCAAGCCGTATAGCGTGATCCTGCTCGACGAAATCGAGAAGGCGCATCCGGACGTGTTCAACGTGCTGCTGCAAGTGCTCGACGACGGCCGCATGACCGATGGACAGGGCCGCACCGTGGACTTCAAGAACACGGTGATCGTGATGACGTCGAACCTCGGTTCGCAAGTGATCCAGTCGATGGTCGGCGAGCCGCAGGAAGCGGTGAAGGACGCGGTCTGGGAAGAAGTGAAGCTGCACTTCCGGCCCGAGTTCCTGAACCGGATCGACGACGTCGTGGTGTTCCATGCGCTCGACCGCTCGAATATCCAGTCGATCGCGCGGATCCAGTTGCAACGTCTGCATGAGCGGCTGGCCAAGCTCGACATGCAACTGGTGGTGTCGGATTCGGCGCTCGAGCACGTCGGCAAGGTCGGCTACGATCCGCTGTTCGGCGCGCGGCCGTTAAAGCGCGCGATCCAGCAGGAGATCGAGAACCCGGTCGCCAAGCTGATACTCGCCGGCAAGTTCGGTCCGAAGGACGTGATTCCGGTCGAACTGGAAGAAGGCAAGCTGGTGTTCGAACGCGTCGTGCATTAAGCGAAACGCGTTCTACGGAGAGAGGAACGGCGGCGGTCGAGCCGTTCCCGACGACGTTAAAAAGCGGCAACGAAGGTGACTTCGTTGCCGCTTTTTTATGCCCGTTGATTGCGCAAGCGGGCACACGGGCAGGCGAGGCCGCCCGCGTTGTTACGCGTTGCCTTTACCGAATAGCGCGGACAAGCCGCCGAGCGCGCCGAGTACGGTGGTGGCGTTCAGCTTGCCTTCGGCCGGCACTTCGCCTTCCGGCGTGGCCGCGTTGACGACGTGCGGCAGAATCTGCGACAGCAGGCCAGTGACCTGATCCGGCTGCACGCCGGCCTTCGCCGCGAGGTTGGTCACGGTCTCCGAGCCAAGCACGCTATGCAGCGCATCGGGCGCGATCGGCTGGTTCTCGCCGTTGCTGACCCACGAGGTCACGATGTCGCCGAGGCCTTTTTCCTTGAAACGGTCGATCAGGCCGTTCAGCCCGCCCGGCTGGCTATTGACGAATTCGAGTGCGGCCGAAACCAGGGCTTGCTGGCCACCGCCTTCGGGGGATTTGCCAACCAGGGAACCGAGTGTGTCGAGTAGGCTCATGACGGTCTCTCTTGAATGCCGACACGTGCTTGACGGGTCAGCGGGTAAAAACGCTGCGCGGTTGCGCGGCGCCGTGGAAGGAAGGCGGGCGGCGGCGCGGCGGCGCTGATGGTTCGTCGCGTGGAATCACGCGCGTATCACCTGGGCCGTTACGCTGCCGGCGCACAATCCTGTTTCGTACTCCGTTTCATTCTGTCCGGTCCTCGTTTCGTGCGGTCAGGCACCGCCCGAGGCCGCCGCAGCCGATGCGGCCTTGCTCTTCTTGGCTTTCTTCTTCGATGCTTTGGTATCCGAGGCATCAGCCGGCGCCGCCGCTGCCGCAGTAGCCGGCGCGGAAGCCGCTGCTGCCTCGGACGCCGCAGCTTTGCTCTTCTTCTTCGACTTCGACGCCTTCGCGCCGGAGGCATCCGCCGGGGCGGCTGGCGTCGTGTTCGCAGCCGTGGTTGGCGCCGCCGTAGGCGCAGTAGCCGCGGGCGCTGCCTTGGTGCCTGCCGTGCTGCTCGGCTTCGCAGCGGGCTTGGCGCCGCTCGGCGGCGTGGACGAGCCATTGATCGTCAGTCCGGCCGCTTCGAGATTGGTCACCGATTTGGCTCCGATGCCCTTGACGCGCGTGGCGAGATCATCGGCGTCTTTGAACGGGCCATTCTTGGTGCGTTCGTCGATGATCGCTTTCGCATGCACCGGGCCAATACCCTTAACCGATTCGAGCGCCGCCTGATCGGCGGAGTTCACTTCGACGGCCGCCGCAAATCCGGCCGACAGCGACAAAGCCAAAGCGACGCAAAGCATTAAAAGCTTCTTCAGCATGGCAAGCACTCCATTGAGGGCAAAAAAGTGAGCCGCAAAGGGACGACTCAAACGACTCGGGACGACTCATCCTGTCAGCATTCGCTGCGCTTAAGCATAGAACAAATTGCGCGCCCTTATTTGCGAACGCGGACGAGTTATACCGATCGATTCATGACAAGTAAATCAGTGTGAGCAAGATTTAAACCTTTTGCCTCGTTATTAGGCTGTTATGAGTTTATCGATCAAACCCCACGCCATAAAAAATGACCGTGCAGACAAATGACAGCACGACGCGCTTGACTTAGAGTGCACTCGAAGTCCTAACCTGAGTTCCGTCATGCCGAATATCTCGAAAGCACTCACCATCGGGCAGGTCGCTGAAACGATCGGCGTTTCGACGCATACGCTGCGCTACTACGAACAGGCCGGGCTGATTCGCGCCGTCGGCCGCACGCAGGCGGGGCATCGGCTGTATTCGCCGGCCGATCTCGACTGGCTGCAGTTCGTGATGCGCCTGAAGGCGACCGGTATGCCGATCGCCGGCATGCAGGCGTTCGCGGCGTTGCGCGCGCAAGGTCAGCCGACGGTGGGCGCGCGCCGCGACATGCTTGTGGCGCATCGGGATGCGGTTTTGGCGCGAATCGCCGAGTTGCAGATCAACCTCGGCGCGATCGTCGACAAGATCGCGTACTACGAAGCGGCCGGGCGCGCGCCGGCCGCCGATCATTCGACACGACAGACCGACGAAACCCAGGCGCATTCACATTCGGAAGAGGACTCACCATGGACCACGCACACAACGACCGCTACACCCGAGGCTGGGACAAACTGAAGCAGATCGACGGCTCGGCCGGCGAGCAGGTGATCGCCGCGCTCGCGCCGATCGCGCCGGATTTTGGCCGTCTGCTGATTGAATTCGGCTTCGGCGATATTTACAGCCGGCCGCAACTCGATCTGCGCGCGCGTGAAATCGTCACGATCGCCTCGTTGGCCACGCTCGGCTGCGCGCAGCCGCAGTTGAAGGTGCATATCGAGGCGGCGTTGAACGTCGGCTGCACGCGCGAGGAGATCGTCGAGGTGTTCATGCAGATGGCGCTTTATGCGGGATTTCCGGCGGCGCTGAATGCGCTGTTTGCCGCACGCGAGATTTTCGAGCGCCATGATCAGGCATTGAATGACGCGCAATCGGCGAGCGCCGCGCAGGTGCGGGAGGAGGAAGCCCACGCGGGTTGAGATCCGCGAGGCAAGGGCAGGGCAAGCGGCTGCGTTGCGCAGCCGCTTTTATTGAGACTCCAACGCAACTAACGGTCTATCATTACCAGCCACTACGACAGAGCGTATGTGGGCAGGAACCAAACAGCGGCTTATCAGGAAGAAAGCCCGGCCATTCTGCAGCCTACGACAGACAGCCCCGTCAAGCCGCCGAATCCGCCCGAAGCGCCGCCTCGGCATGCGAATACCGCTTGCTCACCACACGCCAATACATCAGCAAGCCGATGCCCGCAATCGCCAGACTCGCGGTATTCGCCACCCAGAAGCCGCGCGCGCCGGTCAGCCATTCCGGCGTGACGCCGGTCACGTTGAAGCCGAGCACATAGCCGCCGCCGAGCCCGACGCCCCACAGCGCCACCGCGTAGATCACGGTCGGCACGACCGCCACCTTGTAGGCGCGCAGCACGAACGCGGTGGTGATCTGCAACGCATCGAACAGGTGATAGCACACGACGATCAACACGAGCGGCAACGCCGCCGCCACGACCTGCGCATTCGGCGTATAGCCTTCGATGATGTAGGGCCGCAGCACCAGCACGATCGCGCCGTAACAGCAGGCGATCGCCATGGCCATCATGATGCCGTGACGCGACAGCGTGCGCGCCGCTTCCGGACGATGCGCGCCGAGCGCCTGCGCGACCAGCGTCGACGAAGCGATCCCGATCGACAGCGGCGTCATATACAGCACCGCGCCGATATTCCCGGCGATCTGGTGGCCGGCCAGCGTCGTCGTGCCGAAGCGCGCAATGAAGAGCGCCATGAACGTGTAGGAGGTCACTTCGATCAGATACGACAGGCCCATCGGAATGCCCAGCCGCAATTGCGCCGCCTGGCGTCGCCAGACCGGCCAGCAGAACTGCGCGAAGATCGCGAACGGCGCGAATACGTCGACGCGCGTCAGCAGCAGCATGCCGAGTGCGGCCAGCGCCCAGTTGATCATGGTGCTGGCGAGCGCGCAGCCCGGCCCTCCGAGCGCCGGCACGCCGAACCCGCCGAAGATGAACCACGTATTGAGCGGCACCTTCAGCAGCAGCGCGCCGATCTGCAGGATCATCACGAGCCGCGGCTTGCCGACCGCATTGGTGATCGAACTGTAGACGCGAAAAGCGAGGCCGGCCGGCAAGCCGAAGGCCAGAATCCGCAGATACGCGACAGTGCGCTCGTGCAGCGCCTCGGGCACGCGCGCCAGCTGCAGCACGGGGCCCGGAAAAAACAGAATCAGGAAGCCGATCACGGTCAGCGCCGCCGCGAGCCACAAGGCCTGACGAACTTCCTCGCCGATCTCGGCATAGCGGCGCGCGCCGTAGAGTTGCGCGGTAATCGGTTGCAGCGCGGTCAGAATGCCGGTCAGGCCGATGTATACGGAGATATAGATCGACGAGCCGAGGCCGAGCGCGGCCAGGTCGACAGCCGAGTAGCGGCCGACCATCGCCGTGTCGATCACGCCGAACGCGATGATCGCCAGTTGGCCGATCAACACCGGCCACGCGAGGCCGGCGATTTTCCGTACGTCGGCGAGCATGCTCAGTCGGACTTCTTGTGCCAGTTGCGGCGTTTGACGACCGGCGGCTTCGGACGGTCGATGCGCACGTACAGACGGAAGCGTTCGTCACGGTCGGCCACGCGGCGGCCTTCCCACACCAGCTTCCAGACGAAGTCGGACATTGCGCTCGGTTCGCCGTAGTCCTGCGTGTCCTGACGCAGGATCACATCGCAGTCCTGGTCGAAGGAGAAGTGCATGTCGCCGAAATAGGCGAAGGTCGCGATCTGCGCATTGCCGAGGCGCACCGGTGAAATGCAGGTGTAGTCGTCCGGCAGATGGGCGGATATCTGTTCAGCGACGTCCTTATAGGTCCGGCTGTAGTTGACGACCGGCAGCCATAACGTCATGAGCAGCACCCACATCAAGGTGGTGCCGGCGCTCGAAAGCACCACGCTGCGCCACAAAACTTTCGGATGGCGCGCGAGACGCCACCGCACCAGCACGAACCAGCAGATCGTCACGGCGACCGCGCACACGAACGACAGGATCTTGAACTGCGGCGCGAAGCCCGGCGCGAGACGCGCGAGGTTGCGCGCAAGCGGATGCGGGAAACCGGTCAGCCCCGCGATATAGACCAGCCAGACGAAGCTGCCGAGAATCGTGAAGCTCAGGAGCGCGAACCAGTCGATCGCGTTGATCGCGCCGCGCTTGAGCGTGGGCAGCGCGAAAGCGGCCAGCACCGCGAGCGGCGGCAGCAGCAGCATGTAAAGCCGGTTCGACTGATGGCTCTGCAGCACGACCAGCACGAACAGCGGCCCGATCACCGAAAGCGGAATGGCCACGTGCGGCGCGCGCCGCAAGCCCGACCAGCTGAACCATGCCCAGAGTGCCAGCGGCCACGCCGGCCAGGTGAAGAGCGGCAGATTTTTCAGCGCATACCCGGCTACCGAGCCGGGCGGCCCGGCGAACGAACTCAAGCTGACGTGCACCCACTGATTGAGGTACCAGACGGCGTCGTTGGGGAAGGCGGCGAGCGCGGCGATCGGCCACGCCACGGACAGCGCGAGCGCCACCGGCAGACCCGCCAGCAGGAGCCAGCGCGAGCGCGTCTCGCGCACGATCAGCGTCATCGCCAGCGTGCCGAGCAGCAGTGCGCCGACCAGCACCGGGCTGCTGGCCAGGGTAACGAGCGCGATGGCGAGTCCCCAGATCAGCGCGCCCTGAATCGGCTTGTCGATCATGCGCACGAGCCCGTACACGAGCATCGCGATGCCGAAGAACTGCGCGAGCTGCGGCGTGGTTTCGTGGCCGCGCTCGGCGAGGCCGAAACAGGCGAGCAGGATCAACAGCGCGCCGTCGGCGAGCGTGCGGCCGTAGTCGCGTGGTTCCGGCTCGCCGCCGAACGCGTACTTGAACGGCTGAACTTCGGCGCGGCGGCCGAGCAGGTAGGCGGCGTACCAGACGAACGCGCAGCCCGCGCAGAACATCAGGCCGGTGAAGACACGCGAGGCATTGCTCGCATCGACCCATGGCGCGAGCAGGCGGATCGCGCTGGCGCCGAACCAGTAGCCGAGCGGACCGTCTTCAGTGAGGTATTTGCCGACCAGATTCGGCAGCAGCCAGTCGTGCGCGCCGCCGTTCGCCATGGTCCACATGACGCCGAAGCCGGCTGCATCCTCGTTCTTCCACGGATCGCGGCCGAACAGTCCGAACGATGCGTAGACGATACAGATGGTCAGCAACAGCCAGCGCGGCAACGCACTGGTCGCTGAAGCAGTGAGGCGAACGACAGGTCTCATGCGGTGTGTGGATATCGGATAAGCGGTGCAGCCGGGACCGGACGGCATGTCCGGCTGGAATGGCCAATTTGGAGCATCCGGCATTGTAGTCGCGCCGTGCGATGCGCGTCACGGCCGGTAACGGCTCGCAACGTCGTTGGGAAAGCTGTAACACGGGTTCGGCGCTGCGCCGCGCGCGAGCATTTGACCCTCGGGCATTGGCGATGAATCAGCCAGGCGACAAAAAAGGGCAGCTCGCGCTGCCCTTTCTGCTCCTGCTTCGCTGCCGGCCAAAGCCGGCGACGAGCCAGGTATTACTTCGCTGCTGCCTTGCCGGTAGCGCGCGAGCCGAACTTGTTGCGGAACTTCTCGACGCGGCCTGCCGTGTCCATGATCTTTTGCTGGCCGGTGTAGAACGGATGCGATTCCGACGACACTTCGATCTTGGCGAGCGGGTAGGTCTTGCCGTTGAATTCGGCGGTTTCACGCGTCTGGATGGTCGAGCGCGTCACAAACTTGAAGTCGTTCGACACGTCGATGAACAGAACTTCGCGGTAATCCGGGTGAATGCCTTCTTTCATGGTCTTTCCTTTAATCTGGCGGTAGCCAACCCGCGTGCGACCGTATTTGAACAGACCGCATCTAGGCGCGAGCCACTTGCCTATGGTCGAAAAACGGCGATTATGCCAGAAAATCAGTCGCTTGACGACTTTTGCGCCGGCTTTTTGCTAACGGTGCATGCCGTTTTCACGGCTGTTTTGCAGGGTCGCGGCGCGTGTGCGCACCGGGCGGCGGCCCTTGCCTGGCGGGCGTTGCGCGTCAGGCGGCAGTGAATGTCATGCCGACCCGTGCCGGATCCTGCCTGTAATAGCGTGCGAGCAATCGGTAAAGCTCCGGATACTCGGCTTCGAACGCCTGCGGTTGGACGAACAGCGCCTCGCTGCAAACGGCAAAAAATTCCGATGGGTGGTCTGCCGCGTACGGATCGATCAGCGAGTCGCGCTCGAAGCGCGCCCAGCGGCGCTCGGGCACCGTGTCGACTTTCGCGCAGAAGTGGTCGTAAGCGTGGTCGAACACGTCGGCCCACGCTTGGGAATCGAGCGGCGCGTGCCAGCGGCGAATGAGTGGTGGGTGGCCGTCCGCCTCGCCGTTCAGCATGTCGATCTTGTGCGCGAATTCGTGAATCACGACGTTATAGGCGTCCGAGCCGTCCGTCATCTGCGCGTCTTCCCACGACAGCACCACGGGCCCGCCTTCCCATGCTTCGCCGCTCGCGTCCTGTTCGACTTCGTGCACCACGCCGTCTTCGTCCTCGACGGTTTTGCGGATCACGAACTCGCCCGGATAGACGATCACGCCGACCCAGCCGCGATACAGATCGAGGCTCAGGTTCAGCACCGGCAGACACGCTTGTGCCGCGATCGCCACGGTCATCGCGTCGGTGAGTGCCAGTTCGTGCGCGGTCGAAAATTCCTTCTGCGCGAGGAACAGGCTCGTCAGTTCGCGCAAGCGCACGAGCTCCGGCGCATCGAGATGCGCGAGGAACGGCAGGCCGTCGAGCGTGGTCTGCCAGAGCGAATCGTCGATCGCGTAGTCGCGCAGCGCGCGCTCGCGCCGGCGTGTGCCGAACCATTGAGTCAGTTTCGAGAGCATGGCCTGAAGCAACCCTTAGTCGATCTGTTTTTGCCACGCGGCAAATAGGCCGCCGCATATCGCCACGCCGATCAGGAAGTAGAAGCCGTCCAGCGAAGCCAGAAAACTGGCCTGTTGCGCGACCGCGCGGCTGATTTCCACGATCGCCAGCGAGTGCGCCTCGGACGGCGAGTGGCCGGCGACGGCAAAGCCATTCGTCAGCGCGGCGAGCGAGTTCTGGAACAAAGGATTGTACGGATTCACGAACTCCGCGAGGCGAGTTTCGTGCAGCGCCTGCCGATGCTGCTCGACGATGATCACGGAGGCCGTCGCGAACGACATGGTCAGTTGCCGCACGATGTTTTTCAGCCGGTAGCCGTGCGTGAATTCTTCGATGGCGAAAATTCTGAACGTCAGATTGGCGACCGGCAGCACGATGAACAGCAACAACAGGCCGCGCAACAGCAGCGGCAGCAGCAACGCCGCTTCGCCGACGCCGGGCGACATGCGCGTCATCCACGCCGCCGCGAACGCGGCCACCGCGAAGCCGGGCACGATGATCCACTTCTTGCGCGGCAGCAGCTTCGCATAACGCAAATAGACGAACAGGGCACTCGCCGAAATCAGCGACGTCACGCCGACCAGTTGCCCGGTGTTTTCGACCGGATAGCCGAGTCCGCTCTCGAGAAAGCGCGAGATCAGATAGCTGAACACGGTCGAGATGTAGTAGTAGAACATGTAGAGCACGAGCCCGACCTGGAAGACCTTCTCTCGCAACGCATTGAGGCGCACGAGCGGCGCGGGATGATGCCACTGGTGATAGGCGAACCAGCCTAGCGCGACGATCCCGGCGACGCTCAGCAGAATCAGTCCGGGCGACGCGCTGAACAACTGGAAGCGCACCTGCTGCATCACGATTTGCAGCGCGCCTTGTGCGAACGCGAAGATGATGTACGGCCAGAAATGCGCGGCGCCGCGTTCCTCGGGCAGGCGGTTGCCGGAGTCGGGCAGCGCGAGCATGGCCAGCACGGCGAACAGCACGCCCACGGGCGCCGTGCACGCGAACAGTGCGCGCCAGTCGAAATGCCCGACCAGTTGGCCGCCGATCAGCGGCGCGAGCGCGCTGCTCAGGACGATCAGCGCGAGAAACGCGCGGGTGGCCGCGGGCCGCTGCTGCGGTTTGAAACTCATCTGAATCAGGATGCGGCAGGTGCCCATCATCGGCCCGATGAAATAGCCCTGGAAGCCACGCGCGAATGCCAGTTCGATCGACGATTCGCACATCGCCGCGGCCATCGCACCGGCAGCATAGAGCAGCATGCAGCCGGCCACGTAGCGCCGGTAGCCGAAGCGTTCGACCCACCATTGCTGCTGCAGGATGCCGAGCACCGCCGCGACTGCATAGGCGCTCGACGCCCACACCAGTTCATCGGGCGACGCGTTGATGCCGCCGGCGATATAGCTGGTGAAAAACGAGAAGATCGAGTTGTCGAAATAATCGAGGCCGGTGACGACGGCCAGCACCCAGGGGAAGAAATCGCCGCGCAGTTTTTCGACGCTGAACAACGGTACCCGGGATGACGTCGTGCTCATGAAGATTCGCCCGGCGCGGGGTCGTCAGATTCTTTTGCCTGCTTTGCGGGTGGCGCATTGCCCGCTTTGGCGCGCGCGCTGCGGCGCTGTTCGAGCAGCGCCTCTGCGTTCTCGCCGGCGAGGCGCCGCTTGAGATAGTCGAGGTCGGGGCTCAGTTCGGCGCGCAGTTTCTGCGCTTCCTTCAGTTCGCGGCGCATGCTTTCGATGCGCTCGTCGAGTGCTGCGACCTGTTGCTCGATGGCGTCGTGAATCTGCTGCAGCGATTCGGTCGAGTAGCGGTGGCCGCCGTCGACGGCTTCCAGCGGACGCTTGAGCATTTCGGTGACGCTGTGCAGCGAGAAGCCGAGCGAGCGCAAACGCAGAATGCGGCCGAAGCGCTTCAGATCGTCCTCGTCGTAAAGCCGGTAGCGGCCTTCGCTGCGCGTCGGCGAAACAAGGCCGCGTTCCTCGTAGTACTTCAGGGTGCGCGCGGTGACGCCGAGACGTTCGGCGGCGTCGCGTACCGTCAGCAGAGTGGGTGAGTCCTTGGACATAGGCGTGTGACAGATATGACGGACTGGTTGCATTGTACTTCAACGTGTACGTTCACGTACATGTTGATGCGCTAGACGACGTCGACGTTGGGAAGCTGAAGTGGTTTGCGCGCGACGCGGAGACGACAAAAAAGACGGACGAAAAAAAACCGCTCGTTTGCGACGAGCGGCTTTTCTATGCGATGCGGATGAAACGGCTAGTGCGGCAATATTGGCCCAAGGCCTTAGCTGCCACCGCCACGACGCATCATGTCGAAGAACTCGGAGTTGCTCTTCGTCTGACGGATCTTGTCGAGCAGGAATTCCATCGACTCGACTTCGTCCATGTCGTGAATGAACTTGCGCAGCACCCAGATCTTTTGCAGCACTTCGGGTTTGATCAGCAGTTCTTCGCGGCGCGTGCCGGACTTGTTCAGGTTGATCGACGGGTAGACGCGCTTTTCAGCAAGACGGCGCTCGAGGTGCACTTCCATGTTGCCGGTGCCCTTGAATTCTTCGTAGATCACGTCGTCCATGCGGCTGCCGGTTTCGATCAGCGCCGTGCCGATGATAGTCAGCGAGCCGCCTTCCTCGATATTGCGCGCCGCGCCGAAGAAGCGCTTCGGACGTTGTAGCGCGTTGGCGTCGACACCACCCGTCAGCACCTTGCCCGAGGCCGGCACGACGGTGTTGTACGCACGCGCGAGACGCGTGATCGAGTCGAGCAGAATCACCACGTCGTTCTTCATTTCGACGAGGCGCTTGGCCTTCTCGATCACCATTTCCGCGACTTGCACGTGACGCGCGGCCGGTTCGTCGAACGTGGAGGCGATCACTTCGCCCGCCACCGAACGCTGCATTTCGGTCACTTCTTCCGGGCGTTCGTCGATCAGCAGCACGAACAGCACGACATCCGGATGGTTCTGCTTGATCGCGTGAGCGATGTGCTGAAGCATCACGGTCTTGCCGGACTTCGGCGACGCCACCAGCAGGCCGCGCTGGCCTTTGCCGATCGGCGCGATCATGTCGATGATGCGGCCCGTGACGTTTTCTTCGCCACGCATTTCACGTTCGAGCAGCAGCACCTTGTTCGGGTGCAGCGGCGTCAGGTTTTCGAACATGATCTTGTGCTTCGAGGCTTCCGGCGGCTGGCCGTTGACCTTGTCCACCTTCACCAGCGCGAAATAGCGTTCGCCGTCTTTCGGCGTGCGCACTTCGCCTTCGATCGTGTCGCCCGTATGCAGGTTGAAGCGGCGAATTTGCGACGGGCTGATGTAAATATCATCCGTGCTGGCGAGGTACGAGGTTTCCGGCGAGCGCAGGAAGCCGAAGCCGTCCGGCAGCACTTCAAGCGTGCCGTCGCCGAAGATCGTGTCGCCCGTTTTGGCTCGTTTTTTTAGAATGGCAAACATCAATTCCTGCTTGCGCAGGCGGTTCGCACTTTCGATCTCGAGGCCATTGGCCATCTCGATCAATTCGGACACGTGCAGAGTCTTAAGCTCGGATAAATGCATACGGAGAACCCGCAGGAGAAGGTGCGACGAAATGAAATCTGGGAGGAGAGTGAGCGGAACCGCTCAAGGACTTACACGTCTTTTCGACGTTTTGCGGATTCTAGCATAGCACACGCCACTTTCCGTCAGTGCGACGGCATGGCATCTTTCTTGTTGAGCGTGTTGCCGGCTGACAACACGCTCAACACAACGCGCCCGCGGGCCTCGGAAGGCTCGGAGCGCGCCGTTGCGACCGCTTTTACAGGTTGCCGTCGAGGAACGCGGTGAGCTGCGACTTCGACAACGCGCCGACCTTCTGCGCGGCGACAGCGCCGTTCTTGAACAGGATCAGCGTGGGGATGCCGCGCACGCCGAACTTGACCGGCGTCGATTGATGTTCGTCGACGTTGATCTTGGCGATTTGCAGGCGATCGGCGTAATCCTTCGCGACTTCGTCGAGGATCGGCGCGATCATCTTGCACGGACCGCACCATTCAGCCCAGAAATCGAGCAGCACGGGTTTATCGGATTTAACGACGTCCTGTTCGAACGATGCGTCGCTAATATGCTTGATTTGTTCGCTCATTGTATGAATACCTCTATCGGTTCGAGGCCCGCCTGAATTGCTCGCCACGATACGTCAAAACCTAAGGAAACTTCCGTTCGCTTTGCCGCAATCGGAGCCTTGCCGACACACGCCGGAAAAGGTGAAAGCCCGTTTCGGAATATGCGGAGAGCTCGCGCTTGCGGGTCATCCGTACGGCAGTTTAGCTTAATTCGCTATGCGTTGCCGGGGGCGATAGTACCCATCAGAGGCAGTGGGGCCAACGGCTGCCGATGAAGTGCCACCGTGTTTCATCAACCATGACGCCACCTATCTGGAGGCTCGACGGCGAAACTCAAGTGGCATCCGCACGGGTTGGTCGCGGCATTCGTCTATATGGTGTAAAGGGCGCGATTCGGCGCGCCGTTGACGCTTTGCTCGTATTAACAGTCGCACGGCGGCCCAAGCGGTGATAGAATGTTTCGTGACGGGCCTCCTCGCATGGAGGGATGGTCAACCTGGTCAGGTCGGGAACGAAGCAGCCACAGCCGTTTTCCACCAGTGCCGAGGGTCGGGCTCGTCACCTTCCTCTTTCTGTTTTCTCTAGTTGTTCTCCGCGGGTTCTTCCGCGAACGCTTTCCATCTCCTGTTTTACCCTGAGTGCAGCGGCATGCAACCGTGCCTTATCGTGTTTTCGCGCGCCTTATCTATTTTTTTCTATCGGTCCGTTAGGCAGTTTCAATGAAGTGGCGCGAAGCGTTCGCGCGCCGTCGCGAATCGGTTTTGCGCGGCATCGTTACTGATACAATTTCCGGATGACCTATCAAGTTCTCGCACGCAAATGGCGGCCGAAGGATTTCGCTTCGCTCGTCGGACAGGAGCACGTGGTGCGCGCGCTCACGCACGCGCTCGACGGCGGCCGTCTGCACCATGCCTATCTGTTTACCGGCACACGCGGCGTCGGCAAAACCACGCTGTCGCGCATCTTCGCCAAGGCGCTGAATTGTGAAACCGGTGTGACCTCCACGCCGTGCGGCGTGTGCCGCGCATGCCGCGAGATCGACGAAGGGCGCTTCATCGACTATGTGGAGATGGACGCGGCGAGTAATCGCGGCGTCGACGAAATGGCGGCGCTGCTGGAGCGCGCCGTCTACGCGCCGGTGGATGCGCGCTTCAAGGTCTACATGATCGACGAAGTGCACATGCTGACCAACCACGCCTTCAATGCCATGTTGAAGACGCTGGAAGAGCCGCCTTCGCACGTCAAGTTCATTCTCGCGACTACGGATCCGCAAAAGATTCCGGTCACGGTGCTGTCGCGCTGTCTCCAGTTCAATCTGAAGCAGATGCCGGGCGGCCATATCGTCTCGCATCTCGAGCACATTCTCGGCGAAGAGAAAGTGCCGTACGACGCCCAGGCGCTGCGCCTGCTCGCACGCGCGGCCGACGGTTCGATGCGCGACGCGCTCTCGCTGACCGATCAGGCAATCGCCTATTCGGCCAATCAGGTCAATGAAGAAGCCGTGCGCGGCATGCTCGGCGCGCTCGACCAGAGCTACCTGATTCGTCTGCTCGACGCGCTCGCGGACGGCGACGGCGCCGCGGTGCTGTCGGTCGCCGACGAGATGGCGTTGCGCAGCCTGTCGTTTTCGACGGCGCTGCAGGATCTGGCGAGTTTGCTGCATCGGATCGCGTGGGCGCAATTTGCGCCGTCGTCGGTGCTGGACGAGTGGCCCGAGGCGGCCGACCTGCGCCGCTTCGCTGAAGCGCTGAGCGCCGAGCAGTTGCAATTGTTCTATCAGATCGCGACGATCGGCCGAAGCGAACTGGGTCTCGCGCCGGACGAATACGCCGGCTTCACCATGACGCTGCTGCGCATGCTCGCGTTCGAACCGGCGCCGACGGGTGGTGGTGGCGCAGTGGGTTCGGGCCGTGCGCTTGGCCAGGCGGGGGCGAGTGGGGCGAAACGCGCGGGTGCGCCGGCCGTGGCCGCGCACCAGGGCGCGTCGGGAGCGCCGGCGATCGCGGGTGCGAGCGCTGTGTTGGGGAGTTCGCGTGGAGCGAGCGTGGACGCCACTGCTCCGGTCCGCGAAACGCAGACTGGCAATGGTGCGGCAGTAGGTAAGGGCGCTGCGGCTGACGCATCGGTTCAGCCTGCGCAGCAAACCAATAGCTCGATTGAAGTACGGCCTGCTGATAACAGCATGCAAGCTACGCCGCCGGATTCTGCTCAAGGCGTAGCAGCCGAACAATCGCTTGATGCGCAGCCGGCAATCACCGCCGAGTCGGCGCCAGTTGTTCATGAGGTGAACTCAGCGCCGTTGCAGGCGGTGGACGATGCCGTCGCGACACCTGCGTCGCCAGTGTCGTCTGCAACCCCTGCGGCCGCCGCCTTGGCGCCGTGGGATGACGCGCCCGCCGACTCGGCGGTGAACGAAGCTTCCGTAACCGCTGGCGTTGATGGCTCGGCCACAACTGAAGCCCCCGCAGCCGCATCCCTCGACGACTCAGCGCCCGCGTCTTCGCTAAGCGCACCCGCAGCCGCCGCGCTCGCACGCACCGAGCAGGCCGCAGCAGCACCGTCTCAAGAGCCGTCACCCGCAGCCGATAGCGCGCCGCGTCGCGCAGGCGGCGCGAGTGCCGCACTCGACGTCTTGCGCAGCGCCGGTTTGAAAGTGTCCTCGGACCGTGGCCGCGCAACCGCGGCAGCGGCCGCGAAGCCCGCCGCGCCGGCTACGCCGAAACCGGCCGCGCCGCGCGTCGTTGTTCCCGTGCCGACGCCGGGCGCCGCGCGCCGCGCGCCGCAGCAGGATGCCGCACCAGCAGCCCCGGACGCTCGCGCCGCAGGGTCAGCGCAGTCAGCGCCCGCGCAGCGTAACGGCGCCGAGCAAAGCGGCTCGTCGGTGCCCCCGTGGGACGACATGCCGCCCGACGAATACATGCCGCTCACCGCCGCGGACGAAGGCTACTACGGCCTGCCGGACGACAGCTACATGCCTGTGTTCGACAGCGGCCCTGACGATGTCCGCGTAAGCGCGACGCCAGCGGCCACACCCGCGCCGGTGGTCGATCAACGTCCGCTGCCGCCCGCCGTGCCGCTCGATCCGCTGGGTTTCAAAGGCGACTGGCCGGCGCTCGCCGTCGACCTGCCGCTCAAGGGCATTTCATATCAGCTCGCATTCAACAGCGAACTGATGGCGCTCGAAGGCAACACGCTCAAATTGAACGTGCCGGTTCCGCAGTACGCGGAAACCTCGCAGGTCGCTAAACTGAAAACGGCGCTCGCCGACAAGCTCGGCCAGACTGTCGAGGTGCTGGTCGAAGTCGGTCCGGCGCGCCGCACGGCCGCCGCGCACGACGCCGCCCTGCGCGCGCAGCGTCAGCAGGAGGCGGAGCGCGAGATCGGCGCCGATCCGTTCGTGCAGTCGCTGATCCGCGAGTTCGGCGCGAGCATCGTGCCGGGCTCGATCCGCCCGATTACTCCGGACGCCGGTTCGAACGGCGCGCCGTCGGTCCACTGATTCGCCGCGCGATGCACCATAGCGCGCCCGATTCCCGAATTTCACGCTATCAAGAAGGAGCATGTCCATGATGAAAGGCCAACTCGCCGGGCTGATGAAACAAGCCCAGCAGATGCAGGAAAACATGAAGAAGATGCAGGAGCAACTCGCGCTGATCGAAGTCGAGGGGCAGTCGGGCGCCGGTCTCGTGAAGGTGACGATGACCTGCAAGAACGACGTGCGCCGCGTATCGATCGACCCGAGCCTGCTCGCCGACGACAAGGACATGCTGGAAGACCTCGTCGCCGCTGCGTTCAACGACGCCGTGCGCAAGGCCGAAGCCACCGCCCAGGAAAAGATGGGCGGCATGACCTCGGGCCTGCCGCTGCCGCCGGGCTTCAAGCTGCCGTTCTGAACCAGGCCGCCGCAAGGCGGCGGGTCACGCGCCGTAGCTGCTGTCGCCGCGGCGTGAACGGAACGCGCGAATTGCGCACGCTGCATGTGCCGTCTGTGCGGCACTCGCTGCGCGCGTGTTCCGGCTGGACCCGCCCGGCCGTGGCTCGGCTGAAGTGCGCATCGCGCGCGCTTAACCGGGCCGTCGCCGGAATGATGTAAACCGATCGAATCAACCGCATCGCCACCCGGATAGCCGGACACTACCCACTTCGACGCCGATCCGCATGAAACAACCTTCCGCCTTGTCGGCGCTCGTCGAAGCGCTGCGCGCGCTGCCCGGTGTCGGGCCGAAGTCCGCGCAACGCATGGCGTACCACCTGATGCAGCACGACCGTGACGGCGCCGAAAAACTCGGCCGCTCGCTGCTGTTCGCCACCGAGCATCTGCAGCACTGCGAGAAGTGCAACACCTTTACCGAAGCGCAGATCTGCGAGGTCTGCCTCGATGAAGAGCGCGATCCCACCTTGCTGTGCGTCGTCGAGACGCCCGCCGACCAGATCATGCTCGAGCAGACCATGACCTATCGCGGCCTCTATTTCGTCTTGATGGGGCGCCTGAGTCCGCTCGACGGCATCGGTCCGAAGGAGATTCATTTCGACCGGCTGGTCAGACGCGCGTCGGATGGCGTCGTCAAGGAAGTCGTGCTCGCCACCAATTTCACCAACGAAGGCGAGGCGACCGCGCATTACCTCGGGCAGACGCTCAAGGCGCGCGGCCTCGCCGTTACGCGCCTCGCGCGCGGCGTGCCGGTGGGCGGCGAACTCGAGTATGTCGACGCCGGCACGATCGCCCGCGCCATGCTCGATCGTCGCTCGATGTAGAAGGCGCCCGCCGCACGGCAACGGGCGTCAGGATCGGAACGGCTTTGCATGGGGCGGGAGTAGGCGCTAAAGCGCCAACTCCCGCCGACAGCTTTGCATGGGGCAGGAGTAGGCGCTAAAGCGCCAACTCCTGCCGACAGCTTTGCATGGGGCGGGAGTAGGCGCTAAAGCGCCAACTCCCGCCGACAAAGGAGACACATGAGCGCTACCTCTGAATCAGGCGCGAGCGCCGCGCCTCAGGATAAAACCGGCCCGCTCGCCGGCGTCAAGGTGCTGGAACTCGGCACGCTGATCGCCGGCCCGTTCGCCGCGCGCTTTCTCGGCGAGTTCGGCGCCGAAGTCATCAAGATCGAAGATCCCAAGGGCGGCGACCCGCTGCGCAAGTGGCGCAAGCTCTATCCGGAAGTCGGCGGCACGTCGCTCTGGTGGGCCGTGCAGGCGCGCAACAAGAAATCCGTCACGATCAATCTGAAGGCCGAAGAGGGCAAGGAGATCGTGCGGCGCCTCGCGAAGGAAGCGGATATCGTCGTCGAAAATTTCCGGCCGGGTTTGCTGGAAAAACTCGGGCTCGGCTATGACGTGCTCTCTGCGGACAACCCCGGCCTCGTGATGGTGCGCCTGTCCGGCTACGGCCAGACCGGTCCGTATCGCGACCGGCCCGGTTTTGGCGCGATTGCCGAATCGATGGGCGGCCTGCGTCATATCACCGGCTATCCGGATTTGCCGCCGCCGCGCATCGGCATTTCGATCGGTGATTCGATTGCCGCGCTGCACGGCGTGATCGGCGCGCTGATGGCGCTGCATCACAAGCAGGTGAACGGCGGCAAGGGGCAGGTCGTCGACGTCGCGCTGTACGAGGCCGTCTTCAACATGATGGAAAGCGTGGTGCCCGAGTACGGCGTCTACGGCATGGTGCGCGAGCGCACCGGCGCGTCGCTGCCGGGGATCGTGCCGTCCAATACGTATCCGTGCCGCGACGGCAGCATCGTGATCGGCGGCAATAGCGATCCGATCTTCAAGCGCCTGATGATCGCCATTGAGCGCGAGGATCTCGCGAACGATCCGGCGCTCGCGCACAACGACGGCCGCGTGCCCCGCACCCGGGAAATCGACGGCGCGATCGCCGCGTGGCTCGCCACGCGCACCATCGACGAAGCCCTCGCGGTGCTGAATGCCGCCGACGTGCCGGTGGGCCGCATCTACAGCGTGGCGGACATGTTCACCGATCCGCAGTTCATGGCGCGTCAGATGATCCAGCGTTTCAAGTGGCAGGACGGTCAGGAAATCACGCTGCCGTCGGTTACGCCGAAGCTCTCCGCCACGCCGGGCGAGACGCGCTGGCTGGGCCCGGAACTGGGTGAACATACCGATGAAGTCCTGCAATCGCTAGGTTATGATGCAGACCACATTGCAAGGTTGCACGCGCAACAGATCGTTTGAGCAGCACACGCGGCGCCCACGAGCGCCGTGCTAAAAGATAAAACCGGACAACAAAAGTTTGGAGACTCGAGACCATGCAACGGAGAAGTTTTCTCGCCGGCACCGCCGCACTCGCGGGCGCTACGCTCGCCGCCACGCCACTCGCCTTCGCGCAGGGCAAACCTGAAACCACCAAGGTGGCGATCGCCGTCGGCGGCAAGAACCTGTTCTACTACTTGCCGCTCACCATCGCCGAGCGTCGCAACTACTTCAAGGACGAAGGGCTAGAGGTCGAAATTTCCGACTTCGCCGGCGGCTCGCAAGCGTTGAAGGCGGCGGTCGGCGGCAGCGCGGATGTGGTGTCCGGCGCGTTCGAGCATACCTTGCTGCTGCAGGCGCAAAAGCAGATGTTCCGCGAATTCGTCCTGCAGGGACGCGCGCCGCAGATCGTGCTCGCGGTGTCGAAGAAGACCATGCCGAACTACAAGTCGATCGCCGATCTGAAGGGCAAGAAAATCGGCGTGACCGCGCCGGGTTCGTCGACCTCGATCATGGCGAGCTTCGTGCTGGCAAAAGCCGGGCTGAGCGCGAAAGACGTCGCGTTTATCGGCGTGGGCGCGGGCGCCGGCGCGATCGCCGCGTTGCAGTCGGGGCAGATCGACGCGATCGCCAATCTCGACCCGGTCATGACCAAGCTCGAGCGCACCGGCGAGATTCGCGTGGTGTCGGACACGCGTACGCTTGCCGACACGCGCAGCGTCTTCGGTGGCGATATGCCGGCGGGCTGCCTGTACGCGTCGCAAAGCTTTATCACGAAGAATCCGAATACCACTCAGGCGCTGACCAATGCGATGGTGCGCGCGCTCAAGTGGCTGCAAACGGCGACCGGCAGCGAACTGATCAACACGGTGCCGGAAGGCTACCTGCTCGGCGACCGCGCGGTGTATCTGGACGCATGGCAGCACGTGAAGGAAGCGATGTCGCCCGATGGCCTGATGCCGGCGGACGGCCCCGCGACGTCGCTGAAGACCTTGCAGGCATTCGACCCGAACGTGCAGGGCAAGCCGATCGATCTGTCGAAGACGTGGACCAACGACTTCGTCAAGAAAGCGCTGACTACCGTCAAGGCTTAAGTTGAACGCGTGGACAGGGAGGCCGTGACGCGCGGCGTTTTCGCCCGGCCGCGGCCCCGCATGCCATGACGCGATCACCAACCCAATCCGATCTTTCGAAGCGAGCTGAACGATGACCGTTGCCGCACTGGCGCTCGACAACATCACCTGCACGTTCGCTGCGCGCGACAACCGCGCACAGCGCTACACAGCGGTGAAGGACACTACCTTGCGCATCGCACCGGGCGAGTTCGTCTCAGTGGTCGGCCCGACCGGCTGCGGTAAGTCCACGCTGCTCAATGTCGGCGCGGGTCTGCTGGGGCCGTCGTCGGGCACGGTCAGCGTGTTCGGCGAGCCGCTCAAGGGCATCAACCGGCGCGCCGGCTATATGTTCCAGGCCGACGCGTTGATGCCGTGGCGCTCGTCCATCGACAACGTCATGGCTGGTCTCGCGTTCCACGGCGTGCCGCCCGCCGAAGCCCGCATCAAAGCCGACGAGTGGTTAAAGCGCGTCGGGCTCGGCGGCTTTGGCGATCGCTATCCGCATCAACTGTCGGGCGGCATGCGCAAGCGCGTCGCGATGGCGCAGACGCTGATTCTCGATCCAGACATCATTCTGATGGACGAGCCGTTTTCGGCGCTCGATATCCAGACGCGTCAGTTGATGGAAAACGAGTTGCTCGACTTGTGGGCCGCCAAACGCAAAGCGGTGTTGTTCATCACGCACGATCTCGACGAAGCGATCGCCATGTCGGACCGCGTGGTGGTGCTCTCGGCCGGGCCGGGCACGCATCCGATCGGCGAGTTCACGATCGATTTGCCGCGTCCGCGCGACGTTGCTGAAATCCGTTCGCATCCGCGTTTCGTCGAGTTGCATGCGCAGATCTGGAGCGTGTTGCGCGACGAGGTGCTTAAAGGTTATCAGCAGCAACTCACTGCCGTTTAAACGCGTCACGTTTTTGCGTCACGTATTGGCCACTCAATCGTCCAAGGCAAACCGAGTCATGTGGAAGACGTTGCGCCCGAACCGGGCGAATCTGGTGATCTGGCAATGGCTGCTGCTCGTGCTGTGCTTCGTGCTCTGGTACGTGCTGACCAGCCCGACGCTGCTGCCGGCGTTCTATTTCGACGACCCCAACAAAGCCGCGTTCTTCTTCGGCGAGCCGCAGAAAGTGCTGCAGCGGATCTGGGAATGGTTCACGGGCGGCGAGATCTATCTGCACCTATGGATCACGCTGGTCGAAACCGTGCTCGCGTTCACGCTCGGCACGGCGCTCGGGCTCGGCGTCGGCTTGTGGCTCGCACTCTCGCCGCTCGCGAGCGCGCTGTTCGATCCGTACATCAAAGCCGCTAACTCGATGCCGCGCGTGATTCTCGCGCCGATCTTCGGCGTGTGGTTCGGGCTAGGCATCTGGTCGAAGGTGGCGCTTGGCGTCACGCTGGTGTTCTTTATCGTGTTCTTCAACGTCTATCAGGGCGTGAAGGAAGTCAGTCCGGTCGTGCTCGCCAACGCGCGCATGCTCGGCGCGAACGGCAAGCATTTGCTGCGCTTCGTCTATTTGCCGAGCGCGATGAGCTGGGTGTTTTCCAGCTTGCATACGTCGGTGGGGCTAGCGTTTGTCGGCTCGGTGGTGGGGGAGTATCTCGGCTCGGCGCGTGGCGTCGGCTATCTGATTTTGCAGGCCGAAGGCACCTTCGATATCAATACCGTGTTTGCGGGAATTCTGGTGCTAACCGCGTTCGCGCTGATTCTGGATGCGATCGTCGGCATCGGCGAGCGGCGCTTGATGAAGTGGCAACCGAAGACGGGCGATACGGAAAAGCTGTAGGTCGGCGCGGCGCGGGGTTGTAAAGCGCGAAGCTCAATAAAAAACGACGCGCCGGTGGAAAACCGCGCGTCGTTTCTTTTTGGCGCCGAGCAGAATGAATCGATCGCGCCAGGACTAAGGCGTCACCACCACCTTCCCGATCACACGACGCTCGGCCATATCCCGCAACGCGCGCCCGGTGTCCTCGAGCGAATAGCGCGCCGACACGTACGGCTTGAGCTTGCCTTCACCGATCCACCGCGTCATCTGTTGAAGCGCCGCGTGATTGTGCTGCGGTTCGCGCTTCGCAAAGTCGCCCCAAAACACGCCGACCAGACTCGCGCCTTTGAGCAGCGTCAGGTTGAGCGGCAGCTTCGGAATCTCGCCGTTGGCGAAGCCCACCACCAGATAACGCCCGCGCCAGCCGATGCTGCGAAACGCCGGCTCCGCATACACGCCGCCGACGGGATCGTAGATCACATCCGGGCCTTTGCCGTCGGTGAGCGCCTTGATGCGCTCGCGCAGGTCTTCGGTGCTGTAGTTGATGGTGGCGTCCGCGCCGTGCTCGACGCAGGTCGCGAGTTTCTCGTCGCTCGACGCCGCCGCGATCACGCGCGCGCCGAGCGCTTTGCCGATTTCGACGGCCGCTAGTCCGACGCCCCCGGCCGCACCGAGCACGAGCATCGTCTCGCCTGCTTGCAAGGCGCCGCGATCGACCACGGCGTGATGCGACGTGCCGTACGCCAGCGTGAACGCTGCCGCCAGCTCGAAGTCGACATCGTCCGCCAACGGCACGCAGGCCGCGGCGGACGCGAGCGCCTGCTCCGCGAAACCACCGTGGCCGGTGAAGGCGACCACGCGCGAGCCGGGCTTGAATTGCGTGACGCCGGCGCCGACCGCGCGCACCACGCCCGCGACTTCCGAGCCGGGCGTAAAGGGCAGAGGCGGTTTGAACTGGTATTTGTTCTCGATGATCAGCACGTCGGGAAAGTTGACGGCCGCGGCTTTGACGTCGATCACGATGTGGCCTGGCGGCGGCTCGAGGTCCGGCAGGTTTTCGACGACCAGGCTCTCCGGCGGCCCATATTGTTTACAGCGAATCGCGCGCATCGTGTCTCCATATCGATCAGGGGTTCGCAAGTATTCTGAGTGTAAAACAATCAGCACGACCGTGCGTTTTTATTGCTTCGCACGCGATCGGCAAATGCTCGATGCATGTCCGGCCGCGGACTCGCGCCAGCCTTTCACGATCCCGACGCGTGCGTGTTGCATACGTCGTGCGCACGGCCTGCCGTGTCGTTCGCGCGTCTTCTTTCCTCGGTTACAATCGCCGCATGCGAATCCTACTCAGTAACGACGACGGTTATCTGGCGCCCGGCCTTGCCGCGCTTTACGAAGCGCTCAAGCCGATCGCTGACGTCACCGTGATGGCACCCGAACAGAATTGCAGCGGCGCGTCGAATTCCCTGACGCTGTCGCGGCCGCTCTCGGTACTGCGCTCGGCCAATGGTTTCTATTACGTGAACGGCACGCCCACCGACTCGGTGCACATCGCGCTGACGGGCATGCTCGACCATACGCCGGACCTCGTGGTCTCGGGCATCAACAACGGTCAGAACATGGGCGAAGACACGCTCTATTCGGGCACCGTCGCGGCCGCCACCGAGGGCATCATGTTCGGTGTGCCGGCCATCGCCTTCTCGCTGGTCGACAAGGACTGGGTGCATCTCGACGACGCCGTGCGTGTCGCCGCTGAAATCGTCGCGCACTATCTCGAGCAGCCGTTGCCCGGGCATCCGCTTCTGAACGTCAACATTCCCAATCTGCCGTACGAGCAACTCGGCGACTGGCAGATCACGCGTCTCGGCAAACGGCATCCGTCGCAGCCGGTGATCCGCCAGACCAACCCGCGCGGCGAACCGATCTACTGGATCGGTCCGGCGGGCAGCGCGCGCGACGCGAGCGAAGGCACCGACTTTCACGCCATCGCCAACGGCCATGTGTCGATCACGCCGCTGCAACTCGACCTGACCCACACGCAAATGCTACCCGCGGCGCGCGACTGGGCACGCGCAGGCAGCGGCGCTTCATGAGCAGCGAGCGCGCCAAGCGCTTTCCGCTCGGCCTCGAGGACCTGGTGCGCGAACCACGCAGGCCCGAAGGACGCCCAGGCGAAATCCGCGCGGCGGCGCTGGCCGCGAGCGCGGCACTGAACGCGCGTCAGCAACCTGCGAAGAACGCGCCGCTCGGTTCCACGGGTAAGTCCCAATCCAAGCAGGCGAGGGCGCAGACCGCGGTGCAGATAAAGCCGCAAGCCAAGCCCTCGGCGGTGACGCCGCCGAAGCCGCTGGCCGCGCCTTCCGCCAAAGCACCGGTCAAGGCGCCACCTAAACCTGTCGTGCAGAGTTCGACCGCGCGTGCCGTGTCATCGTCGGCACCCACGCCGGCCAGGCCCGCTGCCCGATCCAACGAGCGCAGCGCCGCGCCGAATGTCGCCTTGAACGGCGCGATGGCACTGACGTCGGAACGGGTTCGCGAACGGATGGTCGAACGCCTGCGTGCGAACGGCGTGACCGATCAGCGCGTGTTGAACGCGATGTCGGTGGTGCCGCGCCACATGTTCGTCGACCCGGGTCTCGCGGTTCAGGCCTACGAAGATGCGGCCTTGCCGATCGGCCACCACCAGACGATCTCCAAGCCGTCGGTAGTCGCGCGGATGATCGAACTGGCCGCCGCCGGCCGCGCGCTGAACAACGTGCTCGAAATCGGCACCGGCTGCGGCTATCAGGCGGCCGTGCTGAGCCAGGTCGCGCGCGAGGTTTACTCGATCGAGCGCATCAAGCCGTTGTCCGAACGCGCGAAGACGAACTTACGTCCGCTGCGCATTCCGAACATCCGCTTGCACTATGGCGATGGGCGGTTGGGATTGCCGTCGGCGGCGCCGTTCGACGCGATCGTGATCGCCGCGGCGGGGCTCGACGTACCGCAAGCATTACTTGAACAACTCGCGATCGGCGGCCGTCTGGTCGCGCCGGTCGGCTCGCAGGACGGCCAGAACCAGGTGCTGACTCTGGTCGAGCGCCTCGGACCCGCGCAGTGGCGCGAGTCGCGGCTTGATCGCGTTTTCTTTGTACCCTTAAAATCCGGAGTGATTTGACACCGATGAGTATGTTGCGCGCGATGCAAAGAACCAGACTGAATGTCCCCATGACCGTAACCCAGCGTAGCGTGTGCGTGCTCGCCTTGTCCCTGTTGATGACGGCCTGTGCATCCCGGCTCGATCAGGCGCCGGTCGTCGACCGCTCCGGCGGCGGCGTGCTCACCACGCAAGGCGCGCAGCCAGCCGTGCCGCTCGGACCGCCGCCGCCGGGCTACTATCGCGTGAAGCCGGGCGACACGCTATACCGGATCGCGTTGGAGAACGGCCAGAACTACCGCGACATTTCGGCGTGGAACAATCTGACCAACCCGAATCAGATCGAAGTCGATCAGTTGCTGCGCGTCGTGCCGCCGGGAGCGAACACCGCGGCGATGACGCCGGGCGTGTCGACTGCGCCGATCGGCAGCGGTGGTGCGGTGCAAAGCGCACCGCTCGGCAGCACGCCGCCGTCGGCGACGGGTGGGACTGCTGGCGCCGCCGGCGTCGCTGCACCGCCGCTCTATGGATCCGCCACGAACAACGCGTCGCTGACGCCGCCGGCCAGCCCGGGTGCGGCCAGCGACTCGAACGCCGGCGCGTCCGGCAACGTCGCCTTCGCATGGCCGGTACGCGGACCGCTGCTCGGCACGTTCAACGATTCGACCAACAAGGGCGTGAATATCGGCGGCGCTGCGGGCGATCCGGTGAAGGCGTCGGCGGACGGTCGCGTCGTTTATGCAGGAAATGGGCTGCGTGGTTACGGCAATCTCATTATCATCAAGCATGATGCAACTTATCTCACGGCGTATGCACATAACCGCGCTTTGATGGTAAAAGAGGGAGACGCGGTAACGAAGGGGCAGAAGATCGCCGAGATGGGCAATAGCGATTCCGACCGTGTGATGTTGCATTTCGAAGTTCGCCGGCAGGGTAAACCTGTCGACCCACTGAAGTATTTGCCGCCGCAATAAGCGATACGATACGACCATGCCGAAATCGAAGCGCCGCCCACCGCAAGCCGAGTCTGAGACGATCAGCCACGCTATGTCCGCTTCGGTCGAAGAAAGCGGCGCTTCGGAAGTGGAAGAAGAGATCGCCGAGGAGCGCGATCTCGACGAACGCCAGGGCGGCGTGGATGAAGCCGGCGAGACCCGTGAAGGCGCGGCTGAAGCCGCGCCGGATGCGGACGATTTCCGCGCGCTGCTGCAAGCCGAGCTGACGGCGGACACGATTCAGCACTACCTGAACCGTATCAGCGTCAAGCCGCTCCTGACCGTCGAGGAAGAGCAGAAATATTCGCGTCTTGCCAAGGCAGGCGAGTTCGAAGCGCGGCAGGTCATGATCGAGCGCAATCTGCGGCTCGTCGTCAGTATCGCCAAGGGTTATCTGAATCGCGGCGTGCCACTGCTCGATCTGATCGAGGAAGGCAATCTCGGCCTGATGCACGCCATCGAAAAATTCGATCCGACGCGCGGCTTCCGGTTTTCTACTTACGCCACGTGGTGGATCCGCCAGAGTATCGAGCGCGCCATCATGAACCAGGCGCGCACCGTCCGTTTGCCGGTGCACGTGATTCGTGAGCTCAACCAGGTGCTGCGCGCCAAGCGCCATCTGGAAAAAAATTCGATGAATTCCGGCGAGGCCGCCGAGCGCCGCGACGCCAGCATCGACGACATCGCCTATCTGACCGGCAAGACCACCGACGAAGTCACCGACATCCTCGCGCTGAACGAGCACACCGCGTCGCTCGACGCGCCGCTCGATCTCGATCCGGCGAGCAGCCTGCTCGATCTGCTGTCGGACGACCAGAGCCAGTCGCCGGATGCCGAAGTGCAGCACCGCGAACTGGAAACGCTTACACGCGCGTGGCTCGCTCGCCTGTCGGACAAGCATCGTCATGTGATCGAGCGCCGCTTCGGCCTGAATCACATCGAACCCGCCACGCTCGAAGAGCTGGCCGACGAAATGGGCCTCACGCGCGAGCGTGTGCGCCAGATCCAACAGGAAGCGCTCGTGCGGTTGAAGCGCTTCTTCGCCTCCAATGGTGTTCGGAAGGACGCCGTTCTATAACCTGATGACACCGATTCTTGTATTCGACATCGAGACGATTCCCGATGTCGCCGGCATTCGCCGCCTCGAAGATTTGCCTGCCACCTTGAGTGACGCCGAAGTCGCCGAGCATGCGTTCGCCGCGCGCCGCGAAAAAACCGGTAACGATTTCCTGCCGCACCATCTGCAACGGATCGCGGCGATTTCCTGCGTGTTCCGCGACAACAACGGTTTCCGCGTACGCTCGCTCGGCACGCTGGAAGACGGCGAAGCGGCGCTGGTGCAGTCGTTCTATCGCGTAATCGAGAAGTACACACCGCAACTCGTGTCGTGGAACGGCGGCGGCTTCGACCTGCCGGTGTTGAACTACCGGGCGCTCGTCAACGGTATTCCCGCCTACAAGTTCTGGGATCTCGGCGAGGACGACCGCGAGTTCAAGTGGAACAACTACATCAGCCGCTATCACGCGCGTCATACGGATCTGATGGACGTGCTCGCCATGTACCAGGCGCGCGCCAACGCGCCGCTCGACGCGCTCGCCAAGATGTGCGGCTTCCCCGGCAAAATGGGCATGGGCGGCAGCCAGGTGTGGCACGCGTACCAGCAAGGGCGCATCGAGGAAATCCGCAATTACTGCGAGACCGACGTCGTCAACACGTACTTGCTCTATTGCCGCTTCCAACTGATCCGCGGCGCGTTTTCGCCCGCGGAGTATGCTGATGAGATCAACCTGGTCAAGAACGCACTGGCGCTGGAAACGGCGCCGCAATGGGCCGAGTATCTGGCGGCATTCGATCAGTAAGGTTGTACGGGGAGGGGGCGACGCCGTCTGACTGGCCAGCGCGTGCAGCGGCCGTTGCCGCCGTGCCGAATGATGGCGCGGCGCGGCGCTTCGTCTACAATCTCGCCTTTCCCCAAGTTTGTCAGGAAGTCGCAGGTGTCCCGAACTGCCCCCCATCGCCGCGCGCCGAAGCGCTACAAGACGCCCCCGCCCGCGCCGGCACACGTCGTCACCGGCAACGAGCCGGTCATCGAAATCGTTTCGCTCGATATGGAAGCGCGCGGCGTTGGCCGCACCGAGACCGACGACGGTACGCCCGGCAAGGTGATCTTTGTCGAAGGCGCGTTGCCCGGCGAGCGCGTCAGCTATTCGACGCATCGCAGCAAGCCCAAATTCGAGCAGGCCGAAGTGGTTCAGGTGTTCCGCGAAAGCGTGATGCGCACCAAGCCGAAATGCACTTACTTCGATATCTGCGGCGGCTGTTCGATGCAGCATCTCGACATCCGCGCTCAGGTGGCGGTCAAGCAGCGCGTGCTCGAAGACAACCTGCAGCATCTGGCGAAGCTGCGCCCGGAAACGGTGTTCCGGCCGATTCACGGGCCGTCCTGGGGTTATCGCTACCGTGCGCGTCTGGCAGTGCGTTTTCTGCCGGAAAAGGGCGGCATGCGGATCGGCTTCCACGAGAAGAAGAGCAGCTACATCGCCGACATGAAGACCTGCGAAGTGCTGCCGCCGCATGTGTCGGCCATGCTGATGCCGCTGCGTTTCATGGTTCGCAAGCTGTCGATCTACGATCGTATGCCGCAGCTCGAACTGGCGGTCGGCTCGTCGGTCACGGCGCTGGTGGTGCGCAATCTCGAGCCCATCACGGCCGCGGACGAGCAGGTGCTGCGCGATTTCGCCGACGAGCACAAGGTGCAGTTCTGGCTGCAGCCGGGCGGCCCGGACACGGTCACGCCGTTCTATCCGCTCGACGTGGAACTCGACTACATGCTGCCGGAATACGGCATTCGCATGCCGTTCAAGCCGACCGACTTCACCCAGGTGAATCACGCCATCAACCGCGTGCTGGTGAGCCGCGCGTTGCGGTTGCTGGCGCCCGCGCACACGGATCGCGTGCTCGATCTGTTCTGCGGGATCGGTAACTTCACGCTGCCGCTCGCGCGGATCTCGAAGGAAGTCGTGGGCATTGAAGGCAGCGAGGTGCTGACCTCGCGCGCGCTGGCCAATGCCGAGCTGAATGGCGTGGCGGGGCATACGTCGTTTGCGTGCCGCAACCTGTTCGACATCACCGCCGACGACCTGCGCGCGCTCGGCCACTTCGACAAGTTCCTCATCGACCCGCCGCGCGAGGGCGCGCTAGCCGTCGCCAAGGCGCTGGTGGAGATCGCGCAGAGCGGCAATGGGCCGCTGCCGAAGCGCATCGTCTACGTGTCGTGCGCGCCGGCGACGCTCGCCCGCGATGCCGGCCTGCTCGTGCACGAGGCGGGCTACCGGCTGGTGGGTGCGGGCGTGGTCAACATGTTCCCGCACACGTCGCATGTGGAGTCGATTGCGTTGTTCGAGCGGGATTGAGTCGCGCCGCGGCAAAGTAAGGCGCAAACAAAAACGCCACGACGGAAGTCGTGGCGTTTTCTATTTCCGGCTGATTTTCAGCGAGTCGCGTGGCTTAGAACTGCCACCACGACTTTTCCTTACCCGGCCTTGCATGCCCCGTGATGTACGGGCTGTCGGGGAAGGTGCCGGCCAGCACGCGCTTCGTGTCGTCGGCCAGTTGCGGCTGGTTCAGCTTCTCATACGACAGCATCATGATGTGCAGTGCGTCTTCGATAGCCGGTGCGTTCTTGTATTGCGTGAGCGCCAGTTGCGCGCGGTTGATCGCCGCGACGTAGGCGCCACGGCGGTAGTAGTAATCCGCCGCGTGGACTTCGTGCGACGCCAGCGCGTTGACGATATAGCGCATGCGCTGCGCGGCGTCCGGCGCATACTTGCTGTTCGGGTACTTGTCCACCACGACCTTGAAGGCGTCGTACGACTCGCGCAGCGACTTCGGGTCGCGCTCGCTCATGTCCTGGCCGGAGAAGCGGCCGAACAGGCCGAGGTCGTCGTTGAAGTGGATCATGCCCTTCAGGTAGTACGCATAAGCGATGTCCGGATGATCCGGGTGCAGCTGGATGAAGCGGTCGATAGCCTGGTCGGCGGCGGCGTTTTCGTTGTCTTTCCAGTTGCAGTACGCAACGTTGATCTGCGCCTGCTGGGCGAAGTGGCCGAACGGATCGCGACCTTCGAGCATTTCGAAGTACTTGGCGCACTTGCCGAAGTCACCACCGCTCAGGGCGTCGTTCGCCTCCGTATATAATTTGTTGTTGTTCCACGTTGCCGTCTCGTCGGTCTTTTCCGGCAGGCCGTGGCAAGCCGCGACAACGGCGACGGCTGCGGCGCACGCAATGTATCCGGCCACTTTCCGGGCCGCCTTCTTGATGGCCGCCAAATTGATCGCCGCTTTAGTGATGGTGTTCAAGGCTCGCATTTTCCAGTCTAGCTTTACGTCCAGGTGACCCAGACTCAATGACCCGCTCAAATACTCCAGGCGCCGCAACCGGCGCCGGGAATAGCAACAAAGATTATAGCGTAAGCGCTGACCCCTCCGACGCGTTGGGCGTCGATTCCCTCGACGACGATCTCGGCAGCGACGCGCTCGGCGCCGCCGTTCTGCCCAGCCACGTGCCGACCGTGGCGAGCCGCGTGGCGGACGAGACGCCGCGCAGCGTCGTGGTGCCCGACGAGATGGCCGGCGAACGTCTCGACAAGGTGCTCGCGCGGGTTTTTCCCGAGTTCTCGCGCAACCGTCTGCAGAGCTGGATCGAGGCTGAGCGCGTGCGGATCGACGGCAAGCCCGCGAAAATCCGCCAGCCCGTGCCGCTCGGCGCGACCATCGAGCTCGTGCCCGATCTGCTGCCGGAGCAGCTCGCGTTCACGCCGGAGCCGGTGCCGCTCGAAATCGTCTATGAAGACGACACCCTGGTGGTCATCAACAAGCCGGCCGGCATGGTGGTGCATCCGGCGGCCGGCAACTGGAGCGGCACCGTGCTCAACGGTCTGCTGTATCGCTATGGCGACGCGGCGGCGGGCCTGCCGCGCGCGGGCATCGTGCACCGGCTCGACAAGGAAACCTCCGGCCTGATGGTGGTGGCGCGCACGCTCGAGGCGCAGACCGACCTCGTGCGGCAGTTGCAGGCGCGCACGGTGAAGCGCCGCTATCTCGCGCTGGTGTGGGGCAACATGCCCGAAGAAGGCACGATCGACGCCCCGATCGGCCGCGATCCGCGCGAACGCACGCGCATGGCGGTGGTGACGAGCGCTTCGGGCAAGCCGGCGCGCACGCATTTCCGGCGTGTCGATTCGGCGATCTGGCAGCGTCAGCCGGTCACCGCGATTCATTGCGATCTGGAAACCGGGCGCACCCATCAGATTCGTGTCCATTGCGCGCACATCGGTCATCCGCTGCTCGGCGACCCGGTGTACGGGCGCGCCCGCGGCAAGCGCTCGGTCACGCCGCTGCCTGACGGGTTCGCGCGCCAGGCGCTGCATGCATGGCGCCTCGGTCTGATCCATCCGCAGACCGGCCGCACGATGCAATGGCGCGCCGATGTGCCGGCCGACATGGAAGCGCTGTCGGCGGCGCTCGGCCTCGGCCGCGACGACGCGGGCGAGTTCGACGAGACGTACTACGAGGAAGACGACTACGATGCGTCGCTCGACGAGGACGCCGATGAAGACGGCGCACTCGAACACGACGAAGCCGACAACGAAGCCGATGAACACGACGAGGACGATCACCCATGAATGTGCTCGAGCTGAGCTTTGCCGATGTCGTGCAGCCCGCATGGAATGTCTCGCCGCGCGTGCGTGCGCTCGTCACCACGCGTGACGGCGGCGTGAGCGAAGCGCCGTTTGGCCGCTGGCAGGACGGCGTGGACTTGCCGGGTGGCCTGAATCTGGGCATGAAATCGGGCGACGATCTGGCCGCGGTCGCGGCCAACCGCACGCGTCTGCTGAAGCTGGCCGGCGTGAGCGAGGCCGCGTGGCTCGAACAGATTCATGGCGCTGTCATTGTGCGAGCGGAAGACGTGCTCGCACAGGCGCATGCGAACGGCACGCCGACGCGCGCCGATGCCAGCGTCACGGATCGTCCCGGCACCGTGTGCGTGGTGATGGTGGCCGATTGCATGCCGGTGCTGTTCTGCGACGAAGCCGGCCGCGCGGTCGGCGCGGCGCACGCGGGGTGGCGCGGGCTGGCGGCGGGCATCGTCGAACAGACGGCGCAGCGCGTCGCCGAACTTGCCGGCGTGGAGGTGGGCGCACTGCACGCTTATCTCGGTCCGTCGATCGGTCCTGATGCCTTTGAAGTCGGTGCAGACGTGCGTGACGCCTTCATGAACGGCGTCGGCGCCGCACAACGCGATGTCACTGCGAACGCCTTCGTCGAGCATCCGCACAATCCAGGCAAATATCTCGCCGATCTCCCGGCGCTGGCGCGTTTGCGTCTGCACCGGCTCGGCGTGACGCGCATTGTCGGTGGCGATCTCTGCACGGTCACGCAACGTGAGCGTTTCTATTCCTATCGCCGCGATCGCGAGACCGGCCGCATGGCCGCGTTGATCTGGCTGGACGATCAGGCGCAGTCGATTGCGGACTAGCTTCCGACGCGCATCGCGCGCGGCCATTTTTCTGCGGAATGCAAGGCACGTGTGCCCGCATCACGACGTCCACATGGGCGAGACGTCCTGTATGCGGGCATGCTTGTCTGAGCATTGCCACGGCTCGCATGCCCCTTGCACACGAACACACGTATGAGGGTTTGTTCGGAGAAGCACGGGCGTTTTTGCTGCGCTGCCGGAATTCCCGACGCTGGCGTAAATCTGCCGCCAAAACTGTCTGCCCGCGAACGGATAAATGCACATAAGCCCATGCAATTTGGGAGCTTTTTTCGTTCGCGTGCGTCTCGAATCACGCAGGTTCCAAAAGCGCGTTCTTCTACACAGGGAAAACGATAATTAAAAAACTATCGCACTGCGGCAAAATCGGGAACAAGCATTGACATGCCTTGCGATGGGGAGCAAGAATGTTCCTCACGGCTCCTCGTACAAGGGACAGGGCGTGACGAGGTCGCGAGCATTTGCTCACGTGCGCACGAACCTGCCTCTCAACCCGTCCGCAAGGACTTACCGGTCAAAAGCAGGTATGGCAGCTTCACATTCCTCAGCTTCCCCCAGCACGGACTCCTCGACGGAGCACACGCAGCAGGCCGGTACGAGCGGTGCAACACCGGCCGCAGGCATGCAGCAGTTTCTCGACGCCTGGATGAACGCATGGCGTTCGCTCGGCACATCGCCTGGCGGTAGCGGCATGCCTTTCGCGATGCCTCAGATGCCGCTGCAAATGCCTCAAATGAGTCTGCCGCAGGGTTTCCCTCAAATGCCGTCGTTTCCCGGCATGCCGGACTTCAGCAAACTGGCGGCGGGATCGATGCCCGGCATGCCGTCCTTCGCAGGTCTGAGCATACCGAGCGCGGCCATTCCCTCCGAGCGTCTACAGAAACTACAGGCTGACTATTCGCGCGAGGCAATGGATCTGATCCAGCAAGCCACCACGTCCGCGACTAAGGCGCCCCAACTCAAAGACCGCCGCTTCAGCTCCGACGCATGGAGTTCGGCGCCGGCCTATGCATTCACCGCCGCGTGGTATCTGTTGAACGCGCGCTATCTGCAGGAAATGGTCGACGCGCTCGACACGGAACCTAAGGTGCGCGAGCGCATCCGTTTCGCTGTCCAGCAGTGGACCGCGGCGGCCTCGCCGAGCAACTTCTTCGCGTTGAATCCGGAAGCCCAAAAAACCTTGCTGGACAGCAAGGGCGAGAGCCTGCGCCAGGGTGTGATGAACCTGCTCGGCGACTTGCAGCGCGGCAAGATCTCGCAGACCGACGAATCGGGTTTCGTGGTCGGTGAAAATCTCGCGAACACCGAAGGCTCGGTCGTGTTCGAAAACGACCTGATGCAGGTGATCCAGTACAAGCCGCGCACGGCGACCGTGCGTGAGCGGCCGCTTCTCATCGTGCCGCCTTGCATCAACAAGTTCTACATTCTCGATCTGCAGCCGGAGAATTCGCTGGTCGCTCACGGGCTCGATTCGGGGCACCAGGTGTTCCTGATTTCGTGGCGCAATGCCGATCAATCGATCGCGCATAAAACGTGGGACGACTACATCGGCGAGGGTGTGCTCACCGCCATCGATACGGTGAGCAAGATCAGTGGGCGCGAGCAGATCAATACGCTCGGTTTCTGCGTCGGCGGCACGATGCTCGCCGCGGCGCTGGCGGTGGCCGCCGCGCGCGGCGAACATCCGGCCGCCTCCATGACGCTGCTTACCGCCATGCTCGATTTTTCGGACACGGGCGTGCTCGACGTGTTTGTCGACGAGGCGCACGTGCAGATGCGGGAGCAGACCATCGGCGGCAAGAACGGTACGCCGCCGGGGCTGATGCGCGGCATCGAGTTCGCCAACACGTTCTCGTTCCTGCGCCCGAACGATCTGGTGTGGAACTACGTCGTCGACAATTACCTCAAAGGGCGCACACCGGTGCCGTTCGACCTGCTGTACTGGAACAGCGACTCGACCAGCCTGCCGGGCCCGATGTACGTCTGGTATCTGCGCAACACGTATCTCGAGAATCGTCTGCGCGAGCCGGGTGCGTTGACCACGTGCGGCGAGCCGATCGATCTATCGAAGATCGATGTGCCCACCTTCATCTACGGTTCACGCGAAGACCATATCGTGCCGTGGCAAACGGCGTACGCGTCGGTGCCGCTTCTCAACGGGCCGTTGAAGTTCGTGCTCGGCGCTTCGGGTCACATCGCCGGTGTGATCAATCCGCCCGCGAAGAAAAAGCGCAATTTCTGGATGCTGGACGGCGACGTCAAGACGCTGCCGGAGAACCCGGAAGAATGGCTCGATCAGGCTACCGAAGTCCCTGGCAGCTGGTGGCCCGAATGGACCACCTGGCTCGATCAGTACGGTGGCAAGAAGGTGAAGCCGCGCGCCACGGCCGGCTCGGCTGACTTCCCGGTGATCGAACCGGCGCCGGGGCGTTATGTGCGGCAACGAGAGTAGGTTCGAGCGCGCTTCATGGCGCGGTTGTTTGCGGTGTGAATGAGCGTCTGATTGAGTTAGGGCGTGATTAAGAGCAACGAGATTTTTAACTTGACGGGCAGCGGCGCATGCGGCCGACCGCCCGGAGGATATGGAAATGACTGATGTTGTGATCGTATCGGCCGCCCGTACGGCAGTAGGCAAATTCGGTGGGTCGCTGGCGAAGATCGCCGCGCCCGAACTCGGCGCCACGGTGATTCGCGCCGTACTCGAGCGGGCTGGCTTGAAGCCCGAGCAGGTGAGCGAAGTGATCCTGGGTCAGGTGTTGACGGCAGGGTCGGGCCAGAATCCGGCGCGTCAGTCGCTGATCAAAGCGGGCTTGCCCACGGCTGTGCCCGGCATGACGATCAACGTGGTGTGCGGCTCGGGTCTGAAGGCCGTGATGCTCGCGGCCAACGCCATCATCGCGGGTGACGCGGATATCGTGGTGGCCGGCGGTCAGGAGAACATGAGCGCGGCGCCGCACGTGCTGCCGGGCTCGCGCGACGGGTTCCGCATGGGCGACGCAAAGCTGATCGACTCGATGATCGTCGACGGCCTGTGGGACGTCTACAACCAGTACCACATGGGCGTGACGGCGGAGAACGTCGCCAAGGAATACGGCATCACGCGCGAGCAGCAGGACACGTTCGCGGCGTTGTCGCAGAACAAGGCGGAAGCCGCACAAAAGTCGGGCCGTTTCGACGACGAAATCGTGCCGGTCGAAATTCCGCAACGCAAGGGCGAGCCGCTGCGTTTCGCCACCGACGAGTTCGTGCGTCATGGCGTGACGGCCGAATCGCTAGCGGGCCTGAAGCCGGCGTTCTCGAAGGAAGGCTCGGTGACGGCGGCCAATGCGTCGGGTCTGAACGACGGTGCGGCGGCGGTGCTGGTGATGTCGGCGAAGAAGGCCGAAGCGCTCGGCCTCAAGCCGCTCGCGCGCATCAAGGCTTACGCCACCTCGGGTCTGGATCCGAAGGTGATGGGCATGGGCCCGGTGCCGGCCTCGCGCCGCTGTCTCGAACGCGCGGGCTGGACGCCGGCCGATCTGGACCTGATGGAAATCAACGAAGCGTTTGCCGCACAGGCGTGCGCCGTGAATCAGCAGATGGGCTGGGACACGTCGAAGATCAACGTGAACGGCGGCGCGATTGCAATCGGTCACCCGATCGGCGCATCCGGCTGCCGGATTCTCGTCACGCTGCTGCACGAAATGCAGAAGCGCGATGCGAAGAAGGGTCTGGCGTCGCTGTGCATCGGCGGTGGCATGGGTGTGGCGCTGGCGCTCGAGCGCGCCTGAGCAAGGGCGCGTGGCGGGCGCCGCGGGCGTCGGCCACGCGTCGAACGGAACGTTGTCGCGCGCTGTGGCGCGCGGTCAGCGGAGGCCTCGTCAGCCGGTCGCCCGGCGGCAGCGGAGATGAAGCACAGGCGAGGGAAGAGGCAGCCAGTCGGCGCCTCGAAAACGATAACGGAGTGTAGTTTATGACACAGCGAATTGCGTACGTAACGGGCGGGATGGGTGGCATCGGCACGAGCATTTGCCAGCGGCTGCACAAAGAGGGCTTCAGGGTCGTCGCGGGCTGCGGCCCGAACTCGCCGCGCCGCGTGAAGTGGCTCGAAGAGCAGAAGGCCCTGGGCTTCGATTTCGTCGCGTCAGAAGGTAATGTTGGGGATTGGGAATCGACCAAGAGCGCGTTCGACAAGGTCAAGGCCGAAGTCGGCGAGATCGACGTGCTGGTGAACAATGCCGGCATTACGCGCGACGTCGTGTTCCGCAAGATGACGCACGAAGACTGGACGGCGGTGATCGACACCAACCTGACCAGCCTCTTCAACGTCACCAAGCAGGTGATCGACGGCATGGTCGAGCGTGGCTTTGGCCGCATCATCAACATTTCGTCGGTGAACGGCCAGAAGGGCCAGTTCGGCCAGACCAACTATTCGACCGCGAAGGCCGGCATTCACGGCTTCACGATGTCGCTGGCGCAGGAAGTGGCCACCAAGGGCGTGACGGTCAACACCGTGTCGCCGGGCTACATCGGCACCGATATGGTCAAGTCGATCCGCCCCGACGTGCTGGAAAAGATCGTCGCGACGATTCCGGTGCGCCGTCTCGGCCAGCCGGACGAAATCGGCTCGATCGTGGCATGGCTGGCATCGGATGAATCGGGTTTCTCCACGGGCGCTGATTTTTCGCTGAACGGCGGTTTGCATATGGGCTGAGTCAGCGGCGCGCCGCTCACAAGGCAGCGCGCTTCGGCTCAGATGGTTCGGCGGCGTCTCGACTGCGCAATAGCCCGATTGCGCAGCCGCATGACGCCGTTTCCGCGCTTAACTTGCGCTCAAAGGCGTTACATGACCACTACTACAAAGAAAACAGCCGAACGACTGATCAAGAAATATCCGAATCGTCGGCTCTACGATACCGAGACAAGCACGTACATCACGCTGACGGACGTCAAACAGCTCGTGTTGGATCAGGAGGATTTCAAGGTCATCGATGCGAAGAGCAACGAGGATCTGACGCGCGCCATCCTGTTGCAGATCATTCTCGAAGAGGAGAGCGGCGGCTTGCCGATGTTCTCGTCGTCGATGCTCTCGCAGATCATCCGTTTCTACGGTCATGCCATGCAGGGCATGATGGGCACGTACTTGGAAAAGAACATCCAGGCCTTCATCGACATTCAGGCGAAGCTCGCCGACCAGTCGAAGAATCTGTACGAAGGCAAGGCCATGAACCCCGAGGTCTGGTCGCAGTTCATGAACATGCAGGCGCCGATGATGCAGGGCATGATGACCAGCTATATCGAGCAGTCGAAGAACATGTTCGTGCAGATGCAGGAGCAGATGCAGAACCAGGCGAAGTCGATGTTCGCCACGTTCCCGTTTACGCCGGGTGGTGCGGTCAACGCGGCCAATCCCGGGAATGCGCCGGCCAATCCGCAAAGTAATCCGGAAGTCAATCCGGAGCCGGAGAAGAAGTAAGGGCGGCAAGGGCGTTCGGGCGAGCGGGGTTTCCCGGCGGTGGGCGCCGCCGGGGCACGGCCCCGGAGCCCTGACGCGTCGGCAGCTCAGCCTTTGCGATGGGGCCAGGTGGCCTGGCGGCGGCCGGCTGGTGCCGACGCGGTACAATCGCCACCTGCGTGTGTGGGGCATTTTCCTCGGAGAGGGCGCTCTGGCCGCCAACTCCAACCCCATTCCGACGGCCGAACGCATGTTTCATGGATGTCCCACCTATCCTCAGGGAAAGCGCCACCTCCCGGCGCCCATTCCTGCATGAGCCGGCTCTATCTCGCGCCGATGGAAGGCCTCGCGGACTACGTATTGCGTGACGTGCTGACCGGCATCGGCGGATTCGACGGATGCGTGTCCGAGTTCGTCCGCGTGACGGGCTCCCTGCTTCCGAGCCGCGTCTACGAGCGCGAAGCGCCCGAAGTGCTCGATGGAGCCCACACTCCCAGCGGCACGCCGATGGTGATCCAACTGCTCGGCAGCGATCGCGAATGGATGGCCCTGAATGCCGCCCACGCGGCCACTTTGTCGCCACATGGAATCGACCTGAACTTCGGATGTCCCGCCAAGGTCGTGAATCAGCACGGCGGCGGAGCCATGCTGCTGGCCGACCCTGAACAACTGAACCGGATCGTGTCCGCCGTTCGCGCCGCGGTGCCTGCCGGCATCGCCGTGACGGCAAAAATGCGGCTCGGCGTGTCCGACACCTCGCTGGCGATCGATTGCGCCACGGCGCTGGCGGAAGGCGGTGCGGCCTCGCTCGTCGTGCATGCAAGAACGCGCGATCACGGCTACCGGCCGCCCGCGCATTGGGAGTGGATCGCGCGTATCGATGCCACTGTGGACGTGCCTGTCGTCGCGAATGGAGAAGTCTGGACGGTGGCCGACTGGGAGCGCTGCCGCGCGGTCAGCGGTTGCGCGGACGTGATGATCGGGCGCGGCGCCGTATCGGACCCTTTCCTGGCGCTGAGGATACGCGGACTGATGGATCGCTCGCCATCCGACGGGGAATGGCAGCACGTGCTTGGTCACGTCGCCGGTTATCTGCGGAAATTGCAGGACCGTGTCGGCTCCCGGCACGAGCACGGACGCGTCAAAAAGTGGCTCAGCTACCTGCAGCGCACCTGGCCGCAGGCGGCCGAGCTGCATGCGGCGATCCGCAGAGTGCATGATTCGCACGAAATCCTGCAAGTGATCGAACGCGCTTTGAGCGTCGGCCAATTAATGGCGACACATCAATCCGCGCGCGTCGGCCGACTCGACCCGGCGGACGCCGCAGTCGTTTGAGGGCGAATATTCAAAGACTTACGAGCGGCAGCCTTGGCGAACCGCTACAATTCAGGGTTTAACGTCTTCAAGCGGTCCCCCATGTCTGCCACCCCCCCGATTGCCCCGACTGCCACGCCGAAGGTCGGCTTTGTGTCGCTCGGCTGCCCGAAAGCCCTGGTCGATTCCGAGCAGATCATCACCCAACTGCGCGCCGAAGGTTACGAGATTTCCGGCACGTACGACGGCGCGGACCTCGTGGTCGTCAACACCTGCGGCTTCATCGACGAAGCGGTGCAGGAAAGTCTCGACGCGATCGGCGAAGCGCTCAACGAAAATGGCAAGGTGATCGTGACCGGGTGTCTCGGCGCCAAGAAGAGCGCGAGCGGCTCGGGGCTGATCGAAGAAGTGCATCCGAAGGTGCTGGCCGTGACCGGCCCGCACGCGCTGGGCGAAGTGATGCAGCATGTGCACACCCATCTGCCGAAGCCGCACGATCCGTTCGTCGACCTGGTGCCGGCTGCGGGCGTGAAGCTTACGCCGCGTCATTACGCGTACCTGAAGATTTCCGAAGGCTGCAATCACCGCTGCACGTTCTGCATCATCCCGTCCATGCGCGGCGACCTCGTGTCGCGTCCCGTCGCCGACGTGATGCTCGAAGCGGAGAATCTCTTCAAGTCGGGCGTGAAGGAACTGCTGGTGATTTCGCAGGACACGAGCGCCTATGGCGTCGACGTCAAATACCGCACGGGTTTCTGGAACGGCAAGCCGATCAAGACGCGCATGACCGATCTGGTCGGCGCGCTCGGCGAACTCGCCGCGCAATACGGCGCGTGGGTGCGTCTGCATTACGTGTATCCGTATCCGAGTGTCGACGAAGTCATTCCGATGATGGCCGAAGGTCCGTACAAAGGCCACGTGCTGCCGTACCTCGACGTGCCGTTCCAGCACGCGCATCCGGAAGTGTTGAAGCGCATGAAGCGCCCGGCCAACGCCGAGAAGGTGATGGAGCGCGTGAAGAAATGGCGCGAGATGTGCCCGGATCTGACTATTCGCAGCACGTTCATCGCCGGCTTCCCCGGTGAGACGGAAGAGCAATTCCAGACGCTGCTCGATTTCATCCGCGAGGCGGAACTGGATCGCGTCGGCTGCTTTGCCTATTCGCCGGTCGAAGGCGCGACGGCCAACGAACTTGACGGCGCATTGCCCGACGAAGTGCGCGAAGAGCGCCGCGCGCGTTTCATGGAAGTCGCAGAAGAAGTGTCGGCCAAGCGTATCGCGAAAAAGGTCGGCAAGACGCTGAAGGTGCTGGTCGATGAGATCAACGCGGACGGCGGCATCGGCCGCACCGCGGCTGACGCGCCGGAGATCGACGGCGTCGTGTATATCGCGCCGGCCGTCAAGGCGTCCAAACGCTACAAGGTCGGCGATTTCGTGTCGGTGAGGATTACCGGCGCCGACGGTCACGACCTGTGGGGCGAGGTTTAATCGATGACGGTGAGCACGGCCGCAGTGCCGCAAGCCCGGCACCCCGAGATCCTCGCGCTCGGCGAGGCGATGATCGAATTCAACCAGTCGGCGAAAGACCAGCCGAACTATCTACAAGGCTTCGGCGGCGATACGTCGAACTTCTGTATCGCGGCCGCACGTCAAGGCGCGCAGACTGGTTTCGTGTCCGCGGTCGGCGCGGATCACTTCGGGCGTTTGCTGGTCGATCTGTGGGAACGTGAACAGGTGGACACGTCGCTGGTGCGCGTCGATCCGCAGGCGCCCACTGGCGTCTATTTCGTGTCGCACGGTCCGAATGGCCACGCGTTCGATTATCTGCGCGCCGGCTCGGCCGCGAGCCGCTATGCGCCGCACGATCTGCCGCTCGACGCGATCGCCGCGGCCAAGGTGATTCATCTGTCCGGCATCAGCCTCGCGATCAGCCTGAGCGCTTGCGACGCGGCGCTCGAAGCGATCGCGCATGCGCGCGCCAACGGCGTTCGCGTGAGCTTCGACACCAATCTGCGTCTGAAGCTGTGGCCACTCGCGCGGGCGCGCGCGGTGATGCTCGAAGCCATCCGCCAGACGGACATCTGCCTGCCAAGCTGGGACGACGTCACCGACCTCACCGGCTTGACCGGCCGTGATGAGATTGTCGATTTCCTGCTGTCGCAGGGTCCGAGCGTCGTTGCGCTGAAGCTCGGCAAAGAGGGCTCGTATATCGCGACGCCGAACGAGCGGCGCGTCGTGCCGGGCCACGTCGTCAATGCCGTCGACGCAACCGGCGCGGGCGACTGCTTCGGTGGCGCGTTCATCGCGCGCATCGTCGCGGGTGACGATCCATTCGCCGCGGCGCGTTATGCGAACGTCGCCGCGGCGCTGTCCACGCAAGGCTACGGCGCGGTGGCGCCGATTCCTTCGCGCGCGACAGTCGAACAACTTCTGGCGGGCTGAACACGCGCGCTATGGAGCGCGGCCCGCCGAGGCAAGATCATCTTAGAGACTGGAAGAGGAGCGAGCGATGCAACGGGACGTAGTGGTGGTAAGCGGTGTGCGTACGGCAATCGGCGGTTTCGGCGGCAGTCTGAAGGATTTTTCGCCGACCGATCTCGGCGCACGCGTCGTGCGTGAAGTGCTGGCGCGGGCCAACGTATCGGGCGACGAAATCGGCCACGTGGTGTTCGGCAACGTCGTGCATACCGAGCCGAAAGACATGTACCTGGCGCGTGTGGCCGCGATCAACGGCGGCGTCGCGCAACATGCGCCGGCGTTGACCGTGAACCGTTTGTGCGGCTCCGGCCTGCAGGCCATCGTTTCGGCCGCGCAAAGCGTGCTGCTCGGCGACGCCGATATCGCGATCGGCGGCGGCGCGGAAAACATGAGCCGCGCGCCTTACTCCATGCCGGCCGCGCGCTTCGGTCAGCGCATGGGCGATGCGCGCCTCGTCGACATGATGGTCGGCGCGCTGAACGACCCGTTCCAGTCGATCCATATGGGCGTGACCGCCGAGAACGTCGCGCGCAAATACGACATCTCGCGCGAAGCACAGGACGCGCTCGCCCTCGAATCGCATCGCCGCGCGGCCAACGCGATCACGAGCGGCTACTTCAAGCAACAGATCCTGCCGATCACGATCCCGTCGAAGAAAGGCGACGTCGTATTCGACACGGACGAACACGCGCGCATGAACGCATCGGCGGAAGACTTCTCGAAGCTCAAGCCGGTGTTCGCGAAGGAAAACGGCACAGTGACGGCCGGCAACGCGTCGGGCATCAACGACGCGGCCGCGGCCGTCGTGCTGATGGAGCGCAGCGTCGCCGAACAGCGCGGCATCAAGCCGCTGGCGCGGCTGGTGTCTTACGCGCATGCCGGCGTCGATCCCGCGTATATGGGCATCGGTCCGGTGCCGGCCACCCGCAAGGCGCTCGAACGCGCCGGGCTGACCGTTGCCGACCTCGACGTGATCGAGGCCAACGAAGCGTTCGCCGCTCAGGCCTGCGCGGTCAGCAAGGAACTGGGCTTCGATCCGGCCAAGGTCAATCCGAACGGCTCGGGCATTTCGCTCGGCCATCCGATCGGCGCGACCGGCGCGCTCATCACCGTCAAGGCGCTGTACGAACTGCAACGGATCGGCGGGCGTTATGCGCTGGTCACGATGTGTATCGGCGGCGGGCAAGGCATCGCGGCGATCTTCGAACGGATCTGATGCGCGGCATGTCAGTAGCAAGCGGTATCGAGCAATGAGGAAGGAAGGGATGCGGGAATTGAAAGCGATGAAGGGTGCGGTGCGCCGGCGCGGTTGGGTAGTGACGAGCGTCGCCGCATTGCTGTGTGCCGGCGCAGCGGCGATGCTGCCCGCGCAGGCATGGGCGGAAAGCGACGCGGTGAAGGAGTTGGCGGCGCCCCCGCCGATCCAGTTGCCGCTCAAGCCAAGCCCTGAATTCGCGAAGTTCCCGCGCTACGCCGGCATGCTGGGCTCGCGCCAGATCGTGCTGAAGCTCGGCCCGAAAAGCGACGACCCATCCGGCGTACACGGCGAGTATCAGTTCACGGATACCGGCGCCGTGATCCTGATCGCGGGCGACCGCGACGGCGACACGCTCGAAGTCGAGGAATCGAACGACGGCACGCATATCACCGGCAACTGGGTCGGCAAGTTCGCGGCGGACGGCTCGGTGGCGGGCGACCGCATGAACGTCGACGATTCCGACCCGCAGCCGTTCGACCTGAAACCGCTGGCAGCGGGGCAGGCGGTGCCACCTGCCGGCGCGCCGGCGAGCGCCGCGAACAAGGCTGCGCCGCAGCCTTCCGCGGGCGCTGCCACGGTGCCGGCTTCAAGCGCCGCCGCTACCGGCGGCCACGCCGTGGGCGGCGTCAGCAACTTGCAAACCGGCGAGTGAACCCGCAGCCGCGCGGCGCCCGACAACTCGCGCGTTGTCTCTCAAGCGAAATCCCGCCGGCTCGTCTACTCTTGCGTGTGCGGCGCGCGCCCTGAAACCGCGTGCCTCCGTTTCCGTCTGCTTCTCAACGAAACTCACCATGACCCAATCCAAACTCCAACGCGGTCTGCAAACCCGCATCGTGCGTGCCGAGGACCAGCTCACGCCGGGCTTCGAGTCGTTCTCGATGCCGGTCACGCGGGCATCGACGGTCGTGTTCCCCGATCTCGCGACCATGCGCGCGCTCGACTGGAAAAACGACGCGCAATGGCGCTACGGCCTGCATGCCACGCCGACTTCGCTCGCGCTGGCGCAACGCCTTGCCACCATCGAAGGCGGCAACCACGCGTTGCTGCAGCCGTCGGGGCTGTCGTCGATTTCGAACGTGTATTTCGGCCTCGTCAAAGCCGGCGACGACGTGCTGATTCCCGATAACGTCTACTCGCCGAACCGCGATCACGGCGACTGGCTGGCGCGTGATTTCGGCATCACCGTGCGCTACTACGATCCGATGATCGGCGCGGGCATCGCCGATCTGATCCAGCCGAACACGCGCCTGATCTGGCTCGAAGCACCCGGCTCGGTGACGATGGAAGTGGCCGACGTGCCCGCCATCACCGCGGCGGCGCGCGCGCGCAACGTCGTCACGGCGATCGACAACACGTGGTCGGCGGGGCTGGGTTTCCGGCCGTTCGATCATGGCGTCGATATCTCGGTGCAGGCGCTCACCAAGTATCAATCGGGCGGCGGCGACGTGCTGATGGGCGCGACCATCACCGTCGATCGCGAGCTGCATCTGAAGCTGAAGGCGGCGCGCATGCGCATGGGCATCGGCGTCTCATCGGATGACTGCTCGCTGATTCTGCGCAGCCTGCCAACCATGCAATTGCGCTTCGAGCAGCATGATCGCGCGGCGCTCGGCTTGGCGAAATGGCTGAAGACGCGGCCGGAAATTTCAGCGGTGTTGCACCCGGCGCTATCCGATTGTCCGGGCCATGAGTTTTACAAACGCGACTTCACGGGCGCGGGCGGGCTCTTTTCGGTCGTGTTCGACGGCCGCTACAGCCCGGTGCAAATCGACACGTTCTGCGAGTCGCTCGAACTGTTCTCGCTCGGCTGGAGCTGGGGCGGGGCGCACAGCCTCGTGATGCCGTACAACGTCGCGTCGATGCGCACGGCGGGGCGGTGGCCGCATCGCGGGACGTTGGTGCGGTTCTATATCGGGCTCGAAGCCGAGGCGGACTTGCGTGCGGATATGGAGCAGTCTCTGGCGGCACTGGGTTAAACGTCCGAGCGACGTTTTTCCGTAGGACAAGCAGGCCCATCGGGACGTGTTCCCGGTGGGCTTTTTTCTTGTCAATAGTGTGTGTCAAGGTAGCCAGTAAGCCTAACCATTCGGCTGAATGTTCAGCGTGAAATCTCGACGCTACGATGGCGTGCATCCCGGCTAACGGTTGCCGCACCATGGTGAGCTTCGATGAATTTTTTCTTCTGGATGCTGCTGAATCTCGGCGTGCCGATCATCGGCCCGATCTTTACGCTTGCGCTTGTTTCGCCAACGGAAATAGCCCTGTCAATTTTCTTCACGCTCGCTGCCGCAGTTTTCTTTGCATTCCTACATGTACTGCTGATTTAGATTTTTCAGATAGTGCAGCATTTATACTGGTCCTCTCAAGGAGGCGATCATGAAAAAATTCTCGTTGTGGCTAGTCTCAGAGGAAATCTACCCACGCTTTTTGATGTGGACCACGATCATCGTGAGCCTTGATGCGATCAGCATGATCGTGGTACTCACAACGGACATTCTGAAAAAATAGAGCCGCTGCCAGCGCTGGCCGTCATTGCATCGGCCAGCGCATCGAACCAATGTCAAAACAGGCGCAGCAGCCCGTCCAGCCCGACATGGTTGAACGCCACGCTGGCCGCTTCGCGCACTACCGGCTTCGCACGGAACGCAACGGAGAGCCCGGCCTCGGCCATCATCTTCAGATCGTTCGAGCCATCGCCCATGGCGATCGCCCGGCTCGGTTCAATGCCCAATTGCGCGCATGTTTCGCGCAGTGTGCGTGCTTTGACATCGGCATTGACGATCTCACCGATCACCTTGCCGGTCAGCTTGCCGTCCACGATTTCAAGCGTATTCGCGCGTGTGAAATCAAGGCCGAGACGTGCCTTCAGCTTCTCGGTGAAGAAGTTGAATCCGCCCGACACGAGCAGCGTTTTCAACCCAGCGGCCTTCGCACCAGCCAGCATCTGCTCGGCGCCCGGTGAGAGTTGCAGCCGCTCTTCGTACACACGTTCGAGCGCGCTTGCGTCGAGGCCTTCGAGCAGCGCCACGCGACGCGTCAGGCTTTCGTTGAAGTCCTTGATTTCGCCGCGCATCGAGGCCTCGGTGATCGCGGCCACTTCCGCTTTCAGCCCGCAGAAGTCGGCGATCTCGTCGATACATTCGATCGTAATCAGCGTCGAATCCATGTCCATCGCGACCAGCCCGAAGTCGCGCAACTGGCGGCCGGCTTCGACAAACGCGTAGTCCAGTTGATGGGTGCCGCAATACACGTCGAGGTCGGCGCGCTGGGCGACATTTGCATCGGCAATGCGAATCGCGTTCGCGTCGATGACGCTGGCGTGCGAACCGCGCGCGAGCGCGACGAGCGCTTTGTGATGATCGGCGGAAAGGGGCGCGGAGCTTTGAATGACGAGGTTCATGGACGACGACGCAGTAACGCGGAAAAGGACGGACGCGCGGCGCGCGCGGAAAATCCCGCTATTGTAACGGTTCGCCGGTTGGCCACGCCTCTTGCGATCGGCATGGAGTGCTGAGCCATACCTGTTGCAATCCGCTTGGGACGTTGCGTCGCGCCGCACCTCTTGCAATCCACCGGGCACGCCGCGCCGTGCAAACCTGCGGCGCGCGGTCCATACTGGCGCTTCGAACAAACAACGCCTCGCAGCCAGTAAGTGCACCGGCCGGCGGCCGCGCCACCACACGCGGTACGCAACGTCGCTATGCGCTCACACCGGCACCCGTGACGAGGCGCATCACTACGGAGACAACGCATGCCCCCGGCGACCGCCAGCGACGCATCCACTCTTGCGCGCGACTTCGATCTGCGCCACCTCAATCCCGCTTTCTATGCCGATCCGTATCCGGTCTACCACGCGCTGCGCGCTCACGAGCCGGTCAAGCGCATGCCGGACGGTTCGCTGTTTCTGACGCGATTTCGCGACGTGCAGGCGGTCTATCGCGACCCGAAAACCTTCAGCTCCGACAAGACCGTCGAATTCAAGCCGAAATACGGCGACTCGCCGCTCTACGCGCATCACACGACGAGTCTCGTCTTCAACGACCCGCCGCGCCATACGCGAGTGCGCAAGCTGATCGCCGGGGCGCTGACGGCGCGCGCCATCGCGGCCATGGAGCCGGGACTGGTGCGCCTCGTCGACGGCTTGCTCGATGCCGCCGCGGAACGCGGCCGGATCGATCTGATCGGCGAGTTCGCGTCGGCGATTCCGGTCGAGATCATCGGTAATCTGCTGGATGTGCCGCACGCGGAACGTGAGCCGCTGCGTGACTGGTCGCTCGCGATTCTCGGCGCGCTCGAGCCGTCGCTCACCGAGGCGCAGCTCGAACGCGGCAATCGCGCGGTGAGCGAATTCGTCGACTATTTGCGCGGTCTGGTCGCGCGGCGCCGGCGCGAGCCGGGCGACCCGCAGCATGACGTGCTGACGCGTCTGATTCAGGGCGAAGAGGGCGGCGAGCAATTGTCCGAAGCGGAGTTGCTGCAAAACTGCATTTTCATTCTGAACGCCGGTCATGAGACGACCACCAATCTGATCGGCAACGGTCTCGTCACGCTGACGCAATGGCCCGAGCAGCGCGAGGCGCTGCTGCGCGAGCCGTCGCTGATCCGATCGGCGGTGGAGGAGTGTCTGCGTTTCGAGAGTTCGAATCAGCTGGGCAACCGCATGGCGACCATCGACACCGAGATCGGCGGTGTCGCGGTGGCGCGCGGCACGCCGGTCACGCTGTGCATCGGCGCGGCCAATCGCGACCCGGAGCAGTTCGCGGATCCAGACCGCTTCGACATTCGCCGCGATCCGAACCGGCACCTTGCATTCGGTTTCGGCATCCACCAGTGCGCCGGGTTGTCGCTCGCGCGACTCGAGGCGCGCATCGCGATCGGCCGTTTCGTCGAGCGCTTTCCGGCCTATCGCCTGGATGGCGGGCCCACGCGCGGCGGGCGCGTGCGGTTTCGCGGCTTCGCCGCGGTGCCGCTCGAACTCGAACCGGCGCGATCCCAAACGACGTAGCGCACGGCGTAGCTTTTGCAGGCCTGACGCAAGACTTACAGCCTGTGCATGTGGCCGTCAAATGGCGGCGCGCGCCGGCTATGGCTGACAAGCGGTGGCACGCTTGCTGCTTGACGTCAGGTCTTAGGCCTAGGGGAGCGCACGATGGCACACATGATCTGGAAGGGCGCAATCAGCTTCGGCCTCGTCCACGTACCGGTGCAGTTGTATCCGGCGACGCAGTCGGAGAAAGTCGGCTTCAATCTGCTGGATAAGCGCACGATCGATCCGATCGGCTACAAGCAGATCAACAAGCGCACCGGCAAGGATGTGACGCGCGAGAACATCGTGCGCGGCTTCGAGTACGAGAAGGACAAGTACGTCGTGCTCTCGGACGATGAGATCCGCTCGGCGAACCCCGAATCGACGCAAACGGTCGATATTCTCGCGTTCGTCGACGCTCCCGACATCTCGTTTCTCTATCTCGACACGCCTTATTTCCTCACGCCCGACCGCAAGGGTGAAAAGGTCTACGCGTTGCTGCGCGAAGCCATGAAGGCGTCGGGCAAGATCGGCGTGGCGAGCGTCGTGCTGCACAACAAGCAGCATCTGGCGGCGCTGATTCCGGTGGGTCCGGTGCTGGCCTTGAACACGCTGCGCTGGGCCGCGGAGGTGCGCGATTTCGACGACTTCAAGCTGCCGGCCGACGGTGTCAAAGCTGCGGGCGTGTCCGCGCGCGAACTCGACATGGCGAAGAAGCTGATCGACGACATGAGCGACAAGTGGGATCCGTCGCAGTATCACGATACCTTCCGCGACGACATCATGGCGCTGGTCGATCGCAAGATTCGCGCGGGCAAGACCGAGGAAATCACCGAAGTCGAAGCGCCGCACGAGTCGCGTCAATCCGCCGACATTCTCGATCTGTCCGACTTGCTCAAGCGCAGCCTTGGACGCGGCAAGAGCAAGCCGGCGGCGGGCGGCCGCAAGCGCGCCGCGGACGAGGACGGCGATGAGGACGACTCTGATGCCGAAACAGAGGCTCCAGCCCGCAAGAAACCGCGCACGGCGCGCACGGCAAGCAAGACCACCACGCGCGGCAGCGGCACCGGCGGCCGTGCAGCTGCCAAGACGGCAGCCACGCCAGCCGCCCGCAAACGTCGGGCAGCAGCCTGATTCGTCAACGTCGCGCTGAGCCACTCACGACGAAGTCATCGCCATGAACGACAGACTCGACCTCTACAACCGCAAGCGCCGTTTCGACGAAACGCCGGAGCCATCGGGCGCGCGTGCGAGTCGCAAGCAAGGCGCCCGGAAAACGACAAGACAGGCAGCCGACGAAGCGCTCTCCTACGTGATTCAGGAGCACGACGCGCGTCGTCTGCACTACGACTTCCGGCTCGAACTGAACGGCACGCTCCTGTCGTGGGCGGTGCCGAAAGGGCCGAGCCTCGATCCGTCGGTAAAACGGCTTGCGGTGCATGTCGAAGACCATCCGGTCGAATACGGTTCTTTCGAAGGCGAAATCCCGGCCGGCAACTACGGAGCGGGCAGCGTGATCGTGTGGGATCGCGGCACCTGGGAACCGATTGGCGGCACCGCGGAAGCGGCGCGATCATATGCGGCCGGCAAGCTCAAGTTCCGGCTGCATGGCGAGAAGCTGCAAGGCGGCTGGACACTGGTGCGCAGCCATATGCGCGGCAGCGGCGACAAGGAGCAGTGGCTGCTGATCAAGGAACGCGACGACGAAGCGCGTGATGAGAGCGACTACGACATTCTGAAGAAGCGTCCGGGCAGCGTGCTCAGCGGCAGCGCCCCGGCGGGCAAAGGCGTGAAAACGCGGACAGCGGCAACCAAGGGCACAGGCAAAGCCACTGCAGCTACGAAAGCGACTGCGGCGGTCGCCGATACGACGCCAGCCGCAAAACGAGCCGGCAAGAACGGCGCGAAAGCCGCTTCATCGAGCGGCGCCGACCCCAGGCGACCCGACATCGTAGCGACGCGCAACGCGCAGTCGCTGCGCGAACTCGCCGCCGCGCCCTCGATCGAGGGCGCGGTGAAAGCCCGCTTGCCCGCGACCTTCAAACCGCAACTGGCGACGCTTGTCGACGCCGCGCCTCCCGGCGATGAATGGTCGTACGAAATCAAGTTCGACGGCTACCGAGTGCTGGCCCGAATCGATCGGGACGCCAAGGGAAGCGCAGTTAAAGTATTCACTCGCGCGGGCAACGACTGGACCGCGAAATTCAGCAAACAGGTCAAGGCGTTCGAACAACTCGGCATCGAAAGCGCATGGCTCGATGGCGAAGCGGTGGTGCTGGACCAGAACGGGGTGCCGAATTTTCAGGGGCTGCAAAACGCCTTCGATGCGAACCGTCCGCAAGACATCATCGTCTACCTGTTCGACATACCGTTCCTGAACGGCTACGACTTGCGCGGCGTGCCGCTCGAACAGCGCCGCGCGATTCTGCGCGCCTTGATGGAAGAGGTCGACGACAGCGTCCTGCGCTTCTCGAACGATTTCGACTTCAGCGCGGAAGACCTGTTGAGGAGCGCGTGCGATATGGCGCTGGAAGGCATCATCGGCAAACGGCGCGACAGTGGCTATCTATCGGGCCGTTCGTCGACGTGGATCAAGCTGAAATGCCGCCGACGCCAGGAGTTCGTGATCGGCGGCTATTCGGAACCGTCTGGCAGCCGCGCGGCGTTCGGCGCGCTGCTGCTCGGCGTCTATGACGGCAAAGGCAAATTGCAATACGCGGGCCGCGTCGGCACCGGCTTCGACGCGGCGTTACTGCGCTCGGTCAAGAAAGAACTCGACGCGCACGCGACCCAGCGAATGCCGTTTGCCGCCGCGCCGCGCGAGCGTAGTCGCACGCCGGTGCATTGGGTCGAACCGGTGCTCGTCGCCGAATGCAATTTCGCGGAATGGACGAGCGAGGGCATCGTGCGTCAGGCGTCGTTCGTGAGTCTGCGCAACGACAAGCCGGCGCGCCAGATCGTCAAGGAAACACCTCGCCAAGGAGCCGACGTGCAACAGCAAACCGATTCTGGGTCCGACGAAGCGCCGAAGAAACGTGTGGCGCGGAAAACTTCCGTCAGTACTGCGGCCGTATCCGGCGCGGGGAAAACCGGTGCGGCGAACTCGAAGGCCGAGGCGAAAACGGCGGGCGCGAAAGACGTTAGCATGAAGAGCCGCGGCGTGGAGACAGGCAGCGCGAAGGCGAGTGCTGCGAAAACCGTTGCAACGAAAACCTCGGCCACCAAAGCCAAAGCAATCGAAGGCAAAGCCACAAAATCAAGCGCCGCGTCCGCTCCCGCCGAAGTCGCCGGCGTCCGCATCTCGCATCCCGATCGCGTCATCGACAAAAGCAGCGGTGCGCGCAAGATCGATCTCGTGCAGTACTACGAATCGGTCGCCGACTGGATGCTGCCGCATCTGCAAGATCGCCCGGTGTCGCTGGTGCGTGCGCCCGAGGACATCGGCGGCGAGCTGTTTTTCCAGAAGCACAGCCAGAAGCTGTCGATTCCAAATGTCACGCAGCATCCGGGCCTCGATCCGGGCCATCCGGCGCTGATCACCGTCGATACGCTCAAGGCGCTGGTCGGCGCGGCGCAGATGGGCACCGTCGAATTTCACACGTGGAATGCCGTCGTGTCGAACATCGAAAAGCCGGACCGCGTGGTGTTCGACCTCGATCCCGACGCGTCGCTGGGTTGGGACCGCATGATCGAAGCCGCGCAATTGACGCGTTCGCTACTCGAAGAACTCGGCCTCAAGTCGTTCTGCAAGACGAGCGGCGGCAAGGGCTTCCACGTGGTCGTGCCGCTCGCGAAACAGGCCGGCTGGGACGAAGTGAAGGACTTCTCGCAAGCCGTCGCGCAACACATGGCGGCGACGCTGCCCAAGTACTTCAGCGCGAAGATGGGCGCGCAGAACCGCAAGCAGAAAATCTTCGTGGACTATTTGCGCAACAACCGCGGCTCCAGCACGGTCGCCGCATTCTCGGCGCGAGCGCGGCCGGGCTTGGGCGTATCGGTGCCGCTTTCGTGGGCTGAAGTCGCGAGCACCACGGGCGGCGATCAATGGACCATCGAGAATTTGCATGAGCGCCTCGCCGACCTCAAAAGCGACCCGTGGGCGGACTATACGAAGACGCGCCAGCGCATCACCGCAGCCATGAAGAAGCGTCTGGATGACGCAGAGTAAGCGCTTCGACGGACCCGATTCAGAACGACAAGGAGCAAGACCATGAAGACCTCACCGCAATCGTCCGACGGCGACAAGCAGGCAGACCCGCATGCCAGGAAGCAACCCAAATCGATGCAGGAAGCTGCCGCGCCGCTGCCGCATGAAGCCGATCAGGATCCCGAATCGCAGCACGAGGACGGTCCGCGCCATATCGGCAAGCAGGCGCATCGCGATCTCGAACGCGGGCTGAAAGATACCGACCGCCGCGGCGGCGACGAGTATCAGCAAAAGACGCAGAACGACGCGCACACCGACGTCAATTCCGACGGCAAAGGCGCCGGCGGCGCACGCGGCAAGCATTGACGACGTATCGATTCGGGCACTATCGCCGGCGCATCGGTCTCAGCCCGGCTCTCTGTCCCAGTAAGGCGGATCGCCGAAGTGCGCCGCCAGGAATTCGATCAAGGCGAGCGTCTTCGGCGGCACGAACGAACGGCTCGGATACACCGCCCAGATTGCCACGTTCTCGGCGAGCGGATAGCTGTCCAGCACGCTGACCAGTTCGCCGCTGCGCAAATAAGGCGCGACGTCCCAGGTCGATTTCAGCGCGATGCCGAAACCGGCCAGCAGGGCGTCGCGGATCACTTCGCCGTTGTCGGTGACGAGGCGCCCGCTCACGCGCACCTCGAGCGCTCCGGCGGGCGTCACGAAGGCCCAGTCGCGCTGGTCCGACAGAATCATGCACTCGTGCTCCGCGAGGTCCGAAGGATGATGCGGCGTGCCGCGCCCGGCAAGATAAGCGGGCGCCGCGCACAGCACCCGCCGATTCACCGCGAGGCGCCGCGCCACCAGCGACGAATCCTTCAGCACGCCGACGCGGATCGCCACGTCGATACCCGCATCGACGAGATCGACCAATTTATCGGTGAGCCGCAAATCGACGCTCACGCCGGGATAGCGGCGCAGAAATTCGCTGATCACCGGCGACACGTGCTGCCGCCCGAACGACGACGGCATCGAGACCCGCAAGCGGCCCTGCGGCTCGGCCTGCGCCCGGCCCACCGAGGCGCGTGCGGCGGCGGCCGCGTCGAGCAGGGCTTCGGCGCGCGTCATGAAGACTTCACCGTCTTGCGTGAGGCTGATGCGGCGGGTGGTTCGGTGCAACAGCCGCGCGCCGAGCAGCTTTTCCAGCTGCGCGATGCGGGAGCTGGCCACCGCCGCCGACAGCCCGAATTCGCGCCCGGCCGCCGACACGTTGGCCAGCAGCGCGGCGCGCACGAACAGGGCGACGTCGAGCAGATCGAGGCGCTCCCGTTCTCCGGGCGAGGTACGTATGGATGAGGCCGGAAGGTTCATTCTTCTGGAATTCAAAAAGATGTTTCAGCCATTATGACGGTTTTAAGAGAATAAGAACCGCCTTAGGATGACGCCAATGGGATCGATGACGCGCAAACGGCACCACAGGCCGCCCGCATAAACCGCGATCCTTCAAACCTCGTCTGAACCAACAGGAGCATGTATGAAAGCCGTCGGTCTCTATCGCTATTTGCCGATCGATCAAGCCGAAGCCTTGGTCGATGTCGAAATCCCGAAACCGGAAGCCACCGGTCGTGACCTGCTGGTCAAGGTCGAGGCGATTTCCGTCAATCCGGTCGACACCAAAGTGCGCGCGCCGAAAGACACGGTCGAAAAGACGCCGCGCGTCCTCGGCTGGGACGCCGCCGGCACGGTAGTCGCGGTCGGACCGGACGTCACGCTGTTCAAGGTCGGTGATCCGGTGTTCTATGCGGGCAGCATCACACGGCCGGGCGCCAACAGCGAGTTCCACCTGGTCGATGAGCGGATCGTCGGGCGCAAGCCGGCGTCGCTCGATTTCAGCCACGCTGCCGCGTTGCCGCTGACCGCGATCACCGCCTGGGAGGCCCTGTTCGACCGTCTCGGCGTGTCGCCGCAAGGCGCGGACGAAGGCCGCACCGTGCTGATCATCGGCGGCGCGGGCGGGGTCGGCTCGATCGGCATTCAACTCGCGAAGCAACTCGCGAAGCTGAAGGTGATCGCGACCGCGTCGCGGCCCGAGTCGGCCAAATGGGCCACGGAACTGGGCGCGGATCACATCGTCGATCACTTTGGCGACATGCCCGCGCAATTGAAAAAGCTCGGCATCGATCAGGTCGATTACGTGCTGATGTTCAACGACACCGACAAGAACTTCCCGGCCGCGGCCGAGGTGATCAAGCCGCAAGGCAGCATCTGCACGATCGTGGAAAACAGCAAGCCGGTGCCGGTCGAATTGTTGAAAGCGAAGAGCGCCGCCTTTCATTGGGAGTTCATGTTCACGCGCTCGATGTTCGGCACGCCGGACATGATCGAGCAGCACAAGCTGTTGACCGAAGTAGCGCGTCTCGTCGACGCGGGCACGCTGTGCACGACCGTCGGCCAGAACCTCGGCGCCATCAACGCCGCGAATCTGCGCCGCGCGCATCAGCTGCTCGAAGAAGGGCGCGCGATCGGCAAACTGGTGCTGACGGGATTCGACGCGTAAGCCGCAATTTGCCTGAACCGGGCCTGAACGAACATGGCCGGCGTCGCAGCAATGCGCGCCGGCCATGTTCCTTTGATGCGCAACAAACGGTGCGATCGGGCGACGCGGCGTGTCGATTTGCAGCAGTGCGGCGCGGCGGGCGCGTGCGTGCGCCTGAGCCGCCACACGCGCAGAAAACGCGTCGCCGCAAGCGGGTTAACACCCGATTCGCGGGCAGCGCGCGCAGCGTCGCTTGGCGTTAGACTGGCAGGGCATCATGCTAAAACAGTTGCGTGTCTCGCGGCCCGGCGTCGTCCAGTCGGGCGGTGCGTGAGCAGTAGCGCTGAAGCGGGCGCGCAGCGGCACAACAACGAGGTGACAGTATGAGCTTCCGACTCTCCGCCGTTTCAGTTGTTGCTTCTCTCGCATGCGCGCTCGCGCCCGGCATGCTCGTGCCGGCGGCTCACGCCGCCACGCCGATCACGGTCACGTCCCAATCCGCCCTCGACGGCCCGATCCGCTACACGGTGCGCGTCACGTCGAAACAGTTCGGTAATTCGCAGGAAACGCGCACGATCCGCTCCGGCGAATCGGACGACTTCACGTGGAAGACCGTGCCGCCGGGTGGTCCGGTTCCCGCGACGGATGCGTGCCCGAACTACGCGTCGCTGCCGATCGACACCAACGGCGCGATGATCAGGCAGACGCAGATCCGGTTCGCGCCGGTCGTCGGCGGCGACGGCACGGCGACCGTGCAATTGAGCTTTCAGGCGCAGACGCCGAAGGGCGTGAAAACCGTGACGAGCGGCGGCAAAACGCTCAAGTGTCCGAACGACGTGACCGTCAGTCAGATCGTGCGATTCACGATGCCGGTCAATGGCAGCACGAAAACGCTCACGCTCAGCGACGGCACGGAAGTCGCGATCAGCGCGAAGCGTTGAGTCAGGCGTGTGATTGAGGGCACAGCGGCGGGTCGGAGCGCGGCTCAGCGCCGCGCCGCGGCCCGCTCGACCAGCCGCGCCGACAGAAAGCGGTGCTCCGCCGAAAAGAGCCGCCGGTACGTGAGCAGCACCGCGCCCACCGTCCCCAGGGCCGACGACGCGGCGATCAGGAACATGATCACGATCTGATAGCGCACCGCCTGCAACGGCGACTGCCCGGCCAGCACCTGGCCGGTCATCATGCCGGGCAGGCTCACCACGCCGACCACGGCCATCTGATTGAGCGTCGGCATCATGCCCGCGCGCACGGCTTGGCGCGCCGGCGCCTGCGCCGCTTCCCAGCGTGTCGCGCCTAGCGCGAGCGCCATGTCGACGCGGTCGCGCCGAGCGGTCAATTCCTCGGTCATCCGTTCGATGCCGAGCGACACGCCGGTCAGCGTATTGCCGAGGATCATGCCGAGAATCGGAATCGCATACTGCGGCTCGTACCACGGGTGAATGCGGATCACGACGAACAGCCCGACCGCGGCCACCAGCCACGAACTGACCCAGATCGACAGCACACTGTCCGCGCGTTGTCCGCGATACGTGCGGTTGCCGCGCTGCGCGCCCGCGAAGCCGGCGATCAGCGTCATCACGATCATCAGCGGCAGCACCACGTACCAGCGGTCGTAACGGAACACCCAGCCGAGCACGTAGCCGATCGCCAGCAACTGCACGACGGTGCGCACGGCGGCCCACGCCAGCTTGCGCTCGAGATCGAGCTTGAGCGCCACCGACACGGCACCGTTCACGACGATCAGCAACGTCGCAATCGCGACATCCCACAGACTCAGGTTTTGCAGTGTCATTGGCCGAACTCCTGGTGATCCTGATGCGCGGGCGGTAGCTCGCGCTGCGCGGTCTCGTCGAGCACGCCGGCGCGCATGATCAGATGCCGCGCGCTCATGCGCGTGGCTTGCGCCGGATCGTGGGAAACCCAGATCGACGCATGACGCCCGGGGTCGGCGTCGAACCATGCGTGGACCAGACCTTCGATCGCATGCGACGACTCCGGGTCGAGCGACGCGGTGGGTTCGTCGAGCAACAGAACCTCGGGCGCGAGTTGCAGCACGCGAATCAGCGCGGCGATCTGCGCCTCGCCGCCGGACAACTCGCTCGCGCGCTTGTCGAGAAAGTCGTCGCCGCGGCCGGCCTGAGCGGCGAGGCTCGCCGCGCGCGCGCGATCGAAACGCACGTCGTGGTACGTGCGCAACTCGAACGGATAGCGCAGATTGTCTTCGACGCTGCCGTCGAGCAGCGCGGGCCGCTGCCGGATATACGCGACGTTGCGCCGGTAGCGCGGAATAGCGGTGCGCTCCACCGGCGCGCCATGCCACATGATGCGTCCCGCATCGAGCGGATCGAGCAGCGCAAGGGCGCGCAGGAACACGCTCTTGCCCGAGCCGGATGGCCCGGTGATGGCGACGCGGTCGCCCGCGTGCAACGCGAAGGTGGTCGGCTGCAGTAGCGTCAGGCCGCGCACGGCATCGCGCCGGACGATGCCGTCGGCGAGGACGAAGGGAACATCGGTCATGAGTGAATTTGTAATGGGGGATGCGTAAGGTCGAAGCTCGCTGCGACCTGCGTGTGCAACATGATAAAGCGGCAAAGGCATAGCGCTTGCCGGCCACGGACCGGGCACGCAACGTGCTGCACGGTGCTCAACGTAGAAAAAAATAGCGGAGCTTCTCAATGGCAGTGTCGAGCACGATCGGAAGGCGGATCGGGAAAATCATCGCATGGCTGCTGGCGATCATCGTCATTCTGATTGTCGCGCCGGCCATTTTCATCATGACCTTCGACTGGAACCGGGCAAGACCCTATATCAACGACAAGGTCACGCAAGCCATCGGCAGGCCATTCGCCATCAACGGCGATCTGAAGGTCGGCTGGCGGCATCCGGTTGGCGAGACGGGCTGGCGAGGCTGGGTGCCCTGGCCGCGTTTCTCGGCGGCCAATATCACCGTGGGCAATCCGGACTGGACCAAACAGCCGCAGTTCGCCACGCTCGACGAGATCGACTTCCAGGTCAAGGTGCTGCCACTGCTCGCGCACGATATCGTGATTCCCACGATCAACCTCGTGAATCCTTCGGTCGACCTCGAGCGCGTGCTCGACGGCCGCAACAACTGGACCTTCAAACTAGCGTCATCCAGCGGGCCTTCCGAATGGAAGCTCGATCTGCACGACATCGCCTTTGCCAAGGGCAATATCGCGCTGTCCGATCAGCAGAAGAAGGTCGATTTGCAGATGGCGATCGACACGCTCGGCCAGCCGATTCCGATCGGCGAAGCGATGAAGCAGCAGGAAGCGGCATCGCGCAGTTCCTCGGCGCAGACAATCGGCAAGTCGGGTGCGAACAAACTGACGCAGCAGGCTAATGCGCAGGCGGCGTCGGAAGCCGCGGCGGCGTCCGCGGCGGCAGCCTCCGGCGCGTCGTCGACGGATATCACCGCGTCCGGTACGACGGCGGCCACGGGCGCTTCGGGCGGGCTGGTCGCGGGCGGCTCGAAGGGCGCCAGCGAGGCCGTCGCCGCCGGCGCGAGCGGGGCAGTCGTGGCGTCGGCGCCGGCATCGGCTTCGGGCGCGAGCGGGGCACAAGCTCAGGGCGGCGCGAAGCAGGAGATTCCGCCGTACGCCATCGGCTGGACCGTCAAAGGGACTTACAACAAGACGCCGGTGTCGGGCAGCGGTAAGGTCGGCGGCGTGCTGGCGTTGCAGGACGCGAACCGGCCGTTCCCGGTGCAGGCCGATGTGAAGGCGGGCGATCTGCATGTCGGCCTCGTCGGCACGATCACCGATCCCGCGCATCTCGCGGCGGTCGATCTGCGCCTCTGGCTGCAAGGCAACAGCATGGCGCGTCTCTATTCGCTGACCGGCGTGACCTTGCCCGACACGCCGCCGTATGCGACCGAGGGGCGGCTCGTCGGCCAGTTCAAGTCCACCGGCAACGTCTTCAAGTATGAAAATTTTACAGGCCGGGTCGGCGGCAGCGATATCAACGGCTCGCTGACGTACACGGCGCGTGAACCGCGTCCGCTGTTGCAGGGCGAACTGGTTTCGCGTCTGCTGCAGTTCTCCGATCTGGCGCCGGTGATCGGCGCGGATTCGAACGCGAGCAAAGCCAAGCGCGGTGATGCGACTGCGCAGCCGTCCAGCAAGGCGTTGCCGGTCGAGGAGTTCCGCACCGACCGCTGGAAGGCGATCGACGCCGACGTGAAATTCACTGGCCGGCGCATCGTCAAGGACGTGAATCTGCCCATCACGGATCTGTACACGCACGTCGTGATGACCGATGGCGTGCTCTCGCTGGAACCGTTGAAGTTCGGCGTGGCCGGCGGCACGCTCGCTTCGGATATTCATCTGGACGGCAGCGCGACACCGCTCAAAGGACGCTTCGCGACGTCGGCGCGGCATCTGAAGCTCAAGCAGTTGTTCCCGAATTTCAAGACGATGCAGAACGCGCTCGGTGAAATCAACGGCGACGCCGCGCTCACCGCGACGGGCAATTCGCCGGCGGCGCTCGCGGCATCGTCGAACGGCGAGGTCAAGGCGCTGGTGACGGACGGCACGGTGAGCCGCCTGCTAATGGAAGCGGCCGGGCTGAACGTGGCGAACGTGGTGTATGAAAAGCTGTTCGGCAATCGCGATGTGAAGATCAACTGCGCGGCCGCCGATTTTGTCGCGACCAACGGCGTGCTCGAGTCACGCGTCTTCGCGCTCGATACGGACGACGCCGTGATCGATATCGACGGCAACGTGAACATGCGTGACGAATCGATGGATCTCGGCGTGCATCCGCATACCAAGGGTTTCAGGGTGTTCTCGCTGCGCTCGCCGCTCTACGTGAAAGGCACCTTCAAGGATCCGCACGTGGGCGTGAACGCGGCCGCGCTGGCGTTGCGCGGCGGCGCGGCGGTCGGCCTCGGTTTGATCAATCCGTTCGCGGCGCTGATTCCGCTGCTCGCGCCGAGCAACAACAAGCCGTTGCCGTGCACGCAGTTGCTGGCCCAGGTCCGGCAGGCGCCGACTGCGCCGCCGCCGGGCACGAAGCAGCAGCCCAAGTCCGCCATTTCTCTGGATGGCGCGCCAGTGAACAAGTCTTCCGGTGGCGCTTCGTCGCCGGCTGCGACGGACAGGAAAAAGCCGGCGGTAATGTCGCCCGCCAGCGCGGCTGAATACAAGGGGAGTTGATGATGCCTTTCATCCTGCCTGCGGACTGGCTGAACTGGAGCTTCGGCGGCGGCCTGTCCTTGATTCTTTTGTGGCTCATCAGCGTGCCCCCCGGTGGCGACCACATCGATGACATCACGATGAAATGAGAAGGCGAAATGAGGCAAGGCGAGCGCAAACACATCACCTGAGATGACACGCGCCGAATCAAGGAAGGGTGATGACGCAACGCCGCCTGACGAGCTTTGCCAACAGACGGTGTTGCGAGTGTGAAGGTCTACCGTAAAGCCAAAGGTCTACCTGAGCGAGCGCGGCGCGGCGTCTCCGGCAGCATCCTGCCGACGCACCCCACGACGGGCGCCGCCAATGCGAGTCGCGCCGAATTCCGTCAGGATCTTGCCGCGAGCGCGGCTGGCGAACACCAGAAAGCCGAAACCGTCCGCCTCATACCAGTAGCCGCCGTTCTCGAGGCCGTCGAGCGGTTGCTCCAGCGCATTGGTAATCGATTCGATACAGCGACGTCGCAACTCCGCAGGTGCAGGATAGGGCGGTTGCGCGCCACGCACACTGCACAGAAGCACATCGAGCCCTGGCAGCACATGTGCATAAAGGACAGGCTCGTCTTGCGCGCGAGCGCGCGCAATCTTGGTGTCGAGCTGACCGAACGGCTTGAAATGCCGTAGTACCGCGAGGAACGACTCATCGCCGTCCACCTTCGCGCGTCTACGCTTTTTCGGGAAGGACATAAAAATTCGCCTGAAAAAGAATTGCAAGAAACGCAGCGTCCTCATGCGACCACTCCCGGCTTCGCGCGCCGCACGTCGATCTTTTATAGCATACGACAAGGCCGGATTCACGGTGATTCGACGATTACGCCGCCCCACCGCCTCCCGCACGAATCATGCCGAACCGCCTCGCCGCGCGCTTTCGCTTCCCAGCACATCTGTCTCCATCATAGACGCACGAGGCGCTGAAAAATCATCTCATACCAATAAAAAAGTCATTTTTGTGTGAACGAGCGCATCCTGCCGCTACGTTGAAATATCTCGAATTCACGTCGATAATGGCCCGTCCGGCTGCACTGCGCCGAGTTCGCCGATCCGGCACCGCAAAGTCCCGCCAGGGCGGCGCGGCGTGGCCGGTCACGCGAACCGCCGCGGCTTGAGTGACCGCTTGAGTGACTCTTTGCGACCCTTCGGGCGAACATGAAACTATTCACCAAGGGTCTGCTGCTGATTGCAGTGCCGAGCGTGGTCGAGCTGGCGCTTCTCGGCGTCGTCTTCGATACCCAGGAGCAGACAGCGCAGGCCGCGCAGTGGGTCACCAACAGCAAGCAGATCCTCTATCAGTCGTCGGCCATCGTCGATCCGTTGCTGCGTCAGGCGGCGCGGGTTCGCACGGCTATGGTCATCGGTGATGCGTCGCTGATCGACCGCCATACGGTGTGGGTCGATCTGGGCGACCGGCTGTCGAATCTGGAGGTGCTGGTCGCCGGCACGCCGCAGCAGGTCGAGCGTGTGCACAAGATGCAGCGGGCGATCGACGCGTATCGCGCGCAGACTGTCGCGATCTCACAGGCGCTGCATGCGGGGCATCGCCCGAATTCGTTTGCCGCGCTGGAGACCGGCGCGTTGCCGCAGCAGATCGCGGTGTTTCGTGACGAGCTCGCCGCGTTCGGCGACGAGGCGTCACGGCTCGACGCCGAGCGCTCGGCCGCGCTCGCGCGCCGGCGCGACCGCCAGCAGTACGCGCTGATCGGCGCAGTACTGGGCTCGATGCTGATCTGGGCGGCCACCGCGGTGGTTTTTGCGCGCAGCATCGGCCGGCGGCTGGAAGTGTTGACCGATAACGCCGAGCGTTTGGGCAGCGGACGCACGCTCGCGCCGCCGCTGTCGGGTAAAGACGAGATTGCCGCGCTCGACACCGTGCTGCATCAGACGGGCGCACGCCTGCGTGAGGCCGACGCCGAGCAGGCCATGCTGAAAACGCGGCTCGAAGCGCGCGCGCAGGAATTGGCGGGCGTCAACGAGGAACTGCGTCAGGAGACGCAAGATAATGAAATGTTCATCTACAGCGTGTCGCACGATCTGCGCTCGCCGTTGGTGAATCTGCAAGGTTTCTCGAAGGAGTTGCAGGTCTCGTGCGACGAGCTGGACAGCGTCGTCGCGGCGGCAAAATTGCCGGAGGCCGAGCATCGGCGCATGGCGCATATTCTCGACGGCGAGGTGCGCGAGTCCTTGCAATATTTGCGCGCGGCAGTGACGCGGGCCGCCGCGATCATCGACGCGCTGCTGCGCATCTCGCGCGCCGGCCGGCTCGAGTACCAGTGGCAACGTGTGAGCGTCGGGCGCGTGGTGGGACGGGTGGTCGACGCGCTGCAGGGCGCGATCGGGCAACATGCGGCCGTGGTGACCGTGCGCGACTTGCCACCGGCATGGGGCGACCCGGGCGCGATCGAGCAGATTTTCAGCAACCTGATCGGCAATGCGTTGAATTATCTCGACCCGGCGCGCAATGGGCGTATCGAAGTCGGCGCGCTGGAACCCGAACCGGTCGAGCCGGGCGAGGCGGGCGAACCGCGCGCGGTGCGCATGCGCACGTATTATGTGCGCGACAATGGCCTCGGCATTCCGGCCGCGTATATGTCGAAAGTGTTCCGGGCATTTCAGCGCCTGCACGGCGACGTCGCTAGTGGCGACGGCATTGGCCTCGCGGTGGTGCGTCGCACGGTGGAGCGGCATGGGGGCCGCGTGTGGGTCGAGTCGGCGGAAGGCGCGGGGTCGACGTTTTTTGTGGTGTTGCCGGAACAGCCCGCGCGTCTCTGAATAAGAGCGGGTAGACGCGGCAGCGGCGCGGATCTTCACAAGTGGCAGGCATCAACCAATCGTTCAGCACGGAGAGCATATGAGTCACGGGGAAACGGTCAGCATCGTACTGATCGAAGACGACGACGGCCACGCCACGCTCGTCGAGCGCAATCTGCGCCGTGCCGGCATTTCGAACGGTTTCGTGCGCTTTCGCGACGGCCAGCAGGCACTCGATTATTTTTTCGGCCCAACGCCGTCCCCGGCGGACGCCGCCGCGAGTTCCTCGGCCGATCCCGCTGACAGCGCTGTACCCGCGCGCGAAGATTTGATGAATTTCGTCGTGCTGCTCGATCTGAAAATGCCGCGGGTGGACGGCTTCGAGGTCTTGCGGCGTCTGAAAGAGTCGCCGCAAACCGCCGCCGTACCGGTGATCGTCCTCACCACGACCGACGACCCGCGCGAAATCGCGCGCTGCTACGAACTCGGCTGCAATGTCTACATCACCAAGCCGGTCGAGTACGATGCGTTCATCGAAGCCGTGCGGCGCCTCGGGTTTTTCCTGCAGGTGGTCAAGCTGCCCTCGGGGCATCGTCTCGCGGCGCCGTAATGGAAGGTTCGCATGAAGCCGGCCGAAAGCCGCTCGTGACAAGATAGACCACTTGAAGACCCTAGCCAGAGAAGACTCCGCATGACCGAAGAAGTGTCCACGCCGCCTGCCGCGTACGTGCTGGTCGTCGATGACGACGAAGGCATCCTGCGGCTCGCGCGCAAGTCGCTCGAGCGCGCGGGCTGCCGGGTCGCGATCTGCGCCGGCGTCGAAGCGGCCCGTGAGCGGCTTGCGGGCGGCGGTCCCGACTTGCTGGTGCTCGACTATCAACTGAGCGGTCCCGAGACCGGCCTGGACTTCTTTCGCCGTTTGCGCACGGAAGGCGTGCGAATTCCCGCCATCCTCGTGACCGGTTTCACCGACGAATCTCGTGTGATTGAAGCGCTGCGCGCAGGCGTGTCCGACGTGGTGCCGAAATCCGGCGATTACCTCGATTACCTTCCTGAAGCCGTCGAACGTGTGCTCTCGCAAGTGCGCCTGCAGCGCGCGTCGGACGAAGCCTTGCTGCTGCGCGATCGCGAGCAGCATTACCGCACCTTGTCGGAGGCCTTGCCGCACCTTGTCATGACTTGCAACGCCACGGGCGACTGCGATTTTCTGTCGAAGCAGTGGTACGACTATACGGGCCTCGCTGAAAGCTGTTCGTACGGTCTCGCCTGGCTCGACGCCGTGCATCCGGACGACCGCGAAGAGGTTCGCCGTAGCTGGCTGAAGGCGGTGTCGGACAAGGTCGGCGACTACCGGCACGAGTTGCGGATTCGCCGGCACGACGGCGAATACCGCTGGTTCGACGTCCGCGTGGTGGCGATGCGCGACGCCGAAGGCAACGTCAGCAAATGGTTCGGCAGTTGCACGGACATTCATTCGCAGCGCGAGGCGAACGAGGAGCGCGAACGGCTGCTGGCGTCGGAGCAGGCCGCCCGCCAGACCGCCGAAGAAGCCAATCGCGCCAAGGACCGCTTTTTGGCCATGCTGTCGCACGAATTGCGCACGCCGCTCACGCCAGTGCTGGCCGGCGCCAGCGTGCTGGAGATGATCCCCGATCTGCCCGATCAGGCGCGCGCGAGCGTGCGCATGATCCGCCGTAACGTCGAACTCGAAGCGCGGCTGATCGACGACCTGCTCGATCTCACGCGCGTGGCGAACGGCAAGTTGCGGCTGTCGCTCGAAACCGTCGACGTGCACGAGGTGATAGACAGCGTGCTCGAACTGTTTCGCAGCGAGATTCAGGTCAAGCAGCAGGACGTGCACGTCCATAAGGACGCCCAGCACCATTACGTGCTGGCCGATCGCGCGCGGCTGCAGCAGATGCTGTGGAACCTGATTCGCAATGCCGCCAAATTCACGCCGGACGGCGGCCATATTTATGTGCGCACCCACGACGAACGCATGCACGTGCAGATATCGGTCGAAGATACGGGGATCGGCATCGAGCCGGACCAGATCGGCAAGCTCTTCAACGCGTTCGAGCAGGGCAATCAGAACATGACCCGGCAGTTCGGCGGCCTCGGCCTCGGACTCGCGATCACGAAAGCATTGACCGACGTGCACGGCGGCACGGTGACCGCGCAGAGCCCCGGCGCGCACTGCGGCGCGACCTTCACAATCACCTTGCCGACCGCCGCTGCGCCTGAGGTGACGTCACCGATCGTGGTGCCGGACGAAGTGCATTCGGCCGGTCTGCTGAACATCCTGCTGATCGAAGACCATTTGGACACCGCCGAGGTCATGGAGCAACTGATTCGCAGCCTTGGCCATGAGGTCACGACCGTGGGCCGGGTCGACGACGCGTTGGCCGCGACTCAATCGCAGACCTTCGATCTGATCGTCAGCGATGTCGGTTTGCCCGACGGCACCGGCCTCGACTTCATCAAGGCGTTCCGCGAGCACTCGGACGCGCCCGCGGTCGCGTTGACCGGTTTCGGCACCGACGAAGACGTGCGTCGCTGCCTGAGCGCCGGCTTCACTTCGCACCTGACCAAGCCTGTCAACTTCGGCCAGCTCGAAACGATGATCGAAGGCGCGGTCAGTCAGAAGGAGCAGAAGGACGCTTGAGCGCGTGCCGCCGGCATCGGTCATCGGCGCTCGGTAAGGAAAAAGGCCTGTTGCGAGGGAATCGCAACAGGCCTTTTGCTTGCGGCTTGCGGCTGGCTCCGGCTGAGACGCCGGCATGCTCAACGCGGTGAGCTCTTCAACGAATCGCGGATTTCACGCAGCAGCAGCACGTCTTCCGGTGTCGGCGGCGGTTCTGCCGGCGCGGCTTCAGCCGGCTTGCGCAGATTGTTGATGAACTTGACCATCAGGAAAATGATGAACGCGAGAATCAGGAAGTTGATCAGCACGGTGATGAACGAGCCATAACCGAACACGGCAACACCCGCCGTTTGCAAGTCTTTATACGACTCGGGACTGCCCTTGAAGCTAGGTGGAATTGCACCGAGGCGAACGAACTTATTGGAGAAATCGAGGCCGCCGGTGGCAAGCCCGACAACCGGCATGATCAAGTCTTTAACAATTGAATTGACGATGGTGGAGAACGCGCCGCCGATAATCACACCGACCGCGAGATCCATCACGTTGCCCTTGAGGGCAAATTCCTTGAATTCCTTGACCATGCTCATAGAGGTTCCTCCCAGAAGTCGATATTCGAATGATACCAACCTGAGAATGATAGGCTAGTCTTTTGCCGGGTAATGCGAGGATTGTTTTTTATTGAGGAAACAGTGACTCGCTATGTCGCGCGCGGTCTATATGCGTGGCAAATGTGACCGGATCGATATTGGTGCCGCATAGCAGAACGCCCACGCGTTTGCCTTGCAACTGTTCGCGCAGCGGGCCGAGCAAGCCGGCGGTAGCCGCGGCGCAGGCCGGCTCGACCGCAAGCTTCAGTTGTCCGAACAAGGTCAGCATGGCCGCGCGTAACTGGTCGTCGGAAACCGTGACCAGCTGATCGATATGACGGCGGCACAATTCGTAGCTGTATTCCTCGGTATGCGGCGACATGAGCGAGTCGGCAATGCCGTGCATCTGGCGCATCTTGACCGTGTGATTGGCGGCGAAACTCTTGCCCATGACATCCGCGCCTTCGGGTTCCACGCCATATACATGCACGTTCGGATTCGCGAGCCGCATGGCGGTCGCCACACCCGCCGCGAGGCCGCCGCCGCCGATCGGCACGATCACCGCTTCGAGATCCGGCGTTTGCGTGGCCCACTCATAGCCGAGCGTGGCCGAACCCAGCACCGTGCGATAGCCGTTGAACGGATGCACGAAATAGCGGCCTTCTTCAGCCTCGATACGGCGCACCAGTTCGAATGCCTCGGCAATGTCTTGCGCGAACACGATCTCCGCGCGGTATTGCCGGCACAGCGCCACACGCGCCGGATTGGCCGCGTGAAACAGCACGACCTTCGCGCTGATGCCGAGGCGCATGGCCGCATACGCGACCGCCACCGCATGATTGCCGCCCGACACGCAAGTGACGCCCGCGCTGCGTTGCGCTTCGTCCAGTGCGAGCAGATTGGTGAACGCGCCGCGCGCCTTGAAGCTGCCGCCCGCCTGCAAGAGCTCGAACTTGAAGTTCACCACCGTGCCTTCCAGCGACGGAAAGTCCACCCTGTCGAACACCGGCGTTCGCGTCACCCACGGCGTCAACGCAAAGTGCTGTGCGGCGATGTCGTCGAGCGTGGGGATCGGCTCGCCGTCGATCGTATGGTCGGTGTGTTGCGGCGTGGCGGTGGACATGGCGTGGGCGTGCTTGGGTCGGTATGGGTAAGACTCTTTCTACGTGCGTCAGTTTCAGCGCGCGTGCGCGTCGACCGACATGCTGTGAATGAATTTGTGCAGGAAACGCTCGCAGGCCACCAGCTGATCCAGCGCGACGAATTCGTTGGGCTTGTGCGCCTGCTGAATGTCGCCAGGGCCGCATACGATGCTCGGAATGCCCGCCAGCGAGAAGAGGCCGGCTTCCGTGCCGTAGGCGACCTTGCGCCTGTCCTGATCGGCGGTCAGCGCGCGCACCAGTTGCGTGATGGCGGCTTGTTCAGACGAATCGAGTCCGGGCGCCGCGGCGATCTTCGTAATCTCGATCGCCGCCGATGGATGCTCGCGCAACATTTTCGGCAGCAGCGTTTCGCGTGCGTATTGATCGATGCGCGCGAAGATCGGTTCGGGATCGAGCGTGGGCAGGTTGCGGAATTCGAACTGGAACTTGCATTCGGCCGGCACGGTATTGATCGCATTGCCGCCCACGATCGTGCTGGTTTGCGCGGTGGTGAAGGGCACGTCGTACAGTTCATCGAACGGGCCCTGCTCGCGGAACTGGTCGGCCATGTCGCGGATGTAGCAGATCAGCCGCGCGGCGTATTCGATCGCGTTCAAGCCCTTCGGCGTAAGCGACGAATGCGCCGCCTGACCGCGCACGCAGCACTGGTAAGCATTGATGCCTTTGTGCGCCACGATCGGCCGCATGCTGGTCGGCTCGCCGACGATGCAGCCGTCCGGCTTCACGCCGCGCTTCATCAGGTCGGCAATCAGGAGCGGCGCGCCCGCGCAGCCCACTTCCTCGTCGAACGACAGCGCAAAGTGAATCGGCTTGGCGAGTTTGGTGCGCTGCATCTCCGGCACGAGTGTCAGCGCCGCGCCGATGAAGCCTTTCATGTCGCAGGTGCCGCGGCCGTACAGCTTGTCGCCGCGAATTTCCGGCTTGAACGGATCGCTGTCCCATTGCTGGCCGTCCACGGGTACGACGTCGGTGTGGCCCGACAGCACCACGCCGCCGTTCGTTTCGCCGTCGTGTGCGGGAATCGTCGCGAACAGGTTGGCCCATTTGCCGCTTTCGTCGTGCGTGAGCGTGGCCTGAATACCGACGGCACGCAATTCGTCGCGCACGGTTTCGATCAGGCCGAGATTCGGATTGCGGCTGACCGTGTCCATCGACACGAGACGGGTGACCCACGGGAGCGAGACAGGCGAGGAGGAATTCGAAGCGGAGGCGGACGATTGCGAAGACTGCGCTGATTCAGCGACATGAGACATGACAAGACTCCGGCATTTAAGTCTTTCGATCATACCCAAAAAAAAGCCGTCCGTATGCTGCGGCGCGCGTTTGCGCACCGCAGCATGAACGAAAAAACGCTAGACGTCCCGCGTTTTTTTAACGCCGCGCCAAGGCCGCATTAGCGCCGCGCGATCGACGAACTCATCGCGCAGCAGCGCTGGCCGCGGTGCCGCGGCTCGGCGTGCCGAGCGCGCGCAAGGTTTCCTTGACCGTGGCGACACGCACCGCGAGATCCGGGCTGCGCGTTTCGATACGCAGCTTGTCCTGGCCCGCGAGCTTGATGTGCTTGTGCTTCTGCACCATCTCGATGATCCGCATCGCGTCGATCGGCGGATTGGGGATGAACTGCAAGCCGATCACCGCTTCGCCGGCGTCGATCTTCGAAATACCCAGCGGCTTCGCCGCCAGCCGCAGACGATGCGTCTCCACCAGCGCATGCGCTTGCGGCGGCAACTTGCCGAAGCGGTCGATCAGTTCCTCCTGAATGCCGTCGATCGAATCGTTGTGTTCGCAATTAGCCAGCCGCTTGTAGAGCGACAGACGCTCCTGCACATCGCCGCAATAGTCCGCCGGGAGAATCGCCGGCGCGTGCAGGTTGATCTCGGTGGTCGCGGCGAGCGGTGCGGTGAGGTCGGGCTCCTTGCCTTCCTTGAGCGCCTTCACGGCGTCGTTCAACATGTCGGTGTAGAGCTGGAAGCCGATCTCGTGAATCTCGCCCGACTGTTTGTCGCCGAGCACTTCGCCCGTGCCGCGAATCTCGAGGTCGTGCATGGCCAGATAGAAGCCCGAACCGAGTTCCTCCATCTGCTGGATCGCTTCGAGGCGGCGTTGCGCCTGTTTGGTCAGCCCTTGCGGATCGTGGACCAGCAGATACGAATACGCCTGGTGATGCGAACGGCCCACACGGCCACGCAACTGATGCAATTGCGCGAGGCCGAACTTGTCGGAGCGATGAATCAGGATCGTATTGGCGCTCGGCACGTCGATACCGGTTTCGATAATCGTCGTGCACAGCAACACGTTGGCGCGCTGCGCAACGAAGTCACGCATCACGCGTTCGAGTTCGCGTTCATGCATCTGTCCGTGCGCGACCGCGATACGCGCTTCGGGCACCAACGCTTCGAGCATCTGCCGGCGATTTTCGATCGTCTCGACTTCGTTGTGCAGGAAGTAGACCTGGCCGCCACGCTTTAACTCGCGCAGCATGGCTTCGCGAATCACGCTGTCTTCCTCGCGCCGCACGAAGGTTTTGATCGCGAGGCGCTTTTGCGGCGCGGTGGCGATCACGGAGAAATCGCGCAGGCCTTCAAGCGCCATGCCGAGCGTACGCGGGATCGGCGTGGCGGTGAGCGTGAGCACGTCCACTTCGGCGCGCAAGGCCTTCAAAGCCTCTTTCTGACGCACGCCGAAACGGTGTTCCTCGTCGATGATCACGAGTCCCAGCCGCTTGAACTGCACGTCGGACGAGAGCAGCTTGTGCGTGCCGATCACGATGTCGACACTGCCGTCGTTGATCTGCTGGATCGCCGCGCTGACTTCCTTGGTCGACTTGAAGCGCGACAGTTCGGCGATCCGCACCGGCCAGTCGGAGAAGCGGTCGCTGAAGGTTTGTGTGTGCTGTTCGGCGAGCAGCGTGGTGGGCGAGAGCAGCGCAACCTGCTTGCCGCCCATTACCGCGATGAACGCCGCACGCAGTGCCACTTCGGTCTTGCCGAAGCCGACGTCGCCGCACACGAGGCGATCCATGGGTTTGCCGCTCGTCATGTCGCCGATTACGGCCGCGATCGCGGCGGCCTGGTCGGGCGTTTCCTCGAAGCCGAAACTCTCCGCGAACTTCACGTAGTCTTTCGGTTCGAGCGCGAACGCATGGCCCGAACGGGCGGCGCGGCGCGCGTAGAGATTCAGCAGTTCGGCCGCGGTGTCGCGGATCTGTTGCGCGGCCTTGCGTTTGGCTTTTTCCCACTGGCCGGAGCCGAGCGAGTGCAGCGGCGCGCTTTCCGGATCGGCGCCGCTATAGCGCGAGATCACGTGCAACTGCGCGACCGGCACGTAGAGCTTGCTGTCGCCCGCGTATTCGAGGTGCAGGAACTCGGTCTCGCCTTCGCCGAGATCCATGGTCACGAGTCCCATATAGCGGCCGATGCCGTGCTGCGAATGCACGACCGGATCGCCCACTTTGAGCTCGGACAGATCGCGCACCATCGAATCGACGTTGCTCGCCTGTTCCTGACGGCGGCGCCCCGAGCGACGCGCGAGCGGACCATACAGCTCGGTTTCGGTGATGATCGCGATGCCGTCGACCGGCACGGCAAAACCGTTGGCGAGCGGCGAGACGCCCAATGAAAAGCGCTCGTCGCTCGTGAGCCAGTCCTGGAAGCTGTCGCTCGATACCGGTCGCAGATGATTGTCGGCGAGCAACTGCAACAGCGTTTCGCGCCGGCCCGCCGATTCGGTGGCGAACAGCACGCGATTCGGCGTGGTGTCGAGATACGCGCGCAAGGCTGCGACCGGATCTTCCGCATGACGGTCGATCGCGAGATTCGGCAACGGCGTCGACCAGCCGCCGCCGGCGTTGGCGGGCAGCGAGAGCCGCGCGAAGGGTTTGGCGAGCGTGAAGAAGTCTTCGTCGGACAGGAACAGGCGCTGCGGCTCCAGAATCGGCCGGTCGCGGTCGTGCGAGAGGAAGTTGTAGCGCTGCTTCGTGTCGTTGGTGAAGCGCCGGATCGCCGCCTCGAGATCGCCGACGAACGCCAGTTGCGCGCCTTCGGGCAGGTAATGGAACAGCGTGGCCGTGTCGTTAAAGAAGAGCGGCAGATAGTATTCGATGCCCGCGGACGGCACGCTGTTGCCGATGTCCTTGTAGATCGACGCGCGGCTCGGGTCGCCCTCGAAGGTCTCGCGCCAGCGGCTGCGGAAAGCGGTGCGGGCGGCTTCATCGAACGGAAATTCGCGGCCCGGCAAGAGGCGCACGTCTTTCACCGGGTACAGGCTGCGCTGCGTGTCCGGGTCGAACGCGCGGATCGAGTCGACCTGGTCGTCGAACAGGTCGATCCGGTAGGGCAAGGGCGAGCCCATCGGATAGAGATCGAGCAGCGAGCCGCGTACGCAGTATTCGCCCGGACGCACCACCTGGCTTACGTGTTCGTAGCCGGCCAGGGTCAACTGCGCCTTGAGCTTGGCTTCGTCGAGGCGCTCGCCTTGCGAGAAGGAGAACGTGTACGCGGCCAGGAACGAGGCGGGCGGCATGCGGTACAGCGCCGTGGTGGCGGGCACCAGCAGGATGTCGCAGCGGCCTTCGCCGAGATCGTGCAGCGTGGCGAGGCGCTCGGAGACCAGATCCTGATGCGGTGAAAAGGTATCGTAAGGGAGCGTTTCCCAGTCTGGCAGCAGGCGCACGCGCGCCTCGGGCGCGAAAAAGCCGATTTCTTGTGCCAAACGCTGCGCATCGACGGCGCTTTCGCACACGACCGCCAGCAGCGGCACCTTCTCGCGATAGGCGAGATGGTAGCGGGCGATCAGCAGCGCGTCGGACGAGCCGTGCGTGCCGTCGAAGGCGAAACGCTGGCCGGCCTTGACGAGCGCGACGGGCGGGGAGTACTGCGATGATGCGGCGATGTCTGGCATAGATGAGAAAAAGCGGCCTCAGGCTCACACGTGACCGGCAAGTTTACGCGTGTCGGGGCGTGGATGCGAAGGACCTATTATAAAATCCGTCCTTTACTTTGACTTCGCGGCATCCGCACTCGTGACTTCCCGTCTATTTGCCCTGATTCCGTGCGCTGGCACCGGCAGCCGTTCCGGCGCCGCGATGCCCAAACAATATCGCACTGTCGCCGGCCGCGACATGTTGCATTACTCGCTGGCGGCATTCGACGCCTGCAGCGAGTTTGCGCAAACCCTCGTCGTGATCGCCCCGGACGACGCGCACTTCGACGGCCGTCGCTTCGGCGGCTTGCGTTTTGCCGTGCGCCGCAGCGGCGGGGCCTCGCGCCAGGCGTCGGTGCTCAACGGCCTGCATGCGCTCGCCGAGTTCGGCGCGCGTGACGACGATTGGGTGCTCGTGCACGACGCGGCGCGGCCGGGCATCACGCCCGCGCTGATTCGCACGCTGGTCGGCGCGCTGAAGGACGACGCGGTGGGCGGCATCATGGCGTTGCCCGTGGCGGACACGCTGAAACGGATCGACGCGAGCTCGTCCGACGGCCGGATCGCCCGCACCGAGGCGCGCGACGGCTTGTGGCAGGCGCAGACGCCGCAGATGTTCCGCATCGGCATGCTGCGCGAGGCGATCCTGCGCGCGCAGGCCGACGGTCACGACCTGACGGACGAAGCGAGCGCGATCGAGTGGCTGGGCTATGCGCCGAAGCTGGTGCAGGGCAGCTTGCGCAACTTCAAGGTGACGTATCCGGAAGACTTCGATCTGGCCGAGGCGATTCTGAGCCGGCCGGCGGCTTCGTGATCAGCGATTTCAATTTTAGTGAGCGGATTCAAGGACATGACGCATATGGATTTCAGAATTGGGCAAGGGTATGACGTGCATGCGCTGGTGCCGGGACGTCCGTTGATCATCGGCGGCGTGACGATTCCTTATGAGCGCGGCCTGCTCGGCCATTCGGACGCGGACGTGCTGCTGCACGCCATTACCGACGCCATTTTCGGCGCCGCCGCGATGGGCGATATCGGCCGGCATTTCTCCGATACCGACGCGAAATTCGCCGGCGCCGATAGCCGCGTGTTACTGCGTGAATGTTTCGCGCGCGTGAAGGCGGCGGGTTTTTCCATCGCCAATGTGGATAGCAGTGTGGTGGCGCAGGCGCCGAAGCTGGCGCCGCATATCGAGGGCATGCGCGCCAATATCGCCGCGGATCTTGATCTGCCGATCGAGCGGGTCAACGTCAAAGCCAAGACCAATGAGAAGCTCGGTTATCTCGGCCGAGGCGAGGGCATTGAAGCTCAGGCTGCGGTTCTGCTGATCAAGAACTGATTGGTTTTACAACGCGCGCAGCGGCGGGAGCCTCGCCGCGCTGCACGCATTCAAGCCCCAGGCGGGCTTTTCACCAGCACCGCTTAGAGCGTGTCGCCGCCGACTTCGCGGTTGCAAGCACACTGCTCGTCCGTTTGCAGGCCGTCCAGAATGCGCAGCACTTCTTCCGGGTTGCGGCCCACGTTCAAATTGTTCACCGACACGTGCTGGATCGTGTTGTCCGGATCGACGATGAAGGTGGCGCGCAACGCGACGCCGGCTTCCTGGTCACGCACGCCCAGCTGATCGATCAGCTCGCCCTTCACGTCGCCGAAGGCGTAGTGATTCAGCCTGTCCAGGTCCTTGTTCGCGCGGCGCCATGCCAGTTTCACGAATTCGTTGTCGACGCTGCCGCCCATCAACACCGCGTCGCGCTCTTCGAAATCTTTGGCCAACTTGGCGAATTCGACGATTTCCGTCGGACACACAAACGAGAAATCCTTCGGGTAGAAGTAGATGATCTTCCACTTGCCCGGGAACGACTGCTCCGTGATCTCTTCGAACGCCGACATGCCGTTCTCTTCATGATGGTTGAAGCCCGGCTTCGCGGCAGTGACGGTGAACGCTTCGAGTTTATCGCCAACGGTTCTCATGGAAGTGCTCCTTCGTGTGTCGGAAAACAGCATGCTTCAGGCTATCAACTCGCCGCAACGAGCGCGTTCCATGTGATTCGCGGTCGTGCTATTGAATTATCTGTCCGATAGCTATAAATAACTAACCGGGTGGTTATTATTCGACGCGGCATATCCTCACGAAGGACGGATGACGCCCCGTTCCGATCAGATGCCCTTGGCGAGCGGAAACTCGATGGTGACCTCCAGACCCGGTCCAGGCGTGCGATTGCGCAAGCGCAGCGCGCCACGGTAACGGCCCACGAGGCGCTGGACGATGGCCATGCCTAGGCCCGTGCCGTTCGCCTGAGTGCGCGCCGAATTCACACGATAGAACGGCCGCGTGACAAGCGCCAACTGGTCTTCCGGAATACCGGGGCCTTCGTCGACCACGGACAGCTCGACCCGCGAGTGCGACACCCGCGTTTCCAGAATCACGTGCGGAATGCCGTCGCCGTCGCTCAGACCATACTTGCGCGCGTTTTCCAGCAGGTTGCCGACCACCCGCCGCATGTCGGTTTCGTCGGCTTCGATCACCGCCGACGGCGCGAGCCGCGTGATCAGGCGCATGCTGTCTTCGCTCTGCATGCGCGCGGCCAGTTCTCCCGCGATCACGGACAGGTCCACGGGTTCCGGCACGCGCTGCACCGGGCGCGCGTAATCGAGGAACCGGCCGATGATCATGTCCATCTGCTCGATGTCGTCGACCATCGCATCTTTGGTGGCCTGGTCGGACGGGCTCATTTCGGTTTCGAGCCGCAGCCGCGCGAGCGGGGTGCGCAGATCGTGCGAGATGCCCGCGAGCATCAGCGCGCGGTCGGCCTCGAGCTGTTCGAGGTCCTGCACCATCTGGTTGAAACTGCGATTGGTTTCCGCGGCCACGCCCATGCCGCGCTCGGGCAGCGGCTCCGGCGACTGCCCGGAGCCGACCTTGCGCGCGGCCATCGCGAGGCGCGCGAACGGACGGTTCACGAGACTCGTAATGAAGGCCGCGCCGAACAGCGACAGCGCCAGCGCGAACACGCCCCAGCCGGCCCATTGCAAACCGGTGGCGTTGTCGAGCTGATCGCGGTCGAGCGCGACCCAGTAGTCGTCGTCGTCGATCTTGAAGCTGATCCAGACGCCGGGGATGTCGTTCACGCTCTGGGCAATCACGGTGTCGTCGCCGAGGCGGCCGCGAATGTCGTGTTCGATCAGCCGGTTCAGGGACTCGTCGGGCTGCAGCTTGTACTTGTCGGTGGTTTCGCGCGGGTACACGCGCACCCCTTCATTGCTTTCCAGATCCTGCAGCAAGGCGCGCCGCAGGTCGGGATCGGAATAGAGGAGTGCGGTGCGCGTGAGCTTGACGATGGCGACGAGCTGCAACGCCACGCGCTGCGCGCGCGGCTCGCGTTCGATCACCCGGAAGCTCTGGAACCACGCGGCGAGACTGACTGCGATCAACAGCGCGATCAACAGAAAGGTCCGCCAGAAAAGGCCGCCGAACGCGAGCGTCAGGAGGCGCCGGTCGATCCGCATGGGCCCTTCTTATTTAGAATCAAAAGCAGCAGATGAAAACAAACTCAGGCTGCACCGTCGGGGATGAACACGTAGCCCAGACCCCAGACGGTCTGAATGAAACGCGGGCTGCCCGGATCGGGTTCGATCAGCTTGCGCAGACGCGAGATCTGCACGTCGAGACTGCGGTCGAAGACTTCGTACTCACGGCCGCGCGCGAGCTCCATGAGCTTTTCACGCGACAGCGGCTGGCGCGGGTGACGCGCGAACACCTTGAGTACCGAGAACTCGCCCGTGGTCAGCGGAATTTCCTGGCCGGCCTTGGTGAGCGTACGGGTGGCGAGATTCAACGCGAACTCGCCGAACTCGAACACCTCGGTGGTTTCGGACGGCGCGCCCGGCAACTCCGAAGGCGACTGGCGGCGCAGCACCGCGTGGATGCGCGCAACCAGCTCGCGCGGGTTGAACGGCTTGGGTAGATAGTCGTCGGCGCCCATTTCGAGGCCGACGATCCGATCGACGTCTTCGCCCTTGGCCGTCAGCATGATGATCGGCGTGCGGTCGTTGCTGCCGCGCAGGCGCCGGCAGATCGACAAACCATCTTCGCCTGGCAGCATCAGATCGAGCACCAGCAGGTCGAAGCGCTCACGCACCCAGAGCTTGTTCATGGACGGCGCGTTCTCGGCAACATAGACATTGAAGCCCTGTTCACCGAGGTAGCGGCGCAGCAGATCGCGCAGGCGCGGATCGTCGTCGACGACGAGGATTTTCGAAGGGTTTTTAGTTTCCATGGTCGGCATCTTAGCGCGATTAGAAAGTGGTGCGCGTTTGCATCATTTAACGGGTTACAGTCAGTTACAAAATTTACCCGCACTGTGGCACGACGTAAAGCGGGGGCAGGTAGACTCCTTTACTGAATGCGGCTGTTCGGTGGATACTTCACACGACTAAAACTATCGCACCCGGCTCGTTACCGGGGTTCGTATACGCATTTGAGGTAGCCGGTTGCCGCGCCACGAAGGGAACAACATGAAGGGAGGGGTTTGGCCGAATGTGCGCCTAAGCGTGATTGCACTGGCGGTAGCCGGTACGCTTGCAGGCTCACTAGGACCAACGCTCGCCCATGCCCAGCCTTCCGCCGACAGAGCTGCGAGCGAGCACGCGCCCAAGCAGGGCAAGCCCAGCCGCCACAACCCGAACACCGACCACCCCGCATCAGACGTCATGTTGCGCACCGCAGTTCCCCCTGATCTTGATCAACGTCGTCGTGACGGTCATATGACGCCCGACGAACGGCGTCTGTTACGGCAGCATATCGAAGACGCTGTCCGCGAACTTTATAAGCGGTAGCTATTATCGTGCCAGCCCTCGGCACGCGTTTCACGCTTCTGCCCCGCGTGAAAGAATTCATCGCATTTCCCCCGTCAACTTTCCCGTTCAGTCTGCCGTTGAGTCGTCAGAGCGAAGCGCGCCATGCATGCACTGCACGCGCCAACGCCTGTTCCATGACGTCGCGCCAATCTTGATGACCGATGATGAAATTGCTCACGCGTGGTAGTCATGGCCGCCGGTTCGCAGCATCGGCGATTGCGCTGGCGGTGGTGGCATGTGGCGGACCGGCCGCCGCTGTGCAGCCGGGCGCGACCCATGGTCAACACTTCAGGCACCGTGTGGCGACCGCCGATGAGCGTGCAGCTTCAGAGCGCGAACAGAGCATCCTCGATGCCGACGATGCGCGCTTCTTCCTGACGCGCGTCGGCTTCGCGCCGGATAGCGCCGAGCTTGCGCAATACGTTGGACTCACGCGAGCGCAGGCGGTCGACAAGGTACTCGCGAGCACTCGAACCGAGGCGCTCACGCCGTTGCCCGACTGGGTCCTCGAACCGATTCCGACACGCGAGACGCGCAAGGCGTGGACCGACGATCAACGTCGCGAAGCGCAGCGCCTGCGTGGCCAGCGTTACGAACTATTACGCGCGTGGTGGGTGCGCGAGATGTCGACCACGCCGTCGCCGCTCACCGAGCGCATGACGCTCTTCTGGCATAACCACTTCACGTCGGGTCAGGACAAGGTGCCGTATCCGCAGCAGATGGCGCTGCAGAACATGTTGTTGCGGCGAGACGCGCTCGGCCACTTCGGCGAGCTGTTGCACGACGTCGCCAAAGATCCGGCGATGCTGCAATATCTCGACGGCGCGAGCAATCGCAAGGGCAAGCCCAACGAAAATTTTGCCCGTGAAGTGATGGAGCTGTTCACGCTCGGCGAAGGGCATTACACGCAGCGCGACGTGTCGGAGGCTGCACGTGCGTACACCGGTTGGAGTCTCGATCCGGACACGCAGGCCTACGTGTGGCGCGCCAGCCAGCACGACGACGGCGAGAAGACCGTGCTCGGCGAGACGGGGCCGTTCGACGGCGACCAGGTGCTCGATATTCTGCTCGCACGGCCGGAAACGGCGATCTTCGTGACCACCAAACTGTGGCGAGAGTTCGTCTCGGATACGCCGGACCCGTCGCGCATCGAACCGATCGCGGCGCGGTTTCGCGCGAGCCACTACGATATCAAGATCGCATTGCGCGGTGTCTTCCTGAGCGGCGCGTTCTGGGACGACGACAATCGCGGCGTCCTCGTGAAGTCGCCGGCGGAGTTCGTGGTCGGCACGCTCCGGGCGTTCGACATCGGCTACGACAACACTGCGCCGTTCGCCTCGCAAATCCGCGCGCTCGGCGAGAACCTGTTCTATCCGCCGAACGTCAAAGGATGGCCGGGCGGCACGACATGGATCAACAGTTCCACGCTGCTCGCCCGCAAGCAATTCGTCGAGCAGCTGTTTCGCGCGACCGAGGCCGCCGGTCCGCGGCGCATGACCAATCCGATGAACGCAGAGTTCGCGGCAAGCGGCGCGATGCCGGACATGCAGACGGCGCCAACGCCGCAACGCACGATGGCGCGGGCCGCTCAAGGTGGCAAAGGTGGCGTACGCTTCGACATCGAGACGTGGCTCGCGCACTACAACACCGCGCCGACGGCCAGGCCGGGCGTGTCGGCCGAGTTGCAGTTGCAGCATGCGGTCTTGCCGCTCACGCCGGTGGATGCGATCGAAACCGGTTCGACCGCGAGTGCGTATCTGGAGGCATTGCTGATGGACCCGGCGTATCAACTGAAGTGAGGTGAGCAGCTGAATAAGCACGCGCCAGGCCGCTAAAAAGAATGTGTCTGTCGGCGGCGACACGATTCGCGCCGCGACAATCGAACGAGGTGCAGGATGAAACGACGCAGCTTTCTCTCGATGAGCGCGGCCGCCAGCGCAACATTCTGGCTGCCCCGCGCGTTCGGCGCGCAGATGGCGGCGCCGGGCGCGTCTCCGGCACGCGGCTACGACAACCTGTTGATTCTCGTCGAACTGAAGGGTGGCAACGACGGTTTGAATACCGTGATTCCCTTTGCCGATCCCGCCTACTACCAGTTGCGCAAGAACATCGGCATCAAACGCGAGCAGGCGATTCAACTCGACGAGCGCACCGCGCTGCATCCGTCCTTGCAACCGCTGATGCCGCTGTGGCGCGGCCAGCAACTGGCGATCGTGCAGGGCGTGAGCTATGCGCAACCGAACCTGTCACATTTCCGCTCGATCGAGATCTGGGACACCGCGTCACGTTCCGACCAATACTTGCGCGAGGGATGGTTGACGCGCGCGTTTGCGCAGACGCCGGTGCCCGCCGGTTTTGCCGCCGACGGCGTGGTGATCGGCAGTGCCGAGATGGGGCCGCTCGCGAACGGCGCGCGTGCGATCGCGCTGGTCAATCCGGCGCAGTTCGTCAAGGCTTCGCGGCTCGCGAAGCCGGTATCGGTGCGTGAGCGCAATCCCGAGCTGGCGCATATTCTCGACGTCGAGAACGACATTGTGAAAGCCGCCGACCGGCTGCGTCCCGCGCAAGGACAGGCTCAGTTGAAAACCGTGTTTCCCGGCGGCGCGTTCGGCAGCTCGATCAAAACGGCGATGCAGGTAGTGGCGGCGGGTGAAGCTCCGAAGAAAGTTTCTTCGGGAAACGCGCCACAAGAACAGCCGAAGCGTGGCCAGGGTGTCGCGGTGATCCGCCTCACGCTGAACGGGTTCGACACGCATCAGAATCAGCCAGGTCAGCAGGCGGCGCTGCTCAAGCAGCTCGCGGAAGGATTGATGTCGATGAAGTCGGCGCTCGTCGAACTCGGCCGCTGGGACGATACGCTGGTGATGACCTATGCTGAGTTCGGCCGGCGTCCGCGTGAGAATCAGAGCAACGGCACCGATCACGGCACCGTGGCGCCGCATTTCGTCATGGGTGGACGCGTGCGCGGTGGTTTATATGGCGTGCCGCCGGTGCTGACGCGGCTCGACGGCAATGGCAACTTGCCGGTCGGCGTCGATTTCCGGCAGCTTTACGCGACTGTGCTCGGGCCTTGGTGGGGACTCGACGCGTCGACGATCCTGCAGCAGCGCTTCGAGCCGCTGCCGTTGCTACGCGTCTGACAACGTGCTGAGCGCAACTGGCGTGATGCAGCCGCGCCGATCGATCACCTCGCGCGCCACGCGATCCACAGCTTGCGAATCGGCGTCAACGCGATGCGCTGATGCAGAACGTGATAGCCGTCGCGTTCGATTTCATCCAGCAAGGCCAGCGCCAATGCCGCCTGCGCGACGAGCGTACGCTGCGAGCGGCGCTCGCTGGCGGGCACGGCGCCGAGCGCGGCCTGCAACGCATCGCGGGCGCGCTTGGTCTCGAAGCGCATCAACTCGGTGAACGCGTCGCTATATTTTCGATTGATCAGGTCCGCGGCAGTCACATTGAAGCGCTGCATTTCGTCGATGGGGATATAGATGCGGCCGTGGCGCGCGTCATTGCCCGTTTCGACGACGATCTGCGCGAGCAGCAGCGCCTCGCCAAGCGGTGCGGACCAGTTCGACGCCTGCGCGGGATCTTTCGCCGTCGCGCGCGCGATCAACGACGCGAAGGTGCCGCCCACGCCTTGCACGTAGCGCCGCAGATTCGGGTAATCGAGATAACGCGCCTGGTCGAGGTCCATCTCGAAGCCGGCGAGCAACGCCTGCAGCGCCGGGTACTCGGCTTTCACATCGGGCAGATAGGCTGCCAGCGCCTTGGACACCGGATGCGACGGCGAGCCCGAAGCCAGTGCGGCGAGCTCGTTTTGCCACCACGCGAGTTTCGTGCGGCCGATGGCCGGATCGCTGGTTTCCTTGACCGTTTCCTCGAACTCACGGCGCAGCGCGAACAGCGCGGTCAACAGCGGCTGGGTGGCTGCGGGCGCCTGCCGAAGCGCATAGTACGTGCTCGATCCGGGCGGCGCCGCTTTCTGCTGGCAATATTCGTCGAAATTCACTGGATTGGAATGTGGGGAAGGGCAGGCGAAGAAGGGGCACGCCGTGCGTGCATCAAGCCAAAAATTGTAGCATCGGCGCCGCCCGGACAGATGCCAGGCAAATGCAGACAAGTGCGAATCAATCGGTTAGAATCTCGCGCTTACGCTTTCGGGCGCGTGTTTCTGACGCGGCTGACGGCATGCGGGACAACGGGCAGGCGCATCGTGCCATGTCCGCCTGCGCGGGTAGCGAAATGGGTGGACGCACCAGGTTCAGGTCCTGACGCTTCACCGGGCGGCGGCAGGGCTGAAGTCGCGGGAACCCGCGTAGAATAAGGGCTGTTGCTGGTATCGCAGAAGTTCGATGTCTCGCCCAGGTTTGTATCACTCGCGATATCGTAGCGGTCCTGCCTGCCAGGTAAAAAAATTCGCGTGAGTGGCGAAATTGGTAGACGCACCAGGTTTAGGTCCTGACGGGAGCAATCTCGTGCCGGTTCGAGTCCGGCCTCACGCACCAAAGAAATAAGGCCACGTTCCCAAAAGGTACGTGGCCTTTTTTACGTCCGTCGCGCGCTCAAGCTGTCGATCCGCCATCAACGTCGGGCTTGTGATCGCATCCAGCATATTTGGCCAGTTCTCGCCATAGGCGCACGCCCGAGCCTCACAACATCCACTGAAACGCTGCGCGAACTGCTTGACCGATTATATTGGATCCAGGATATTGTAGTTCGTTGCGAGGGTCTTTCTGTGTGGAGACCGCACGCGTCGTCCTGTGGAGATGACGGGGCAATCGGTTCCCGTCCGGCTGTCACCCAAGCCGCGCGGGCGGCGCCATACACAGCGACCTGGCAGGACATTCCATTTGCTATCAGTAGTACCACTTATTAAAGAGGGGCGAGATGAAGAAGGCAGGTATGGCAGCCGCGATCATGTCCACCGCGGTCGTGTGTCACGCGCAGAGTTCCGTCACGTTGTACGGCACGCTGGACGATGGGATCACGTATACAAACAACCAGGGTGGCCACTACAACGTCCAGGCCTCCAACGGTGCATTAGGCAGCACAAAATGGGGGTTTCTGATCAACGAGGATCTCGGCGGCGGATACAGTACGGTGGCCCGTCTGGAAAGCGGCGTCGATATCAATACCGGAAAGCTGAATAACGGTGGGCGTCTGTTTGGCCGTCAGGCCTACGTCGGCCTCGGCTCGCCCTTCGGTACCGTGCTGATGGGGCGCCAGTACGATCTGGTGCTCGATTCGCTGATCGGTCTTTCAGCTTCTGGCCGGTTCAATGGAATTCTCGCTACGCACGCAGCAGACGTCGATAACGTCTGGGGCAACTACTCGCTGAGCAATTCGATCAAGTACATCTCGCCTACCTACGGCGGTTTCAAACTGTCGGGGCTTTTCAGCCTGGGCGGCGTGGCAGGAGACTTCTCCAACGGTAAAAAGGAGGCGATCAGCCTCAGCTACGCGAACAACGCACTCAGCGCCAGCGCGGTATTTTCGCGAATCAATAACCCCGCGACGTCCATCTACGACGCGACGGCAAACCCCGTGGCCGGCGGCACGTTTGTAAACCCGATCACCAATCCGACTTACAGCGGGTACACGTCGGCCCAGACCCTGCAGGTTGCGGGCGCTGGCGTCAACTACCGCATCGGCGCGGCGCTGCTGGGGTTCACCTATACGAATACCCGCTTTGAAGACGTGGTGCGGACGTCGTCGACGCCGTTTTCGGGCACAGCGACCTTCAATAACTACGAGGCGCTGGCAACGTACAACGTCACGCCGGCACTTCTGCTGGGAGCCTCATACGACTATACGAAGGCTGAATCGGCGAAATATTTGCAGCTCAACGTGGGCACTCAGTACAGCCTGTCGAGGCGGACGTTGCTCTATGCGACGACCTCCTGGGAGCGGGCGACCGGTATCGATTCGACCGGCAAGTCCGCAGTCGCGGCATTGTCCTTCCTGACGCCGTCGTCCACGAATAGCCAGGTCGCCGTCCGCGCGGGCATCCGCCATACGTTTTAAAGGCTCCAGATTCTGATTCACGGTCGCGTTCCGGGCGACGGAAGCACACGCGGAGGTTTACCCGGCCTTGACTCTGGATTTTGGATACAGGATATTGTTATCGCACTTCGGTCCGGAACTCCGGGCTGGTCGATCCCTCATTGCGGGAGCAACTACATGTCACCGATTGCAGCCCGGCTCGAACGCCTTCCGTTCAGCCGTTTCCACTTCAAACTGCTCATCATGGGCGGCCTGGGCTTCATGTTCGAAGCCGTTGACGCAGCCATCATCGCGTTTATCCTGCCCGTTGTTCGTACCAAATGGCATCTGACGAGTTTCGAAACCGGGCTTCTCGGTAGCAGCACTTATGTCGGCTTTCTCGTCGGCGCGCTATTCGCCGGCCTGCTAGGCGACCGTTTTGGCCGCCGTGTCGTCATGATGTGGGCGTTGACCTTCTTCTGCGTGCTGACGTTCGCCAACGCGTTTGTGAACGACTGGCACACGTTCGCCCTGCTGCGAGCCATAGCCGGCATTGGGATGGGCGCCGAGGGCGCGATCATTGCGCCGTTCCTGGTGGAGTTCGTCAGCAACCGCTATCGGGGCGCCTTCACCGGCGCGCTGGCTGGTTTCTTCTCGTTCGGTTTCGTGGCTGCGGCGCTGATCGGCTACTTCGTGATCCCGCTGAACCCGGAAGGCTGGCGTATCGCGCTGGTGATCGTTTCCGTGCCTGTCGTCGTGCTGCTGTGGTGGCGGCGTTCACTACACGAGTCGCCGCGGTGGCTGGAGATTCGCGGCCGTCATGCCGAGGCCGAAGCCGTCGTGTCCGATATCGAACGGCAGATCGAACGCACGGGTGTGACGCTGCCTCCCGTCGTGCCTGTGGCAGGCGCTGGCGCCAGCTATGAGCACTCGGGTTCCTTCTTCGGAAACCTGAAGCTGCTGTGGAAGCCGCCGCTCGCCAAAACGACGTTGATGAGCTGGTGTCTATGGCTGTCGGTGACGTTCTGCTCTTACGCCTTCTTCGTCTGGATCCCCGGCTTGCTCGTTCAGCACGGCATGACCATTACGAAGAGCTTCTCCGTCTCGATCCTGATCTACCTCGCGCAGATTCCGGGCTACTACTCGTCGGCATATTTTTGCGAAAAGCTGGGGCGCAAGGCCACGATCGTCACGTACATGGGACTGGCTTGCGTCGCAGGTATCTGGTTGGCCAATGCGGGCAGCGACACATCGATCGTGCTTGCTTCGATCTTCATGTCCTTCGCGATGAACGGCGTCAACGCGGGCGAATATGCCTATACCCCTGAGGTGTTCCCGACACATCTGCGTGCGACGGGGATGGGCACGGCTTCGGCGTTCGGCCGCATCGGCGCGATCTGCTCACCCATGCTGGTGGGCTACATCTACCCGCTGTGGGGTTTTGCCGGCGTGTTCGGCATGACCACGGTCATCCTGCTGATCGGCGCGCTCGCTGTGATTTTCCTGGGCGTCTCGACAACCGGGAAGACGCTCGAACAGATTTCCGACGAGGAGTACGGCTCACTGCGTCCCGACGCGCAAAGCGCCGCGCTTCGTACCGCGAAATAAGGAGTTTTCGTGACGAACACAAACCACGCACACAATTTTCAGACGATCGAGCGTCTGGCTGCGATTCAACAGCAAGGCGGCGACGCCGACAGCATATGGTCCGAGTTCGAACGCTCCCTCACGGAGGTATTCGGACAGCGACTCTTCACGGTGCTGGCGTATGACGAGGCGTCGAGCCGCCTGGGACGTCTGCATAGCAATCGCCTGGATATCAATCCGGTAGGTGGGCTCAAGCGAGTGACGCAAAGCCGCTGGTCCGACCAGGTGCTTCGCCGCGGTGAGATCTTTGTCGGCTCATCGCGCGAGGATATCAAGGCGGTGTTTTCAGAGTACGAGGTGTTGTGGTCGATCGGGTGTGAGAGCGTGCTGAACATCCCCGTGCGCAAGAGCGGCGTCACGCTGGGCACAATGAATCTGCTTGGCGAAGCTGGGCTGTATGACCATGCTGATATCGGACTGGCGCTGGTGTTCGCACAACTGGCGGTTTCGCCGCTCGAAGATCAGGTTCACAGGCTGCGCGGGCTCGAGGATCCTGAATTCATGGAACAGGTGTAGGACCTGGGGCGGGGCGGCAGTCATCGCGCTCCGCCAATTTTTCGGACGCATTTGACAGACCCGCTGAAGGGGCGCATCATACGCAGAATATTTGTATATTGGATCCAATATAATATGTTGCGGCGAACCCAACGCGGCTTTACGGGTAGTAAGGAGACTGGTATGAAAGTTCGCACGATCGCTTTTGCAGCCGCTGCTTCGGGATTCCTCGTCCTGTCCCTCGGAGCCGCCCAGGCCGCCGAAACACAAACGGTCAAGCTGGGTCTGGCCGCTCCGATGACAGGCGCGCAGGCGCAGTACGGCAAGGATTTTGAATCGGGTGTGCAGCTCGCCATTGACGACTTCAATGCCACGAAGCCCAAGGTCGACGGCAAGGAAACGAAGTTCGTGCTGGAGGCGCTCGACGACCAGGCGGACCCGAAAACGGGCACGGTCGTCGCCCAGAAGCTTGTCGATGACGGCATCAAGGGCATGCTCGGTCACTTCAACTCCGGCGTGACGATTCCCGCTTCGGCGATCTATTCACGCGCTGGCATTCCGCAGATTTCGACGGCAACCGCGCCCGCCTATACGCGCCAGGGCTTCAAGACTACGTTCCGGATGATGACGTCGGATACGCAGCAGGGCAGTGTGATGGGCAAGTACGTCGTCGAGACACTCCATGCGAAGCGTATTGCGATCATTGATGACCGCACGGCATACGGCCAGGGTCTTGCGGAGCAGTTCGAGACGGCAGTGAAGGCGGCTGGCGGCAACATCATCGATCATCAGTTCACGTCCGACAAGGCAGTCGACTTCAAGGCCATTCTGACCGGCATCAAGTCGAAGAATCCTGATTTCATCTACTACGCAGGGGCCGATGCGCAGTCCGCGCCGCTGGTCAAGCAGGCGCGCTCGCTGGCAATGAAAGCAACGTTTGCCTCGGGTGAAATGTCGAAGACGGAAGATTTCATCAAGATCGCCGGGACGGCTGCGGACGGTGCGATTGTCTCGCTCGCGGGGCTGCCGCTAGAGAAGATGCCGGGTGGCGCGGGCTTCACGCAACGCTACAAGAGCAAGTTCGGCACTGAACCGACAACCTATGCGCCGTACACGTACGACGGCGCGATGGCCATGATGCAGGCGATGCAGAAGGCCAATTCGTCGGACCCGGCCGTCTACCTGCCGGTGCTCGCGAAGACTGACATGAAGGGTGTCACGAGTGAGCACTTCGCCTACGACAAGTTCGGTGATCTGCGCGACGCAATCATCACCGTCTACAAGTGTGAAAACGGACAGTGGAAGCCGATCACGGTACTCGGATCCAAGTAACTGAAGCAACGGCGGACGGCAAGTCTGCCGTCCACTCATGCAATACCTCGACTCACGGAAATGACTCAGCAAGCTCAATACTCCCGGACGACTCCCGACGTCGTGGTTATCGGTAGCGGAATCGTCGGTCTCGCCTGTGCGTGGTCCGCACTGCGCGATGGCGCGAGCGTCACCGTCATCGACCGCGACTTCGAAGGCGACCGTACGTCGCATGGAAACGCGGGCGGTATCGCCGTGACGGAGAGCACGCCCATTTCAGTGAACGGGTTGTACATGAAGGCGCTGAAGTGGCTATTCGATCCGCTGGGGCCGCTGGCGCTCGACTGGAAACATGTGCCGACCGCCTTACCGTGGTTCATGGAATTTCAGCGATCCGGCAACAAGGACCGTTTCCGTGAAATCTCGCTGGCTCTCGCCAAACTGAACAATCGTGTCTATGACGACATCGTCCCGATGTTCGAGGACATCGGTGCGATGGACAGCTTCTATCGCCGCGGCGCCTTGACGGTCTACGAAAGCGACGAAGCCTTCGCCGCGGATCAGCATGAATGGGAATTCAAGCGGGATCTGGGCGTGCGCTGGCATGCCATGTCGGCCGACGAGGTTCGCGATTGCGAGCCGTCGCTCGCGCCGGTTTTCCGCCACGGCGTATTTCTCGACGACTGGTCGCACATCGGTGACCCGAAGCGTCTCGTGACGCAACTGCGTGAGCGCGTGAAGCAACTCGGCGCTACGTTTGTCGTCGGCACCGTCAAGGCACTCGATCTCGCTGACGAGCTTGCGCCGGCAGCGGTCACCGAGACCGGTGAACGGGTGAAGGGGCGCCGCCTCGTCGTGGCGACGGGTGCATGGTCCGCCGCGCTGGCCGGATCGATCGGCGACCGCGTCCTGCTGGACAGCGAACGCGGTTACAACACGACGCTTCCCGCGCATGGCATCAGCCTGTCACGCGAAGTGATTTTCGCCGAACGCAAGTTTGTCGCCACCCCGCTGGATATCGGTGTGCGCATTGGCGGCGCGGCGGAGTTCGCCGGCCTCAAGGCGCCACCCAACTACAAGCGCAGTGACGCGCTGCTTGCGCTCGGCAAGCGCTTCCTGCCCGGCATCAACGACCAGGGCGCCGTGAAATGGATGGGGCACCGTCCAGCCACGCCCGACTCGTTGCCCGTCATTGGCCGGTCGCCACGCTCGCCGTCCGTCATCTATGCGTTCGGCCACGGTCATCTCGGGCTGACACAATCGGCAACGACAGGTGCGCTGGTTGCCGACCTGCTTGCCAATCGAACACCTGGAATCGGCCTCGATCCGTACTCGATCAGCCGCTTCCGGAATTAACGGGGCCCCCGCGACCTCGATCGACCCGCGGGACATCCCGCCTCTGATTATCATTTTTTGAAAAGGTGTAGCCATGCAAGTCAACTGGAAAGGTGTATTCCCCGCTGTCACGACGAAGCTGAAGGACGACGGTTCCCTCGATCACGAAGCCATCAAGGCGGGTCTGAATCGCCTCATCGAGAACGGCGTCGGTGGGGTCGTCATGATGGGTATGGTCGGTGAGAACGCCCAACTCACGCCGGAAGAGAAGCGCACGGTGATCAAGCTTGCGGTTGAGGTCGTGAACGGCCGCGTGCCGGTGATCGCCGGTCTCGCCGAAACCAATACGGCAAACGCGGTCCAATACGCGAAAGAAGCGCAAGCGCTGGGCGTTCAAGGCCTGATGGTTTTTCCGGGACTGACGTACAAGTCCGACCCGCGTGAAACCGTCGCCTTCTATAAGACGATCGCGCAAGCGTCGACGCTGTCCATCCTGCTCTATAACAACCCGCGTGGCTACGGCGTGGACCTCACGCCGGACCTGGTGGCACAGTTGCTGGAAGAGCCGACGATCGAAGCCATCAAGGAAGAATCGTATGACACGACGCGCGTCACCGATCTGATCGGCCGCTTCGGCGATCGGCTGGCAGTCGTGTGCGGTGTCGACGATCTGGTGCTCGAGTCGGCTGCCCTGGGCGCGAAGTGCTGGGTCTCGGGCATGGCCAACGCGGTTCCGAAGGAATCGGTCGAGCTACTGAATCTGGCGATTGCCGGCGACTATGAATCGGCCCGCAAGCTGTACCGTGTACTGATCGACCTGTTCCACCTGGACACGCATGTGAAACTCGTTCAGTACATCAAGCTCGCGGAGAACATCACGGCGGGTTACTCGGAAGCCGTCAAGGCTCCGCGACTGAAGCTCGAAGGCGAAGAACGCCGGAGGGTCGTTGCAATCGTGGAGAAGACGCTCGCCGACGTGCGCGCCCTGTCGAAGTAATGCGCACGGCCCTGGACCGGGCCACTTTTTGCAGGTCATTCTGGATGGAGCAGGGCTATGAAATCGACATTCTTTTGCATCGACGGGCATACGTGCGGCAATCCGGTCCGCGTCGTCGCAGGAGGTGCACCGCGGCTGGAAGGCGCGAACATGATCGAGCGACGCGCGCATTTTGAGCGCGAGTTCGACTGGATCCGGACATCGCTCATGTTCGAACCTCGGGGCCATGAAGTGATGTCGGGCAGTATCCTCTATCCGCCGACCCGTTCCGATTGTGACGTCGCCATCCTGTTTATCGAGGTCAGCGGCTGTCTGCCCATGTGTGGCCACGGCACCATCGGGACGGTGACAACGGCCATCGAGCACGGTCTGGTGCGTCCGCGTGAACCGGGTGTGCTGCGTCTGGACACGCCGGCCGGTCTCGTGGTTGCGCGCTACAAGATGGACGGAGACAACGTCGACTCGGTGCAACTCATCAATGTTCCGTCATTCCTTCACTCGACGGACCTGACAGTTGAAGTCGAGGGGCTCGGCGAAATCCGCTTCGATGTCGCCTACGGCGGAAATTTCTACGCGATCGTCGAACCGCAGCAAAACTTTGGTGGCCTCCATACACTCAAGCCTTCGGATATCCAGCGTCTGAGTCCGATCTTGCGCCAGGCAGCGAACGAGAAGTACCCGTTCGTTCACCCAGACAAGGCGGAAATCCGTGGTCTAAGCCACGTGATGTGGACAGGCGAACCCACGGTCGAAGGGGCAAGCGCACGCAATGCGGTGTTCTATGGTGACAAGGCGATCGACCGGTCACCCTGCGGCACCGGGACTTCCGCCCGTATGGCACAACTGGTCGGCAAGGGCAAACTCAAGATCGGCGAGCGTTTTGTTCACGAAAGCATTATCGGCACGCTCTTCACTGGTGTGCCGGAAGAAGCGACCAGGGTCGGTGAACTCGACGCGATTATTCCGAGCATCGAAGGGTGGGCGCGGGTGACGGGACACAACACGATCTTTGTCGATGACCGTGATCCGCTCGCCAAAGGCTTTTTGCTGAAATGATCTACCGCGGCCCGTGGGCCGCTCAACTATCAGTTGAGGAATCGAAATGTTGATCCTGAAGAACGCACGTGTCCTGGACGTGAATCACGAAAACGACACGGCGCGCTATTCGATTGTCGTGGACGGGGATGTCATCAAGGAAGTGACCCGCGAGCCGGTGTCGATAAATGGCGCGCAGGTCATTGACGTCGATGGCAAGACAGTCATGCCCGGCATGATCGACTGCCACGCGCACGTCATTGCCTCGGTGGCGCACCTTGGTAACAACGGGCGTTTGCCGAATACCTTCGCCGTGTTGCGGGCGGTACCTATCCTGAGCGGTATGCTCAACCGGGGCTTCACCACGGTGCGGGATGCCGGCGGCGCCGACTACGCGCTCTCGCGTGCCATCGAGGAAGGCGTGATCGCCGGGCCGCGGTTGTTCGTGGCCGGCAAGGCGCTCTCGCAGACGGGCGGTCACGGCGACTTTCGCGAGCGCTTCGACAACTCCGATCCTGATCCTTGCGGCTGCCATCGCAATCTCGGGGCAATCGGACGCATCGTCGATGGCGTGGACGACGTTCGCAAGGCCGTGCGGGAAGAGATGCGCGCCGGCGCGCATCACATCAAGATCATGGCTTCGGGTGGCGTTGCGTCGCCGACGGATCCGATCGGCAACCTGCAATTTTCCGTCGACGAGGTCAAGGCCATTGTCGAGGAAGCCGCGTCGCACCAGACCTATGTCATGGCGCATGCCTACACAGGGAAGGCGATTGCTCGCGTCGTGAAACTCGGTGTGCGCACGATCGAGCATGGCAACCTGATCGACGACGAGGCGGCGGCGGTCATGGCGGAGTTTGGAGCGTTTGCGGTGCCCACGCTCGTGACCTATGACGCAATGAGCAAGGTCGGTGCAAAAGCGGGTGTGGCGGAAAGCGCGCTCGCGAAAAACGACAATGTTCGTATCCAGGGCCTGAAGGCGCTTGAACTGCTCAAACGCAACGGCGTGAAAATGGGTCTTGGCACCGACCTGCTGGGCGACATGCACGAGTATCAAAGCGATGAACTGACGATCCGTTCAGCCATTCTCGGTGCTTTCGAGACGATCTGCCAGGCCACCGCCGTAGGTGCCGAGATCGTCGGGCAGCAGGGGCGTCTGGGCGTCGTGTCCGCGGGAGCCTTCGCTGATCTGCTGGTCGTCGATGGTGATCCGCTAGCGGATATCAGCGTGCTTGCCGGGCAGGGTGAGCGCATCGCCGGCGTGATGAAGAACGGCGCGTGGGTCCGGCAAACGTTGCAGTGACGCAGCGTCGGTCATTGGATTTTGTATCCGAAAGCCGGGAGCATGGTAGCATGTCCACTGTATCCTGAATCCCCACTTGAACCCGACCATGCCCCCGGTAGCCGCCAAACGTCGTACCAAAGAGGCGTCCGCGATGAGCGAAGTTATCGCGGACGAAAGCACGCGAAAAATCGTCCGGCCAACTACGGTCGAACTCGTCACCACGGCGGTTCGACAGCGAATCCTGAGCGGCGATTTGGCGCCGGGTGAGGTATTGCGGCAGGAGGCGCTCGCCGAAGAGCTCGGCGTCAGCCGTGTTCCTATCCGCGAGGCAATCACCCGTCTGACGGCAGAGGGGTTGCTGATCAATGTGCCGCACAAGGGCGCCTATGTCGCCGAGCTGTCGATAGGCGAGGTGAAGGAGACGTTCGACATCCGGCTTCGTCTTGAACCATGGATATTTTCGGAAGCAATCCCGCGCATCACCGAAGCCGAGATGGGCAAGGCGGAGCGGCTTATCAAGGAAATGGACAAGGCGGACTCGGGCGTGTGGGGGCAACTGAACTGGCGTTTGCACGAAACGCTCTATCTGCCTGCGCAGCGGGATATCACGCTTCAGTTGTTGCGGGTACTGCATGACCGCTGCGATCGGTATTTCCGCTTTCAGGCCGTGCAGGTGCCGATCCGCGAACAGTCGCATGATGAGCACATGGCGTTGGTCGAGGCGTGCAGGAAGCGCGACGCGAAGCTTGGAGCCAAACTCCTGGAGCAGCACGTCAAGACGGCCGCACAGCAGATCATGTCGGTTGTCGAGGCGGTGGTGACGCGTTGATTCCGCTGGTCCAGCGCGTGTAATGCTTCGTGCTGTCTACCCTTGGCACGCTGAGAGCGCAGATCAAGTCCGCAACGCGTTTCGGTAAGCTCGCCGCGCATCCGTAGTGCTGATAGTGCGCGTCCGCGCGCTGCTACTTTTCCACGCGCTGCTTTCTCAACACTGATTGCGTTCCACTACATCGCAGAAACGAACCTGTCCTATCTGCCCGGCGAACCCAAGACCTCGGCGGTGTTTGCACTGCGTGCGGTGACTTGCATAACGCGGTCGAGTCTAGTCAACGGCATGCACGGAGTGGCCTTCGGTCCCTGTACGAACCACGACTCCGCCGTAGTCCACGCCATCCCATTGAACCTTTTGAGGATATCGACATGACTCTTACTGGCGAAATGCTTATCGGCTTTTCCGCGGTGCGTGGCACCGAAGGCAGCCAGCGCGCGTTCAATCCTGCCACCGACGCCGAGATCCCGGAGCCATCCTTTGGTATGGGCGGCGCGGCGGAAGTCGAGCGCGCGGCCTCTCTGGCCGCGCAAGCCTTCGACGTGTTCCGGAACGTCTCCCTTGCGAAACGCGCCGCGTTTCTCGATGCAATCGCCGACAACCTCCTCGGTGTCGGAGATGAACTGATCGAGCGGGCCCATGCCGAGACGGGTCTTCCCGTTCCGCGTCTGCAGGGCGAGCGTGGCCGCACCGTCGGTCAGTTGCGTCTTTTTGCGAAGGTCGTGCGGGACGGGCACTTCCTCGACGCCACGATCGATCATGCCCAGCCGGAACGGCAGCCGCTGCCGCGTGCGGATCTGCGCCTCGCAAAAGTACCGGTTGGTCCCGTCGCTGTGTTTGGCGCGAGTAACTTTCCGCTAGCCTTCTCGGTTGCGGGAGGCGACACCGCTTCGGCACTCGCGGCGGGCGCACCGGTTATCGTGAAGGCACACGGCGCGCATCTTGGAACCTCGGAGCTGGTAGGTCGCGCAATCCAGAAAGCAGTCAAGGAGCAGGGCTTGCCGGAAGGCGTGTTTTCGCTGCTTTTCGGCGCCGGCCGCAAGCTCGGCGAAGCGTTAGTCGCGCATCCTGCCATCAAGGCGGTTGGCTTCACGGGTTCCCGTCAAGGCGGTCTCGCGCTGGTGCGGATCGCGAACGCTCGACCCGAGCCGATTCCCGTCTATGCCGAAATGAGCAGTATCAACCCGGTGTTTCTGTTCCCGGGCGCGCTCGCGAGCCGTGCTGAAGCGATCGGCAAGGCTTTCGCGGACTCGCTGACGTTAGGTGCCGGACAGTTCTGCACGAACCCGGGGTTGGTGCTTGCGATCGACAGTCCGGACCTCGAGCGTTTCGTCAAGGCGGCGGGCGAAGCGCTGGCAAGCAAGCCGGCCCAGACGATGTTGACACCCGGAATCTTCGATGCCTTCCGCAACGGAGCGCAAAAAGTCGACGCGGTGCAGGGCGTGACAAAGGTGGCAGAAGGCAGGTCGGCGGGCGAACTTCCGAATGCCGCGCAGGCTGCCCTGTATGTGACCGATGCACGTCGCCTGCTGGCTACGCCCGAGCTTGAAGCAGAGATGTTTGGCCCGGCTTCTGTGGTGATTCGTGCCCGCGACTTCGAGGAATTGCTATCGGTTGCGGAACATGTGGAAGGGCAGCTTACCGTCACTCTGCAGATCGACGCTGTCGATTATGCAGACGCCCAGCGCCTGCTGCCGGTGCTCGAGCGCAAGGCCGGACGTATCCTCGCCAATGGTTTCCCGACGGGGGTGGAAGTCTGCCACGCGATGGTTCACGGCGGTCCCTTCCCGTCCACGTCGAATTCGATGTTCACCTCGGTGGGCGCGACAGCGATCGACCGATTCCTGCGGCCTGTGTGCTATCAGGATCTGCCCGATGCATTGCTGCCGGCAGCGGTAAAGGAAGCCAATCCACTGGCCGTTTGGCGTCTGGTTGACGGCGAGCTGAGCGCACCGGAGCAAGCCGCGAGTTCAGCGGCCAAAAGCTGACGTCCTGGAAAGTGCGGGTCGCCAATGCAGCACCGGCGACCTGCAAAGGCGGCGGACTTTGCGCTCGAGCAGGTGTTCAGCGATTCTTGATGCGTTCGAGAACGCGATCGAGGGCGAGGTGCTGAGCGTCCAGTGCTCCCGCGCGTTCAAGATCGGCTGTCATCTGCTCATTCAAACCGCCCGGCGTTGAAAATTCCTTCGACAGATCGGCAAAGGTTTCAAGCCGCGTTTGGGCGGTGCGCGCCAGTCCGCTGAATAGCGACGCGAGGTAAGTCCGCGCGTCGGCGTAGGGAATGCCTTTGTCTTGCAGCCAGATTGCGTGTCTTTCGAGCATGGCGAAAAAACTGCCCATCAAGGCGGTCGACGCGAACAGGCTGTCGAACGCATCTTCGTCGTCGACAGGTATTGCTGCGCCGAGCGGTGCGAAAAGCTCGATCGCGACAGGATCGGCCGGAAACACGATGGTCGGGCCCATTGCCTGGGCGACCATCGGCAAGGGGGCCAGACGCACTATATGCGCGACATCAGGCATCAACGCGGCCAGCCGCTCGCGATTCCACGTAGCAACGAAGCTGAGAACGCGGTGTGTTGGCCCAAGCCGAAGCTCCGACAGTACCTGTTGTGCGATTTGAGGTCGAATTGCCAGACAGAGCACGGTGCACCGATCCGCGACGTCCTGGTTGTCGCGTCCGACGTGCACTAGCGGGTGTTCGTGTGAAAGCCTTGCAGCGGTTTCGTGATTGCGAGGCGAGACCCATATCTCGCACAGACCGCGCGGCTGTGCCGCCAAGCCGGTGACGATCGCCTCCGTAATGGTGCCTGTCCCGATGAAACCTATTCGCTCAATCATCTCCAGACCTCCTGCCTGAACGCCCGTATTCGCGGCGTAGGGAAAATATGCGTTGAACCATCTTTGGATACAGGATATTGTTTCACACTAGTGGGCTTGCTGTGCATCCCGCTTACAAGTGAGGCGCAAATGACGGATGACGCATCCGATAGCCCGGCCTCGGACGTCAATTTTGACGACCGCGACGGCAAATCCCGGTTCCTGATCGTGTATCCGGGCGAGGAAGAGAGCTACTGGCAGCCCGTGCCCGCCAATGGGTATGCCGCGGTCCACGTTGCGCCCCACCTCGTGTCGATGCAGCGACCCTTTTCGGCAGGCACGCAGACAGTTCCACCCGGAGGCTTCGTTCGCCTGCACGCGCATGCAGAGTCTGAAGAGGTGCTTCACTTCATTCGGGGAAAGGGAACGGCAATAGTGGAGGGGCGCGAGTATCGAATCGAGCCCGGCGTGACGGTCTTTCTCGGGCCTCGACAGTCGCATACGTTGATCAACGACGGGACCGAAGACCTGCACTGGGTGTGGTTCTTTCTACCGTCCGGCCTCGAGACATTTTTCAAGGCTATCGGACGTCGGCGCAATCCTGACGAAGAGGCTCCAGGCCCGTTTAAGAGACCCGAGAACGTCAGCGAAATCGAAGCGAGCACAGGGTTCGCACCGTTGGAAGCGAAGCGCGCAGAATAGGGCGCTTGCGTCGGCCGTTTCTTTTACTGTTTCAGGACAGAGTTTGTCATGGTACACATCGCATCACCGCGTTCATTCCATCACCAGATCAGGAACATTGGCCATCGCAACGGCCAACGCTCGAACGCTGCCGCGATGGTTTCTTCCTATGCGGCGCTTCTGAGGCCGCCGCTTTCGGGGCTAGCAGGCAATACGCTCGAGCGGGCTGATGTCGCTTCAGTCGCTATCCTGGGTTACAACTAGGGTTTGTGCGAAACCGCTACGCGTCGCGGCGTCCTTCGCCTTCACTGTCCTTGACATAGATGCTCGCAGGCCGCGCGGCATCGCACGCGTCAAGCTCCAGTGTCGCGGTGAAAGACGCAATCTGCGCGAACACGTTCTCGCCGACGCTCACCACCGGCACGTCGAGGGCGTAGAGTTCATTGGCGGCAATCACACCGATGGCGAGAATCAGGTCGCGTTCCGCCAGTATGATGCCGCTCGGGCCAGTGCCGTTGCGCAACGCTTCAGCCAGCACGCTGCTGCTGGAACTCGATCCGCGCGCTCGCGCCATCACGAGTATCCGGCCTTTCAGGCTTTGACCGTAGCCGGAATGGGTCTTGTCGATGATCATTCCGCTTTCGGCATCGTAGCCGCCCCAGAAGCTCAGGGGAGGCAGCGCGATTGCAAGGCCGCTTGCGCGGCCCGGAACGAGTACTTGCCCGGCAAGGACGGTAGTGGGTGAAATCATGGTTGTCGCTTTAGCCGGCCAGTTCATCGATGCAAACTCTCCCTTCGAAGGCTGAGCGAACACACTCGGCCATGCTTCCAAACGCAACGGTGACACCGATGTTCGCAGGTGCGTAGTGGGCCCACTTCCCTGAGTTAGTCATCACGAGTCCACTGATCTGTTTCATCACGGGAGTGATGTAGGTGCAGGTGTCCACCACAATCTGGACGCCTCGGGAGGCGAGTTGCTGGGCGAGCCCTTCAGCTTCGATCTGCCACAGCACGAAACGACTCGTATTCACATAGAAGTCGCATCGTGGCGAGCCATCGTGTTCTTCGAACAGCTTGCCAAGCGTGTGGAACTCATCAACCGAAAAATGCGGGGTTCCCAGACTGATCGCGGCGAGTGGCTCGCTAGATCGAGCACCGTTCCACTTTCGATGGATGCCGACGAGATCCGCCTCGGTGACAACAATGGTCCGTTCCGGTTCGCCGCCTTGCAGCGCGGCGTCGAGTGTCGGCGCTTCCGGCGTGATGCCTACCGCGTGAAAGAGCGCCACAGAGCCACTGGAAGCGGCTGCCGCGCCCAGAGCCTTAAGCTCGTCCTCCGTTGTGTCGACAGGCAGTCCCGTGATTGCCGCCACCGTCGCGCCGGCATTGAGGCCAAGCAGAAAACCGAGCGCCGCGAAGCAGGCGTCGCGTCGTGGGGAATCACCGAAGCCAGGCGCTTCGAGCACGATGCGAGCGGCCCTGTTTTCGGTGACGTGCAGTCCGGCGTTTGGCACGCGGCCGGTAATGGCCGCCGCAAGATCGAGAAAATCGCCGTAGCGACTTGTACGGGCGCCCAACACGGAGTTGGCGAAAACGATCGCGTTCGATTCAGCCCATGCGATCTGATCGCCCAGACGCGGGCGGTGCTTGAGTTGATACGGCGCGCATGTGAAGGTCGCTTCGCAGCCGAGTTCCAGATGCGCTTCCATCAGGCGTTTGGCAGCATTCGCAATTTCCGCTTTGCCGCGATACAGCTCTGGATGAATAAGATCGAGCGATCCGACATTGAGCGTGGTCGGCACGGCGACCCGCGTTCCGGATGCGACAAACCGTTCGACGAAATCGAGACTGACGGATCCGTGATACAGACACCCGTCGATGTGGGCGGAGCAAATGTCGACGAGTTCCTGGGCGTTCATCACATGTGCCGTGGCGGCAACTATTCGCATCGCGAGCGCTGCACCCTCACCCAATTCACCACTCAGCATTGCTCTGTCACGAACCGATAGTTCAAGCACTGTCGCCTCTTCGTTGTGGTCATTCTCAAATCAGGAATGAGGATACCCGAAGTCCGCATCGGCGACTGTATGACCGCTGTAAAGAACGGCTAGATCAAAACATCAGCCCGCACCCGTGCGGGTTTCGTCGACGAAGCTTTCCGTTGCATCGTCGAGCTTGCGGCCCTTGCGTCCCGCCGGCCCGTGCACATACAGCACCTTGACATTGGCGTGCTCGGTCGAGGCGGCGGGCGGCGTCATCGAATACCGGACTTCGCGCGCGTGGTCGTTCAATTGCAGGTTCGGATTGAACACCGAGTTGAAGCGCCACAGCATCCGCACAAAGTTCGTTTGCCCGTGCATCAGCAGATGTGCCGCTTCGCTCGCCGCGCCGCGCAGTGCGCTCCAGCCAAGGTGTTTCCGGTTGAGTACCTGCTGCGTGCGCACCAGTTCGCGGTAGAACTCGGGCAAGGGCAGCTTCGTCGGCAGGACGGCGTGCTGGATGTCATAGAGCCGGTAGTCGAGGCTCGTCAACTGGCGATGCTCGCGCAGCCAGATTTCGGTACCCGGATAAGGCGTGTTCACGCTGATGTTGACGATCTCGGGAATCTCCAGACACCATTGCCTGATCGCTTCGAAGCGGTCATGGTCCCAGTCGGGATCGGCGATCAGATTGATCGCGACCGTGATGCCGAGCGAGCGCGCGAACGCGAGCGCCTCGAAGTTCTTGTCGAGATTGACGCGCTTGCGAAACGCCTTGAGGCCTTCTGCATCGATCGCCTCCATGCCGATAAACATGTATTGCAGGCCCAACTCGCGCCAGTATTCGAAAACCTCCCTGTTGCGCAACAGCACATCGCCGCGTGTCTCGAGGTAGTACTTTTTACGTATGCCGCGGCGCTCGATTTCGCGGCCGATCGCCATGCCGTGATCCGCATGCACGAAGGCGACGTCGTCGACAATGAAGATGCCTGGCTCGCGAATCGACGCCAGTTCGTCGGCGATCACTTCGGGGCTGCGCGAGCGGTAGCTGCGTCCGTAGAATGTCCACGCACTGCAGAACGTGCAATCCCACGGGCAGCCGCGCGCGAATTCGATCGATGCACACGGATCCAGCACGCCGATGAAGTATTTGCGCCGATGTCGCAGCAGATCGCGCGCGGGGCGAACCTGATCGAGGCTTTCGGCGAAGCCTGGCAGCGGTCCTTCGCCGCGGCAGGTCACGACGCCGGGTATCGACAGTAGATCGGCGTGGCGCGCGACGGCGTCGAGGAGTTCGGCGACCTTCGCTTCGCCTTCGCCTCTCAGCACGCAGTCGATTGCGCCGTCGGCGTGCTTGAGCATATCGGCTGCGGTGAACGACGCGCTGTGTCCGCCCACGAACACGAAGCAGTCCGGCCACTGCGCCTTGATCGCTTTCGACAGATCGATGATTTCGGGAATATTGGCGAGGTAGTTGCCGGAGAAACACACGGCATCAGGGCGCCATTTGCGGATCAACCGCTCCAGATCGCGATGCGATTCGACTTGCAGGTCGAGCAACCGGACCTCGTGCGCAGCCGCGCGGAGGACGGCCGCGACTGTCTCCAGGCCGAGCGGTTCGAGTCGCAGGAACACGCGGGTGTACATCAAGCCACTGGGATGTACGGCGAGCACCTTCATGAGATCTCCTTGGCAGAAAGGGCGCGTCCGAGACCTGTCGGTGCGCGCCGGACCTTCCTGCAGAAATCCTTGGTACGGTTGACTGCCGCGCCTTGCGTCCTGGCGATGTCAACGCGCGCGGCTTCTTGCGATTCTACTGCCCGTCGTCGCGGCTTGCTCGTATGAGGGCAGAGGCGCAGTGACTGCGTCGCATTGTTGGCACGGGCGACGACAAAACCATCCGCGCTCTACCGCTGCAAGTTGCCGCGTCAACCAGACCGTTGCGCCTCACGGGCGATCGGCGCCTCGAGAAGACAACCGAACTCGCGGGCAAAGTCGACAGAGACCCGTGCATGGACGGCGCCCTGCTTGTCAAAGAACCGCTGGGTCCCGCCAAGAGCGAACACCCCTTCATGCCAGATGTTCGGATGGATGTAGAGACCCTGCTGTCCATCGAAGCGAAAGCACACGAACTTCTCCGGCGCAATGTCGTCGCCGGGCAATGCCAAGGGAACGTAGAACGGGCGATGGTCGAGAGGGAAGAACAGTTGCCCACCATCCGGGTGGTAGTTCGCGTGCCAAAGCAACATCCGTTCCGGTGCATGGGCGTTGTCGTCACGGGCAGCTTCAGGCTCTGTCGCGTAAGCAAGAATGTAGTCGCCGCCCACGGCCTCGTTTGAACCGTACAGAATGTCCCCGCGCCATTCGCTCACAAACGTGCCTTCGGTAGTGCCGGCCTCGTCACCGGTTCCGGCGTCTATGGGCCGTGTCCCCATTGCAGGCCACTGCACGATCTCGATCGGGCACTCGCTCGGATCCGCCACGAGCCTGCCAAATCCGTCAAGCGTTGTCGGGGTCGCGTCGACCACGGGCATCGACACGCGCCGGAGGCCAGGAGGAAGAGCGGGGTTGAGGTAGTCGATCTTTTGGGACATCGGCACAGTTTGAACGAGTCGAAAATCCAGATTGTAGACGCTCGAACAAGACGTTTGGCCGACCCTTATGCACATGAAAACGCTCCGGCGGTCCGCTCATGCGTAGCGTGCGAGGAACATGTCGGCGGCCGATTCCGCGACCTGCCTTTGCTCCCGTTCGCCGAGCGGCGCCTGGCCCATCGTCACCTGCGGCCAGAAGGCGAAGGCCTTCACCAGCGCCTGCAGTTGCAGCGCCGCGAAGAGCGGATTGTCGGTCTTGAGACGGCCGTCGGCGACGGCCGCCCGGATCCACACGGTCAGGTCTTCCTCGCGTTCGCCGAGGCGCGCGACCATGTCCCGCGCCCGCTCCGGCGAATGGATGCCGGCCGCGATCGCCACACGTGCCAGCGACAGAAAGGACTCGTCGTTCAAGAGCCGCAGCTTGCGGCCCAAAAGGTCGAGCAACTGCGCGCGCAACGGTTCGTCGGCGCGGTAGGCGGGCGCGTCGCCGCTCTGGCTCGCGTCCCACAACTGATGGAGAATCGCGGCGAAAAGGGCTTCCTTGCTTGGGAAATGGTTATAGACCGTACGTTTGGAGACGTTCGCGCGGGCGGCGATGCGGTCCATGCTGGTCGCGTCGTAGCCGGCCGCGAGGAATTCCTCGATCGCGGCGCCGACGATGGCGACCCGCTTGCGGTCAGTCAGGCGTTGATGGGTGGCACTGGGATCCATAAAAGGATTTTACACCGGGCAGTTTACTTTTCTCGAAAATAAACTACACTGGCTAGTGTACATTTATCTACGGATGGCCTGACTTATGACGTCGCTTCCCGCTGTTGTCAGCCGCATGCTTGGCTTTACCGCCGCGCGACGCGGTCGCGCGTTGTCCAGCACCTCGCCGCAGCACGACGGCGAACGCTTTCGCAACGTCAAGCCGCGTCCCGTCGAGGGCCTGCGCAAGACGCTCGGCATTGTGTGGAACGTGTTGCTCAACAAGCCGAACGGCACCGTTCCGACAGACGCGTTGCCCGTCGATGCGCTGACGCGTGCGCAGCTCGATGCGGCGCCCGACCGCAGCCTCTACCGGCTCGGTCATTCGACGATGCTGCTGAAGCTGCGCGGCCAGTTCTGGCTGACCGATCCTGTGTTCGCCGAACGTGCCTCGCCGTTCCGGCATCTCGGCCCGAAGCGCTTCCATGCGCCGCCGATCGCGCTCGCCGATTTACCGCCGTTGCGCGGCGTGATCCTGTCGCACGACCACTACGACCACCTGGACCGCGAAACCGTGCTCGCGCTCGCGCAGACCACCGGCGTGTTTCTGACGCCGCTCGGCGTCGGCGACCGGCTGATCGAATGGGGCATCGACGCATCGAAGGTGCGGCAGTTCGACTGGTGGCAGGGCGCCGAGGTCGATGGCGTGCAGTTCACCGCTACGCCCGCACAGCATTTTTCCGGCCGCAGCCTGTTCGACGGCAACAGCACGTTATGGGCGTCGTGGGTGATCGTCGACGATGATCTGCGTGTGTTCTTCAGCGGCGACACCGGCTACTTCGAAGGCTTCAGGACGATCGGCGAGCGCCTTGGGCCATTCGACGTCACGCTGGTCGAGACGGGCGCCTACGACGCGCAGTGGCCGTACGTTCACATGCAGCCCGAAGAAACCGTGCAGGCGCACATCGATCTGCGCGGCCGTTGGCTCGTGCCGATTCACAACGGCACCTTCGACCTCGCGATGCATCGCTGGCAGGAGCCGTTCGAAAGGGTGACGGGCCTGGCCCTCGCTCGCGGCGTCGTGTTGTCGACGCCCCGCATGGGCGAGCGGCTGGATCTGAGCGCGCCGCATCGCGGCGAGCGCTGGTGGCGCCACGTTGCCGAGACCGTCGCTGCACCGAAGGCCGCATGGCGTCTGTGTCCCGCGCGCAATGCCGGAGATGCGGAGTCTTCGTGATCTTTTGTGAGCGTCGCCTGTCTGAAGGCACGCTCACCTGGGGCCACACGGAGTGCATTGCGGGCATGACCATCGGCGCGCTGTCGACCGCCGGGTGATCTTCGGGCGGCTGCGTCGAACAGCAGCCAGATCAACCCGTCCGGGGTTCGTCGTCCCCGGTATTTAGTGTCGCGATGCGCACACGGTTGCGGCCTTCCCGCTTCGAACGGTAGAGCGCCTCGTCGGCGCGGTGCAGGATGCCTGGCTACCCCATGTAACGGAAATGCGCCAGGCACGCCGGCAACCGCGGCGTTGCGCCCAGCGATGCTAGCAGCAAACCTCGCTGCGGATTCGAGCGCTTTGACGAGCGGCACGGCTACCCGACCAGGCGTATCAGGCTGAATCCCCTAGCCCCCGCGCGAAGCTTTCAAAACACCCTGGCGAAACCGTTTGAGGCAAGCTCGACTTGCGTTCAGAACGGCACGTGCTGACGACACACGCTAAGCACCAGCTGCCGAAACCAACGATGAACAGGGTCATTCTCTAAACGAGGATGCCACATCTGAGAAATCGTAAAGCCATCAGTCACCACAGGAAGCTCGAAAGCGTAGACGGACGCGGCATGCTGAGCGTTCGCGAACGATGCAGGCAGGAGCGCAACCAGATCGGACGCGCGCGCCACCGCCAACGCGGCCGGAAAGCTGGGCACGACCGCTACGGTCGTTCGTTCCAACCCTAACAGGGCAACCGCAGCGTCGAGACAATCAATTATCTGGCGACCGTGCGGAGCGACTACGTGGCCAAACGCTGCGTATTGCTCGGTAGTCACTTGCTGTTTCATGTCGAGTGCATGTCCCTTTCTGACAACAGCGACGTAGCGGTCTCGAAACAATGCCCGGACGCGTATTTCAGGTCCCATTTCCTCTAGGACACCAATCTCGAGGTCGGCCGAACCATTTCGAAGATACTCCGCACTCTTTTCCGATTTGGACGAGAAGTGCAAACGCACAAGTGGCGCCACTGCAGTCACTTCAGCAATCAAGGGTGCACCGAGGGCTTCCACGAAAGCTTCATTGGCACGAATCCGAAAGGTTCTGCGCAACGTTGAAAAATCTGTCGCCACCGGCGACGGATGGAGCAAGGCGCGCGCCTCAAGAACAGTTGTGTGAGTCTGCTCACGAATCTCCTCGGCATACGGCGTCAGCACCATGTGGCGCCCGGCGCGGACCAACAATGGATCGCCGGTCGCAGCACGAAGGCGAGTCAGCGTGCGGCTCATTGCCGAGGCACTCAGATGCAGCGACCGGGCAGCGCGCGTCACGTTTTTCTCGGTCAGCAACGCATCGAGCGCGAAAAGTAGATTGAGGTCCGGTTCAGGCATCGCTTGATCGTAGTCAGCAAGGTGAGATAGGGCGTTCGATGCATATATTAGTTGCATTCAGCGCGGCTTCCGCCATCCCCGATGAACCGCTACATTGGTTTGCGTGATTGACCCAGGAGGATCGCTCCCGTTACGTTCAGGTTCGAGAGCGCCTTTGTTTATCGAGGATGCCAATGCAAAACACACTTTCGCAGAAAACCGTTCTCTTGATCGGCGCCTCGCGCGGCCTTGGCCTGGCGATGGTTGAGGAGTATCTGAAGCGCGGCTACCGAGTCATCGCCACCGCGCGAGCGGCCTCCACAGATAAGCTTCGGCATGCCGCGGAAGCGTCCGCTGGCGCGCTCGATGTAGAGACTGTCGATATCACGTTCCCCGAGCAGGTCGCAGCTCTGCGCGCCCGCCTTGAAGGACGGCGTATCGATGTGCTTTTTGTGAATGCCGGTGTCAAAAACGATGATGGTGAAACGATAGCGGACGTCTCGACCGAAGAATTTATACGGGTGATGGTAACGAACTCGCTGAGTCCCATGAGGGTCATTGACGTGCTTCAGGACCTCGTCCCGCCGACTGGAACGATCGGTGTCATGTCGTCGGGGCAGGGCAGTATCACCAATGCCACTAACGCGAATTATGAAGTCTACAGAGGGAGCAAGGCCGCGCTGAATATGTTCATGCGTACCTTCGCGGCGCGCAGCGCGAGTTATCCGCGCAGCCTCCTGATCATGGCGCCTGGATGGGTCCGCACAGACATGGGCGGCCCGACGGCGCGCCTGACGATCGGAGAAAGCATTCCGAACCTGGTCAATACGATCGAGGCTTATGAAGGGCGCTCCGGCTTGCACTACCTCGACTATCTCGGAAGGCCCGTGCCTTGGTGACGGGCCGCTTGCAAACTTGCGCCGCCTCACGCGGTACATCAGTGCAGATGTGATTACCTCGGGCGCGCTAACGGCATCTTTCAGCCAAGCGCCACGACCGCGATCTCGACGAGCAACTCGGGCGCGGCAAGCTTCGCTTGCACCGTCGCGCGCGCCGGTGCGTGGCCTTGCGGAACCCACGCGTCCCACACCTCGTTCATGCCTGCGAAATCGCGGGCAATGTCCGCGAGCCAGACTTGCGCGGAAACGAGGCGCGTCTTGTCGATGCCAGCCTTCTCCAGATAGCCGTCGATCTTTTCCAGCACCTTCGCGGTCTGGAGTTTCACGTCAGCGGTGTGATCGGCGGAAGTCTGGCCGCCGACGAACACGAGGCCGCCGGCTTTGACGACGCGGCTCATGCGTTGGTTGGTTTCGATGCGAACGATATCGGTCATGACAATCTCTCCACTTGAAGGCGAATGAGACCGCCGCGCGCTTCGACCGAAGGCGCGACGGAGCAAAAAAATAAAACCGGTTAGTGCGTCACGAGATGCGAAGCGCCCGTGCGGGAAGCCGCCGCGTCGCGGCCAAAGCGATCGACGGCAAACGCATCGAGCGAAATGGACGGCGCGCCGTCCAGCATCAGTTCGGACACGAGCTTGCCGCAACCCGGCCCGAGCTGAAAGCCGCTGCCGCAATAGCCGAACGAGTAATACAGATTCGACGCCTGGCGGCTCGCTGAAATCACCGGCAGCTCATCTTCCGTAAAAGCTTCGACACCGGCCCAAGCGCGGTTCACGCCGAGATTGCGCAGATGAGGAAACAGATCGGTCACGGTCCGTGCACTGCGCACGAGGCGGGCGAAGTCGACTTCGCCGTGACGGTTCGCCAGATCCGCGATGCCGATCAGTTTGCCGCCGATTACTACGGTGCCGTTGTCGAACTGCTTGAAGGACAACGGCCGGCCCGTTGCGCCGAGCGTCGCGTGGCAGAAGGGCGCGACGCGCTGCGTGACCATCAGCATCAAACCTTCGGCATGCACCGGCACCGGCTCGCCGACCTGTTTCGCCAATTCGCCGGACCATGCGCCCGCGGTGACGAGCAGCTGGTTCGCGCTGAACGTGCCATGCGGCGTGACGGCGAACCATCTGGTGCCGCGCTGCTCGATACGACGCACCGGCGTACCTTCCAGAAAACGCGCGCCGAGCCGCTGCGCGGCGAGCCGGAACGCCGTCGTGGTTCGATAAGGCAGCGCGTAACCGTCGCGCTCGACCCAGATGCCGCCCGTGACATGCCGCGCCAGCGCCGGTTCGAGTTCGAGCACGGTTTCGCGGTCGATCACCTTCTCGTGCGTGAATCCATGCGATTCGAGCAGCGCGACCCGCTGGCGGCACGCTTCGAGTTCGTCATCCGTTTCGGCGATCTTCAACTGACCGGAAGCAACGAAGCCGCCATTCTCGCCGAGCAGCTCGCTCATGCCGTGCCAGATTTCCCGCGACATCAGCGCGAGCGGAATTTCAGGCAACGGACGGCCCAGCGTGCGCACGCCGCCCGCGTTCACGCCCGACGAATGACGCGCGACATAATCGGCTTCGAGCACGATCACCTTCACGCCGCACCGCGCCAGGTGGAACGCGCTGCTCGTGCCATGCAGGCCGCCGCCGACCACGAGCACATCGGCTTCCTGGATGTCGGTCGGGTCACTCACCGGCGAGTTCTCCGAGCGTGAGCGGCTTGATCGGCGGACGGATGCGGTAATAGCCGACTTCGGCGGGCGAGACGCGGCGCGCATCGGCGATCACTTCCGTCACCGTGAGGCCGCACATGCGTCCCTGACACGGACCCATGCCGCAGCGTCCGAACGACTTTGCCTGATTCGGTCCGACGCAGCCGAGCTCGACGAACTTGCGCAACTCGCCCGCGGTGACTTCCTCGCAACGGCAGACGACGGTCTCGTCGCGCGGAATGCGGTTGATGTCGCGCGGACGATACAGGCTGTCGAGAAAAGGCCGGATGCGCATGACGCCCGCGAGCGCGCGGCGATGCGCGAGAGCTTCGGCATCGCGCGACCCGGACGTGATCGCGCCGAGCTGCGCAGCCGCCGCGAGACCCGCGAGCGTGCCCTGCAACGCTGCCGCCTGCGCGCCGCCGATGCCCGCGCCATCGCCCGCGACAAAGATGCCGGGCACCTCCAGTTCGCCCCACGCATCGACTTTCGGCGTGAAGCACAGTTGTGCGTCGTCCCAGCGGTGCGAGGCGCGCAGCGCTTGCGTGAATTGCGTGTTCGGCACGACGCCCTGATGCAGCAGGATCACATCGGCTTCGAGACGATGCGCCGTGCCTTGGGTAGTGAAGTGAAGCGCGGCGGCGCGCTCGATATGATCCGTGCCGATCCGTGCTTCCACGCGCAGATCGTCGGCTGCCTCGAAGATCGGCACGTTCGCTTCGCGCAGTGTGCGGATCAGTTGCAAGCCTTTGCTGAGGAACGGCCACGCGCGCAGCGCCGCCAGCATGTGACGCTTGGCGCGCCAGCGGTCTTCGTGGCGCGTGGTGTCGACCAGCGCGCGGATCGGCACGCCGGCGCGCACGTATTGCCAGCCGAGCAGATACAGCAGCGGTCCGCAGCCCGCGAGCACCGGCGGCGCGGCGGGCACTTCGCCCGCGCTCTTCAACAGGATCTGCGCCGCGCCCGCTGTCAGCACGCCGGGCAGCGTCCAGCCGGGAATCGGAAAGGGCCGCTCCAGCGCGCCGCTGGCGAGAATCACGCGTTGCGCGTCGAAGCTGCCGATCTTGCCGCCCTGCAGATAATTGACGCCGCGCTCGCGAGTAACCTGCCACACGCTCGCGTTCGTCAGGTGGCGCGCACCGGAGGCGGCGAACGCTTCGGCGACAGCCGCACCCGCCGCGTAGTCCGGCCCGAGAATCTCCTTGCGGCGCGCATCGGCGCGGCCGATGGCGCGATAGATCTGGCCGCCCACGGCGTCCTGTTCGTCGATCAGCACGGTCGTGAGGCCGGCGCGCGCCGCGCGCGTCGCCGCGCTCATGCCGGCGGGACCGGCGCCGACCACGACGACGTCGACGGCTTCGGAAGCGAAATCGGATGCGAAATCAGCGGTCATGGGCGTTCTCCAGCGGTGCGTCGGTCGTGGCACTCGCGCCGAAGTGCGGCAGATCGCGCGCGCCTTCCTGCGAGCGGATTTGCATGCCGGCTTTGACTTCGACCATGCAGGCCTGGCGGCTCGGCATGCCGTCGATCTCGACGAGGCATTCGAAGCACGCGCCCATCATGCAGAAAGGCCCGCGCGGTGCGCCGGATACAGGCGTCGCACGAAACCGCGACACGCCTGCGGCGAGCAGGGCCGCCGCTACCGAGCAGCCGCCCGGCACGGACAGCGGCTGATCGTTGAACCAGATGGCGACGTTCGTGGCGGCCGCGCCTTGCACGCCCGGCAGCGGCTTGAAAAGCGTGTGAGTCGATTGAGTAGTCATGTCGAATTCAATGAGCGGGAGTCAGTTCTCCGGCGTGCTCGAAGCGGCGCGCGGAGAAGTGGGGCAGTTCCTCGGGCATCGGCGCGCCCATGATCCACGGCGCGACGCGCAGCGCATGCGCGGCCGCCAGCGTCACGCCGCTATGGCAGGTGACGACGAACGCGCCGGGGTGCGCCTCGGAGTGGTCGTAGATCGGAAAACCGTCGGGGCTATAGACACGCAACGCGGCCCACATGCGCACGAGCCGCACGTGCTGCAACATCGGGAACGCACGAACGCCGCGCCGGGCGATGTCGGCAAGCACGTGCGTGGTGGTGAAATCGTTGAAGCCGACTTCTTCCATTGAATCGCCGAACTGCACGCTGCCCTCGTCTGTCTGGCGCACGTTGAGCGTCGGATAGTCGAGAAACCGCGCGACACGCTCGCTCACCAGCACCTGTCCGCGATTGGGCGCGACCGGCGCGTCGAGCCCGACGAACGGCGCGAGCGCGCGATTGCCGAGGCCCGCGGCGAGCACGACCCGCGCCGCGCGATAGGTCCCGCGCTTTCCGTGCACGACGAAGCCCTGCGCTTGCGGTTCGATGCGCTCCGCGCGTTCGCCCGACACGAGCCGCACGCCTCGCGCCTGCATGGCGGTATGCAGGCCGCGCAGGAGCTTGAGCGGATTCACGTGACCGTCCATCGGCGAATAGCTCGCGCCGATCACCGCGGGCCCGATTTGCGGAATGCGCGCGCGGACTTCGGCGGCGTCGAGCATCTGATACGGGTAATCGCCCAGTTCGGCTTGCAGCGTCGAGAGGCGCTTGTCGCGTTCAGCGAGTTCGTTGTCGTTGAAGCAGAAGTGAAAGCCGCCGGGTTGACGCAACGCCACGTCCACGCCCGTTTCCTTCAGCAGCGCTTCGGCGAGTCCCGGCCAGCGCGTGGCCGAACTGCGCGACCAGCGTGCATAAGGCGACAGGCCATAGCCCTTGCCCTGAATCCAGACGAGGCCGAAATTGCCGCGCGACGCGCGAAAGCCGCCGTCGTCCTCGTCGAGCACGGTCACGCGCGCGCCTTCGCGGGCAAGGCCGTAGGCCACGGCCGAACCGACGAGGCCGCCGCCCACAACCACCACATCCGCAGGGACGCCGGGGCGGGCGCTACTAGTCAATGTCATCGGGTTTCTCCGATCAGAATGCGATCCAGTCCGACCATGCGGTCGAGCAGGATCATCAGAAGGACCGTGCCGACGATCAGCACCGCCGACACCGAAGCGACCAGCGGATCGATCGTCTGCGCGATCTGGTTGTACATGGCAACGGGCAGCGTGGTCGTGCCGGGCGTCGCGACGAAGATGGTCATGGTCAGTTCGTCGAAACTCTGGATGAACGAGAGCACCCAGCCGCCCGCCACGCCGGTGCGGATCATCGGCAGGACCACGCGGCGAAACGCGGTGAAGCGGCTCGCGCCACAGGAGAGCGCGGCGCGTTCGGCATCGCGGTCGAGCCCGACGGCCGACGACAGCGCGAGCCGCAACGCATACGGCAGCACGATGATGACGTGCGCGCAGACCAGCGACCAGAACGATCCCGACAGATGCAGCAGCGAGAGAAAGCGCAGGAACGCGATGCCGAGCACGACTGCGGGAATCATCATCGGCGAAAGGAAGAAGCTCGTGAGCGCGGCGCGGCCCGGGAAGCGATAGCGCGCGATCGCCAGCGCGGCGGGCACCGCGAGCAGCACGCCGATGCTCGCCGCCGCGAACGCGAGCCGCACCGACAGCCAGAAGGCCGCCACGATGTCGCCGTTCTCGATGATCGCGCGGAACCAGCGCAGCGACGCGCCATCGAACGGCATCGAGATGAAGCCCTTGTCGGTGAAAGCCACCAGCATCACCACCGCGAGCGGCGCGAGGATGAAGGTCAGAAAGAACGCGTTGTAGAGGAGCCCGAGAATGCCGTTCTGTTTCATGATCGCTGTCTCCCGCTCAATCGAAGATGTGCTGGAAGCGGCGCTCGGCGAGGCGGCTGCAGCCCATCACGATCGCCACGTTGGCGATCAGCAGCAGCACGGCGATGCTTGCGCCGAGCGGCCAGTTGAGCGTGCCGAGGAACTCGTCGTAGGCGGCGGTGGCGACCACCTTGAGGCGCCGGCCGCCGATCAATGCCGGCGTGGCGAACGCCGATGCCGACAACGCGAACACGATGATCGAGCCCGACAGCACCCCCGGCATGATCTGCGGCAGCACCACGCGGCGGAACACCGCGAACGGCGAGCCGCCGAGCGAGCGGCCGGCCCATTCGACTTGCGGATCGAGCTTCTGCATGGTCGCCCAGACCGACATCACCATGAAGGGCACCAGCACGTGCGTGAGCGCGATGATCATGCCGGTCATCGTGAAGACGAGGCGGATGGGTTCGTCGGTGACGTGCAGGGTCTGGAGCAGGTTGTTCAGCACGCCGTTGTTGCCGAGCAGAATCTGCCAGCCGAGCGTGCGCACCACTACGGAGATGAGCAGCGGGCCGAGCACGATCAGCAGACACAGCGACTGCCACGGACGCTTCATGCGCGCGAGCACGATGGTCTCCGGCACGCCGAGCACGATGGACAGCAGCGTGACGGCGAAGGCGAGGCCGGCGGTGCGCAAAAAAATCGTGCCGTAGTACGGGTCGCTGACGACTTCCCAGTAGTTCGCGAGCGTATAGCCGGCGGTGACGCCCGCCGTATCGCTGAAGACGCGGAACGACAGCATCAGCGTGAGCAGCAGCGGCACCAGCAACAAGCCGACGAACAGCAGCAGCGCGGGCCCCGACAGCAGCCACGGCGCGGCGCCGGGACGGGCGTCGTCAAGCGTGGCCATGAGCGCTCTCCGGATTGTCTTGCGTGAGCACGCGCAGGTCGTCGTCGGTCCACGCGAGACCGACTTCGTGGCCTTCCCCGGGCGGCGGCGCGCCATGGTTCGGTTGCGCGACGCGCAACTTGCCGAGTTCGGTGTCGACTTCGAGCAGCCATTGATTGCCGACGAAGACACGCGTCGCGATGCGGCCGCGCACGCGCGCATCGCCATTGGCCAGATGAACCTTTTCCGGGCGGATATAGACGTTCACCGTGCCGTCGACGTGACGGCCTTCGTGCGGCACATGCAGCGTCGTGCCCGCCACGTCGATTTCCGCGCAGCGCGGGTTGCGGCGCAGCACTTCGCCAGAAAACGCGTTGGTGCGCCCGAGAAACGTCGATGCAAACGGCGTGGCGGGACGCTCGTACGCGTCATACGGCGTGCTGAGCTGCGCAATGGCGCCGCGATGCATCACCGCGATGCGGTCGCTCATGGTCATCGCTTCAACCTGATCGTGCGTGACGAGAATCGTCGTGATGCCGAGGCGCTTCTGGATCGCGCGCAATTCGATGTGCATCTCCTCGCGCAGCTTGGCGTCGAGGTTGGACATCGGTTCGTCGAGCAGCAGCAGTTCCGGCTGCATCGCGATGGCGCGCGCAATCGCCACACGCTGACGCTGGCCGCCCGACAGTTCCTTCGGATAGCGGTGGCCGAGGCCCTTCAGACGCACGAGCGAGAGCGCTTCGGCGACGCGCTCATCGCGCTCCTTGCGCCTGACCTTGCGCATCTCCAGTCCGAAGCCGACGTTGCCCGCCACCGTCATGTGCGGAAACAGCGCATAGCTCTGAAAGACCACGCCGATGCCGCGCTTCTCGGGACGCTCGTTGGTGATGTCGCGGCCATCGAGCAGAATGCGGCCCGTCGTCGGCGTGATGAAGCCCGCGACCATTTGCAGCGTGGTGGTCTTGCCGCAGCCGGAGGGGCCGAGCAGCGACAGCAGTTCGCCGCGTTCGACGGCCAGATCGAGTCGATCGACCGCCGTGAAATCGCCATAGCGTTTCGAGATGCCTTGCAGAGTCAGGAAGGCCATGCGCCTCGCTCCTTCATCAGATCGCGCGCCGCGCGAGGAACCTGCTGGTGCCGCACTTCAGCGTTCGACCGAACGGTTCCAGCGCTCGGTCCATTCGGTCCGATGCTGGTTGATCGTGGCCCAGTCCATTGCGGTCAGCTTCGAGATCTGCTCGGGACCGTAGGGCACGCGCGCGGCGATCTCAGGCGTGAGCTTGACGGTCCTGTTGACCGGACCCAGACCGATGCCTTGCGCCTGCAGTGCCTGCACTTCCGGGCTCAACAGGTACTGCACGAACTGCTGCGACAACTGCGGCTGCGCGTTCTCCGCGATCGCGCAGGCCGCCACCTGCAACGCGACCGCGCCTTCCTTCGGGTAGATGAACTTGAGCGGGAAGCCGGTGTTCTGCAAGGCGACCGCGCGGCCGCTGCCGTAGGGCGCGAGGATCACGTCGCCGGACTGCATCTGGCCGTCCATCTCGCCGGGCGTCGGCGCCCAGGACAGCACGTTCGGCGCGACTTTTTGGGTCATCGCGGTGAAGCCGGGATCGATGTTCTTCTCGCCGCCGCCGGACAGACGCGCGAGCATCACGAGCGTATGCAGACCATAGGTATTGGTGATCGGCGGCACGCCGAGTTTGCCCTTGATGCGGCTGTCGGTGAGCGCCTTCCACGAGTCGGGCGGCGGCAGGCCGGCCTTTTTGAAGGCCTCCTCGTTATAGCCGATGCCCGTCGCCACCATGCCGACGCCGATCGCGCTCGGCCCCAGCTTCGCGAGCGGGTACACGTCTTTCATCACGGGCGCGTCGTCGAGCTTCGCGCACAGGTTCAGCTGCATCGCCTGGTACATGGGACCATCGTCCATGACCGCGACGTTGATCTGCTGATGGCCTTTCTGCGCTTGCAGCTTGGCGAGCGTATCGCTCGAATTGCCCGCCACGTAGACGATCTTGACGTTATGCGCCTTCTCGAACGGTGGAATGATTTTCTGCCGGTAGAGCTGCTCGTTCGAGCCGCCGACGTTGGCGACATAGAGCGTCGTTTCGGCCTGCGCGAAGAGCGGAGCGGCAAGGGCGCAAGCGCATAAAAGCGCCGCGAAGGCAGGGTGGGACGGGGCGGACAGGCGGCGATGCAACGCTCTTCTCATGACGACGATCTCCAGTTCCGGTGTGGGGAGGCGGGCTTCGCTGCCCGTCGTTGGAATGCAGTGTCGCGCCGGCTGGTCATGTCGTCCAATACGAATAAAATACCTATCTATGCATGGATGATATGGGTTGCAGGACGTCGTCTAAGGGAGAATACGGATGAATCTCAAGCACATCGAGGCGTTCCGCGCGGTGATGGTGTCGGGGTCGATGACCGCCGCGGCCAAGGCGCTCTTCACGTCGCAGCCGAACGTGAGCCGTCTGATCGCGCAACTCGAACGCGACACGGGGCTGCAACTTTTTCAGCGCAGCGGCGTGCGGCTGATTCCGACGAGCGAGGGCGAAGCGTTCTTTCGCGAAGTCGAACGCGCGTTTGTCGGCTTGCAGGGGTTGGCGAACGCCGCGGCGCAGATTCGCAATCTCGGCAGCGGGCGTCTGCGCATCGCGGCGATGCCCTCCGCGGGCATGACGCTGGTGCCGCATGCCATCAAGCGGTTTGTTGAACTGTTTCCGGATGTCACCGTGTCGCTGCACGTGAATACGTCGGGCACGGTCAATCATTGGACGGCGTCGCAGTTTTGCGATCTCGGCGTCGCGGTGTATGTCAGCGAGGCGTCCGATTGCGAGGTCGAACAACTGGCGGACGTGGCTGCCGTGTGCGTGATGCCGGCGGCGCATCGGCTGGCGGCGAAGCGCAGCATCAAGCCGGAGGATCTGGAGGGCGAGTCGTTCATCTCGCTGTGTCATGGCGACGGCACGCGCGCCTTGATGGACGAGGTGTTCCAGCGCGCGGGCGTGCAGCGTGTCATGGCGATCGAGGCGCAATACACCGCGATGTGCTGCGAGATGGTTCGTCACGGCATGGGCGTAACGCTCGCGCATCCGATCGTCGCGCGCGACTTCGCCGGGCCGGAAATCGCGATTCGCCCATTCCTGCCGGCCACGCGCTTTCAGACCTATCTGCTGTTTCCTCCGCACAGGCCGCGAGAGCGGCTGGCGTCGGCGTTCGTCGAGGTCTTGCGAGCGCTGCACGAGGAACTGCTCGCTGAGGTCGTGGCGCCGGCGCGGAGCGCGGCGGGACGCGGGCGGGCGCGGTCGCGGTCGCGGGCGGAGGCGGGAGGAGACAGGCTTTGAATCGAACGGCCTGCAATTGACAACCGGAGGATCACGGCGCTTTGGAAGAAACAGGAGGCGAGCCGTGCTCGCGCCGTACTTTGATGACTGGGCCCGATGACAATCGAGATGACTGGTGTACCTTGTCTAACTTGGCGGTATATCCTCCCTGTACTCATTCCGATCCTCTGAACGTTTTCTGAAACCGAGTAATCGCGATACATGAACGAGCAACCGTCCACCATCGAAATTGAAAGTGCGCCGAATCCCAGGTTCGCCGTGATCCTGATGCACGGTCTCGGCGCCGACGCCAACGACTTCGTGTCGCTCGTGCCCGAACTGCGTCTCGCCGATGCGCCCGCCGTACGCTTCGTGTTTCCCAATGCGCCGGAGATTGCCGTTACCGCAAATAACGGCTATGTGATGCGCGCGTGGTATGACATCCGGTCGTTTCAGAGCATCAATGAGCAAGTCGACGAAGCGGGTATCGAATTGTCTTGCGCAACCGTGCGGCAATTGATCGAAGCGCAGAACCGGCGCGGCATTCCGACTTCGAACATCTTTCTCGCGGGTTTTTCGCAAGGCGCGGCGATGACCTATTCAGCGGGGCTGACGCACGCTGAGACACTTGCCGGCTTGATCGTGCTGTCGGGTTATGTGCCGTCGCCGGGCTTTATCGACAGCCGCTTGAGCGCTGCGAACCGTGGCACGCCGATCTTTGCCGCGCATGGCATGTACGACGACGTGTTGCCGATCCAGTTAGGCGAGGCCGCGCGCGACTTTGCGATCACGCGAGGTTGCAAGGTCGACTGGAGCGCGTATCCGATGCCGCATTCAGTGTGCGGGGAGGAGATATCGGCGCTGCGCACGTGGTTCGGCACAATTCTCGCAGCGTCGTCCTGAAGGGTGTAGGCGTTCGACCTTCTCCTTCGCACCGTCTATTCGCAGAAGAAAACCCCGTTGAATCCGTGGACTGACAGGGTTCCGTTTTTCGGCGCTACCGGCGGCGCGGTCTGGCCGGGCTCAGGCGTCCGGCGTTTGCGCAGGCGCTTGCGTGCCCGGCAGGTCCGCTTGCGCGGCGCCTTCGAGAAAGCGGCGGGTCGATTCGAACGCCTGCAGCATCGGCTCGGGCCACGGCGTTTGCAGCATGACCGCCTGATGGTTTTCGAACGCCGACGACAACAGCTTCGCCAGCTCAGGCGAGCGCAGATGACGCAGCAGCACGCTAACCGCAATCGCCGTGGCCTGGCTCGCGCCGGCCGTCTGGAGTTCCGAAGCGGTGAGGGCCGCGACCTGTTTGTTGATGTCCACTGCAACTTCCTTGGATGAAATGTGAGAGATGGATGGCCCGATGGCCGGTGCCGAATTTTGACATGGTTGGCCGCTCGTCGTGAGCAGCCGGCGGTGCGAGTCTATATTGACGACCTCACGCAGGCCGAGCGTTACCCGTATGAGATGCTTTCCGGTAATGGCCATTGCCACAGTTTGCTAATTCGCCCGCTGAATTAATCGGGGTATTCGCTAGCGCGGCTTGCGCGGCTGCGGGAATCAATTCGCTGGGTATCAATGGCGGAATGTCGTAGGAAAAATCATTAAGCATCGTTGCATATTCGCTATTCACCGCGTTGTTGGCTCGAAAGCGCGATTTGCATGGTATTCTGCGCGCCGATTTTCGCCGTATCGTTGACGTAGTACTCGCGGATTGATCCGTGCGTGACCAAACAGATCTCGCTACAGAACACAATAAAAAGGTGGGGGTGCGATGAGCGTGATATTGACCGTGCTTGGCGCGGTGGTCGGCATGCTGGCCGCCTTATCGAACGATTTTTCGATCAGCCTCGGTGCACTGCTGGGCGCCGTGGCCGGTTTCGCGTTTTCGCGTTTGCTGCAAAAGAAGTCGTCGGGTGCCGCGACGGAATCTGCTGCCAAAGCGGCCGCGAGTGATAGCTGGAATTCTCCGGGTGAACTGGCGGCGCGCGTCGAGCGGCTCGAACGCGAGATCGTCGTGTTGCGCGGCGAGATTCGTCAGTTGCGTGCGGGCGGCGTCGAGGGCGCTACGGATACCACTACGCAGGCCGCCGATAGTGCGGCGTTCAAGCCGCGGCCGGCGGACGCCGCGTCGAGTCCTTACGCGATCCCGCCTGCAAATGAGCAGACGGCACGTTCGCAGCCTGCGGTGCTGACGATGCAACTCGCTGCCGCGCGCTCACCGACAAGCGCCGAAGCCAGCGTGCCGGGCTCCCAGAGTGCGGCGCGCACAGCCGGCGCACCCGGCACTCCAAGCACGCGAGGGGCACCAGGCGCACCAGGCGCCACACCGGCCACGTCGACCGCACCGCTGGTTTCAGACCAGCCGACAACGTCAGCGCCGCTGCCTCCCGTACCACCTTCACCACCCGCGCCCCCGCGTGGCCCCGGTCTCGCCGAACGTCTCTTCAAAGCGGGCCGCGACTGGCTTCTAGGTGGCAACACGGTCGTGCGCGTCGGCATCATCGTGCTGTTTTTCGGCATTGCCTTCCTGCTCAAATACGCGGCCGACAACAGCCTGCTGCCGATCGAATTCCGCCTCGCCGGTGTAGCGCTCGCCGCGACGGCCTTGCTCGTGCTCGGCTGGCGTATCGGCGTGCGACGCGGTGCGTACGGTCTGATCCTGCAAGGCGGCGGCGTCGGCGCGCTGTATCTGACCGTGTTCGCGGCCACGAGGCTTTACCACTTGCTACCGGCGGGCGCAGCCTTGCCGCTGATGGTCGCGATCTGCGCGCTCAGCGCGTTTCTGGCGGTGCGGCAGAACGCTTCGTCGCTGGCCTTCATGGGCAGCGCGGGCGGTTTTCTCGCGCCGGTGTTGCTGTCGACGGGCGGCGGCAGTCATGTGATGCTGTTCAGCTACTACGCGCTGCTCAACGCGGGCATCTTCGCGATCGCCTGGTTCAAGGCGTGGCGCCCGTTGAATCTGCTCGGCTTCGTATTCACGTTTTCGATCGGCGCCGCGTGGGGCGTGATGGCCTACCGCCCCGAGCTGCTCGCGAGCACCGGGCCGTTCCTGATTCTGTTTTTCCTGATGTACGTCGGCATCGCGCTGCTCTACGCGGTACGGCGCGAAATCGCGCTCAAGCATTACGTCGACGGCACGCTGGTGTTCGGCACGCCGCTGGTGGCGATCGGCCTGCAAGCCGCGCTGATGAAGAACACCGAATTCGGCCTGGCGTGGAGCGCGGTGGCGCTGGCCGCGTTCTATCTTGCGATCGCGGGCTGGCTCTCGCGGCGCCGCGAACGCCTCGGCATGATGTTCGAGGCGATGCTCGCGCTGGCGGTGATCTTCGCCACGCTCGCCGTGCCGCTCGCATTCACCGGACCGACGACGAGCGCGACCTGGGCCATCGAAGGCGCGGCGATCACCTGGCTCGCCGTGCGTCAGCGGCGCCTGAGCGCGTTTGGCTTCGGCCTGCTGTTGCAACTGGCGGCGGCGGGCGCCTACGCGATCGGCACGATCACGCAGAGCTCCGACGCGAGCGTCTGGCCGGTCCTGAACGGCGCCTATATCGCGTCCGTGCTGATCGCGCTCGCGGGCATCTTCACGGGATGGCGTTTGCACGGCCGCAGCGAAGCAGGCGAGTGGCACCTGTGGATGCCGCAGATCGGTCTCGTCGCCAGCGTGTGGGGTTTGTTGTGGTGGACCTTCGGTGGCCTGTACGAAATCCATGCGTACACGAGCGCTCATCCTGGCTACGGCCACGCCCGCTTCGACACCGCGGCCGTCGCACTCTTCGCCGTGCTGACGGCGTGGCTCGCTCACGGCGCGCGCCGCACGCTGCGCTGGCCGCTTGCCGGATTGCCGGCGCTGGCGCTCGTGCCGGTCCTCGCGCTGCTGACCGCGGAGCTTTTCACGTTGGGCATGGCGCCCGTGAGCGGCTACGGCTGGCTGGTCTGCGCGCTCGCAGCGCTCTCGGCGTATGCGTTGTTGTGGCGTCAGCAGCGCGACGTCAGCGATATCCTGCTCGCGCCGCTGCATACGCTGATGTTCTGGACGGCCGGCGCGCTCGCCGCGCTCGAAGGCTACTGGGCATTGCGGGCCTACGTGCCCGAAGGCGCGTGGAGCTGGAGCGCGTGGGCGTATGGCTTCGGTGTGCTGCTGCTGTTGCTGGCGGGCGCCGGCCATCGTCTGCGCTGGCCGGTCGCGCGCTTCATGCAGGCGTATCAGGTGTGGGCCGCGGCGCCGCTCGCCGTCCTGCTGTGGGCGTGGAGTATCACGAGCGTGACGAGCGACGGCAGCGCCGCGCCGCTCGTGTGGTTGCCGATCCTCAATCCGCTCGACGTCGCGCAGATCCTCGTGTTCGTCGCCCGCGCGGTATGGCTGCGCAGACTACGCGCATTGGGTGTGCAATGGCATCCGCGCGCCTTCGATTACCTGGTGCTCGCCACGCTGTTTCTATGGTTCAACGCGCTGCTTTTGCGCACGCTGCATCATCACTTTCACGCGGCGTACGATGTCGATGCGGTGCTCGCGTCGTTCAGTCTGCAGCAGGTGTTTCTGGTCGGCTGGAGCGCGTTTGCTTTTGCCGGGTTGTGGCTCGCGCGCCGCGACAGTATCGTGCGGCTGTGCGCGATCGCCTCGACGCCGCTCGTGCTGGTGATGTGGATATGGACGTTCTTTGCGAACCTGACGCAGGACGGCGGCACATGGGCGCGTCTGCCGTTGCTCAATCCGCTCGACCTGGTGCAGGCGCTGATATTCGCGCTGGCGGCGTTCTGGCTCGTGCGGATTCACCGGCTAGGCGTGCCGATCGGCGAATATCGCGTGCCGTTGCAGGTGGCGGCCGGCGCGACCGGATTCTTCTGGCTGAACGCCATGCTGCTGCGTACGCTGCATCATTGGACGGGAGTGCCGTACCAGCTCGAGACCATGTCACACTCGATGCTCGTGCAGGCGTCAATATCGGTATTCTGGACCGTGTGCGCGCTTGCCATGATGATCTGGGCGACGCGCCGCGCGAGCCGGATCTTCTGGTTCATCGGCGGCGCGCTGCTGGCGGTGACCGTGGTCAAGCTGTTCCTGTTCGACCTGTCTCACGTGACCGGAATCGAGCGGATCGTTTCGTTTATCGGCATCGGGTTGATGTTGTTGCTGATCGGCTACTTCTCGCCGTTACCGCCTAAGGCTCTGGTCGTGGAAACTAAGCAATGAAGCGTGTCTTTACATTGACCGGCTGGTGTTTTGCGATCGTGGCGACGTGGGCGTCCGCGCCCGCGGTCGCGGCCGACGACTTCGCGCAGCATTTTGCGCTGCAACTCGACGAGGGCGCCGCGTACTACAGCGTGACGCTGCCGGCAACTGTCTACGCGGCAAGCCAACGTCACGATCTCGGCGACGTGCGCGTCTTCAATGGCACCGGCGAACCCGTGCCGTACTCACTCGATGCGCCACGCGAGCCTGCCCGCACGCCGCCCACGCTGCGTCCGGTGCGCTGGTTTCCGTTGCCGCCCGCGGCCTCCGGCAGTTCCGGCGCGCCGCTCGGCGTGACGATCGCCGCCGACGGTTCGCTGCGCGCGACCTCGGCTCCGCCCTCCCGCGCGCAACACGACACCGACCTGATCGACCTCGGACGCGCGTCGCGTACCAGCCGCGTGAGCGCGTTGCTCGTGCACCTGCGCGACGACAATTACCAGGGGCGCGTCACGGTCGAAGCGAGCGACGACTTGCGGCACTGGCAACCCGCCGGCGATGCGCAACTTCTCAAGGTCAGCTACAACGGCAGCACGCTGAGTCAGGACCGGATCGAACTGGACGGCATGCGGGCGCGTTACCTGCGTTTGCGCTGGCTCGACGGCGCGCCGTATGTCGAGTCGTTGGACATGGAGATACAGGCGCTGGCCGCCGACGCCGCGCAACGCGCCGAGCGGACGTGGCGCGAAGGCATCGTCGCGCACGCGGGGCCGAAACCCGGCGAGTATTTCTTCAGCACCGGCGGCCCGTATCCCATCGACCGGTTGCGCCTGAATCTGCCTCAGCCGAATACGGTTGCGCCTGCGGTCGTCTATTCGCGAGCGGGGCTGGATACGCCGTGGCGCGAAGTCGCGGGCGCGACATTGTTCCGCCTGCACAACGGCGACGTGGAGCAAAGCAATCCTTCGCTTGAATTGACGCCCGACACGGATCGTCAATGGCGCGTGGTGGTCGACCCGCGCAACGGTGGACTCGGCAGCGGCACACTGACCATTGCCGCGGGCTGGCGTCCGGCGACGCTGACGTTCGTCGCGCGTGGGACCGCGCCGTTCACGTTGGCGGTGGGTAGCGCGACGACGGTGTCCTCGGCGGTGACCCGCGACGAGCTGTTGATGGGTGCCTCAGCAGTCCCTGCGACGGCGCGCCTGGGTGATGCGCTGTCACCGGAGCAGGCCGCGAGGGCGCAGTCCGCGAAGGATCCCGATGCGATGCGCCGCTACCTGTTGTGGGCGGCGCTGCTACTGGCAGTCGGTTCGCTCGCGGCGATCGCGTGGCGGCTCGCGCGTGGTGCTCATGCGCAGGCGGGCGTTACGCCCGTTGGCGCACCTGGCGCGTCGAAAGGGTCCGGGGTAGCGGGCGCGGCGGCTAGCGATCCCGGCGCGGGCGACGCGAACGGGCAGGGCGAGCGCAAAGGCTGAATTCAGCGCCCGCATGCGGCGCGCAGGTCACTCCTCGCGCGCCGTCATCGTGCCGATGATCTTGTCGAGCGCGTCGCCGAAGGCGAGCTTCTCCTGCTCGTCGAGACAGTCGAACATATCGCCGTTCCATTTGCGCGCGATCGGCATCACCTTCCGATACAGCGCGCGGCCCTCGGGAGTGAGCGACACCAGCACGACGCGGCCGTCTTCGGCGCTCGCCTCGCGTTTCACGAGTCCCTGCTTGATCAACGCCTCGGCGGCGCGGCTTGCCTGGCTTTTGTCGAGATTGGCATGCCTTGCCAGTTCCATGATCGAGAACGGCCCGAACGATCCCACCGACGCAATCACGCGCGCTTCAGGCAAGGTCACGCCGAGCTTGTTCTGATAGCGTTCGCTGATGCCGCGTTCGGCGAGTTTGTTGAGGACATGCAGACGGTACGTCAGGAACTGTTCGAGCCCGGCTTTGGCGTCCTTCATGGTCTTCCCGTAGTGTGTGAGCGGTCGCGGCGCTGTGATTGTTGCCGCAACCGTCTTGCCGGTCAACGCGTGCCGTATTTCAGGCGCGTCAACTGTTCGGCTTCGTCCGCCAACAGGCGTGCCGCGTCGCGGATCGCGACTTCGAGCGTGATCGGTCCAGGCGCCGGCGAGAAGCAGCCGCTGAAATATTCGGCGAGGCGCGGCAAGGCGGCGGAGTCGACGCCACCCGAGAGGAGGGTGGCCGGCACGCCGGCAGCCTGTGCGTGACGGCAGGCGATGAAGGGTGCCTTGCCGTGCAGCGTTTGCACATCGGAACGGCCTTCGCCGGTGATCAGCCAGTCCGCGCCTTCGAGCGCGGCGTCCAGCCCGATTTGTCGCGCGACGGTTTCCGCGCCCGGTTCGAACTGCGCGGCAAGCATATGCAGCGCGAAGCCGAGGCCACCGGCCGCGCCCGCGCCGGGCAGTTCGCGCGCCGTGCGGCCGAGCGCCGGTTCGAGCAGATCGGCGAAACGGGCCAGCGCTGCGTCGATCGCGGCCACCTGGTCCGGTTTCACGCCCTTTTGCGGACCGAACACCGCGGTGGCGCCGTGATCGCCGGTAAGCGGATTGTCCACATCCGACATGCCGACGAACTGCGTGTCGGCGAGACGCGCGTCGAGTTGCGACACGTCCACTCGCGCGAGACGGGCGAGCTGTTCCGGCGTGGCGTCGAGTTCATTGTCCTGGGCGTCGAACAGCTTGAGGCCGAGGCCGGCCAGAAGGCCCGCGCCACCGTCGTTCGTGCTGCTGCCGCCAAGCGCGACGAAAAAGCGCCGCACGCCGGCGTCCATCAGCGCGCGAATCGCTTCGCCCATGCCGCGCGTGCTGCGCGCCTCGACGGGCACGCCCATTCCCACCGGGTCCGTAATGCCGACGACCTCCGCCGTTTCGATGATCGCGCTGCCGTCGGCGAGCAGACCCGTGAGCGCGTCGCGCACCGGACCGGCCGCGCCGCGCACGCTCAGGGTGCGGCGTTCGCCGCCGCCCGTGAGCATGGCGTCGAGCGTGCCTTCGCCGCCGTCGGCCATCGGGCAGATGCGCACGTCCGCGTCAGGACGGGCGCGCTGGATGCCCGCTGCGATCGCTTGCGCGACCTGTTCCGCGCTGAGCGAGCCTTTAAAGGAATCGGGAGCAATGACGACGACGGGCGAGGACGGCGAATTCGGCATGGTGTCTCTGAATGGTTGGAATCGTTGCGAGGGCGGGTGAAATGTCGGGATGCGCGCTCAGCCCCGAGCGCGTCCATTAGCTTATCAGCATGGGCGCGCCGACTGAATATGTCGAATGGCATAGCCAGCATTGACAGCGTCAGCGCGCGCACGCGCGGCGCGTGCTTTAGCTTTGCTCTTGCTTTCGTCCGCGCCGGGTGATGGAAGCGAAGCTGTCGGGAAAAATTCGTGCAGACAGGCGCGGCGTCATAGCGGCGCGACACCCCGGCCGCACTGGAACAGTGCGCAAACGGGCCTGAAACAGCGCGGAAAGCGGCCGGAATCCGAGCAAAATCGCGATTAAAACGCGCCCATTCATCGAATCCCGGCTAGGCGCGCAAATAGTTTGCTAAAATATTCGGCTCTTTGGACCCAACCGTGCTGCCGGCGGCCTGCAAGCCCGCGGCGCAGGCGCGCAATCGAGGCGAAGCGATCAACACGCGACCAAAAACGCGAGATCGCGCGACATCGACAAGCGGCACGGAGAAGATAACTGATTCGCTCGAATAATTTTAGGACGATTGAAGCCATGGCTAACGTTGTTGAAAACCTCGGCAAGCTCGAACGCCGCGTAACGATTTCCCTGCCGAAGGACGCCGTGCAGAAGGAAGTGGACTCGCGTATCCGTCAACTCGCGAAGAACGTGCGCATGCCGGGTTTCCGCCCGGGCAAGGTGCCGCTCAAGATGGTGACGCAACAGTATTCGGGCCAGGTGGAAGCCGAAGTGCTGAGCGACAAGGTCGGCAAGGAATTTTTCGACATCAGCCGCGCCGAAAACCTGCGCGTCGCCGGTCAGCCGAGCTTCGCGCCGAAGGCCGAGGCCACTGAAGGCGACTACGCGTTCGACGCGACGTTCGAGGTGTATCCGGAAGTGAAGCTGGGCGACGTCGCCACGGCTGAAATCGAGCGCACCACGACCAGCATCAGCGAGGCGGAAATCGACCGCACGCTGGACATCCTGCGCAAGCAGCGCGTGCACTTCCACGCTCGCGGCGAAGCCGGCGAGCACGGTGATGGCGGCGGCGACACGGCAGCGAAAGAAGGCGATCGCGTGACGGTCGACTTCGTCGGCAAGATCGAAGGTGAAGTGTTCCAGGGCGGCAGCGCAGACGACTTCGCGTTCGTGCTGGGCGAAGGCCGCATGCTGCCGGAATTCGAAAAGGCAGCCACGGGCCTGAAGGTCGGCGAGTCGAAGGAATTCGATCTGGCGTTCCCTGAGGACTATCACGGCAAGGACGTTGCCGGCAAGACCGCGCAATTCACGATCGCGATGAAGAAGATCGAGTGGCCGCATCTGCCAGAAATCGACGCTGAATTCGCGAAGTCGCTCGGCATCGAAGACGGTGATCTGACCAAGATGCGCGCCGAGATCAAAGACAATCTCGAGCGCGAAGCGAAGCGCCGCACGCAAGCCATCGTCAAGAACCAGGTGATGGACGCGCTGCTGAAGATTTCCGAACTGGACGTGCCGAATGCACTGATCGAACAGGATCAGGAACGCCTCGTCGCGATGGCGCGTCAGGATCTGGAGCAACGTGGCGTGCCGAACGCCAAAGATGCGCCGATCCCGGCTGCCATGTTCAAGGAACAGGCTGAGCGCCGCGTCAAGCTGGGCCTCGTGCTGGCCGAGCTGGTCAAGGCCAACGAACTGCAAGCCAAGCCGGAGCAGATTCGCGCCGAAGTGGACGAGTTCGCGAAAAGCTACGAAGACCCGAAGGAAGTCGTCCGCTGGTATTATTCGAACCAGCAACGTCTTGCCGAAATGGAAGCGTACGTCGTTGAAGCCAACGTCGTCGATTTCGTCCTCAGCAAGGCCAAGGTGACGGACAAGGAAGTGAGCTTCGAAGAACTGGCAAGCGCAACGGCGCAAGCGTAAGCGTCGCTGCAACGGCGTGCCGGCTGTCGGAGCGACGGCCCGCACGCCGTTTTTTTGTGCTGTGAATGTGTATTGCGTTTTTGCTTCGTGTTGCGCGGCGCACATGCACTGATCGCGCACTTGAATACGGGGTTGTCGACCACACCTGTCCAGCATCTAATAGTTAGAATATTTCAGACAAGGATCCACTGCATGACCTTTCGCGCTCAAATGCTGGACACGTTGACCTCCCAGTCGTCGCGGGATCTCGAAGCGCAGGCGCTCGGACTGGTGCCGATCGTCGTGGAAACGAGCGGCCGGGGCGAGCGCTCGTACGACATCTATTCCCGTCTGCTCAAGGAACGCATTGTCTTCCTGGTCGGTGAAGTGAACGACCAGACGGCCAATCTCGTCGTCGCGCAGATGCTGTTCCTCGAAAGCGAGAATCCGGACAAGGACATCAGTTTCTACATCAACAGCCCGGGCGGCTCGGTTTCCGCCGGCATGGCGATTTATGACACGATGCAGTTCATCAAGCCGGACGTCTCCACGCTGTGCATGGGTCTCGCGGCCAGCATGGGCGCATTCCTGCTGGCGGCCGGCGCGAAAGGCAAGCGTTTTGCTCTGCCGAATTCGCGCGTGATGATTCACCAGCCGCTCGGCGGCGCGCGTGGTCAGGCGTCGGACATCGAAATTCAGGCGCGCGAAATCCTGTATTTGAAGGAACGGCTAAATCATCTGCTCGCGCATCACACCGGCCAGCCGGTCGAGCGTATCGCACGCGACACCGACCGTGACAACTTCATGTCCGGCGACGACGCGCAAGCTTACGGCCTCGTCGACCAGGTGGCGCACAAGCGTCCTTGAGATGGTGCGTTTTTGCCCCGAATTGGGGCAAAAACGTCGCCGGATCGGTTGTGAAATAATCAAATTTCGTCCGAGTGCCTGCGGCAAACGCCGTCACCTTGGCTCAAGCCCGGCCCCGCCCAAACTGCGAGGCCAGGGCAAACGGCGTATCATGTAATCGAGTGTCCGGAGGCTCACACATCTATGGCGGACAAGAAAGGTTCTAACAGCGAAAAGCTGTTGTATTGCTCGTTTTGCGGCAAGAGCCAGCATGAGGTCAAAAAACTGATTGCCGGCCCGTCGGTGTTCATCTGTGATGAATGTATCGACCTGTGCAACGAAATCATCCGTGATGAGGCTGCAGGTGCGGGCATCGAGGCGGGCTTGTCGAAGTCCGACCTGCCGAGTCCACAGGAAATCCGTGAAATCCTCGACCAGTATGTGATCGGTCAGGAACGCGCGAAGAAAATTCTCGCGGTCGCGGTGTACAACCACTACAAGCGTCTCAAGCATCTCGACAAGAAGGATGAGATCGAGCTGTCCAAGAGCAACATCCTGCTGATCGGCCCGACCGGTTCCGGCAAGACGCTGCTCGCGCAGACGCTTGCGCGCCTTCTGAACGTGCCGTTCGTGATTGCCGATGCAACCACGCTGACGGAAGCCGGCTATGTCGGTGAAGACGTCGAGAACATCATTCAGAAGCTGCTGCAAAACTGCAATTACGAAGTCGACAAGGCCCAGCGCGGCATTGTCTACATCGACGAAATCGACAAGATCAGCCGCAAGTCCGACAACCCGTCGATCACCCGCGATGTGTCGGGCGAAGGCGTGCAACAGGCCTTGCTGAAGCTGGTCGAGGGTACGATGGCGTCGGTGCCGCCGCAAGGCGGCCGTAAGCACCCGAATCAGGACTTCATCCAGGTCGACACCACCAACATTCTGTTCATTTGCGGTGGCGCGTTTGACGGCCTCGAAAAGGTCATCGTCGATCGTACCGAGAAGACCGGTATTGGCTTCGGCGCAAGCGTGAAGAGCAAGCAGGATCGCGACGCCGGCGAAGTGCTGCGCGAAGTGGAACCGGAAGATCTGATCAAATTCGGCCTCATTCCGGAACTGATCGGCCGTCTGCCGGTGGTCGCCACGCTCGGCAAGCTCGACGAAGCGGCGTTGATGAAAATTCTCGTCGAACCGAAGAATGCACTGGTGAAGCAGTACCACAAGCTGTTCAACATGGAACGCGTCGAGCTCGAAATTCGCCCGGCCGCGTTGCAAGCTGTCGCGCGTAAGGCAATTCGTCGCAAGACGGGTGCGCGTGGTCTGCGCTCCATCCTGGAACAGGCGTTGCTTGATGTGATGTACGACCTGCCGCAAATGAAAGGCGTTAGCAAGGTCATCATCGACGACAACGTGATTGACGGCGACGGCAAACCGCTACTGATCTACGAAGACGCGCCCAAAGTGGCGGGTTCGAACTGATCGGCTTTCGGGTTCTGCAAAAAAAGCCGTTCATGGCAACGTGAACGGCTTTTTTCGTTTATCGTGTGGTCAGGCTGGTTGTTTTCACTATGGAGTCACTGAACCTTCGGAGTCACTGAACTTTTCCCACACGCGGAGGCTTGCAATCTTTTCTGCTGGCCTCACCTATCGAACGAACTGATTCCACTCATGGGGAAATGAAATGTCAGGAACCCAACTCCTTCCGCCGGAACGCATTACGCTCCCGCTGCTCCCGCTGCGTGACGTAGTCGTCTTCCCGCACATGGTGATTCCGCTCTTCGTAGGCCGCCCGAAGTCGATCAAGGCTCTCGAAGCAGCGATGGAAGGCGGCAAGCACATCATGCTCGTCGCCCAGAAGACGGCTGCGAAAGATGAGCCGACCGAAAAGGACATGTACGAAGTAGGGTGTGTCGCCAACATCCTGCAAATGCTGAAGCTGCCCGATGGCACCGTGAAGGTGCTCGTCGAAGGCTTGCAGCGCGCGAAAACGCTTTCCATCGAAGAACAGGAAACGCAGTTCTCGTGCGAAGTCATGCCGCTCGAACCCGACCACGCCGACAGCGCTGAAACTGAAGCGCTGCGCCGCGCGATCGTGTCGCAGTTCGACCAGTATGTGAAGCTGAACAAGAAGATCCCGCCGGAGATCCTGACGTCGCTGTCGGGTATCGACGAAGCCGGGCGTCTGGCCGACACGATCGCGGCGCACTTGCCGCTCAAGCTCGACCAGAAGCAGCACATCCTCGAAATGTTCCCGGTCATCGAGCGACTCGAGCATCTGCTCGCGCAACTCGAAGCCGAGATCGACATCCTGCAGGTCGAAAAGCGCATCCGTGGGCGTGTGAAACGCCAGATGGAGAAGAGCCAGCGCGAGTACTACCTGAACGAACAGGTCAAGGCGATCCAGAAGGAACTCGGCGAAGGCGAAGAAGGTGCGGACCTCGAAGAACTCGAGAAGCGCATCACGGCTGCCCGCATGCCGAAGGAAGCCAAGAAGAAGGCCGACGCCGAGCTGAAAAAGCTCAAGCTGATGTCGCCGATGTCGGCTGAAGCGACCGTCGTGCGCAACTACATCGACACGCTGATCGGCTTGCCATGGCGCAAGAAGAGCAAGGTCAACAACGACCTCTCGAATGCGGAACGCGTGCTCGACGAGGACCACTTCGGTCTCGAGAAAGTGAAGGAACGCATTCTCGAGTATCTCGCGGTCCAGCAACGTGTCGACAAGGTCAAAGCGCCGATCCTGTGCCTCGTTGGGCCTCCGGGTGTCGGTAAGACGTCGCTGGGTCAGTCGATCGCTCGCGCCACGAACCGCAAGTTCGTGCGTATGGCGCTCGGCGGCGTGCGCGACGAAGCCGAGATTCGCGGTCACCGTCGTACGTACATCGGGTCGATGCCCGGCAAGATTCTGCAAAGCCTGACCAAGGTCGGCGTGCGCAATCCGCTCTTCCTGCTCGACGAAGTCGACAAGATGGGTCAGGACTTCCGCGGCGATCCGTCGTCGGCTTTGCTGGAAGTGCTCGATCCGGAACAGAACCATACGTTCGCCGATCACTACGTCGAGGTCGACTTCGATCTGTCGGACGTGATGTTCGTCGCGACGTCGAACTCGCTGAACATTCCGCCGCCGTTGCTCGACCGGATGGAAGTGATCCGTCTGTCGGGTTACACGGAAGACGAGAAGGTCAGCATCGCGCAACGTTATCTTTTGCCCAAGCAGAAGAAGAACAACGGCCTCAAGGAAGGCGAGGTCGATGTGACGGAAACCGCGATCCGCGACATCATTCGTTACTACACGCGTGAAGCGGGCGTGCGTTCGCTCGAGCGTGAAATTTCGAAGATCTGCCGCAAGGTCGTGAAGATGCTTCTGCTGAAGAAGGCGGAAGGCGCGGTGAAGGTCGACGGCAGCAACCTCGATACGTTCCTCGGCGTGCGCAAGTACGACTTCGGTCTGGCTGCGAAGGAAAATCAGGTTGGCCAGGTTACGGGTCTCGCATGGACGGAAGTGGGCGGCGATCTGCTGACCATCGAAGCTGCGGTGATGCCGGGCAAGGGCAATGTGATCCGCACGGGTTCGCTCGGCGACGTGATGAAGGAATCGGTCGAGGCAGCACGCTCGGTGGTTCGTTCGCGTTCGCGCCGTCTCGGTGTCAAGGACGAAGCGTTCGAGAAGCAGGACATTCACATTCACGTGCCGGAAGGTGCGACGCCGAAAGACGGTCCGTCTGCCGGTATCGCGATGACGACCGCGCTGGTGTCGGTGTTGACCGGAATTCCGGTACGCGCCGATGTCGCGATGACGGGCGAAATCACGTTGCGTGGCGAAGTTCTGCCGATCGGCGGCTTGAAGGAAAAACTGCTGGCGGCGCATCGCGGCGGTATCAAGCTGGTGCTGATTCCGGAAGAGAACGTCAAGGACTTGACGGAGATTCCGGACAACGTGAAGAACGCAATCGAAATCGTGCCGGTCCGTTGGATCGACAAGGTGCTCGAACTGGCGCTCGAACGTGTGCCGGCGGCGTTGCCGGAAGAAGAGCCGAAGCCTGCTGCGCCGGTCGCAGCGGAGCCGGGCAAAGACGCCGCAGCAACGGAAGTCGTGAAGCACTAAGACAGTCAGTAACGAAGCTGTTTGCTTGAAGAAAACCCGCGGTCACGGCCGCGGGTTTTTTTATGGCCGCGCGACTTGCGTCAGGCGTCGCGCGTGGCGCGTTTTCCCACCTATTGAGCAAAGCTGCGGTGCGCTTGCCAACTGGTTGTATGTGCATCGATTTGCGGCAACATCTTGTTATAGGAAGCCCCCTCGAAAACCACCCAAATCAGGCTCAACCCCGCTTGACACAGGGGTTTCGGCCAATTCTAATGATTGCGCCCGGCGTTGCCCGCCGGCCGCGTGATGCCAGGCGCTAACAGAGCGCCGTCACGATTGCCATAAACATTCTCGGGGGTTGGAATGAACAAGACGGAATTGATCGATCACGTTGCACAGCAAGCCGACATTTCGAAGGCAGCGGCAGGCCGTGCACTCGACGCTGTGATCGATGGTGTCAAAGGTACGTTGAAGAAAGGTGGTTCGGTGACGCTGGTCGGTTTTGGCACCTTCGCGGTTGGCAAGCGTACCGCGCGCACCGGGCGCAACCCGCGCACCGGCGCTGCCATCAAAATCAAGGCGGCCAAGGTTCCTAAATTTAGGCCTGGCAAAGCTCTGAAGGATGCGCTAAACTAATGGGCTCGCTGCTTGAGGAACGTCGGTTGACGAGAATCGGGCGGCGGACAGAAGAAGCACTGAATCGAGAAACGGGTGCTTAGCTCAGTTGGTAGAGCGGCGCCCTTACAAGGCGTAGGTCGGGAGTTCGAGCCTCTCAGCACCCACCAGTTTCAGATTCGTTTAAGTGTTTCAGCGCAGCGCAGTTGTGCTGCATAAGGAGTGGTAGTTCAGTCGGTTAGAATACCGGCCTGTCACGCCGGGGGTCGCGGGTTCGAGTCCCGTCCACTCCGCCAGTATCCTCGAAAGGCGAACTCCGGTTCGCCTTTTTTATTGCCCGCTGTTGTAAGATCGGGCGTTCTGTTTTTGGCACTCCTCACGCATGCTCGATTTTTTCCGCAATCACAAACGCCTGATGATGTTCATGCTCATCCTCGTCATTGTGCCGGGGTTGGGTTTTGTGGGTATTCAGGGCTTCCGCGGCTTCTTTGACGAAAGTGCAAACGTCGCGAGCGTCAACGGTCACAAGATCACGCGCGCTGAATACGACGACGCGATGCGTCAGCAGCTCGACCGCGCCCGTCAGATGCTCGGCGCGCAGTTCGACATGAAGTCGTTCGACACGCCGGAACGCCGCGCTCAGATGCTCGATGGTTTGATCGAGCAACGCGTGCTGGCCGATGAAACACAGCGCCTGCATCTGACCGCGTCTGACGACGCCGTGCGCCGTGTGTTGATGAACGATCCGGTGATCTCGTCGCTGAAGAATCCTGACGGCACGGTCGATGTCGAACGCTACAAGCAGTTGCTCGCCATGCAGGGCATGACGCCCGACCAGTACGACGAACGAGTGCGCTACAGCATTGCCACGCAGCAGTTGCCGGCCAGCATTCAGGGCAGCGCGTTCACATCTAAAACGCTGGCTCAGCATCTGACTGAACTCGCGGAACAACAGCGCGAAGTGCAGGGCATTGCGTTCCATCCGCGCGACTACGCCGCGAAGGTGCAGCCCACCGACGCGCAGCTGCAAGCGTATTACGACGCGCATCGCAACGAATTCGCTACGCCCGCGACGGCCACGATCCAGTATCTCGTGATGTCGCCGGCCACGCTCGCCGCTTCCGCGCAGCCAAGTGATGCCGATCTGAAGAAGTACTACGACGACAACATCGCGCACTACCGCACCGACGGCCAGGTGCGTGCAAGCCACATCCTGATCGCGGCGCCGAAAGACGCGAGCGCGGCTGACAAGGCCAAGGCCAAGCAGAAGGCCGAAGAGTTGCTCGCGCAGATCAAGGCGCATCCGGACCAATTCGCGCAGATTGCGCAGCAGAATTCGCAGGATCCGGGTTCGGCGTCGAAGGGCGGCGATCTGGGTTACTTCGGCCGCGGCATGATCGCGGGCGGCCAGGCGTTCGACGACGCCGTGTTCGCGCTGAAGAAAGACGAAGTCAGCGGCATCGTGCAAACCGACTTCGGCTATCACATCGTCAAGGTGACGGATGTGAAGCCGGCGGTCACGAAGCCGTTCGACGAAGTGAAGGATCAGATTTCGAAAGACCTGAAGACGCAGTTGGCCAGCAAGGCGTTCACCGACGATTCGGAAGGCTTCACGTCGATCGTCTACGAAAAGGCGAAGAGCCTGCAGCCGGCTGCCGACAAGTACAAGCTGCAATTGCAGACCGCCACGGTCACGCCGCAGCCGGATCCGAAGCTCGCGCCTGACAGTCCGCTGAACAACGCGAAGTTCCTCGCCGCGGTGTTCGCTAGCGACGCCACGACGGCACGCAACAACACGCAGGCCATCGACGTCGGCGGCAACACGTTGATCGCGGCGCGCGTGACCGACTACAAGGCCGCGGCGGTGCCGGCGCTCGACGCCGTCAAGGACGCCGTGCGTCAGAAGGTGATCGCCGTTCAGTCGGATGAAGCGGCTCACAAGGACGGCGTGGCCAAACTGGCCGAGTTCGAAAAGTCGAAGGCGACCACGGGCTTCTCGTCGCCGTTGAAGGTGTCGCGCAACGACGCGCAAGGCGTGCCGCCGGCCGCATTGAGTGCAATCTACAAGGCGGACGCGCAAAAATTGCCCGCCTATGTCGGCGTGGATCTCGGCGACGACGGCTATGCAATCTATCGCGTGAACGCGGTGGTGGCCGGTAACACGGTCGATCCGCAACGTCTGGCCGCAGCGCAGCAACAGATCGCACAGGTCGATGCGCAGTCCGAAGCAGAGGCCTACGTCGAAGCGCTGCGTGCGCGTTCGAAGGTGAAATTCTACGGCTCGCTCGACAGCAGCAATGCCCAGGCGAGCGGCGAATAACACCGCGCAAACACAAAAAAGCCCCGCAATTGCGGGGCTTTTCATTTGACGAGTGCAAGCTCGTCAAACGGTTTGCTGCGGCACGCTGCGGTATTACAGGCAGCCGCTGATTGCACCCGTGGCGTCGCTGCCCGCAGCGCCATTCGCGCGGAAGCCGACCCACGTACCTTTGCCGGTGTACGACGGGCGTACGACAGCGGCTGCGCCATTAGGCGGCTGCTGACCCGGAACATAGACGTCCATGGCTTGATCGTTAGCCAGCGTGTCTTGCGACACGACTTGTTGTTGCGAGCTGTCTGCCCACTTCTGCGCGATACAGGTAGCGACAGCCTTCGGCGGTTGCTGGCTTTGACCAACGGACTGAACGCCAGCGGGTGGTTGAGCGGCGCAGGCAGAAATTGCCACGGTCAAAGCGATTAACGGTAAATATTTCACGTTATCTCCTCAAAAGTCGCTCAAAATCGAGCCGGTTACGCGGGATTACGAAAGTGTCAGAGAGAACTTACCGATCCGCGTTCCCGCAGTTCTGGAAACAAGTTGTTAGCAGGCTTTTTCAGTGCGGCGAACTTGTGCGAAGGAGTGGCTTGACTGCGGGCCACACGTTGTTGAGTAGCACTGGCTGTGCCTGCTGGGTCGGATGAATCTGATCGGCCTGGAACATGTCCGGTTTGTCGGCGATGCCGGCGAGCAGAAACGGCACGAGCGGCACACGCAACTGCCTGGACAGTTCGCCGTACAAGCCGTGGAACTTTTGCGTGTAGTCCGGGCCGTAATTAGGCGGCACATACATGCCCACCAGTACGACCTTCGCATGACCTTGCTGAGCCTGCTCGATGATCGTGCGCAGGTTGTCTTCGGTGGTGGAGAGCGGCACGCCGCGCAATGCGTCATTGGCGCCGAGTTCGACGATCACGATGCTCGGCTTCAGACGCTGCATGAGCGCGGGCAGGCGGGCTCGTCCGCCGCTCGTGGTGTCGCCGCTGATGCTTGCATTGGCGACGCTATAATCGATTCGCTCGTCGGTGAGGCGCTGGCGCATCAAGGCAACCCAGCCCGTGTCGCGGGGCAGGCCGTATTCGGCGGAGATGCTGTCGCCGAGCACGACGATCACCGGCTTGGCCGGTTCGGGCGCGTTGGCGGCCCGGGCCGCGAGGCTCACTGAAAACAGGGTAGCGGCCACGGCAACGCCGCATGCCGTTGTCAGCGCCGTGGCGCGAGACGTCATGGCACGCACTTTCAACCTACGCTTCACCATGCTAAACAAAACTGATCCAGTCATTGAAGTGCGGGGTTTGTGCAAGAAGGTTAAGGATGCAACGGGCGAACTGACGATTCTCGACGACATCGATCTTGCTATCGATGCCGGCAGCAGTGTGGCAATCGTCGGTGCATCCGGGTCGGGCAAGTCTACGCTGCTCGGCTTGCTCGCAGGATTGGACAGCGCAAGCTCGGGCTCGGTTCGGTTGCTCGGCCGCGAACTCGGTGAACTGAACGAAGACGAGCGCGCCGCATTGCGCAGCGGCTCCGTCGGCTTCGTGTTCCAGTCGTTTCAATTGATGCCTCATTTGACAGCGCTCGAGAACGTCACCTTGCCGCTGGAACTGCAAGGCGGCATCGGCACCCGCGAAGCCGCAACGCGTGCGCGCGGCTTGCTGGAGCAGGTGGGTCTCGGCAAGCGCACCAGTCATTATCCGAAGCTGCTGTCGGGCGGCGAGCAGCAACGTGTGGCGCTCGCGCGCGCGTTCGTCACACACCCGGCGATCCTCTTCGCCGACGAGCCGACCGGCAGTCTCGATGCCGCCACCGGTCACGCGGTGATCGATCTGATGTTCGAGATGAACCGCGCGAACGGCGCTACGTTGATTCTCGTCACGCACGACATCGAACTGGCGCGCCGTTGCGATACGACGGTGACGATCGAGGCAGGACGTCTCGCCTGAGCGGGCGTCGATACAAAGCAAAAGCGGGCCGCAAGGGCCCGCTTTTTTCATTCCGGCTCACTTCGTCAGCAGGCGAATTCGCCAACCACCTCAGCATAAAACTTCAGCGGCGCGGCGACGTACCGCGCCGCTCAGCATTACTTCTTCAACGCCGCGCGCGCCCGTGCGATCAATGCGGACGTCGACGAGTCGTGCTTCTTCTCATCGACGCTCGGCGCCGTCAGGTCGGCCTCGACCACCTTGCCGAGAATCTTGCCCAACTCAACGCCCCACTGATCGAAGGAATTGATGTTCCACACCGACCCCTGCACCAGCACCTTGTGCTCGTACAGCGCGATCAATGCGCCGAGGGAACGTGCGGTGAGCGCGTCGACCAGCAGCGTGCTGGTCGGACGGTTGCCCGGAAATACCAGGTGCGGTGCGAGTTCAGGCTTGTCCGCACCGGCCACTTTCTTCGCTTCTTCGAGCGTGCGGCCGAGCATCAGCGCTTCACTTTGCGCGAAGCAATTGGCGAGCAGCTTCGGATGATGGCTGACGAGCGGATGCTCCGGCGTCAACACAGCGATGAAGTCGATCGGCACGATCGTCGGACCCTGATGCAGCATCTGGAAGAAAGCGTGCTGACCGTTCGTGCCCGGTTCGCCCCACGTCACTGCGGCGGTCGGGTAGTCGACCATCGCGCCGTCCAGACGCGCGGACTTGCCGTTGCTTTCCATCTCGAGCTGTTGCAGATACGAGGGCAGGAAATGTAGTGCTTCGGAATACGGCGCGACCAGGTAGCTTTGCGAGCCGAAGAAGTTGCGATACCAGATGCCGATCATGCCGAGCAGAACCGGCAGATTTTTTTCGAGCGGTGCGTCGCGGAAATGCTGGTCCATCTCGTTGGCGCCGGCGAGCAGTTCGTCGAACTGCTTCGGCCCGATCGCAATCATGATCGACAGACCGACTGCCGACCACAGCGAATAGCGGCCGCCGACCCAGTCCCACATCTCGAACACGTTTTCTTTCGCGATGCCGAACTTGACCACTTCCGCAGGATTGGCCGACACGCCGACGAAGTGCTTCGCCAGCGCGCTTTCCGGGCAGCCTTTCTCGACGAACCAGTCGCGCAGCGAGCGCGCGTTGGTCATGGTTTCGAGCGTGGTGAAGGTCTTGGAGACGATGATCGCGAGCGTCTCTTCGGGATCGATCTGCTGCATCACGTTGTACAGATCGGCGCCGTCGACGTTCGACACGAAGTGCGTGGTGATCTCCGGCGTGGCCAGATGATGCAGCGCATGCACGACCATCTTCGGCCCGAGATCCGAGCCGCCGATGCCGATGTTCACGACATAGCGGATCCGCTTGCCGGTATAGCCTTTCCACTCGCCGCTGCGCACCTGGTCGGCGAACGCAGCCATCTTGGCGCGCTCGGCCTGCACCTGAGCGTAGAACGGCGCTTTCGGATCGGTGGCGCGCAGGGCGGTGTGCAGCACGGCGCGGCCTTCCGTCGGGTTGACGATTTCACCCGCGAACATGGCGTCGCGGCGTTTCTCGACGCCGGCTTCGCGCGCGAGTTGCACGAGCAGTTTCAGCGTCTCTTCGGTGATGCGGTTCTTCGAGAAATCGGCCGCGAGACCGCCGCCCGCGAACGCGAAGCGCTCAGCACGGGTAGGGGCGGGATCGTTCTCGGGGGCGAACCAGTCGCGCATATGTGCATCGCGAATCTTTTCGTAATGCGTTTGCAGCGAGGACCAGGAGGGGAGCGAGTTCTGGGTCATAGCGTCCGTCTAACCAAGTGGCACGAAGAAAGGCGCGCGCGTGAAGCGCCGCCGAGGATGATGCAACGATGCTGTTAGAACGATGCCGCGCGGCCGGGTTCGCCATGGGTGGCGGGGAAAGTTCGCCGTAACCCGTGGTGGCTCCGACGCGCGGCGCAGTCAGTCAGTATAACGGCGTTGCGTGACGGGCGGCAGCGGTTTGGGGCGTCCATCCATAGGTTGGGACGGACAGTTTCAGGACACCGCCTCAGCACTCCGCCGCCGGGTAGAACAAACGGTTCAGCAAGGTTCGCACCATCGGCGCCAGTTCGCCCGCCGTCAGGCCGGCGGGGCCGTGGCCTTGCGCGCTCAGCGTGTCGGCCGCGAGACCGTGCAGATAGACGCCCGCGAGCGCCGCTTCGTAACGCGGCAGATGCTGCGCGAGCAGCGCGCCGATGATGCCGCCGAGCACGTCGCCGGTGCCGCCCGTCGCGAGCGCGGCATTGCCGGTCGGATTGATCGCGAGGCGGCCGTCCGGCGCCGCGATGACGGTGCCGGTGCCTTTGAGCACCACCACGGCGGCATAGCGCGCGGCGAGCGAGCGCGCCGCGGTGAGGCGGTCTCGCTGCACGCCCGGCGCGTCGGTGCCGAGCAAACGCGCGGCTTCGAGCGGGTGCGGCGTGAGGATGCACGGATCGCCTTGCACGCCGCGCGCGGTGACGTCGGCGGCGAGCGCGGAGTTCTTCGAGATCAGGTTCAACGCGTCCGCGTCGAACAGCTTGGGCACGTCGAGTTGCAGCACGTCGTGCATCACGCGCGTGGCGCGTTCGCGATGACCCATGCCGCAGCCGACAGCGAGCGCGTCCATCTGGTCGAGCGGCAGATCGTCGATGGCATGCAGCATGAGTTCGGGATGCGGCGGGTCGTAGGGCGGTGCGCCTTCGCCCAGCAACGCGACATGCACCTTGCCCGCGCCGGTGTACAGTGCCGCGCGCGAGGCGAGGATCGGCGCGCCGCACATGCCGGTGTCGCCGCCGACCACGGCGAGGCTGCCGAAGCTGCCCTTGTTGGTCGCGAAATCGCGCGGCGGCAGGAACGCGGCGAAGAGTTCGGGCGCGTTCAGTTGCACTGCGGTGCGGCCGCTAGTGTCGACGCCGATCGGCGCGAGCGTGACCGCGCCAGCAAGATCACGCCCTTGCGCGGTGAAGAGCCCGGGTTTGGCGCCGATGAAGGTGACCGTATGGGTGGCATGGACGGCGGCGCCGTCGCCGTTGCCCACAACCGTGCCGGTGTCGCTGTCGAGTCCGCTCGGCACGTCGAGGGCCAGCACGCCGCCTTTGCGCGGCCGCGTTTTGGCCCGTTGCGAAAGCTGCCGGGCGACGGCCGCGAACACGCCTTCGAGCGGACGCGTGAGGCCGATGCCGAACATGCCGTCCACCAGCCACCGGTAGCCGTCCAGCGACGCGGGCGGCGTGCTGCTGATCGCGACGCCGGCCGCGCGGGCCGTGTCGAGAGCCCAGCGCGCGTCTTCCGGTTTCACTTCGACCGGCATGCACAGTTCGACCGCGATGCCGGCTTGGTGCAGTTCCGTCGCGAGAATCAGCGCGTCACCGCCGTTGTTGCCCGGTCCAGCGATGAGCCACACCTTCTGCCTCGATTTCTCGATCGAGGTATCGCGGGTGATCTGCTCGCGCAGGAAGCTCGCGGCGGCTTTCCCGGCGCGCGACATCAGCGTGTGTTTCGGCAGGGCGGCCGCCGCCTGGGATTCGGCGATCCGCAGGTCGGTGAGCGTCAGGAGCGGCAGCGCCCGATTGAGGGGGCTGATGAGCGTCGGCGGCGTGTTGTCAACTTCTGTCATAGCGAGGCTTGGCGGTTCGCCTGGTGGCAGGCGAAAAAGCTTGGGGAATCGCTATGGTAGTGCCGATGGGCGCGCGGCGGGCGCCTCTTGCGGCCCGCTCGCGCGCGGGCCGGCGATTTACCTGAACCGATCCGGACGTAGGGCGGCCAGCGTGTCCGCGGGGACGTCCGGCGTGCCGCCCGAAATCAGGTCGGCAACCAGTTTGCCCGACCCGCAGGCGAGGCCCCAGCCGGCGGGGCCGTGACCCACATTGACGAAAAGCCGCGGATGCAGTGCGTTGCCGATCACCGGCAAGCCGTCCGGCGATAGCAGTTTGACGCCTTCCCAAGGCAAGGCCACCGAGATTCGCGCGGCGCCTGGAATCCAGTCGTGCGTGGCCTGGCCGAGCAGGGCGAGGGCTTCTTTCGTCACCGCTTCGCCCAATGGCTTGTCGATCTGGCCGGCGCTTTGCAAGACCGCGCCGCCCGCGATCCGCAGCCGATGGTTCATGCGGCTGATCGCGATCCGCTTCACCGCGTCGACGATCGCGACGTGCGGCGCGCATTCCTCATGCGCGATCGGTGCGACCAGCGTGTGCAGGCGCAGCGGATGCAATGGCAGCCGCAAGCCGAGTCGCTCGAGCAGCGGCAGGCTGCCGTGGCCGGCCGCCACGACCACCGCGTCGGCGTGGATCACATCCACTTCGCGCGAACGGGAGGTCGCGCCCGGCTGCGGCGCCAGTTCCACCGAGGCGCGCTGGCCTTCCAGGCGGATCGACGAGACTTCGCAGCCCAGCATGAATTGGACGCCGCCTTGCGTATCCAGCGTCTGCTTGATCAGCTTGGTGAAGAGCGGCGCATTGGCCGTGCGCTCCTGGTCGAACAGCACGCCGCCCGCGAATTCCGGCTCGGTGCGCACGGATTGCTCGAACGCGGCGCATTGTTCGGGTGTGAACTCGTGGTGCGGCACTTCGAAAAGCTGGAGCAGGTCGCGCGCGGGCCGCATCTGCTGCCACTCCTGTTCGGAGCGCACCAGATAGAGCACGCCGCTGGTCTGTTCGAACTCGAGGCCGAAGCGCGCCTCCATGTCCGCCATGGTTTCGCGCGACAGCTCGATCAGCGGTCGCAGCAGTCCGTATTGATGGCCGAACGCGTCGGGTTCCTGCAACTCGGCGAGCTGCTTGACGAACTGGCGCGCCGATCCGTTGAAGCCGGTCTTGTTGACGACGCCATTTTTGGCGTTTTGACGGCTCGCCATGAAAGTCGGGCCGAACCAGACGTCGAGCGGGGTCGGCAGGACGGTGCCGCCGTGTCCATAGGTTGCGCCCTGCGCGACCGTGGCGTGGCGCTCGACGACGCATACCCGATGGCCGGCCGCGCGCAGTTGATAAGCGGTGGCGACGCCCACAATCCCGCCGCCGATGACGATGACATCCATGTTCTGATTCGAGTTGCCGACGGGACGCCGAAGCGGCGCATTCCCGTTGAGCGTGACATGCGGCGCGCTGCCCGGCCTGCTCAGGCCGCTCGCGCCGATCTGGTGAAAGGGCGAATGATAGCAGTCAAACCGCTGGCGCGGCCACGCGGGTGCAACGCCGGAGCGCCGCCGCCGTGCGTGCCGCGGGCGAGCCCGAGTCGGGCCGAAACGTGGCCGGGATCCGCACCGAAGCGCCGCGGAACCATCTCGAAACCCGCCCGAAGCCGCACCGCCAAGCCCGCTGGAAGCCTCTTCCCGGGGTATAATCTCGGACTTCCTTTCCGCCTCACGTCGCCTTCACGCGCGACTCATCGGCATCATTGAGCGACGCAACGTCAAGTCCATGGCCCACTTCTCGTGTTTCCCCGGCGCTTCGGCCCTTTCCGATTTCCGTCAAACCCGCCTGCTCGAAACGCTTACGCGCATCGATCCGAACATCACCGGTGTGCGCGGGCAATATCTGCACTTCGTCAACGCCCAGACACCGCTCTCCGCTGAAGACAACGCGAAGATCGAAGCGCTGATGCACTACGGCGATCCGCTCGAAGAAACCAAGGAGCGCGGCACGGCCGAGACCTTCCTCGTGGTGCCGCGTTTCGGCACGGTGTCGCCATGGGCCAGCAAGGCAACGGATATCGCGCATCTGTGCGGCCTCACGCAGGTGCGCCGCATCGAGCGCGGCGTCGAGTACACGGTCACGCTGAAAAGCGGCCTGCTGGGCGGCAAGAAGGCGCTCACCGACGAAGCCCGCGCGGCCGTCGCGGCGGCCTTGCACGACCGTATGACGGAAAGCGTGTCACCGTCGCGCGACCACGCGCTGCATCTGTTCGACGAACTGCCGGCCAAGCCGCTGCAAACCGTCGACGTGTTGAGCAACGGCCGTGGCGCGCTGGAAACGGCGAACACGGAACTGGGCCTCGCGCTCGCCGACGACGAAATCGACTACCTGGTCGACGCCTTCACGAAACTCGGCCGCAACCCGACCGACGTCGAACTGATGATGTTCGCGCAGGCCAACAGCGAACACTGCCGTCACAAGATTTTCAACGCGGACTGGACCATCGACGGCGAGAAGCAGGACATCTCGCTCTTCAACATGATCCGCAACACCGAGAAGCTGAATCCGCAGGGCACGATCGTCGCGTATTCGGACAACTCGGCGATCATGGCGGGCGGCATGGCCGAGCGCTGGTTCCCGCGCACGCCGGCCGATCTGGGCGCGAGTGAGCTGCCGGAGCACTACCGCCGCAGCAACGAACTCACGCACACCTTGATGAAGGTGGAAACGCATAACCACCCGACCGCGATCTCGCCGTTCCCGGGCGCCGCGACCGGCGCGGGCGGCGAAATCCGCGACGAAGGCGCGACCGGGCGCGGTGCGCGTCCGAAAGCGGGTCTGGCGGGCTTCACGGTGTCGAACCTGGAACTGCCGGACGGTGTCGAGGCATGGGAAAACGCGCGCGACGCCGCGCAGCCGCTCGCGCACCGCAATCCGGACGACAAGCACGAAGCGTACGGCCGGCCTGATCGCATCGCCTCGCCGCTGCAAATCATGATCGACGGGCCGCTCGGCGGCGCCGCGTTCAACAACGAATTCGGCCGGCCCAACCTGGGCGGCTATTTCCGGGCTTACGAGCAGAACGTCGCGGGTCTCGTGCGTGGTTATCACAAGCCGATCATGATCGCCGGCGGTATCGGCAATATCTCGGACCAACATACGCATAAGCACGATCTGCCGGAAGGGTCGCTCTTGATCCAGATCGGCGGTCCGGGCATGCGCATCGGCATGGGCGGCGGCGCCGCGAGCTCGATGGCGACCGGCACCAACACCGCTGAACTCGACTTCGATTCGGTTCAGCGCGGCAACCCGGAAATCGAACGCCGTGCGCAGGAAGTGATCAACGCGTGCTGGCAACTCGGCGAGAAGAACCCGATTCTGAGCATCCATGACGTCGGCGCGGGCGGTCTCTCGAACGCCTTCCCGGAAGTGGTCGACGGCGCCGGCAAGGGCGCGCGCTTCGATCTGCGCAAGATTCAATTGGAAGAGAGCGGTCTGTCGCCGCGCGAAATCTGGTCGAACGAAGCGCAAGAACGCTACGTGCTCGCCATCGCGCCGGCCGATCTGCCGGCGTTCGCCGCCATGTGCGAGCGCGAGCGCTGCCCGTTCGCGGTGATCGGCACGGCCACGGCCGAGCGTCAACTCAAGCTGATCGACTCCGAACTGAACGACGACACCGCACATGAGCCGGTCGACATGCCAATGGAAGTGCTGCTCGGCAAAGCGCCGCGCATGCACCGCGACGTCAAACGAGTCGAGCAGAAGCTCGAACCGGTGGATGTCACCGGTCTCGCGCTGTCGGATGTGGCGGTCAGCGTGCTGCGTCATCCCACGGTGGCGAGCAAGTCGTTCCTGATCACGATCGGCGACCGCTCGGTGGGCGGCACGACCGCGCGTGACCAGATGGTCGGCCCGTGGCAAGTGCCGGTGGCCGACGTCGCGATTACCACCATGGACTACGCGGGCTTTACCGGCGAAGCCATGACGATGGCCGAGCGCACGCCGCTTGCCGTGATCGACGCGCCGGCTTCGGGCCGTATGGCGGTGGGCGAGGCGGTCACGAACATCGCGGCGGCGCCGATCGCGTCGCTCGACAAGCTCAAGCTGTCGGCCAACTGGATGGCCGCGTGCGGCGCAGCGGGCGAAGACGCCGCGCTCTACGACACGGTCAAGGCGATCGGCATGGAGTTGTGCCCGGCACTCGGCATCAGCATTCCGGTCGGCAAGGATTCGCTGTCCATGCGCACCAAGTGGGAAGACCGCGGCGTCGCGAAGGAAGTGGTCGCGCCGGTCTCGCTGATCATCTCGGCGTTCGCGCCGGTCGAAGACGTGCGCCGCCATCTCACACCGCAACTGCGCCGCGCGAGCGACGTGGGCGAGTCCGTGCTGATCGCGATCGACCTCGGCCGCGGCAAGCATCGCCTGGGCGGCAGTATTCTCGCGCAGGTCACGCAGCAGGTCGGCGACACGGTGCCGGACGTGGACGATCCGGAAGACCTCAAGCGTTTCTTCGCCGCGATCCAGGCGCTGAACCAGGACGGCAAACTGCTCGCTTACCACGACCGTTCCGACGGCGGCCTGTGGGCGACGGTGTGCGAAATGGCGTTCGCGGGGCACGTGGGTGTGTCGTTGAACGTCGACATGCTGGTGCTCGATCCGAACCATGAATCCGATTACGGCGACGCCAAAGATTGGGCGAAGCAGACCAGCGGCCGCCGTGAAGACCGTACAATCCGCGCGCTCTTCAACGAAGAACTCGGCGCCGTCGTTCAGGTGCGTGCGTCTGAGCGCGACGCGGTGCTGGCTGCGTTGCGCGAACATGGGCTGTCGGCGTGCGCGCATGTGATCGGCAAGCTCAACGAGCGCGACACGATCGAAATCTATCGCGACGCCAAGAAGATTTATGAAGCGCCGCGCACTGAATTGCATCGTACGTGGAGCGAAGTGAGCTGGCGTATCGCGCGTCTGCGCGACAACCCCGCTTGCGCCGACGCCGAATACGACGCGCTCTCCGACGCGGCCGATCCGGGCATCACGCCGGTGCTGAGCTTTGATCCGGCTGAAGACGTCGCCGCGCCGTTCATTGGCAAGAGCGCGCGTCCGCGCGTCGCGATCCTGCGCGAGCAGGGCGTGAATTCGCACCTCGAAACGGCCTATGCATTCGACCGCGCCGGCTTCGACGCGCACGACGTGCACATGAGCGACCTGCTGGCCGGCCGCGCGAATCTCGCCGATTTCGCCGGCGCGGTGGCGTGCGGCGGCTTCTCTTATGGCGACACGCTGGGCGCTGGTGAAGGCTGGGCGAAGGCGATCCGCTTCAACGCGCAACTGGCCGATATGTTCGCCGCGTTCTTCGGCCGCGAAGACACGTTCGCACTCGGTATCTGCAACGGTTGCCAGATGATGAGCAGCCTCGCCTCGATGATTCCGGGCGCCGAAGCGTGGCCGAAGTTCACGCGCAACAAGTCGGAGAAATTCGAAGCGCGCTTCTCGCTGGTCGAAGTGCAGGCTTCGCCGTCGATCTTTTTCAACGGCATGGAAGGCTCGCGCATTCCAGTGGCGATCGCGCACGGCGAAGGCTACGCGGACTTCTCGCAGCAAGGCGATGCGTCGAAGGTCGCGGTGGCAATGCGTTATGTCGATCACCGTGGTCAGGCGACCGAGCAGTATCCGTTCAACCCGAACGGTTCGCCGAACGGCATCACGTCGGTAACGACGCCGGACGGTCGCTTCACGGTGCTGATGCCACATACGGAGCGCGTGCATCGCGCTGTGCAGATGAGCTGGCATCCGGAAGGCTGGGGCGAGGGCGCCACGGACGCAAGCCCGTGGATGCGCGTGTTCCAGAACGCGCGCCGCTGGTTGGGCTGATGATGTAAGACAGGCTGCCGTGTAGTTGGCACGGCAGCCTGCTGGCCCGACGGCTGTCTAGTCCGCTTGGCGCCGGCAAGGCGGGCGGCACATGCGCCGGCCCTCGCAGCAGTGAGCAGATTGTCGACGCCTTGGTCCGTATCCGATCTGGTACGGGAAGAGCGATACACTCCAGATTGTTATGTTTCGTATCCGTTCGGGTACGAAACAGGTGTATAAGCCTCCAAAACATCATTTGGTACCCGACCGGGTACGAAATCAAGCCTGCCCCTTCGCCCCGTGGCATAATGTTCCCGAGCGGGTACGAACATACAGGGGCGGAAAGTGGTGCAATCCGAGACTTTCATTGGCGATATGACGGCCTTAGGCGATCTTGTGCGGGCATCGCGGCTCGCACAAGGGCTGACGCGCGACGACGTCGCCACCGCGACCGGCCTGTCTCCCAAGTTCATCACGCATATCGAGGCAGGTAAGCCGACAGCGCAGATCGGCAAGGTGCTGCACCTGCTCGGCGAACTGGGTATCACGCTGCGCGCCCAGGTTTCCGTAGACATCCCCGCAGACGTCTCGACCAAGGCGTCCCATCGCCGACGGAATCCTCATGGCCGCTAGAACGCTCGTCGCCTATGCGAATGGCCAACGCGTGGGCATCGTGAGCGATGACAGCGGCGTCTGGTCATTTACCTACGACGAGGATTGGCTGAGTCGTCAGGACGCGTTTGCGCTTTCACCCGCTTTCCCACTGGAAGCCCGGCCTTTCGTCGACGGCTCGAGCCAGCGGCCGGTGCAATGGTTCTTCGACAACCTTTTGCCTGAAGAGGAAATGCGCAGCGCGCTCGCTCGTGAGGCCAGGGTCGATGCGAGCGATGCGTGGGGTCTGCTTGCCTATTACGGCCGGGAGTCGGCTGGCGCCTTGACGCTGCTTGCCGAGGGCGAACAGGAGGCACCGAGCGGTTTGCAACCGTTGTCGTACGCGAATCTGGAGGCACGCATTCAGGCGATGCCGCAGCATGCGCTCACCGCCACGGCGCCCAAACGCATGTCCGCGGCGGGCGCCCAACAGAAGCTGCTGTTGACCTTGCGCGGCGACGCGCCGGATTACGCGCTCTTTGAACCCGTGGGCAGTGAACCGTCCATGCATCTGCTCAAGCCCGACATGCGAAGCACGGGCTATCCGCATTCGGCGATCAACGAATTTTTCTGCATGCAACTCGCGCATGCGATGGGTGTGCGCGTACCGCCTACGCATTTTATGCGCGTGCCTTCGGCCTGCTACGTGATCGATCGCTTCGACCGTGACACGAGCAGCGAGCCGGCGCGGCGGCTGCATACCGTCGACGCCATGCAACTGTTGAACTACGACCGCAGCTTCAAATATCAGAATGCCACGGCGCAGGTGCTCAGGGACGCCATCGAGAAAACGAGCACGCGGGCAGTGGCGCGTCTCGATGTATTCCGATGGGCGATCTTCAATGTGCTCATCGGCAACGCCGACTCACATCTGAAAAACCTCTCGTTCTTCGTCACCCCGCGCGGCTACATGCTGGCTCCGTTTTACGACCTGGTCAGCACGGTCGTCTACCATACGCCGACCTATCAGCCGCAGCAGCGGGATCGTTGGCCACACTGCGACCTCACCATGCCAGTCGGAGACGCCATGCAGTTCGCGCAGATTTCCAGGAAGAACATGCTCGCATTCGGCGAAGCGCTTCGTCTCGCGCCGAAAGGCTCGGAAAAATTGCTGGATGACATGCTGGCCACGCTCGACGCCCGCGTGGCGGACACCCGGCGCAGCGTCGAGAAGATCGCGCAGCCGAATGCCGGTGAGGTCCGGCTGCTCGACTCGATTGTCGCGATGCCGCTTGCGGAGATGAGCCGGGCCCTGCGCAAGTGATTGCCGCCGGCCTGACCAGACATGAAAAAGCCCCGTTCAGTCATTGACTGAACGGGGCCATGAACAGAAGCCGGGACCGCTGACAAATAAGAACCGAAAAGAACCGAAAAGAACCGAAGTACCCGCTCGAAGCGAGCCGCTCGCTCTTCAGCGGCAAACCTGCTTACTGAATCTTGGCGTTCTTACGCAGACCTTCTTCGAACGCTTGCAGCTTTTCCTGCTGGATCTGCTGCACGATCTGCGGGCGCACTTGCTCCAGCGGCGGCGGCGTGACGTCGCGCACGTCGTCGACACGGATGATGTGCCAGCCGAATTGCGTATGCACCGGCGTGTCGGTCATCTGGCCTTTCTGCAGATGCGTGGCCGCGTCCGCGAATTCAGGCACGTAGGCCTTCGGGTCCGACCAGTCCAGATCGCCGCCGTTCTTGCCCGACCCCGGGTCCTTCGAGAATTGCTTGGCGAGATCCTCGAAGCTTGCGCCGGCCTTGATCTTCGCGATCAGGTCCTTCGCCTGCTGTTCGTTATCCACGAGAATGTGGTGCAGGTGATATTCCTTGCCGCCCGCGTCCTTGATCAGCGCGTTGTAACGCGCGGTGACTTCGGCGTCGCTCGGCGTGTTGTTCTTCACGAAGTCTTCGATCAGCGCGCGCAGCACGACGGTTTGCTGTGCCACGGCGATTTGCGCCTTGATGTCCGGACGATTCGGCAGGCCGCGGCGCAGCGCTTCCTGCATCAGGATCTCGCGGTTCACCAGTTCTTCGCGCACGGCCGTTTGCAGTTGCGGCGTATTTTGCTGGCCTTGATGAACCAGTTGGTCGATCAGCGCGTCGGCGCGTGCTTTGGGAATCGGCGTGCCGTTCACGACGGCGATGTTCTGTGCGAATGCAGGTGCGGCTGCAAATGCAGCCAGCAATACCCAGAGGCGGGTTTTCTTCAAGGTCATCGAAAATTTTCCTAGCGGGGCAACAAAGCGAATTCTTCGGGCGTATACGCCGTGATGGCAAGGGCGTGAATGCCGCGCTGCATGGCATCGGCCAGCGCATCATACACCATGCGATGCCGCGCCACGCGGGCCTTGCCGGCGAATGCGGCGGCCACGATCGTGACACTGAAATGACCGCCGGCGGAGGCGCCGGCGTGACCGGCGTGCTGCGCGCTGTCGTCGGTGATCTGGATCGAAGTGACCGGCGCCAGCGCGGCGGCGAGGCGCGCCTCGATCAACGCGGCGCGCTCGGCGGTGGTGGCGTGCATGAATACATCGCTCGTCATGTCATTCTTCCTTCATATACTTCGACAACCACAAACTCTGCCCGACGATGAACACCACCAGGCACCCGGTGGCACCGAACAGCTTGAAATTGACCCACTGGTCGGTCGTGTAGTTGTACGCGACGAACAGATTGACCAGCCCGAGCAGCACGAAAAACACCGCCCACACGACATTCAGCTTGCCCCAGATCGCGTGCGGCAGCGTGATCTGCTTGCCCATCATCGCTTCAATCAGGTTCTTGTTGAAGGCCAGTTGCGAGACGATCAGCGCGACCGAAAACGCCCAGTAGAGCACGGTCGGCTTCCATTTGATGAACGTGTCGTTGTGCAGCACGAGCGTGGCGCCGCCGAACACGGTGACGACGCCGAGGCTCACCCACAGCATCGGATCGACCTTGCGGTGGCGGAAGGCCACCCACGCGATCTGCACCAGCGTGGCGACGATCGCCACTGCCGTCGCCGTGAAAATGCCCCAAATCTTGAAGGCGACGAAGAACAGGATGATCGGGAACAGATCGAACAGGAATTTCATTATCTGGTCGGGGAATCGGAAAGTGAGCGGAAAGCGAGTCGAAGAATAAGGGCGCGGTGCGAAGCGTCGGGGCAGCCGGTTCGCAAACTGGATGAAGGGTGTCGCGGCCGGCGCGCGTCTGAATGGTCGCAGACGCCGGCCGGCAACGCGCCGGACTCCGCGCTGCGTTACTTGGGCTCGAATTGTAACGCAGCTGAATTGATGCAGTACCGCAGGCCGGTCGGCGCGGGTCCGTCTTCGAACACGTGGCCCAGATGCGCGCCGCAGTTCTTGCACTCCACCTCGATACGCAGCATGCCGTGCGAGCGGTCGGTCTTCTCGGTGATCACTTCGCCGTCGATCGGCTTGAAGTAGCTCGGCCAGCCGCAACCGGCGTCGAACTTGGTGTCCGATTCGAACAGCGGCGTGCCGCAACAGACGCAGTCATAGATGCCGCGGTCCCAGTGATCGTGATAGCGGCCGGTGAACGGGCGCTCGGTGGCCGCGTGGCGCGTCACCTGATATTCGATGTCGGAGAGCTGCTTGCGCCACTCGGCGTCGTCTTTCTGCACGGCGGGGGCGTCGGTCTTGAGTTCGTCGGGCTTGTTCATGGTCGGGGTTCCTGTCTCGGGCTTGTTTTGAGGGGACGCATGATGATCATGCAGATTCGGCTCATCACGCGCGATCACACGGCGTTCAGCACGTCACGACGAGCAGCTCACTTCCAGCGAACTCGCCCAGTCCGGCGGCAGCCCCGCATACGCTTCGTGCTCGGGCTGTTCGTCGAACGGACGGCGCAGCACGGCCGCCAGTCGTTCCACTTCGGAAAAATCCTTCTCTTTCGCGTGGCGGATTGCCGTCTCCGCCAGATGATTGCGAAGTACGAATTTGGGGTTCACACGGTTCATTGCAATGGCGCGCTCGGCGTCGTCGCGTGTTTCTTCGGACAGCCGCGCGCGATAGTCGTTCGCCCAGGCGTCGAACGCGGCGCGGTCGAGAAACAGGTCGCGCACCGGCGCGTCGGCGCTCGCGTCGTGCTTCGACATGCGCGCCAGGTTGCGGAAAGTCAGCGTGAAATCCGCACGATTGGCATGCATCACTTCGAACAGACCATTCACGAGCGAAGCGTCACCGTCACGTTCGGTTTCGAGGCCGAGCTTGGCGCGCATGCGCCGCTCCAGCGCCGGGGCGAAACGATCCTTGAAGCCGCCGAGCACGCGCTGCGCGTCTTCGATCGCCTTGTCGCCGCGCACGCTTTCCTCATGCTTTTCGCCCAGCAGCGGCAACAGCCCCTGCGCGAGGCAGAAGAGATTCCAGTAAGCGATCTGCGGCTGCATCTTGTACGCGTAACGGCCTTGCGAATCGGAGTGATTGCAGATGTAGCCGGCGTCGAAGCCGTCCATGAAACCGAACGGACCGTAGTCGATGGTGAGGCCGAGTATCGACATGTTGTCGGTGTTCATCACGCCGTGGCAAAAGCCGACCGCCTGCCACTCGACCATCAGGTCAGCGGTCGACATGACCGCTTCGTCGAGCAGCGCGAGATACGGATCGTCGGCTTCGCGGCAATGTGGATAGAAACGCTCGATCACGTGATCGGCGAGCGCGCGCAGCGCGTCGGTGCGATCGTTCGAATAGAAGTGCTCGAAGTGGCCGAAGCGCACGAAGCTCGGCGCCACGCGCGTGACCACCGCCGCCGTTTCGATCGTCTCGCGCCGCACCGGCTGATCGGAGCCGATCACGCACAGCGCGCGCGTGGTCGGAATGCCGAGGTGATGCATCGCCTCCGAACACAGATACTCGCGGATCGACGAACGCAACACCGCGCGGCCATCGCCCATGCGCGAATAGGGCGTGCGCCCCGCGCCTTTGAGCTGCAACTCGAAGCGCTGGCCGTCGTGTTCGACTTCGCCGAGGCCGAGCGCGCGGCCGTCGCCGAGCTGGCCGGCCCACACGCCGAACTGATGCCCAGAATACACCGACGCATAAGGCAGCGTCTCGGCCGGCCACTCGCGCGTGACGTTGCCCGAGAACAGTTCGGCAAAGCCCGGATCGTTCTCGAGGCCCGGCTCTAGACCGAGCAGCGCGGCGGTTTCGGCCGAGAACCCGACGAGGTACGGCGCGCTGAGCGGCGCCGCGGGCAGACGCGTCAGAAACACGCTGCCGAGCCGTGCGAACGCGCTCTCGTGCAACGTGGTGAGCGCGTCGGAAAGGGCCGTCAAAGGCCCGGATAACCCTGCAATGCTTGGGGAAAACGACATGTTGAGCGCCTCTGGATTAACCGATATTGTAAGTCCGCGCCCGCGGAGCTGCTGGCCGGCCGTACGTCTGTCACGTACCGATCCTGTCCAGATCGTTTGCCGGCTTCGCGCTTTTCGCCGATGGCGCGACGAGGCGCGCCCCCCGAGCTGCAAAACCAATTGAAACGATCAAGCCGAGGAGACCACTCTTTATGACGACGCCGCTGCTTGGCCAGATGATGGACGTGCCGCTTACAGTGCCTTCGTTGCTCGCACACGCCGCGCGGCATTTCGGCAGCACCGAAATCGTGTCGCGGCGTATCGAAGGCGACCTGCATCGCTATACCTATCGTGATTGCGAAAAGCGCGCGAAGCAGCTCGCGCAGGCTTTGATCGCGCTTGGCGTCGAACCCGGCGAACGGGTCGCGACGCTTGCATGGAACGGCTACCGCCATCTGGAAGCGTATTACGGCACAACCGGTTTCGGCGCCGTTTGCCACACGATCAACCCGCGTCTCTTTCCCGATCAGATCGCTTACATCATCAATCACGCCGACGACGCCTACGTGCTGTTCGACACCACGTTCGCGCCGCTCGTCGATGTCCTCGCGCCGCAATGCCCGAAAGTGCGCGGCTGGATCGCGCTCGCCGACGAAGCGCATCGGCCCGCCATGCAGACGCCGGCGCTCAGCTACGAAACGCTCGTCACCGCGCAGGACGGCGACTTCGAGTGGCCGCCGCTCGACGAGCGGCAAGCCTCGTACCTGTGCTATACGTCGGGCACCACCGGCAATCCGAAGGGCGCGCTGTATTCGCATCGCTCGACGGTGCTGCATGCGTTCGGCGCGTCGCTGCCTGACGCGATGAGTCTTTCCGCGCGCGATTGCGTGCTGCCCGTCGTACCTATGTTTCATGTGAACGCGTGGGGCATTCCGCACGCCGCGCCGCTGACCGGGGCGAAGCTCGTGTTCCCCGGCAAGGACCTCGACGGCAAGTCGCTGTATGAATTGATGGAAAGCGAACGCGTTACCTATTCGGCCGGCGTGCCGACCGTGTGGCTCGGCCTGCTCAACTACCTGCGCGAGGCGAAGGTGCGGTTTTCGTCGCTCGATCGCACGGTGATCGGCGGCTCGGCCTGTCCGCCGGCCATGCTGCGCACATTCGAGGACGACTACGGCGTGCAGGTGATCCATGCGTGGGGCATGACCGAAATGTCGCCGCTCGGCACGCTGTCCAAACTGACGTGGGAACAGAGCCAGCGTCCGCTGGAAGATCAGCGCAAATTGCTCGAGAAGCAGGGGCACGTGCTCTATGGCGTCGACATGAAAATCGTCGGCGAAGACGGGCGTGAGCTGCCGTGGGACGGCGTGGCATTCGGCGATCTGCACGTGCGCGGACCGTGGGTGATCAACCAGTATTTTCGCAAGGACGACTCGCCGCTCGTGGACGGCTGGTTTCCCACCGGCGACGTCGCCACCATCGACCGCGACAGCTTTCTGCACATCACGGACCGCTCAAAAGACGTGATCAAGTCAGGCGGCGAATGGATCAGTTCGATCGACGTCGAGAACGTGGCAATCGCGCATCCGGCCGTGGCCGAAGCGGCGTGCATTGCCTGCGCGCATCCGAAATGGACCGAGCGGCCGCTGCTGGTGGTCGTCAAGCGGCCCGGCTTCGAAGTCACGCGCGAAGAACTGATCGCCTTCTACGACGGCAAGGTCGCCAAATGGTGGATTCCCGACGACGTGGCCTTCGTCGACGAACTGCCGCACACGGCGACCGGCAAGCTGCAGAAACTCAAGCTGCGCGACATTTTCCGCGACCATGTCCTGCCGTCCGCGCTCGAAGACGAAAAGGATTGTCCTCTGACGCCGCTTGCCAGGGGAAACCCCGCCTGGAAATAAAACGAACGAGAATTGAACGAGCGTGCTTTTTTGTGTATTCTGCCTGCTGACCTCGGGAAAATCAGACAATGGGTCGGATCGCGGATCCGGCTCGATGAACCGGAAGGGCGGCGCGCCCACGCGTCGCCGTATTGCATGGATCGCATGGAGGCAGGCAGATGGCAGTGGACTACACAACTCATGACGGCGTGGCCGTCATCACGCTGAACAATCCTCCCGTGAACGGCCTCGGCCTGTCGACGCGAGCGGGTATCGTCGAGGGGATCGAGCGCGCGCAGAACGATCCGGCCATCAAGGCCATCGTGCTGACGGGCGCGGGCAAGGCCTTCTCGGGCGGCGCCGACATCACCGAATTCAATACGCCGAAAGCGACCCAGGAGCCGACGCTCGCCACGGTCATCAAGATCGTGGAAGGCAGCGCGAAGCCGGTGATCGCCGCGATTCACAGCGTCGCGATGGGCGGCGGTCTGGAACTGGCGCTCGGCGCGCATTACCGCGTGGCCGCGCCCGGCGCGCAAATCGCGCTGCCGGAAGTGAAGCTCGGCATTCTGCCGGGCGCGGGCGGCACGCAGCGTCTGCCGCGCGCCATCGGTCTCGAAGCGGCGCTCAATATGATCGTCTCCGGCGCGCCCGTCATGTCGGAGAAGCTCGCCGACTCCGGTCTGTTCGATGAACTCGCGCATGGCGATCTGGCCGAAGCAGCGCTGGCGTTCGCGCGCAAGGTCGGTGCGAAAGAAGGCCCGCATCCGAAGGTGCGCGACCGTAAGATCGAGCATCCGAACGCCGCCGGGTTCATTCAGTTCGCGCGCAATACCGTCGCGGCCGTCGCGAAGAATTTCCCCGCGCCGCAGAAATGTATCGACGCGGTGGAAGCGGGCGTGCAGAACGGCTTCGACAAGGGCCTCGCGTTCGAACGCGAATGCTTCATGGCGCTCGTGCAGACGCCGGAAAGCCATGCGCTGCGTCACGCGTTCTTCGGCGAACGTGCGGCGAGCAAGATTCCCGATGTGCCGTCGGACACGCCCGTGCGCGACATCAGCCAGGTGGCCGTGATCGGCGCGGGCACGATGGGCGGCGGCATCGCGATGAACTTCATCAACGCGGGCATTCCGGTCACGCTGCTGGAAACTAAACAGGACGCGCTCGACCGCGGCCTTGCCACGATCCGCAAGAACTACGAAGCGACCGTCAAGAAGGGCAAGCTCAAGCCCGAGGCGCTCGAACAGCGCATGGCGCTGATCACGCCCACGCTTTCGTACGATGACCTGAAAAACGCCGACCTGATCGTCGAAGCGGTGTTCGAAGAACTCGGCGTGAAAGAGCAGGTGTTCAAGCGTCTGGACGAAGTGGCAAAGAAAGGCGCGATCCTCGCCTCGAACACGTCGACACTCGACGTCGACAAGATCGCCGCATTCACGAAGCGTCCGCAGGACGTGGTCGGCATGCACTTCTTCAGCCCGGCCAACGTGATGAAGCTGCTCGAAGTGGTGCGCGGCAAGGAGACGGCGAAAGACGTGCTCGCCACCGTCATGAAGCTCGCCAGGAAGATCAGGAAGACCGCGGTGGTCTCGGGTGTGTGCGACGGCTTCATCGGCAATCGCATGATCGAGCAGTACATCCGCCAGGCGCTCTTCATGCTCGAAGAAGGCGCGCTGCCCGCGCAGGTCGATCGCGCGATCGAGAAGTTCGGCTTCGCGATGGGTCCGTTCCGCATGAGCGACCTGGCCGGCAACGACATCGGCTGGGCGATCCGCAAGCGGCGCTATCAGGAACATCCTGACATGCACTACTCGAAGATCGCCGACCGTCTGTGCGAGACCGGGCGCTTCGGCCAGAAGACCGGCGGCGGCTGGTACGACTACAAGGCGGGCGACCGCACCGCATATCCGTCGAAAGTGGTCGATGACATGATCGTCGCGTTCTCGAAGGAAACCAATAGCGAGCGCCGCAAGATCTCCGACGAGGAAATCGTCGAGCGACTCGTATTCGCGCTCGTGAACGAAGGCGCGAAGATTCTCGAAGAAGGCATTGCGTCGAAGGCGTCGGACATCGACATGGTCTATCTGACCGGCTACGGCTTTCCGCTCTATCGCGGCGGCCCGATGCTGTACGCGGATACGGTCGGCCTCTACAACGTCGAGCGCGCGATTCGCCGCTATGCGGCGCGGCCGAACGGCGACGCCTGGGAACTGGCGCCGAGCATCGCGGAACTGGCGGCGAAGGGCCGCGGGTTCGCCGGCTGAGCCGGCGCTCTAGTGAACTGACTGAGGTGGCGCCGCGCGACGATTCGCCGGCGCGCCACCATCGATATCTGGAAGTAGGAGATATGCATGACTGATGCCGTAATCGTATCGACCGCCCGTACGGGTCTCGCCAAATCATGGCGTGGTGGTTTCAACATGACGCACGGCGCGACGCTCGGCGGCCACGTGACGCAGGCCGCCGTCGAGCGCGCGAAGCTCGACCCGGCGCGCGTCGAAGACGTGATCATGGGCTGCGCCAATCCGGAAGGCGCGACAGGCATGAACATCGCGCGGCAGATCGTGCTGCGCGCCGGTTTGCCGGTCAGCGTGCCGGGCATGACGGTGAACCGTTTCTGTTCATCGGGATTGCAAACTATTGCGCTGGCCGCGCAACGCGTGATCGCCGGAGAAGGCGACGTGTATGTGGCAGGCGGCGTCGAATCGATCTCGTGCGTGCAGAACGAGATGAACCAACACATGCTGACCGAAGGCTGGCTCAGCCAGAACAAGCCGGAAATCTACTGGTCGATGCTACAGACCGCGGAGAACGTCGCGAAACGCTATTCGATTTCGAAGGAACGTCAGGACGAATACGGCGTGCGTTCGCAACAGCGCGCCGCGGCCGCGCTCGAAGCCGGCAAGTTCAAGGACGAGATCGTGCCGTTGACGGTGCTCGCCGGTGTCGCGGACAAAGCTACCGGTCGTCTCTTCACGAAGGAAGTGACCGTCAGCGGCGACGAAGGCATTCGCGCCGACACCACGCTCGAAGGCGTGTCGAAGATTCGCACCGCGCTGCCGGGCGGGGTCATCACCGCGGGCAATGCGAGCCAGTTCTCGGATGGCGCGTCGGCTTGCGTGGTGATGAACGCGAAGGTGGCGGAGCGCGAAGGCCTGCAGCCGCTCGGCATTTTCCGCGGCTTCGCGGTGGCCGGTTGCGAGCCGGACGAGATGGGCATCGGGCCGGTGTTCGCGGTGCCCAAACTGCTCAAGCAGGCGGGTCTGAAGGTCGAGGACATCGACCTGTGGGAACTCAACGAAGCGTTCGCGGTGCAGGTGCTCTATTGCGCCGATAAGCTCGGCATTCCGCAGGACCGTCTGAACGTGAACGGCGGCGCGATCGCGGTCGGCCATCCGTATGGCGTGTCGGGCGCGCGGCTGACCGGCCATGCATTGATCGAAGGCAAGCGGCGCGGCGCGAAGCTGGTCGTCGTGACCATGTGCATCGGCGGCGGGCAGGGTGCGGCGGGGTTGTTCGAAGTGGTTTGACCGGCAGGAGCGGTAGCGGACAGCGGGTGCCATGTGGTTCAGCGCGAGAGCGGCGAAACCGCGGCACCCGTTTTTATTCGGGCATGGTGTCCACCGTCATGAGCCGTCTCAGGGCAAAGCCATGCTGGACGACGGCAGGCTCAGAGTTCCCTGGTCGATGAAGCGTGTCGTGCCCGTCAGTCCGCCTGCGAGCTTGCCGCGCAGAATGTACGGAATTTGTCCCGACTCCGTGGCCCCCGCGAAGGCGAACGCCTGCCGGATCGCGGCGAAAGCCGGCACCGTCAACGGCACATTGACGACCGTTTCTCCGTAGCGCGGCACGGTGCCCGCCTGGTCGCTCACACCGCTCGCGAACGGCTTGCCGTTCAGTTCGAGATCGAGCGACACGCCGTTGAAGTTGACTGCGGAATCGTTCGGATTCTGCACGCGCAGTTTCACGTTGAAGCGCATCTCGAGGCCTTGACCGTCGATCGGTTCGATGCCCGCCACGTTGACGCGCATCGGGTCGCCGCCGAAGAAGCCGGCGCAACCGTTGAGCGTCAGCGTGACGAGGGCGAGGATCGTGGTCAGACGAACGGAACGTCCGGACAGCAGCGCGCGGAAGAAGGACATGACCTGCACCTCGCAAGAAGCGACTTGTGTCATGCATTGTACCGGGCCGTGCCTTGCGCCAAGCGGTGTTTCAGGCCGCGCGCCGCAGCCGTGTTTTGACGAGGCTGGCCAGATGGTGCAAAGCTTGACCTATCAGACTGCGATCGTCCTTCCGCGCGCCCGGAGGTTGTACGACAAACGCAGCCGCGTTCACATGCGCGGCACTGATCGACACGACGCCGCGCTGCGGCGTCACGAAGCACTCGCCTTCGTGCAAGGTGATCGACGTGAGCGGCACGGCGTCGCCCAGCCATGCGAGCGAGTGATCGCGGAATTCGAGTTGCAAGTCGCCTTCCACAGCGACGATCGAGGTCCGGGCGCGCAGGTCGCGCACGGCCAACTGGCCGGCCGTGAGGCGAGAAGCAGCGCCGCATGCCGGACCAAAGCGGGATTGACAGACTGACATGGCCGATTCCTTTAAAGCGTTTCCATGCCACTCAGCTTATTGAGTCCGTTCGCGTGAAAACAGCCGCAGCCACCGGCAATGTGAACCGGTACAGCAGCGCGTTTCGGTGCGCTGTATTGGTCGGAATCGAACGGATGTGTATCTGTCGCGACGCGCGAACTGTGCGCACTATCGGTTCATGACCCAATCCATCGTGACCCGGCAGGCAGCGCCAGCGGACCGGTTGCCGGATAGCCAGCCTCTCTATCGGCAATTGGCCGATCAATACCGTCGTGCGATCGGCAGCGGTGTGCTGCGTCCGGGCGACCGCATGCCGTCGATGCGCGCCTTCATGCAGCGGCACGGTGTGAGCCTCGCCACGGCGACCGAAAGCTACCGCGTGCTGGAACGCGACGCGCTGATCGATGCCCGGCCGCGCGCCGGCTACTTCGTGCGCGTGCCGCCCACGGCTGCGCTGCCGGGCGCGTCCGAGCCCGATCTGGGGGTGCTACCGGGCGCCGCGCAGTTCGTCGGCATTCACTCGACGATTTCCGCGATCGTGTCGAGGTTCCAGCGCTATCCGGACGCGCTGAATCTCGGCGGCGCGACGGCGTCGCCCGATCTGTATCCGACGGATGCGTTGCAGAAAGCCGCGCTGCGCGCGTTGCGCAAGCGGCCCACCTTGCTGACCGCCGCCGGGCACGACCAGGGCGATCCAGCCCTGCGCGCGATCATTGCGCGCCGCGCGCTCGACGCCGGCATCCAGATCGGCGCCGACGACATCATCATGACGCACGGTGGCATCGAGGCCGTGAATCTCGCGTTGCGGGCGGTGACCCAGCCCGGCGACACCGTCGCGGTCGAGTCGCCGTGTTTTTTCGGACTGCTGCAGGCGCTCGAAAGCCTCGGCTTGCGCGCGCTCGAAATTCCGGCCAGTCCAACCACCGGCCTCGCCATCGAAGCGCTGGCCTTCGCGCTGCAAACGCATCCGGACATCAAGGCCGTGGTCGCGGTGCCGAACTTGCAGAACCCGCTCGGCAGCGTGATGCCCGACGCGCACAAGGCGCGGCTCGTCGAACTATGCGCGCGAGCGGGCATTCCGCTGATCGAAGACGATCCGTACCGCGAACTGGCGGACACTCCCCAGCCGCCCAAATCGCTAAAGGCTTGGGACACCGACGGCACCGTGATTCACTGCACGTCGTTCAACAAGGTGCTGGCGCCCGGCATGCGGGTCGGCTGGATCAACGGCGGCCGCTGGCATCCGCGTATCGGCATGCTGAAGTTCGCGCAGTCGCGGCACAACGAACAACTGTCGCAAGTGGTGCTCGCCGAATTTCTGGAAACGAACGCGTATGAGCGGCATTTGCGGCGCTTGCGTGACCGGCTACGGCTTCAGCGCGAACGGATGGCGGCCGCGATCGCGACCTCGTTTCCCGACGGCACGCGCTTCACGCCGCCGGGCGGCGGGATGTTTTTCTGGATCGAACTGCCGCGGGAAATATCGTCGACGGCGTTCTTCGAGGCCGCGCTGGACGACGGCATTCGCGTGATGCCGGGGACGGTGTTTTCGAATGCCGGGAGCTTCGACCATTTCATCCGGCTCAGTTCACCGAGCACGGATCTCGATCTGGCCGACGAAGCCGTGCGCAGGTTAGGGCGGCTGGCCGCGCGCATGGCGGCGCATTCAGGTTGATGCGGATGCGGCGCCGATGTATAAGTGCTTGAAGAACCACATTACTTTGATCATCGGCGGATCGTCTGCCAGCGCAGCGGTTCGTTGCAAGGAGTCACGAAAGAGCTGGAAAGCACTCCGAATGGCATCTTCCTATCATTAGCAATCCGGTCATGTGCTGATTGCTCCCTGACTGCTTCTGGCAGATCGTTTCTTGAAGGCAATGCCGATCTGCCCCGCGTTACCACTCGAAGATCACCACGGAGACGATATGCCATTCATTTGTGAAAATGTCGAGTGCCGAGCTGTGCTTGCCCGCAAACAGGTCAAACCGAATCGGGACAACAATTCGTTTTACTTCTATTGCCCCGACTGCAATACGCGCAACGAGCTGATCGACGTCGGCGCCGCCGGCGGTCCCCTGGAACTGATTCAGCCCGTCCGGCAAGGGCTTCCGCACAAGGTGGTCGCAACGGCCCGGCCTCTGGAGGACGGAAGATACGCGGCGCAGTTATGCATCCAGAAAGCGCTTGGAATCAAGGGGCCTTTTGCTGCGGAGGAACGTTGGGATCAGCTTGGCATTTTCCCCGACCCACAAGATGCCGTCAGCTATGCGAAGACCACCGCAGCCGATTGGCTGGGGGCTGACTTCAGACATTAAAAACGCCGGACGGTTCGGTGCCGCGCTCGCGCACCGATCTCGACGGTTTGTCTGTGAACGTCTCGTAGGCTCCTTCTAATTCGCCGCCGACTTAGCCTGTACCCGATTGGAGTCAATCGCCGACTCCAATCGGGCAGCAGCCCTGCCAGTCGTCGCAATGCCTTTCCGTTCGACCCCACGGGCGTGATTTCGCCGCAGTGCGCAACGTTCGCGAGCGAGCCGTCAACCGCATCGCCAGGGCCCATTTCTGCCCGCCCAAACCGCCCGATAAAACTCCACCCGTCGCGTAAGTTTGATAGGCTTGCTCTTTGCCTTGGCCGATGAGGAAGCTCGAACAAAATGCCAAAGCCTCCTCACGCGCCCCGCATCAATCTCATGAACGTACCGACTACACAATCTGCAAACAGCCATGACCGATTCGCCTTCATCTAACGCGAGCACGGCGTCGATGCCCGAGAGCCCGTTCGTCGACCGCCTCGGCGCGCAGCTCCTCTCGGCCGCGGACGGCGCCAGCGAAGTCGTGCTGCCGCTGCGGCAAGATCATATGAACACGTGGGACGTCGCCCACGGCGGCGTCACGATGACGCTCGCCGACGTCGCGCTTGCGATGGCCGCGCGCAGTCTCGCCGGCGACGGCGTCGGCGTCGTCACGGTCGAGATGAAGGTCAACTTCATGCAGCCGGGCCGCGGCGAATTGCGTGCGAGCGGCCGCGTGCTGCACCGCTCGACCACCATGGCCTACTGCGAAGGCGAGATCCGCGACAGCGAAGGCCACTTCGTCGCCAAGGCGCTCGGCACCTTCAAGTACATGCGGCGTCTCGCCGTGGGCCGCGACATCACGCAGCAGCGCCTGCGCAGCGACCCGTCGGCAAAGCCCGGTCCTAGCGACGGCTGAATGCCACCGTGCGAACCGCGCGCGTGTCCGAGAGCCGCGCGCTGGTTCCTGCCCTCACAAAACGCCGTTCGAATCATTCGCCGAATTCATCGGCAACTCATGGAGACGATCGTCATGCCCCAGATCAACCGTCAACTCGTGCTGGCGTCGCGCCCGCAAGGCGCCGTGACGCCCGACAATTTCCGTCTCGTCGAAACGCCGCTCGCCCCGCTGGCCGAAGGAGAATTGCGCGTGCGCAATCATTTCCTGTCACTCGATCCGTACATGCGCGGCCGCATGAACGACAGCAAGTCGTACGCGGCGCCGCAGCCGTTGAACGAAGTGATGATCGGCGGCACGGTGGGTGAAGTGGTGGAGTCGAAGAATCCGAAGTTCGCGGTCGGCGACAAGGTCGTCGCGATGTTCGGCTGGCAGGAATACGGCACCTCGAACGGAACCGGCGTGCAGAAAGTCGATGATACGCATGTGCCCTTGTCGGCCTATCTCGGCCCGGTCGGCATGCCGGGTGTCACGGCGTGGTACGGGCTGAACCGCATCATCGCGCCGAAAGCGGGCGAGACCGTGGTGGTCAGCGCGGCGAGCGGCGCGGTGGGCAGCGTGGTCGGCCAATTGGCCAAGCTGGCTGGCGCGCGTGCGGTCGGCATCGCCGGCGGCGCGGACAAGTGCCGCTACGTGACCGAAACGCTCGGCTTCGACGCTTGCGTCGACTACAAGGCCGGCAATCTCTATCAGGACCTCAAGGCCGTGACGCCGAATGGCGTGGACGGTTACTTCGAGAACGTCGGCGGCGAAGTGCTCGATGCGACGCTCGCTCGCATGAACGCGTTCGGCCGGATCGCGCTGTGCGGATTCATCGCGGGCTACGACGGCCAGCCGCTGCCGCTCAAGCATCCTTCGCTGATGCTCACGCAGCGTTTGCTCGTGCAAGGCTTCATCGTCAGCGAGCACATGGACGTGTGGCCGGAAGCGCTCAAGCAACTCGGCACGCTGGTCGCGCAAAAGAAGCTGGAATATCGCGAGACCATCGCGCAAGGACTCGATTCGGCACCCGACGCGTTCATCGGCCTGCTCAAAGGCAAGAACTTCGGCAAGCAACTCGTCAAGCTGATCTGATGGCGACGGCGGTCAAGCGAATCACACAACACGCCGATCAACCCAGGGGAGTCACATGATGTTCGAATTCGCAGGCAAGGTGGCGGTGATCACCGGTGCGGCGAGCGGTTTCGGCCGCGCGTTCGCGCAGAAGGGCGCGGCGCTCGGCATGAAGCTCGTGCTGGCCGACGTCGATCCCGACGCGCTCGCGCAAACCGTCGATGCCTTGCGCGCCGACGGCGCCGAGGCGATCGGCGTGCCGACGGATGTCGCGAGCGCCGCGCAAGTCGAAGCGCTCGCGCAAGCGGCGCTCGACGCCTACGGCCGTGTGCATCTGCTCTTCAATAACGCGGGTGTGGGCTCGGGCGGCTTCCTCTGGGAAAGCTCGGCGAACGACTGGTCGTGGGTGTTCGGTGTGAACGTGATGGGTGTCGCGCATGGCGTGCGGGTCTTCACGCCGATCATGCTGGCGCAGAACGAGCCGGCGCATATCATCAACACGGCGTCGGTGGCCGGGCTGCTGTCGCCGCCCGCGATGGGCATCTACAACGCGTCCAAGCATGCCGTGGTGTCGCTCACCGAAACGCTGTATCACGACCTGCAGTTGGCCCAGGGAGGAGAGGCGGCAGCGGGTGGGCTCGTCGGCTGTTCGCTGCTGTGTCCGGCCTTCGTGCCGACCGGCATCGCCGATGCGGAACGCGCGCGCCCCGCGGACCTGCGCAACGACAGCGGCCCGACGCGCTCGCAGATCGCCGCGGGCAAGCAACTGCAGCGTGCGGTGCAATCGGGCAAGCTGAGTGCCGACGATGTCGCCGACATCACCTTCGAGGCGATCGCCGCGCGGCGTTTCTACATCATCACGCATCCAGGCATCATGGCGACGGTGAAGCTGCGTCACGAGGACATCGAGCAGTTGCGCAATCCAACCGATCCGATGTCGCTCAAGCCGGAAGTGAAGAACGCCGGTTAGGCGCGACTTTCATCGCATCGCCGGCGCGCTATCGCGCCGGTTTTTTTGAACCTTCGGCGCTCATGCGCCAACAGACGCACCATGCCGCTGAATCCGAAGATCGAGCAGGTGCTCGACATGATCGCGCGGGCGAAGCGCCCGAAGCTTCACGAAATGACCGCGCAAGACGCGCGGGCCTCGTACGAAAAAAGCGCACCGATTCTGGAGATCGCCAGCGCGCCGATGTTCGCGCTCGAAGATCTGCGAATCCCGACACGCGACGGCGCGACGATTCGCGCGCGCCTTTATCAGCCAGTCGAGCCGAGCTGGGCCGAGCCCGCGCCGGCGCTGGTGTACTACCACGGCGGCGGCTTCACGGTGGGCAGCGTCGATACGCACGATGCGCTGTGCCGCATGTTCGCGCGCGACGGCCGGTGCACGGTGATGTCGGTCGATTACCGGCTTGCGCCGGAGCATAAATTTCCCACAGCCGTCGACGACGCGTTCGACGCTTTGATCTGGCTGCATACGCACGCCGCGGAATACGGATTGGATACCGGCCGGCTCGCGGTAGGCGGCGACAGCGCGGGCGGCACATTGGCGACGGTCTGCGCAGTGCTCGCACGCGACGCCCGGATCAAGCTCGCGTTGCAAATGCTGATCTATCCGGGCACGACCGGCTATCAGCAAACCGATTCGCACTCGCGCCTCGCGGACGGCTTTCTGCTGTCGGGCGACACGATTCAATGGTTCTTCGAGCACTACGTGCGCGATACGGGCGACCGCGACGACTGGCGTTTCGCGCCGCTCGACGGCCAACGCGGCGCACCCGATTTCAGCGGCGTTGCGCCGGCATGGATCGCCACCGCCGAATACGATCCCTTGAGCGACGAAGGCGATGCCTACGCGGAGAAATTGCGCGCCGCGGGCAATGCGGTCACGCTCAAGCGCTATCCGGGCATGATCCACGAGTTCTTCAAAATGGGCGGCTTCGTACCCGAGGTCGCAGAGGCGCACGCGGATGCCGCCGCGGCATTGCGTGCGGCATTCGGCATCGAGTGAACGCGGTTGTGTGGCTGGTCGATCTACGGCCGATGGAATGACCTTCAGACAATCTCGCGTTCGATATTGAAAGCGAAGCTGCGCTCGAAGTCGCCGGGCCGCGCGATCCGGTGCGAGCCGTTGTCGTCGCTACGCTCGGCGACGGCCACGCTGACCACTTCGCCATGCGCGGCCACGCGCAACGCGGTCGTGCCGCGTGTGCCGTACTCCGGCGTTTCGATGAAGGCCGCCGACAACGCCCGCTCGCGTTCGAGCGGAAGGCCGGTGGACGGCAATTCGTCGTCGCGCGCGAGGCGCGGATCGCGCATCAGATCGATCAGGCGTTCGAGCGGCGGCATGGCGTCGCGCGCGAGCAGCGTGCCCAGTTCCGCGCGCTTTTTCACCAGCTTCGGCCACGCGGTATCGAGCACCGCGTTCGAGATGCCGTGCGTGCCCGGAGCGAGCAGCGCGGGCGCGAGATCGCCCCGGTTGCAGTACCAGGCGAGTTCGCGGCGCGTCCAGTCGCCCACCAGCAGATTGAAACCGTTGTAGATGCCGCCGGTTTGTGCAACGTGTTGCAGGTACGCGAGCGGGGTGTCGTGCGGGTTTCCCGCCGCGTCGCGCGCGGCGCCGCTCAGCCAGTCGCTGACGAGCGTGCCGCGGGTCGGCGCATCGGCGCGCATTTCGTGCGGCGCGCGGTAATTGGTCAGCGCGGCGAACCGGCCGTCGCGCGACATGCCGAGCCACGTCCCGCCGCCCACCAGATCGCGGCCGGCCAGCACGCCCGGCTCGTCATGCCACCAACTGATCGGTTCGGCCGTGCGGCGAAAGAATTCGTCGCGATTCGCGGCGAGCGTGAAAAGCGGGCCGTCGACCGCGTCGGGTCGCCAATCGAAGACGATCAGGCACATCGGGGAGCATCTCCCGGTGGGGGCGTTGCAGTTGAATAGGCCAGTAAAAAGCGGCGCCTGATTGCGCCGCTTCGTACCGTGCGAGAAGTTCAAATTTCGGTCGGCAACCCGTAGGGCAGCGCGAGAAACCGAAGCGCCGGGCCGTCCGCCGCGCCCAGATGCACCGAGCCGTTTTCCAGCGCCGCGAGCTTGATTTCGACCAGCACATCGACGCCGCCGTCCGGCGCCGACGCCGCGTTCACGACCATGCCGCACGGCTGGCCCGGATCGTCCGAATGGAACAGTTCCGCGCCGGCGTGCACCGTGTCGAGTTCGCCGGCCACATTGGCCAGCGAAGTGCGCCGCTTGATCGTGCCGCGATACTGGCTGCGCGCCACCACTTCCTGGCCGGGATAGCAGCCTTTGCGGAAATTCACCGCGCCGAGCACGTCGAAATTGACCATTTGCGGCACGAACTGCTCGACCACCGGCTGGGTGATGCGCGGCTCGCCTGCGCGAATGTCGAGCCAGTCCCACACGGCGGGCGAGACGCGTTTGAGTTTTTCGTCGAGCAAGGGCAGGAGCGACTCGACCTGCGCTTTCGGGCCGATCCACAGAAAACGCAGATGCTCGAGCGCATCCGGCACGCGAATCAGCGAGCCCGCCGCGCCGTCCACCTTCACGTGCACACCGTCCGGCAACGCGTCGAATACGCCGGAGAGCGCCTTGCGCACGTCGCCGGCGAGGCCGATTACGGCCAGTTCGCCGCTCGCGTCGACGAGCTTGGCCTTGGCGCGCAGCACGAACATGGAGAGCCGCTTCTGCACGGCGGCCTGCACGTCTTTCGACGCCAGCAGGCGGATCGTATCGCCGCTGCGCCAAGTCAGGAACGACGCCAGCAGACGTCCTTTGGCTGAACAATAGCCGGCCAGACGCGCATTGGCGGCGTCGAGGTGCTGGGTGTCGTTGGTCAACTGGCCGTGCAGGAAGCTCGCTGCGTCGTCGCCGGTGGCGTCGATCACGCCGAACTGCGTGAGCGGCATGTATGCGCCGTGGTGAATCACGGCGTCGAATTCATCGGCAGAAGGGCGCGGCAGCGTGGGCAGGCCGGCGGGCGCCGTGGAAGCTGCCGTGACGGCGGTGCCAGAGAGAGTGCCTGAAGCGGTAGCGAGCGGTGTGTTCATGGATTCCGAGAACAGTCAATTCTGACTTTAGCTAAGGCAAACAAGTATTATATGCAGTCCAACCCTGCCACGTTTCGCATGTCCCTTCTGAAGAAATGTTTCGTCGCCGGCGCAATCGTCGTTGTGCTGGCCGCAGCCGCAATTGCCGGTGGGTATCACTGGGCCAACAGCCCGCTCGATCTGAACCCTGCGCAACTCGATGTCACCGTCAAGCCGCACAGCAGCTTGCGTAGCGTCACGCTGCAGCTCAATCGCGGCGGCGTGCCGGTCGAGCCTGAACTGTTCGTCATCATGACGCGGCTGCTGGGGCTGCAAAGCGAGCTGAAATCGGGCAACTACGAGTTCAAGACGGGCGTGACGCCCTATGAGGTGCTGCAGAAAATCGCCCGCGGCGACGTCAACGAGTATGTGGCGACCATCATCGAAGGCTGGACCTTCAAGCGCATGCGCGCCGAGCTGGACGCCAATCCGGCGCTCAAGCACGACACGATCGGCATGAGCGACAGCGATCTGATGAACGCGATCAATGCGCCGGAAGCGCCGATCGGCAATGGTGAAGGACTGTTTTTCCCGGATACGTATCTGTTCGACAAGAACACCAGCGATCTCGACGTGTACCGCCGCGCTTACCGCCTGATGCGCCTGCGTCTGGACGAGGCGTGGACCGCGCGCGCGCCGAACCTGCCGTACAAGACGCCGTACGACGCGCTGACCATGGCGTCGATCATCGAAAAGGAAACCGGCAAGAAGTCCGACCGGCCGATGGTGGCGGCGGTGTTCGCGAACCGTCTGCGCGTGGGTATGCCGCTGCAAACCGACCCGACCGTGATCTACGGCATGGGCGACGGCTACACCGGCCACATCAGGAAAAAAGACCTGCAGACCGACACTCCCTACAATACCTACACCCGGATGGGTCTGCCGCCGACGCCCATCTCGCTGCCCGGGGTGGCGTCGCTGCAAGCGGCGCTGAACCCGGCGCAAACCACCGCGCTGTATTTCGTGTCGCGCGGCGACGGCAGCAGTATCTTTTCTGACACCCTCGGCGATCACAACAAGGCCGTGGACAAATACATTCGAGGGCAATGATGGCGCGGGGTAAATTCATTACGTTTGAGGGCATCGACGGGGCGGGCAAGACCACCCACCTCGGCTGGTTTCGGGAGCGCCTCGAACAGAAAGTCGCAAGTACCGGCCGCGCGGTCGTCATGACGCGCGAACCGGGCGGCACGCCGCTCGGCGAGCAGATCCGCGAGATCGTGCTGCATCAGAAAATGGACCTCGAAACCGAGGCGCTGCTGATGTTCGCGCTGCGCCGCCAGCATCTGGCCGAGGTGATCGAGCCGGCGCTCGCGCGCGGCGACTGGGTGCTATCGGACCGTTTCACCGACGCGACCTTCGCTTACCAGGGCGGCGGCCGCGGTCTGCCGCGCGACAAGCTCGAAACGCTGGAGCGCTGGGTGCAGGGCGGTTTCCAACCGGACCTGACGGTGCTGTTCGACCTCGCGCCGGAGGTCGCCAACGAACGGCGCAGCGCGGTGCGCGATCCGGATCGCTTCGAAAGCGAGTCGGTGGCGTTTTTCAACCGTACCCGCGCCGAATATCTGCGCCGTGCCGAGGAAGCGCCATACCGGTTCGCTATCATTGACTCCGCGCAGAGCATTGTGCAGATTCAGAGAAAACTTGAAGAGTTGATCGCAGTTCTTTGATTTTAAAAGAATATAACTTCGTTTTATAACGCTATGCAGAGTTCGTGTTATGTCTCATAAAACTCCTGCAACAGTTTGATTTCAAAGAGAAACGATGATTTATCCGTGGCAAGCCGATGACTGGAACCGCCTGCAGCAGCTGCGCGGCCACTGGCCGCACGCCCTGTTGCTGCATGGACAGGCCGGAATCGGCAAGCTGCGCTTCGCGCAGCATCTCGCGCAAGGCCTGCTGTGCGAAGCGCAACAGCCCAACGGCGAGCCGTGCGGCGCGTGTGTGGCCTGCACCTGGTTCGCGCAAGGCAATCATCCGGACTACCGGATCGTCGTGCCCGAGGCGCTGGCCGCCGAAGCGGGCCTGAACAATGCCGCGGACGAGAAAGCCGACAAGGCCGAGGCCGATGAAAGCAAGAAGACCCGCACGCCGAGCAAGGAAATCAAGATCGAGCAGATTCGCGGCTTGCTCGACTTCGTCGGCGTGGGTTCGCACCGCGGCGGCGCGCGCGTGGTCGTGCTGTACCCGGCGGAAGGGTTGAATATCGCCGCGGCCAACGCGCTCCTGAAAACGTTGGAAGAACCGCCGGCGGGCGTCGTGTTCCTGATGGTGTCGGCGCGTATCGACCGCCTGCTGCCCACCATCATCAGCCGCTGTCGCCAATGGCCGATGACCATTCCCGCGCCCGAGGTGGCGACGAAATGGCTCGCGGCGCAAGGCGTGGCCGAAGCGCCCGCGCTGCTCGCCGAAGCCGGTGGTGCGCCGCTCACCGCACTCGCGCTCGCCAGCGACGAGAACCGCGCACTGCGCGACTGGACACTCAAGCAACTCGCTGCCGGCCCCGATTGCGACGCCTTCGCCTGCGGCGAGGCGCTGCAAAAACTGCCCGTGCCGCTGGTGCTAGGCTGGCTGCAACGCTGGATGTACGATTTGCTGGCGCAGCGCACGGCAGGCGCGCCACGGTACTTTCCACAAGCGTCGGCGGCGCTGACGCGCTGCGCGTCGCAGGCCGATGCCAGCGCGTTCGCGCGCTTCATGCGCAACGTGACGCGCCAGCGCGCCGTCGAGAACCATCCGCTGAATGCGCGGCTGGTGTTCGAAGAACTGTTTATCGGCTACCGCGAGCTGTTCGCGTAAGCCCTGTCCGCGGGACAGGCCGGCAGCGGCGCGCGGCTGGCGCTCCGGTCCATCTTTCGTCCTGTTCCTGCATTGGCCTTTCATCTCACGTTCAACGCACCATGAGCCTTTCCTACCGCGATGCCACGCTCGACGATCTGCCCGCCATCGTCGCCATCTACAACTCGACTGTGCCGTCCCGGCAAGTCACGGCCGATCTCGAGCCGGTCAGCGTCGAAAGCCGGCTGGGCTGGTTTCACGCGCACGGTCCGCAAAAGCGCCCGTTGTGGGTGGTGGAAGATGCGCAACAGCCCGGCCGCGTGATCGCCTGGTTGAGCTTTTCGGACTTCTACGGCCGTCCGGCCTATCAGCGCACCGCCGAGGTCAGCATCTATCTCGACGAAAGCGCGCGTGGCCGCGGCCTCGGCAAGCAAATGCTGGCGGCTTCGCTGGCGGCGGCGCCGGCGCTCGGCATCGACTCCGTGCTCGGCTTTATCTTCGGCCACAATGAGGCGAGCTTGCGCCTGTTCCGCGCGTTCGGGTTCGACACGTGGGGCTCGTTGCCGCGCGTGGCCGTGCTGGACGGCGTTGAGCGCGATCTCGTGATTCTCGGCAAACGCCTTGACGCCGCCGCGGCCGCCGCCTGATTCACCCCGAGCACTCCTACGCAGGACATCACCATGTTTGTCGACTCGCACTGCCATATCAATTTCGAAGGACTCGCCGACCGCCTGCCGCAAGTGCTCGAGAATATGCGCAGCCACTCGGTCACGCATGCGCTGTGCGTGTCCGTCGATCTCGAAACGCTGCCGTCCGTGCTCGATATCGCCAGCAGATATGAGAACGTGTACGCCTCGGTCGGCGTGCATCCGGATCACGAGGACATGCGCGAGCCGAGCGTCGCCGAACTGGTCGAGCTTGCCGGGCATCCGAAGGTGGTCGCGATCGGCGAGACGGGTCTCGACTACTACCGTCTGGAAGGCCGCACGATCGCCGACATGGAATGGCAGCGCGAGCGCTTTCGCACCCATATCCGCGCGGCGCATGCCACTGGAAAGCCGCTGATCATCCATACGCGCTCGTCGTCGGAAGACACGCTGCGCATCATGGCCGAGGAGCGCGCGGGCGAGCCAGGCGGCGTGATGCATTGCTTCACGGAGCCGTGGGCCGTCGCCGAACAGGCGCTGGCGCAGAATTTTTACATCTCGCTGTCGGGCATCGTCACGTTCAAGAGCGCGACGGATGTGCAGGACGTCGCGCGCCGCGTGCCGCTCGAGCGCTTGCTGATCGAAACCGACTCGCCGTACCTCGCGCCCGTGCCGTATCGCGGCAAGCCTAATGAACCTGCGTACGTCAGTTATGTCGGACGCTTCATCGCGCAGCAACGCGAGATGCAGGAAACGGCGCTGGCCGCCGCGACCACGCAGAACTTTTTCCGCCTTTTCAAGATCCCCGCGCCCACTGGCGTGTGAGACGTAAAGTCGATCAATATCAAAAGGATAGGGACGTTTCCTAAAGTTAAATATGAGAGAAATTTCGATGTCGATCGCAGCATCCCAGGACACTTTGGCGGCGCGTGGCGCGCTGGCTTCGGCACGGCGCCGCGCCTCGCGCGTCGCATTTGCGGCAACGCTGGCCTGTGCGGCGCTGACTTCGCTGATGGTGTCGCCGGCTCAGGCTGCGCCGATCGATTCGCTGATCAAATCGGTCAAGTTCGACGACGTCGACGGCGTCAACAAACTGCTCGCCAAGGGCATGGACCCGAACAGCGTGGACAACCAGGGCATGCCGCTGCTGGTGCTGGCCGCGCGCGAAAAATCGGACAAGGTCGGCGCCGCGCTGGTCGCCAATCCGAAGACCAACATCGAGATTCAGGACAAAGCCGGCGAGAACGCGATGATGATGGCGTCGCTCAACGGCGACCTCGACTTCGTCAACCTGCTGATCGCGAAAGACGCCGAGGTCAACAAGAAGGGCTGGGCGCCGTTGCACTACGCGGCGGCGAACGGCCATGACGACGTCGTCAAGGTGCTGCTCGATCATTCGGCCTACGTCGACGCCGGTTCGCCGAACGGCACCACGCCGCTGATGATGGCCGCGCGCGGCGGCCATGTGTCGACGGTGAAGCTGCTGCTCGACAACGGCGCGGACCTGACGGTGAAGAACCAGATCGGCATGACGGCGCTCGATTTCGCCAAGACCTACAAAGAGCCGGATGTGGTCGAAGGGCTGACCGCGCGCCTGCAGCAGATGCAACAGAAGTGATGCGCGCGACGGCGCGAGTCGGCGGCGGTTCATGGGCAGCCGACGCGCGTCGCCCAAACGCTGTGCTCAAAGGCCAGCCTGATCAGCCGGCCGCCTGGCGCGCTATCCGAGCTTCAGGCGTGCCAGCGTCGAAGCGCGAAAGTACCGGTGCAGCGGCCGCCGCCTGGCAAGGCAGTAAAAAGTGCCTGAAGATAGCGGCGCCGCGCACGCTTGAGCTTCGCAAAACAGTGCAGAATGACGACTTTGGCGCGCCGCCTGGGCGCGCCGTTTGGACGCGGCGAAAGACCGCCTGATAAACGACCCTGGAAAGGAACACCATGCTGCGGGCTTTGATTTTCGCCAGCGCGCTTGCCGTACCGCTATCGGCAGCCGCGTTTACGGGAGGCGACCTCAACAAGCTGTGCACCAAGACGGACGTGGCATCGCGTAGCGCGTGTGCCGCTTATATCGAAGGCGCCGCCGACGGCATCTTCAACACCATCGACGCGATCGGCGGCACGACCGGTCCGCGCGTCGGCCAGTACTTCTGCTTGCCGCAGGACGCGCGTTCGGCGCAGCTGACCGACGCGGTGCGCAAATATATTGCGGAGAATCCGAACGTCGCGGGCTACAACGCCAGCACGGCGATCTCGCTGGGGCTCGGCAAGGCGTTTCCCTGCAGGAGCGGTAGTTGAATTGAATCACGGCTGATGCCTCGCGTGCCCGCATCGGGTGCGTTGGGCGTTCTAGCTAGCGGGTGTGTTTCGGGTTTTCAGCCGCCGGAACCCCGCCGGGGCTTTTTCGAAACCCCGCCTGAAAACCGGTTTGAACCCCGGCCGTCCGTTTGCAGAAGCGGCTCGCCTCGGCACCTTTCCAGGATCGCGCTGACGAACGGCCTAAGATGGTTGTAGGCAGTCCGCGACGGCGCGCAGTCGTGCGGCCCGCGCCCGCTTCTTTGGCGGATGCTTCGCCACCGGCGCCGTTCGGCGCAACGGCGCATCACGCACCACCGCAGCCACGTTCGATGCTTGCCGGTTCCGCGCCCGCTCTGCGCTGGTCCTGTTCACCGCTCAAGCCAGGAGGAAAAGCCCCTTCATGCCAACTCTCGACGAACTCAGCCGCATGGCCGAAGCGCCGCTGCATACGTGGCTCGGCGCGTTGATCGTCTCGGTCATCGCGATGGTGCTGGCGGTGGGCATTCATCGGATCGGCGCGCGCATCGTGACGCGGCTCGCGCGGCCTTATCCGCTCACCAGTGTGGTGCTGCGCTATATCGACAAGCCGTCGCTGTGCGTGCTCGTGATCCTCGCGCTGGAGGCGGTGTGGTGGGAAGCGCCGGACACGCTGACCTTCATTACGCCGTTGCGCGACGCCGTCGCGATTACGCTGATCGGCGCGATCACGTGGCTCTCGGTGCGCTCGGCGGCGGCGATCGGCGAGGCGATCATTCAGGCCCATCCGCTCGATACCGCCGACAACCTGCAGGCGCGCCGCATCCATACGCAAGCACGCGTGCTGGCGCGCTCGGTGATGTTCGTGATCGTGATCGTCGGCGTGGGCGGGGCGTTGATGACGTTTCCCAACGTCCGGCAGATCGGCGCGAGCCTGCTGGCGTCGGCGGGGGTGGCGGGCCTGGTCGCCGGTATCGCGGCGCGGCCGGTGCTCGGCAATCTGATCGCCGGCTTGCAGATCGCGCTGTCGCAGCCGATCCGCCTCGATGACGTCGTCGTGATTCAGGGCGAGTGGGGGCGTATCGAGGAAATCACCGGCACGTATGTGTCGGTGCGTCTGTGGGATCAGCGACGGTTGATCGTGCCGCTGCAATGGTTCATCGAAAACCCGTTTTCCAATTGGACCCGCAGCAGTTCGCAGATCATCGGCACGGTGTTTCTTTACGTCGACTACCACATGCCGCTCGCGCCGTTGCGCGAGGAGCTGGCGCGCATCGTCGAGGACGCGCCCGAGTGGGACCGTCGCGTGCAGGTGCTGCAGGTCACGGACGGCACCGAACGCTCCATGCAATTGCGCGCGCTGGTCAGTTCGCTCGATTCCGGCCTGAACTGGGATTTGCGCTGCCGGGTGCGCGAGGGGCTGCTCGATTTCATCCAGCAGCATTACCCGCAGTATTTGCCGCGGGCCCGTGCGGAAGTGTCGGCCGAACTCGAAACCGGCAACGGCGAACCGCTCGACTGGGTGCCGCGCAGCACGCAGACGCCGGCCGGCAGCACCGCAGCGCATACCGAGGCCGATCCGGTGGCGAGCCGCGCCGGACGGCCGTCGGCGGCCGATGCGCCGCGGCAGGTGAAGGAAAAGGTTTGACACCGGAAAGCAGCGTACTCTGGCATGGCGGTGCCGATGAATGCAACTGATCCGGCACCCAAGCGGTCGAACCGTCCACGCACTCACCAACCTGGCGCGGCATCGCGTGCTTCATCGTGCTTCCGGTTCTCGCTGCGCCATTGCGCGCGAGACACCGCGAACACGTGACAACCCACCCGAGCGCGCCGCGCGAACCAAGGAGGACATGCAACATGGGCCGACTGATCGTCGTGTCGAATCGCGTCGCAACGCCGACGGAAACCAAGGGATCGGCCGGCGGCCTCGCGGTCGGCGTATTCGGCGCGCTGAAGGATGCCGGAGGGGTGTGGTTCGGCTGGAGCGGCGACGTGGTCAGCGAGACCGTCGCCAACGCCGGTCCGACGCTGGAACAGGACGGCGCGGTCACCTTCGCGACCGTCGGTCTGACGCGCAAGGATTACGACCAGTACTATCGCGGCTTTTCCAACGCGACGCTGTGGCCGGTGTTCCACTACCGCAACGACCTCGCACGCTACGAGCGCGAGGAGTACGCGGGCTACCGGCGTGTCAACGCGTGGCTCGCGCACAAGCTCATCAAGCTGCTCGAACCCGACGACGTGATCTGGATTCACGACTACCATCTGATCCCGTTCGCCGAGGCGCTGCGCAACGAGGGCATTACGAACCGCATCGGCTTCTTCCTGCACATTCCGTTTCCCGCGCCGCAGATCCTGCTGAACATTCCACCGCATGAAGAGCTGGTGAAGTCGTTGTCGTGCTACGACCTGCTGGGTTTCCAGACCGCCACCGACGAGCTCGCCTTCAAGGATTACGTCACGCGCCACGCGCGCGGCACGGTGGGCGCGGACGGCCTCGTCGAGGCATTCGGCCGCAAGCTGCGCACGGGCGTCTACCGCATCGGCGTGTTCCCCGACGAAATCGCCGAACAGGCGAAGCGCTACGAAAGCCGTCAGCACGTGCTCGACCTGAAGCAAAGCCTGGAAGGCCGCAAGCTGATCATGAGCGTCGACCGACTCGATTATTCGAAGGGTCTCGTCGAGCGGTTCCGGGCGTTCGAGCATCTGCTGGAGCGCTCGCCGGAATGGCGCGGCAATGTCACGCTGGTGCAGATCGCGCCGCCGACCCGCTCGGACGTCGCCACCTATCAGAAGATTCGCCAGGACCTGGAGTACGAAGCAGGGCGCATCAACGGCCGCTACTCGGGGCTCGACTACACGCCGATCCGCTATCTGAACCAGCAGTACGACCGCTGGAAGCTGATGTCGCTGTTTCGCGAATCGCAGATTGGTTTCGTCACGCCGTTGCACGACGGCATGAATCTGGTCGCGAAGGAATACGTCGCCGCGCAGAATCCCGACGATCCCGGCGTGCTGGTGCTGTCGATTTTCGCTGGAGCGGCGGCGGAGTTGACCGGCGCGTTGCTGGTCAATCCGCATGATGCGATCGGCATGTGCGAAGCCTTGCAGCGCGCGTTGCAGATGCCGCTCGACGCGCGTCAGCGGCGTCATGAGATCAATATGGCGGCGCTGCGCGAGAACGATCTCGGCGTGTGGCGCGATACCTTCCTGCGCGATCTGCGCAGCGTGCCGGCACAGAAACCGGGCAAGGGCGGCGGGCATAAGTGATGGGGCGTGTCGACCAGTGTTTGTCCGGCGTCGGGCGCGGCCGCGTGAGCGCGTGTCCAGGTACGGCAGAGTTAAGGAACGCGCGCGCGTGCGCGGCTGAATGTCGGGCCAGCGCATGCTGACCACTTTGGCAATTGCGGGCTATCGCTCGTTGCGCGAGTTGATCGTCCCGCTCGGCAGGCTGAACTTGATCACAGGTCCAAACGGCAGCGGCAAGTCGAGTGTGTATCGCTCGCTGCGGCTGCTGGCCGAAGCGGCGCGCGGCGGGTTGATTACCTCGCTCGCGCGCGAAGGCGGCTTGCCGTCCACGCTATGGGCCGGACCTGAGCGCTTTTCGCGCGCCGTGCTGGCGGGCGAGTTCGCGGTTGAACCGCTGCGCCGCAAAGATCCGGTTAGTCTGCGGCTCGGTTTTTCCGGCGATCAGTTCGGCTACGCGATCGATCTCGGCTTACCGCTCGTCAATGACGCCACGCGCTTTCCGCTCGATCCGACCATCAAGCGCGAATGCATCTGGAACGGCCCCGTGCTGCGGCCGTCGGCCTTGCTGGTGGACCGCCACGGCCCGGCGCTGCGCACGCGCGACGAGCGCGGCGACTGGCAGACCATTCCACGACCCGTCGCCAGCTTCGACAGCATGATGACGGAGTTCTCCGACCCGCGGAGCGCACCCGAGATGATCACGGTGCGTGAGCAGATCCGCTCGTGGCGCTTCTACGACCATTTCCGCACCGACGCCGACGCGCCCGCGCGTCTGCCGCAGATCGGCACGCACACGCCCGTGCTCGCCAACGACGGCGCGGACCTTGCCGCCGCGTTACAAACCATCCGCGAAATCGGCGAACCGGCCGCGCTCGACGCCGCCATCGACGACGCCTTTCCCGGCTCGCGCCTCGACGTCACGACACAGGACGGCCGCTTCGAAGTGGTGATGCAGCAGCACGGCCTGCTGCGGCCGCTGAAAGGCGCGGAGCTGTCGGACGGCACCTTGCGCTATCTGCTGCTGGTCGCGGCCTTGCTGACGCCGCGTCCGCCTGAGCTCCTCGTGTTGAACGAACCCGAGACGAGCCTGCATCCGGACCTGCTGCCGGCGCTTGCCCGCCTGATCGCGCGGGCCGCCGCGCATTCGCAGGTGCTGGTGGTGTCGCATGCGGCGCGTCTGATCGCGGCGCTCGAACGTGAGGAGGCGAGCCAGTCGATCGTGCTGGAAAAGCAGTTCGGCGCGACCCGTATCGCCGACGCCGACGACCGCGATTTGCCGGCCTGGAAATGGCCCACACGCTGACACGTGCCGCTGTTCACGTGTGGAGCCGTATGTAAGCTGAATGTAACAGCACCGAGGAAATGCAAGACCAGAGGCTTTTTGTTGTCCTGTAGTGAATAATGCTTCGATGCCGGTGGTGCACGCGGCCGGATTCGGCCGTTGCATTGATCGGAGGTATTGGCGCTGTCATACTCAGCGCCGCTGACGCGCACCGCCCTCAGGGCGCAAGCCGCCAGCTCACGGAGACATAATATGAAGATTGCGCAGATCGCCCCTTTGACCGAATCGGTGCCGCCGAAGCTGTATGGCGGCACGGAGCGCGTCGTGTCGTACATCACCGAGGCGCTGGTCGATCTCGGCCATGACGTGACGCTGTTCGCGAGCGGCGACTCCGTCACCAGCGCGAAGCTCGAACCCGTCTGGCCACGCGCGCTGCGTCTCGATCCGGGCATTCGCGACCGCGTGGCGCCCCATATGCTGCTGATGGAACTGGTGCGCCGCCAGGCCGAAAATTTCGACGTCCTGCACTTTCACCTCGACTACTACTCGTTCTCGGTCTTCAAGCGCCAGGACACGCCGTTTGTCACGACAATGCACGGCCGCCTCGACTTGCCCGAGCAACAGCCGGTGTTCGACACGTTCAACACCGCGCCGGTGATCTCGATTTCGAATTCGCAGCGGCATCCGCTGCCGCAGGCCAAGTGGCTGACCACCGTCTATCACGGCTTGCCGGAACAGCTCTACACGCCGCAGCCGGTCGAGCAGAAGTACCTCGCGTTTCTCGGCCGGATCTCGCCGGAAAAACGAGTCGACACCGCGATCCGGATTGCCGGCCGCTGCGGCATGCCGATTCGCATCGCCGCGAAAGTGGATGCCGCCGATCGCGAGTATTTCGAGCGCGACATCCGGCCGTTACTGGATTTGCCTTATGTCGAGTTCATCGGCGAGATCGCGGATAACCAGAAGGCCGAATTCCTGTCCGGCGCTCACGCGCTGCTGTTTCCGATCGACTGGCCGGAGCCTTTCGGCCTCGTGATGATCGAAGCGATGGCATGCGGCACGCCGGTGATCGCGTTCAACCGCGGCTCGGTGCCGGAAGTGCTGGAAGACGGCCTGACGGGTTTTATCGTCGAAGACGAAATCGGCGCGGTGGCGGCGGTCAATCGGCTGCATAAGATGCCGCGCGCGGGTGTGCGGCAGCGCTTCGAGGAGCGCTTCACTTCGCACCGCATGGCGCAACAGTATGTGGATGCGTATCAGTTGGTGATTCGCGCGCAAAAGCGTTCGCGCTTCAAGGTGATCGATACGTCGGGCAGTTGAGCTGAAGAGATTCGGCTCACGCGGCAGAGTGAAAAAGAGCGGCGATGCGTGGTGCGCATCGCCGTTTTTTATTGGCGCACGACTTGAGACGAATGAGGCTTTTGCATCCGGCAACGGGCGGTGATCTGCGGCTGCGGCCCACAAAAGCTCGCCGTCGCGGCCGCATGCCACGTTGCTCCCACTGCAAAGGCAGGCTGCGCAGGATTGCGTCTGACCCGGCCACCGCTGCTCACGGAACCCGGCGGATCAGACGCACACCCCGCAGACCGGCAACCAGAAGGCGTGCCTAGATCTTCAGACGCGTGACCTTGGTGCCTTGCAGCGATACATCGGCCATCAGGCCGGCATTGGTCAGCACGAACACTTCGACCGGGGCGGTGGCCGTGGTGGTGTCGATCGCGCCATTGGCGCCCATCTTGATCAGCGCGACGGACGCGTCGCCGCCCGCCGACCAGCCGTCGGCATTGCGGAATTTGTCCAGTGCGTCCTGCGTCATGAACAGGAAGATGATCGCCTTCGACTGCGCACCCGCCTGCAGGCCGAATGAGCCGGAAATCGTGCTGTAGTAACCGACCGTGCCGCCGCCTACGCGCAGCGAACCTTCGCCATACTGTCCGCCGACGACGAAGCCCACCTGCAGCACCGACGGGAACACGAGAACGCCACGCGCCTTCGAGACCAGTTCGCGCGATCCCTTCACCGTCGTGAAGAGCCGCGACATGGTGCCGTCGACGCTAGCGTCGATCGACTGGCGCTTGGCTGAATCGGTGGCGGGTGTATCCGGGTTGCCTTTGTTGGTCGTACAACCAGCCAGTGCAAGGCCTCCGAAAGCGAGCGCAGCGGTAGTCTTCAACATGAAGTTTCGTCTTTGCATCGTTTTTCTCCGTCATGGTTCCGGGGCGCAACCTCATCTGATTTGCCGGGTTGCCTTTGAGTTATATCACACGCAAGCACAAAAGGCGCAGTTCGTCGCTAGGCGAAAAGCCTTGTGGGGCGGGGGTTTCGGGCTAATCGTAAGGCGCCGTGCCGTAATTTTGACCGGCACCGCAGCGCGCGTGGAAGCTACGCGCAGCGCGCTTTCAAATGGGCTCCGGCGATTCGCGCCGGGTTTGCCCGCAGCCAATAGGAGCAAGGCAGCGACGGTGTCGACCATTCGTTTTTACCGATTTTACGCCGCGCAAATGTGCGTTGAAATCAAATTGAAAGTGTTGCCTCGACGCTGCAGATCGGCCGACGTAGCGGCCCGCAAATCGGCCTTCTGATCCGGACGCGCGCTCAGCCGTGGTTCGCCGGACTCTTGACCGCCGGCGGACGCCGCAGCGCGCGGCGCACCATGCCGATCAGCACGCCGAGCAGAAACAGCACCACGGCCGGCACGATCCAGTAGCCGACGAATGCATGCCAGAGATAGGCCATCAAAGTGGAGCGGCGCACGCTGTATTCGTTGCGGGCGTCCTGCTGACGCGGCGCGTTGGCGGCCAGCACCTCGGCCGGACAGCCGGCGGCTTGCGCTTCGTCGGGCTTGCCGTGGCAGCGCGCAGGGGCGCCGGCGGCGCGCTGCGCGTCGGTGAAATTCCAGGTGGTCAGCGCACGGTCGAGGTCGACGGCGTTGTACGCCATTTCCTCCCGGATCTCGCTCACCGCCACGATCGCCACGGGCACCGCCCAAAATATGATGACGACCAGCCACCGCCTTAACCAGCGGTTTTTATGCTTCGATACCATCCTTGCCTCCGATGGATGCTCTGCAGCACCAACGACAAGATGGCGGCCCGTCTAATGTTGTATAGGGGGGTGGGCCGTCTCCGCAGCCATCATAGAAGAAAAATGGCGGGTTCGGGCAGATGGACTGTGAAGGGCGGGGCGGGACGCGGGGCGCGAGTGCCGGATGGCAGCGCCGCTGTGTTCGAGCGGCGCGCGCTCAGGCGCCGCGCATGTCGCGCGACGCCGATTCGTTGTGTTTAATTAGCCGATGCGGACGACAGGCAGGTCTTCATGAACGCCTTGCGGTCATCACCCTTCTTGCCGGTGGCTTGCGCGTTGCACGCCTTCATCTTGTCCTGCTGGCTCATCGGCGCAGCGGCGGCTGGCTTGGCGGACAGACAGGTCTTCATGAACGCCTTACGGTCGTCGCCCTTCTTGTCACCGGCCTGCTTGTTACAGTCGGCCATTTTGGTTTGCTGGCTGTTCTCTGCGAACACCGGCGAAACGAGGACAGCGCCCAGCACCAGCGTGGCGATAGCGGATTGGATTTTCATGTGACACTCCATCGGTGGTGAAAACGTTTTTGGTCGTTCATGCGCGCGGGCGTCAACCGTATCCAGGACCCTCGGCACGTCCATTATGGCAAATGCTGTCTGCCAGAACGGCTAAAAGCGCATTCCGGTTGACAGGCGCTCACGCTGGTTTTCCCTTACGTGGCGGGGATTGACGGCGGATTGGAGTATCCAGTGGCGAATGGCGCGAGCGTGGAATGATGTTATGCATTCCAGATTAAACGCATGAAGCAAATTCAAACGAATTAGCACCAAGCTATTCCATAAGATTGATGAAAAATTAACACAAACTTTGCGTATTGCTGCACACGCAATTGAATTGTAATTCGGCAGGAAATTCCACCGCCCAACATATGGGTAATATTGACCAGGATGCGTGCCGCCCATTGCGTCGCTGGTCTGCTCTCACGCCGGCCAAGGAGGCTCGCCATGCACTATCTGTTGATGTACGACCTGGTGTCCGACTATCTCGAACGGCGCGCCGCGTATCGCGATGAGCATCTGAAGCTCGCGTGGGCCGCCACGGAGCGCGGCGAGCTGCTGCTGGCCGGCGCGCTGGCCGAGCCCACCGACACCGCCATGCTACTCTTTCAAGGCGACTCTGCCGCTGCCGCCGAAGCCTTTGCCAAGGCCGATCCGTATGTGCTCGCCGGTCTCGTGACACGCTGGCGCGTGCGTCAATGGACGACAGTGGTGGGCGAGGGCGCGGCGAACCCGGTGCGCTGAAACCTGGTCTATCGGTTGTATCGGTGGAGTGCCGAGCGGCGAAACCGGTCGCTCACTCAATGCTCCCGCGTCGTTCAGGCCGCGCTGTTTTCACCGCGTTGATGCACTGCACATAGCGTGTTCAGCGCTGCTTCCCGCGCTTTGGTCGATTGGCCAAAGCCGAGCCAAAATGCATCGAAATCCTGTCTCAGACGGACGACGGATTCATAAAAGTTATTCGCCCGTGATGCATTTTGATTGTGCGGTGCAATAGCCTCATTTCGCCGCCGAAAGCGACCGGACTTTTGTGACGGCATTGCGAGAAAAGACGCAGCAAAAAGGACAAGTTTGTTTCCATCCGTAACACTTGTCTCATTCATATTCACGGAAACCCTGGGGATGGTATGCTTCGTGCACAAATTCTCCCATGCACGAGTGAGACCACGTTTTGTGCTTCGCAATAGGGACAAACCGCACTAAGTCGGGGCGGTATTGACCAGCCAACAGAACGTACAAAACATATTTGTGCAACCGAGGCCTGCACACGGGTCGTGACAGTTGAATCCGTGGCAGTCCAAAGCCGCAGCCCGGCCAGGCTGCGTGGAGAAAACCCAATGTTTTTCGATGAGCTAAGCAATGACGAATGGGCGCTGCTGGCAGCGCTTGTTTCAGATGAGCCGGCCGTCCGTCTAAACCGACGCGGCCGGCCCCGCGCCGAACCACGCATCGTGGCGAATGCCGTCCTGTGGATTCTGACAACCGGTGAACCCTGGTCGAAACTGCCAGGGCGCTATCCGTCGGGTCCGACTTGCCGGCGCCGTTTTGAAGAGTGGCAGTTGAACGGCACGCTGCTGGAGATGGTTCGGCTGTTGTCGCAAACCGGGCGCACCTTTGCGTACGTCCCCCAACCGGCGCCGCCCGTCGCGGCCAAACCCGCGGCACCGGTAGCGGAAACCCCCAGCGTGCGCGACGAGCATCCGCGTGGCGTGTCCTGGAGAAGCCCCGAGTCGTGGCAAGCGCCCGGCGGCATGTCGAATAGCCTGAGCAGTTGGCGTTCGGCCGATCCGATCGCCGATATCACGCGCCAGTTGTCCGGCGTCGCGAATGTGCCGCCGGTGTCTCGTGCGCCAGCGGCACCCGTCGCTGCGCCCGCACGGCATGTCGTGCGGGCCGGCTTGCCGCGCCCGGATGAAGCGCGCGCGGTAGGCGCGGCCATGCATGGTTTGAATTCGGCCGTCGCTTCGGCGCGCGGCACGCCTGTGCCTGACGATCGGCGCAGTCCGTTGTCGATGAGCCTCGCGCCCCGCGGCACGGAAATCATCGACCGGCGTGGCTATGTGATTTACGTCGCGGCTGAGCAGGTGCCGAACGCCATGTATCGCGCGTGGGCGGAAATCATGAAGGACGGCAAACGCGTCGAGCGTTCCGGCCTCGTCGGCCCGCGCTTTGAGCAAGCCGAGGCGGCGGAGCAATATGCGCTCGACTGGGCGCGGCAGTGGATCGACCGCGAATGCCTCACGCTGACGGCAGCGGCGCAATCCGCGGCTGCGGCACAAGCGTCCGCTCAAGCGCCGGCTCATGTCTCAGCGAACCCTGCGCCCACGGCGGCTCGTCCGTTGCCTGCCTTGCGCCATGTGCCCGAGCCAGTCGCGGCCAATCACGGCGCGCCGTTGCATGGACCGCTCAACGCGTTCCGTGGTCCGTTGCGCCGTTATCCCGGCGAACCGGCCGCTGCCACGGCGGCGACCGAGAACAGTGCATCCGATCGTTATCCGTCGTACACAGAACTCATCTCCCACGCGGGGTGAGCACAGCAGTTCCCCGCGGCCGGTAGGAGCAACCGCCGCAGGTTCCCGTTTCATTCGTTGTGACATTCGCTGTGATTCACTGGTGTTATCAGAAGGACGCCGTTCACCGACGCCCCTCGTCCACGCGCGTTACTGACGTCCGTAGGTGTCGTCGAAACGCACGATGTCGTCTTCGCCGAGATACGAACCGGACTGGACCTCGATCATTTCGAGCGGCATCTTGCCCGGATTCTCGAGACGGTGGGTGACACCCAGCGGAATATAGGCCGATTCGTTTTCGGAGACGATAAAGCGCTCTTCACCGCGCGTGACGAGCGCCGTGCCGCGCACGACGATCCAATGTTCGGCGCGGTGATGATGCATTTGCAGCGAGAGCCGCGCACCCGGTTTCACCACGATCCGTTTGACCTGGAAGCGTTCGCCGGTGTCGACGGAATCGTAGTTGCCCCACGGGCGATGCACCTTGCGATGGTTGGCCGCCTCCAGCCCGCCGTCGTTGCGAATCCGGCCCACGATCTTCTTGACGTCCTGCACGCGCGACTTGTCGGCGACCAGAATGGCGTCGGCCGTTTCCACCACCACGAGATCCTGCGTGCCCACGCAGGCGATCAGGCGTCCTTCCGAATGCGCGAAGGTCGAGGCCGCGCCTTCGAACATCACGCGCCCACGGCCCACGTTCTGATCGGCGTCCTTATCCGAGATGTCCCAGATCGCGTCCCACGAACCGACGTCGGACCAGCCGGCCTGCAACGGCACGACCACGCCCGAGGCGGCGCTTTGATCATTGCCGAGTTGCTCCATCACCGCGTAGTCGATCGAATTCGACGGCGATGCGCTGAACGCGTCGCGTTGCAGCCGGAAGAAGTCGCCGTCCGCCTTGCCGCCCGCGAAGGCCGCATCGCAGGCTTCGTAAATGGCCGGCTGGAAATGGCGGATCGCCTTCAGCCAGGTCGACGCGCGCATGATGAAGATGCCGCTATTCCACCAGTACTCCTTCGATTCGATATATCGCTGCGCGAGCTCCAGATGCGGCTTCTCGACGAAGCGATCGAGTTTGTGCGCGCCGACCTTGCCGGTCACTTCCGCGTCGGCGGTTTGCGTGTCGTTAGTCGTGCCAAGCGCCGCGCCAATGCGAATGTAGCCGTACCCCGTTTCCGCGCGCGTCGGCACGATACCCATCGTGACGATATGACCGGCCGCCGCATGCTGCACGCCGGCGGCCACGGCCGCGTGAAAGCCGTCGATGTCGGTGACCGCGTGATCGGCGGGCATCACGACCATGATGCCGTCTTCGTCCTGCGCGGCGACCGAGAGGGCGGCCACCGTGAGTGCCGGCGCCGTGTCGCGGCCGGCGGGTTCGAGAATCAGCCGGGTCGGCTTGCCGCTCGTGCGCAATTGCTCGGCGGTGGTGAAGCGTTGTTCTTCATTGGCCACCACGACGAGTTGCTCGGTGAGCGGATAGCCGGCCTCGAGTCCCTCGAGACGGCGCGTGGTGGATTGCAGCAGCGAATCGTCGCCGAGCAGGCCGATCAACTGTTTCGGATGCTGTTCGCGCGACATCGGCCACAACCGCGTGCCGGAGCCGCCCGCCAGAATCACGGGATGAACCTTGAGCTTGACGTTCAGGGACTTGACTTGCGTGGACCGGGTGTCGGCGGGCGTGGCCGTGACCGGAGCTGTCATGATGGACTCCTCGAGGCTGGGTGAATGCGTCGAGTTTTATCACGAACTCTGGAATCAATAAAAGCGCGTTAAATAGAAACTATATAAAACGCCTAATAAATTTCTCCATTTCGTGAAGAAAAAATGTCCCGATAATTTTTTAAAAAGAAAAATTACGCGAAAAAAATCGCCGGCTATTTTTTTATCGCCATTCATGCCGCAGAATGATGACGGAAGGCGCGGCGTAAGCTTCGTAGGAAAACACTCGGAAAGTACGAGATTGGCTTACATCAAGGCTTGCAGGATGCCTGTCAAACACAGAATCCGGTAACAATTGCCGAACAAAATTCAGAAAAAATGCCGAAACATTGACCGATACAATTTGAGATTTTTTGCGGTCTTGCAGTGGGAATTTTAATATCGCTTTATCTATACCTGTACAAGGGTATTCACTCATTCCGACACAGGTTTCCCAATCCGGCTGTTCAGGCAGTTTTTTTGGGCGGGAAACAGAAGGGCAATTAGCACCGGTTCAAACAGTTACGCGTCGCGCATGGAATTGCATGACGCGGTTACCGGCGTTGTGCGTCCCATCGCCGGACTGGATTTCAACCAACCAACGGATGGCACTTGACTGACGAACTGAGGGGCAGCGCATGCTGAGCGTTCTATCGAGAATCATCGACATCGCCATGGTCGCGCTCGGCGCCGCCATCGCGACGGCCGTGCACAGCGGGAAAGTCGTGTGGCTGGACGATATGCAAAGCGTCTCGCTCGCATTCGACTGTCTGCTGGTGGTGGTGTTTTTCCCTGCGCTCGGGATCTATCAGTCGTGGCGCGGCAAGCCGCTGTACGACCTGCTGTGCCGCGTGGCGGGCGGCTGGCTGCTGGTGGAAGTCACCGGCGTGCTGATCAGCTTCAGCCTGCACCGCTCGGACAGCCTGTCGCGGCTGTGGCTCGTCTATTGGGCCGTGGCCACGATCGTGCTGCTGATCGTCACCAAGGTGATCGTCTATTCGATTCTGCGCGGACTGCGCCGCGAAGGCTTCAATCAGCGCGCGGTGGCGATCGTCGGCGGCGCGCCGTATGGGCGCTTTCTGATCCAGCAGATGCGCAGCCGTCCGGACGCGGGCTTCTCGCCGGTCGTGGTGTTCGATGAAGACAGCACGATCAATCACTACGAAGACCCGGATGCGGGCGAGGTGATCGAAGGCGTGCCGGTCGAGCGCGACTATCAGCGCATGCTGCATCTCGTGCGCCAGCGTGCGATCCGCGAGCTGTGGCTGGCGCTGCCGATCTCGAAGGAGAAAGCCATCCATCGCTTCGTGATGGATCTGCGCAACGACTTCGTGAACATCCGCTTCATTCCAGACGTGCGCAGCCTGACGCTCTTCAATCAGCCGATGGTCGATCTGCTCGGCGTGCCGGCGATCAACCTGGCCGCTTCGCCGATCACGGATCTGCGCGTGCTGCCCAAGCGCGTGTTCGATCGTCTGTTCGCGCTGGCCGCGTTGACCGCGCTCGCACCGGTGATGCTGGTGATCGCCGCCGCGGTGAAGCTGAACTCGCCGGGCCCCGTGTTCTTCCGGCAAAAGCGCAAAGGCATCGACGGCAATCAGTTCGAGATCTACAAGTTCCGCTCGATGAAGATGCACAAGGAAGAGCACGGCAAGATCACCCAGGCTACGCGGCGCGATCCGCGCATCACCGCGGTCGGCGCGTTCCTGCGGCGCACCAGTCTCGACGAGCTGCCGCAGTTCATCAACGTGTTGCGCGGCGAGATGTCGGTGGTCGGCCCGCGTCCGCATGCGCTCGAACACGACGACATCTACAAGGATCTGGTGAAGGGCTACATGCACCGTTACCGGATCAAGCCGGGCATCACCGGGTGGGCGCAGATCAACGGCTATCGCGGCGAAACCGACCGCATCGAAAAGATGATGGGCCGCGTCAAGCTCGATCTGTACTACATGCAGCACTGGACCTTCTGGCTCGACATCAAGATCGTCGTGCTGACGCTGTGGAAGGGTTTCGTGGGCAGCAACGCTTACTAAGCTCCTTTCCCAATCAACTCAATTCTGCGAGGTGTAATACATGAACCTGACGATCATCGGTAGTGGCTACGTAGGCCTCGTGACGGGCGCATGTCTGGCCGACATCGGCCACGATGTGTTCTGTCTCGACGTCGATCAGCGCAAGATCGACGTGCTCAACAACGGCGGCGTGCCGATCCATGAACCGGGTCTGCAGGAGATCATCGCGCGCAATCGCAAGGCCGGCCGCCTGAAGTTCTCGACCGACGTCGAAGCCGCGGTCGCGCATGGCGAAATCCAGTTCATCGCGGTCGGCACCCCGTCCGACGAGGACGGTTCCGCCGACCTGCAATACGTGCTCGCCGCCGCGCGCAACATCGGCCGCCATATGACGGGCTTCAAGGTGATCGTCGACAAATCGACGGTGCCGGTCGGCACGGCCTCGCGCGTGCGCGAAGTGATCGCCGCCGAACTCGCCGAACGCAATGCCGCGCACATGTTCTCGGTGGTGTCGAATCCCGAGTTCCTGAAAGAAGGCGCGGCGGTGGAAGACTTCACGCGGCCCGATCGCATCGTGCTTGGTTGCGACGAGGACGTGCCGGGCGAGAAAGCGCGCGACCTGATGAAGCGCCTCTACGCGCCGTTCAACCGCAATCGCGAACGCACGCTGTATATGGACGTGCGCTCGGCCGAATTCACCAAGTACGCGGCCAACGCGATGCTCGCCACGCGCATTTCGTACATGAACGAACTCGCGAATCTCGCCGACCGCGTCGGCGCGGATATCGAGGCCGTGCGTCGCGGCATCGGTTCCGATCCGCGCATCGGCTACGACTTTCTGTATGCCGGTTGCGGCTACGGCGGCTCGTGCTTCCCGAAGGACGTGCAGGCGCTGATCCGCACGGCCGCCGATCACAAGGCGAATCTGCGCATTCTCGAAGCGGTCGAAGCGGTCAACGACACGCAGAAGAAAGTGCTCGCGAACAAGATCGTCGCGCGGCTCGGCGAAGACCTGTCGGACCGCACCTTCGGCGTGTGGGGCCTTGCCTTCAAGCCGAACACCGACGACATGCGCGAAGCGCCGAGCCGTCCGCTGATCGCCGAGCTGCTGCGCCGCGGCGCGCGCGTGAAAGCGTACGACCCGGTCGCGATCGACGAATCGAAGCGCGTGTTCGCGCTGGACCTGAAGGACGTGCCGCAACAGCACGCGCGCCTCGAGTTCGTGAAGGAAGAGATGGAAGCCGCCGAAGGCGCCGACGCGTTGGTGATCCTCACCGAGTGGAAGGCGTTCAAGAGCCCGGACTTCGACTCGCTCAAGCGGATCCTGAAGACGCCGCTGATTTTCGACGGCCGCAACCTGTACGAACCGGACGCGCTGCTCGAGCTCGGTATCGAGTATCACGCGATCGGCCGTCAGCACGCGCTGCGCATCGCGCCTGCGAAGGTCGGCTCGAACGGCTTGCCGCTCGCGCAGGAAGAAACGGCGGACGCAGCCGAAGCCGGCCGCTGATCCGCTGCCACCGCATCGACAAGCCGTTATCACGGAGCCCGCCATGTTCGCCAACGTTCTGATCGTCTGCCACGCAAACGTCTGCCGTTCGCCCGCCGCCGAAATGCTGTTCAAGGCCCGGCAGGGCGCGGCGTCGCGTTCGCAGGCGGCGCCGATCGCGTTTCATTCGGCGGGCATCCGGGCAGTGAACGGCCACGGCATGGACCCGGTCATGCAACGCCTGCTCGCCGAGCAGGGCGTTGCCTCGGGCATCCACTACTCGCGGCGTCTTGACCGGCAGCTCGTGCGCGACGCCGATCTGGTGCTGGTCACCGAGCGCGCGCAGGTGAGCGACGTCGAAGCGCTCGATCCGGCCTCGCGCGGCAAGGTCTATCCGCTCGGCAAGTGGGAAGCGGATTCCGACGTCGCCGATCCGCATGGCGGTGCGGAAACCGCTTATAGGGAGAGTCTCGTGCTCATCGAACATCTGGTCATGGGATGGCTGAAGAAAATATGCTGATGAAAAAACTCACTGCACACTCATTCGCGAACGGCAAGTCGACGCATTTCAACTCGAAACTTGCCGCCACGCTTTTGCTGACGTCCTTTCTGTCGGCCTGCGCCACCGCACCTGGCAACTACCTCGATACATCCCGTCTGAAAGACGACGGCCAGCACGACAGCCAGCCCGCGGAAACCTATCCGGTCCATGTGATCGATGCCGCCGTCGTGACCGCGCAGGCGCAAGCCGCCGCCGCGAAGACCCAGGTGCTGCCGACCTCGACCCTGAGCGACCCGTCGCAGTACGTGTACCGGCTCTCGCCGCAGGACATTCTCGGCATCACCGTGTGGGACCACCCTGAATTGACCACGCCGCAGGGCAGCACGCTGTCGGCGGGCGGCAACACCACGCAGTCGATCGGCGGCGCCTTGCAGCAGCCGTACACGGCCGCGCTGCCGGGCCAGGCCGATCCGTACGGCCAGACCATCGCGGCCGACGGCACGATCTTTTTCCCGTTCGTCGGCCGTATTCGGGCCGCCGGCAAAACCGTCGGCGAGTTGCGCGATCAATTGAGCTCCGGCCTCGTGCGCTATATCCGCAATCCGCAGGTCGACGTGCGCGTGCTGTCGTACCGCGGCCAGAAGGTGCAGGTGACCGGCGAAGTGAAGACGCCGGGCCCGCTCGCGGTGAGCGACGTGCCGCTCACGCTGGTCGACGCGATCACGCGCTCGGGCGGCACAAACGCGGACGCCGACATTCAGCGCGTACGTCTCACGCGCAACAACAAACTCTACGTGCTCGACGCCGACCGCATGCTCGATCGCGGCGACACCACGCAGAACGTGATGCTGCAAAACGGCGACGTGATCAACGTGCCGGACCGCACCGACAGCCGCGTCTTCGTGATGGGTGAAGTGAAAACGCCGATCCAGTTGCCGATCATCAAGGGCCGCATGACGATCGCCGACGCGCTGACGCAAGGCGGCGGCATTCTCGACACCGACGCCAATCCGCGCCAGATCTTCGTGATGCGCGGCATGAAGGATCACCCGACCACGCCGGACGTGTACCGCCTCGACATGACGCAGCCGGACGCCATCATGCTGTCCTCGCAGTTCCAGTTGCAGCCGCTGGATGTCGTGTATGTGGGCACCGCCGCGTCGACCACCTTCAACCGTGTGTTGCAGCAGGTGTTGCCGAGTGTGCAGACGTTGTTCTACCTGAAGCAGCTGACGCGTTGATCATCTGAACCGCAGTCTGAGCCGTCGTCAGGCCCGCGCCGCGCCGTCCGTAAAGGACGCGGCGCGGGACCGAAGCAAACACCGCTGTAACCGATACGGGATCGAATTGTGAGCAACCAAATCTCTCCACACATGGCCGGTCCGATCAAGACCGAAGAAGAGGACGTCGTCCTCGGACAACTGGTGCAGGTGATCCTCGACGACATCTGGTGGCTCATCGCCATCGCCGCGGTGATCGTCGGGATCGCCGGCGCCTATTGTTTTCTCGCCAAGCCGATCTATTCGGCGGATGCGCATGTGCGGGTCGAGCAATCCGACAACACGTCGCAGGCGCTCACGCAGACGCAGACCGGTGCGGCGATCACCACCGGCTCGACCTCGCTGCCGACCGACGCCGAAATCGAAATCATCAAGAGCCGCGGCGTGGTCGGCCCGGTCGTGCAGCAACTGAAGCTGAACTTCAGCGTCACGCCGAAGACGCTGCCGCTTCTGGGCAGCATCGCCGCGCGCATGGCGACGCCGGGTCAGCCGGCGCGTCCGTGGCTGGGTCTGTCGTCGTACGCATGGGGCGGTGAAGAGGCCGACGTCGATTCGATCGACGTGATCCCCGCGCTGGAAGGTCAGAAGCTGACCATGAAGGTGATCGACGACCAGCACTACAGCCTGTATGCGCAGAACGGTTCGCTGCTGCTGCGCGGTCTCGTCGGCCAGCAGGAGCAGGGCGGCGGCGTGACCATCATGGTCAATAAACTGGTGGCGCGGCCGGGCGAGGAATTCACGGTGATGCGTGCCAACGACCTCGACGCGATCTCCGCGTTCCAGTCGGCCATCACGGTGCAGGAGCAAGGCAAGCAGACCGGCGTGATCCAGATCTCGCTGGAAGACAAGAGCCCCGAGCATGCCGCGCTGGTCGCCAACGCGCTCGCGCAGTCGTATGTGCGCCAGCACGTGCTGAACAAGCAGGCCGACGCGAGCAAGATGCTCGACTTCCTGAAGAGCGAGGAGCCGCGCCTGAAGTCCGATCTCGAACGCGCCGAAGCCGCCCTGACCGCGTATCAGCGCCAGTCCGGCTCGATCAATGCGAGCGACGAGGCCAAGGTCTACCTCGAAGGCAGCGTGCAGTACGAGCAGCAGATCGCCGGCTTGCGTCTGCAGATGGCGCAGCTCACCGAGCGCTATGGCGACGACCATCCGATGCTGGTGGCCGCGCGTGAGCAGATGGCCGAATTACAGGCGCAGCGCACCAAATACGCCGACCGCTTCCGCGATCTGCCGGCCACCGAAGTGAAGGCCGTGCAGTTGCAGCGCGACGCCAAGGTGGCGGAAGACATCTACGTGCTGCTGCTTAACCGCGTGCAGGAGTTGTCGGTGCAGAAGGCCGGCACCGGCGGCAACGTGCATATCGTCGACGCCGCGCTGCGTCCGGGCGTGCCGGTCAAGCCGAAGAAGGCGCTGATCCTGTCGGCGGCGGTGATTCTCGGGCTGATCGCGGGCACCGGCTTCGTGTTCCTGCGCCGCAATATGTTCAAGGGCATCGACGACCCCGATCACATCGAGCGCGCGTTCCATCTGCCGGTGTTCGGCCTCGTGCCGCTCTCCGCCGAACAGGGCGTGCTCGAAGCCAGCTTCCTGCGCGGCGGCGAGCGTCTGCGCTCGGTGCTGGCGAATGCGCGGCCCAAGGACGTCACGGTTGAAAGCCTGCGCAGCCTGCGCACCTCCATGCAGTTCACGCTGCTGGACGCGAAGAACCGCATCGTCATGCTGACCGGCCCGATGGCGGGCGTCGGCAAGAGCTTCCTGACGGTCAATCTGGCGGTGCTGCTCGCGAACTCGGGCAAGCGTGTGCTGATGATCGACGGCGACATGCGCCGCGGTGTGCTCGAACGCTATCTGGGCGGTGCGCCGGATAACGGCCTGTCCGAATTGCTGAGCGGCCAGATCTCGCTGGAAGAAGCGATCCGCAGCTCGCAGGTCGACGGCCTGAGCTTCATCTCGTGCGGCCGCCGTCCGCCGAATCCGTCGGAACTGCTGATGTCGCCGCGTCTGCCGCAGTACCTCGAAGGCCTCGCCAAGCGCTACGACGTGATCATGATCGACACGCCGCCGGTGCTGGCCGTGACCGATGCGTCGATCATCGGCGCGTATGCCGGATCGACCTTCTTCGTGATGCGCTCGGGCGTGCACAGCGAAGGCGAAATCAACGATGCGTTGAAGCGTCTGCGCGCGGCCGGCGTGCACGTGCAGGGCGGCATTTTCAACGGCATGCCGGCCCGCTCGCGCGGCGGCTACGACCGTGGCTACGCGGCGGTTCAGGAATACCTGAGCACCTGAGCCCGCAGGTTTGCGGATGCATTCCGAACCTCGCGCAACGACGATTAAAAAGGACATCACGATGAAAGTGACGGTACTGGTTCCGACTTACCGCCGCCCGGCCGATCTGGCGCGCTGCCTCGCGGCGCTGCAACGGCAGTCGCGGCTGCCTGACGAAGTGGTGGTGGTGGCGCGCGCCGACGACGAAGCGACCCATGCGTGCCTGCGCGATCCGGCCGTGCCGGGCGCGCTGCCGCTCTCGGTGGCGCTGGTCGAAGCGCCCGGCCAGGTCGCGGCTCTGAATCGCGGTCTGGACGCCGCGCGCGGCGACGTGATCGCGATCACCGACGACGACGCCGCGCCGCACGCCGACTGGGTCGAACGCATCGCTGCCGCGTTCGCCGGCGACGCGCGCCTCGGCGCGCTCGGCGGACGCGACTGGGTGCACGAGAAAGGCCGCGTGCTGGACGGCGAGCGGCCGCTGGTGGGCAAGGTCACGGCGCACGGCAAGATCATCGGCAATCATCATCTGGGCGTTGGCGGTGCGCGCGAAGTCGACATTCTGAAGGGCGCGAATATGAGCTACCGCCGCGAGGCGGTGCGCACCATCCGCTTCGACGCGCGCCTGCGCGGCACCGGCGCGCAGGTCCACAACGACATGGCGTTCAGCCTCGCCGTGAGAAACGCCGGCTGGAAGCTGATGTACGACCCGCGCGTTGCGGTCGATCACTTTCCCGCCGAGCGTTTCGACGACGACCGGCGTGACGCGCAAACCATGGCGGCCTTGCGCAACGCAGCCTTCAACTTCCATCTGATCCTGCGTGACCAGTTGCCGCCGCTGCACCGCGAAACCGCCTGGTGGTGGTGGACGCTGGTCGGTACGCGCGTTTATCCGGGGCTCACGCACGCGGCGCTCGCGCTGCTCTCGAAGCAGGCCGGCCTGAAGCTGACGCGCTGGCGCGCCGTGCGCAGCGGCGCGCACGAGGCGCGTCGCGCGCTGTCACGCGCCGCGTGATCGCTCTGGCTCGCACCACGTCCCGCACGTTCGCGCATCGGCGCACGGCCCGCGTCAGGGCCGCCGATGCCCCTTTCCACCGGCAGAGCGGAGTGTCTGCATGAGTACGAAAGTTCACGTTCATCTGTTTTACGGCGCCGACCCGCGCTTTTATCGACAGGGCGACGACATTGGTTGTCTGTATGGCTATCACCACGCGGAATCCGACGCGTTCAAGCTCACCTATTCGCAAGATGCCCGCGAAGGCAAGCCGGTGCGCCTGCTGCGCCGCGCGCTGAAGGCGGCGCTCGGATTCGACTTCATCCATACGTGGCGCAACCGCGCCGAGATGCTGCGCTCGGACGTGATCTGGACGCACACGGAACAGGAATGGCTCTCGGCGGCCCTCATGCTGCTGCTGAGCGGCCGCAAGGCGGGCGCCGACGCGTCGCCCTTGCTGCTCGCGCAAAGCGTGTGGCTGCTCGATAAATGGCCTTCCTACGGCATTCTGCGCAGCTGGTTGTATCGCAAGCTGATCACACGCGCCGATCAGCTCACCACCCTCGCCAGCGAAAACGCCGAGCTGTGCCGGCGCTATTTCGATCGCGACGCCAAACCGCTGCTCTATGGCCTGAACACGCGCGACTTTCCGGTCAAGACACCGGCCGAATGGGCGCCGCACACGCCGATCCGCATCGCCGCGATCGGCAACGACCGCGACCGCGATTGGGAGACGCTCATCAAGGCGTTCGGCAACGACGCCCGCTACACGGTAAAGCTCGCGACCCGGCGCCGGATTCCCGCGTCGCTGCGCGCGCCGAATGTCGAAATCGCACTGTTCTCCGGCATCAAGAAGCAACACGAACTGTACGACTGGGCCGACGTGATCGTCGTGCCCCTGCGGCCGAATTCGCACGCCTCGGGCATCACCGTGATGCTCGAAGCAGCGGCGGTCGGCAAGCCGATGGTGGTCACGAATGTCGGCGCGTTGCAGGATTATTTTCCGGCGGGCGAGGCGTCCTATATCCCGCCGTTCAATCCGCAGGCATTGCGTGAAGCGGTCGACCAGCTCGCTGCCGCGCCGCTGGACGCGCTGCGCCAGGCGCAAGCGGCCGCCGCCGGCCTGCTGTCGCGCGACCTGACCACGCAGCACTACGCGATGCAGCACGTGCGGATCACGCAGGAGATGCTGCGCGCGCGCGCCTCGTCACGCGTGCGCTCGGCGGCCGGCATGGCGACGGCGGCGGGCGTGTCCGACGCTGAGCGGCCGGCGCGGCAGTCGCGCGGAGGTCTCTGAACGATGTCGACGATTGCGCGAAGCGCCGATAGCGTGAACGGCACCGGACGGGCGCCGTCCCGCGGCCGCAAGGAATGGCTGCCGGAGGCTTTGCTGTGGTTCGTCACGACGCTGCTGATCGGCGCGCATCAGGGCACGGTGCTCACGCTCGCGTTTCCGATGCTCGCGATCCTCACGGGCCTGTGGCTGTACTTCAAGAGCCCGGCGCGCTATATCGGCTTCATGTGGTGGCTGTGGTTCCTGAGCCCGGAAGTGCGGCGTCTGGCCGACTGGTCCAAGGGTTCGTTCACGCCGACCAGCCTGATCCAGGTCGCGCCGCTCGCGGTCACGATGATCAGCGCGCTGTCGCTCCTGCGCTACTACAAACTGCTGGCGCAACGGCGCGGCCTGCCGGTGCTGCTGATCCTGCTCGGGCTCATCTATGCGTTCCTCGTGGGCGTGATGTCGAGCGGGCCGCTCGCGGCCACTTACGACCTGGCGAACTGGCTGTATCCGATCCTGATCGGCTTTCACATCATGGCGAACACGCGCCAGTATCCGGAGTACCGCGACACCATCGTCAACACGTTCATCTGGGGCATGCTGGTGATGGGCGGCTACGGCCTGGTGCAGTTCTTCATCATGCCGCAGTGGGACGCGCTGTGGATGCTCGGCTCGCAGATGAACTCGCAAGGCGACCCGGTGCCGATGGGCGTGCGCGTGTTCAGCACGATGAACTCGTCGGGACCGTTCGCCTTCGCGATGATGGGCGCGATGGTGTTCGTCATGGCGGCCACGCACCGGGTGCGCTGGGTCGCCGCGGCGCTGGGTTTTTTCGCATTCGCGCTGAGCCTCGTGCGTTCGACGTGGGGAGGCTGGGTCATCGCGTTGCTGATTCAGCTCGTCAAATCGAACAACAAGGTGCGGGTGCGCATCGTCGCCAGCGCGGTGCTGTTGGCGGGGCTGTGCGTGCCGTTGCTGGCGGTCGGTCCGGTGGCCGAACGGATGCAGGCGCGTCTCACGACCATCGTCAACCTGAACGACGACCAGAGCTACGCCGCGCGTAACGAGTTTTACGCGACCTTCGCTAAAACGGCCTTTACCGACGTGTCGGGCGAAGGCATGGGCGCCACCGGAACCTCCACCAAGCTCTCGAACGACGGCGGCCAGCTCGGCCAGTACGGCAACTTCGACAGCGGCGTGATGAACATTCCGTTCGTGCTCGGCTGGCCCGGCACGCTGCTCTATATGTCCGGAATCATCTGGCTCGTGACGCGCGCGGTGCTCGCGTCGTTCAAGCTGCGCAACGACAAATTCGTGTCCGCCTGTATGAGCCTGAGCCTCGCGACTTTCGCGATGCTGGTGTTCACCAATTCGCTGGTCGGCACGGGCGGACTGCTGCTTTTCATGGGTGTTTTTTCGATCCTTTCCGCGGTTCATTACGAAAAGATAAACCGCAGACGCACGCTATTTCTCCACGGAGGCACTGATTGAGAGTCGCCATTGTCACGCACGTTGTGCGCCATAACGACGGCCAGGGGCGCGTCAACCACGAGATCGCGCGCGCGGCCCTCGACGAGAACATCGGCGTCACGCTGGTCGCCTCGCACGTCGCGCCGGATCTGCTCGCGCATCCGAACGTCCGCTGGGTGCCGATGAAAATCGGCCGCTGGTGGCCGACCAATCTGCTGCGCCAGCAGGTGTTCGCGTTCAAGAGCGCGATGTGGCTGCGCGCGCATCGCCGCGAATACGACGTGCTGCACGTGAACGGCTTCATCACGTGGATGCCCGCCGACGTCAACACCTCGCACTTCGTGCATAGCGGCTGGTTCGGCAGCAAGTACTATCCGTTCGGGCTCACCAAGGGCGTGTGGTCCGCCTATCAGTCGGTCTATACGCGCTGCAATGCGCTGCTCGAACGCTGGGCCTACCGGCGTTCGAAGGTGATCACGGCGGTGTCGCAAAAGGTCGCCGACGAGATTCACGCGATCGGTCTCACGCCCGACAACCGTGTCGATGTGATCTACAACGGCGTGGATACGCAAGGCTTCGCCGCGGCTACGGGCGACCGCGAGAAATTCGGCCTGCCGAAGGACGCGTTTTTGCTGCTGTTCGTGGGCGACCTGCGCACACCGCGCAAGAACCTCGGAACGGTGCTCGCCGCGCTCAAGTATCTGCCCGAGCACGTGCAGATCGCGGTGGCGGGCTTCCTGCCGGGCAGTCCGTATCCGGAACAGGCGAAGGCGCTCGGCATTGCGCATCGCGTGCATTTTCTCGGTCTCGTGAAGGAGATGCCGGTGCTGATGCATTCCGTCGACGCCTTCGTGTTTCCGTCGCGCTATGAAGCAATGAGCCTGTCGCTGCTCGAAGCGATGGCGGCGGGCTTGCCGGTGGTCACGGCGCGCACCGCGGGCGGCGCTGAAATCATCACGCCGGAATGCGGCATCGTGCTCGACGATCCGGACGATCCCAAGGCGCTGGCGCGCGCGGTCGCACGCCTCGCCGACAACCACGTCGAGCGCCGCGCGATGGGCGTCGCCGCCAACGAACTCGCGACCGGCTTCGGCTGGGCGCGCATGGCCGCGCAATACATCGCGCTGTATCGCCAACTCGCGGGACAGCAGAAGCATCGCCGGCAAAGCGAGGCGGAAGCGGCAGCGGTCGCCAAGACCGACGCGTTGACGCTGAACACGCTGGCCGGCCAGAAGAGCGCGGAATGACGTTGCGGGGTTCATCAACCCGGCTGGCGCGTTCATCGCTCAACCATCACAACTCTCAAAACGCACAGGGGTCACAACCATGACGACGAGTTCTATCAAATCGCTGCAGATCGGGATGCACTGGTTCCCCGAGCGCGCGGGCGGCCTCGACCGCATGTACTACTCGCTGGTCGGCGCGTTGCCTGGCGCGGGCGTCGCGGTGCGCGGCGTAGTGGCCGGCTCGCCCAAAGTGGCCGCCGACACCGGCGGCGCGATCAACGGCTTCGGCTCCGCCGCGCAATCGCTGCCTTTGCGGCTGATGGCGGCGCGCCGCGCACTGCGCCAGGAAATCAGCACGTCGCGCCCCGACGTGATTTCCTCGCACTTCGCGCTCTATACCTTTCCGGGTCTCGACGTGACGCGCGGCATACCGCAGGTCTCGCACTTTCAGGGGCCGTGGGCCGACGAGAGTCACGTGGAAGGCGCCGATTCGCTCGGCCAGCGCGCCAAGCGCTATCTGGAACAATCGGTCTATGCGCGCTCGTCGCGGCTGATCGTGTTGTCCGAGGCGTTCGGCAAGATTCTGACCTCGCGCTATCGCATCGCGCCGGACCGTGTGCGCGTGGTGCCCGGGTGCGTCGATGTCGAGCAGTTCAATCTGCCGATCTCGCCCGCCGAGGCGCGTCTGAAGCTGCAATTGCCGCAAGACCGGCCGATCGTGCTGGCGGTGCGGCGGCTGGTGCGCCGCATGGGTCTCGAGGATCTGATCGATGCGGTGAAGCTGCTCAAGCGCAGCTCGCCGGATGTGTTGCTGCTGATCGCCGGCAAAGGGCGGCTCGAGGGCGAACTGCAGGCGCGCATCACCGAGGCGGGTCTGGAGGACAACGTGAAGCTGCTGGGTTTCGTGCCCGACCAGCATCTGGCGGCGCTGTACCGCGCGGCGAATATCAGCGTCGTGCCGACGGTGGCGCTGGAAGGCTTTGGCCTCATCACCGTCGAGTCGCTGGCCTCGGGTACGCCGGTACTGGTCACGCCCGTGGGCGGCTTGCCTGAGGCGGTGGCGGGTTTGTCGCCGAATCTGGTGCTGGCGGAGACGGGCGCTAAAGCCATCGCGGATGGACTCGCGGGCGCGCTCAACGGCACGCTGAAATTGCCCGATGCCGATGCATGCCGCCGCTATGCGCGCGAGAACTTCGATAACTCGGTGATCGCGAAGCGGGTGGCTTCGGTGTATAGCGAGGCGATTGCGGCGGGCGGGGTGCACTGAGCCAGACGTGAACTACGCTCGTGGCACGATGAAATAAAAAAGACGCGGAGCCTCGATCATCAGGATCAGGCTCCGCGTCTTTTTTTGCATGGAAGATACGCGACCGCGGCCGCGCATCTTCGTAGGGGATCAGAACGTCTCGTGATGCTCGTTACGTCCGAGATCCGCATGAAACATCATGTGGCACAACTGCTCCAGCGTGGTTTCCGGCTTCCAGCCGAGTTTTTCGTGAGCCTTGTCAGCGCAGCCGATCAGCAGGTCCACTTCGGCCGGGCGATAGAACTTCGGATTCACGCGCACCAGCGTCTTGCCGGTGGCGACGTCGATACCGGATTCGCGCTCTTCCTTGCCCGACCATTCGAGCTGATAGCCCGCTGCCGCAAACGCCATGCGCACGAAATCGCGGACCGTTTCGGTGCGGCCGGTGGCGAGCACGAAGGTGTCCGGTTCGTCGGCTTGCAGCATGCGCCACATGCCTTCCACATATTCGAGCGCGAAGCCCCAGTCGCGCTTGGCGCTCAGGTTGCCGAGTTCGAGCACGTCCTGCTTGCCGAGCTTGATCTTGGCGACGGTGTCGGTGATCTTGCGGGTGACGAATTCGCGGCCACGCAGCGGCGATTCGTGATTGAACAGAATCCCACTGCTCGCAAAGAGGCCATACGACTCGCGATAGTTGATGGTCGACCAGTGCGCGAACAGCTTGGCGACGCCATACGGGCTGCGCGGATAGAAGGGCGTGTCTTCGCGTTGCGGAACGGCCTGCACGAGGCCGAACATTTCCGACGTCGACGCCTGGTAGTAACGCGTCTTCGGATTGAGGATACGGATGCCTTCCAGCAGATTCAGCGCGCCGATGCCGGTCACTTCGGCGGTGGTCACCGGCTGGTCGAACGACACACCCACGAAGCTTTGCGCGGCGAGGTTGTACAGCTCATCGGCTTGCGCGCCTTCGAGCAGGCGCAGCGTCGAGCCGAGGTCGGTCAGATCGTGTTCGACCAGACGCAGATTCGGATGATCGAGCACGCCGAGCTCACGCATGCGCCAGAAATTGACGGAGCTCGTGCGCCGGTAAGTGCCGGTCACGATATAGCCCTTGTCGAGCAGCAGTTTGGTCAGATAGGCGCCGTCCTGTCCGGATACGCCGGTGATGATCGCTTTGCGTGGTTGGCTCATAGCTTGCCTTCGAGATTGTTAAAAGAGAAAAAGAAAAAGCAGTCGCGCCGGCTAGGGCGCATTTCATCGGCACACTCGGAAGCGCATCTCAGAAGCACGTTTCGCAAGCATCAAAAAGCATCCAATGCACCCAATGCACGAAACGCACTTGAAAAAGCGTTTCAGGGCGTGCCGTCCAACAGCCGCCGCACCAACGGTTCGACGACCTGAAAATCCTGTTCGGCCTTCAGCCGGTACAAATCCGGCTTGGGATGCGCGCCGTCGGACATCAGCGTCTTCCAGTCCGGCAGACTGCCGATGTAGGCGAACTGGTCGACGAGCGGCACCTGCTGCTCGGCGGCCACGCGGCGCGTCATGGCGACCATCGTCGCGAGCCGCGCGTTGAGCCGGTTGTCGGGCATCGGGTTCGCGGTCTGCAGAACCGGCTGCTTGCCGAGCGCGCGAGCGGTTTTCACGAGCGTCGTTTCGGCCGTGTAGAACTGCTCGGGCGTCTGGTTCTGCATCACTTCGTTGATGCCGTAGTTGATCAGTACGATCTGCGCGGGCGAGGCGGCGAGCCGTTCCTGCCACGGCAAGCCGGCCGTCGGGCCGGCGCGGCGATTGCCCGTGCCGTCGCGCAGCTGCGTCGCCATCGTGTTGCCCACGCCGTAGTTCGTGACCAGCACCCGTTCGCCGTGCCGCGCCTGCAATTCATCCTGCAGGTACGCCACGGCGTTTTGCGCCTGCGGACCGCAATGGCCGCCGCTGCAGGTAATGCCGAGCGTCGTCGAGTCGCCGTAGGCCTCGATCAGCACTTGCGATCGCGGGCCCGGCGCCGCGGCGAACACGGCGGATGCGATGAGTGATGCCGCGGCGCATGCGCTTGCAGCGAGCCGTGCACGGCGCTTCATCCACTTCATGCGCGGCTTTGCGGCGCTTGCGGCGCGGTGCTGACACCGCCGCCGTTGGCGGCCTGCGTCGGCGCATGCGCGTTGCCCGCCGAGCCGAAAATCAGGCGCTTCTCGAACGCGAACCACGTGACGGTGGCGTAGACGAGCGTGATCGCGAGCGCGAGCGCGGCGGTCACGAAGCGGTTCAGATGCAGCGGCCACAGCGCGTACAGCACGCTCAGGTGAATCAGATAAATCGTGTAGCTGATGGTGCCGATATAAACCAGCACGGGATTGCACAGCAGCCGTTTGACGATGCCCTTGCTTTGCAGGGCGATGACCACGACGGAAGTACAAAGAACCAACGAAACGCTGTAGAGCCCGGCGTTTGAGAGCGGCGTATTGGCCGCGCGAAAGCGGGGAAAGTGCAGATGCAGCCACGCGAGTACCGCCAGCGCCGCGACCAATCCCAGCACGGCGACGCCTTTGTAAGGCTCGAGCGCATGACGGTCACGCCGCACGGCCACCGCCAGCAGCGCGCCGGCTGCGAGCAGGTCCATGCGGAACGGCGTCAGGTAATAGATCGGCCAGAACGAATCGAACCAGGGCGTGGCCACCGCGCGCAGCACGGGCACCAGCAGGATCAACGCGGCGGCCACGTAGCCGAGCACGCGCTCGGGCACGAGCAGGATCACGAACGGCCAGACAATGTAGAACTGCTCTTCGACGGCGAGCGACCACAGCACGTTCAGACTGTCGTGACCGCTCTGATTGAGCGCGTCGCCGATATTGGTCGCGAAGAACGCGTACCACTGCCAGTGCTGCGCCCAGCCGAGGCCGAACAGAATCGACGACACCAACATCAGCAGCACGTACGGCGGCAGGATGCGGCGCGCGCGGCGTGCGTAGAAATAGCCGAAATACGACTGCTGACGCGCTTTGCGCTCGAGCAGGATGCCGGTAATCAGAAAGCCGCTCAAAACAAAAAACAGATCGACGCCCATCCACAGCGGCGCTTTTAACGCGTGCTGCGCGAACACGGCAAGCACGGCGATGGCGCGCAAGCCGTCGAGCTGCACGATGCGGCGGGAGTGGGAAGGCGCTAAGGGCAGTGCGCTGGCAGTCATGAACCGTCCATGGTGTGAAGCAGATGGGCCGGGCGAAGGATCGCGCGAGGGTTCCGGGGAACAGGCGCGCTCGCTTCGCATCGCAACGGAAGTGCAATCGATTCTAGGGAAAATAAAATCGTGAAAAAACGGGAATGAATTGGATAAATGAATCAGATTGCAACAGGGTGTTTCGTTATCCATTCGCAATGGATTTTTATGCTTGTGCCGGACGGATGACGGGATATGTAATAAGTGCGGATCGCGTTGCTGCGCATCGGTAAGGATGGGTGCCGAGGGGAGCGTGCGGATGTGCGCCGTACTTGATTTCGTTTTAATCCATTTTTAATGGTTTTCTTTCACAACGCTTAAGGCGTCGAATATTTTTGAATTATTTTCGATTTTCGTCGCGGTGTTTTTTCCGCGTAATGTGAGCCGTGCGGATTGGGTGGCCAAGGAGGGCGCGTGGGCTGCGCGCGTTGCTTGCCGCCGGGCCCCCGGACTTGGGTTGGCCGTCCCGTCGACGACGCTCGGTCCGTGCCCCGTTCCGCACGAATCTGTCTCATGTCCTTGCACGGCTTCTAGCGGTTTGCATCACGAGATCGGCCGCGATTCGTAGCGTCATTTCATTGAGTTGTGTTTCCGCGCGAGCCTTATTGCCCGCGCGCGGCGCTGATTGGAGGAAATACCTTTGCCCCGTTTCACGTTCAAAAGCTGGCTCGCTGTCTTTGCGTGTGCCGTCGGACTGGCTGCGGGATCGGCCAGTTTCACGGCTCATGCGGAAACCGCGTTGAACGCGAAAACGTCGTGGATCGGCAATACCTTCGGTTTCGGCGACGGCACCTGGGCGCAGATCAACATCACCGCGATTGCGGTGGCGCCGGACGGCAAGGTCTATACGAACGCGCCGTGGGACGAAAGCGGCGCTGAAGCGAGCGTCTATCAGAACGGCAAGATGCTCGGCTTCGCGGGCGGCACGCATGGCTGGGGCAACGGCGGCGGCAACGCGGTCGCGGTGAATCGCAAGTACGCGTTCGTTGCGATCGCGGTCGGCAACGAGAAGGGGCGCCTCGTCGAGCAGGGCGTGTGGCCCGAAAAGGGCAAGCAATGGTTCGGCATCTCGCGCCGGCAGATCGCCGATCCGAAACGCGCCGCGCCGTTCCAGCCCGCCGCGAAAAGCGCCGACCCGCACGCGCAACTGGCGGCCGGCTTCCTGATGATGAACGAAGTGCCGACCGGCACGAGCGCGGAGATCGGCGGCCTCGCGGCGAACGACACCACGTTGTTCGCGGCGAACACCGCGCGCGATCGTATCGAGGTGTACGACGCGGAATCGATGCAGCAGAAAACCACCTGGAGCGTGCATGAGCCGGGCCGACTCGCGCTGGCGCCGGACGGCACGCTGTGGGTGTTGAGCGGCACGCGCAACGACCGTGAGCCGCATGTCGAGCACTACACGGCCGCGGGCAAACGCATCGACGAAAACTTCACGCTGCCTGCCGGAACGATCGCGGTGGATATCGCGGTCGATGCACAAGGCCGCATCCTGATCGCGGATAACGGTCCGCGTCAGCAGGTGCTGTATTTCAGCAAGAACAACGGCCGTTATGCCGAGTCGGGTTCGCTAGGCGAGCGCGGCGGCATTTTCAGCGGCGTCGCCGGCAAGCCGGGCCCGCAGCGTTTCAACGGCCTGACCGGCGTGGGCGTGGATGCGCGCGGCAACGTGTACGTGTCGACCAACGGGATTGGTCCGCGTTACGAGCCGATCGGCGCGGGTCTCGGAGCGACGCTCGAAAGCTATGCGCCCGACGGCAAGCAGAACTGGCAGGTGCAGGGGCTGCTGTTCGTCGACAGCGCGTGGATCGATCCGTCGCGGCCGGACAGCGTCTATACGGGTAATAAGCGCTTCGAACTCGATCTGTCGAAGCCCGCGGGACAGGACTGGAAATACGCGGGCTTTCTGTCGAACCGCTTCAGGTATCCGGACGATCCGGTGTTTCACACCGATCAGTATCCGGGTCTGCCGATCGCCCGCAAACTGAAGGGCCGCACTTTCCTGTATCTCACGGACATGTACGCGGACCATCTGAAGATCTATCGCTTCGACCCGCAGCACGACGGCGAAACGGCGATTCCTTCCGGCTTTATCGCGGGACGCGAGCGCGCGGTGGCCAAGGTGCCGAATGCGCCGCCGGGCGGCGACTGGATCTGGCGCGATGCGAACGGCGACGGCAAGTTCAACACCGACGAATTCACGCTCAATACGAGCGGCACGAAACTCGCGGGCGGCTGGGGCTGGTGGGTCGACACCGCCGGCGACATCTGGCGCACGCGCGATACCAAGGGCATCTATCGCTTCCGCTTCGGCGGGCTGGATGCGAAGGGCAATCCGGTCTACTCGTATTCGAACATGACGCAGTACCCGGTGCCGCAACCGTTCACGGAATTGCACCGTGCGATTTACGACCCCGACACCGACACGATGTACGTGACGGGCTACACGCCCGACACGCCGGTCGATCGCGGCTTCTGGAAAGAAGTGGGCCGCGTGCTGGTGCGCTACGACAAATGGTCGAGCGGCAATCCGGTGCAGCGCTATGCGATCACGCTGCCGTGGCAGACGCAGAGCAAACCCATCGCCACCATCATCGGCCTCACGGTCGAAGGCCAATACATTTTCGGCGTCGAGCCGGTTGGCGCGGTGCACGTGTGGGACAAGGACAGCGGCAAGGAGATCGGCGTGATCCGGCCGGGCCCGGAAGTGGGCGGCGCGTCGGGCTGGGTCGATGTGCCGAACGGCATCAGCGCCGCGAAGCGCGCCAACGGCGAGTACCTCGTGTTCGTCGAGGAAGACGCGCGCGGCAAAGTGATGATGTACCGCTGGAAACCGTGACGGCGCTCAGCGCTTCGCAGGTAATCAGCCATCCCAGGTAATGCAGTCAACTCAAGGCATCCGATGGACAAAGGCATTCTCAAGAACGTAGCGATCAACTTTTTCGGGCTGGTGCTGCCGACTTTCGTCTCGCTCGTGACCGTGCCGTCGTATATCAAGCTGCTCGGCGTCGAGCGCTACGGCGTGATCAGCCTCGTGTGGACGCTGATCGGCTACTTCGGGATTCTCGATCTCGGCATGAGCATGGCCGCGCAGAATCACATCTCGAAGGCGCGCGCAAGCGGCGACAAGGACGAGAGCGCACGTGTGTTCTGGAGCGCGACTTGGCTCAATCTCGCGACCGGCGTGATCGGCGGATTGATCATCTATTTCGGCGCGTTTCTCTACACCGCGTATTTCACCAAGGTGTCGCCCGAATTGCAGCACGAGGTGTATATGGCGCTGCCGTGGCTCGCGGTGGCGATTCCGATCGCCAACGTGTCGTGGGTGTTCGCGGGCGCGATCAACGGCGCGGAACGCTTCGGCGTCTATAACACCAATCAGACCATCGGCACGTTTCTGTTCCAGTTGCTGCCGCTCGGCGCCGCGCTGTGGATGGGCGCGACCTTGCAGAACGTGCTGGCCGCAGCGGTGTTCGCGCGGATCGTGGCCGCGCTGCTGCTGGGCCGCTCCGCGGTGAAAGTGCTGGAGATACGCCGCATTCTGCCGCCGCAATTCGGCGTGGCGAAGGGGCTTTTCAATTTCGGTGGCTGGATGCTGATTGCGAGCGTCACCACCATGATCGCCGACTCGCTCGATCGCGTGATGCTCGGCACCAGTCTCGGCGCGCGTTTCGTCACGTATTACACGGTGCCGCAAAACCTCGTGACGCGTCTGAACATCGTACCGACGGCGCTGGTGCGCACGCTGTTTCCAAGGCTCTCCGCAGTCGGACGCGCCGACGCCGACACCATCACCCAGCAGTCGCTCGAATTTCTCAACGGTGTGTTCACACCCGTCGCGCTGGTCGCGATGCTGGTGCTCGAGCCGTTCCTGCACCTGTGGGTCGGCAACGAGATCGCCACCGTGGCGGCGCCGGTGGGCCGCATCATGATCGTCGCCGTGTGGCTCGTCGGCCAGGCGAACGTCACGCGGATTCTGATCCAGTCGCAGGTCAATCCGGCCACGGCCGCGCGCGTCGGTTTGTTCGAATTGCCCCTGTTTGCAGGGGCATTGTGGTTCGGCATCACGCATTTCGGCCTGACCGGCGCGGCGGTGGCCGTGGCCGGCCGGGCGCTGTTCGACTACGCCGTGTTGCTGCGCCTGTCGGCGATTCGCGCGAAGCAGATCGCGCTCGACATGCTCGCCCACCTTGCCTTTCTGCTGGCCAGCCTGTGGCTCGCCAGCTTCCTGCCGAGTCTCGCAATGGCGATTGTTGCCGGCGTATTGATGGTAGGCGCGAATGTCGCCTGGTCGATCACGATGACACCCGCCTTGCGCGATCTTGCGCGTTCACTGCTGTTGCGACTGAATCCGAGGAAAAGCGCATGAACCACGAAGTCCTTGAAGAAGCCGTGCTGCAACCCGCGACGCGCAGCGCACTGGCCGAACTCACCACCGTTCCCGGCGTTCAGGCGCCACCGCGGCGCGCCGCGTTGCGCGCCGATAAAACAGTGCGCGTTGCGATCGTGCACGACTGGCTCGTCACCTATGCAGGGGCGGAGAAGGTGCTCGAACAGATCGTCGCGTGCTTTCCAGACGCGGATCTGTTCAGTCTCGTCGATTTTCTCGACGACCGCAGCTTTCTGCGCGGCAAGTCCGTCACGACCTCGTTCATCCAGAAGCTGCCGCTCGCGCGCACCAAGTACCGCTCGTATCTGCCGTTGATGCCGCTCGCGATCGAACAGCTCGACGTGTCCGCGTACGACGTGGTGATTTCGAGCAGCCACGCGGTCGCCAAGGGCATTCTGACCGGCCCCGACCAGGTGCATATCAGCTACGTGCATTCGCCGATCCGCTATGCGTGGGACTTGCAGCATCAATATCTCAAGCAGTCGAAGCTGACCAGCGGCCCGAAGTCGGCCATGGCGCGGCTGATTCTGCACTACATGCGCAACTGGGATATCCGCACCTCGAATGCGGTGGATGGCTTCGTCGCCAATTCCGAGTTCATCGCGCGGCGCATCAAGAAGGTCTATCAGCGCGATGCGCAGGTGATCTTTCCGCCGGTCGATGTCGAAGCCTTCGCGCTCTGCACCGAGAAGGACGACTTTTATCTGACCGCCTCGCGCATGGTGCCGTACAAGAAGATCGATCTGATCGTCGAGGCGTTCGCGCGCATGCCGCAGCGCAAGCTCGTCGTGATCGGCGACGGTCCCGACATGCAGAAGATCCGCGCGAAAGCGGGGCCGAACGTGGAGATCATGGGCTATCAGCCGTTCAAGGTGCTCAAGGACCGGATGAGCCGCGCCAAGGCCTTCGTGTTCGCCGCGGAAGAAGACTTCGGCATTTCGGTGGTCGAAGCGCAGGCGTGCGGCACGCCGGTGATCGCCTACGGCAAGGGCGGCGCGCTCGAAACCGTGCGTGATCTGTCCGAGCCGCGGCCCACCGGCATGTTCTTCGACGAACAGAACGCCGAGTCGATCATCGCGGCGGTCGAGCGTTTCGACGGCCACGTGAAGCGTTTTTCGCCGGTGGATTGCCGCGCGAACGCCGAGCAGTTCTCCGCCGCCCATTTCCGCGAACGCTTCTTCGCGCATGTGCGGGCGGCCGTGCCGGCGTTGCGCACGGCGACGCTGCCGCCGTACGTGCCATACAAAGCGCCAACCGTTGCGAACGGTCCGCGCATTCTGGCCGTCGATCAAAGCGGCGTGCTCGGCGGCGCCGAACTGTCGCTGCTGGAAATCGTCAAGGCGTTGCGCTCGCGCATCGAGGTCGTGCTGTTCGACGACGGCCCGTTCCGCACCGCGCTCGCCAAAGCGGGCGTGGCCGTCGACGTGCTGGATGCGGGCGCGCTGCGCCATGTTCGCAAGCAGGGCGGTTCATTGCCGAAGGGTCAGGCGCTCAAGGGCCTGCTGTCGCTCGTGCGCGCCACGGCCAAACGCGCGCGCAAGGCCGACGTGATCTACGCGAACACCCAGCGCGCGATGGTGATCGGCGCGATCGCAGGCAAGCTGGCGCGGCGCCCGGTGGTCTGGCATCTGCGCGATATCGTGAGCCCCGAGCATTTCGGCGGCAAGCAACTGGCGATCATCAAATGGTGCGCGCGTCTGGGCCTCACGCATGTGATCGCCAATTCTGCCGCGTCGGCGCGCGCATTCGCCGAGCTCACGCAGTTCGACAAAAAACGCATCGACGTGGTGTTCAACGGCATTTCCGCCGCGCCGTTCGACGCCTTGCGCCCGGTGCCCCAAGCGACGCTGCGCAAGCGCCTCGGCTTGCCTGAGGATGCGTTTCTGGTCGGCTCGTTCAGCCGCCTCGCACGCTGGAAGGGGCAGCACGTGCTGCTCGAAGCGATGGTGCTCAACCCGCAGATGCATGCGGTGCTGGTGGGCGCGCCGCTCTTTGGCGAGGACCAGTACGAGATCGAACTGCACGCGTTCGTCGCCGCACACAACCTCGGCGGCCGTGTGCATTTTCTCGGCTTCCAGCACGATATCGCGGCCTGCATGTGCGCGGTCGATGCGGTCGTGCATACGTCGATCACGCCGGAGCCGTTCGGCCGCGTGATCGTCGAAGGCATGCTGGCGCAGCGGCCGGTGGTGGCGGCACGCGCGGGCGGCGTGCTGGAGATCATCGACGATTACGAGAACGGCGTGCTGTGCACGCCGGGGGACGCGCACGGCCTTGCCGACGCGCTCGCTGAATTGCGCTCGAACGACGAACTGCGCAACCGGCTGGTCAGGAACGGCTATCAGACGGCGCTGAGCCGGTTCGGCACCGCAACCTATGTCGAGGGTGTCGAGCGGATTCTGAAGCGCGTGGCGGGGCCGAAAACGGCTTAGGAAGGTTTTTACGCGGGGGTAGGCAGGGACATGGCCAGTCCCTGCCGTTGGCGCAGCGGAGCGAAAGTCTCACGACGTTCGCTCCGTTTTTTTATCACGTGGTTTTGAGGCCTTGGTTCAAGCCTTTTTCAAAGCCGCTTTCGGCTTGAAGCTGGCCGACCATTTCATGGCCGGCAGTTCGACCAGCCGGTAGAACACATAGGCCACCGGCACGGCCACCAGCATGTAGCCGAACGACGGCCAGATCGACATTTGCAGCGACGAGCGGAACAGCAGCGACGACAGCAGCACGAAGATCGGCAAATGGATCAGATAGAGCGAGAAGCTGAAATCGCCGAACCGCCCGAGCAGACGCGTGCCGAACGCAGGGCCGCGGTCCGCGTTGCCGCGCTCCAGCGCCTTGTACAGGTAGAACGCGAAGCCGATGGCCCAGAGTTGGAACGCACCGTACTGGCCGAAATGGAACGCGGCGCAGCCGAGCGCGACGAACCCCGCAGCGAGCGCGTAGAGCCACACCGAGGAGCGGGCCTGCGGCGCGCGACGGGCCCGGGCGTCGGCGATCCACGCGCCGAGCGTCCACGAAAACCAGTACGACGTGAAGAACTGAATGTCGTGGCGTTCTAGCACGTAGGCGGACACCACGTTGATGACCGCGACGATCGCCAGCACGGAGGTCATGCCGATGCGCCGGCGCAGTGCGAACAGTAGCGGATAGATCGCGTAGAACTGCACTTCGAGCGAGAGCGTCCAGAGCGCGCCGTTCGAGCCGAACGTCTTGCCGGCCACGCCTTGCAGCGAAAACAGATTGACGAGGAAAGCCTGCAGGCCGATCTCGCGGATCTTGTGACTGACGGGCGGCAGTTGCAGGCTGAACCAGTCGAGCGCGAAGGTCAGCACCAGTGCGGCGAGCAGCACGGGATAAATGCGCGCAAAGCGGCGCACCCAGAAATTGCCCGTATCGAGCCGGTAAGCGGGATTGCCGGCCAGGCGCAGCGCGCCGCCGCGGTGAATGCAATAGCCGCTGATCACGAAGAAAATCGGCACGCCCGCGGAGCCCCAGGCAATCGGGAACGTCAAATACGCGGCAATCGAATTCAGACTGAATGCGTGGCCCACGCTCTGGTGAAACGCCTGCATGCCGACCCATTCCACCTGGCGGCAATGAAAATACGCCACCAGCAGCGCGGCGAAGCCCCGCATGGCGTCGATGACATGCTCCTTGCCGGCGCTGTCGGCGCGCGCTTCGCTCTGGGCGCGCGGCGTGGCGGCCGTGCGAGGCGGGGGGAGGGGCAGGGATGAGCCGGCGGCATCCAGTGCTGAGTCGCTCATGCGCGGTCCTTATTCTGACGGAGGAAAAACGAATTCGCGCGGGCGCCATACGCGCCTGCGGTGCATGACATGCTAGTGCACAGCGCGGGTAAAAAATCGATAAAAAATTGCGTGGTGAATTGAATTAATTGACGATTTGTGACGAATTGTAATTGAGCATAAGCAGATGCAGCAGCGAATTATTTACCGCTTTTGTCGTGCTACTTTAAGCCACGGATTCTCTTGACCCGAGGTGAAGTCATGAACCTGCATTTACTCGCCGGCATTGCCGTGCTGCTGATCCTTGTCGCTGCCTCCGCCTATCGGGAGGCGCTGCGCAACGAGCCCATCCGCCGTTTTCGGATGAATCCGGGCAAGCTGCCGCAGCTCGACGAGAACGAATAACGCGGGCCTGAAGAGCCGCGAGGCGCGCCCGTGATCCATCCGCCGGCGCGCCTGGCGCATCTGAAGGCCAGTTGTCAGGATATGTAAAATTTTCGGAATTGCCGGAAAATAAATCGATTTCAATGCGTAATTGTTGCCCGACGTTTGTCACGCTGCGGCATATTGAAGAAGAATAGATTTATTTATTCCAATTGAGGAAATTTCACATACGGACTGGCGTCATTTTTTTGCTAGTCTGTCCGGCGACATCGATTGGCCGCCAGGCCCGCGAACACACCAATTTCTAACCGATGTGGGAATGCCTACCATGCTGAAAGTCACCAAAGCCGTGTTTCCCGTAGCGGGCCTCGGGACACGATTCCTGCCGGCAACCAAAGCAAGTCCTAAGGAAATGCTGCCGATCGTCGACAAGCCGCTGATTCAATACGCGGTCGAAGAAGCGATTGCTGCCGGCATCACCGAGATGATCTTCGTGACGGGCCGCAGCAAGCGCGCCATCGAAGATCACTTCGACAAGTCCTACGAGATCGAAGCCGAACTCGAGGCGCGTAACAAACAGAAGCTGCTCGATCTGGTGCGCAGCATCAAGCCGGCCAACGTCGACTGTTTCTATGTGCGTCAGGCCGAAGCGCTCGGCCTCGGCCACGCGGTGCTGTGCGCGGAGAAACTGGTGGGTGAGAGCCCGTTCGCGGTGATTCTGGCCGACGACCTGCTGCACAGCTCGAAGCCGGTGATGAGCCAGCTCGTCGATACGTTCAATCACTATCACAGCTCGGTGATCGGCGTGGAAACCATCGCGCGCGAAGACAGCCGCTCGTACGGCGTGGTGGATGGCCGCGAGTGGGAAGACAACGTGATCAAGCTGTCGGGCATCGTCGAGAAGCCGGCACCGGACAAGGCGCCGTCGAATCTCGGCGTGGTGGGCCGTTATGTGCTGATGCCGACCATCTTCAAGCATATCCGCGCATTGAAGCCGGGCGCGGGTGGTGAACTGCAATTGACCGACGCGGTGCAATCGCTGCTGACCGAGGAGCAGGTGCTCGCGTATCGTTATTTCGGCACGCGCTTCGATTGCGGCAGCAAGCTTGGTTATCTGAAGGCGACGGTGGAATTCGCGCTGCGCCATCCGGAAGTGAAGGCGGAATTCGAGGCCTATCTGCAGGCGTATATGCAGACCAATATGCAGGAAGGCGTGCCGGCGCAGTATGCAGCAGAAGCGGCTTAAGCGGCGTCACTAGTCGCTGCGAACTTACCACGCAGAGGTAACGCGCAGCAGCACCGCGCGCATTAAAACGGGCGCCGCAAACCATGCGGCGCCCGTCTTTTTTTCACCCGACCCGCGCATCACGCGCGGCCCGGCAAACCCGCTGTCAGACTTCCTTCTTCACTTCCAGCCGGAACTTATGCAGCAGCGGTTCCGTGTAACCGCTCGGCTGCTGGCGTCCTTCGAACACCAGCGCCTGCGCGGCCTTGAACGCGATCGTATCGAAGCCCGGCGCCATCGGTTTGTAGAGCGGGTCGCCCGCGTTCTGCTCGTCGACCACCTTCGCCATACGCTTGAACGTCTCTTCGACGAGCTCGCGCTTCACCACGCCGTGATACAGCCAGTTGGCGATGTGCTGGCTGGAAATACGCAGCGTGGCACGGTCTTCCATCAGGCCGACGTTGTGAATGTCCGGCACCTTCGAGCAGCCTACGCCCTGATCGATCCAGCGCACCACGTAGCCAAGGATGCCCTGCGCGTTGTTGTCGATCTCACTGCGGATCTCGTCGTCGCTCCACTTCGCCTCGGCGACGACCGGAATCGTCAGCAAGCCGTCGAGCAGTTCGTCGCGCACCGTCACGTATTCCGTGCGTTCCAGTTCCCGCTGAACCTTCTGCACGTCGACTTGATGGTAATGCAGCGCATGCAGCGTGGCGGCGGTCGGCGAGGGCACCCATGCGGTGTTCGCACCGGCCGTCGGATGCGCGATCTTCTGTTCGAGCATGGCGTGCATCAGATCGGGCATCGCCCACATGCCCTTGCCGATCTGCGAGCGGCCGCGCAGGCCCGCGCTCAAACCGACCAGCACGTTGCTGCGCTCATAAGCGGCGATCCAGGCGCTCGACTTCATGTCGCCCTTGCGCATCATCGGACCGGCTTCCATGGCCGAGTGCATTTCGTCGCCGGTGCGGTCGAGGAAACCCGTGTTGATGAACGCGACACGCTCCGACGCTTCGGCGATACAGGCGAGCAGGTTCACGCTGGTGCGGCGCTCCTCGTCCATGATGCCCATCTTGATCGTATTGCGCGGCAGCTTCAGCAGGTCTTCCACGCGCGCGAACAGTTCGCTCGCGAAGGCGACTTCGGCCGGCCCGTGCATCTTCGGCTTGACGATATAGATCGAGCCGGTGCGCGAATTCAACTGGTGCTTGCGGTCGTGCAACGCGCACAGCGTGGTGATGACCGCGTCGAGAATGCCTTCCGGAATCTCGTGGCCGTCTTTGGTCAGCACCGCCGGATTGGTCATCAAATGACCGACGTTGCGAATGAACAGCAGCGAGCGGCCATGCAGCACGACCGGCGCGGTGCCGTTCGCGGCGGTGTACACGCGGTCGGCGTTCAGCCGGCGCGTGAAGGTCTTGCCATTCTTCGTGACCTCTTCGGTCAGGTCGCCGGTCATCAGGCCAAGCCAGTTGCGGTAGAGCAGGACCTTGTCGTCCGCATCCACGGCCGCGACCGAGTCTTCACAGTCGATGATCGTGCTCACCGCCGCTTCGACCACGACGTCCTTCACATGCGCCGCATCGGTCTTGCCGATCGAATCGTTCGCATCGATCTGGATTTCGAAGTGCAGGCCGTTGTGCTTGAGCAGCACGGCGGACGGCGCGCTTTCCTCGCCCTGATAGCCGATGAATTGCGCCGGCGTCTTCAGTTCGCTCGTGCCGTTCTTCAGCGTGACGATCAGCTTGCCGCCCTCGACGCTATAGCGCGTGGCGTCGGCATGCGAGCCGTTCGCGAGCGGCGCGGCCTGGTCGAGGAATTTGCGGGCATAGGCGATCACCGCGGCGCCGCGCACCGGATTGAAAGACTTCTGCTTTTCCGCGCCGCCCGTCTCGGGGATCGCGTCGGTGCCGTACAGCGCGTCGTACAGGCTGCCCCAGCGCGCGTTCGCCGCGTTCAGCGCATAGCGCTGATTCGACAGCGGCACCACGAGTTGCGGGCCGGCCTGTTCCGCGATTTCGGTGTCCACGTTGTCGGTCGTGGCTTTGACGCTGGCAGGCACGGGCACGATATAGCCGATGCCTTCGAGAAACGCACGGTACGCTCGCAGATCGCGCACCGGACCCGGATTGGCGCGATGCCACTTGTCCAGCTCGGTTTGCAGGCGGTCGCGCTCGGCGAGCAACGCACGGTTCTTGGGCGCCAGCTCGTGCACGAGGGCGTCGAAACCCGACCAGAATGCGGCGCTGTCGATTCCGGTGCCGGGCAGGGCTTCGGTTTCGACGAACTGGTCGAGGTTGGCGGCGACTTGCAGTCCGCCGCGCGTGTTCATCTGAGTCATCGACTGCTCCATCTATCTGAATGGGGCCGATGAGGGGGCATCGGCCCGCGTTGTGCAACGGTTAGCTTGTTTGTTTCATGGCGGCCGCTTTGGTCGGTTTGCGAACCACCCGCAAACTCAAGCGGCGATGGCCTGAATACCCGCCTTGGCGATCTGCGCGTCCTGATCCGACTTGACGCCCGACACGCCGACCGCGCCGACCACCTGGCCGTCGACGATCACCGGCACGCCGCCTTCCAGCGTGCCTTGCAGCGGCGCGCTCAGGAAAGCGGTGCGGCCGTTGTTGATCATGTCTTCGTATACCTTGGTTTCACGGCGGCCGATCGCCGACGTGCGCGCCTTTTCGGTCGCGATGTACGAGCTGGCCGGCGCGCTGCCGTCCAGACGCAGCATGCCGAGCTGATGGCCGCCATCGTCGACCACCACGATGGCGACGGCCCACTGGTGTTTCTCGGCTTCCGCGCGGGCGGCTTCGAGAATGCGGGTCGTTTCGGCGACGGTCAACACGGGTTTGCTCAGCATAATGAATTTCCTGGTTTGGTTATGGTAAGGATGCTTCTACACGTTCTATCCAGTGGCGCGCGGGAGTGCGGCCGCGTTGATGTTCGGTGACAGCGCGGATTGCACGCAGCCTTCCAGGATCCACATTGTGCGCGGATGCCGCGGCGCCGGCCTTGTCATTGCCCAAGCGCTTTGCTTGGGGATTTTACGTCCAAGCGCGGCCGGAAGAAACGGCGGCATCGCCCCGACCGGTCTTTGGCGGCTCGTTTGGCCGCCATTCCGGCTGGAACGATGAGCGCGGAGGGCTTTACAATCAAGCATCAAACACAAGAATGCGCACGCTCCCCACGTGCATACCCACGCCATGCCGACCATCAGCGAGCTATTCGTCTATCCGATCAAATCCTGCGCGGGCATTGCGCTGCCTGAGGCACGCCTCTTTGCCACCGGCCTCGAATACGACCGCTACTGGATGGTCACCGACCCGGCCGGCGCCATGCTCACGCAGCGCGCGTATCCGCGCATGGCGCTGATCAAGGCCGAAATCGGCGCCGAGGACCTCATGATCCGCGCGCCCGGCATGAGCGAGTTGCGCACGCCGCTGGAAAGCGCGCGGCTCGAGGCGTCGCACGCGGTAGAGACCAAGGTCTGGCGCGACGCCGCTTACGGGCTCGACACCGGCGAGGCGTGTGCCGCGTGGTTCTCGACGTTTCTCGGCGTGCCCGCGCGGCTCTTGCGCTTCAATCCCGACCGCGAGCGCATTGTCGATCCGGACTACACGGGGAGCGTGGGCGGCGCGACCACCCATTTCGCCGATGGTTTCCCGCTGCTGGTGATCGGCCAGGCGTCGCTCGACGATCTGAACACGCGCCTGAATGGCAAGGGCGCGCCGTCGATTCCGATCGACCGGTTCCGTCCCAACGTGGTGCTGACGGGGCTCGATGCGTACGAAGAGGACTATGTGGAGACGCTGAGCGTCGACGGAGACGGGGGCGAGGGCGCGGCCGTGCAGTTGCAACTGGTCAAACCGTGCTCGCGCTGCCCAATGCCGACCATCGACCAGGCGAAAGGCGCGCCCGATCCGGACTGGCCGAACGAGCCGACCGACACGATGAGCGTCTACCGCGCGAATCCGCAGCGAAACGGGGCGATCACGTTCGGCAACAATGCGCTCGTCGCGAGCGGGGCCGGGACGTGGCTGCGCGTGGGGCAGGCGGTGGAAGCGGAACTGGGCTTCGGCGATTGAGGGCGGTGACGGGGTAAAACCCGGTTAAACCTCGGGCACGGGAGCTGCGCGCAAAACCAGGGCACCTGCCTGGACAACACCGGCTAATGCCGGACACGCCCGGTCAATGCCGCGAGAATCACCGGCATCGGCACCGGCTTGACGAAGTGATGGTTGAAGCCCGAGCGCAGCGATTCGCTCTTTTCCTCGGCGCGCTCGAGCCCGCTGACCGCGACCAGGGTGGGCGCAGGGACATCGCCCACGTAGCGGATTCGCCGTGCCACCGCGCGCCCGTCCAGACGCGGCATTTCGACGTCCAGCAGCGCGGCCTGTGGATGCCATGCGCAATACTGAGCCAGCGCGTCGAGGCCGTTGCGCGCGGTCCGGACTTCGAAACCGTGCGCGCTGAAGTAGAGTACGTAAGCGGCCAGCAAATTCGCGTCGTCGTCAGCGATCAGAAGGCGTGCGGCTGGGTGATGGGCCATCTGATTTCCCTCAGGTTGTGTTCCTGATAGTGAGCAATTTGAAGTCCCGATAGAATCGATACTCGATAAAGTGTTTTTTCAGGCCAGATCGGCAAGGATGCGCAGTCCCGCTTCTTATGAATAATTTACCGATCGGCAACGACGAAGACGCCGACATCGCGCGCGATATCGAAGCGGTTCAGCGTATCGATGCCGTGCCTTCCATCCTGCGCATGATCTGCAAGAACACCGGCATGGGCTTTGCCGCGGTGGCCCGCGTCACGGAGCAGCGCTGGACGGCGTGCGCGGTGCAGGACGAAGTGAACTTCGGTCTGGCGGCGGGCGGCGATCTGGACCTGCACACCACACTGTGTTTCGAGTCGCGCGCCGCGCGGGCCTCGATCGTCATCGACAATTTCCACACGGATCCGGTTTATCACGGCCATCACACGGCGCAAATCTACAAGCTGGGCAGTTATATTTCCGTGCCGATCATTCTTCCCGACGGCAGCTATTTCGGTAATCTCTGCGCGATCGACCCGAATCCCGCCGAGGTTTCGAATCCGCGCACCTTGCGCATGTTCGAGGTATTTGCCGACCTGATCGCGATCCAGCTCGCCAACGAAGGCCGCCACCAGGCCACCGAGGCCGCGCTGCGCCATGAGCGGGAAAACTCCAGCCTGCGCGAGCAGTTCATCGCCGTGCTGGGGCACGACCTGCGCAATCCCTTGTCGGCGGTGAGCGCGACGGCCGAACTGCTGTCGTTGCGCAAGAACGAGCCCGATCTCGTGAAGATCGGCCAGCGCCTGAAGTCCACCACCTTGCGCATGGCTCGCCTGATCGACGACGTGATGGATTTCGCGCGTGGCCGGCTCGGTTCGGGCATCGGCGTGTCGATCGACGACGTCGACGATCTGGCGATGGCGCTGCGGGTGGTCGTCGCCGAAGTGCGCGAGGCCAATCCGGATCGGCTGCTCGCCGACGATCTCGCCATCTCCGCGCGCGTGCGCTGCGACCGCACCCGTGTGCAGCAGTTGCTTTCGAACCTGCTCGGCAACGCGGTGACGCATGGCGCGGCGGAGTTTCCGGTGCGGGTGCGGGCACGCATCGAAGACGATGAGCTCGTGCTGAGCGTCCTGAACGGCGGCAACGTGATTGCACCGGAGAGCTTGAGCAAGGTTTTCGAACCCTACTGGCGTCCGGCGACCAGCAAGCCCGGCGGCGGCCTCGGACTCGGCCTCTATATCTGCAAGCAGATCGTGAGCGCGCATGGCGGCACGCTCGAAGTCAGATCGTCCGCGCAAGAGGGCACGTGCTTCGTCGCAAGACTGCCGACCGGCGTTTGAACTGAGCGGTTGAGATGCGCGCAGACGGCTCATCAGGCGGCCTGTGCGATTGCCTCTCGCGCGTTCTGCATGTCCGCCTGCATCGCGGCTGCTTCGTCGCGCCATGCGTTATCTCCCGCCCACGCATGCTCGACGCTCTCGCCGATCGCGCTGCCGACCAGAATCACCGCCGGGCTGCCGAAGCCCGCGCGCGTCGCATCCGCGGCGAGCCGATCGAGGCGGCTCACGAGACGCCGTTCGTTGCTGCCACCGGCCCATTGCACGACGGCTGCGGGCGTATCGGCCGGCAGACTCGCGAGCAACGCGGTTGCAATGCTGTCGATGCGCCGCATCCCCATATAGATTGCCAACGTGGTGCGCGTCGCGGCCAAAGCGGCCCAGTCCGGCTCGCCGTGATCTTCCGTGTGCGCGGTGACGAAGCTCACGCCGTGGCAATGGCGGCGATGCGTGAGCGAGATGCCGAGCCCCGCGGCGGCCGCGAACCCCGACGAGATGCCGTTGACGATCTCCACCGGAATGCCGGCGCCGCGCAAGACCGCGAGCTCTTCGCCAGCGCGTCCGAACAGCAGCGCTTCGCCGCCTTTCACCCGCACCACGTGCAAGCCCTTGAGCGCATAGCGCTGCATCAGGCGTTCGATAAACGCTTGCGGCGTCGACCGGCAGCCGCCGCGCTTGCCCACACGAATCACGCGTGCTTGCGGCGCCAGCGTCACGATCTCGGGGTTCGCGAGGTCGTCGAGCAGAACGACATCGGCGGCGGCCAGCGCTTTGGCGGCCTTCAGCGTGAGCAGATCGAGCTCGCCGGGGCCGGCGCTCAACAAGGTGACCTTGCCGGTATTCGTGTTCATCGCGGTATCTATCACGGTGTCCTTCGCTTCAGTGTCGGCCGGCGATCGCTGTTTCGCCGACGCCAAATAAAAAAACGGCGTCCGCTCGTGATGGTCACGAGGGGACGCCGTTGTCCGTTTACTGCCTGGTGTGCTGCTGTTTCGCTTCAAGCGCGGCGAAACACAACGTTGTGTTTCGTCTGCATCGGTGTGTGCGACATGTCATGGCGGCTGCGTTGCCGCCATGAACTCGCCACGGCTTACGCAAGGACTACGCCATCCATCAACGAAGTGCGCTTCACGCCTTGCCACACCTCGCGAATAACGCCTTGAACAGTCGCGCCACGCACCGTTCGCGGGCCCGCACCTCGCACGTGCGGGGTGCTGCGTCGCACCATCCATGTGCCTCGCTGCATCAAAACGCGTCGCGCGTGCGCTGCGCCGCGCAGCTGTGCCATCGGCCGCAAAGCCCCGCGCCACGGCCTCTTTGCGAGCATTTCACGTAACTGGCACAGGCTTTGCATTAAGCCTTGCCATCGGATCAACGTGGATCCGGCGCGCGTGCAACACAAAGTACTCGCTGCAGGACAGGTCAGGACAACGGCGTCCCCCGAATTCAGTCATCGACTGGGTTCGCGGGACGCCGTTTTTTATTTCCGGAATTCGTTTTCGCCCCATGCCATACGGCGTTGCACGCAACCCAGCACATTGAGGAAACCGCGGTCATGAAAATCATCGTTATCGGTCACGGGATGGTCGGTCACAAACTGATCGAGTGCCTCGCACAAGACGCCGCGCACGGTCTCGACATCACGGTGCTGTGCGAAGAATCGCGTCCGGCCTACGACCGCGTGCACCTGTCCGAGTTTTTCGCGGGCAAGACGGCGGACGATCTGTCGCTGGTCGAGCCGGGTTTCTTCGAACGCCAGAACGTTTTGCTCAAGCTGAACGCGAAGGCCGTGGCGATCGATCGCGATGCGCGCACCGTGACGGTATCGACGGGCGAAACGTTGGCTTACGACAAGCTGGTCTTCGCGACCGGCTCCTATCCGTTCGTGCCGCCGGTGCAAGGCCGTGAGCGCGCCGATTGCTTCGTGTACCGAACCATCGACGACCTCGAAGCGATGCGCGAATGCGGCGCGCGTTCGAAGACAGGCACGGTGGTCGGCGGCGGACTGCTCGGTCTCGAATGCGCGAAGGCGCTGCGCGACATGGGTCTGCAAACGCACGTGGTCGAATTCGCGCCGCGTCTGATGGCCGTACAGGTGGACGATGGCGGCGGCCGCGTGCTGCGTACCAAGATCGAAGAACTGGGCGTCACGGTGCACACGCAGAAGAACACCACGGCGATCGTCGACGGCGAAGCGGGCACGCACCGCATGCAATTCGCGGACGGCAGCCACCTCGACACCGACATGATCGTGTTCTCCGCGGGCATCCGTCCGCGTGACGATCTGGCTCGCGACAGCGGCCTGGCGCTCGGCCCGCGCGGCGGCATCGTGATCGACAACGCGTGCCGCACCAGCGATCCGCACATCTATGCGATCGGCGAGTGCGCGCTGTGGAACGGTCAACTGTTCGGCCTCGTGGCGCCGGGCTACGACATGGCCCGCACGGTGGCGAAGCAATTGCTCGGTGATACGGCCGAATTCGCCGGCGCCGACATGAGCACCAAGCTCAAGCTGATGGGCGTGGACGTGGCGAGCATCGGCGACGCGCACGGCAACACGCCAGGCAGCCGCGCCTATCAGTTCAGCGACGAACGCAAGCAGGTCTACAAGAAGCTGGTGGTGTCCGAGTGCGGCAAATATCTGCTCGGCGGCGTGATGGTAGGCGACGCCGGCGAATACGGGACGCTATTGCAGATGATGTTGAACCGCGTCGAATTGCCGGCGTCGCCTGAATTCCTGATCCTGCCGCAAGCAGACGGCAACGCGAAGCCCGCGCTCGGCGTCGATGCCTTACCCGCTTCAGCGCAGATCTGTTCGTGCAACAACGTCTCGAAGGCCGACCTGTGCGCCGCCGTGTGCGCGGGCGCCACCGACATCGGCGCGCTCAAGTGCGCGACCAGCGCCGGCACGTCGTGCGGCGGTTGCGTGCCGCTCGTCACGCAGGTGATGAAGGCCGAGATGAAGAAGCAGGGGCTCGCGGTCAACAACCACGTCTGCGAACACTTCGCGTACTCGCGCCAGGAGCTGTATCACATCGTGCGCGTGGAAGGCGTGCGCAGCTTCGGCGAATTGCTCGCGAAGCACGGCCACGGCCTCGGCTGCGATATCTGCAAGCCGGTGGTGGCGAGCGTGCTCGCGTCTTGCTGGAACGAGTTCGTGCTGAAGAAGGAGCATGCCTCGCTGCAGGACACCAACGACTACTACCTCGCCAACATTCAGCGTGACGGCACCTATTCGGTCGTGCCGCGCATGGCGGGCGGCGAAGTCACGCCCGACGGCTTGATCGCGGTCGGCCAGGTCGCCAAGAAATACGGCCTCTACACGAAGATCACCGGCGGTCAGCGCGTCGATCTGTTCGGTGCGCGCGTCGAGCAATTGCCGCTCATCTGGGAAGAACTGATCGCCGCCGGTTTCGAATCTGGCCACGCCTACGGCAAGTCGCTGCGCACCGTGAAGTCGTGTGTCGGTTCGACGTGGTGCCGCTACGGCGTCGGCGATTCGGTGGGTCTCGCGGTCGAGATCGAAAACCGCTACAAGGGCCTGCGTACCCCACACAAGATCAAATTCGGCGTGTCGGGCTGCACCCGCGAATGCGCGGAAGCGCAGGGCAAGGACGTCGGCATCATCGCGACCGAGAAGGGCTGGAATCTCTATGTATGCGGCAACGGCGGCATGAAACCGCGCCACGCCGAACTGCTTGCGTCGGACCTCGATAAGGAGACGCTGATGCGCTACATCGACCGTTTCCTGATGTTCTACGTGCGCACCGCCGACCGTCTGCAACGCACCAGCGTGTGGCGCGAGAACCTCAAAGGCGGCCTCGACTATCTGATCGACGTGGTCGTCAACGATCGGCTTGGCGTGGCCGGTGAACTCGAGTCGGAGATGCAGCACGTGGTCGACACCTACGAATGCGAATGGAAGAAGGCCGTCACCGATCCCGAAACGCGCAAGCGCTTCCGTCATTTCGTCAACAGCGGCGAGTCGGACAGCAACGTCGCCTTCGTCGAGGAGCGTGGCCAGATCCGGCCGGCCACGCTCGCCGAGCGGCGCTCGAAGCTCGCCGCGATTCCTGTTGTCGTTGAAACCGTTTGATTGAACCGCACCATTCACCGAGGACTTCCGTCATGAACAACGATCGCCTGCCACGCGCCTGGACGCCGGTTTGCCCGCTCGACGACATCGTGCCCAACACGGGTGTTTGCGCGCTCGTCAACGGCGAACAGGTCGCGGTTTTTCACGTAAACAAGGGCGACGCGGACAGCATCGTGTACGCGATCGAGAACTTCGATCCGGGCTCGCAGGCGGCGGTGCTCTCGCGCGGATTGATCGGCAGCCTCGGCGAGCGGATCGTGGTGGCCTCGCCGATCTACAAGCATCACTTCGATCTGCGCACTGGCGAGTGCCTCGAAACACCGGCGCATTCCGTCGGTGCGTTCGCCGCGCGCGTGGAAGACGGCCACGTGTGGGTCGCGGTTTGAGCCGCTGATTTGTCTGAAACCTTTTCAAACGACGTTGCCCGCCATGTCCTCCACTAGCGTAAAAACCGTGTGCCCTTACTGCGGCGTTGGCTGCGGCATGGTGCTGCACGTCGAGGACGGCCAGGTCGTGAAAATCTCCGGCGACAAGGAGCATCCGGCCAACTTCGGACGGCTGTGCACGAAAGGGCAGTCTGCGCATGTCGCGTTGCGCAAGTCGGGACGTCTCGAAGACGCATTCGTGCGTCACGCGCGCGGCCAGGACCCGGCGCCGCTGCCGATGGCGCAGGCGATCAGCACCACGGCGGCGCGTCTGCGCGGCCTGCTCGATGAGCACGGGCCGGACGCGCTGTCGTTCTACGTTTCCGGGCAGATGTCGATCGAAGCGCAGTACCTCGTCAACAAGCTCGCCAAGGGCTTTGTCGGCACCAATAACATCGAATCGAATTCGCGCCTGTGCATGGCGAGCGCGGGCAGCGGCTACAAACTGTCGCTCGGCGCGGACGGCCCGCCGGGATCGTACGAAGACATCGACCACGCCGACCTGTTCTTCGTGATCGGCGCGAACATGGCCGACTGTCACCCGATTCTGTTCCTGCGCATGATGGATCGCGTGAAGGCCGGCGCCAAGCTGATCGTCGTCGATCCGCGCCGCAACACGACCGCGGAGAAGGCCGATCTCTTCATGCAGATCAAGCCGGGCACCGATCTCGCGTTGCTCAACGGCCTGCTGCATCTGCTGCACGAAAACGGCCATACGGATGCCGCATTCATCGCCGAGGCGACCGAAGGCTGGGACGTGATGCCCGCGTTTCTCGCCGACTACACGCCGGAGCACGTCGCGCGGATCACCGGCCTCGCCGTCGAGGATATCCGCGAGGCCGCACGCATGATCGGCAGCGCCAAAGAGTGGATCAGTTGCTGGACCATGGGTCTGAATCAAAGCACGCACGGCACGTGGCACACCAACGCGATCTGCAACCTGCATCTGGCGACGGGCAAGATTTGCCGGCGCGGCAGCGGCCCGTTTTCGCTGACGGGCCAGCCCAATGCGATGGGCGGCCGCGAGATGGGTTACATGGGGGCGGGCTTGCCGGGGCAGCGTTCGGTGCTGGTCGAAGAAGACCGCGCGTTTATCGAAGACCTGTGGCGCATTCCGACGGGCTCGCTCAAGCCGCAGGTCGGCAACGGCACGATCGATATGTTCGCGCGCATGGCGGCGGGTGAGATCAAGGCGTGCTGGATCATCTGCACGAATCCGGTGGCGAGCGTGGCGAATCGTCAGAACGTGATCGACGGATTGAGCGCGGCGCAACTCGTGATTGCGCAGGACGCGTTCCTCGATACCGAGACCAACCGCTACGCCGACGTGCTTCTTCCTGGCGCGCTGTGGGCCGAGGCCGAAGGCGTGATGATCAACTCCGAGCGCAATCTCACGCTGATGCAAAAGGGCATCGAGCCGCCGGGCGCCGCGTTGCCGGATTGGCAGATCATCGCGCGCGTCGCGTGTGAAATGGGGTTTGCCGATGCCTTCACTTATGCGAGCGCCGAGGAAGTGTTTGCGGAAATCACCCGCGCGTCGAATCCGAAGACCGGCTACGACCTGCGCGGCGCGAGCCATCGCCGCCTGAAAGAAGCGCCGTTGCAATGGCCGCTTGCATCGGATGATTCGGCCGATCGCAATCCGGTTCGCTATATCAACGACGGCGTGAGTCAAACGCTCAAGGAACGGCCGGACGGCAGCCGTCCGCAGTTCGTGTTTCCAACCGCGAGCGGCAAGGCGGCGTTCTTCGCGCGCGCCTACGCGGCGCCGGCTGAACTGCCGGATCGTGAATTCCCGATCGTGCTGAATACGGGCCGCTTGCAGCATCAATGGCACACGATGACCAAGACCGGCAAGGTCGCGATGCTCAACAAGCTGAACCCCGGCCCGTTCGTCGAGATCCATCCCGAAGATGCCGCCACGCTCGGCATCAAGGCAAAAGACCCGGTGGAGATTCGTTCGCGCCGCGGCCGCGCGGTCTTGCCGGCTGTCGTGACCGAACGCGTGAGCGCAGGCAACTGTTTTGCACCGATGCACTGGAACGACGTATTCGGCGACGACCTGTGCATCAACGCGGTGACGAGCGACGCCATCGACCCGGTCTCGCAGCAGCCCGAACTCAAGTTTTGCGCGGTCGCGCTGAGCCCGGTGGCGCCCGAGCGCGTCGCGCCTTTCCTGAGTGACGACGATGCATTGTTGACCGATGCATCCGTTGCGGTTGCCGCGAGCGTGGCGCCGGCCAACACCGCATCGGCAAGCGCCGAGGATCTGGATATGCCCCGTATCGATGCACTCACCAGCCTGTTGCAGGTGCCGTCGACACCCGCGCCTTCGTTCACCGATCAGGAGCGTGTCTATCTGGCCGGCTTCGTGAATGGACTGCGCTCGGCGGAAGCGCAAGGCATCGACCGCACGCCGGTTCTGCCGGGTAACGCGCCGTTCGATACGACGAGCCGTCTTTACGTGGATGGTTTGTTGGCCGGTCTCTATAGCCGCAGCGCGACAATGCCCGCCACTGCACGTGCGGCGTCGCATGCCGAAGCTTCGCACGCATCCGGTGTGCGCATCGTGCGAGCGCGGCCGAAGGTGACGTTACTGTGGGCCTCGCAAACCGGCAACACCGAGTCGTTGACCGAAGCCTATGCCACGCGGCTAATGGAGTCGGGCTTTGAAATCCGCACGTCGTGCATGGCGGACTATCAAGCTTCGACGCTTGCCAAAGCTCAATACGTGTTGCTGATGACGAGCACGTTCGGCGACGGCGATCCACCCGACAACGCACAAAGTCTATGGACGCAATTGAGCGGCGAAAGCGCGCCGCGGCTCGACGGCGTGCGCTTCGCGGTGCTCGCTCTGGGCGATCGCAATTATGACCAGTTCTGCGGCCACGGCCGCCGCCTCGATGAGCGGCTCGCCGAGCGGGGCGCGCTGCGTTTGATGGAGCGCGTCGATTGCGATGGCGAGTATCAGCAGAGCGCGGACGCGTGGCTCGAACGCATCGTCGTGCGTATCAAGGAAGAGGATGCCGCGCTATATGCCGTGCCGCCGGGCGGCATGATCAACGCGGTGGTGCCGGGCACGGTGCCGACCAAAACGCGGCCGGCCGCGTCGCGGCTCGTTAGCAATCTGCGCCTGAACAAGCCGGGCGCGGCGAAAGACACGCGCTACTTTTCGCTGAGCACGCGCGATTCGGGACTCGAATACGAAGCAGGCGATGCGCTCGGCGTATGGCCGAGCAACTGCCCGGAACTGGTCGACGAATTGATCGCGCTGAGCGGCGTGAACGCGGATGCGGCGGTGAACGTGTCAGGCGTCGGCGAGATGCGTCTTGCCGACGCACTCGGCAAGCACTACGAGATCGCGCGCCCGAATCCGGATCTGCTCGCGTTCGTCGCTGCGCGCAGCAACAACGGGGCGCTGCGGGATCTGCTGTCGCCCGAGCGCAAAGCCGATCTCAAGCAATGGTTGTGGGGCCAGCAGATCGCCGACGTTTTGCATGAATTTCCAGTGAGCCTCACGGCAGCCGAATTGACCGGCCTGCTCAAGCGTTTGCAGCCGCGTCTGTATTCGATTGCGTCGAGCCCGAAGGCGCACGCGGGCGAAGTTCATCTGACGGTTGCCGCGGTGCGCTACAGCAATGGCCGGCGTCATCGCAAAGGCGTGTCGTCGACGTTTCTCGCCGACCGTGCGGGCGATGTCAACGTGCCCGTGTTCGTGCAGAAGTCCGCACACTTTCGTCCTCCTCATGGTTCGGACACGCCGATGATCATGGTCGGTCCCGGCACCGGCGTTGCACCGTTTCGCGGCTTTCTGCACGAGCGGCGTGCACGCGGCGACACGGGGCGCAACTGGCTCTTCTTCGGCGAGCAGCACGCTGCCTCGGATTTCTACTATCGCGACGAACTCGAATCGATGCGCGACAGCGGCGTGCTGAACCGGCTCGATGTCGCGTTCTCGCGCGATCAGGCGGACAAGGTCTATGTGCAGGACCGTATGCGCGAGCAGGGTGCGCAATTGTGGTCATGGCTCGAAGACGGTGCGCATTTCTACGTATGCGGCGACGCCAACCGGATGGCGAAGGATGTCGACGCGGCGCTCAAGGAAGTGGTGGCGCGGCACGGCGGCATGAGCGATGAAAAAGCCCTCGACTACGTGAACCGTCTCGCGCAGGAAAAGCGCTACGCACGCGACGTTTATTGATGGCCGCGGGGTTGTCAGCGCGACGAACACGCTCGCCGCTTCAAGGTTTCAAAGAGTACGCAGTACAGCTTCAAAAGACGGAGCCACATGGCATGGAGGTTGCATGTTTATGCCGGTTTTCAACATCGTGATCATTCCGGTGCGTGGCGCGTAGCGCGATCTGCCGGATAGTCGAAAAATCAGTTTTGTGAGGATATCTGATGAAAAACGTGATGAGCTCCCTAAAGAGTGGGGACTGGCGCGCGCTAGTGGCGTGTTTCCTCTATTTCGACACTGGCTTTACCGTCTGGGTCCTGTATGGACCGCTCGCGCCATTCATCAGCAAGAGCATCGCGATGACGCCCGCGCAACAAGGTTTGCTGGTTGCGGTGCCGGTGCTCTCGGCCGCGATTCTGCGCGTGACGCTCGGCAACCTGTATCAATCCGCGCACGGCAAGCGCATTGCGCTGATGGGCGTGCTGCTGTCGGCGGTGCCGACGATCGTGTTGCCGTTGATGCCGTCCGTGCCGTCGTACACGGTGCTGCTGGTGCTCGGCGTATTTCTCGGCGTCGGCGGTGCCAGTTTCGCCGTGGCGCTGCCGATGGCGGGCAGCAACTATCCGCCGAAGGTGCAGGGCCTCGTGTTGGGTCTCGCCGCGGCCGGCAATATCGGCGCGGTGCTCGACGGCTTCCTGTTCCCGCAACTGGCCACGCACTACGGCTGGCAGATGGCGGCCGGCGGCGCACTGCCGTTGCTCGCGATTGCCGCGATCACGCTGTATTTCTGGGCCAACGATTCCGGCGTGAAAACCGGCAGCGTGCTGCGCGCATTCGGCAGTTTCGCGGTGACGCTGGTCGGATTGATCGTGCTGGTGCTGCTGGTCGAAGCCGGCATGTTCGGCTCCGGCAAGACGGGTGTGCTGCTGTTGCCGGTGATCGGTGCACTGCTCGCGATCGCGGTGTTGCCCAAGCGCTATCGCGCGGTGCTGGCCGAGCGTGACACGTGGGCGATCATGCTGGTGTACAGCATTACGTTCGGCGGTTTCGTCGGCATGTCCTCGTATGTGTCGCTGCTCCTGACCAACCTCTATCAGCTCTCGAAGATCGACGCGGGCCTCTTCATGGCATTGCTCGCCGCGACCGGCGCAATGGTGCGTCCGCTCGGCGGCCTGATCGCCGACAAGGTGTCTGGGGTGCGCGCGCTGACCTTCCTGCTCGCCATCATCTCGCTGTGCGACTTCGTGTTCGCCGCGGCCATGCCGGCGATGGCCGGTGGCATCACGCTGCTGCTGTGCCTGTATGTGGCCTTCGGTCTCGGCAACGGCGCGACGTTCCAGCTGGTGCCGCATCGCTGGGCGGGCCGCACGGGCTTGATGTCGGGCATCGTCGGCGCCGCGGGCGGTATCGGCGGATTCTATCTGCCGGTCGTGATGGGTATCGCGAAGGAAAGCACGGGCAGCTATCAGATGGGCTTTGCGACGTTCGGCGCGCTGGCGGCATGCGCGTTCGTCGCGATCGTCGCGCTGCGCCGTCCGTGGATGGCGTGGTCGATGCACTCCGGTGTGATGCACGCGCACGCGACGGAGTAATGCAGTAACGCAGTAACGCGAGCAATCCGCGCCTCCACGCTGAGTGGAGGCGCGGATCGCGCGACGGGGCCGATCAAAATCATAAGAAGTCGACATGAGCATCACGACAGAACGGGTTCACGCACCACCGTCCGAAGCGGACGTCTCCAGCGAGGTGTTGAGCTCGTTGATCAATCTGGCGGGGCGTCAGCGGATGCTCTCGCAGCGCATCGTGTTGAAGGCGATGCTGGCATTTCAACAGTTCGACGGCGCGCTGGCGATCGCACGCGATACTCTGAACACATTTACCGACAGCCACACGGTGCTGACCCAGGGCCGCGATGGTCTGCCCGGCCTGTTTTCCCCAGCGTTGCGCGAAGCATTTCACGGCCGCGAAAATGTCGCGAGGAAGATCGCGGACTTCATCGCGCTGGCTTCGGCGGCGTTGGACGCGATCGGGCGCGCTTCACCGCGCGCGGACGATGCGTTGAATGCGCTGATCGATTCCGTCGATCCGTTGTTGACGCATCTGCACGGCGTCACGGCTGTCTATGAACAGGAAAGCCGGCGTATAGCGCGTTTGCAGAAAAAAGAGCAACAGCAGTTGATCGAGCGGATCAAGGCGATCGCGAAAGAAGCGCATATCGTCTCGTTCAACGGTCAGATCGTGGCGAGCCGCGCGCATGTGACCGGCCGCGAGTTCGCCGTGGTGGCCGGCGTGATGACATCGATCACGAAGGAACTGGAGGCTGTGGTGAGCGCGTTCGTGAAGAAGACGACGGCGGGATGAGCCACGCAGTGCGGCGTTATTGTCGTATGCTTGGCGTTTTCCGGACTGTCGGGCAAATGTAATGGACAACTGGTGGCACGCGGTGTGGGCAGTCGCCCGGGCAGAATTCTCCGACCTCGGCAGCATGGCCGACGTCTTGCAGGTCCTGATGCGCCTCGGACTCGCGTTGATACTCGGCGGCATACTCGGTTTCGAGCGCGAGATGTCACGGCGCGACGCCGGCATGCGCACGCACATGATGGTGTCGGTCGGCGCGGCCTTGTTCGTGGTCGTTCCGCTGCAGGCCGGGTTCTCGCAGGACAACATGAGCCGGGTGTTGCAAGGACTCGTGTCCGGTGTCGGTTTTCTGGGCGCGGGCGCCATCATCAAGCTCAGTGCCGAGCGCGAGGTGCGCGGCCTGACGACGGCGGCAAGCCTGTGGCTGAGCGCGGGCGTCGGCGTGGCGGCGGGGCTCGGGCGCGAGGCCACGGCGATTCTCAGCGTAGCGATCGCGCTCGCCATTCTGTCGAGTGCGCGCCTGTTCAAAAGTCGCGAACAGGAAGAGAAGTAGGGACGTGGCAGGCCCTCGTTCCTACGAAAAAACGCCATCGAAACATGCAGGCAATCACTTGCATGTTGACCACGTTGCTCCTAATATGCAGTCAGGAGGCTGCATATGAACACATCGACCGATCGCATTGAAAAACAGATTCTGCTGAAGGCGCCGCGCTCGCGGGTCTGGCGCGCGTTGTCCAATGCCGAGGAATTCGGCAACTGGTTCGGCGTGAATCTTACCGGCAAGCAGTTCGTGGCCGGCCAGTCCGTGAAGGGCAATATTACCTATCCGGGTTACGAGTATCTCGTCATGGACGTGCATGTCGAGCGCGTCGAGCCGGAGCATCACCTGTCGTGGCGCTGGCATCCGGCCGCGGTCGACATCACGGTGGACTATTCGCCGGAGCCGACTACCCTGGTCGTCTTCGAGTTGACCGAGGTCGCATCGGGCACGTTGTTGCGCGTAGTCGAGTCGGGCTTCGATCAGCTTCCCGCCGGCCGCCGCGAAGAAGCGTTCCGCATGAATAACGGTGGGTGGGAAGAGCAGATGGCCAACATCGAACAGCATGTCACCAAGGGTTAAGAAGGCGTTTGGCGCAGCGGATCTGAAGGCGTCGGTGCTGCGCAGTTCCGCGCCGATTTTCGCCGCGCTCGGCGATGAGACACGTCTACGTCTGGTCGCCGTGTTGTGCGCGGGCAGCGCGATGTCGATCGCGCAACTCACTGCGGGAACGGACATTACGCGGCAGTCCGTCACGCAGCATTTGCAGGTGCTCGCCAATGCGGGTCTCGTGCGCGACGTCAAGGTGGGCCGTGAACGCTTGTGGGAATTCGAGCCCACCCATCTCGACGAAGCGCGCCGCGCGCTCGACGCGATCTCGCGGCAGTGGGATCACGCGCTGTCGAGGTTGAAGGCGGCGGTGGAGGAGTGAGGGATGCCGACGTACGCGTTCAGAAAACCCGCGTTGTATACGGAACGTGAACAAAGAAAAAATTTGAACACCCCAGAAAGGCTACCGCCGCCCCCACAACCCACCTGCGCCAGCCCCCTTAAAACTTATGCCGCAGCGCAACCCGAACAGCGACCTGCGTGCCCGTCGACGACGGCGCCTGCACACCCGGAATGAACGCATTGTCGAGAATCGAGTTAGTCGAATCGCCCGCGACCTTCTGATACTCGCCCTGCACATACACGTCGGTACGCTTCGACAGGTTGTAGTCCGCCATCAAGCCCACCGAGTGGATCTTCGGCTTCACGCTGCCTGACGACGCATCGTAGGTCTCCATCGTGTACACGTACTGAGCGCCGACGAAGAACGCGGGCGTGAACTGGTATTTGCCGTTCACTTCGAAGTTCTGATACTTCAGCGTATTCAACGTCACGCCCGGCGCGGCCAGCGGCATGCCGATATAGCCGTTGCCGGTCGGATTCTTGTAGTTCGAATTGGTGTAGGCAAAACCGGCGGTCGCCGAACCGAACGTGTAGTTGATGCCGCCGCCGAACACCCGCATGCGTCCGGCGATAAAACTCGCGTCGTTCGCGGTAATCGCGCCAGTCGAACCCGCGCCGGGATTGTCCGCTTGCATATAGGCCGCGGCGACCAGCAGGCCGCCGTTCGCATACTGTCCGCCGAAGCTATACGCGCGGTTGTTCGCAAAGTTGGTGTCGTTGCTGAACGCGTAAGCGCCGCCGAACTGGAAGCCCGCCATCTCCGGGCTCGCGTACTTCACGCTATTGCCGAGGCGGAACGAGTTGTCGGTGTTGTCGTTGTCATACGGATGCGCGAACAGGTAGCCGGCCCAGTTGCCGTTGGCCGTGGTCTGCGCGAGGTAATCGACCACCGAATCGTACTGGCGACCGAGCGTGACCGTGCCGAAACGGCCGTCGCTCAGCCCAACGTACGCCTGGCGGCCGAACATGCGGCCGCCCTGGCCGAGCCGTCCCGAACTCACGTCGAAGCCATTTTCCAGTTGAAACACGGCCTTCAGCCCGCCGCCCAGATCCTCCGAACCCTTCATGCCCCAACGGCTGCCTTGCGCATAGCCGCTCGCCATTTCCCAGACCGCGCCGTGCCCCGCGTTGTTGGTGTAGTCGATGCCTTCGTCGAGCACGCCATACAGCGTCACGCTGCTTTGAGCGAAGGCCGGCGACGCCGCCAGCGCAATGAGTGACGTGAGCGCCGTGAATGCGGCGGTGGCAATGCGGTTCTTTTTCATCGTGAGCTCCAGACCTTGGTAGTGAGCGGGCCGAATTTCGGGCAGACCCGAAGGCGTTCGACGCCCGCTGCTTTTTGGCAAAGCCCGGATTCTGCTATTTGCGATAGCAAACGCGTATGAGGCACATCCCTGGATAAACATGATTTTTTCGAATGTTTGTCCCGCGAATTATTCGCTTGTGGCCGGCAGTGCCCCGGAGAAAAATTCCGTTCATGCACCTTTGGCATGCAAGCCATAGCCGAGGGCAATGCGTTTTTCGCACCATGCTTTCAGGAGACGACCATGCGACTCGATCGGAATTTTGCTAACGGCCGGTTTATCGAACCCGCGACTGACACCGCTAGCAGCGAGCTCATCGCCGTCTGCAATCCGGCCACCGAGACCGTGATCGCTCATGTAACGGGTGCCACCGAGGCCGAAGCCATCGCCGCGGTCGACGCCGCCGCTGTCGCGCAAAAGGGCTGGCGCAAGCTGCCTTCAGCCGAGCGCGCGGTGTATCTGCACAAGCTTGCCGATGCGCTGACCGAATGCGCGCCGGCCATCGGCGCGGCGCTCGCGCTGGAGTCGGGCAAGAGCGTGGCCGACGCCACCAACGAAGCGATCTACGCCGGCCAGATCACGCGCTATCACGCGGAGTGGGCGCGCCGCATCGAAGGCGAAGTGATTCCGAGCGATACGCCCGACGAAAACCTCGTGTTGCATCGCGAGCCGATCGGCGTGGTTGCGTGCCTGATCCCGTTCAACTACCCCGTCTATACGTTCATGCGTAAAGTGGCGCCGGCGCTGATCGCCGGCAACACGGTCGTCGTGCGCCCGAGCAACAACACGCCGACGTCCGCATTCGAAATCGCCAAGGCGGTGGAGAAGGCCGGTTTGCCGGCGGGCGTGGTGAACATTCTCGCGATGAACCATGCCACCGCCGAAGCGCTTTGCACGCATCCCAAGGTCGGCATGATCACGCTGACGGGCAGCGTCGGCGCGGGCCGCAAGGTGCTCGAATATTGCAAGGCGAACATCGCCAAGCCGTCGCTCGAACTGGGCGGTAAGACGCCCGCGATCATCGAGGCCGATGCCGATCTCGAGAAGGCCGCGCGCGACCTGGTCGCCTCCAAGACCACGCATTGCGGCCAGTTGTGCACGGCGATCGAACGGGTCTATGTGCAGGAAAGCGTGCATGACCGCTTCGTCGCGCTGCTGAAAAAGCACATGAGCGCGGTGGAGAGCGGCGATCGCAGCGAGCAGCCGTCGCTGATGGGCCCGCTCGTCAACGAGGCGTCGCGCCAGTCGATTCACGCGATGGTTCAACGCGCCATCGCGGCGGGCGCCACGCTCGAAACCGGTGGCAAGCTGCCGCAAGGCAAAGGCTTCTTCTATCCGGCCACGTTGCTGTCGAATTGCCGTCAGGACATGGAAATCATCCAGGAAGAAACCTTCGGTCCGATCATGCCGGTCGTCAAATACCGCACGCTCGACGAAGCGCTGGAAATGGCCAACGATCATCAATTCGGTCTCTCGTCGGTGCTGTATACGGAGAACTATCGCGGTGCGATGAAGATCGCCAACGGCATCGAAGCCGGCGAGCTGTATGTGAACCGCACGCCGGCCGATCCGTATCAGGGCTTTCACGCCGGCTGGAAACGTTCGGGCCTCGGCGGCGACGACGGCAAGCACGGCATGCTCGAATTCACCCAGACCCGTCTCGTGGTCATGAAGTACTGAAGTTGAACCGGCACACGCCGCACGTTGAAACGACGGCGCGTGTCTCCATTGCAACCTGAAAGCGCGGCGAATCTGCTGCCAGTCCATAACAAAACATATTGGAGACCGGGCGGCCCGATGGGCTGGCGCTGTGTCTCTGAGGAGCGCTCACGTGTCATCTCAACCCGTCCGAACCGACGCTTCGCTCGCTTTAAGCGACGAAGAGGCCGCCCTGCAAAACAGTAAGGCGCAACGCTATATCCAGCTCATCCTGCTGGTGATCGCAGCCGGCGCGATCTACCCGATTCTATATCTGCGGCAGGTGTATCAGCCAACGATGCTCGAAGTGTTCCACATCACCGATAGCCAGCTCGGCTACCTGTATTCGTCGCTGGGCACGATTTTTCTGTTGAGTTATCTGCCGAGCGGCTGGCTTGCGGACCGGATCGCGCCGCGTTTGCTGATCTGTTTTTCGCTGATCGCCACCGGTGTGCTCGGGCTGTGGTATTCGACCGCACCGTCGTTCCCGATGCTGATGATGATCTTCGGCGGCTGGGGTTTGTCGACCGGCTTGACGTTCTGGGCCGCGGTCATCAAGCGCGTGACCATGATTGCCGGCACGCATGAGCAGGGCCGTTTCTTCGGCTTGCTCGACGGCGGACGCGGCCTGATCGAAGCCATGCTCGCTACCATCGCGATCACGCTGTTCGCATGGGTGACGCAGACCAAAGGCGAACCGGTCGCGGCCGGTTTCAAGCTGGTGGTCTACATGTACGCGTTTCTTTGCATTGCGCTCGGCGTCGTGCTCGCACTCGTCAAAGACCCGCAAGGCACCGAAGATGCAGCCGCCAATCGCGCCGCGCGCCAACGCAACAACGTGCTGGTCGATCTGAAGACGCTCGCGAAGATTCCAGAACTGTGGCTGGTCGCCGCCATCGTGTTCTGCGGCTACCAGGTGTTCTGGGCCACCTACAGTTTCTCCGCCTATCTGCATGAAGGCGAGATCGGCCTGACGGTCGTGATGGCCGGCACGATCACTACGCTCAAGCTGTGGATGCGGCCGATCGGCGGCATTGGCGGCGGCTTTCTCGGCGACCGCTATTCGAAGGTCTCGGTGCTCGTGATCGCGCTCTTTCTCGCCGCGCTGTCGCTGGTGGGCCTGATGGCGGCGCCGCGTATTTCGAGCCACGCGCTGCTGGTGTTCCTCGTGCTGTTCATCGGCATTCTGACTTACGCGATTCGCGGCCTGTACTGGTCGCTGCTGGATCGCTGCAATATTCCGGTGACCACGATGGGCCTCGCGATCGGCTTGATCTCCGTGCTGGGTTATTCGCCGGACGTGTTCCTGCCGCTCATCAACGGCTATCTGACGCAGACGTTCCCAGGCGTCTTCGGCTACCAGCTCTACTTCGGCTATGTGGCCGTCATGGCGGCGCTCGGCGGCTTTGCCGGGCTCGCGCTGAGAAACATGCTCAACAGAAAAGAAGGTGCGTAAATGAAAGTTGTCTCGCTCGAAACGCATATCGTTGCCGTACCGCCGCCGCACGTGGGCGGCATGTACTGGATCTTCGTCAAGCTCAAGACCGATTGCGGGATTGAAGGTGTCGGCGAAATCTATTCGGCGACGTTCCATCCGAAAGCGATGACCCACATCATCGACGATGTATTCGGCCGCTATCTGCTCGACAAGGACCCGCATCACATCGAGCGGCTCTGGCGCGAGGCGTATTCGAGCGGTTTCACGCAACGCCCCGATCTGACGATGATGGGCGTGGTCAGCGGCCTGGAAATGGCGTGCTGGGACATTATCGGCAAGGCGGCTAACAAGCCGGTGTATGAGTTGCTGGGCGGCATGGTGAATCAGCGCCTGCGTTCATATACCTATCTGTACCCGAAGAACAGCCGCGGCGAATACGACTACGATGATCCCGATCTGGCGGCCGAATGCGCGCTTGAAAACGTCAAGCGCGGCTTCACTGCGGTGAAGTTCGATCCGGCTGGACCGTACACGGCGTACTCGGGTCATCAGTTGTCGATGGAAGTGCTGGACCGTTGCGAAACCTTCTGCCGCCGTGTGCGCGAAGCGGTGGGCAGCAAGGCGGATCTGCTGTTCGGCACGCATGGGCAGATGGTGCCCTCGTCGGCGATCCGGCTGGCGAAGCGACTGGAAAAATACGATCCGCTGTGGTTCGAAGAGCCGGTGCCGCCGGGTCAGGAAGGCGCGATGGCGCAGGTCGCGCAGCACACCAGCATTCCGATTGCGGCCGGCGAGCGCCTCACCACCAAGTACGAGTTCTTCAAGCTGCTGGAAGCCGGCGCCGCGTCGATTCTGCAACTGAATGTGGCGCGCGTGGGCGGCCTGCTCGAAGCGAAGAAAGTCGCGGCGCTGGCCGAGGTGTACTACGCGCAGATTGCGCCGCACCTGTACAACGGGCCGATCGGCGCGGCGGCCAGCATTCAGCTCGCGACGTGCACGCCGAACTTCCTGATTCAGGAAAGCATCGGCACGTGGGACGGTTTTCATGCGGCCGTGCTGAAGAAGCCGATTCAATGGGAAGACGGCTACATCATTCCGTCGCAGGAACCGGGTCTCGGCGTCGAACTGAACATGGAGGTCGTCAGGCAGCACACGCCCTACACCGGGGAGCGTCTGCATCTGCAGATGGCGGCGCAACCGGCCGATGTGAAAGACCTCGCGCCGGCCGAGGGTTGAGCGCGGTTTGAGTCTGGCGGGTTTCACCACTACGTTTCAATGGATTGAGCGCCGTCTGGCGACATAGAGCATGAACTACGATTACATCATCGTCGGCGCGGGTTCGGCGGGCTGCATTCTCGCCAATCGCCTGTCGGCGTCGGGCCAATATTCGGTGCTGCTGCTCGAAGCGGGTGGCAAGGACAGCTCGTTCTGGTTCAAGATTCCGGTGGGTTTCACCAAGACGTACTACAACGAAACCTATAACTGGATGTACTACAGCGAGCCGGAAAAAGAACTCGACAACCGGCCGATCTATTGTCCGCGCGGCAAAGTGCAGGGCGGCTCGGGCTCGATCAACGCGATGATCTACGTGCGCGGCCAGCCGCACGATTTCGACGATTGGGCCGCCGCCGGCAACACGGGCTGGGCGTTTCGCGACGTGTTGCCGTACTTCCGCAAGCTCGAATCGCATCCGCTCGGCAACACGGAATATCACGGTGCCGACGGCCCGATCCGCATCTCGCCGATGAAAGATGCGGTGCATCCGATTTGCCACGTGTTTCTGAAAGGCTGCGATCAGGCCGGCTATCAGAGCAGCGACGACTTCAATGGCGCGCAATTCGAAGGCGCCGGCATCTACGACGTGAATACACGTAACGGCCAGCGCTCGTCGAGCAGCTTCGAGTATCTGCACCCGGTGTTGTCGCGCAAGAATCTGACCGTCGAGCGCGACGTGCTGGCAAGCCGCGTTCTATTCGACGGCAACCAACGCGCGATCGGCGTGAGCGTCACGCAGAACGGCGTCACGCGGCAATTCATGGCGACGCGCGAAGTGATTCTGTCGGCGGGCGCGGTCGATTCGCCGAAGCTGCTGCAACTCTCCGGCGTGGGCGACAGCGCACTGCTGGCGAAGCATCGCATCGCGATGGTCAAGGAACTGCCCGCCGTGGGCCAGAATCTGCAGGATCATCTGTGCGTGAGCTTCTACTATCGCGCGAACATGAAGACGCTGAACGACGAGATGCGGCCGCTGCTCGGCAAGCTCAAGCTCGGTCTGCAATATCTGCTGACGCGCAAGGGGCCGCTCGCGATGAGCGTGAATCAGTCGGGCGGGTTCTTCAAAGGCAACGATCAGCAAGCGCAGCCGAATCTGCAGTTGTACTTCAATCCGTTGTCGTACCGCATTCCGAAGAGCAACAAGGCGAATCTCGAACCTGAACCGTACTCGGGCTTTCTGCTGGCGTTCAATCCGTGCCGGCCGACGAGCCGCGGTTCGATCGAGATCGCATCGAATCGCGCCGAGGATGCCGCGAAGATCCGTATCAACGCGCTAACCACGGAGAAGGACATCGACGAAGTGATCCAGGGTTGCGAACTGGTGCGCAAGGTGATGGCGTCGCCGGCGCTGAAAGCGATCACGGTCGAGGAAATCTCGCCGGGACCGCAGGTGAATACGCGCGAAGGTTTCCTGCGGTACTTCCGCGAGCAGTCGGGGTCGATCTATCACCTGTGCGGTTCGTGCGCGATGGGCGACGATCCACGCACGTCGGTGGTGGATGCACGTTTGCGTGCGCACGGCATTGACGGCTTGCGCGTGGTGGATGCGTCGATCTTTCCGAATATCACGTCGGGCAATATCAATGCGCCGACCATGATGGTGGCGGAGAAGGGCGCCGACATGATTCTCGAGGATGCGGCGCGCGAAATTGCGTACCGGCCCGCGGCGGCGGAGATGGCCGCGGCGGCTTAATGGCTCGCTTGGCCTGGCCGTGTTGGGCTAGTGGCCACGTAGTGTGAAACCGCGCCGATGGCATCGCATCGGCGCGTTTTTTTTCGTTCGAAGCGGTGCATAGGGCGCACCGCGATGCCACTCAGCGCCTCAACCCGCGTCGCTCAACGGCGCCGACTCCGACGCATCGAGCGCCCGCCCGCTCAACCAGATTTCCTGTTGCAGCCAGTCGCGGAACAACGCGACGTGCGGTAGTTCATCCTGTTCCGCGCGCGTGACGAACCAGTACGACTGATGCCCGTCCACATGCACATTCAGCACTTGCACGAGTTGGCCTTCGGCCAGTTCGCGCGCGATCATATGACGGTCGGCGATGGTCACGCCGAGCCCGTCGGTCGCGGCGCGAATGGCGTGATCGAGCAGATCGAATTCATAACCGCCACGAGTATCCACGTTTTCAATCCCCGCCGCCTTCAGCCAATGCTGCCAGGTGAGGTAGCGCTGATCGGCGCTCGCCAGCACGTGCAATAGCGTGAACTGATTCAGGTCGATCGCCGCGCGGCCCGCCTGACGTGCGAGCAACGCGGGCGAGCAGACGGCGATATGCCGCTCGCTCATCAACAGACGGTTGTCGACGCCTTCCCACTCGCCATTGCCGAAGCGGATCGCGCAGTCGAGCACACCGGATTCCGCGAGGTTATCGTCGACACGGGTCGACAGACTCAGTTCGAGGTGCGGATGCGCATCACGCAGGCGGCCGAGGCGCGGCATCAGCCAACGGCTCGTGAAGGTGGGCGGCGCATTGATGCGCAGGCGGTTGCGGTGGGTTTTTTCTTGCAGGCCGCGAACCGTGAGTTCGATGCGGTCAAAGGATTGCTGCAGCGCTTGCAGAAGAATGCGGCCGGCAGCCGACAGTTCCAGATGGTGATGGTGACGCTGCAGGAGCGTCTCGCCCAGTTGCGCCTCGAGCTGCCGGACCTGGCGGCTAACCGCGCTTTGCGTGACGTTGAGCAGTTCCGCGGCGCGGGTGAAGCTGCCCGTGCGGCCGGCGACTTCGAAGGCTTTCAGCGCATTCAGCGCGGGCATTTTGCGTTTCAAGATGTTCGACCGGAGGTAAGGCGCGGTAGCGCGATGTCCCGGTATTTTACTGGTTTGCCTGCGCGGCGCGTTGCCTTCCTCGCGCCGCGCCGCGCAGGCACCGCATCATTAGTAAGCGATGCAGATCGACTTGCTCTCCGTATACGAGTCGATGATCGCCTTGCCATGTTCACGGCCGATGCCGGATGCCTTGAAGCCGCCGAACGGCATGGCCGGGTCGACCATATTGTGCGTGTTGACCCATACCGTTCCGGCCTCGATGCCGTCCACGAGCCGCAGCGCCTTGTCGAGCTGGTTGGTCCACACGCTCGCGCCGAGTCCATACTCTGAGGCGTTTGCCTGAGCGAGCACTTCGTCCAGGTCGTCATAGGGCATGGCGACCAGCACAGGGCCGAACACCTCTTCCTTGATGACGGAAAGCGGCTTGCAGGCGCGATTGGCGATCACCGTCGGACGCACGAAGTAGCCGTCGCGGTCCACGTGGGCATCGCGCGAGAGGATCTCGCCACCTTCGTCCTTGCCTTGGGCAATCATGCCGGCCACCTTGTCGCGGTGCCGCGCGGAGACCATCGGGCCCATCTGCGTCGCCGCGTCGAAACCGGAGCCGAGCGTGATGCCGTCCGCGACGGCGGCAATGCCTTGCACGACTTCGTCATAGATCGAGCGCGCGACATACAGGCGCGAGCCCGCCGTGCAAACCTGGCCGTGGTTGAAGAAGATCGCGCCGGCCGCGCCTTCGATCGCCTTGCGCGGGTCGCAGTCGTCGAGCACGATCACCGGGCTCTTGCCGCCCAATTCGAGCGACGCACGCTTCAGATCGTCCGCGCATTGACGACCGATGATGCGCCCGACCTCGGTCGATCCGGTGAACGTGACCTTGTTCACCAGTGGATGCCGCACGAGCGCCGCACCGGCGGTTTCGCCACGGCCAGTGACCACGTTGAATACGCCGGCAGGGAAACCCGCTTCGTGCGCGAGTTCGGCGAGGCGGATGGCGGTCAACGGAGTCTCTTCGGCGGGTTTGAGCACGACGGTGCAACCGCAGGCCAGCGCCGGGGCGATCTTCCACACTGCCATCAGCAGTGGGAAATTCCACGGGACGATCGCCGCGACCACACCGGCCGGCACGCGTTTGGTCGACGCGTTGTAACGCGTGCCAGGCGGGAAGGGAATCGACAGATCGAAGGTGGTGCCTTCGATCTTGGTCGCCCAGCCGGCCATATAACGCAACCACTGGACGCTGCCCGCCACTTCCAGCATCTTGGAGAAGCCGATCAGCTTGCCTTGATTCAGCGTTTCCAGCGTGGCGAGTTCGTCGCTGTGCCGCTCGACGAGGTCGGCCAGTTTGAGCAGCAGGCCCTCGCGAACGACCGGCGGCATTCTGCGCCAGGCGTCGGATTCGAAGGCCGCCTTCGAGGTTCTGACCGCGTGATCGATATCCGCTTCGGATGCGTCGGGGATCTGCGCGATTTCTTCGGCGGTGGCCGGGTTGAAGACCGGAAAAGTTTTGCCCGCGGCACTACCAGTTTTTTCGCCGTTGATGAACATGGTGCGCGGCAACGTGGCCGCTAGCTTGTGTTCGTTCATGGTGGTTCGTCTCCGTTGGGGTTGAGTGGCCGTGGCGCTAGCCGGAAGGGTTCGCCTGACGGCGGTATGGACCTGGGCGAAGGTGGATGTGTTGCCTTGCACGCCAGTGTGTTGCTAACGACGCGGCACAGATCACGTTCGCCGTCGCGCTCAATGTGTACAGCACAACGAATCCGTCGCCGAAAAAGTAGGGTGTGGTCGACAATGCCGCGCCGAGCACCATGCCGATGTGATGCGCGACGCCGGGGCAGCTCGCGCGCAATACGCTGGTCGAGTTGCCGCGCAAGTTCACTAGTGCGGGAATCGTCAGGCAGTCAAGAATCAGGAAGATCGCTGCCGCAAGCGGTGCGAGCGCGGGATTGTCGCTTGCCGCGAGCGTGCCGATCAGCACCGCACGCGCGATGTACAACCCCATCAGCATGCGATGGCCGCGCGAGCGTTCGGCGATGAATGCCAGCGCGCAGACTGCGGCAAGTGAAAGCGCAACATGCCAGAACGGCTGTGCACCGCTTAGGCCGCAAATCGCAAAGAGCTGGAAGCGGGCGAGACTGCCGCTCGACAGTCCCGCAAGCAACGCGAGCAGAGCCGTTGCGCCTGAAGGAGTCGCCGCCTTGACCGAGTCGGAGTCATGTGCGCTGCTGCGATCCACGTCGTGACGCGATTCGGCGTTGGCGAGCAAACGGTAGAACAACATGCCGAGGAAGCCCGTCACGATCATCAGCAAGGCAATGGCGATGCCATGCGCTGAACCATTCAGATACGCCGGTACGCTATTCATCGCGCTGACCGTCACGATCAGCGTCGCCGCACTAGCCAGCATCGTGTAGCGGCCCGATGAGCGCGACATCAGCAATGGCACGCTCATCATGGCCGCCAGCATCAGCGCGCTCATCCACAGCGCGGTGGCGTGGCGACCGAGAGCGGCCTGCGTCAACAGCGCAGCGCCGCCTCCCGCGAGGCACACGCATGCCGCACTCGCGCACAGCATGCATGCGAGAGCGGCGTGCCGTGCGCGAGGCACGACCGGATCAGTGCTTGCAGCAGCCATGATCCGTGGACTTGCCGTCTTCGACGCTGTTCAGATCACGTTCGGCCGGCAAGTCCATGGTCGGGTTGCCGGAGAAGAAGTTGTTCGGCTTGAGCATGAAACCGGCGTACTCCACCGGCATCACCGGGAAATCCTCGGGTTTGCACACATGCGTGTGGCCGAAGCTATGCCACAGCACGACGTCTTCGTTCTCGATGTTGCGATTCGCCTCGATATAGCGCGGCAGGCCGTCGCCCCCCGAATGCTGATTCGGATAGTCGCCGCTCGCATAGCGCTCAGCCGGATCGAACGGCGTGACCCACACGTGACGCGTGGCAAAGCCGCCGCGCTGACGCACCTTCGAACGCTCGTCGGCCAGCATCAGCGGCGAGTCGTTGACGACCAGCTTGTAGCCCGGATTTGCGCCCACGGCATTCTTCACGTTGGGGTTGCTGACCTTCCAGTAGCGACCCGTGCTGCCGTTCGCCACACGTGCGGCTTCGTTTTCCGTTTTCAACACGCGTTTGGTCGTGTCGAACACGTTGCCGTACGGGTTGTTCTCGCCCATAGGACGCGGCACGAATTCGTGTTCGGTCACCGTGTTGCGCTCGCCGTCCACCATCATGTGCATGCGCGCGTTGAAGAAGTGCTGATGCGTCGGGCCGCCGAGGTTTTCCGTGATCATGCCGCCCCAAGGATAAGTGTCGCCATCAGCCACCGCCGAGGTCTGCACGATGCCGGTCAGCTTGCATTCGAGCTGAATCGTGCCGTCCTGATACAGATACCAGTAGAAGCCGTAGTCGTAATTGCCGACGGTGGCGAAGAAGGAAATCACAAGGCGTCGCGAGCGGCGCATTTCGAACACGCCGGTGCGGAATTCGTAGTGCTTCCAGAGCGTGCCGTAGTCTTCTTCGTGCATGCAGACGGCGTTCTTCATCACGAATGCGTTGCCGAAATCGTCTGCGGACGGAATGTCGAAATAGCGGATCGTGCCGAGGCAATCACAACCGAGTTCGAGTTGATTCGCCAGTTTGCCAAGACCGTATTCGCCCGCGTCGAACGCGCTTTTCCAGTAGTGGTTGGTGCTCGGGTCGGAGTAGGGCACGCACATTTCCGTGACGCTCGCACGGTAGATGATCGGGCGCGTGCTCCTGCCGTCGTCCCACGACAGTTGATGCAGCACCAGCCCTTCGCGTGGCGTGAAGCCGACACGGAAGTTCCAGTTCTGCCAGTTCACATGCCAGCCCTCGATCGTAAAGCTCGGGCCGTCGGGTTGATTGATCGACAGCGGTTTGAGCGTGCTGCGCGGCTCGCCGAGACTCGGCGTGTCGTAGTTATGCTTGGCGCGCGGAATCGGAATGATGCGGCCGTCGTCCACCAGTTCGATCACTTTCTTTTCGAGCAGATCGACCACGGCCATCACGCCTTCAATTGGGTGTGCGTAGCCGTTATCGGTCAACGTCTCGCGGTAGTAGCTCACGCAACGCACCAAACGCCGGCCGTTTTCGTTCTCGCGATCGAAACAGCCCGCCGAGAACGGATCGACCTGCACGCGTTCCAGATCTTTTTCGCTGAGGCCGCGCTTCATGACAGCCACGCGCCATGCTTCATCGCTCTTGACGATCTGTTCCGCGTTCGTGAAGTCGTCGATCATGATGGGCGGCTGGCCGTAAGGCGCCTCGCCAAACGGCATGACACGGCGCGCGGCAATTTTCTTTTCTCTCAGGTCCACCTCGAATTCGATCGTCGCGCCATTCGACCGATCGATTGCGAGCACGAAGGCCGTGCGCGAAAAATATTCGCCGGTCTTGAATGCCACCACTTCGGCTTTTGGCGGCTCGCGCAATTCGACCATCGGAAAACGCGCGTGCGAATCGAGTTTTTCGGCGGCTTTCACGAGGTCGCACGCGAGCTGCATTTCTGCGCCGCTCAGTGGGTCGAGCGGATGAGCGGGGGCATGAGCGGCTTTCGTGGCATTCGTGTTCATAAGATTCCCGTAAGAAGTTGCTGGACCGGACAGCGTGCTCGCGAGGCGAATGAGGCGCGGCGAACGCTGAGTCGATGGCAAATCGTAGGAACCCAATAATATTTTCGCGCTTGCCTATCGCGCCAAATGAACGATAAAGTGCGCCAAGAGGAATGACACGAGCCACCATCAGCGAAGACTGGAGAGGAGACGCTCAGCATGAAAAAAGTCACGCTCAACGGCAGTTTCCCGATGATCCGCGCCGCGGTCATGGGGCCGGTTGTGCGCGCACTCGATGCATCGGGCGCGCAATGCGACGCGCTGCTGGAGGAGTTCGGCATGAGCCGCAAGCTCCTGTCGAATCCCTATGAAATTCTGCCGCTCACGCGCTATGTGACGGCGTTCGAGCGCGCCGCCGAGGTGCTCGGCGAGGCCGCGCTCGGCCTGCGCCTTGGCAGTGAGTTGCAATTGACGGAGCTGGGGCCGGCGGGTCTGGTGTTTCTTTCGTCGCCGACCTTGAATGCGGCCATGCGCAAGTTCTCGCTCGCGCTCGCCTCGTGGCAGAACACCACCACCTGCGAATTGCTGCGCGACGACGAATGGCCGATCTGGACCTACCAGATCGCCAGTCCGCAAATCTGGCCGCGCCGGCAGGATGCGGAATACAGTCTTTCGACGATGTGCCACATGGTTCGGCTCGTGCGCGGCGCCGCGTGGAATCCGGTAGAAGTGCATTTCGAACACGCTGCGCCGGCCGATCTCAAACCGTATGCGCGTATCTTTCGCGTGCCGGTGCGCTTTCAGCAGCCTTTCAACGGCTTGATTCTGCGGCCCCAGGATCTCGACGCTTCGCTCAAAAGCGCCGACACGCAAATGGCGCGCATGATGGAGCGCCACGCCACCGATCTGATCGCGCGCGATGCGATGCCGCACAGCATCGTCGAGCAGGTTCGGGATCTGGTGACGCGGCGGCTCGCGCACGAAAAGCTGATCGTCGCCGACATCGCGAAGGATCTCGGTCTCTCGCATCGCTCGTTGCAACGGCACCTCGCGCAGGAGGGCACATCAGTGCGGCAGATCGTGCGCGAGGAACGGCAGCGTAGCGTCGAAGGGTTGCTCGAGCGAGAAGAGCTTACCAATGCGGCGATTGCACGCGCCGTTGGTTATGCCGATGCCACGGTCTTGTGGCGCGCCACACGCAACTGGAAAAAGAATAGCGCGTGACGTCGGTGCATTTTTTTTCACTCTGAAAGCATCTCGCGGTTTTGCCATTGCCGCGCGAGAATAATTCAGGTTCCTAAGTATTCGCTGCAAACCACCGCACTCGGGCTTCCCCGCATTGGCGCAAATTATCGAAAATTTGGCGCGGTTCGCGAAGTCGCTTTATTTTTTAGCTACCTACCATGCGCTCACACCGAAGCATCGGAGATCGGTCAAGTGAGCGCCTGGATCAGCAGTACGGGGTTCAGGCGAGTCCCAGACTAGCCAACACACAAGAGGCAGCGATGAGTGAACCCTATTCTCCGACCCGAGCGGTCGACGCGGAGAACCCCGTGGAATTGAAAGGCAATACGCTGGGCTTATGGCAGATCGTGTTCCTCGTGATTTCGGCGGCCGCGCCGCTGACCGGCATGCTCGGCGCGGTGCCGCCCGCGATCAGTCTGGGCAATGGCGCGGGCATTCCGGGCGCGTTCGTGATTGCCGGCGCGGTGCTGCTGATTTTCAGCGTGGGCTTTGCGTCGATGAGCCGGCACGTGGTGCGCGCCGGCGCGTTTTACGCGTATATCACCGCCGGACTCGGGCGGCCGCTGGGCATGGCCGGAGCGCTCGTCGCGCTGATGTCGTACACGTTCATCCAGATCGCGCTGTACGGATTGTTTGGCTTCTTCTGCACGGTGATCCTCTCGCCGCTTTTGCATACCGCGTTGCCCTGGTACGGGTATTCGCTGATCTGCGTGGCCGTGGTGCAATTCACCGGCATCCGCGGCATCGATCTGAATAGCCGCCTGCTCGGCGTGCTGATGTGTCTCGAACTGGGCATTCTGCTGGTGCTCGCAATTGCGATCGTCGTGCATGGCGGCGGACCTGACGGCCTCACGCTTGCGCCGTTCACACCGCAGCATGTGTTCAGCGGTCACCTCGGCATTGCGGTGATGTTCGCCTTTGCCTCGTTCATCGGTTTCGAAGCGACCGCGATATACGGCAAAGAATGTCGCGATCCGAAGGTGACGGTGCCGCGCGCCACGTACGTATCCGTGATGTTGATTCTCGTGTTCTTCGCGTTCGTCACGTGGACGATCGTCTGCGCGTACGGCCTTGCCGATGTGGTCACGGTCGCGACCAAAGAGCCCGGCGATTTCTGGTTCATCCAGTCCGGCAAATATCTGGGCGGCGCGGTGACGACGGTGATGAGTTTCCTTTTGCTCAGCAGCATCTTTGCGAGCCTGCTGTCGTTTCATAACACGCTGGTGCGTTATATCCATGCGCTGAGTCTCGAAGGCATCCTGCCGCAAGCACTCAATCGCGTGCACGAAAAATATCGTTCGCCGTATGTGGCGAGCTATCTGCAGACACTCTCCGTGTGCGTGCTGCTCGGACTTTTTATCGCGGCGGGCAGCGACGTGTTCAACATCGTGTTCAGCTGGAGTTCGGCGCTCGGCACGATCGGCATTGTGATGTTGCAGGCGGTGACGAGTTTTTCGGTGATCGCGTTCTTCCGCAAGACGCGCAAGGACACACGCGTATGGCACTCGTTCGTCGCACCGCTGGTGGGTGGCTTCGGCCTGTTGTATATCGGCGTGATTCTGGTGCGCAACCTCGATGCGCTCAGCGGCTCCGATAGTCCGATCGTCAAATCCTTCCCCTGGATCGTGTTCACGGTGGCGCTGGTCGGCGTGGTGATCGGTCTCATCCTGCGCAAAAAGCGCCCGGATATCTACGCGCGCTTCGGCCAGTAAGGGAAACGCGCGAATCGCGCGACAACCACCTACCTCACTTCTCGACAAGACAATCATGGCAGACACTTTCGTCAAGCGCTCGGCGCTTGCGTTGGCCGCGTTCGGCCTTTCGATGGGCGCGCATGCGCAATCTTCGGTGACGCTTTACGGCACGGTCGACGCCGGCCTCGTCTACACGAACAACCAGCAGACGACGCTCGCCGACGGCAACACCAACGGACACGCGAACTATCAACTGGCGGGCGGCAATCTGGTGCCGTCGCGCTGGGGCTTGATGGGCACGGAGGATATCGGCGGCGGCACGACGGTCAATTTCGCGTTGGAGAACAGCTTTCTGATCGGCAGCGGCGCGATGCTGCAATCGAATACGCTGTTCAATCGCAATGCGTGGGTCGGTGTGAACAACTCGACATATGGTGCACTGACGTTCGGCCGGCAATACGATCCGTTCTCGGACTACATGGGCGCGTATGCATCGAGTAATAACTGGGCCACGCTGTACGGTTCGCATTTCGGCGACGTCGACAATCTGAACGAGGCGTTCAACTTCAACAATTCGATCAAGTACATCAGTCCGGGTTTTGGCGGGTTGACCGTTGGGGGATTGTTCAGCCTTGGTGGCGTGGCGGGGAATTTTTCGCAGAACAAGGGGTGGGCGCTGGCGGCGAATTATGCGCAGGGACCGTTGTCGCTGAGCGCGGGGTATCTGGAGTTGAATCAGCCATTGCAGGCGGCGTTGGGGGGCACGAGTGGCTATATCGGCGACTTCAGCTGTGCGAATGCGGACGCGTCGTATTGTCTGTTGCAGGATGCGAGCAAGATACGGATTTTTGGGGCAGGGGGTTCGTATTCGTTCGGCAAGGCGAATGTGGCGGTGACGTATACGCATACGCGGTTGTCGCAGAGTCAGTACTTTTCGAGTGCGGCGCGGCCTGCCGGGACTGATGTGTCGTTCGATATTGCCGAGTTGAATACGACTTATGCGCTCGCACCGGATTTGCAGCTAGGGTTTGCTTATATTTTCAATGACGCCAAGCCGAGCGGCAGTGCTTCTACTCGCGTGCATCAGATCAACCTTGGTGCTGTGTATAGCTTGTCCAAGCGCACTGCTGTTTATGCGGTGGCGATTGGGCAGAAGTCCTCGGGGGCTGGATTAGGGATTGACCCGGCAACCGGCGCGACGGAGAACCTGGCGCAGATTCCGAATATCGTTAATTCGGATACGGATAAGCAGGTTTCCGTGATTGTGGGGCTGCGGCATAATTTTTGAGGTTGGTTTTTTTGGGTGGTTGAATTGGATGTGGTCTTTTTGGGGTTTTGGGCCTTTCCTTGGAATCTTGTCGGTCTATTGGCGTTGCCCCTGTGCGGGGCGGCACCTACTTTCTTTGCCGCCGCAAAGAAAGTAGGCAAAGAAAGCGGCTTCACACCGCCAGCTTGTAAGCGGGTCCCCCGCGCAGCCACGGTAGTGGTCCATCTGGAATCCGTGCCCCCGCACACTCCGCGTTCGTGACCAGGCTGTCATACTTCCCGCCTCGCACTGCGTGCGCGTCGGAAGGGTATGCACTGAAACCAGTGGCTTCGTTTGGGTTTGGTGGGGGCCATCTGCTTCGCCTCGGCGAAGCGTCGGAACACGGTGGGGGATGCGAGAACTGCCCCTCGGCGCAAGAGACCGTCGTTTCAGAAATGCTTGGTAGCGCACGAAACGTTAGCAAAATGCCGGATAGCGCGCGAAACGATTGGCAGCGTGAGAAGTACCCGCGAGCGCGAAAAGCGCTGGCTTTGGAAACTCCCGTTGGCGCGAAGACTTGGGACGGTCACGACGCGCAGCCGCGCCGCGAGAAACGGTCGGCAGTTGGAAAGTGCCGCTGACGCAAAAAACGATGGGCAATACTTGAAGTACCGCGACGGTGCGCGCAGCGCCGCCGGAAGAATGACGGCCTTGTCACTGGGGCTGAATGTGCGGGGGCACGGATTCCAGATGCACCACTACCGCGACTGTGCGAGGGACCCGCTTAAGAATTAGCGGTGTGAAGCCGCTTTCTTTGCCTACTTTCTTTGCGGCATGCAAAGAAAGTAGGTGCCGCCCCGCACAGGGGCAACGCCAATAGACCGACATGATTTCAAGGAAAAAGGCCAAAACCCAAAATCAATCCGCCAACCTCTTATCCGCCAAAGCACTCTGACAATCCGCAATAACCTGCCTCACAAGCCTCGCTTGAGGATCGAGCTCATCAGTATCAAGAATCTCCTCAACCGCATCTCTCGCCCAATCCGCTTCGACAAACTGCGCATGCCGCCGCGCAATCTCCACCGCGGTAGCGCTCAACTTGGCGATCGTGAGCCAATCAGCCTCGCGCGCCCGCCGGTCGAGCCACTTATGCGCGGCCTGCACATGAAACGCCGCGTCCGGCCAGTCCTCATTCAGGTAATAGGCGCCAAGACTCCCGCATGTGAGCCAGCACAACAGCTCCAAACGGTCTCGTGGACTCAGATGATGGCGTACATCACTCATGGCGACGCTCGCTGCTGAAAATTGCGTTCCGGTGAGAACGGCGAGTCGCCGTTCCCCACTTTCATTGAACAATATCACGCAGAATTCAAGCAGGGCAATTCCTGAGTACCCTGGCGCGCGCCGGCACAGCCGGCGCGGCCACCCGCTCGCGGGGCGCCGCCGCTAGCGGGTGGCGACGATGAACAGCCGCGGAAACGGCAGCAGCACCGTGCCGTCGGCGAGCGCAGGATAAGCCGCGGCGATCGCGTCCCGGTAACGCTGCAAGAACGCGGCTTGCCCGGCGTCGTCGAGCTCGGCGAGGAACGGCCGCAGCGCGCTGCCCTTGAACCATTCGACCACCGCGTCCGCGCCGCCCGCGAGCGGGTGGTGGTAGACGGTGCGCCACACGTCGACCCGCGCACACAGCGGTTCGAGCAACGCGTAGTACCAGCCGGCGCCATAGCGCATGGTGCGCTCGACGCCCTTGAGCTGGTGGGCCCAAGGGCCGTCCGCAGCGATTTCGCGCAGCAGACGGTGCGCGGGTTCGTCCAGATTGTCCGGCATCTGCACGGCGAGGCTGCCGCCCGGCGCGAGCTTCGTCACGAGCGACGGAAACAGCCGCTCGTGGTCGGGTACCCATTGCAGCACCGCATTGGCGAGGATCAGGTCGTACGGTCCCGGCGCGTCCCACGTGGAAATGTCGCTCACGTCGAACTGCAATTGCGGCAGACGCTTGCGGGCCGCCTCGATCATGTCGGGCGAACTGTCCATGCCGCTGACCGCCGCCCCCGGCAGGCGCGCGGCGAGCGTCTCGGTCGAGTTGCCGGGTCCGCAGCCGATGTCCACCGCGCTCTTGACCTCCGTCGGCGGCACGGCCGCCAGCAGATCCCTGACCGGGCGTGTGCGCTCGTTTTCGAACAACACGTACTGCTTCGCGTGCCAATCCTTCTTCGACGTCATCTGATGCTCCTTGTGTCCGTGGTGGCCGGATCGGTGGACGACGATTGCGTCTCTTCGGCGGTTCGAACCGATCCAATCCGCTCATTCTCAGCGCCCCCAAGGGCGGAGTAAAATGAATTTATCATTCCGATTCTTTCATTTTTCTAATGAAAATCGACACGCTCGGCGTTCAGGCGTTCGTCGCCATCGCGGATCGCGGCAGCTTCCAGAGCGCCGCCGATTCATTGCACGTCACGCAAACGGCCATCACGCAGCGTCTGCGCAAGCTCGAAACCTACCTCGGCGTCACGCTGATCGAGCGGACCACACGCTCCATGGCGCTCACCGAAATCGGGCGCAGTTTTCTGCCTCAAGCGCGCCGCTTGCTCGGTGAACTGGCCGACGCGCTGGTCGAAATCCGCGAGACCGGCGTGGCGCGCCGCGGCGATGTGTCGATCGCCTGCGTGCCGACGGTGGGCGTGCAATATTTGCCGCGCATTCTGCAAGCGTATTCGGCGCGGTATCCGCATAACCGCATCAGGATTCTCGATCACGCGTCGTCAGCGGTGGAGGCGGCGGTTTTGCGCCGGGAGGTCGAGTTCGGCATCAATATCGCGCGCGAGCATCATCCGGATCTGGCCAGCGTGCCGCTCACGGAGGACCGCTATGTGCTGATCTGCCACGAGGATCATCCGCTGGCCAAGCGGCGCCGCATCGCGTGGCAGCAGCTGCAGGCTTATCCGCTGATCTTTGCGGGCGAGGTGAGCGGCAACCGCGCGTTACTGGACGTCGCGCTGGAAACGAGCGAACTGGCGCTGCGCTCCTTTTACGAGGTGCAGCGCAGTTCGACGGCGGTCGGGCTGGTCGCGCAGGGCGTGGGCGCGGCCGTGGTGCCGGCGCTCGCGCTTCAGAAGGGCGCGTATCCGACGGTGCGTACCGTCGAGCTCACGCATCCCGCCGTGTCGCGCACGCTCGTTCTCGTGGCGCGCAAGACCGCGCAGTTGTCGCCGGCGGCGCAGGCGCTTTACGACATGATTCTCGAGCAGGCGACGCTAAAAGGCTGAGCGCGGCCAGGTCACTCCGGTGCTTCAGGTCGGAACGTCCTCAGGCTCGGCAAGCGCAAAATATGTTGTCGCGTGGCGCAGGTCGCGTTCAGTCACCGTCGCACGGTTCAGAGTGAGCATCTTGGGCAATGCGCCCGCACACACATCGCTGCAAGACTCGGAAGATTGCGCCCGATCACCCATCGCATGCCTACAAGCACTGCGCCCGCAAGCACGTCGCAGCATGATTCAGGTCACGCTCAATCGCCCGCCGCACGCCGGCAGCGTCGCGCGCTCTGGCAGCGCTCAACAGATCGTCGTGCGCATCATTGAGCGAATCGGCAAATAGCGCCTCGCCGAACAGCAAATTCGAAATCGGCCCGACCTGCAGCCACACGGTTTCGATCAACTCCAGCAGCAGCGGCGAGCCGGCCGCCCGGTACAGAATCAGATGGAATGCCTCGTTGGCGTCGAGATAACCTTTAGTGTCGGCACTGCGCAACGCCTGCGCCATCTGCACATTCAGTTTTTCCAGCGTGCCGAGGTCGTGCGCCGTGAGATGCGGCACGCCGAGTTCGGCGGCCTGGCCTTCGAGAATCAGGCGCACGCGCAGCACATCGTCGAACTGTTGTTTCGACAGATGCGGCACCGTCACGCCGCAATTGGGCACGTTGACGAGCGCCGATTCGGCCGCGAGGCGCTGCAAGGCGGAGCGCACCGGCATTTCGCCCACACCGAGTTCGGCGGCGACGTGGCGGATCTTGATGCGCTCGCCGGGCACGAAGCGTCCGATCGTCAGCCACTGCCGCAGCGTGTCGTAGGTCTGGTCCTGCAGCGTGTGATGGCGCGAAGTTTTCATGATGCTCGATGCAAAACCCCTTCAAAAAGGGTGCAAAAAAGTCGACGCGACATTAGGTCAGTTCGCCAAGACAGGCGTCGAACGCGGCGACCAGCTTGTCCACGTCTTCTATCGACGTTTCCGGGCAGACCAGGATCATGTTGTGAAACGGCGTGATCAACACGCCACGGTTCAGCAAATAAAGGTGCAAGACGTGTTCCAGTTCGGGATCGAGCTGGCGTCCGGCTTCGCTGCCGTTGCGCGGCGGCGTCGGCATGAACTGGAATTCGTTGCGGGCGCCGACACGCGTCACGCACCACGCAAGTCCGTGCCGCCCAATCGCGTCCCGCAGTCCGCTCTCGATGCGCTCCGCCAGCGTGAACATATGCTCGTATGCCGCGTCGGTCATCACCTCGGCGAGCGTGGCACGGATCGCGCTCATGGCCAGCATGTTCGCGGTGAGCGTCGTGCCGATGCCGGAGTGTCCCGGCGGCGCACCGCGCTTGGCCTGCTGGGCCCGCGCGGCGAATTCGGCGCTAAAGCCATATACAGCGCACGGAAAGCCGCCACCGACCGGTTTGCCCAGCACGAACAGATCGGGTTCGAGCCCGTGCGCCGTCGTATAACCGCCGGGGCCGCAACTGATCGTGTGCGTTTCGTCGATGGCGAGCAGCGTGCCGTAGCGGCGCATCAGCGCTTGCGCCTCGCGCCAGTAGTCCGCCTCGGGCAGCACCATGCCGATGTTGGTCAGCGCGGGTTCGGCGAGCACGCAGGCCACGTCGCCATCTTTTAGCGCGTTTTCCAAGGCGGCCAGGTCGTTGAATTCGATCACGCGCGTGCTGCCGAGCAGGTCGTGAACCTGGCCGATCAAACTGTCGCGCTGTTGCGGCTTGCCGTCGACCAGATCGACGAAGACGTCGTCCACGGTGCCGTGATAGCAGCCGTTGAAAATCACGATCTGCTTGCGCCCGGTCGCCGCTCGCGCCCAGCGCAGCACGAAGCGGTTGGCGTCGCTCGCGGTCATCGCGAACTGCCAGTACGGCAGCCCGAAACGGCGCGCGAGTTCTTCGCCGACCCAGGCGGCGTCTTCGCCCGGCAACATGGTCGTCAAACCGCGTTGCGCCTGCGCGGCGAGCGCTCGCGCGACGGGCGCCGGCGAATGGCCGAACATCGCGCCGGTGTCGCCGAGGCAGAAGTCCGCATAGCGGTGACCGTCCACATCTGTGAACGCTGCGCCGCGTGCCTCTTCGACGTAAAGCGAGAAGGGTGTCGACCAGTCGTTCATCCAATGCAGCGGCACGCCGAACAGCAGGTGACGCGCCGCGCGTTCGGACAACGCGCGCGACTTCGGCATGGCCTCGACGAACGCGCGGCGTTCGCGTTCGACGAGCGCTTGCGCACGCTCCCAGTTGATGCCGTGACGGGTATTCAATTGCAATTGCACGCTCTCCAATCAGATTGTCGGCGGCGGTCCACGCTCAGACGAGCAGTTGCAGATGCTCGCGTTCCCACGCGGTAATGCCTTGCGAGAAGGTCTCGAATTCCTTTTCCTTCACCGCGCAATACGCCTGCACGAAGCTGTCGCCGAGCACCTCGGCGAGTTCGCCGCATTTCGACAGCGCCTTGAGCGCGTCTTCGAGACCGCGCGGCAATTCGTACTCGAGGTCGTAGGCGCTTTCGATCATCGGCGTCGACGCTTCCTGCTGCTCCACCATGCCGAGATAACCGCAGGCGAGGGTGGCCGCCATGGCGAGATACGGGTTCACGTCGACGCCCGGCACGCGGTTTTCGAGTCGCCGGCCGTCCGGCCCGGAGTTCGGCACGCGGATTCCGCAGGTGCGGTTGTCGTAACCCCAGCGCACGTTGATCGGCGCGGCGGTGAAGCGCGACAGGCGCCGGTAGGAGTTCACGTACGGCGCGAACATGGGCATGGCTTGCGGCATGTACTTCTGCAAGCCGCCGATATAGTTGAAAAACAGCGGGCTCGCCGAGCCGTCCGGCAGCGAAAAAATGTTCTGGCCACTTTCCCGATCGACGATGCTTTGATGAATATGCATCGCGCTGCCCGGTTCGTGCTCCATCGGCTTGGCCATGAAGGTGGCGAAAATGCCGTGACGGAAGGCCGTTTCGCGCACCGCGCGTTTGAACAGGAACACGCGGTCGGCGAGATCGAGCGCGTCGCCGTGTGAAAAATTGATCTCCATCTGCCCGGCGCCGACTTCATGCACGAGCGTCTCGACGCCGAGCTGCGTCATCTCGCAGAAACGCGACAGGTCCTGGAAGAACGGATCGAATTCGTTGACCGCGTCTATCGAAAACGACTGGCGGCCGGCTTCGTGGCGCCCCGCGCGGCCGAGCGGCGGGCGCAGCGGTTCATGCGGATTCTTGTTCTGCGCGATCAGATAGAACTCCATCTCCGGCGCGACCACCGGGCGCCAGCCGCGCTCTTCGTAAAGCTGCAGCACGCGGCGCAATACCGCGCGCGGCGAGATGCCGATCGGTTTGCCGTCCAGCCCGACGCAGTCGTGAATCACCACGGCCACCTGTTCGATGGCCCACGGCACGAGGCGCACCGTGTTCGGATCGGGAATGCAGACCATGTCGGGATCGCTCGGCCCGACAAAGCGCTCGAAATTCGCGAATTCGCCGTTGACGGTGATCATCAGCAGCGCATTCGACATATGCATCTTGCCTTCTGAGAGAAACAGGTTCTTAGGCACGATCTTGCCGCGCGCGACGCCGGTCATGTCCGGTATCACGCACTCCACTTCATGGATCCGGTGATGTTCGAGGAATTCGCGCAAGCCGCCGTGTAGGTCGCTTTGCAAGGTTGACTCCAGTCGGTTGATGACAGCGGCGCGAGGCGCTTTCGACAACGGAGCGCGATGAGCCGCCTGTTCGGAAAAGCTGGATTTTTTTGCATTGTGGGATTTGATCAAATCATGCCACGAATTCTGCCTTCGTGAAATGGGATGAAACCCGTGCGCGCGGCGCCCGGTTCCGCCGTTCCCTGGGTTGCTTTGCCGCAGGCTTTATGCCACGCGGTGCCACTCTCGTGGCGTCGAGGTATGCGGAACAATCGATCGCATGGCACCTTTTCACGTAGCAGCCGGGCACGACTTCCAATCGCATCGCAGGACAGTTCCCGGTGACCGCGGGCTTGCCGCTGAGCACGAAATATATCCAGTCCGAGCAATCCGTGGTCGGCAAGGGCTATAGCGAGTTCGTGGTCAACAACATTGCTGAACACGGCGAGAAGGACAAGCTGGTCGACGTTCTTTCGCTTGGCCCGATCAACAAGCCGGCGCGCGGCGTCGAACGGATCGATTGGGAGCCGGTGAAACATCAATGGAAGTCGGCGTGGACCAACGCTACCGCGGTGTCGATCAGCATGATGCCGACAATGAGCGGCACGTCCAACCGGGGTAACGGTGGCCACGCGCAGCCGCAACTTTTCCCGAACGGCGACTTGTTGTGCAACAGCATCGGCGGCCCGACTCGGGTTCGCAATCAGCAAGCGGTCGAGTTAGCCCGGGTGCCGCTTTTCACGTGCCCCTCACGCGCCCATGGCGGCGCATGAGGGGCGTGCTTCAAGCGAAGTCCGTGGAGCGCGACAGTGGTTCCCACTGTTCGATCTCCTCGTTCAGCGCCGCCAGCTTCGTCTTCACCAGGTCGAGCGCATCGTTGCCGAGCAGCAGATGCACCGGCGGATTCTTTGCCGCAACGATTTCCAGCAGCGCCTGCGCCGCTTTGTGCGGATCACCCGCCTGCTTGCCGCTTTTTGCTTCGCGCGCCTCGCGGATCGGGTCGAACAAGGTGTCGTAGTCGGCGACGCTGCGGCTTGCCCGGACCATCGAGCGGCCCGCCCAATCCGTACGGAACGAGCCGGGTGCGACGGCCGTGACCTTGATGCCGAAACCCGCCACTTCTTTCGCCAGCGCGTCGGTGATGCCTTCGAGCGCGAACTTGCTGCCACAGTAATACGCAATGCCGGGCATCGTGATGAAGCCGCCCATCGACGTGATGTTGATGATGTGACCCGAGCGGCGCTCGCGCATGGCGGGTAGCACGGCCTTGATCATCGCGACCGCGCCGAACACGTTGACATCGAATTGACGGCGCAGATCGTCGAGCGGCGATTCCTCCAGCGTGCCTTCGTGTCCGTAGCCGGCGTTGTTGACGAGGACGTCGATCGGGCCGACCGTTTGCGTGATCGCGGCGACAGCAGGCGCGATCGCCTCGAAATCCGTGACGTCGAGCACGACGGCATGCGCCCGTTCGGCCGCCGACGCCGTGAACGCATCGCGCGCCGCTGCATTGCGCACCGTGCCGACGACGGTATGGCCCGCGTCGAGTGCCGCCTGCGCGAATGCGCGGCCAAAACCGGAACTGACGCCGGTGATCAGAAACGTTTTGCTCATGGTGATCCACTCCTTTGTTTTGTCCGTCATCACATGGCGCTTTCGGGCGAAAACGCGTGGCATCGACGGAAACCAGCATAGGACTGAATGGTAGGAGCGGCAGGGCTGGGCGCAAATGCCGGTTCGTCTGCGGTGATTGCCTAATTCTATGAGCGGATGGATTTTCCGATGCAACGATGGCACAGTGCAATCTGCTTAGCCATGTCGACGGGGCCCGTAGTGAAGCACAAACACCATGATCCGAGCGCGCGGCAACGCATGGTGGCCTTGCTCGAAAATCTCGCGCCGCTGGAAGGCTACAACCTCACCGCGCTGCCCGATGTGCGCTTTCTGCGCTCGAACCGGCCGCTCAGCCGCACACCGGTGCTGTACGACCCCGGCGTGGTGATCGTGTGCCAGGGGCGCAAGCGGGGCTTTCTCGGCGAGACGGTCTATGTGTACGACGCGCAGCACTACCTGGCCGTCTCGGTGCCGGTGCCGTTCTCCATGGAAACCGAAGCAAGCGAGGCGGAGCCCTTGCTCGCCATCTATTTCCGCCTCGACTTCAAGCTGGCCGCCGATCTGATGCTGCAACTCGACGAGCGGGAGGCCGGCGTGCCGGCCGAGCCGCGCGGCATGATGTCGACGCCGCTTGACGCGAAGCTGAGCGCTTCGGTATTGCGCTTTCTTGAGGCAATGAGCGTGCCGCTCGAGGCCGAGTTGCTCGGCCCGGCATTGGTGCGCGAAATCTACTTCCACGTGCTGACCGGCGAGCAGGGCGGATCGATGCGCGCCGCGCTGACCGCGCAAGGCCAGTTCGCCCGAATCGCCAAGGTGATCCGCAAGATTCACGCATGCTATCGCGAGCCGCTCGACATCGAGCAACTCGCGCTGGAAGCGAACATGAGCGTGCCGAGCTTCCACTCCCATTTCAAGGCCGTGACGCGCACCTCGCCGATGCAATATCTGAAGTCGACGCGGCTTCATCAGGCGCGCCTGCTGATGGTGAGAAACGAGGTGACGGCGGCGCTCGCGTGTGTGCAGGTGGGTTATGAGAGCGCCTCGCAATTCAGCCGCGAATTCAAGCGCCTGTTCGGTCGCAGTCCGGTCGAGGAGGCCGACCGGATGCGCAAATCCTTTGCCGTGCCACCGCCCGCGCCGGGGTCGATCTTCGTCGCGTCGCACTGAACGGCGCTGGCCCGGTGCGCATGGCGCAAACTGTGCCTGTCCGTTTCATCGAGCCGTCGATACGCTTTGAACCCATGCTACAGATACTCGGCAAGACCTCATCCATCAACGTCCGCAAAGTGTTGTGGACGTGCGCGGAGCTCGCGCTTCCATTCGAACAGGAAGACTGGGGCTCCGGTTTTCGCGCGACCAACGTGCCGGAATTTCTCGCGCTGAATCCCAACGCAATGGTCCCCGTTATCAAGGACGGCGAGTTCGTGTTGTGGGAGTCGAATTCGATCATCCGCTACCTGGCGGGCCGCTATCACGGCGAGTCGTTATATCCCGTCGAACCTGGCGAGCGCGCCCGCTGCGATCAGTGGATCGACTGGCAGGCGAGTGAATTGAACCGTTCATGGAGCTACGCGTTTCTGGCGCTGGTCCGGCATTCGCCGGCCCACCAGGATCCGCAGCAGATCGAGCTGTCGTGCGCGAACTGGGCGAGGCATATGGCCATGATCGAAGACCAGTTGCGGAAAACCGGCGCGTTCATCGCGGGGGACGCATTTTCGCTCGCGGACATTCCGATCGCGCTGTCCATCAACCGCTGGCTGGAAACGCCGTTGCAGCACGGCGAATTGCCCGCGGTCGCGGCGTATATGGCGCGTCTCTCCACGCGCGAAGCCTACCGAACCTATTGCCGCAATGGCACGCCGTAGCGCGTTCGCGCATAGCCGGGACGCTTACAAGAATCCGTATGCGATGCTTACGGATTTCCTGCTCATGCAAGCGCTTCTGCGTGGTACGCCCCGACTCGCCTACAATGGCCGCTTTTGCGACACCGATTGAAGGTTCCATGATGCGGGTATCGAAAGTTGCGCTGGCGTTTGTGGCCGCGTGTTTCACTCTGAATGCGAGCGCCGAGATGACGGCCGCCCAGTACAAGAAATGGGCGCATGCCGATAACAACTCGGTCTACGCCGCGTACATTACCGGCACGATCAACGCGTTCGGCTGGGCCAACGGCGAGCTGGTATCGAAGAAGAAGCCGCCGCTCTTCTGCCCGCCGCAAAATCTCGCCATTGGCAACCAGAACGTCTATCCGCTGCTCGACGAGTTCTTCAACAATCACCCGGGCATTTCGGACGACTTTCCGATCGGCCTGGCGATTCTTCGTTCGCTCCAGGCCGCGTTTCCCTGCTGAAGTGGATCGTGACGGCGCGGCCGACGCGGCTCAGGCCGCCGTCAGCGTGTCGCGGTCGTAGTTCTTCGCGTAGGCGTTCTCCACGCCCGGCAGAATCTCCACGATGTCGAAGTAGCGGTCCCAGAACGGCGTCTCGCGCAAGGCTTCGACCACCATTTCATACGCGTGATGGCTCGTCGCATTCCACACCCAGATATCGGTGACGCGCGCCGAATAAAATTCGATGTCGTAAAAGCGCATGCTGACTTCGTCGGCGTGACGCTCGAGGATCGGCTCGACGTGTTCGGCCAGCAGACGGAAGCGTTCGTCGACGGAAAAGCCGAGCCATTCGGGCGTCGTTTTGACGAGCATGAATACGGTCAGTACGGGGGCTTTGGCAGATGAAGTCATGAGGCTCGAGTCCTGTTGAATGTCGAAGGGCTAATGGGGTTTTCGCGAAAACAGGATTAGAATACGAGCGAATACTCACATTTGAAACTCGCATTCCGGACATGGCCAGATCAGCTTCCACGCAGCGTCTGAAGCCCCGTAAAGCGCCGCTTCAGCGGCGTTCGGCGCAAACCGTCGAGACCGTGCTCGAAGCGGCGGCTCGCATTCTGGAGACACGCGGACTCGACGGCTACACCACCAACGCGGTCGCGGAGCGGGCCGGCGTCAGCATCGGCTCGCTTTATCAATACTTTCCGAATCGCGACGCGTTGACCGTTGCGTTGATCGAGCGCGAAACCGCGCAACTGGTGGTGGACGTGGAGGCGGCGTCGTTACTGGAGAACTCGCGTGACAGCGTGCAGGCGATGGTGCGCGCGTCCGTCGCGCATCAGATGCGCAGGCCGGTGCTGGCGCGCATCATCGATGCCGAGGAGCGCCGCTTGCCGGTCGACGAGCGCAATCAACGCATCGCCGACACCATTCATACGGCGCTGGTCAGCGCGCTGACGGAAAAGGCGCAGGTGCCCGAACTGGACGATGTGGATCTGGTCGCGCGCGATCTGCTGGCGATCGTGCGCGGCATGGTCGACCAGGCGGGTGAGCGCGACGAGCGTGACGCGGCCGCGCTGGAAGTGCGTGTGATGCGCGCGGTGGACGGGTACGTGGCGCAGTCGAGGAGGGTGGACGGCGACGCGATTTAGCGGCGCAAGAGACTGAAGCGGGGCCGCCCAAGGCCCCGCGCTTCATCAAACCTGCACGAGCTTCGGAATCTGCACGTCCGGATTGACATCCGCTTCATAATCCACGCCCGCGATTTCGAAGCCGAACAGACGCAGGAAATCCGTCTTGTAGCCGCTGAAATCAGTGAGTTCGTAGATATTGTCGTTGGTCACCTGAGTCCAGAGTTCCTGCACGCGGTTCTGGACTTCAGGATCGAGCTCCTTGTAGTCCGCGCGCAGACGTCCTTCGTCGTCGAGATGCGGCGCCGCGCCGTACATGCTGTCCTTGTACAGGCCATAGACCTGTTCGATACAGCCTTCGTGTGTGCCTTTCTCCTTCATCACCTTGAAAAGCAGCGACAGATACAGCGGCATCATCGGGATCGCGGAGCTGGCCTGGGTGACGACCGCCTTGAGCACGGAGACGCGCGCGTCGCCGCCCTTGGCCGCCAGCTTCTCGCGAATGCCCAGCACCTTCTGGTCGAGATCCTTCTTGGCCGCGCCGATCGAGCCGTTCCAGTAGATGTCGTGAGTGATCTTCTCGCCGAGGTAGGTGAACGCGGTGGTCTTCGCGCCGTCCGCGAGCACGCCGGCTTCGAGCAGGGCGTCGATCCACATTTGCCAGTCTTCGCCGCCCATCACCGCGACGGTGTCGTCGATTTCTTGCTGGGTGGCGGGTTCGAGCACGGTCTCCTTGATGACTTCCTTGTCCGTGTCGATGCCGCGCAGATTCACGGCACGGCCGACCGGCTTGAGCGTCGAGCTGAACACTTCACCGCTTTTCGGATGCGTGCGCTTGGGCGCGGCGAGGCTGTAGACGACCAGATCGACCTGACCCAGATCGCGCTTGATGACTTCGATGGCGCGATGCTTGACTGCGTCGGAGAAGGCGTCGCCGTTGATGCTGGTCGCGTACAGGCCTTTTTCCGTGGCGAATTTCTCGAAGGCGGCGGTGTTGTACCAGCCAGCCGTGCCCGCCTTGGTTTCACTGCCGGCGCGTTCGAAGAACACGCCGAGCGTGGCGGCGTCCGAGCCGAACGCCGCGCTGATGCGGGCGGCAAGGCCGTAGCCCGTGGATGCGCCGATCACGAGCACCTTCTTCGGGCCGTTGGCGATGGGGCCGCGTGCCTTGACGTAGTCGATCTGTTCGCGGACGTTGGCCTCGCAGCCGGTCGGATGGGTGGAAACGCAGATGAAGCCACGCACGCGCGGTTTGATGATCATGAAGCACCTCTTGTCGGAATTGGCGACATTATAGTGGGCCGCGATTGTTGCGGGCGCGCCGCGGCGGTTTGGCGGATTGCGAGGCGCTTGCAGCGCGTTCGCGGCAAAAAATCGGCCGCCGCCGCGCATCTTGGTAGGATTGCGCCTTTCCAAGCCGACGGTAAGCTAGTGTGAAGCGCTTCATCCCCTCATTTCTGGCGGCCCTTGAAAAAGGGCTGACTCTCGCGAACCCGCTCGTCGCGCAGGCCCTGTGGCACTTGCGCCATCCTACGCGCCGCGGCGTCCTGAAGGCTTGCGCGGCGCTTCCGCTGCTGTTCGTGCTGTATGTGCTGATCCTGATTCCGTTCACACCGAGCATCGGCGATATCCGCAAGGCCAAGATCGAGCAGCCGGCGCAGATTCTGTCGGCGGACGGCAAGCTGCTGGCCGAATTCAAGCCCTCCAACCGCGAGTGGGTCAAGCTCAAGGACATCTCGCCCAACGTGGTGAACGCGCTGATCGCCACCGAAGATCACCGCTTCTACGAGCATTGGGGCCTCGACTGGCGGCGTACGGCGTCGGCCGCGCTGCATACGTTTTCCGGCGACCGGCAGGGCGGCTCGACCATTACCCAGCAGCTCGCCCGCAATCTGTATCCCGACGAGATCGGCCGCGCGCCGACGCTCACGCGCAAGCTCAAGGAAGCGATCACGGCCTTCAAGATCGAGGCGCTCTACACCAAGGACGAGATTCTCGAAACCTACCTGAATACGGTGCCGTTCCTCTACAACGCCTACGGCATCGAGATGGCCGCGCGCACCTATTTCGACAAATCGGCTTCCGATCTGACTGTGCTGGAAAGCGCCACGCTCACCGGCATGCTCAAGGGCAACAGCTACTACAACCCGGTGCTCAATCCCGAACGCGCGTTGCAGCGGCGCAATACCGTGCTCGGGCAGATGGTCAAGTACGGCAAGCTGACGCCGGCGGCCTACGCGACCTTGAGCCGCCGGTCGCTGCGGATCGATTTCGAGCGTCAGACCGAGCCGCCCGGACCCGCGCCGCATTTCGCGCAGCAACTGCGCAAGTGGCTGGCGTCGTGGGCGGATCGCAACGACTACAACATGTATGCCGACGGCCTGGTGGTGCGCACCACCATCGATTCGCGTCTGCAGACCATGGCGACCCAGGCCGTGACTTTGCAGGGCAATCAGTTGCAGGGCATCGCCAATTCCGCGTGGGGCACCCGCGCGGGCTGCTCGAACGGCAAGGATCTCCTGCAGACCTTCCTGCGCGAAACACCCGACTACCGCGCCGCGAAAGACGCCGGCCTGAGCGATGACGACGCGCTCAAACGCGTCTCGTCCGACCGCGATCTGGTCAAGTCGGTTTGTGAGTCCAAGACGCGCGTGCAGGCGGACTTTCTCGCAATGGACCCGCGCAACGGCCAGATCCGGGCGTGGGTGGGCAGCCGCGACTTCAGCCAGGACCCGTTCGACCACGTGCAGCAGGCGCGGCGCCAGCCGGGTTCGACCTTCAAGCCGTTCGTCTACGCGGCGGCCTTCGAATCGGGCGCGAAACCCGCCGACACCTTCGTCGACAAGCCCGTGGAGATTCCGCTGGCAGGCGGTGAAGTCTGGCGTCCGAGCGACGAGGACGAGCCGAGCGAGCGCAAGATCAGCCTACGCGACGGCCTCGCGTATTCGCGCAACCGGATCACTGCGCAACTGATGGAAACGGTCGGCCCGAACAAGGTCGCGCGCCTCGCTCGCGCGATGGGCGTGCGCGATAGCGAACTGGACCCGGTGCCGTCGCTCGCGCTCGGCACGAGCCCGGTCACGCTAAAGGAAATGGTCTCGGCCTACGGCACGATCGCCAACCTCGGCGGCTATGTGGAGCCGGTGATGGTGACGCGCATCGAGAACCGCAAAGGCGAAGTGCTGGCCGAGTTCGCGCCTGCGCCGTCCAAGCAGGAACTGTCCGCCGACGCCGACCGCGTGCTGATCGACGTCATGCGCGACGTGGTGAACCGCGGCACGGGCTCGAGCATTCGCAGCCGCTTCGGCGTGCGTGGCGACGTCGCGGGCAAGACCGGCACGACGCAGGGCAACGCGGACGGCTGGTTCATTCTGATTCATCCGCAACTCGTGGCGGGCGCGTGGGTCGGGTTCAACGACAGCCGCGTGACCTTGCGCAGCGACTATTGGGGCCAGGGGGCGCACAGCGCGCTGCCGATCGTGGGCGATTTCTTCCAGCGCGCGCAGCGTTCGAGACTGGTCGACAGCCGCGTCAAATTCGCGACCGACCAGGAGCCGGGCTGGTTCGCCGAACGCTCGGAGCGCTTGCGCGGCTGGTTCCAGAACCTCTTCGCGAAGTCGCCGACGAAGCAGGAGGCGCCGGTTGTGCCGCGCAGCACGACGCGTCGTGCGCCGGCTGCTACGCCGGTCGAGCCGTCAGTTGCGCCGTCGGCGTCGGCCGCGGTGGCGGAGCCGCGAACCTTGCCGCAACCGCCGATGCTGCCGGCGCCGGGTTCCGCGCCGGTGGCGGCGAGCGGGGCGGTCGACGGTGAAGCGCGCGGCGGCGGTGAGCCGGCCTTGGCGCCGACGCCCACGCCGGACGATGTGGTGCCGCCGGATGCCGGCAGTCCGGCTAACGCGCTGCCGGAAACGCCGGCGGGCGGACGCGGCTCGCCGTGAGCGGTGTGGTCTGGCCGCGCTGCGCGGTTGAGCCGGGTCGGCGCTTTTCCCAGGCGTGGCTGCGCTCGTGTGGTTTCTTTCCAAAAGCACGGCTCAACTCGCGCGGCATTTTCCACAAATGCGTCTGAGCCACGCATCTCTTTCCAGAGGCACGGATGCGCGCGCCGCGCTTTCCCACGGACGCGGCGTTCCAGGCAATCCGCATTAGCCGCGGCACCAGGCCCCTACGACCTCACCGCCTCGCTCCCGCTCGCCACGTCAGGGTCCGAAAAACCCGCGCCCGCTTCGAGCGAAGCATCGTGATGCAGCAGTAGCACGGCCGCGACTCCAACCAGACCGGCGCCCGACAGACACAGCAGACCGGCGCCGAAGCCGCCGGTGCTGTCCTTGATCCAGCCCATCGCGTACGGTCCGAAGAAGCCCGCCAGATTGCCGAGCGAGTTGACCGCTGCAATACCGCCCGCCGCCGCCGCGCCTGACAGGAACGCGGCCGGCAAGGTCCAGATCACCGGCAGGCAGCCGAAGATGCCGAACCCGGCGATCGACAGCGCGATCATCTTCTGCACCGGATTGTCGAGCCCGGCCGCCGCCGCGATGCCGGCCGCCGCCACCAGCAGTGCAATCGCCACGTGCCGTTTGCGTTCGAGCTTGCGGTCCGAGTGACGTCCCCAGAACACCATGCTGATCACGCCGACGATATATGGCAGCGACGTCACGAAGCCCGTCTGCAGATTGGTGAGCCCGAACGATTTGACGATCTGCGGCAGGAAGAAACTCAGTCCGTAGTTGGTTGCGTTCGCACCGAAGTAGATCAATGCGACGGCCAGCACGCGCGGATTGAAAAGTGCTTCTTTCACGCTGAAAGCATGCACCGCTTCGCGATGCGCGCGCTCCTGCTTCTGGCGCGCGACCAGCCAGCCGCGTTCCTCGGCGGCGAGCCAGGTGGCGTCGGCGGGCTTGTCTGTGAGGTAGTAGAGCACGACGAACGCGAGCACCAGCGCGGGCGCGGCTTCGATCAGATAGACCCATTGCCAGCCGGCCAGTCCGCCGAAGCCGTCCATCGACAGCAAGGCGCCGGAGATCGGGCCGCCGATCACGGTGGACAGCGGAATCGCCGCCATGAAATAGCCGACCACGCGACCGCGATACGCCGCTGGAAACCACAGCGTGAGCAGGAAGATGATGCCGGGAAAGAAGCCCGCCTCGGCCACGCCGAGCAGAATGCGCAGTCCGTAAAACACGTGCGCGGCGGAGAGTCCCGTGAAGCGCGCAATATCTGGGATATACGCCATCGCGCCCGCGAGAATGCCCCACGTGAACATGATCCGCGCGATCCAGCGGCGCGCGCCGAATTTCTCCAGCAGCAGATTGGAGGGGACTTCAAAGAAAAAATAGGCGATGAAGAAAATCCCGGCGCCAAAACCGAAAGCACTCGCGGACAGGCCGAGCGCCTTGTTCATCTGCAGTGCAGCAAAGCCGACGTTGACGCGGTCGAGATAGGCAATGAAATAACACAGGATCAGGAACGGCACGAGCCGAACCGTTACGCGTTTCATAGTGCGTGCTTCGAGCTCCATCGATGTCTCCTCCGGTTCAGCGTCCGGCTGGTTTAAATGGTGTTGTTACAGACTAGACGCTGAAATCCGATTCCGGAAGATTTTTGCGCTGTCGGCGATGCGAGCGATGCTGCGTGCTCAGGTCCACGGAACGTGAACCTTGCCCAGGTTGCGGTCGAGCTGATAAGCCGCGCTGATCAGCGCGAGATGCGTGAGGGCCTGCGGAAAATTGCCGAGCGCCTCGCCGCTGGTGGCCACTTCCTCGGAAAACAGGCCGACGTGATTCGCATACGCGAGCATCTTCTCGAACACGAGGCGGCCTTCATCGACGCGTCCGGCCCGCGCCAGCGCTTCCGCATACCAGAACGAACAGGCGCTGAAGCCGCCTTCGATGCCGGGCAGTCCGTCGAGTTTCGTGCCGCGCGTGTAGCGGAAGATTAGCGGGTCCACTTTCAGTTCGCTGCCGATCGCGTCGAGCGTGCCGAGCCAGCGCGGATCGGTTGGGCCGATGAAGCGCACGAGCGGCATCATCAGCGCGGATGCATCGAGCCGCTGCGAATCCGGCGTCTGCACGAACGCGTTCAGTTCCTCGTTCCAGAAGTGCTCGTGGATATCGGCGTGGATCGCGTCGCGCGTGTCGAACCAGCGCTTGAGCGGCGCGGGCAGCGAACGCTTTTCCGCGAGACGCAGCGCGCGGTCCACGGTGACCCAGCACATCAGCCGCGAATGGAGCAGGGGCCGCAGGCCGTTGCGGAACTCCCAGATGCCGTGGTCCGGTTCGCGCCAGTGCTCGACCACATAGTCGACGGTACGCGTGACGTCGTGCCAGCCGTCGTGCGAGATCGCGGCGCCGTACTTGTTGTACAGATAGATCGCGTCGAGCAGTGCGCCGTACACGTCGAGCTGGATCTGATCGCGCGCGGCGTTGCCGATGAGCGGCACGCCCGCCACGCCGTTTTCGTTCGACAGCGCCGCGATTTCGGTTTCTTCAGGCGGCACCTTGCCGTCGACGGCGTACATGACGCTCAGCGAGCCGTCCGAGTCGCAATGACGGCTGCGCCCGGCAATCCACGTCATGAAATGCCGCGCTTCGCCGGTATAGCCGAGGCGCAGCAGCGCGTACACGGAGAACGCGGCGTCGCGAATCCAGGTGAAGCGGTAGTCCCAGCGGCGCGAACCGTCGAGCGCTTCGGCGAGGCCGAAAGTCGGCGCGGCGACGATCGCGCCATGCTCGCTGGAACTGAGCAGCTTCAAGGTCAACGCCGAGCGCATCACGACTTCGCGGTAGCGGCCGCGATACGTGGATTGCGCTGACCAGCTTCTCCAGAAGCGGATCGTATCGGTCAGCGCCGCTTCGCAATCGAACGACTTTTCGCGCAAGCCTTCGGCATCGCCGAAAGCGAAGCCGGCCGACTCGCCATTGCGCAGTTCGAATTCGGCGTGCGCCGCGCCGTCGTCGAGCGTGAGCGGCAGGGTGCTGTTCAGGCGCAATTGCATGCCGCCTTCAATGCCAGCGTCTGCGGCGGCGTGGAATTCCACCGCGCCTTCCTTATCGATGTGAGCCGTGTGCGCGCCGCGCGCATAGTCGAAGCGCGGCTCGCAATGCATCCTGAACGCCATGCGCCCATGCACGACCCGCACGACGCGGATCACGCAGTTGGGCAGCGGCGCGTCGGCGCTGGCGCCGCTGCCGTCCTCGGGCACCGGCATGAAGTCCATCAGTTCGCACACGCCTTCGGGCGTCATGAAACGCGTCAGCAAAACGTTGGTGTCGGGCAGATACATCTGCTTGACGTTGGCGGTGTCGAACGTGGGTTCGATCGAGAAAGCGCCGCCGCGCGACGGCTCGAGCAGTCCGGCGAAAATGGCCGGCGAGTCGATACGCGGAAAGCACATGAAGTCGATCGAGCCGCGCAGCGAAACGAGCGCCGTAGTTTTCATGTTGCCGATCATGCCGCGCGCGTCGGTCGGCAGTGCCGGTCTCGGTGGGATAGGTCGGTGATCGGGCATGTCTGCACACTCCGTGAAGCGAGCCGCGATGCGCTCACACGAAACCCTTTAGCAACGACTGTGCCGCGCCGTTCGTGCGGGCCGTACGGCGCATGAAGAACGCCGCCGAATGTTAAGATGCGGGCGGAATTCATGGAGCTATCGATGCGCGAAAGCAAGCGCCAGCAGGTCGTGGACAAGGCCACCGAACTCTTCTCGAAGCACGGCTTTCACCCTGTCGGCGTGGACTGGATCATCGACGATTCGGGCGTCGCCAGAATGACCTTGTACCGGCACTTCGCGGGCAAGGACGATCTCGTCAGGGAAGTGCTGGAACAGCGCTACGACTACATCATCGAAAGCGTGGGACAGCGTGTTCAAAGTGTGGGCGAACCGCTTGCGCGCGTGAAAGCGATATTCGACTGGTACGAAGCCTGGTTCCGCACGCCGGAGTTCGCCGGTTGTCTGTTCGAGCGCGCTCTCGCCGAATTCGGCACGTCCTACCCGAAGGTCTCCGAAGTCGCGATCCGTTACCGCGAAAAAATGGTGGACTGGATCGACGAGATCCTGCGCGACATCGTGCCGCCCGACACGGCGCGGCATTTCGCCAGCGTGTGCATGATGCTGCTCGACGGCGCGACGGTCGAAGCGCGCGCGTTCAACGATCCGTCTTCAGCCAAGCGCGCCTGGCAGGCGGTCGAATTGATGCTGAGCCGGAGCAAGGTGGCGTCGTCCTGAGCGATTGTTTAGGCGCCAGCAACAGTGTTTTCAGGTGGTGAGGCTGATCTCTTACGCGTGATTGCGGATAATTTCATGATTGGTTAATCCGCAAAAATGTGCAGGTGATACATGTTCAATACTGTCTCAGGCCGCATGCCCGAACGGGATGGCGCAACCGGCGCGCCCGCGGCGCGAAACGCTTTGTCGAGACGGGCGCGTGCCTTCATTACGGCCGTGGCGGCGTGCGCGAGCCTCGTGGGCTGCGCCAGCTCCAGCGACGTGGTCGCCACCAGCAAAGCCAATAGTTATACGGTCGCGGCAAGCGCGACCGGCGGACGCCTCGCCTGGGCCCGCGCGCACGAGCACGCCATGAACGAGGCGCGCGATTACTGCGAGCGTCGCGGCATGCAGACCAGCGTGACGACGGAAACCGTCAGCGGCGTCCAGGGGCTGACGGAGCACGGGTCGTCCATGAGTTTCGAATGTCATCCGAAGTTCTAGCGCCGAGCCTGATCGGCCAGCCGAGTACGGTAAATTCTGGATCGCCTTTTGATTTTCAAACTTTGAAAAAGGAAAGAAAGATTCGCGGCTGCGTTATTCGCGACCCATTGCCACAGTAAAAATTAACAATTGCGGCGCACTGACCCGATACAGTGCGAGTGAAAATCAACCGCAGAGCAACTCGCTCGATTAAAATCCCGCTGATCATTTCCGCCGAAAAAAAACGTATCGCACATTTCTAGTTTAAGACCGCCGCGAATATCATCGTTTATGAATGCCGGCGCGCTGAATGAAGGCAATCGCAAGCACTCGCAGGCAATCCGGCATTTCAAAAGTCCGCGTGCCGAAGCTCAATAAAAAGGACTCGATTGTGATCACGGCGTCGAAACGACAGAAACATGCGGTTATCGCCTCGCGTTACGCCGCATGGACACGGCGCGCGCTGCTCGCCAGCTTTACCGTCGCGGCGCTGGGCGCCGTTCCGTGCGAGGCGGCTTATATCGTCGTCGACACCGGGCACACGCCGCAGCGGCCGGGCGCGACCGGCGCAAGCGGTCGTGTCGAATATCTCTACAACCTGGATCTGAGCGCGGCTGTCGCGCAAGACCTGCAAGCGTATGGCGATCACGTCGCGCGCACCTCCGCCGACGGCAAGGAGATCGCGCTGCAGGATCGCTCGACGCATTCGCCCGGCGCCGATCTGTTCGTGTCGATTCACCATGACTCGCTCCAGCAGGCATGGATCGATGCGGGGCGTCGCCGCGACTATCGCGGCTACGCGATCTTCGTGTCGCAACTGAATCCGCATTACGAAGAGAGCCTGCGCTGCGCGAAGGCCATCGGCGAACAGATGCTGGCCGCAGGGGAAAAGCCCTCGCTGTATCACGCCACGCCGATCAAAGGGGAGAACCGGCCATTGCTGGATCAGCGCCTTGGCATTCATCGTTTCGACGATCTGATTGTGCTGAAAACCGCGCCGATGCCCGCCGTGCTCGTCGAAGCCGGCGTGATCGCGAACCCCGACGAGGAAACCCGGCTGCGCAATCCGGCGACCATCGCGCGTATCGCGCAAGCAATCAGCAAGGGCATCGAGGCTTGCCGCTGACGCGCGTCGAGTCCGCGCGCGGCGGCGAGGACGAAACGCGTAAAAGTCCAGAACGGCTTTCGGTTACGGCACGTACAGATAACGCACGAGGTAGAAAAACACCGGCGCGGCAAAACAGATCGAGTCGACGCGGTCGAGCGCGCCGCCGTGCCCCGCGATCATCACGCCCCAGTCTTTCGCACCGAGCGAGCGCTTGACGGCCGAGAGCATCAGTCCGCCGACAAAAAACCCGCCAGCACGATCGCAAGCGACATCAGAAACGCCGCACCGAAACTGAACGGCGGCGGCTGGCGGCAGCCGGTGTGAGCGCCAATGCGGCGGAGCCGGCAAGCAGGCCACTCGGGCTTGAAAAGCCCCGTGCTCACCTGCACGCCGCTCACGCGTCCGTGTCAATGCAGATTCACTTCTTGTCGAACGTAACAAGATTCTTGTCTTTCGTATCAGCCACGAAGATCGCCAGCAGCTTCGCCGGTTCGGTATCGCTCGCGTTTTCGCTGACCGTGTGATGCACGCCGGGCTTCTCGGTCCAGTGCTCGCCGGCATGGTAGACGCGCTCTTCGCCGTTGTTCACGCGGCTGCGGATCGCGCCCGACAGCACATAGCCGACCACGAACGCCTGACCGTGCCGATGCGACGGCGACCTGGCGCCAGGCGCATAGTCGACGACGAGCGCCGTGATTGTCTTGCCGGGCACGTTGGCGATCGCCTCGGCGAACGCAGGCGTGATCGTCTCGTGCTGCGCAGTTGTGTCAGCGGCGAATGCGGACTGCGAGGTCCCCAAAATAGAAAGGCTGGCGAGTGTGGCCGCCGCGATCACTGTGCGAATTTTCATGCTGTGACTCCTGACAAGAGATCCTGGTTTTCCTTGCTCGAATCCGACGACGCCCAGCCCGACGCCACCGCGTCGAGTTCGGCACGGGCGCGCCGAAGCGCTTCGGTGCGCGCTTCGGAATCGGCAAACTGCAGCGGCTGGGCATCGACAAAGGTCGGATCAGCGACGCCGAGAAAGCCGAACGCAGCCTTCAGTGAGGGCGTGAGCGCATCCATGCCTGCGTAAGGCGAGCCCGGACGCAAATCCGCGCCGCGGCTCGTGATGAAGAGCACCTTCTGACGTGAAAGCTGACCAACCACGCGGCCGTCGTCCGCGTTCACATAGGTCAGGCCCGTACGCGTGACGCTATCGATAAACGCCTTGAACGCGGAGGGCATCGACCAGTTGTACATGGGCATGGCGAAGACGAACGCGTCGGCGGCGAGCAGGCGTTGGCACAGCGCATCCGAGCCGGCCAGCGTCGCCTTCATGGCAGGCGTGCGATCCGGCGCGGCCGTGTAGGTGGCAATGGCGAAAGCGTCGGTGACGTGCGGCGGCGTGTCGATCGTCACATCCAGATAATCGACTTCGAACTGGCCGCCTTCTTCGCGCAGGCGTTCCAGAAAATAGCGGCTCAACGCGCGGGAGTTGGACCGCTCGCGTTTGGCGCTGGCGTCGACGTGCATGATCTTCATGGTTTCCGTCCTTCCATTGGTGATTTAGCGTGAGGGCAGATTAAACGCTCGAGTGGCTTTGTGAAATGACCGGTTTTGGCTAAATCAAGGTGACCACTTTTCACGCTTTCGGTAGCCGCGAAGAGGCGCGATTGTGCACGTGACTGAAACAGTCATATGCCGAAATCGATCTTTGACAATATCTGACTTTGCAGATAAAGTTCAAGCCATCGAACAGGAGGCATGAATGAACCACTACACGCCGGAAAATTTCAGCCTGACGCAGAGCGTGGGTTTCTCGATCAACAAAGCACGTAACTTGCTGATTACTGAAATGGACACTGCGCTGAAGGATCTGGACATCACCAGTCAGCAGATGGGCATTCTGCTGTCCGTGCACTGGAACGTCGCGACCACGCCGTTCGAACTGTCGCGGCTGCTCGGCATCGACACCGGCCTGATGACGCGCATGCTCGACAAGCTGGAAGCCAGGGGGTTGCTGGAACGCTCACGCAGCATCGAAGACCGCCGCGTCGTCAACCTCGAGTTGACAAAAGAGGGCAACGCGATCGCCGTGCAGCTTCCTTCGATCGCTCCGGTGGTGCTGAACCGGCGCCTGAAGAGGTTTACGAAAGCCGAGTTCGAGGAGTTTCGCCGTCTGCTGAACAAGTTTCTCGCCGAGTAGGCGAGGCCAGCCAATCATGCTGCGGACGCTCGCGGCGTTTTTTTCAACCATATATCTGACAAGTCAGAAAATGAAACCACAGTTAATTCCACGGATAGCCGGCTCGCGGGTCGCGAAGGCTGGTGTGACGGTGATCGTCGCGGCCGTGCTCTCCGCTTGCGCGAATTACGCCGGTATCTCGAGCGACAAGCAGATGGCGCAGCCGCAGACTTACGCGACTCAACAAAGCATTCCGCAGGACAACGGTCATTGGCCCGCCGCCGATTGGGCCGACCAGTTCGGCGACGCGCAGCTGAAGGCCTTGCTTGCCGAAGCACTGAAAGGCAATCCGTCGGTCGAGCAGGCCCGCGCCCGCGTCGCAGCGGCCGCCGCGTACAGCGACACGGCGAAGGCGAGCACCCTGCCGAAAGTCGGCGCGGACTATTCGTTGACGCGCCAGCAGTATTCGGGCACGGCGCTCGTGCCGCCGCCGTACGGCGGTTCGTGGCAAACGGAGAACAAGGGCTTGCTGTCCGCGTCCTACGATCTCGATCTGTGGGGCAAGAATCGCGAAGCCCTGGAGGCCTCGCTGTCGCAGTTGCAGGCGACCCAGGCGGACGCGGAAGTCGTCAAGCTGTCCCTCACGTCGGCTACCGCGCGTGACTACAACCAGCTTGCGCGGCTCTATGCGTTGCGCGACATCGCGCAGGAAGAAATCACGCAGCGCGAACAGATCGACCGCATTACGGCCGGCCGCATTGCAACGGGCCTCGACACGCAAGTCGAACGCAAGACGGCGCAGGCGAATCTCGCCACGAGCCGCGCGACGCTCGCGTCGATCGACGGCAGCATCCTCACGACGCGCTATCAGTTGGCCGCCTTGCTCGGCGCCGGACCGGACCGCGGTCTCGCCATCGCTCGGCCGACGCTCGGCGTAGGCGACGAAGTGCGTCTGCCCGACAACCTGCCGGCCGATCTGGTGAGCCGCCGCCCGGACCTGGTCGCGGCGAAATGGCGCGTCGACGCGCTCACGCACGACGTGAAAGAGGCCAAGGCCGAGTTCTATCCCGACATCAACCTGAGCGCCGCGATCGGTCTCGACGCATTCGGTTTCGGCCGTTTCCTGACGGCGGCGAGCCGCACGGCGTCGGTCGGCCCAGCGATCCATCTGCCGATTTTCGACGGCGGTCAATTGCGCGCGCAATTGAAAGGGCGTTACGCCGATTTCGACTACGCCGTCGCCACGTATAACCAGACGCTCGTCACCGCCTTGTCCGAAGTGGCGACGCAACTCGCGCAAATCCGTTCGACGGACGAGCAGCTCACCGACGCGCAAGCCGCCCAGGAAGCCGCCCGCGGCGCCGATCAACTGGCGCTCACGCAATACAAGGCCGGCCTCACGAATCAGTTGACCGTGCTGAACGCCGACACTACCGCGCTCGCCGCGGACCAGCAGGTCGCGAATCTGAAGATGAACCGGCGCGACCAGCAGATCGCGTTGGCCGCGGCGCTCGGCGGCGGTTATGTCGACAACGCCGATTCTGTCGCCAGCAGCGGCGCCGTCGTTCCAGCAGCATCCGCCAACCCCATCGTCGCCGCCGCTCGCTAAAGCGCCATCGCGACCCTTTCCCAATCAGTCAGGACTCCCATCATGAGCGATACGATCGACACCAAGCGCGCGACGACGGACGCGGACCAACCCGTGCAAGCGCAGACGCCCACGACGCGCAAACTACTGCTCTCCCTGCTCGCGGCCAGCGTCGTGCTGGCCGGTGCGGGCTACGGCGCGTACTACTTCACGACCGGCCGCTACTATCAGTCCACCGACGACGCATACGTGAGCGGCAACCTCGTGCAACTGACACCGCAAGTGAGCGGCACGGTGGTCGCGGTCAACGCGGACGACACGCAGATCGTCAAGCAGGGCGCCCCCATCGTCACCCTGGATAACGCCGACGCGAAGGTCGCACTGTCGAACGCGGAAGCGACGCTCGGCCAGACCGTGCGGCAGGTGAGCGGCCTGTACGTGAACAACGATTTCTATGCGGCGACCATCGCGCAACGTCAATCGGATCTCGCCCGCGCCAACGACGACCTGAAACGTCGTCAGGCGGTGGCCGAAACAGGCGCGGTGTCGGGCGAGGACATCGCCCACGCTCGCGACGCCGTCAGCTCCGCGCAGGCCGCGCTCGACGCCGCCCGTCAGCAGGCCGAGGCCAACCACGCGCTGACCGACCGCACGTCGATCGAACAGCATCCGAACGTGCAGGCCGCCGCCTCGAAAGTGCGCGACGCCTACCTGAGTTACGCGCGCAACACCTTGCCCGCACCGGTGACCGGCTATGTCGCGCGCCGTTCGGTGCAGGTCGGCCAGCGCGTCGCGCCGGGCAACCCGTTGATGGCGATCGTGCCGCTCGACGGCGTGTGGGTCGACGCGAACTTCAAGGAAGGCCAACTGAGGCACATGCGCATTGGCCAACCCGTCACGCTCACAGCGGATGTGTACGGCTCCAGCGTCAAGTATCACGGCCGGGTGGTGGGCTTTTCGGCGGGCACGGGCGCGGCGTTCGCCACGCTGCCCGCGCAGAACGCCACCGGCAACTGGATCAAGGTCGTGCAGCGTCTGCCGGCGCGGATCCAGCTCGATCAAAATGAATTGAATGCGCATCCGTTGCGGATCGGCCTGTCGATGCAGGTCGACGTCGACACTCACGAGGAAACCGGCGCTCAACTCGGCGCGGCGGTCAACACCTCGTACCACACGGACGTATTCGCGCAATACGGCGACGAAGCCGACGCGGAGATCGCGCGGATCATCGCGCAGAACATGCCGGCGAAGCACGAGATGGCCGCGAGCACCGCGCAGAAAAACGCCGCACGCAAGGCAGGCTGAACCCGCGGCCACCGAGCGCCGTTTTTTTTTCGCGCGTTTAACTGATAAGTCAGATTGTTTTACCGTTCCCGACAGGTGATGAAATGAATGGATCGACGAAGCCGGCCACGCTGCCGCCGCTGACTGGCGGCAAGCTGGTGCTGGCGACGCTTGCCGTGGCGCTCGCCACGTTTATGAACGTGCTGGATTCATCGATTGCGAACGTGGCGATTCCGACCATCGCCGGCAATCTCGGCGTCTCGGTGGACGAGGGCACGTGGGTGATCACGCTGTTCGCCGCCGCCAACGCCATCGCTATTCCGTTGACCGGTTGGCTCGTGCAGCGCGTCGGGCAGATCAAGTTGTTCGTGTGGGCGATTCTGTTGTTCGTGCTGTCGTCATGGTTGTGCGGGATTGCACCCAATCTGCCGGTGTTGCTCGCCGCGCGGATTCTGCAGGGCGCGGTGGCCGGTCCGTTGATTCCGCTGTCGCAAGCGATTCTGCTCGGCTCGTATCCGAAGGAAAAATCTTCGACCGCGCTCGCCTTGTGGGCGATGACCGCGACGGTCGGTCCGATTGCGGGTCCGGCGCTCGGCGGCTGGATCACCGACAGCTACTCATGGTCATGGATCTTCTACATCAACATCCCGGTGGGCCTGTTCGCGGCCGGCGTGACGTGGGCGATCTATCGCACCCGCGAAACCCCGACGAAGCGTTTGCCGATTGACAAGGTCGGCCTGCTCTCGCTGATCGCATGGGTTGGCTCGTTGCAGATCATGCTCGACAAGGGCAAGGATCTCGACTGGTTCAACTCGCCGGTGATCGTCGCCCTGACTGTGTTCGCGGCGATCAGCTTCGCGTTCTTCGTGATTTGGGAGTTGACTGAAAAGAACCCGATCGTCGACTTGCGGTTGTTCGGAAAGCGCAACTTCCTCGGCGGCACGGTTGCGATTTCGGTGGCGTACGCGGTGTTTTTCTCCAACCTCGTGCTGTTGCCGCAGTGGATGCAAGAGTATCTGAACTACCGTTCCGTCGATGCCGGTCTGGCCACCGCGCCGCTAGGCATCTTCGCCGTGATTCTCGCGCCGGTCATGGCGAAGATCATGCCGAAGTCGGATGCGCGCGTCCTGGCGACGCTGGCTTTCGTCGGTTTTGCCGGCGTGTTCTTCATGCGCTCGAACTACACCACGGGCGTGGATACATGGACGCTGGTTTTGCCGACGCTGTTGCAAGGTATCCCGACGGCCCTTTTCTTTGTGCCGCTGACCGCCATCATTTTGTCCGGCCTTACGCCCGACCGGATTCCGGCCGCAGCGGGCCTGTCGAATTTCGCGCGGGTGTTCGCCGGCGCGGTGGGAACGTCGCTGGCTTCGACCGGATGGAACGACCGGACGATCCTGCATCATTCGCAACTGGCCGAGCAGACGAGCGTGAACAATCCGACGTACACGTCGGCACTGGATGCGCTGCAAAGTTCGCTGGGAGGCAGTCACGCCCAGGCGATGGCGTTCTTCGAACGTTCGATGAATGCCCAGGCGGCCATGCTGGGACTGAACGATATTTTCTGGCTGTCGGCGGTGCTCTTCGTACTGATCATCCCGCTGATCTGGGTGACGAAGCCGGATCGCGCCAGTTCGGCTGCGGCGGCGGGAGCGGGCGGTCATTGAGGGCGGCGCAGGCGGCGAGCGGCATGGTTACCCGTATTTACTATTGCCCGTTCGCCGCCTACGATAGATTGAGGTTTCCGGCTGACGACGCACGTGATCGCCGTAACCGAGATTCGATGACCGGCTGACAGACCGGCTTATAAACTGACTTGCAACGGCTTCAAGGCGAACCGACGCAAGCTTTCCGACAGGCATCGTCGAAGCATGAGCGCACCGGCTCATCGCGATGACCCGAGCGGAAGACCCGGCTGCAGCGCGCAACGCTGGTTGCCAGAAAAAATACTGCGCGGTTCGAGGTCTTCCGTTGTTCCTGTGCGTCTTACGGCACCAACATCTTGCGGGAGAGCGCCATGATTCGCGCCGAACGTCGGATCGTATTCGCGGCCATCGCGGTGTTCGTCGCGCTGGGCGGCATGGCGATGGTCATTCACGGTGTGCTGTTCGACACGCGCAATTCCACGCTCTATGGCGGAGTGTTGCTGGTGCTCGGCGTCGCAGCGCTGGCGCTGATGCTGACGCCGCGACCAACGGATAAATCGTGAAGTAAGGCTCGCAACGGCCGATTGAAATATGGCCGCGCCAACAGCTGTGGCGCGCCATCGGCTTTCCGGTTCGGCGCGCCCTGAGTCCTGCAGCGGCCGGCACGCAAAGCGCCGGCCGTGTTGCGCAAGCAGTTATTCCGCCGCTGCGCCGTGACTGCATCCAGCGTGATGAACGTGACCTGCCTTGCTGTCGTCCCATGCCGAGCCGAGAATGATCTTGCAGAAATTCAGCCGCTTGTAATTGGGATCTTTCATCTCGAGGACATCGGCTTTGACGTTGCCGAACGTGGTTTCGGGTTTGCTGATCGTGCCTTGCGCAAACGCATCGATGATCTTGTTCTTGAAGTCCTGCTCGCGCGGATGCGCGGCCACCACGCTGACGCGTTGCGCGTCGTCGAACTCGTGATACCGCATGCCGAGCACGTCCATTTCCACGCCCGCGGTCACCAGCGAGACGACCGGCTTCAGATGCTCGGGCACACCCGGCGTGGTGTGAAGCGCGATCGACAACCAGACCTGTTCGATGTCGTACTCGTTGACGCCGTGGCTCTTGAGAAAGTCGCGCGCGGCATTGGCGCCGTCGACTTCGAAGCGATCTGTTTTGCTGCTGTAGCCCGGCGTGAGGCCCATGTCATGAAACATCGCGCCGATGTACAGCAACTCGGGGTCGTACGCGAGGTTGCGGCGCGCTCCCGTCAACGCACCCCACAGGAACACGCGGCGCGAGTGATTGAAAAGCAGATCGTTCTCGGTGTCGCGGACCAGATCGGTTGCTGCCCTCGCGAGACGGCTGTCTGGAATGTGAATGCCGGCAATGGTCGTACTCATCGAATTTCTCCTGGACAAAGATAGTGCCTCGTGAGGCGATGGACTTCGTGTCGTTCGGGCAATGCCCGGACAGCGTTATCGATTCGCTGTGAGCACCGCCCGGTGATGTCCAAGTATCCGTCGGAGTCGCCTCTGGGTGAGGCGCAATCGACCGGTAAAGCGTGCCAGTGATACGCCGTTTTCTGCCATCCGCGCCCGTTGCGCGTTGGCCGGTGCCTGACGAGGCGCTTGTGGCGCAACCGCCGGGTTTGATTTCGCTAGTTCACTGGCGAATATGGATCGATGGATTTGTTCGTGGCGACATGCGAGAGAGGCGCCGAGAATCCAGTGAGCCGCGCGAGAATTCTGGTATCGATATGTCGGCACAGACTAAAGGCTTGCTGACGCAGAAGATGAGCATCGGCCCTGATGGCTGTATTCAATCCAGTCTCTTCAGGTATTCCCACGGGTAAATCCCCTGCGCGTGGCCATCGCTGAACACGATCTGCATGCCGTAGCCCATCGGCTGCATATCGACGATCGCGACGCGCGACGAATCGAGTCGCGCCTCGCCCGCATGCGCGAGGCGACGGCATGTCGAGCAAGGGCAGCGTTCTCTCAACGTTGTGTTGTCGATCGATTGCGTGCGTCCGTCATCCCACGTGAGGGACAATCGCCCGCTCGCGGCGTGGACCGTGATCTGCCGAGGGGCGCTCATCACCGCACGCTTTCGATTTGAGTCGAGGCGATCCGCGCCGCCTTGCGGACTTCCGGATCGGGATCCGTCGCGGCTGCCTGCAAGGCCGGTAGCGACGCTGCGTCGCCCAGTTCGCCCAGCGACAAGGCCGCTTCCTTGCGCAAATTGCTGATCGCATGCGTCAGCAGCGACGCGACCGCCGTGCTCGTGCGTGCGTCGCGTAGCTTGCCCAAAGCGCGGACCGCTTGCAGCCGGACTTGCCAGTAGTCGTCGGCAAGAGCGTCGATTAGCGCATCTCTTGCGGCCGTCGCGCGCAGTTTGCCGAGCGTGGCCGCCGCTTCTTCACGGACCTGCCACGCGGCATCGCGTAAGGCGCCGAGCAACGCGACAACGGTGTCTTCGGTCGACGCAGCGCCGATCCCCAATGCACCGATCGCCGCGCGCCGCACGGCGGCATTCGGATCCTGCGCGGCGATGCTGGTGAGGGGTCCAAGCGCGCGCTCGCTTTTCAGCCAGCCGAGCACGCTCACGGCTTCGAGCCGCACGAGGTCTTCGCTCGCTGTCAGCGCGTCCAGCGCGGGGTCGAGTGCGCCGGCATAGCGCAACTCGCGTAGCCCGCGAAGCACCGCCTGGCGCACGAACGGATCATGGTGCGTGGTCCAGGCTACGAGCAGGGGACCCGATTGCGAGTCCTTCAAACCGGACAGACTCTGCGCGGCCGCTTCGCGGACTTCATCATCAGGATCCGCCAGCGCCTCGCAGAGCGCCGCTACCGCATCGGCGCGTTCCCACGCACCGAGCACCTGAGCGGCCTGCGCGCGAACTTCCGACGACGTGTCTCGACGCAACGCGGCGACGATCGGTTCGAGCACGGCTTCGTCCTCGAGATCGGCAAGCGCGAGCAGGGCGATGCGGCGCACCGCGGCGTCCGCGGATGTCAAACGCGGCAGCAGTTCGGCGGCTTCCGGATCGAGAGAGGCGGGGTCGAAGGTCAGCGGAAGCGAAATATCGGTCATGAAAGGAGTGATGTCTGGAGTGGAACGGATCTGGCCATTACGCCGCTCGGGCAGGCGAAGTCGTCATGCCGCCGCTTCGCGCAGCAATGCGAGGCAGCGCCGCTTGATCTCGACGAATCGCGCTTCGGTCGTGGTCTCGTCGTCGCGTGGACGCGGCAACGTCACGCGCAGATCGGCGACGATGCGCGCGGGCCGCTGCGAGAGCACGAGAATGCGGTCGGCGAGAAACAGCGCTTCGTCGATATCGTGCGTGACGAACAGCACGGTCGTGGGGACCTGCGTCCACACGTCGAGCAGCAAGGCCTGCATCATGCGGCGCGTTTGCGCGTCGAGCGCGCCGAACGGCTCGTCCATCAGCAGCACCCGCGGCCGGTTGATCAGCGCGCGTGCGATTTCCACGCGCTGCTGCATGCCGCCCGACAACTGTGCCGGATAGCGTGTGCCAAATCCGCTCAAGCCGACCAGATCGAGCAGGTCGCTCGCTTGGCGGCGCCGCTCGTCGGCGGCGAGGCCCTTCATCTTCAGGCCGAACGCGACGTTGTCGATCACGCGCTTCCATGGAAACAGTGTGTGCTGCTGAAACACGAGGCCGCGTTCCGGATGCGGACGCAGCACTTGTTCGCCGTCGACGGCGATCTCTCCCGCGCTGGCCGACACATGACCGGCGAGCGCGGCCAGCAGGGTGGATTTTCCGCATCCCGACGGTCCCAGCACGCAGACGAATTCGCCCGGTTCGACGCTGAAGTCCAGGCGATCGAGCGCGGTGAAACGCTGCTCACGCAAGCCCACTTCGACGCTCAGAGCCCGCACGTCGATGCGGCCCGCCGGTTTCGATTGCAATGGCGTACTCATCGCTGCGACGCCTCCATGCGGTACCACGGTATCAGCGCGAGGCCGGCACGCCTCACCAGCAGACTGCTGCCCATGCCCAACGCGCCGATCAGCAGCATGCCGACGACGATGTCCGCGTAGTTCTGCAACGTGTACGACTCCCATGTGAAATAGCCGATCCCGTATTGACCCGCGATCATCTCGGCGCTCACCAGACAGAACCACGCGGTGCCCATGCCGATCGACAGGCCCGTGACGATGGCGGGTGCGGCGCCGGGCAGGATCACTTCGCTGAACAGTGCGCCGCCTCGCGTGCCGAGCGAACGCGCCGTCGCGACCAGCCGCGGATCGACGCCTTCCACGCCGTGAATCGTGTTGAGCAGGATCGGAAAGAGCGCGCCGATAAAAGTGATGAACATCATGCTCATCTCCGATGAAGGAAACATCAGGATGGCGAGCGGGATCCACGCGACCGCGGGAATCGGCCGCAATACTTCGAGCGGCGGCAGCAAGGTGTCTTCGAACGCGCGATAGCGGCCGATAGCGAGCCCGAGTCCAATGCCGACGACGCTCGCCGCAACAAAGCCAACCAGCACGCGCGTGAGGCTCGACAGCAGATGCATCGGCAGCTTCGGCGAGTGGAGCAGGGCCCACGCCGCCGGCACGACATCGCTCGGCGCCGGCACATTGGCGAAGGTCACGAAGCCGAACGAGACATGATGTTCGGCGAGCACTTGCCAGATCCCCACGCACGCCAGGACGGCGGCCATCCTGGCCAACGCGCGGATAAGGCGCGCTGGTCTCCAGATCTGCTGATCGGCTGCGGCGCGCCGGATGCTTGCGGTTTGCGCTGCTTCAAGAATGGCTGACATCGAGGACTCTCCTGAGTGAGGCAGGCCGCGGCTCGGCGCTCAGCGCGCCGCGACGGCTTGTGTCGCGTCGGTTTTGGCGGCGGCGAAATCCACGACATTGCCGTTCACCTGTTTCGCGTAGCTATCCGCGTTTTCTTTCAGAAGGAATCCGGCGAGGTTGCCCTTGGCATCCTTCACGTACCAGGCCTGATTGGCAAAGAGCTTCAGTCCGCTCGAATGATCCTGGATGTAGACGACGCGCACTTTTTTGCCGCCTCGTTCGAACGTATTGACCGCGGCAAACGCTTCCTGGGCCGACGCGTAGTTGCGCACCTTGCCTTCGCCATCGACCCAGACCTGCGTGACGCTGCGCAGATCGGTGATGCGCTTGCCGGTTTGCGCGTCATCGGCGACGAGCGGTTGCTTCGCGTAGTTCTTGAGCGCCGCGTCGTAGTTCAGGCCGGATTGCTTGAACGCTTCGCGGATATAGCGATCGTCGATGAAGGTGTTCACATCCAGATCGACGTCGGTCTTCTTCAGCAGCTTGAGCGTGCTGATGGCCGTGACCGTCGCCTGGCGGTATTCGGGCTTCCACGTCAGATCACGCGTTTGCAGACCGAGCGGCCCGTGGAACAGATAATTGACTTCGGCGTCGATGCCGGTCACTTTCTGGATCAGCTGACTGTACTTCTCCGGATCTTGCGCGAACAGCTGGTTGGCTTCGATCACCGCGCGCAGATACGCGACCACCACCTCCGGATAGCGCTTCGCGTAGTCCGCATCGACCAGCGTGCCGTGGAAGGTCGGCGCATGCGTCTGCGCGCCGTCGTAAATCTTGCGCGCAAAGCCGCGGAACGGGAACAGTTCGGCGAACGGCACGAAGTCGGCATGGGCGTCGATCTTATGCGCCTTTAGCGCGCTGCCTGCCACTTCCGGCGACTGCGTGATGATGTTCACGTCGGTGTCGGGATTCCAGCCTTGTGCCTTCACGGCCCGCAACAGCATGCCGTGCGCTGCCGAGGCGAACGGCACCGAGATCGTCTTGCCTTTCAGGTCGGCGACCGAGCGGATCGGCGAGTCGTCCGGCACGACAATGCCGTTGCCGCTGCCCTCGATGCTGCCTGAGAGCACGGTAATGAACACGCTCTTCTTACCCGCCTTCTGGAAGGCCGTGCCGTTCAATGAACCGGGAAAGTCCGCCATCGATCCGAAATCGAGCTTGCCCGCGACCATCTCATTGGTGATCGGCGCGCCGGACGTGAAGTCTTTCCATTGCACGTCGTATTTGACGTCCTTGTACTTGCCGTCGTGCGGCAGATACTTGTCGAGCAGATTCAGTTCGCGGATCAGCAGGCCGCCGGTGGCGCAATTGATCGTCGTGTCCTGAGTGCCGATCGCAATGCGGATGGTCTCGGCGCGCGCCGCGCCGGCGGTGAGCGCCAGCAGGCCGCTCGCGAGGAGCGTCGTGGCAAGCAGATGACGGATATTCATGAGTTAAACCCCGGTTGATAAGCGGCCGTGTTTCAAAGTGGATGGTTCGTCGCGATGCTTCGTCGTTACCGCAGCAGATAGGGAATCTCGACCCTGACCGCATCGGTCGGGCAATCTTTTTCGCAAGGCATGCAGTACCAGCATTCGTCGAACTTCATATAGGCCTTGCCTTTGCTCAGATCGATCGCGAGCAGGTCGAGCGGGCAGACATCCACGCAGACCGTGCAGCCTTTGTCGGCAATGCACTTGTCCTCGTCGATCGTGACGGGTGCGGCGCTGCGCTGGAAAATGTTGTGCGGTGTCGTCGGCATGGTGGCTCCTCAGGCGTTGGCAAGCGCGGGTTCGCCGATGCGCAAGTTCTGATAGGCGTGACTGTCGTGAGCGTCGAGTGGCACCACGTAGGGTTCGACGGCGCGTTTTTCGCTGCTCATGCGACCCGTTGCGTCCTTGCGCAGATGCGTGTGGCAAAACCAGTCCGCGTCGTTGCGCTGCGGATAGTCGACCCGATGGTGGTACAGCCCCCAGCGGCTCTCCGTGCGATACAGCGATGCGTGCGCGGCCATTTCGGCGCAATCGCGAATCGCCCGCACTTCGGCGGCGCGCATCAGTTCGTGCGGATTGTCGGCCTTGATCCGGCCGATGTCGTCGGCGATTTCGGCAAAGCGCTGCTGGCCGATTTCCATCTTGCGCGTGACTTTCGGCGGTTGCAGATAGTCGTTCACCATGCGGCGCAGCTTGTATTCGACCTGCGCCGGCGCGAGCCCGGTGTCCCGTTCGAGCGGGGCGTAGATGCGTGAGCGCTCAGCTTCGATCTGCTCGTCGTCCAGCGCGGCATGCTCGCGGCCCTCGATGTATTGCGCGGCGTTGTGGCCGGCGAACCAGCCATAGGTAAACGCGCCGAGCATGTAGTTGTGCGGCACGGCCGCCATGTCGCCGGCAGCATAGAGACCCGCAACCGTGGTTTCCGCGCGTTCGTTCACGTACACGCCGGATGCGCTATGACCGCTGCAAAAGCCGATCTCGGAGATGTGCATCTCGATCATCTGCTCGCGATAGTCCGTGCCGCGTCCCGCATGAAAACGTCCGCGGCTCGGGCGCTCGTTCGTATGCAGAATCTGCTCGATGGTCCGAATGGTTTCCTCGGCGAGGTGGTCGAGCTTCAGAAACACCGGGCCATTGCCGCTCTGCAGTTCCTGATAGAACTCCCACATCATCTGCCCGCTCCAGTAATCGCATTCGATAAAGCGTTCACCCTTGCCGTTGGCAGTAAAACCGCCGAGCGGTCCCGTCACGTAGGCGCAGGCCGGGCCGTTGTAGTCCTTGATCAGCGGGTTGATCTGGAAGCACTCGAGATTCGCCAGCGCGGCGCCGGCGTGATAGGCCATCGCGTAGCCGTCGCCGGCGTTGGTGGGGTTCTCGTAAGTGCCCATCAGATATCCCGACGACGGCAAGCCGAGCCGGCCCGCCGCGCCGCAGCAGAGGATCACCGCCTTGGCGCGCACCACGTAGAAATCGGCCGTGCGGCAATCGAAGCCCAGCACGCCGCAGGCGCGCCCTTGCGCATCGGTCAACACGCGAGTGACAACGATCCGATTGGTGATCGCAATGCGCGCGCGTTTGAGCTGCCGGTACAGCACTTTCTTGATGTCGTGGCCTTCCGGCATCGGCAGGACATAAGAGCCCATGTGATGCACTTTCTTGACGGCATAGTCGCCGGTGCCGTCTTTTTCGAACTTCACGCCCCAGCGGTCCAGTTCCTCGATGGTCTTGAAGCTGTGCCGCGCGTAAGCGTAGACGGCCGACTGATCGACGATGCCGTCGTTTGCGATGGTGATTTCGCGCGTGTATTGCTCGGGTGTCGCGTGACCGGGGATGATGGCATTGTTCAGACCATCCATCCCCATCGAAATCGCGCCGCTGCGCTTGACGTTGGCTTTTTCCAGCAGCAGTACCTTGAGGTTCGGGTTCTGTTCCTTGGCCTTGACGGCAGCCATAGGGCCGGCCGTGCCGCCGCCCACGACGACCAGGTCGTACTCGATCACATGTGTATTCATTTCGTCATCCTTGTGCTCTTCTTCTCTTTCTGACGATCGATGCGAAAGCGGTACTGGAATGCATCGCCGCGGAAATAGAGGTATTCGTAGTCGATCGGCGTGCCGTCCGCGCTATGGGTGAGACGTTCGATCCGCAGCACCGGGCTGCCTTCCTCGACGTTCAATGCTTCGACGATGTCTTCGTCGGCGAGAATGGCGTCGATGGAGACGTCCGCGTGGCCGAGCGGCACGGCGCAATCGTTCTCGAGAATCAGAAAGATGTCGCGCGTGACGAGGTCCGCATTGGCGAGGCGCTTGCCCAAAGCTTCGGGCACCCATGTGATTTCCAGCGACACCGGTTCGCGATTGAGCAGGCGCACGCGGTGGATCTCGGTTACTTTCGCGCCTTCGGGCAACTGCAGGCGCTGAGCGATCTGGGCGGTGGCCGGCATGAAACGGATGTGCTTGAGCTGGTTGACGATTTCATAACCCATCGACGACATCGCTTCGGCGAAGCCCTGCAGCGCGCTGACGTTCTGGAATGCTTTCGGCTTGGAAACGAAGGTGCCCTTGCCGTGCAGCTTGAAAACGAGGCCTTCCTTCTGCAGATCGCCGAGTGCTTGCCGCACGGTGATGCGGCTGACGTCGAACATCGCGCACAGATCGTTTTCGGAGGGCATCTGCGAATGGGCCGCATACGTGCCGTTGAGAATGCGCGCGCGCAACTCCGTCTTGATCTGCTCGTAGAGCGGAGCAGCGGCAAGCGGCAGCACGTTGGCGAGGTCGGGTTTCGTCATGGTTTTGCGGGGTTGTCCGTACTTGTTATGACAAGTTGAATCACAGTCTAGTGATGGAGTCGTGCCGGGCGAACGAAGATTTTGTGCTTTGTATTTCTTCAGGGACGCATTTGGGATGGATGCCGGCGCGCATCCGCGCGGCACGGCGGCCGGGAGTGGGAATGACCCGCGAATCGGCCGCAAGCAGCCGTGGCGAAGCGCGATTAAACTGGCCCGACCTATTCGCAATGGAGAGCGGCACATGTCACGTCAGCTTCGCCTCGGCGCCTTCATGCGTCCCACGACGATTCATACCGGCGCATGGCGCTATCCCGGCGCCTATCCGGACGCCAACTTCAATTTCGGCCATCTGAAGCGTTTTGCGCAGACGCTCGAACGCGGCCGCTTCGACGCGTTCTTCATGGCCGACCATCTCGCGGTGCTCAATATGCCGCTGGATGCGCTCAAGCATAGCCACACGGTCACGTCGTTCGAGCCGCTGACGCTGTTGCCCGCGCTGGCGGCGGTAACCGAAAGGCTAGGGCTGGTCGCCACCGCGTCCACCACGTTCGACGCGCCTTATCACGTCGCCCGGCGTTTCGCCTCGCTCGATCACATCAGCGGCGGCCGCGCGGGATGGAATCTCGTGACGACGTCGAACCCGGACGCCGCGCTCAATTTCGGCCTCGACGAGCATGTCGAGCATGACGAACGCTATCGGCGTGCCCGCGAGTTCTTCGATGTGGTCACCGGCCTGTGGGACAGTTGGGCCGACGACGCCTTTGTCCGCGATACGGCAACCGGTACCTACTTCGATCCGCAGAAACTGCATGTGCTGAACTACAAGAGCGACAACTTCTCCGTGCGCGGACCGTTGAATATCGCGCGCCCCATTCAGGGCTGGCCGGTCATCGTGCAGGCCGGTTCATCCGAAGCGGGGCGGCAGATCGCGGCCGAAACCGCCGAGGTGGTGTTCACCGCGCAAAGCAATCTGGCTGACGGAAAGCGCTTCTACGCCGATGTGAAAGGCCGCATGGAGAAACTCGGTCGGCAGCGCGATCACATGAAGATCTTGCCGGCCGCCTTCGTCGTGGTGGGCGATACGCTGGACGAGGCGCAGGAGACGCGCGCGCGACTCGACACGTTCGTTCACTACGAGAGCGGCCTCGCTTCGTTGTCGATTGCATTGGGGCACGACGTGTCCGGCTTCGATCCCGACGGCGCGCTGCCTGACATCCCCGAAACCAATGCGAGCCGTACGGCACGGCAAAGAGTGGTCGAATGGGCGCAGCGTGATGGCCTGACGATTCGTCAACTCGCGCAGCGCATTGGCGGCTACTCGGGACTTGAGATGGTCGGCACGGCTGCGATGATCGCGGATCAGATGGAGCAGTGGTTGGTGGAGGAGGGCTCGGACGGGTTCAATGTGATGTTCTCGCACCTTCCCGCCGGCCTCGATGACTTCGTCGATAAAGTCATTCCTGAATTGCAGAAGCGAGGGCTGTTCCGGCGCGAGTATGAAGGCGTGACGCTGCGCGAGAATCTCGGTTTGCCGCGGCCTGAAAACCGGTTTTTCCCCGCGTGATGTGAGCCGCTCTTGGCGACGCGGGCATTCCAGCGCCGGCGATATGACTTTCGCCGCTTAGCACCTGAGAATTGCTTCGTTTGTTCTGTCCGGCAGCGTTGGTAGAGTGAGTGGCTCACGCGCAAGAAAGAACGTCGATCGACGTCTTGCGCGGATCATCAAGAACAACAGGAAACCACCGCTATGAATTTCAGAGTGCTTGGGGCAGTGCTTGCCGGAAGTCTGCTCGTCTTGTCTACCGCCGCGCACGCGGATCGCCTCGACGACATCAGGAAAGCGGGCGTGTTGCGGGTTGCCGCGTTCGACAGCAATCCGCCGTTCGGCTTTGTCGATCCGAAGAACAACCAGATCGTCGGGCTCGACATCGACTATGCGCGTGCTCTTGCGACCCGGCTCGGCGTCAAGCTCGAGATCCAGCCGACCAATCCGGCCAACCGCATCGCCTTCCTGAAGTCGGGCAAGGTGGATCTGGTGTTCGCCAACTTCACGATTACCGACGATCGCAAGAAGGAGGTGGATTTCAGCACCCCGTATTTTGCGTCCGGCACGCAGTTCATCGCGAAGAAGGGCACGCTCACGTCGCCGCAGCAATTGAACAGCTTGCGTATCGGCGCGGACAAAGGCACGACCAATGAGCAGCAGGTGCGCGCGCAATTCCCGGGCGCCACGATCGTCGCATACGACGACACGCCGTTCGCTTTCGCCGCGCTGCGCACGGGCAATGTGCAGGCGATTACGCAAGACGGGCCGAAGCTCGTCGCGTTGCTGGCTAAAGTGCCGGATAAGGCGAACTACGAGATCCCGCCGTTCACCATCTCCAACGACTACGAAGGCGTGGGTGTGCCGAAGGGCGAGACGCGACTGCTGAATGTCGTCAACGAGACGTTGAAGGATCTCGAGGCCAAAGGCACGGCCGGCAAGATTTACGACACCTGGTTCGGCCCGACAAGTGCCGCGCCGTTGCCACGTTTGTTCAAGATCGGCGACGCGCAAAAGAGCTGACGTACGTCGCTTTCTAAGCGCCTGAATACGGCCCGGTCATGACTCGAAACGCGCGGCCGGGCCGTCTTGCTGATAGAGGACCGCGGTTTTTCGAATGCATTTCATGAATCTCTGGCTGGAGCCTCGCTATCTCGACTGGCTCGCACATGGCTTTGTCATCACCCTGGTTCTGTCGGCTTGCGTAAGCGTATGCGCCACGTTGCTAGGCTTCGGGCTGGCCATGGCTCAAATCTCCCAACATCGCACGGTCGCCACTGCGGCACGGCTCTATGTGCTCGTGTTTCGCAATTCGCCGCTGCTGGTGCAGTTGCTATTCTGGTACTTCGGCGCGGCGACGCTGCTGCCCCAGCTGTGGATGACGTGGCTGAACGCGCCGCATCTGTTGAACGTTGGGCCTATTGTTCTGCGCTGGCCGAGCTTCGAGCTGTTCGCGGGCTGGCTCGGCTTGACCTGCTACAGCACCGCCTTTATCGCCGAAGAGTTTCGCGCCGGCATTCGCGGCGTGGGCGTCGCGCAATATCAGGCCGGCGCCGCCTTGGGCATGACGCGTTACGCCGCCTTACGTCATGTGATCTTGCCGCAAGCGGTGCGTATCGCCACGCCGCCGCTCGCGGGGCAATACATGAATATCGTGAAGAACTCGTCGCTGACAATGGCGATCGGCGTGGCCGAGCTGTCGTATATGTCGCGTCAGGTCGACACGGAGAGCTTCCGGACTTTTCAGGCCTTCGGTACGGCAACCGTGCTGTATGTCGTCACCATCGCGTTGATCGAAACGGCGCTGGTGATCTGGCAACGCACAGGTGTCCGTGCGTTGCAAAGGGGGCATGCATGAGTGCGCTCGAATGGCTGCCGACGCTGCGATATCTGCTGCTAGGTGCGTTCCCCAATGGGCCGCTGGGTGGCACGGCGTTGACTGTGGTGCTGTCGGTGGTGTCGGCGCTGCTGTCCGCTGCGGTAGGTCTGGCAGGCGGTGTGGCGCTCTCGATGACGCGCGGCGTCACGCATCTGCTTCTGCTCGGAATCGTCGCGTTTTTCCGGGCGATTCCGGTGCTGATGCTGATTTTCTGGACGTTCTTCCTGATGCCGATTCTGCTGCATGTCGACGTGCCGGGTCTGGCGGCGGTGGTGTGCGCGCTGTCGTTGATCGGTGGCGCGTATCTGTCGCATTCGGTACATGCGGGCATCGTCTCGATCGGAGCGGGCCAGCAGAACGCGGCGCTGTCACTCGGGCTGACGCGTTGGCAAGCGTTACGCTATGTGGTGCTGCCGCAGGCGGTACGCGTGATGATGCCGTCGTTCGTCAATCAGTGGGTGTCGCTCATTAAAGATACTTCGCTCGCGTATATCGTTGGGGTGCCGGAATTCACCTTTCTCGCCAATCAGGTCAACAGCCGTCTGATGATTTACCCCGCGCAGATTTTCGTGTTCGTCGGGATCGTGTATCTGGTTTTGTGCTCTGCGCTGCAATGGATTGCGTCTCGTGTGTTGTTGCGCGCGCCAGCGGTTCACGTCACTGGCACCGACACGGAAACCGAGGCCGGCACGGCGCGCAGCAGAGAGCGTGGCGTGGCGATGCCCTAACGCGCTGTGTTTGTGCATGGACCGGGGCACGGCTCGTTGGCGTGACCTGTGCGCCGATCCGGGACGTTCAGTGCTGCCCGACAGTCCCGTTCAATCCGTCCAGTAACTGCGCACGCAGTTCCGTCAACAACAAGTCGCGCCTGTCGCGCGGCCTCGCTGTGTCGATGGCGGCAACGCAAGTCCCGCCACGCGCCAGGTCTTCAGTGGATCGCGTCGTGGTGGCGCTTCGCGATGCCATCGACCGGTTGATGCGGAGTCCTCGAGCGACAGTGAATCGTCGGTAGCCATGGCGGTGTGGTCGGCTTACTTGCCTGCGTCGGCCGCGATAATTGGCTGCGCGGGCTTTGCATCGATCAACGCGTCGATGATCTGGTTCAGGTTCTTATCCGGTTTAACCAGTTGCTCCTGCGTGAGAATAGGCGCAGCGGCCTTGAGCGCGGCGAGTTGTTTGACGCCCGGTTGCGGCTGGCTGAAGTCGTTGCGGCTCAACTGCAGTTTCGTCACCGGCTTGCCACGCGCGACGATGTCGTCGTCTCGCTCGTGGGCCTCGTGCATTCAACTGGAAGCTCGCGCGTTTTACGCTGAGCTCTGCGCCGCTGCGCGCGATCGAGGGTGTCGTCGGCTATGAAATCGCCTATCTGGCTGCGCCGGGGCTGGCGCGTCTGCGGGAGCTAACCGCGCATGCCGTGCCGACCACGCCGTTGAGCAGCACGCATGCCTGACGCGGATTCGGTACGGCGATGCGCGCGGGCCCGAACGTTGCTGCGTCTACGGCAGCCGCCGCGTGCTTTTAGCGCGCCGCGTATGTTCATTCGCGCTCTGGAGATCGCCATGACCGACCCGCAACGTCCCACGCCACCGTTTCCAAACCAGCAGCAGGACCAGACGCCGGGGCAAACCGCGCCCATGAAGCCGCAACCGGATCACGGCGAGCAATCGTATAAGGGCTCAGGGCGTCTTGCCGGCAAGGCCGCCATCATTACGGGCGGCGACAGTGGAATCGGCCGCGCTGTCGCGATTGCGTTCGCGCGTGAGGGCGCGGACGTGTTGATCTCCTACCTCAACGAAGACGACGATGCGCGCGAAACCGCGCGCTGGGTGGAGGAGGCCGGCCGCAAGGCGTTGCTGCTGCGTGGCGACATCACGAACCCGGCGCACTGCAAGGAGATCGTCGAGCGAGCCGTCGAGGCGTTCGGGCGCCTCGACGTGCTGGTCAACAATGCGGCCTATCAGATGAGCTATCCGTCGCTCGAAGACATCAGCGATGAAGAATGGGACAAGACTTTCGATACCAACATCGGCGCGATGTTCAGGATTACGCGGGCGGCGGTGAAGTATATGAAGCCAGGGGCGTCGATCGTGAATACGTCGTCGATCAATGCGGATCATCCCAATCCGGGGTTGATCGCCTACGCGACCACCAAAGGTGCGATTCAGAATTTCACCGGCGGTCTTGCTCAATTGCTGGCGGAGAAGGGCATACGGGCGAATTGTGTCGCGCCCGGGCCGATCTGGACGCCGTTGATTCCGTCGACCATGCCGCGCGAAAAAGTAGAGAAGTTCGGCGAGCAGGTGCCGATGAAACGCCCAGGGCAGCCGGCCGAACTGGCCGCCGCCTATGTGATGCTCGCCTCCGATGAAGCGAGCTATATCTCGGGCGCAACGATCGCGGTGACGGGCGGAGCGCCCATTATCTAAAATCACACGCGCGTACCACGTTGCGTCAGCTATTTCACTGGCTTTCCGAGGTTGACCTGCGAACCGCCGCTGTTTCCGTGAACTTCAAATCGCGGCGCACGTCCCGTCTCCTGGCTGATGACGGGCGGCGAGAAGAGGGTGAGGACGTAGCAGCAGGGCGCCCGCTTTCCACCAGTTGACGAGACAGCGCTTCAAGCTTTTTGCGAAGGAGTTCGCTCGCCGCGATTTGTTCGTCGAGCGCAATGTCCCGTGATGCGAGTTCTCCTTCGACGCTCGCGCAACGTGTCATCGACGTCGCCAACTGGGTTTTCGCCGCAGCGAGCGCATCGCGCAGCTCATCTCGTTCTGCCTGATGCGTGGCCTGCGCCTCGGCCATCCGATCGATAGCGGCCTGCAGTTCCTGGCGCGTCTGGCGCGCGGCCGTCCGCTCGCTGTCGATCTCCAGGAGCGCCCGCTTTTCAGTCGCGGCGAGGCGCTGTTCGCTCTGATTGTGCATGACGCGTAGCTTGCTCAACTCCTCGGCGAATTCCCGTCTGGCTTCCGACAGCGCCGTGGCGGCCACCGCGCTTTCGTTTCTGGACTGCGCGAGCTGATCAGCGAGCATGGTTTTGGCGGTTTCCAGTTCGACGAGGCGCGCGAGCAGCTTTGCGTTTTCAATGCGAACGTTTGCGGCGTCGCGGGACGTCTGCTCGGCGGCGGCGATCGCAGTGTCGCGTTCCGCAGCCAATCCTCGTGCATGCTCGCGTGCCTCGGCTATTTCGCGCTGCGCGTCTTGCCTGAAGACTTCCAGCGCCGCATTGGCCGCGTCGCCCGATAGCCGCCAAAGCGTCGCCGCCAGTTCGCCAGCGGCGCTCGCGACCTCTACCGGCAAATCTGGTTGCCCGACGTCGACCCGCGTCTTGTCCCTGACTTCCGTCCAGAAATCCCGCAAGGCTTTCGCCGGAGCGCTCATGCTGCCTTTGCGAACAAGTTGATAGAGCTTGTTCGCTGTCGGCGTTTCTCCGTAACGGAAGAACATCAGCGCGCAAACCTCACGATAAAGCTCCTGCGTGTCCGGGACGCGTTCACGCAACGCTTCGATGTCGGCTTCGAGAGTCATAGGAATCCTTGGGCGTTGTATCATCCGAATGTGTTGATAATACAACGTATAACGTTAAATATACAATTTGTTCTTGTTCACTACACGACATTAGTACTATAATGTCGTGTACGATGTACCGGATGCTTTTCGCGTAAGAATCTCGTCTTTGGGACCTTCAAAACCGTGCCTGATGCTCAACTCGTCACCGTTCAGCCTGTCGAATCGCTAGTCGTTCCCGAAATTCTCGACGGTCGTGACGGCACCAACCGTGGCGCAGCCGGTGGCTCACAGCTGTCGGCCACCAACGATCTGGACGCCGTCCGCGCGTGGCTGTCGAACTACGCCGACACCAAGACGACGTTCGACAACTACCGCAAGGAAGCCGAGCGGCTGCTGCTGTGGGCCGTCGTGCAACTCGGCAAACCGCTGTCGTCGCTGACGCACGAGGATCTGCTGCGGTTCAAGGGGTTTCTCGTCGATCCGCAGCCGGCGGCGCGCTGGGTTTCGGCCACCGGCGGCAAATTTCCCCGCGGTGACGAGCGCTGGCGTCCGTTCAATGGGCCGCTGTCGCCGGCCAGCCAGCGTCAGGCGCTGATCATCCTGAATGCGATGTTCACGTGGCTGGTCAACGCCGGTTATCTGCGGGGCAATCCCATGGCGCTGCTTCGACAGCGCGCCAAACGCTCCGCGCCCCGAGTGACGCGCTATCTGTCGACGTCGCTATGGGACGAAGTGAAGGTGTTTGTCGAGCAACTGCCGCGCGAGTCTGCCGATGAGCGGGCGTATTACGCCCGTAGCCGCTGGCTGACGACGCTTTTTTATCTTCAGGGCATGCGGATATCTGAAGTCGCCGGCGGGAAAATGGGCGACTTTTCCCGCCGGCTAGGCGCTGACGGCAAAGATCAGTGGTGGCTTGAAACGCTCGGCAAAGGGAACAAGGAGCGCATCGTCCCCGCCTCGCCTGAGCTGATTCAGGAAATGCGGCTTTACCGAACTGAAAATGGTTTGGCGCCTCTGCCGACCCGGAGCGAAGAAACGCCGTTGGTCATTCCGTTCAGAGGCCGGAACCGAAATCTGTCCCGGTCCGCCATTCACGACGCGATCAAGGGCATTTTTGGCAATGCCGCCAGTTGGTTGCGCTCCAAAGGCGCCGAGTTCGCCGATCGAGCGGACGAACTGGAAAGAGCATCGGCGCACTGGCTTCGACATACCGCGGGTTCGCATCAAGCAGACGGCGGCGTGGATCTGCGGACGATCCGTGACAATCTGGGCCACGTGTCACTCAACACGACCAGTCTTTACCTCCATACCGAAGACGATGCGCGCCATCGCGAGACAGTCGATCACCACCGCATGAACTGGGACGATTCCAAACCTGAAGGGAAGTGAATCCGGCCGGCCCTGACCGCCCTGCTGCGGGCGCCAGAGCCGTCCCCATCTCATTTGCGCTTAAGTTGCGAAATATCCCGCACCGCGCCGCGATCAGCCGAGGTCGCCAGCGCGGCGTAGGCCTGCAACGCTTGCGACACCACGCGTTCACGATTCACCGGCAGCCAGGCCTTGTCGCCGCGTGCCTCCATGGCTTCGCGACGGCGCGCCAGTTCCGCGTCCGACACCACCAGGTGCATCTTGCGGTTGGGAATGTCGATCTCGATCACATCGCCCTCTTCCACCAGGCCGATCGTGCCCCCTTCCGCAGCTTCCGGCGACGCGTGCCCGATCACCAGCCCCGACGAACCGCCCGAGAAGCGGCCGTCGGTAAACAGCGCGCAGGTCTTACCCAATCCCTTGGACTTCAGATACGACGTGGGGTAAAGCATTTCCTGCATGCCGGGGCCGCCCTTGGGACCTTCGTAACGGATCACGACCACGTCGCCCGCCACGACCTTGTCGCCCAGAATGGCTTCGACGGCGTCGTCCTGGCTTTCGAAGACGCGAGCGCGTCCGGAGAAGATCCACTGCGATTCGTCGACACCGGCGGTCTTGACGATGCAGCCCTTGTCCGCGAGGTTGCCGTAAAGCACGGCGAGGCCGCCGTCTTTCGAATACGCGTTCTGCTTGCTACGGATGCAGCCGGTCTTGCGGTCGGTATCAAGCGATGCGAACGTGGCTTCCTGGCTGAACGCGACGGTGGTCGGAATGCCGCCCGGCGCCGCGCGGAAGAATTTCTGCGCTTCTTCGCCCGCGTCGCCGGCCACGTCCCACTTGGCGATGGCGTTGCCCAGCGTGCCGCTATGCACGTTGCCGCACGACAGGTCGAGCAGCTCCGCGCGGGCCAGCTCGCCGAGAATGCCGAGAATGCCGCCGGCACGATGCACGTCTTCGATATGGTATTTGTCGGTGGCGGGCGCCGCTTTGCACAGGCACGGCACCTTGCGCGAGATGCGATCGATGTCGGACATCGTGAAATCGACGCCGGCTTCCTGCGCCGCTGCCAGCAGGTGCAGCACGGTATTGGTCGAACCGCCCATGGCCACGTCGAGTGCCATGGCGTTCTCGAACGCCTGCTTGCTCGCGATGCTGCGCGGCAGGACCGACACGTCTTCTTCCTGATAGTAGCGGCGGCACAGGTCCACCACCAGGCGGCCGGCCTGCTCGAACAGGCCCTTGCGCCAGGCATGCGTGGCGACGATCGTGCCGTTGCCGGGCAGCGCCAGACCGATCGCTTCGGTCAGGCAGTTCATCGAGTTCGCGGTGAACATGCCCGAGCAGGAACCGCACGTCGGGCAGGCGCTGCGCTCGACCTCGGCCACTTCGGCGTCGCTGATCTTCGGGTCGGCCGCCTTGATCATCGCGTCGATCAGGTCGATCTTGGCGATCACCTGGCCGTCCGTCGGCGATTTGACCTTGCCCGCTTCCATCGGACCGCCGGAAACGAACACGACGGGGATGTTCAGACGCATGGCGGCCATCAGCATGCCCGGCGTGATCTTGTCGCAATTGGAGATGCAGACCATGGCGTCGGCGCAGTGCGCGTTGACCATGTACTCCACCGAGTCGGCGATCAGTTCGCGCGAGGGCAGCGAATACAGCATGCCGCCGTGACCCATCGCGATGCCGTCGTCCACGGCAATGGTGTTGAATTCCTTGGCGACGCCGCCGGCCGCTTCGATTTCCTTCGCGACCAACGCGCCGAGGTCGCGCAGATGCACATGGCCCGGCACGAACTGCGTGAACGAGTTCACCACCGCAATAATGGGCTTGCCGAAATCACCGTCCTTCATTCCGGTGGCGCGCCACAAGGCGCGTGCGCCGGCCATGTTGCGGCCATGGGTCGAAGTTTTCGATCGATAGTCAGGCATCTGTGTCCTCAGGTATTGGGGTCGTCGACATTGGAATTGTGCCCAGGCCGCCACATGCACCATCGCGAACGGGGACCGGCGCGGCGATTGCCGCAGGGTGGCCCGCAAAGGCGCGCGCGTGCGCGTGCGGCTGGGAAGGTACGAATAGTGCGAGAGGACGCTTAAGACGTCCAATATATTTTTCCGGTGCAATTAAGTCGGAAAAGATATTAATAGACGGTCGGCGCAGGCGAGGAAGTGGCGGTTGCGTGAACGTTCCGCCGGGCGGTGCATCAGCGGAAACCGTATTCAGGGTTACCACGATCGAAAATGGATTCGCTCCACTGACGAGGCACGACATCTTCGAAGCGGATCAGCTCCAGCAGGCCGCCCTGTTCGTCCCACGCGGCTTCGCCACAGGGCCAGGTGTGCTGAAGATCGAACAGCAGTCTGACGCGCGGTGCGTAATGCGCGGGCGGTCCTGACGGAGCGGTCCATGTCCACGCTAGCAATCGCGTGCCGTGCGCGTTCATGAGTTCGATGCGGCCCGGCTTTTCGCTGAGGCCCTCTTCACGAAAGCTGCGCGCATCGTGCTCGACAGTGCGCGCGATGAACTGCAAGCCGAGATCCCGGACGCTATGGCGGGACTGGGCGTGCGCGAACGGGCCGTCGACGGCGACCTTGCCCGACACGAGACGCAGCCGGCCGCCTAGATGGCCGAACATGCTTTTCGGGTCCGTGGTTTCGTCGTAAAGGATCTCCTGGCCCGCATGAGCGCCATCAGGCAGCCATTTTGCGTAGACTTTTCGAGGGCTGTGCTGGTAGCGGATAAGCATGTGATCGGGGCGCTCCGGCCATCTTCCGGATATGCGCTCCTGACGGAACATGCTGTATTCGTAGGCGTCTTCGGCAATCATGTCGGACTTCGCGTACTCGACGAAGGCCTCAGGCTTCATCGCGTCCATCAGGGCGAGGATCTGATCGTCGGTCAGGGACAGTATCGAGTGGTTTTCGATCCGCGTGCGCAATGACGCTGCCTGTTCGCGAGCCGGGAGACACCGGAACTGCTCGATATCCGCATTCACGGTATCCGACGCGACAGCATTCGCGCATTCCGCCGCTGTCCCGGATGAAGCCGGCGCAATCGGGCTGGTCGATTGGGCGAACGCGCCCATTGAGACGATCAGGCACGTCAAGGCGAGCCCATGCAACAACGTCCGCGCGATTGTCCGCCATCCCGCAGCAGGCAGCGTGCGCCGGCGTACCGGATGATTGGAGATGCCAAATCCGCAAAACGTCATGGGTTTAATCCGTGGCTGGTTTACCGGCGTTTGAAGGGTTGCCCTAGCATGCTGCATGCGTCGATCGCCATGGGTCGCAATTGCGCCTCAGAGAGTTGACCGGTCAGCGCGCAGCCCGTTCCCTGGCTCCCCCAGTAGAACGTGCTGCGATTGCCGTCACGAAACAGGCGGAATGCTGTCGCATCCTTTGGAACCGCTGCGACGTACATCGTAAGCCGGGCGCCTGCCGTGTTCTGATACATGAATTGCGCGGCAGGCCCGGACTCGCCGGGCAGCAGGCGGCCGCCCATCAGCGAATACCCATATTCCCGAAGCGAAGCCACCGTCAACTGTCGATCGAGGCGCCGTGACAACCAGTTGACCAGTTGATCGCGTTGCAGCGCCGCGACCTCCACGGGGTGGCGTTGCTCGGGCGCGTACACCGCGAAAGCGATGTCGGCGCGCTCCGCGAACACGGGTGGAGCGGCCGCGAAATTCGCCGACACCCAACCGGATGACGAGCCGAGCGCCACGCCTATCGCCATGCAGGAGGCTGCGAGGCCAGCCTGCCGCCACCACGGCGTGAAGCGGCGGCGCACGACGATGCAGCGCGCGTCGTCTCGCGGATCCCTGAACAATGCTGCCAGCGCGGCTTTTTGCGCGCGGTAGTCGCCCACGCGTTCGGCCGCTCCCAGGTCGGTTGCCAGCCAATGGAGCGCGGCTGCGCGCTCCGACGCGGAGAGTTCATTGTCGGCAAACGCCGATAGCGGCCGCAGATCGGTACCACCCAAGCCTTGAGTCCTCCGGTCACGGTCGTCGTTCATGGCTAGTTTGCAGGTTGCAACGACCCTGCCCTGATGCCTCTTGATGACGGAATGCCGTCCGTCGCAGATCCACGCACACGCGCGGTGAATCGGAGCCCGCGGCATAACCCCTTCTTTCTAGCCGGGAATGACGTTCCGGCACAGAACGGGCTCGAAATATCCGGCGCCATACCGTGAGTAAACGTCCGCATGGTGCGCTCTATTCCAATCGTATGAAGTGAGCGTTTGCCATTGCGTATCTGTTTATCGCGCAAAGGTCCGCCCGCCGCTCAGGCGAGTCAATTTCGCCGAGCCTACTCAGCATGAAGGTTTACGCGAAAGATGGAATAGGCGGTCGCACCGGATCGTTTAGACAGCATGTCCGAACCAACGGCAGACTTCGATGAACATTCGACAGCAGCACTTCATTCGGCCTGTCGGCACAACGCTGCTGATGGCATCCATGGCGTTGGTCGCCGGCTGCGGAGGCGGTGGTGGTAGCGGCAGCAGCACGTCGATGGTTTCGATCGCCGGCACCGCGGCAACCGGCAAGGCACTTGCGAACGCGACGATCAACATCGACTGCGTGCGGGGCTCGATGTCGGTTGCGGCGGATGCGAACGGAAACTACCACGCGACGCTCGGCGCAGTGATGCCCTGCCTGATCGCCGCAACCTCGGGCGTGACGATGCTGCATTCCGTTGCATTCGCCGGCGGCACGTACAACGTCACGCCGGAGACAGATCTGCTGGTGTCGTATCTGGCGGCGCAACTCGGCACGAATGAAACCGGACTGATCGCCGGCTTCGGGGTGAACACACAGTTCCAACAGACGCTCGCGAATCAGACCGACGTGCTGACCGCGCAGGCCGCGGTCGTCCAGAATCTACAGCAAACGTATGGTGTTACGCTGTCCACACCCAACTTCCTGACCACCACGTTCGCTGCCGGTCAGCCTGGCGAGGACAGTGATCTCGAAGCCCTCCTCGCTCGCGGCGCCATCGACGCCAACGGCGAACCGGCCGCCGCTGCCGTCGCGCTGATGGCCACGGCGGGAGCGGCACATCCGATTGCGGTATCACCGAATAACAGCACGGGTGGGACCGGGGTCGGCGGCATTGGAAGCTCGGGCGGCATGATGTGACCCGACAGGTCGAGCCACATGACGCCCGCGAGTCAGAGCAATTCCATGGTGACGTCCCCCGCTAAATGGCTGCGGCTGGAGCGGGAAGAACGCGCGCGAAACAGAGTCGTGAACTCTTCCGCAGGCAGAGGCCGCGAAAAAAGATAGCCCTGTCCCGCCTGGCAAGACCATTCCCGAAGGAGCCGTGCCTGCTCATCCGTTTCAATCCCCTCGGCCGTGACGGACAAGCCAAGAGACTGCGCCATGGAGATGACGGCTCGAACGATGGCGTCGTCTTCGGCACTCGTGCCGATGCCCTGAACGAAGGAACGGTCGATCTTCAGCACATCGAGCGGCAGCTTGCGAAGATAGCTTAGCGACGAGTAACCCGTACCGAAGTCGTCGATTGCGATCGTTACGCCAAACTCTTTCAGCTTACGGAGCGTCTCGATGCTCTTTGCCGTATCCCGCATGATCAGACCTTCCGTCACCTCCAGTTTCAGCGCCGCTGCGCCGATCTGAGCACTGGACAGCGCCGCCGCCACGTCGGCAACGAGGTTGGGATCATCGAACTGCCGGGGCGAGAGATTGACGCTGATCTGCAGGGGCGGCTCGGTTGGGAACTCCTGCTGCCAGCGGGCGACTTGCTGGCAAGCCTCTTCGAGTACGTATCGTCCGAGCGGAATGATCAGGCCGCTTTCTTCTGCAATCGCAATGAACTCGGATGGCGGCAACAAACCTCGCGTGGGGTGCTGCCACCTCACGAGCGCTTCCATTTCACTGAACCCTGCTGCCTGAAGCTGCATGATGGGCTGAAAATACACGCGTAGTTCACGATGCTCGATCGCGTAACGCAGGTCCGTCTCGATCTCCAGCTTCTTGACGGCTTCGGTGTGCATGTCTTCTTCGAAAACCACATAGCGGCCCTTGCCGCCGTTCTTGGCCCGGTACATCGCAACGTCGGCGTCCCGCAACAACGTTTCAGCATCGCCGCGGCCACCGCCGGCGCGTGCAAATGCGAGCCCGACGCTCGCGCTGACGATGTACTGCTTGTTGTCGAGATCGAATGGTTGACTGAATTGAGCAAGGATGTTGTCCGCGACCAGAGTGCCTTCGCTGGTTGCTTCACTGCCGAGGTGTTCCAGCAGGATGACGAACTCGTCTCCGCCCAATCGCGCGACGGTATCGGAGGGACGAACGCAGCCTTCGAGGCGCTTGGCCGCTGCGATCAGCAGCCGGTCTCCCACGTGATGCCCAAGGCTGTCATTGACGCGCTTGAAGTTATCCAGGTCGATGAAAACGACGCCGATCATCGCATTGCGTCGACGCGCGCGAACTTCGGCCTGGCCAATCCGATCGAGCAGCAGTGCGCGGTTCGGTAACGCGGTGAGCGTATCGTAGAACGCCCTTCGCGCGAGTTGCTCCTCGAAGTTCTTTCTTTCGGTGATGTCGCTCGCTGTCGCCACGATCGCACCGACCGCCGGTTCGTCGAGCAGATTCGTCAAAGTAAGCTGAATATAGCGCCAGTTATCGCCCTCGCCTCGCGTGCGAATCTCGATGGACTTCGTGGATCGAGCCGTCGACGCCACGGTTTGCAACAGATCCGCCAGCGCGGGACGATCAGTGGGATGAATCGGACCGAGCAGACTGGTGCCGACGAGTTGACCCATGTTCCGCAACGGATCCGGTCTTCGCGTCGGCGCCTCGTAAGTCACCGTCCCATTGATGTCGGAAACGAGTATCGCGTCCGACGTGTTCGCGACAAGCGCCTGCAGCCGCTGTTCGCTCGTGCGCAGTGCATCCTGGGCCGCCGCGTCCGCGTTCTTGCGAATACGCCGCAGCATCCGCAGAAACAGCAGCGTCAGCCCCACCCCGATCGCCAGAACCACAGGGGTCGATATCAGAACGATCCGTTGCACGGCGACGAGCCGGTTGAGTTGCGTCGTCGCATCGTCGCGATGCTGTGCCGCTGCTGCAAGGACCTGGTGCTCGATATCGTCGAAGAGCGGATCGGCCGAATCCTCGTCGATCTCATTGGCTTTGGCGATGTCGTGATCGTCGACGGCCTTGAACATCGGCTTCGCGAACGATCGATACTTCGCGTGCTTCTCCAGCAGGCCGAGCAGCATCGTGCTGCTGCCGGGTTCAAGCACCATCGCCTTCTTCAGCGAAGCATCCAGTGCCGCGCCGGCTTCGCTGTGCTCACGCAGAACTTCCGGACGCGGGTCGAGGAAGTACTTGCGTTCGGCCGACTCCTCCCATGCGACGCTATAGCGGGCTTCCTCGAAAGCGTTATCCGCCTCGTTGGCGGCTTGCGCGGCGAAACCGGCGCTCAAGCTTTCATAGGCTCCCCAGAAGGCCAGAAGCGGCACGCTCAGCAGAACGAGGATCAGTCCAAATACTGCGGTGCGCCGCGCCGGCGGTACATTCAACGCCGGCTGCTCCAATGGGTCCGCCCCTGAATTGCCTCGCCACAGGTAACGACGCCTTTGGGTATCTTTCTTTCTGGTCACGATTGCTCCAATGTGGAACGTCACGTCGACGGGTTGATCTGTTCGAGCAGGCTGGGCGGAAGGCCATCAGAGGTGCCGGTCTTCTGGGAGAAGACGCGCGCATCCTGAAGTCGTGGCCCTGAGCGTGACTCAATTCATTCCTTGACTCCGAATCGCGTCGATGACGAACGACGCCGATTCCGGCCCGCGTTTTATCGGACCACCGCTTGTTTACGGCACACGCCGGATTTTCTGGAGGTCTCGCGCTGTCGTTCCACGCCGGGAACATGGTTTTGCCGTAGACGGATTTTGTTCGCCGGCTTTTCGCACGATCATAGACACCATTCCCGCTCGCGAAAGCGAGCCGACAATCGTAGCGAGGAGACAGTATGCAAGCGGCCATTCCGACGCCAACGGGCTGTAGTGAGCAAGCAGAAGCCGCCCGATTCCGCTGGGTGATTCTATTTTTCGCGTGGGCCGGGCTCATGCTGAGCACGGTCTGCCGCCTCGCCTGGGGAACGCTGGCACTTCCCGCCGGACAGTCGCTCGGGCTTCCCATTGCCGCCCTCGGTGTGTTTGTCACGGCGTTCTACGCGGGCTACGTTCTCTCCAATGTCGTGGGTGGTGTCACGACCGATCGGATCGGTGGCCGCATAACCCTGTCGGTCTCCCTTTTCGGCCTCGCAGTCGCGACGTTCTGCTTCGGTTACACCCCCTCATTAGCTGTGGGGCTCGTATTGCAATGCATCATGGGGCTCACCGCGGGCGCCGACTACGCGGCCGGCGTGAAACTCGTTTCGACCTGGTTTGCCCGGCACGAACGCGGCAGAGCCGTCGGTCTGCTGATGAGCGCGTCGTCCATCGCGGTCATCGTGACCAACGCGGTTCTGCCTGGCGTCGTCACCCAGCTTGGCTGGCGCAACACCTATCACGGACTCGGTATTTGCGCGCTGATACTGGCAATCCTGACTGCGGTGATCGTCCGCAACCATTCCATCCATTCCGACGTCCATCTGTCGGGACGCACCTCGGAAAAGTTGCGTTTGAGGACCCTCCTAACGCGCAACTTCGTTTTGCTTGCGCTCGCCGGCTGCGGCGGGTTCTGGGGCACACTTGGCTTTGCGTCATGGGCGATTTCGCTCATGGTCAAAGGACATCACCTCGTTCCGGTGCAAGCGGGGTTCATTGTGGCGATCGCAGGGGTTGCAGGGCTCGTCAGCAAACCGTCGATCGGCTGGCTCTCCGACAAACTGGGCGGACGCCGCAAAGCATTGACGGTCGCGTCGTTTCTCTTCTTCTGTGTGGTTCTGCTGGCGTTCGGCCAGCTTTCAGATATCGATGCATTTCGTCTCGCGGCTCCGTTCGTCGGTATCGGCGCATTCGTCTATAGCCCGCTGCTGGTGACGCTCGTCGCCGAACAGAGCGGCATCAATCGGGCTGGCTCTGCCGCCGGCATCGCGAATGCTGTCTGGCAGTCGGGCTCGGCGATGTCGCCGGCTGTCGTAGGTCTTGTGTTTCAGGCTAGTCACTCATTTCAGATGGCCTTTGCCGCGCTCGCAGTGGGCCCGCTCCTGGGCGCGATGTGCATGCTGTTTGTGAAAGAGCACGTCAGCCAATAATCATCCGGCGACCTGCGCCATGCGGCGACAAACATCGCCCGCATGGCGCTTCAAGTTGCAATAGCCATGTTTCGACTTCCGACCAGCACGCCTGGGCAAGAGCGCCACCATCATCAAGAGAGGACTGGAATGAACCACATTACCCATACTTTCGATACGCCGTGGAGATCGCATCAGATTGAAGGATCACGCGGCTACGAATTCATCTTCAACATTCTGGGCACCGAATACACCGATGCCTACAACATCGATATTGCGAAGGTGGCTCCAGGCGGATATTCGCCATTGCATATTGATCAGGATAACCACGCGTTTTACATCCTCGACGGCGAAGGCGAAATTGACATCGCCGATAAGTGTTTTCAGGTCAAACCAGGATCAGTCGTGCGGATTCCGCGCGGCGTGGTGCATGCGATCCGAAATATTGGCGAGGACTGGTTGATGTTGCTCAGCATTTATGACCCGCCACGCATCCGCAAGCAGCAGACGGTGGAAACCACCTGAGGTCGATCGTTTGAAGGGGCCGGCGATTGAGCGTGGCGCCCAGACTGGCCGCTGCGGTCTTCAGTCGGCAGCGGCCACCGTCTCTAGAAGTAGTGGCGCAGGCCGATTGCCGCGACGCCCTGCGCGGAACTCGAGCTAAGTGACATTCCGAATAGCTGAGCCTGACGGCCGCCCGTCGCATGCTGGAAGACGTAGGTCACGTAGATGTCCGTGGCCTTGCTGAATTTGTAGTCGTAGATCACGCCGTACGTGCTGCGAATACTTGCGTAGAAGACATTTTTCGGACCATTGTTCTTGTCGAGGAATGTGTATTCCGCTCCGACAACCTGGAACGGCGTGATGTTGTACCGGACACCGACATCGAAGATGTCGGCCACGTCGCCGGTAAGCGTCCACCTCGAATTGGTGTAGAGCGCATTGAAGATGAAATCGCCGAAAGATGCCGTGCCGCCGACACCTAGCGTACGGAGCGTGCTCGGCGTCAGATTGTCCTTCCGTGTCGTGTAGACGGCGCCCAAGAGCGCACCGGTCGTCGTCCATGTCGCTCCATAGCTTTGCGTGCTATTGGGCGATCCGATTCCGGGCGCATCGCCGAACCCGTACATCGCGCCGAAGTGGAGCGACTCCACAGGGCTCCACGTCGCCTTCACTGAGCTGTCGACTTCACCTCCACCAATGCGATCAAGCGAAGGATTGCTGCCGTTGTTCCCAAAGAAGTTGGCGTTGATTGCGGGGTGAAATTCCAGCGATGTGCCGTACCAGGAGTTCGCCGTGGTCTGCAGGTAGTCCAGCATGAAATCGGGCTGTCGTCCGAATAGCACCTGCACCTTGTCGTTTGCCAGTCCGACATAGGCGTAGCGACCGAATATTCTCTGAGCAGTCGCTGTGCTCTGACCCAGCACGCCGTTATTCAAGGAAAACCCGCTTTCGAGCCTGAATACCGCCCTGAGCCCCCCGCCAAGATCCTCACGGCCTTGAAGACCCCATCGATCTCCACGCATCATGCTGCTGGCCTCCTGCACACTATGGTGACCACCTTGATTCGTGGTGTATTGAATCCCAACGTCAAGGATTCCGTACAATGTAACGGAACTCTGCGCGTGCGCGATGGATGTGGCCGTTGCAACAACAACTGCAACGCCTGGATAGAACCATGACTTCACTTTTGTCCCCTTGTACCGATGAATTTTACAAAATCGCTGCTTGCGTGACGGCACGTTCTATTGATTGAGTTGGCCGTACCATGCTCCGTGCATGACTCAAAAGTGCCCAGCCATTATTCAGCGCACAAGGCTCCGGACTGGAACACCACATTCCGAATCTGGTCATCCGGGTTTTCACGGTTTTAGCGAGAACGTGCCTATGGGATTCGGTAAAAGATTTCTTGCACCGCAGGACGCCAGTGCGCGGATCAGCCAGCGTTCAGATTTGGCGTGGAGACGCGGCGCCACGTTTCACTCGTGGAGCGCCGAAGCGAATGGATTCCCCTCTCGGGGAAGGAGGTCAGCGCAGCGAGATCTACCGCGTTTCGCTGCTGAAATGAGTGGCCAGAAAGTCCACGAATGACCGTACTTTTGGCGACAGCGTTCGGTGCCGTGGAAAGACCGCGTTGATCTCCCGCTCGCCTCTTTCCCAATCCGGCATCACGCGCACCAATCTGCCATCTGCTATGTCTTGACGACACAGATAGTCAGGCAACCAGGCCAATCCCGATCCAGACAACAGGACTGTCCGGAGTGTGCTCGTGTCATTGGCAAAGAAGCGCGGATGGACGCCGACGGTCGACAACTCCTCGGCTCGGCGCAAGCGCCACTCGGACGGGCCGTCGGCAATGTCGAGGAGAAAATGGGCCGGAAGATCTTCCGGCGACTCAGGTGTGCCGCTCTTACGGAGATAAGCAGGAGTTGAAACCAGGACCAGCCGGGCACTCCCCAGTCTTCTTGCAATCAGTCTGGAGTCTTCCAGTGTGCCTGTCCGAATGACGACATCCATTTCGTCCGTCAGCGGCTCCATCTTATTGCTGGTGAGCTCCAGGGACACCTGGACGTCCGGATAGGCCGCGAGATAGGCGGGGACCAGCGGCGCGATCATGAACTGCCCGGGCGTCACTGGCGAGCTGACCCGCAGAAGTCCTCGTGGCGTCAGTCGCACCTGCCCGACCTTCTCCTCCGCTTCTTCTACGTCGTCGAGTATCTTCCTTGCAGACTCGGCGAATAGCAGACCGGTATCCGTTAACGCCACCTTGCGATTGGACCGGATAATCAGCGCCACGCCCAGATGCTCCTCAAGCCGCGACAGAGACCGGCTGACTGAAGATTTCGGCATCGCAAGCACCCGCGCTACCGCACTGAAGCTCATCAACTCGGAAAGTTTCGAAAATACGCGAATGTCGATGAGTTCAATCATAGGTTTCTGGATGCCGAACCGTTGAAGCTGACGCCGTTCCCGATTGCAACAAAATGCTTTCCACTCGGCAAACTGCAGTTCATTCCTTATCTGTCGACTTGTAGCGGTGACAAAAATATCTGTCAAACCGGGATTTCCAGCACTCTTTGAGAGCGCTGCTCAACCGTTCGCCTTTGCATTCGCTCGCCACCTTGTTCCTCGCATGGAACGTGACGTTTCACGGTTCCGTCTTGATATCGCGACCGGCGAGTGCAACGATAGGACTTGACCAGCGTATGCAGGCGCGCGCTCCCACAAACCCCAACTACGAGGCTAGTGTTGAAGATCGATCCCGAAGAGTTCCGCAAAGGACTCCGAGCCTTTACGACGGGCGTCACCGTCGTTTCCATGCCTGACGGCCAGGGCGGCATGCACGCGATGACCGCGAGTTCATTTGCAGCCGTTTCAATCGACCCTCAGCTGGTAGCAGTCAGTATCGCGAAGACTGCGAAGTCGCATGCGTTTCTGTCGAGCGACAACTATTACGCAATCAACATTCTGGCTGAAAACCAGGGCTTTCACGGCCACTACTTCGCTAACCGGATACCCGAGCGCTGGGATCCTCCGCATGAATGGATCGCGGACACGCCTATTCTCACCGGGACGATGGGCTGGTTTCTATGCCGTCGCTGGGCCGCATATGAAGGCGGTGACCACACCATTCTGGTTGGCGAAGCATTGCAGATTCACCGCACGGATGATCGACCGCTAGTTTGCAATCGCGGCACTTTCTATTCGCTGGGTCAGCCGGTGGACGCCGTCCATCCGGACCTGCAAGCCGTTGGTAAATCCGATTGATAGCGGCAAGCGACGTCACTTACTACGACACAGCGGACATTCTCCATGACCAACAGGGTTCAAATAGTAGACAACGGTCCCATGCAACTGACGGGCGACTTCGAACTTGTGGATGACAACGGGCAGATCGTACGCGCTCGCAAGGTCTACACGTTATGCCGATGCGGCCTGTCAACGCGGCTACCGTTCTGTGATGCATCGCACGAGACTGCCGGCTTCGCGAGTTCTCCGAGAGGACCGCAAAGCGAAGCCGGCTCCGCTCCGACGTCGAATACCAGCGTCGCTCCGCAATAATCAGGTTCCACTTGGCACTGCTATGTCTATCGTCAAAGGTCAAATCATGGACGCCGGCCCGCTTCATCTGGTCGGCGAGTTTGAAATCGTCGACGCGTTGGGCAATCGCTTTCCGAACAGTGGCATCTTCAGTCTCTGTCGATGCGGGCACTCGGAGAGCAAGCCCTATTGCGATGGTGCGCATCGGGCGCAACGGTGGTCGGGATGCGCCGCGGCCGCCGCACCTGTTCGAACGGAAACCAGTCCGCCTGCTCCGAACGGGCATGTGGGTGAATCGAACCCTGGCTGAACCAAGGCGTTCTCGAGCTTACTGACGGCAATCCGGTGGACTAGATTCTGCCTCGAACTTTGAACTCGCTGTCACCGCCTGCGGCGGCCACGCTCGAAATGACCGAGCCTGCATCAAGTGGAGAGCCGGTCGCAGCACTGGCCGCCTACCGCACACGATCCGCATTCCCCCAGACTACACACAATAATTTCGTTCGCGGACAATGAGAGCGAAAAGAGGCCAACCTTGCATTCCGCAAGATCGGCCTCTAGAGAAACACCGCAGGCAGCTATCGCTTGAGTAGCGAGCGAAGCGAGACGGACGTATCGGCCAACTGATTCGCGTCTACCGGACCACCAGCGACCATTCTTACGAATATGGCCATGTCCTTGCCATTGTTGACCGTTACCGCGGCCCGTACGTTGCCGGCGTCATTGAGGCCGATCATGCTGAAAGTGCCATCGGAAATCGCACCGCGCAGGACCGCCGTATGAGCACCTTCGAAAGTGCCAAGCGATTGCACATTACAGTCGTATTGATCCGACCAAAGCCATGGCGTTTCATCATAGCGCTCGGTCGCACCGAGCATGTTGGCGGCCGCCACTGCCGGCTGCTTCTCCGCAACCTGCCAGGATTCGACACGCAAGTGACGTCCGATCGAGGTGACGAAGTGCTGCGTGACCTCGCCGGCAGCGAAAATGTCCGGGTCGGATGTGCGGCATTCGTCGTTGACCACGATGCCATCTCTAACCTCGAGTCCGGCCTGCTGAGCCAGCTCCGTGTTCGGCACTACACCAATGCCGGCCACGACTACGTCCGCGAACAGTTCGCCTTCGCTGGTTGCAACGCGCACCGAACCGTCGAGCGCCTGCCGGATATCCGTGACCTGCGCTCCAAGGCGAAATTCCACGCCGCGACTGACGTGGAGTTGTCGCATGAACTCGCTGACTTCCGGCGGCATCGAGCGCTTGAGCAACCGGTCAGCCGGTTCCACGAGCGTCACTGCGCATCCTCGGCCGATGGCGGTTGCCGCGACCTCCAGTCCAATGAATCCGCCTCCCACGATCACGACTCGCGCCCCTTGTGCGAGCCGCATTCTCAGATTCCGGGCATCGTCGAGCGTGCGCAGGTAATGCACGGGACCACCTTGCAATTTTCGGACACGCGATCCGGTCGCCAGCAGAAGACGGTCGTAAGCGATCTCCGAACCATCGCTCAAGGTGAGCAAACGGTCCGTGCGATTGATCGCCGTGACTGTCAGTCCCAGCCGCACTTCAATGCGCTGGCTGCGGTAGTAGTCGACGTTTCGAATAAACGCGTGCCGCTCCCGCTCTGCGTCGAGCAGCGCATCTTTCGAAAGCGACGGCCGGTCATACGGCAGATGGGTTTCATCACCAATAATGCAGATGCGCGCGTCGGGCGCGCGCTCGCGCAACACTTCCGCCGCCCTGCGGCCGGCTTGACCGCCACCGACAATAACAAGATTTTGATTCTGCATAGATCAGCTCCCGCAGTTGCCCGACCGTCACTCTGTTCCGCTACTGCCGATTTCCACTCGACCATTGACCACCCGAATCGGATACGTGCGAACCGGTTCGGTAATCGGAGCAGAGCACGGTGCACCCGTACGCAGGTCAATCAGCCCCTGGTGAAGCGGGCATTCGACGCAGCCGTTCTCGACGAATCCCTCCGACAGGCGCGCATGACCGTGAGAGCACAGGTCGTGCAGCGCAAACCATTCGCCATCAGCGCGGAACACCGCTACCGGATGGGCGCCGACGGCAACCTGAGCCGGCTCGTCCTCCGCAAAGTCACTCGTCGCGCCCACGTCAACCCACTGCATAATTTCCGACATTCAAACCTCCATTCAGATCGGCGTTGCGAGCAGCGTCCGTACCCGCGACGTGTCGTAGATCACACGCTTTTCAGCGTAGCGCCAGCCATCGGGCGTCCGAACCACGCGGTCAAGATAACGACCCGCCTGGTAGACGAACGACTCACCGTTTGTCAGCGTTTGAACGACGACGTAACTGCTCTCCGTGCGTACTTCATCTGCGGAATGTTCGAGGACCGTCAAACCGGACGTCATGTGACGGTAGGAGTGTTCTTCGAAGATGTTTGCGTTACGCAACGACACGACCCGATCGCGCAACATGCGCTGATTCGTGCAGTGAATGATGCCGATTGGCAAGCCGGCGTCGTCATTCTCGCGGGGAACGATCTCGTACAGGCAGTCCTCGACGAAGAAGTCGGGCCAGGCTTCGAGCCGATCATTGTCCAGCGCGTTGACGTAGCGGCTTTGCAGCATATGGAGGTCAATCCAAAGTTGTGTTTCCTGTTCCATCTCTCGACACCCCTTGATTCAATAACCCATGAGCTTCTGATAGCCGACCCAGAATTTGCGGATCAGGCTTTCCGTAATGACCGTGTCCTGCTGATCGGGATTTCCACGCGACATCTCGATGACCGAGGTCGCGTCGGCGTCGCGCACCGTACCTTGCTGCACGAGTTCGGTGGCCTCCGTATCCTCCATCGAGATGTACCCTGCCGGTCCGACGAGGTTGGCCTGCTTGATGCGCAGCGCACGCATTTCCGGGGTGTCGTCCGTATAGCCGAAGAAGTGGAAAATCAGCTCGAAGCTGTCCGGCCCCTTCGCCAGCAATTGACGTGCAACCAGCGTGTTGTGAATCTGCTGGATCACCAGTTGCGGGAAAATCGGCTGGATGTGATTGGTTGTGTCTTCTTCGAATTCGGGAACGAGCGCAAGAATCGAATCATCTTCCAGCGCGAAGCCCTCGTCGAACGAGCGGATGTTTTGCTGCTTGTACGCGCTCGACGTGTCGTCCTCCGTTTTCGTCACGGTAATGATGCTGTGCAGGCCATGATTCGCATCCGGGATCGAACGCGCCTTCATGCCCACGCGGAAGATGTTGAAGGTGGTGTGAAAGAGATGCAGCATGCTCGCGTGGTACGGATCCTTCACGTTCTCCATGTAGAGCTTCCAGTTCGATCCGGAGAACTGGCGCGTGCAACCGAGATATTCGATGGGCTTGTGGAAGATGCGGTCGATCCACGGGCGCATTTCGTTGCCAAGGTATTCCGGCAACGGAGCCACTTCGCTGCTGAACGTGGCGAATACGAGGCCGCGATAGGTCTCGACACGCAGTTGCTTCAGACTGTGCGCCTTCGGATCGAAGTCCGCGGGCATCCCGGACATGCCTTTTTGCCCGCGGCGAAACGGAACGCCGAGCAGATTGCCGCCGTTGTCGAAACTCCACTGGTGATAGACGCAGGTGTGCGACGTCGCGTTGCCGCGCGCCTTCCGGCAAACCATCGCACCTCGATGCGCGCAGCGATTGACCCACGCAGCAACCACGCCGTCTTCCATGCGGGTAACGACAACCGGCGTATCGCCAACGAACGTGCTCTTGAAGTCGCCGATATTCGGAATCTCAGCATCGAGGGCCACAAAGTTCCATGTCGGGCCGCGGAAAATCCGTGCCTGCTCCCGTTCGAATACCGCTTGAGAGCTGAACACCTTGTACGGGACACGCGAGCCGTCAGTGTGCGGAAATCTGACGAAATCATCGTCCAGTTCGGCGGCTGGCCGCAGGAGTATCTCAGTCGTTTGCATCATGCTTCTCCATGTTTGGAATATCGCCATGGAGGTATGCTGACGCTGCCAAAAAGCATTCGCTATCCGTTTCCGGTGGGAACTGGATGCGCTATCCATTTTCGGCACGTTTCGTCGGGAAGGGTGAATCGTGTTTCGCCGTGGCCATTTTTAAGCCACACTTCCACAGTTGAATCATTGCAGCACTTACCTATCGGTTAGTCATGCTCACGTCTCCGTTTAGCGCGCCGGCCTTGCGCGAATTCAGACTCTTCGAATCCGCTGATCTCGATGAAACGCGTGAGCGCATCTCCCGTGTGATGCAGCCCCACCTTCTCGTGCCCTCTGGCGCAAAGGCTGGCCTCTCGCATATGGACTTTGTCAGGCTCGGCGGCGTCGGGATCGGCACCATTGCGTTCGGAACCGCAATGCGCGTTGATGTCGAAGCGGTTGACGGCTATCACCTGTTGATGTTTTGCGTCACCGGTCAGGCGAAAGTACGGACAAGAGGGCGAACTGTCTGCGTGGATCAGTCGAACGCGGTGCTATGTGCTGCGGGCGAGGCGTTCGACGCCGTTCTTTCGCCGGATTGCGAGCAGTTCATTCTGCGCATTGACACTGATCTGCCAGGCTGTCAAGCGTGGTCCGCGCGCCTCGGCCTCGGCCTCGGCTCGCACATTCACGTCGACAGCCCGGCGCTTGGAGGCTGGATGCAGCAACTCAATCTGATTGCCAATTCCTCGGCTCTGCTCGATCTGGCTCGAAAGAATGATGGCGTTGGCAGGCAAATGGGTCGACTACTGCTGGAGTTGCTGACGCCAGGCCACACAACCGCGGCGCCTGAGCCGAATCGTCGGACGGCGTCGCCAGGCTTCGTTAAGCGGGCCGAGGATTACATGCGCGAACATTGCGGAGAGGTCTTGAGACTGCCGGATATGGCAATGGCGCTAGGGTTGGCCGAGCGGACACTGCGTGATGGCTTCCAGCAGTTCCGGGGCATCAGCCCCACGCAGTATCTACGACAAATACGTCTCGACAAGGCGCACAAGATTCTTCGTGAAGCGACAGCCGGCGTCTATGTCTCAGACGTCGCTCTGGATTGCGGCTTCATGCACTTAGGGCGATTTTCGATCGAGTACAGGAAACGATTCGGCGAATCACCGTCCGATACGCTCGCGCGGCGGATGTAACTCCAGGGATGATAAAGGTCGTGGCGGTCGCAAGGATGAGTGCCGCCCCAGGTTTCGCCTGACTACTCGGCTCGAGGAAGGCTTTCTCGAGTCCTTGCGGCGGTCACTCGTGAGCTGATCCGGGTGACCGCTCGCGACCGCGAACGTGACTGGTGACGCAAACCGCGTCACTGTCTCAACGTCTATTCATGAATCCAGTTGAGCGCCCGCGACTTCACCGGCCGACAAGTCCCGAGGTTCAAAAATTGGCGTGAAGGTTCACAAACGCACTCAACGATTCACCGACATACGCTCCGGCAGCATTTGCAGCAATGAAGTAGCGCCGATCCGTGAGATTGTGAATGTTGAGGTCGACGCCCCACCGGTGCGTTTCATAGCCAAGCGCGGCATTCGCAATCACATACGACGGAATGGAATTGGCGTTCGTGATGTCGCTATAGGTCTTGCTGACATAGTTGACGCCTGCACCGACATGAAAACCCGGCAGGCCCGCGATGGAAAAGTCATACGTTGTCCAGAGGTTCGCAATGTATGCAGGCGCGCCTTGCGGACGATTGCCCACCGACGCCACCCCTTGCGGATTGTCGGTGATCTTCGCGTCTTGCGCCGTGAAATTGGCGACGACGTGCCACTGCGAGGTAATGCTTGCGTCAAGAGACGCCTCGGCGCCCTTCGTCCTCTGACTGTCGAAGACGACGCTTTCCACATTGTTGATCGTGGTCAGCGCAGCCACGTTATCGCGCTCCACGTCGAACAACGCCGTATTCAGGACATACCGGTCGTCGAGAAACGAGAACTTGATGCCCGCCTCGTATTGCAAGGCGGATTCCGGCGCGCCGATTCCATTTTGCGTGTTTTCGGAGTTGAAGTTGGCGAGATGACTCTTCGACACGCCAAAGTACGGCGACATCCACGGCAGTGCCTTGTACAGCACGCCAATGTTCCAGCTCACCGGCGCATCGTTGCGTGAGTCGGTCACACCGGCGACCAGCGGCTGCCCTTCTGTGTCGAAGCGGCCAGGCACCGTGATATTCGGCGTGAGCGACGTGTCCCACCAGTCCTTGCGCACGCCCGCGCGAACTTTCAGCTTGTCGGTCACGTCGATCTGATCGGTTGCATAAACGCTGTAGTAATTTGCAACCAGGTGATCGTTATCACACGAATGCTTCGCGTCGCAAAGAAACGCCAGCCCGGCGAGCGACGTCTCCGGTGGCACAGGAGCGAATGCGTTCGGTATGTTCGGCAGATCCGCCGTGGTGCGCTCAGTATCGATCGTCTGATGCTGATATTCGAATCCCGTGAGCAGCGTGTGTTTGACGCTGCCGGTCCCAAACCGCCACACCGGCTCCAGCTGATAGTCGAAACTGTTATCCGAATCATCCTGCCGCCGTAGCTGCCGGCCGACCACTTCATTGCCGCTCACCTTCGTACTCGTGCTATCGCCATTGCCGAGCACATCGAGGCTTCGGTGCAAATACGAGAAGCGGTTATTGATAGTCAGAAAGTCATTGACCTTCCACTCGTCGGTGAGCGTCGGGCGGACGTAGTCGCCGCGCGCGAACGCAAAGGGCGTCGAATACTTCGAATCGATTGATACGTTCGTGATGGGTGAGCCATGAAAATAGATCAGACCATACGAGTCAGGCGTTTCGTGAATGTCGCGCGCATCGAGTGAGAAATTGATCTTGTGATTGTCGAGCTTCCATTCGAAGGCGGGTCTGATTTCCTCGTCACGGCTCGCCAGATCGCGAAATCCATCGGAACGCGATACGGTTGCATCGACCCGATAGTTCAACCCCGATATGCCTGTTGGTCCCGTCACGTAGCCGCTACCGGAGATCGTGCCAAACGAGCCCGACTGTATATTGCCGCCGTAGTGGAAGTCGGAAGATGGCGTGTAGTGGACGATATTGATCGTGCCTCCCGGCGGACCACTGCCGAACAGCGCCGACCCCGGGCCTTCCAGAATCTCGATGTGCTCGACACCGTTCAACGAATGCGAGATGCCGCCCAAAAGGTCTCCGTCGGAGAATCCGTCGTTGTAGATCTGCGCGTTCAGGCCGCGAATCAGAAAATGGTCGTAATAGCCCTTCGTATCCTGACCACCGACATTCACACCGCTGGCGTTGCTGACGCCTTGCCGAAGCATCGTCGCGCCCTGCTCGGTCATCAGCGCGCGCGGGATCACCTGCACGCTTGCCGGCAAATCCTTGAGCGCGGTTCCTGTCTTGCTTACGGCGGCAACCTGGTCTGGGTCGTTCACGTTATCGTCCTGAATGACTTGCCCGGGTGTTGCCGCGCGAACCTGTACGGGCGGCAGTGTCGGCGCGTCGGCGACACCGTCCTGTTCGCCGCCCGATGGCAGTGAGTCCTGTGCCGCAGCCGAATGCGCCAGCGTCAGTGCAATAAGTGAAGTGGTCAGTCCCACGCTCGCCCTTTTCCCAAACCTTCGGACATCCACTTTCTTCACGTTTCATTCTCCTGTCTCATTTGTCTGTTGCCGGTTCGCGACCCTGCTTGCGCCCCTACGTAGCGGCTGCCAACGCAAGCGCGTCCGCATAGAAATCCTTCTTCAGAATGCAAATCATTACGATTTATATTCATAAGAAATCTGATTTTTCTTCCTGTTATTCAAGGTTGAGACCCCCGTCGACGGAATCTGCCGTGGAAGTCCACTTCGTGCCGTTGCAACTCGTCGCCCGCTCTTGCCCGCGTCTGGCTGACAAAGCGAAAGGGAACCATGACGGCTCCCTGTGAACGGTATCGGTAGGATTTTTATTCCCGCTGGACGAGCGCCACCAATTACAGTCGGTTACAACGGCCCCAATGCTCGCCCTTAACTGGCGCCCTTGCCTCCGTCTGCCAGATTCCGCATTCGTAACCTCACGCCGTTCCGTCTCGACGCACTGGCTTTCGGAAAGCTGACGATTTGCGTTACCGGGCCAGGACACTGTAGAATCGCCCCTCTCATTGGGGAGTAGCCGCCTCGAGCGCAATGTTCGAGGGTGCCCGTCAACATACTTGGTGGTCGACAGACCGCCATGGCGTGCACAGCACTATGCCTGGCAAGACCGATGACTCGCATTCCGACCTGACCGGGTCGCCGGAATGCGCGTCATCGCGTACTTATTGCGCGGCCCGGCCCACAACCTATGCAATCGTTCCTCGTTTCGACCAGCGTGGTCGGCCTAGCCGAAATCGGCGACAAGACCCAACTGCTGTCCTTGGTGCTCGCTGCCAGATATCGCAAGCCCATTCCGATTATTCTCGGCGTCTTTGTCGCAACGCTCGTCAATCATGCGGCGTCCGGCGCGTTGGGGGCATGGCTCGCGAGCGTTCTGAGCCCCACGATCCTGAACTGGGCGGTCGTCGCATCATTTGCCGTCATGGCCGTCTGGATTCTGATCCCCGACAAGCTCGACGGTGCCGAGGCGGTGTCGACCAGGCATCCGATGGGCGTGTTCGGCACCACGGCTCTAACGTTCTTTCTGGCCGAAATGGGTGACAAGACGCAGATCGTAACGATCGCTCTGGCTGCGCGATTTCACGAGTTCTTCGGGGTGGTCGCCGGCACCACGCTCGGCATGATGCTGGCAAACGTGCCCGTCATCTACCTGGGGCACAAGTTCGCCGACCGTCTGCCAACCAAGGCGGTCCACATTCTGGCCGCCGTCATCTTCGTTGTCCTCGGTGGCTTTGCCCTCAGGACGGCGCTATATCCGCACGAGCACCCGCTGTTCTAGGTCGAAGGGTTGCTTTTGTATGATCGAGGCGCGTGCCGTCCGCGGTCGCCTGAGATGCCCTCCAAGATCACAGAGCCGGCCCCGAAATCTGTTGCCTACGATGTTGGACCAGTTACTTCAGCACGGCTGATAAACACGCTCTGACGAACGCTAAAGAGTCAAAGTGCCCGCACTGCCTCGCGGGCACTGTTTTGATGAACACCTTTTGCAAACACGCGAAAGGATGCGTTGCCGAAGATTTCCAGCGTGCCGTTGCGCGTTCGAGAAAAAAGCAGCCCTACCGTTCCGGTTTTCACCTTTGTAAAGGAAAGCGTGCTTGCATCGGGCGATGGGTATACAGTCAGTACATGGGTCGCACTTAGTGTCCCTTGTTCTGGAATCATCATGCGATCACAAATCAAAAATGCAGCACGTACGTCTGGCAACGTGAGCGAATATGCTCTGTCGCGTCAGGCACAAGCACTCTCCCTCGAACAGGCGGATCGTGCACGGGCGGAAAAACGACGCGTCAATGATGCCCGCATCGATTCAAACGCAAGCAAGTGGCGCTATTCAGCGCCGTCGGCAGAGCGTTGACGCCGAGGTCTCTGACCACATCCACTTGATTGACCGGCAAGCCTACTGGCATGCGGCACGCGGCCGTTTCGGATTCGCACACTGACTGCAGGGCCTGAAGAGTCAACGGCGGCACTTGCCACTGGCTCAGCGAACGCGTTTCTGTATCGTCCTGTCCGAATCGTGTCTCGCCGCTTTCACTCGTTGCTTCGGTCGGTGCAACGCAACTATTCCGGACGTCGATGCCGGCGGCACTTCGTGTACGAAAAAGATCGTACGCGCTGACGTGCAAAGAAGAGCGTGCCCCGAACTACGTATGTGCCCCGTCGCCGACGCTATGGGACGGATGCCGACATCCCGTTGGTGAAGCCGTTTTCTTTTGGTAGGAGAGAATCATGAATGATGATCAGGTCAATACAGAGGAATTGGAAGAAAACAGAAGGCGAAGAGAAGCCGCGGAAAATGCGACGGATGATGGCATGCCAGTGGTTGTGGAAGAAAAGGAGCGCGACACGGACTCGGCTCAATTCGTAACGACCAAACGATGGATCAGGCACACGGGAAATGCCCGTAGGAACTGGATATTCACGGGCCTGCGGCGGAACTCGATCTTGATTCGCCACGTATGAATGCCTCGCAGCGTCGTTGTCCATTTCCACGCGAGAAACAAGGCTTTCGCGGTACGGCACCGTACGGACATGCTCCCGCATGCCAGATAAAGTGGAAACGACAATTGCAATGGTGCAGTGATGCACCGCGAATCGCACATATGGCCGTTAAAGCGTCCATGTGGTGATTTCCATTTGGATAGTGTCGATATGGGCGAAACGAAAATTTCGCTGTCGCATGTCCACATCCAGATGTTGATGGCCGACAGCGTATGCGTATAGAGGCTTGAGCACGGTCCGTGACGCGCTCGGCATGGCTATGCGCGGCAATGGCCAACGCCAAAAACGGTGAGTGATCATCGAATACCAAGCGGTAATTCGTTGCCTGCGCGCTTCGGCCGCTTCGTCGGCGATCTCCACACCCTCCTTTCCGAGGCTCCCGGCACAGCCCCACGCAATCGCCTAAACCGGGCGAGCGACTCGCCTTCCACCCTGAACGCCCGCTCACAAAAGCGAGCCATGAAACGTTGATGCAACGCTTCGCGCGACACTGTTCGCCAGCACTGAAGTCAACTCTCGACGGGATGCCCGGCAAGTCCCTCTACTACGCCGCCCTTTCCGGGCGAACCTTGAGCATCACACTGAGTGGACAAACGTAGGTAAGCTGCTGCCAGCCTTCGGAGTTCTTCCTCAGACGCGTCCTCGATGCCGATCAGATTGTTGTTTGCGGCTCGATGCGAGGAAAGCAGCTCATTCAGCTTCAGATGCAACGCGACGCTGTCTTTGTTCTGGCTCTGCTGGATCAGAAAGACCATCAGAAACGTAACGATGGTGGTCCCGGTGTTGATGACAAGTTGCCATCCGTCCGAGTAGTGAAAGATAGGCCCCGTAACCACCCAGGCAACGACTGTCAGCACGGCGAGAGAGAACGCAGCGGGTGATCCGGCCCATCGCGTGACGAGGCTTGCAAACCGGTCGAATACACGCGTTAGCGGGTGACGGCCGGCGTAGGCAGGACTCGATGTGTCTGGAACGGTGTCGAGTTCGTCAGTTGGCGAAGGGGCGACAGGTTGGGTGGTCATGACCGGCTCCAGAAGGTTGCGCGTCTCATCTTTTGCAAACTTTATGCCGCGGCGGCCGGTTGGATTCGGTCTGCAAGGATAGAGCCGCGGCTGACATCGATTGATCGCTCACAGCGGCGCCCGCGTGGATTGCGCTATGGCAACTGATACCGGCTTTGTACTTCTTGCCTGGTGAGAGCACATCCAGATCCAGCAAGCAAACCGCGTTCGGCACTGGGAGTGCGACCGTAGCATCCACGCCATCAAACTTCCCCTGCTTTCATCGAACAAGCGTCATGGTCCGTTCTCGTTATATTCGGCGCGCACTCCGCCGGGCAGCCACGGCTCTTTATGGCAGCACCAAAGCTCGTAGCTCGGCTCATACAGGCCGACGCGGTCGAAGCCTCCCAGCGGGAGATCCAGCTCGTCGCTGCCGAGGTATTCCATGAACGCGACCGAACCACATGTCGGGCAAAAATGTCTTCGCGCCTCAGGCGAACTCTGCCACGCCTGCGTAGCGCCGGAAAACTCCACAGCGCCACGCTCGAACATGGCATAACCGCCGAACACGTTGCCATGTATTCGCCGACACGTCATGCAGTGACATATCGACACTCGCCGGGGCCGGGCGCTGACGCGGAATCGCACCGCGCCGCACGCACATCCGCCGGTTTCTTCGACTGATTCACTCGTAATCACCACGCCCTCCTTCGCGGACTCCGAGGACCGCGCACCAGCCTTTACTTGTCGCGCTTCATCGAAATCGTCGCGCCCGACTTGCGCCCCCGGCTCGACGCAATCGCTGCAGCCTGTTTGTACAGGCTTACCCTGTTCGTCTTGGCCTTGCTACTGTGCGACACAGTGTCCTCCGACGTTGAAGAGGCAACCGCTCAACGAAGCGGCTGCCGGGTAAAACGACGGCAGCATACAGCGTGCCTTTCTCGCGGCAGGCTGCTCCAGCGTTATATGTTTTCGCGTATTTGCCAGGCGTTCGCGACCCACTATCGCTTTGCTAAGCTTAAAGCGCCGCCGTCTTATCGCCCACCGATCGGCTCCCCACCGCATCGAGCTTGCTCTGCAGTTCGGCCTTGCGTTTCGCCATCTTCTCGCCCAGCGAGCGCAGATTACAATTCGACTTGCGCAGTTCCGGAAAGAGTTCCCCCTCCTCTTCCTCGACGTGATGCCCCACCATCTCGCTCATCACCTTGAAGGTCGCATCGAAGCCTTTATCGCCCGCTTTCATCGTTTCAAACTTCGCGATCAGCGTCTTGACGAGGAAGTGCTCGACGTACGCTTCTTCGACGTCGACCTTGTCGCTGCCAGGCAGAGCTTCCTGCGCCGCAGGATAAAGCAGTTCCTCTTCGAGCATCGCATGAATGGATAGCTCTTCGCAGGCGCGCTGCACGAGCGCCGACTTCGCTTCAAGATCATCGTCCTCGGCTTTCTCGAACGCCGTGAATAATTTTTCGACCGCGCGATGTTCCGCCTCGAGAAAGGCTAATGCATCATGCGCGCCGGATTCAGTCGCCTTGTTGTCCTGCTTTGTCGCTTCCATGCTGCTCTCCTCGGTGATCGGGTTTAACGGTTGAACGCTTAATCGCGCAAGCATCATGCCCAGTCACGGTGGGTTCTGCCGAAGTGATCGGCCGGACGTGTTCGCGTCAGCCCGACTGCGCGAATGTACAACTGGTGTGTTCAATTCGCCGTCGGTCGGAGAAGCGATTTCCGCCGGTAGTCGCCGTCTCGCGCGCGCGATCTGCCGATTTACGTTCGGCAGGATCGATTCCGCGCTCGATTTGCACCGGCGCGCCGATCGCGGTCCGATAGGTATGCCCGTTGCGATCTTCGTTCGGCATGAACTGGACAACCCCTATTCGACCGGGCCTGACATGAAAAATCCGTGGATGAAAAAGAATCCCTTCCTCAGCATGTGGTTGAGCGGCGCAAATGCAGTGGCGGGTTCAGCGCGCGGTCACGCGACGGCGGCGGCGAAGCGCGGGACCACCGCTTTCTGGACCGCTGCGCTCGCGCCGCCGAAACCCAAAAAGAAAAAACGAACGCGTCGCTGACCCTGGTCGCGTGCGGCGTGTCGAGCTCGATGGAGCGTGCGATTCATCAGACCATGCCCACCCGCTTCCGAGCGAGCGACGCGCGTAAACCAAGCCTATCAACAGCCGCAGCGGCGCGCCAGCAGCTTCTTCTGCCCGGCGCATGTGTAATCGAATCACGGAATCAGCCAAAGCGCCGCTGCATAGATCACGAGCGATACAACAAAAGTGATCGCCGTGTAGCCCATAACGCGCTGGATGCGAATGCCAGCGATTGCAACAACGGGCACCGCCCAGAAAGGTTGCAGCATGTTCGAGACGTTCTCGGCCATGGCGACGCCCATCGCCGTGCGCGGAACCGAAGCATGCAGGCTCAATGCGGCCGGAAGAACGAAAGGCCCCTGAACGGCCCAGTGTCCGCCAGCGCTGGGAATGAGCAGCGTGATGATCAGCGAGCTGAAGTAACTCAGGACGGGAAGCGTCACCGGCGTGGCAATGGCCACAAACGTCTTGGCGATCGTCGACGCCAATCCGGTCCCCGTCATGATGCCCATGATGCCGCCGTACATCGGATATTGGAGCAACATCGAGCCGGTCTGCCGCGCGGCGCGGCGAATTGCATCGGCATAGGCGATCGGTGTGCGCTGCAGCGCCAGCCCTGCCAGCAGGAAGATCAGGATCGTCGTGTTGATGTCCAACTCGAAGCCTTTGCTGGACCACGTCAGCACGAGATAGCCCACGCCCAGCGCCAGCAGGAGCAGCGTGCCGAGCATGGACCGCTCGGCGCGGGCAGCGAACGATGATGTCTTCGCGTCCCTCGCATGCGGATCGGCCTCTGTCTGTGCTTCAGGCGCCGGCTGCGTTTCATTGAAAGCGACCACATTCTCCTGCTTCGGGTGCATCCAGATGAAGATCGCCGTCATGACGACAACGACGAGGACGGTCGGGATGAAGACGAAAGGCGCAAACACGGTCTCACTCAACGGAATCACTTGTCCGGTGGCTTTTTCGACCAGGTTCAATGCATTGTCGTGCGATGCCTGTGACAACGCGATCGAACTGGACAAGCCGCTATTGCAGACCGACCACGCGGAGTAGCTACCCGCGACGAGCCATGCGAAATCCACCTTTACGCGCCTCGCGATTTCGCGCGACAGGAGCGCGCCGACAACCAGGCCGAGCCCCCAGTTGAGCCACGCGGCCACCGCGACGATCGGAAAGACCAACAGCGCGGCGCGCATCGGCGTGCGCACGCCCGCAGCCATCGCCCGCAGTCCGCGCTGGACGAGCGGTGCGTCGGCGATTGCATAGCCGGTCGCGAGAATCAGGATCATCTGCAGCGCGAAGCCTAGAATGTTGAACGTGCCGCCGTACCACGCGCTCAGGATGACGGCGAGCGACGCATGCGGTGCGAAGGCCATGGCCAGCAGAACCACCACGAGGGTCAAGCCAATTGCAAGGACGAATGGGTCTGGCATGACCTGTTCGAACACGTAGACGAGACCCGCGACGACGTTCCGGCGGCGCGCGCTGCGAGTTGTGCTGGCTGAGTGAATGTCTTTCTCGTTCATGATTGTCCAAAGCGTTATTGACATTACATCGCTTACAGCACCGGCAATCGATGACGGGCCGCTCGCAGATGCGTTCGCTACTTTGTACGCTCGCGAAGCGTCCTGGACAAGGCTTACTGTTCGCCTGAAAGGTGGTCGATGGGGGGTAAGTTGAATCAATGCAGGGCGCAGCAATTGCGCTGCGCCGGCAGGTGCCCGCTAGAGGCGCTCTAACGTTAGAGGATCGCCTCGGCCATGGAAATACTTGCTGAGCGCTTGCGCAAAGGGCTCTTTATCGATCGCCGCGCGCTCGAACAGCGTCATCGACGAGTGAAACTTCAGGTAATCCGGATACCCGAAAATTTCCTCGATTGAACGACCATCGACAACGTTGACCAGTTGCGTCGATTGCCTCAGCCGTTCGCCCAGAAGCGGGTGGCGCAGATAAGCATCGGCCTCGGCCAACGACGAAATCGCGAACCGCTGCGCCATCGCACTCGTTCCAAGCCCCTGGATCTGCGGAAACACGAACCACATCCAATGGCTGCGCTTACGCCCGTTGCGCAGTTCGTCACAGACCTGCGCGTACAGCGGATCCTGAGCGTCGACAAAGCGCTGAAGGTTGAAAGGATCGTCCAATTCGCTCTCCGTTCACACTGAATTGAATTCGCGCCAGCACGCGCTCACACCGTTTTTTATAGCGCTTTCAAAGCCGGCAGCAACCGATCGAATTCGCGCTTCACTACGCCGTAACATTCGCACACACGCTTTTCTAGCCCCGGCCGATCCAATACCTCGATGTGTCCATGGCTGTACCGAATCAAACCTGCATCCTGCAGTTTCAGTGCGGCCTCGGTTACGCCGGAGCGGCGCACGCCCAGCATATTGGCGATCAGTTCCTGCGTCATCTTCAGTTCGTTCGACGAGAGGCGGTCGATGCTGAGCAGCAGCCACCTGCACAACTGCTGGTCGATCGAATGGTGACGATTACATACAGCGGTCTGCGCCATCTGCGTGATCAATGCCTGGGTATAGCGCAGCAAAAGGCGCTGGACAGGCCCTGCACGATGAAACTCCTCTTTCAGGATTTGAGCGTCCAGGCGATATGCCTGCCCCGCGCTTTGTACGACCGCGCGGCTCGGCGTGGTCTCACCACCCATGAAAAGCGCGACGCCGATGAGCCCTTCGTTGCCGACGATCGCGATTTCGGCGGACGCCCCGTCCTCCATCACGTACAGCAGCGACACAATGCAGGTGGTTGGGAAATAAACGTAATTGAGGCGATCGCCGGATTCATAGACGACGTTGCCAAGCGGCATCTCCACGAGCGACAGATGCGGCGCCAGACGCTCCCATTCCAGGTCAGGCAACACGGCCATCAGATGATTTTCGTTTTGACGGTGATCTTGAGACATTTCACACTCTCCGCAGCTCGCCCGGAACCGCGCCGCTTTCGCCGACGATTTCCTGACGGGTGAATATGGATAGAAGGAGGAATGCTCCAACATCTTTGCGGCCTGTGCTGCAGCGCGTCACGATGCGGTAATCTTCGCGTTACTCGAGATCTGGCTAATACGCAAAAAAAGATTATAAGTCGCGTCGAAGTTACGCGCCGATCCGTGTCCTGGCATGCATTCGCGGTGCGAGACGCCGTGCATGCGGATTGCACGACCTTCGAAACGATTGCCATGCTCGGCCTTCCCGACCTAACGCTCGGCTGAATGGCAATCGTTGGTTCCGCTTGTACGCTGCCAAAAAAGGCGCTGCCGGACGCGTATTGAGCCGGAGTTCAACGAAATGGAGGTTTAGATCGACATCGGCATATAGCGTGACACGGGAGATTGCTTCGTTTCCGGTGGCTGCGCGACGCCCGGACCTTGCAATGGCGGTGCACGCGCAGTGATCAGAAGTCGGTACGGTGACGTACCCGTCTGGGAAATCCGCTTCGCTACGGAGATCGCCGGCCAGGCCGCGATCGATCTAAACCCAGCTATCAACCGTAAAGACGAAGACGTTGCGAAAATTGCCTCAGGGCGTCGATGCGACTTTGTTCCGCACGATGGCACCAGTCCTGCAATTGGCAGAGTAGCTGTTCACGAGAGAGATTCGAGCGCGTCCAGATTGCCGACAGATCCTCGCGCAATTCGACGTAGACACGAAGCGTCGGGGCGTGCTCGTATAGCCCTTTGGGCACCGGTTGACATGCCTTGGCTTGCCCTGCCTGCCCGTCGTCGCGAAACCAGTGTCTGACGCCACGCATAATCAGGGCTTTCTCGCGGCGGCTCGTGTATTTCACATGCACCAGTTCCTGCCGGAAGGCACGCTCAGCCGTTCGGGCATAGCTTGCCATCACCTCGAAACGGTTTCGAAGTACAGCTTGCAGCGTGTCGTCGTCGATCTCCGCTTTGCCTTTGACCAGATGCGGCCGCGGCGCCATTTTCCTGACCGTGGCCAGCCCAAGCGCGGAAAGGACGCAAATGTACATCCAACCGATGTCGAACTCGTACCATCGGTTCGACAACTTTGCGGATGTCGCATAGGCGTGGTGATTGTTGTGCAGTTCTTCGCCGCCGATCAGCACGCCGATGGGAATCACGTTCGTGCTCGCATCAGGAGTGCCGAAGTTGCGGTAACCCCAGAAATGCCCCAGACCGTTGACCACGCCGCCAGCCCAGAAAGGAATCCAAATCATCTGGATGGCCCACACCGACACACCAACGATTCCAAACAACGCGACATCGATCACGATCAGCAGGCTGATGCCGAGGTTCGGATACTTCGCATAGACGTTCCGCTCAATCCAGTCGACCGGCGTGCTGTGGCCGAATCTGCGCAGTGTTTCCTCGTTATTCACTTCAGTGCGATAGAGTTCGGCACCGCCGAGCAGTACTTTCCAGATGCCCTTGATTTGTGGGCTGTGAGGATCTTCTTGTGTCTCGCACTTCGCGTGGTGCTTGCGGTGCACCGCAGCCCACTTGCCTGTCACCATGCCCGTCGTCATCCACAGCCAGAACCGGAAAAAATGGCTGACGAGAGGATGCAGGTCGAGTGCGCGGTGAGCCTGGCACCGGTGCAGATAGACCGTCACACTGACAATCGTGATGTGCGCCGATATCAGCGTAGCCAGCAGGATCTGCCACCCGGAAAGGGCAAGCAGGCCGTCCGAGAGGAATGCGAGCGAAGTACTGAACAAGTTGGCCTTCTTTCTACAGCAACGTAGCGCCGATCCGAACGTTTCGCTGCCGATCAGTCGTATCGCGCAGCGTGCAAGACCTTCAGCATGCCGGAGTTCGTAGGAGGCGTCGGTACGGTGCCGCACCGGTTGACAACACTTCGTGACAGGTGCTCGCTTAAGTGGGGACAGCGTGGCGGCAGATGTGGAGGTTCTTCGCTGAAGGTTGCCGCGCACCCGGAGCGAAATGTCCGGGATCGCAGCAACCCGGCCAGATGAGAGCTTTGCGGGAACTAGGGTGACATTGTCCCTAAGCGGACATTGAACGCGCTTATCCGCCGCGTCCACGCGTTGTCGCCGCGCTCACTGGCCATAGACGTCAAAGTCGAAGTATTTTCTCGCGATCCTGTCGTATGTGCCGTCCGCGCGTGTGTCGGCGATCGCCTTGTCGATCTTCGCCTTCAGGTCGGTGTCTTCCTTGCGCAAACCGATAGCAGTGCCGCTTCCGAGCGTCTTTGCATCGTAAAGCGCATTGCCGGCAAACGCAAAATCCTTGCCTCGCGCCGTGCGCAGGAAACCGACGTCAGCCTGCACGGCGTTCTGCAGCGATGCGTCGATGCGGTCAGCGATCAGGTCAGAGTAAACCAGATCCTGATCCTGGTAAGAGACGATCACCGCGCCGACCGGCTCCCAGTACGTCTTCGCATAAGTTTCCTGGATCGAGCCCTGCTCGACGCCAATTCGCTTGCCCTTCAGCGTTTCCGGCGTCGGCGTGAGCGCCGAGCCCTTCTTCGCAACGAGGCGTGTCGGGATACGGAACACCTTCGACGAAAATGCGATCTGCGCCTGACGCGCCGGCGTCATCGACATTGTCGACAGCACGCCGTCGAACTTGCGCCCCTTCAGCGCCGGAATCATCCCGTCGAACGCGTTTTCGACCCACACGCATTTTGCGTTCAGACGACGGCAGATCTCATTGCCCAGGTCGATGTCGAAGCCGACGAGCTTGCCATCGGCGGATTTCGATTCGAACGGCGGATAGCTCGCGTCGACACCGAACCGCACGGTCGACCATTCCTTCGCGATCGCGTTGCCGGAAGATATGGCCAGCAGCGCAATGGTCAGGCTTGCAAGCAGGTATTTCATGTTTCTCCTTTCATGATTTTTTAAACGAATGAGCGGCGGGCCCCGTTGTCGGAGCCACGTCCGGCGCGCAGCGCCCGCCATTCGACCGTAATTTGTCCGGTCTGACCAATTCATTAAAAAAATCAACTCATGCGTGCGGTGCATGTCAACACGCCACCGGCCGGCGGCCGAGTTCCTGACGCGCCTTTTCATTCCATGACGAGATGAGCGGGCGTCGGACTGAGGCAAGGCCCACGGAATGGAAGGCGCAGCCGTCAGGACGGCTGCGCCTTCGCCGACAACGTCAGACAGTCTGACCCGCGCCGAGGTCCGCACCTGTCGTCGGATCCGAAGCCACATCCGACGCCGTTCTCGATGCCATGGCCTGCAACACCTTCACGTCGCGTTGCGATACGTTGACGGTGGCCATGCCGTCACCGCCATCCACGGCCGGCTCCGGAGACTCGACGAACTCCCAATCCGGACCTTCGTTCCATGGCCCACGCGGCGCATCGTCGCCTCGCGACATGTTGTAGTACACGCTCGTGTATTGCGGCACGCCAGGGAGCTTGCCCTGCGGAAAGTTTGGCTGGATCGAATGCAACGCCTTCTCGAACGATTTCTGGTGGGCGATTTCTCGTGTCATCAGAAAGCCGAGTGTTTCCTTGATGCCCGGATCGTCGGTGACATTGATCAGGCGTTCATAGACGATCTTCGCGCGAGCTTCTGCCGCGATGTTCGAGCGCAGATCGGCCGTCGGATCGCCGATCGTATCGACATAGGAGGCGCACCAGGGCACGCCGGCCGAATTGGTCAGGGCCGGGCCGCCGCCGTACAGCAGCGCCGTCGTGTGGGAGTCGTTTCCTCCCCCCGTCATCGAACGATAGAGCTCCGCCTCCGCTTCCACGGCTTCGGCCAACTGGCCCTTGGCACTTTTGTTCAGCATCGCGACGATCGAGCCAACGATTTCCAGATGGCTCAGCTCTTCGGTTGCGATATCGAACAACAGATCCTTACGGCCAGGATCATCTTCGCCGACCGCCTGGGTGAAGTACCGGCAGGCGGCACCGAGTTCGCCCTGCGGCCCACCGAATTGCTCCAGCAGCAGATTCGCAAGACCCGGATTCGGCGCGGCGACGCGCACGGTGTACTGGAGGCGTTTGTTATGGATGAACATGAGGTTTCTCCGGTAACTGGCCGAAGCAACTCCGTACGGGTGCAGACGTGGACCTGTTATGTCCCTGTACCTGTCCAGAGTCGCATGCGACCATGGATCAACCCGGACAGCGGTGCAACCGAATGGCTGCCCGCACCCAACGGTGGGCGTCCGGCTCTCAGAGCGGACGCTCTGGCGGATGCACGGCGGAAATGCCGTGCATGGCAACGCATTGCCGATCGTTGTTCAGCATGCGCTGTGCCCATCGTGCAAATACCGTTGCTCAACTGGCCATGCGGGGCTAGCACCATGGCTCTGCGGAAAAATCAGCGAGGTGGCGCCGACGCCTCGTGAGTTCAATTGACAGGCGCGCCCGCAAGTACAGAAGAGTTATTTACGTGCTCGCCGCCAGGCATTTGGGTAACGACACAGTGAATTGCTACCTGGTGCGCGGCAGTCGTACGGCGAACGCAGTTTCGCCTTGTCCGGAACGCAGTTCGATTTCGCCCCCGTGAGCCTTCGCAATTTCGCGCACGATATACAGTCCGAGACCGAGGTGGCTGTCCTCCTCGTAGCTTTCCGCAGGACCCCCACCGCGTTTCAGAGGCTCAAAAATCTGTTCCATGTCTAACGGCTCAATTGAAGTTCCGCTATTGGCGACAACGATACGGACATCCTCCTCCTCACCGGTCACAATGACACGCACCGGTGTATTCGGCGCGCCGTACTTGACTGCGTTCAGAACGAGATTGCCGAGCAATTGCTGCAGACGTTTGCCGTCCCAATCGCCCTCGGATTTGCCCCGCATCTCCAGATCGAACTGGCGATCAGGATGTATCGTGCGAAGCTGGTCCAGTTCGTCGCGAAAGACGGTCGCGAGATCAATGTGGGTCGGAACGATGTTGATACCCAGACCTAGCTTCGTCCGGTTGAAATCACACAGATCGTCCAGCAGAGCCTGCATGCGCGAGCCGCTTCGGATCAGGCGGCTCGCAGCACTCGCCACCCTCTCCCCGGCATTCAACGCGGCGAGATACGACGCTGTCATCTGGATGGTCTGAAGCGGGCTGCGCATGTCGTGCCCGAGCATTCCAAGCAACAGGTTGCGAGCCTGTTCCACTTGCGCGCTGAAAAAGCTGACCGATTCGGCGAGCGCCTGATCGATTGCTTCGTTGAAGCGGATGACGTCGTCCATGACCAGTTCCTCGCGCGGGCATTGGTCCATCCATAGCCGCAGGACGCTGGCGCGCAGAGCGCGGTATTCGGCCGTCAGTTGCCGGATGTCGAAACCGCTTCGTGCTCGCAGAATGGCGTGTGTTTGTGCCGCCGTCTCCGGGGCATCGATCATTCGGGGCGCACGTCCCTGCGATTTTTCAAGTTGTGCTTCCTTCGTCTGGGCGGTCGACAGATCCTTCGCCACTGCCTCGAGAATCTGTTGCGCGTGGTCGCGTAACGCCGGGGATTCCATGTTCGCCGCGGCTGGCAACAGGGTGCCGGCGAAAGCCTCCCATTGCGCCAGGATCGCTTCCATGTTCCGCAGGATGAAGTCAGCCAGTCGCATGTGCGCCTCGAATAGTGGCAAAACCTTGAACTGCGCGGTGATGCCACGTCCATGTTACGCGGAAATCCGCCGTGCGATCGGTCCGGGTCCGCCAATTGCGTTCGTCCGCTACACGATCCGGAGAAACGGCGATGAAGCATGTCCGCTCTCACCATCTACTCATTGCGGACGACGACCCTGCTCTGCTCGCCGCATACGTCCAGTATTTCGAGCTTCACGGCTACGAAATTCGAGCCACACGAGACGGAGTCGATGCGTTATCCGAGTACTGCCGGTGGTTTCCCGCAGTGGTTATTCTTGACGTTCAGATGCCTCGACTCGACGGTCGAGAGGTGGCCAGGAAAATCAGGGGTCTCAGGGGCAAGCCCATACCATTGCTTGTCGCGGTGTCCGGGTTGTCGTCGCAGACCGAGAGGGCCGTATCGCTCAGGTCCGGTTTCGATCACCATTTCGCCAAACCGGCCCAGCTTCCGGTCATTCTTTCCGCGATTGCTTTCCGCTCACGTACCCGCGACCCGGACATCGCCCAGCTTCAGAGCCGTTGTTGACCATCGTTCTCGGAGCATGCGCACGCCGGCAAGCTCGCAGATTCAACGGGCCGCACGAAGTTCGGACGGCTCGAAATAAAAACTCCTGTTCCCCGCCAGGCGCGCGACCATGAAGTCGATGAATGTCCTCACCCGCAGCGGCTGCTCGGTTCGATGACGATAGTAGATATAGACCGCCTCGCGCTGCGTGACATGCTGAACCAGCAACGGAACCAGTTGGCCGCTCCTGATCGGCGCGATGGCGGAAAAGCTGCCGAGTTGACCAATGCCGAGTCCGGCGATCACGGCCGCCGTCTCGGCGTCGGTGTCATTGACGCATAGGGCGGTGGCAACGTCGCGGTAGACGATTTCATCCCCGATCAGGAATTCCCACGGGGCCTGCTTGCCCGTGTTCGCGCGCCGGTATCCCGTGCAGCGGTGAGCGTCGAGTTCGTCGATAGTGCGCGGCGCGCCATGGCGCTCGATATAGGCGGGCGACGCGCAGACGATCAACTGGATCGGCAAAAGCCGCCGCGCGATGGTGCCGCCCGACGGCGGAGACCCGCCGCGAAACCCCACATCGGCGCGATCGTTGATCAGGTCGGTGAAGTGGTCGTCGAGTTGCACATCGAGCTGCACGTTCGGATGCAATTCAGCGAATTCCAGAAAGTAAGGCCACAGCACCAGATGCCCTATCGCCCTTGGCGCGCTCACCCGCAGCGGGCCCGCAATCTCGGCTTTCGATCGGCGCGCGTCGTCGAGTGCGGACGAGAGGACGGCCAAAGCAGGCTTCACGCTGTCGAGCAGGCCCTGCCCCTCCTCGGTCAAGCTCAGCTTGCGCGTGGTTCGATGGAAGAGCCGCACGCCCAGCTCCTTTTCCAGTTGCATCACCGCGTGGCTCGCGGCCTGCGGCGAAATGCCCTGATCCACGGCCGCCTTGCGCAGGCTTCCGAGCTCCGCCGCCCGGACGAATATGGTGATCGCACGAACTTCGTTCACCGCCACCCCCATTAGCAAATAAAAATTGATTATCAGTCTAGCAATCTACGCCTAGTTCGTGCGAATCAATACTCCTATGATCCGTTCACACCCACCCCAAACGTAGGAGAAGCATCATGGTTGAACTCACGAAGAACGGCTTCAAGCGTGTCTGGTTCATCACGGGCGCGTCGCGCGGCCTGGGCGCGCTGATCGCCGAGGCGGCCCTGGCTGACGGCAATGCGGTGGTCGCCGCCGGCCGCAATGTTGCGGCAATCGTCGAGCGCCTCGGCGACTCGCCGGCATTGCTGCCCGTTGCGCTGGACGTCACGGACGAAGCGCAGGCGAAAGCCGCGGTTCAAGCCGCGCTCGAAAAATTCGGCCGTATCGACGTTCTCATCAACAACGCGGGATTCGGTTTGCTCGGCGCGATCGAGGAGTCCACCGACGCGGACGTGCGCCGCATGTACGACACCAACGTGTTCGGGCTGCTGACCGTCACGCGCGCCGTTCTGCCGGCGATGCGCTCGCAGCGCGCCGGTCACGTCATCAATATGTCGTCGATCGGCGGCTATCGGGCCGCGGCGGGATTCGGCGCGTACAGTTCGACGAAGTTCGCGGTCGAAGGCTTGACCGAAGCATTGCACGCCGAACTGAAGCCGCTCGGCATTCACGCGACGGTCGTCGAGCCGGGTTACTTCCGGACTGACTTCCTCGACACGTCATCGCTCGTCGTCGCACGCGAGGTCATTGCGGACTATGACGCGACATCGGGCAACGTGCGTCGGATCGCTGCCAACCTGAACCACAACCAACCGGGGAATCCCGCCAAGCTCGCAGCGGCGATGATCGAACTGGTCGATGCGCAAACGCCTCCGCTGCGTCTGCCGCTTGGCACCGATACGCTGAAGGCCATCGCTGACAAGAATGCCTATGTCGCGCAGGAAACCGAAACCTGGAAGGGCCTGTCGGCATCGACTGACTTCAACGATTGATAGTTGACGCGATCAGATAGACGAGCGCCGGGTGACGGCCAGCAATTCCGTCGGGAAGACAAGCCGGGCGAATTGAGCAATCGAAGCCGTCACCGGCGAGATCGACAAAATAATCGCCGTAGGCAGAGCTCGTCTCGATGAGCGGAGCGAATGGCCTATCAATCACCGATCGCTCTGGCATCTTCCTCCGTGTCCGCTTGCTTACGCATCAGCAGGAGCAACGCGATCAGCACGAGGACTATCGTCAAGCCGACGAAGAGCAGCGTCGCGCGTTGAATGTCGGACATCTGCACGGCGATACCAAGGCCGATCACAGGTAGCGAGATCGCCACATAAAGCACGACGAAAAAGCTGGACGTGACTTCCGCTCGCCGTTGCGCAGGCGCCGCTGCCGCGATCTCGCCCAACCCGGCGCGGAAGCTGATGCCCTGCCCGATGCCTGCCAGGGCCGTGCCGAGCAAAAGCGCCCCGAGCGATTGCGCCGGCACGCACAGGCCGACACACATCAGCCCCACGACGAGTCCAACGCAGCCGGCCGCCTGCCTCCATCGGGCAGTAATGAACGTCTGCACGATCTGTCCGAGGGCTGAGCACGCGAATAGCAGGAACACGATCGCGCCGGTCACGATGCCGCTGTGAAAGCCGAGTACACCGCGAATCAGTTGAGGGGCGACCGCCGCAAAGAAGCCCACCACGACGAAGCCTGCAAAGCCTGCCAGCGCGGCAGGAATAAACGCGGGGCGTACTTCGGCGGGAAGCGAAATTTTCTGGACGCCGAGCTTCACACGCGAAGGAATCGCAGCGGTCTCCGGCACGCCAAGGACGATCAGTGCGGCGACACCGACGAGCATGAGATGCGCCGCATAAGGCAAGCGCATCGGCAAGGGAAACAGTTCGCCGAGGATGCCGCTTAGCAACGGGCCGCAACCCAGCCCCAGCATATTGGAGGCGGTAGCCGCGAGCATCGCTTTGCTGCGCCACGCAGGCGGCGCGAGTTCGATCACGGCGACGGTGGCGGTTCCTGTGAAGATGCCGGCGGAGATACCCGACAGCAGGCGGCCGAGCATCAGAAGCGCCAGCCCGTCGCTGAGCAGGAATGTCAGCGCCGACGCGGCCGACGCACACAGTCCCGCCAGCAGCATGCGACGACGGCCTAGCTGATCGGACCAGTTGCCGACCAGCAGCAGCGCACCCAGCACCCCGATTGCATACGACGCATAGATCACCGTGATGATGGTCGGGGTAAAACCATATTGCAGCTCGTAGTACCGATAGATCGACGTTGGTAGCGTAGTGCCCATCATGTTGATCGCGAACGCCAACGCGACGGCCAGAAATGCGATCGGGGATTGCGGTGCGGCAGAAGCGGCTTTCATGAAACGTCCCAACGGTTGCTCGAACAGTGCGCGCAATTATGGGCAATTTCTCACGACCTTGCTGACAGCTCGACGCTCATGCTAAGCGTCGAGCTCCTCTTGCTACGACTACGCTAAGCGATGGGCACATCACGCGGACGTAGATGATCGATCCGCTTTTCGCCGTGGTCGAACTCGCGGCGCGCCAATTCCATTTCACTCATGTGGGCTTCGACCCAATCCCATATCCCGCAGATCTTGTCGAGCAGGCTGCGTCCCAATGGCGTCAGCTGATAGTCGACTCGCGGCGGAATCACCGGATGCACGTAGCGCGTAACGAGGCCGTCACGCTCCAGCTGCCGCAATGTCTTGGTGAGCATTTTCTGGCTCACGCCCTCCACTACTTCGCGCAGCCGCGAAAAGCGCATCTCGCCGTGCGTGCCGAGCGCGTCGATGACGAGGATCGTCCACTTGTCCGCGATCTGCTCGATGATGTTGCGCGCGAGGTCATCGGTTTTTTTTTGCGGGTTGTCGTGCGCGCAAGCGCCGTCGTAGCAATTAGTTTCCATGGGGAAAGTATGAAACCGTCAGGTGCCTTCTTGTGATCGCCGGATGCCGCTGAAATAATCGGCTCGCCTGCCCGTTCGATGGGCACGTCGCCGTTAGTCAGATTGCATTCGACCCGTATGCGGTGCTTTACGCAGTGCTTTGATTAAAGAGCTTCACATGACTATTGAAACAATCGCAATTGAAGGTTTAACGACCCCCGTCTCACGCATCGGCCTTGGCACCTGGGCGATCGGCGGATGGATGTGGGGCGGCACCGACGAGAAAGACTCGATCGCGGTGATCCGCCGGGCGCTCGACAGCGGTGTCAATCTGATCGACACGGCACCGGTGTATGGCTTCGGCGCTTCGGAGGAGATTGTCGGCAAGGCGCTGGCCGACGGGTATCGGCACAAGGCGGTCATCGCGACCAAGGTCGCATTGGAATGGCACGACGGCGCGGTGTTTCGCAATTCGTCGCCAGAGCGCATTCGTCAGGAAGTAGAGGATACGCTTCGGCGCTTGCGGACAGATTACATCGACCTGTATCAGGTCCACTGGCCCGATCCGCTGGTGCCGATCGAAGAGACCGCCGCGGTGCTCGACGCTCTGCGCAAGGAAGGCAAGGTGCGCGCGCTGGGCGTGAGCAACTTCTCGCCGGCGCAAATGGATGCGTTCCGCCGTGTGGCGCCACTGTCGGCCACGCAGCCGCCGTACAACCTGTTCGAGCGCGATATCGAGCGTGACGTGCTGCCGTATGCGAAACAGCATGGGCTCGTCGCGCTGGCCTATGGGGCATTGTGCCGCGGACTGCTGGCGGGGCGCATCGGCGTCGAGACGCGTTTCGAGGGCGACGATCTGCGCCAGCGCGATCCGAAGTTTCGCGAGCCGCGTCGCGAGCAGTATGTCGCGGCGGTGAAAGCACTGAACGTGTTCGCGCGCGATAACTTCGACAGGTCGGTGCTCGCGCTGGCCGTGCGCTGGGTGCTCGACCGCGGTCCGACGATCGCGCTGTGGGGTGCACGCCGTCCTGCGCAACTGGACGGGATCGACGACGTGTTCGGCTGGCATCTCGACGAGAAGGCGTTCGCGCAGATCGACGCGATTCTCGCGCAGTTCGTCAAGGATCCCGTGGGGCCGGAATTCATGGCGCCGCCGGAACGCGTACTCGTTGCGTGAAGGAGCCATCGATCATGCGAACTCATCGACGCACCTTCATGCTCCGTTCAATCGGTGCCGCAGCGCTCGCGATCACCGGACGCGCTGTCTGGGCCACGCCCGCGCAACTTCAGGAGAGCGATCCCGCTGCGCAGGCGCTCGGGTACAAGACCGACGCCAGTCACGTCGATCGCTCGAAATACCCCCATTACAGCGACAACCAGCGCTGCTCGAACTGCCAGTTCTTCCAGGGCAAGCCGGCCGACGCCAGCGCGCTGTGTGCGCTGTTCGGCCCGAAGCAGGTGAACGGCGCGGGATGGTGCAACGCCTATCAGGCAAGAAGATGAACGGTGCGCGCCGGTAAGGCGATGCCATGCAGCGTCGACAGGTGCTTGCGTCGACAACAAGGAGTGGACGGATGGAACTGATTGTGAATGGCGTGCGTCACAACCTCGACGCCGACGCGAACATGCCGCTGCTATGGGCGGTGCGGGACCTGTTGGGATTGCATGGCACCAAGTTCGGCTGCGGCGTGGGCGCATGCGGCGCATGCACCGTGCATCTGGATGGCGTGGCGGTGCGTTCGTGCGTGACCTCGCTGGCAGATGTCCAGGGCAAGCCCGTGACGACGATCGAAGGCTTGGGCAAAGGCGGCGAGCATCCCGTGCAGCGAGCGTGGAAAGCCGCCAATGTGCCGCAGTGCGGCTACTGCCAGCCTGGCCAGATGATGCAGGCAGCGTCGCTGCTGAAACAGACGCCGAAGCCGAGCGACGAGCAGATCGTCGAAGCGATGTCCGGTAATGTCTGCCGCTGCGGCACCTATCAACGCATCAAGATTGCCATCAAGGCAGCAGCGGAGCAGGCGTAATGAGCGAGATCGTCAATCTGAGCCGGCGCCGGGCGCTGAAGGGTACGTTGGCGGGCGGGATGGTGCTGGGCCTGCATGTCGGCGGCGCGCGCATGGCGTTTGCAGCGAGCCCGCTCGCTTCGGCGAGCGGCGCCAAAACCGTATTTGCGCCGAACGTCTATGTGTCGGTCGCGCCGTCCGGCGAAATCGTGCTGGTCGTGCATCGCTCCGAGATGGGCACCGGCATCCGCACCAGCCTCGCCATGATCCTCGCCGACGAACTCGATGCCGACTGGAACACCGTCGAGGTCGTGCAGGCGCAAGGCGATGCGAAGTACGGCGACCAGAATACCGATGGCTCGCGCAGCATCCGCCAGTTCTTCCAGCCACTGCGTGAAGCAGGCGGCGCCGCGCGGCAGATGCTGGTGGCGGCCGCCGCTGCGCAGTGGCGCGTGAGCCTGGCGAGTTGTCGGACTGAACCCGGCCATGTCGTGCATGCGGCGAGCGGACGCCGGCTTTCATACGGTGCGCTGGCGGTCGCCGCGGCACGTCAGCCGGTGCCTGGCGTCGCCACGCTGCGCCTGAAAAGCGAGGACACGTGGCGCTATATCGGCAAGTCGCTGCCAATCGTCGATCTCGACGACATCGTTCATGGCCGGGCGACGTACGGCATCGATGTCGTATTGCCGGGGATGAAGTACGCATCGGTCGAACGTTCCCCCGTTTATGGCGCAACGCTCAAGAGCGTCGACTCGAGTCAGGCGCTGAAGGTGCCCGGCGTGCTGCGCGTGGTGCGTATTCCAGCCGCCCCGCTGCCCGCCGGCTTCCGGCCGCTGGGCGGCGTCGCGGTAATTGCGACCAGCACGTGGGCCGCGCTGCAAGGACGCCGGCAACTGAAGCTCGAATGGGACCTCGGGCCGAACGGCACGTACGATAGCCACGCGTATCGCAAGGCGCTTGAAGACGCCGCGCAACAGCCTGGGAAGGTGGTGCGCAACAACGGCGATACATCGGGCGCGCTGAAGAACGCCACGCAACACGTATCGGCCGACTATTACGTGCCGCACCTCGCGCACGCGGCGATGGAGCCGCTGGCCGCGACGGCATCGTTTGCGAACGGCGCGGTCGAGGTCTGGACCGCGACGCAAAACCCGCAGCAGGCGCGTACCACTGTCGCACAGATGCTCGGCGTGCAGGAGCAGGCCGTGACGATCAATGTCACGTTGCTCGGCGGGGGCTTCGGCCGCAAGTCGAAGCCGGACTATGTGGCCGAGGCCGCGTTCCTGGCGCGTGAAGCCGGCGCGCCCGTCAAGCTGACGTGGACACGCGAAGACGACATACGTAACGACTATTTCCACGCCGTGTGCGCGCAGCACATGGAAGGCGGACTCGACGCCCAGGGCGCGACGATTGCGTGGTTGCATCGCAGCGTGTTTCCGTCGATCGGTTCGACGTTCACGCCGAACGTGGTGTACGGCTCGGCGGGCGAACTCGGTCAGGGCGTGACCGACATGCCTTATGAAGTCGCCAATGTGCAATGCGAAAACGGCGCGGCGCCGGCGCATACACGCATCGGCTGGTATCGCTCGGTGTACAACATTCCGCACGGCTTCGCGCTGGGCTCATTCGTCGACGAACTCGCCGCTGCCGCACGGCAGGACCCGGTGCGGCATCTGCTCGCGCTGCTGGGCAGTCCGCGCCATGTCGATCTGCATGCGCTGGGGGTCGACTATCCGAACTACGGCGCGTCGATCGACGAGTATCCGATCGATACCGCGCGCTATGCCGCCGTGGTCCGCGCGGCGGCGGTGCGTTCGAACTGGCCCGCCGCATTGCCCGCCCGCCATGGACGCGGCATCGCCGTTCATCGCAGCTTTCTGACGTACGTCGCGGCGGTCGCGCAAGTGCAGGTTGCCGACGATGGCTCGGTGCGTGTAACGCGTGTCGATCTGGCGGTCGACTGCGGACGCATCGTCAATCCCGATCGTGTGATCGCGCAGTTCGAAGGCGCGGTGGTGATGGCGCTCGGCAACACGCTGTACAGCGAACTGACCTTCAGCAGCGGGGCCGCCGATCAGTCGAACTTCACGGACTATCGGGTCGCCCGTATCGACTCCGTGCCGGACACGCACGTGTACATCGTGCCGAGCGCCGCTCCGCCCGGCGGTGTGGGCGAACCGGGCGTGCCGCCGACATCGGCTGCGATCTGCAACGCGATCTTCAATGCGACGGGCACGCGAATCCGGGCGTTGCCGGTGGATACCGCGCTATTGAAGCGGACGTGATCGGCAAATGGTTGAGTGCCAGAAGCAGCAGCTTGTGCGAGTCTCGCGATCACTTGATTTACCGAGCGGCGACACGGCATGAGAGACGTTCCATCGGCCAGGTCTCACTGTGTCGCGCCGGCGTGCCGCAATGCATCTTCCGCGGCCGGGTTGTGTTGTGCGATCGCCATTTGCAACGCGGTCCCGCCGCGCGCGTCGACATGATTCGCGTCGGCGCCGTGCGCGACCAGCACGGGAATCATATCGAGCCGGCCGAATAACGCGGCGAACGACAATGCCGTTTCCCCCGCGTTGTTGGTTTGATCGATGGCGCAATGCGTGTCGAGCAGCGTCATTGCAATATGCGTCTCGCCTTTGAAGAGCGCGCCCATCAGCGCCGTGTTGCCATGCCGGTCGGCGGCGCAGGCGTTGGCGCCTGCGGAAAGCAAAGCCTTCAATGTCTCCGGATGATTGTCATACGCGCTAAGGATCAGCGCGGTATAGCCTTCGGGCGTCGTCGTCTCGAGCGGGAAATGGGCATCGATCAAGGCGTGAACAATATCCGTGCGTCCCGCGCGCGCCGCGGCAAACCAGTCTTCGGTGTAACGCGGCGTGTCCGTCGCGGCCGAATACGTTCCCGGCTGATACACGTGTTGCGCACAACTGGCCGTCAACAGTGCGGCCAGGGCGGCGGCCGCCACGGTCCGAACAAGGCGCCGGGCGGTGAAAGAGCATTGCATTACTACGTCCTCCGTGTGAAAGCCTGCCTAGTCATTCAGGAAGCCTGCTTGCGCAGGCCTCCCGTGCAAGCTTCAGTTATCGCTCAGGTGTGCTGCCGCATCCTTCACTCGGGTGACATCCGCATGGGTCGCCTGCGCGAGGCGGGTGCCGTAGTCGGCATCCGCCTTATAGAAGTACGAGAGCATCGCGTACTTGTTCGCGTCGTTGGTCACGCGGCCAAGGTCGCCCGACAGCGCCGTAATCAGATCTGTCTTGTCGGTCGCGGACAGCGTCCGGTAGTACTCGCCGGCTTGACGGAAGTCGAGCGTCTTGTGAATCGCTCTCTGCTGGGTTGTCCCCTTCAGCGGTGTCTGCACGGACTTGTACTTGTCCTGCTGTGCGATTTCAGCGACTCCGGATGGCTCGTAGTTCACTTCGCCCTTTCGACCGTCCTCATTCATCAAGCCGTCCTGGTTGTTGTTGTAGACCGGGACGATCGGACGGTTGATCGGCAACTGGTTGTAGTTCGGGCCGAGGCGATACATCTGCGTGTCGGCATAGGCGAACAGGCGGCCCTGCAACATCCGGTCTTCGGACGGCTCGATGCCCGGCACGAGCCGTGAAGGCGCGAATGCCGATTCTTCCGTGGACTCGAAATAGTTATCCGGAATGCGGTTGAGCGTCATCGTGCCCACCTTCTGCTCCGGGATGGAAGACGGCCACACCTTCGTGTCATCGAGCGGGTCGAAATCGAACTTGTCCAGATCCTTCGGCGAGAGCACCTGGATATAAAGATCCCATTGCGGATAGGAATGCGCCTTGACCGAGTTGTACAGGTCGTTGGTCATCATGTTCCAGTCGGCGCCGATCGAATGCGGGATATCCTGGGGACGAATGCCTGCGACGCCCTGACGGCTTTTCCAGTGGAACTTCACGTAGTGAACTTCCCCTTTCGCGTTCACGAACTTGAATGCGTGCACACCGAAACCGTCCATGTGACGATACGAATCCGGCATGCCCTCGTCCGTGTAGAGATGCGTCAGCATGTTCGTCGCTTCGGGCGAGTGAGCAAAAAAGTCGAACGCCAGATTCGGATCCTGCACACCCGTCACCGCCGACGGTTTGTTCGCATGCACGAAGTCAGGAAACTTGATGGCGTCGCGAATGAAGAAGATCGGCCAGTTGATGCCGACCATGTCCCAGTTGCCTTGCTGTGTGTAGAACTTGATAGCGAAACCGCGCGGATCCCGTGCCTGCTCGGGCGACCCGCGATAGCCCATCACCGTCGAGAACCGAACGAAGACCGGAGTCTTCGTTCCCGGCGTGAACACCTGGGCAGTGGTCAGCGAACTGAGGTCCGTAGTCGGCACGAACTCGCCGAAGAGACCTGTGCCGCGCGCATGAACGACGCGCTCGGGTATGCGCTCGCGATCGAAGCGTTGCAGCTTCTCGATGAGATGAGAGTCCTGCAAAAGAACCGGACCTTCAGGGCCCGCCGTCTGCGAGTTCTGGTTGTCGCCGACCGGCGACCCGCTATCCCGGGTCATATCCGCGGCATGCGCCGGCTGAGCGATCGAGATTGCCGAGATGATTGAGAAAATGCTTGCTGCAATCTGTGTCTTCAGTATTTTCACGTTGTATTCCTGGGTTCAGTTAGAAGCCGGAGGAATCCTATTGCTCAGCTATTAGATTAGCCAATCTCTTTTTCCTATCATCTCAATAGAGGCCGAATTACTTTCAAAGATAACAATGGCGGGACGCGAGGAGGAGATGCGCGCAGTGCCTCAACACAGAACGATTGCAGGTGGTCAGTCGCTGCGTGTTTTATCTGTAATGAGAGCCATTACAATTGAATTTAGTCTTTCAGCACATACCCTTATGAGCAATATGTTTTTATCTGGAATATCTGATCCGCATTCGATTATTTTATAAACCACCTTAACTAACCCTTATCATTGCGCGGAATAACGGCAATGAATGAGCGGCGTGCCCATTTGCGCAAAGGTGATTTCGACATCCGGTACTTCTGAGGCCTGCTACCCGCGCCTATAGTCAGCTCAGCTTTCGGACGCCAATCCAACTTCGTGACGGATCCGTACGAAGTTTTCCCAATCCAAAGGAGCAGACCATGTTGACCCGTACGTCTCCGGCGCCTCTCGCCGAACCCGCCGACGCGACCCTCGATGCGCAATACTTCGAATACACGTCGTCAGCCAATCCGATCGGCGCGAAGCTCATCTCGCGGGTGCCCTTCCGCAATTTCCCGCCTTCGCTGTACGCGGACGGAGTGACCCGGATCGTGCCGCTCGACCTCTCCGCGGAGTTGGGTTGCCCTAGCCCCGCGACCGGTCCCGGCCTGAGCGCCAATTTCCTGCGCATCAACGCGGGGGACGCATTGACGCTCGCTCCGAACGCGACCTCGCAGGTCTGCTACGTCATCAGCGGGACCGGCAGCGTGACGCAGGCCGACATCCACTTCCCGTTCGCGCAGGGCGATTTCTTCACCTTGCCCGGCGGCGATGCCGCTGTGCTATCCGCCGGCACGACGGCCACGCTCTACTACGTCAACGACGCGCCGCTGCTCACCTATCTCGGCACGACCGGCGTCACGGCGCGCTTTGCGCCGACGCTCTACCCGGCCGCTCAGGCGCAGGCGGAATTGCGCAGGGTTTCAGAAGAAGCCAATGCGGGCCGCCGCAACCGCATCAGTGTGCTGATGGGCAACGCCAACTTTCCACAGACGCGAACGGTCACGCATGTGTTGTGGGCCATGTTCGGCATCGTGCCGCCCAACTCGATGCAAAAGCCGCACCGCCATCAGTCGATTGCACTCGACTTCATCGCCGGGGGCAAGCCGGGCGTGTATACGCTGGTCGGCACCGAACTGGATGAGAGCGGCAATATCGCGCATCCCACCCGCGTCGATTGGGAAGCCGGGATGGCGTTCGTGACGCCGCCGGGATACTGGCACGCGCACTTCAATGAAACGGACGAGAACGCTTATGTGATTCCGATCCAGGATGCCGGCTTGCAGACCTGGCTGCGCACGCTCGACATTCGCTTCGCCCGTTAAGCCCGAAGCGCCGGTGCGAGTCCGTCGTCCCAGTACGGCGGCTCGCCAATCGCCTCGGCGTAGAAGTCCACGAACGCGCGCACCTTCGACGACACGATTTTCTTCGGCGGGTAGACTGCCCAGACCGCTGGTTCGGCGCGCCCCGTGCGCGCTTCCCATTCAGGCAGCGCGTGCTGCAGACGCCCGTCGCGCAGGGCCGCAGCGGCGAGCCACGTCGGCAGGAGAGCAAGCCCGCAGCCGGCCACGGCGAGTTCCAGCACGGCTTCGGAGTCGTCCGCGCGCAGGCGCCCTCGCAATGCCACCAGCACCTGCTCGGGCGATGCCTGTGCATCCGCGATGCGTGTGAACGACCATTTGTCGTCCGGCAGCAGGGACAAGCGAAGCACATCATGCGTGGCCAGATCTTCAGGGACGCGAGGCATCCCGCTCCGCTCGAAATACGCCGGGCTGCCGCAGACGATACGGCGATGCGGCGCCATGCGTTTGGCCATCAATGACGAATCGGGCAGCACGCCGATACGGATCGCCACGTCGATGCCGGCTTCGATCATATTGAGCGTTTCGTCGGTCGACACGATATCGAGGCCGATGTCAGGGTAGCGCGTCATGAACGCCGGCAGATGCGGCACGATATGCCGGCGCCCGAATGCCGGCGGCATCGTGACGCGCAGCACGCCTTGCGGTGTGCGGTTCAATGACGAGGTCACCTGGCGCGCGTCATCGAGTGCCTGCAGGGCAAGCATGGCGTGCTCACGAAATAGCCTGCCGCCTTCGGTCAGGACGAGCCCTCGCGTCGACCGGTTGAACAGGGCAATGCCCAGATCCTTTTCCAGTTCGCTCACGTAGCGCGAGATGGTCGAGGTCTTGACTGCCATTTCATGGGCCGTCTTGCTGAAGCTCTGCAGTTCCGCTGCGCAAACGAAGGCGCGTACCGCGGCAAAATAATCCATGGCATGTCTGACGCGAATCGAGCGTTCTACAGGGAACTTCAAAACCGGACCCGCGCAACGCTCTGCCCGCGAGACTTCGGCGCATGTGCGCGGACCGGACGAGCCGGATTTTGCTTAGACCGGTAGTGTACTGGCAGGAGCGCATGAAACCATGAGCGCTACGGCGGTCGCGGGCGCCAATCGTTCCAGCGCCAGGGGCGTGATTTTTCGCGGATCGTCGACGAAAGCCAGTGCCGCCCTGCTTGCCAGCTGCGAGAGCGTAGCAACTGCGAGTCGACGATCGTCGACCTCGTTGAACCCGTTCGATCACAGCAACGGCAGCGTCAGTCTGATGTGCTCCGCGAATACCGTGACCAGATGAGCCGGCCGCTCTCGCTCGAACTTCAGCGTAATGCCTATGGTCGGCAAAGGCGGAAGTGCAGGATCGCCATTGAGTATGTAGAGATCCGGGGCGACGGCAGTCTGTGTGAGGACGGCAACGGCCTGCCCCGAGCGGACCAGGGCCGTGAGGCCGGCAAGACTGCTGCTCGCATAGGCGATGCGGTAGGCCCTGCCGGCGCGTTGCAGCGCTTCGCAGGCCGCCACGTGGTCGAGCGTGTCCGGATCGGAAAGCGCCAGCGGCAACGGGTCGAAGTGTGCGGAGTCGAGTCCCGGATAGCCAACCCAGACCAGCGGCTCGCGGCGAATGATGTCGTCGTTCGAGGCGTCTTCCGGCAACGAGATCATGGCAAGGTCCAGCGCATGCATCTCCAGTTGTTCGAGCAATCGCGGCGTGGGAGCGCAGATCACTTCGACCAGCGCATGCGGATGTTGGCTCGAAAACTGACGCAGTAAATGCGGCAGAAAAACGGCGGCGTAGTCGTCCGGGCAGCCGAAGCGGATCGTCCCCGACAGCCCTTTGCCGGACAGATCGGCCATCGCCTCGTCGTGCAGTCGCAGAATGCGTTGGGCGTGGATCAACAGACGTTCGCCGGGATTGGTCAGCACCACCCCACGACCCGTGCGCTGGAACAACGGCTGGTCGACGATTTCTTCGAGGCGCTTCATCTGCTGACTCAGCGCCGACTGGGTTCGGCCGATCCGGTTCGCCGCCCGGCTGAGCGCGCGAACTTCGGCGACGACAGTAAACGATCGCAGCAGATCGATTTCAAGTGAAAGACTCAAGGTATTAGGTCCGCTTCTAGCTTCGATAAGAACTATTCGATTCTATGAAACCAGAGAGCCATCTAGACTGCAAGTTATTCCCGCTACCCGCCAAGGAGAAGCAAGGTGTCCCTGAACAATGATGCAGTTTTCTGGCGCAACGCCAGGCAGCACCTGATCCGCTATGGCGGCACCTTCGAGCCGATGATCATCGAGCGCGCCCAGGGCAGCTTCGTCTATGACGCGGACGGCCGCGCAATTCTGGATTTCACCTCCGGGCAGATGAGCGCGGTGCTTGGGCACAGCCATCCGGAAATCGTCGCGGTCATCAACGAATACGCCGGCAAGCTCGACCATCTTTTCAGCGGGATGCTTTCGCGGCCGGTGGTCGACCTCGCGACCCGCCTCGCCGACATCACGCCTGACGGACTCGACCGGGCGCTGTTGCTCAGCACGGGCGCGGAATCGAACGAGGCCGCGATTCGCATGGCGAAGCTGGTCACCGGCAAATATGAAATCGTCGGTTTTGCGCAGTCGTGGCATGGCATGACGGGAGCGGCAGCCTCCGCCACCTACAGCGCCGGTCGCAAAGGCGTCGGTCCGGCAGCGGTCGGCTCCTTTGCGATCCCCGCGCCCTTCCTGTACCGGCCGCGTTTCGAGCGCCACGGTGAGTACGATTACCTGGCGGAATTGGACTATGCGTTCGATCTCATCGATCGTCAGTCCAGTGGCAATCTCGCCGCCTTCATTGCCGAGCCGATCCTCAGTTCCGGCGGCATCATCGAACTGCCGGAAGGCTACATGGCCGCGTTGAAACGCAAATGCGAGGAGCGCGGCATGCTGCTGATTCTCGATGAAGCGCAAACCGGGGTCGGCCGCACGGGCACGATGTTCGCGTGCCAGCGCGATGGCGTCACGCCCGACATTCTTACTCTGTCGAAGACGCTAGGCGCCGGTCTGCCGCTCGCGGCCGTCGTGACTTCCGCGCAGATAGAGGAGCGGGCCCACGAATTGGGCTACCTGTTCTATACGACTCATGTATCCGATCCCCTCCCCGCCGCCGTCGGTCTGCGGGTGCTGGATGTGGTCGAGCGCGAGGGGCTGGTCGCGCGTGCGAACCTGATGGGCGAGCGACTCAAACGCGGCCTGCTGGATCTGATGGAACGCTTCGAGTGCATCGGCGACATTCGCGGCCGGGGGCTGCTTCTGGGTATGGAGATCGTCAAGGACCGCCGCACGAAGGAGCCGGCGGATGGGCTTGGCGCGAAGATCACGCGCGAATGCATGAACCTGGGGCTCAGCATGAACATCGTGCAGTTGCCGGGTATGGGCGGTGTCTTCCGGATCGCCCCTCCGTTGACCGTCCACGAGGATGAGATCGACCTGGGCCTGGCACTGCTCGGGCAGGCAATCGAGCGTTCGCTGTAGTTGCCTCGGCATTCGGCGATAAGCGACGGGCGGCCCGTTCAGTGATGCGCGTTGAGGCCACGACCCAGGTCCGTTGCTCGCCGGATGCGGGAGTTCGATGGCCGAGACGCTCAGGCGGCTACGCCGCGTCCGCCCCGCGCCCTGCGTGTGCCAACGCCAGCGCCAGCCTTGCCCCCACCTCGGCATTGTGTTTCACGAGCGCGATGTTTGTCGCCAGACTGCGCCCGCCCGTCAGCGCCTTGATGCGAGCCAACAGGAATGGTGTCACGGCTTTACCGGTGATTCCTTGCGCCGCGGCCTCGGCGAGCGCCTGCTGGGTCAGCGCGTCGATCTCTTCGAACCTCATCGCTGCCGGTTCCGGCACCGGCGTGCTCAAGATCACGCCGCCCACGAGGCCCAGGTCCCACTTGGTGCGGATGAAGCGTGCCTGCTGCGCCGGGTCGTCCAGCCTGAAGTCCGAGCGGAAGCCACTGTCGCGCGTGTAAAACGCAGCGAAATTGTCTTGCTCGCAACTGAGTACCGGCACGCCGTGCGTCTCCAGGTATTCCAATGTGAGGCCGATGTCCAGGATGGACTTCGCACCGGCACAGACCACCGCCACGGAGGTCTTCGCCAGTTCCTGCACGTCGGCCGAGATGTCGAACGTTTCCGGCGCGCCCCGATGCACGCCGCCAATGCCTCCGGTGACGAAGACCTCGATGCCCGCCAGCGCGGCACATATCATCGTGCCGGCCACTGTCGTGGCGCCGAGCCCGCCGCCGGCCAGCACAGCCGGCAGGTCGCGGCGGCTGACTTTGTGCACGTGGTCCGCGCGGCCGAGCAGTTCCAGTTCGTCGTCCGACAGGCCGATGCGGATTCGCCCATCGATCAGCGCGATCGTGGCGGGCTCGGCGCCCAGGTCACGGATCGAGGCCTCCACTTCGCGTGCCGTGCGGACATTCTCCGGGTAAGGCATGCCGTGAGCGATGATGGTCGATTCAAGCGCCACGAGCGGGCGGCCAGCGGCCTGTGCCGCGGCCACGGGTGTGCTGCAGGTCAGCCAGGAGCGTGCAAGGTTCGCAACCATGTCGATGTTTCCGGCAGTGTGTGATTCGCGTAAGTATGCAACACAGGGCTGGTCCGCGGTTCACGCGTTACAGCGCGATGGCGCCTATCATTACGGTACTGAACATGTCGGATGGTCGATGTCGGGTCGGGAGGTTCCATGCCACCGCTACGCGCAATCAATCTTCTCCAGTCGACGGAAGGTGTCCGGCTCCATGGTCCGGAGCGCGACCGCTGGCGCCGTTGGGGGCCTTATTTGAGCGAGCGGCAATGGGGCACTGTTCGCGAAGACTACAGCGAATATGGCACTGCCTGGGACTACTTTCCGCACGATCATGCGCGCAGCCGAATGTACCGCTGGGGTGAGGACGGCATTGCTGGATTCGGCAACGACCCGCTCGACTGGTGCGTATCGCTCGCGCTCTGGAACGGGCGCGATCCGATCATCAAGGAACGGCTCTTCGGGCTGACGAATGAGCAAGGCAATCACGGCGAGGACGTCAAGGAGCTTTACTTCTATCTCGACGGCACACCGACGCATTCGTACATGAAGATGCTGTACAAGTATCCTCACGATGCGTACCCGTACCAGGATCTGATCGACGAAAACATGCGGCGCGGCGCCGATCAGCCCGAATATGAAATCCTCGATACGGGCGTGTTCGACGATAACCGCTACTTCGACGTCTGCGTCGAATATGCGAAGCACACACCCGACGACATCGTGATGCGCGTCAGCGTCGAAAATCGCGCCGATCAATGCGCGACGCTTCATGTGTTGCCGCAATTCTGGGCGCGCAACAGATGGGCGTGGTCGGGCAAGCCCGGCAAGCCATCGCTCACGCTGGAATCGAACACCGAGGAAGGCGCTCGCGTCGTCGCGCACAGTCCCGCGCACGGAACGATGATCGTGACGGCGTCGGCGCAACAGCCGCTCGAGTGGATCTTCTGCGAAAACGAAACAAATGTGCGCCGTATTTTCGGCGCCGAAGGCGCGGGGCCGTTCAAGGACGGCTTCAACGACTACCTCGTCGACGGCGACGAGCAGGCAATCCGGCGCGAGAAGGGCACCCGTGCCGCCGCGCATGTGTGCCTGCGCTTCGCGCCTCATGAGCGCTCGGTGCTGTACCTGCGCTGGCGTGCCGAATCGGCTGTCGGTTCAGTGCCGCTCGACATGGAAGCGCTCTTCGCGCGCCGGCAGGCGGAAGCCGACGAATTCTATGCTGCGCTTCAGCACGACATCCCCGACGCGGATGCGCGGCTCGTGCAGCGCCAGGCGCTCGCCGGCATGCTGTGGACGAAGCAGTACTACCAGTTCGACGTGACGCGCTGGCACGACGGCGACCCCGGGCAACCGAATCCACCGGGAGCACGCAGGCACGGCCGCAACGCGGACTGGCGGCACATGTGCAACGGCGACGTCGTGTCGATGCCCGACAAGTGGGAATACCCGTGGTACGCGTCGTGGGATCTTGCATTTCATGCGGTCGCGTTCGCCGTGATCGATCCCGACTTCGCGAAGAAGCAATTGCTGCTGCTCGTGAAGGAACGCTATATGCATCCGAACGGGCAATTGCCGGCCTACGAGTGGGCGTTCGGCGATGCGAATCCGCCGGTTCATGCATGGGCCACATGGCGTGTGTACGAACTCGACCGCGAGGTGACCGGCGTCGGCGATCACGAATTTCTCGAAGTCATGTTCCACAAGTTGCTGCTCAACTTCTCGTGGTGGGTCAACCGCAAGGACGCTGAGGACCACAACATCTTTCAGGGCGGCTTTCTCGGGCTCGACAACGTGGGCATCTTCGACCGGTCTTCGCCGCTGCCCACCGGCGGCCGCATCGATCAGGCCGATGGCACGGCATGGATGGCCTCCTACGCGCTCGACCTGATGCAGATCGGACTCGAACTGGCGATGACGAACAGCGCGTACGTCGAAATCGCGGTGAAGTTCTTCGAGCACTTTCTGTACATCGCGGAAGCGGTCAGTTGCGGCGAAGGGTGCAGAACAGGGTTATGGGACGCACAAGACGAATTCTTCTACGACGTACTCCACCTGCCGGACGGCACCCGTGTGCCGATGCGCATTCGTTCGATCGTCGGGCTGATTCCGCTATTCGCCGTACACGTGCTCGAGGATCGCGTGTACGGCCATCTGCCGGGATTGCGCGAACGGCTGGCGTGGTTTCTCGATCATCGGCCGAATCTCGCGAGGCTAGTGTCGCGCTGGACCGAACCCGGCACGGGTAACACCACGCTGCTGTCGTTGTTGCGCGGACAGCGCATGACCGCGCTGCTGCGCCGCGCACTCGATGAAGCCGAGTTTCTCTCCGGGCACGGCGTGCGGGCGCTGTCCCGTGTGCATCGCGACGCACCGTATGTCTTCGACCATGATGGCGTGAACGTCTGCATTCAATACCAGCCGGCCGAATCGGACTCGCGCGTATTCGGCGGCAATTCGAACTGGCGTGGGCCGGTCTGGATACCGGTCAACTACCTGCTGATCGAATCGCTATATGAGTTCCATCGCTACTACGGCAATGAGTTTCGCGTCGAGTACCCGACCGGATCGGGCAAGCGTTTTTCGCTGAGTGAGATTGCCGACGACCTCGCACGGCGTGTCACCACGCTCTTTCTCAAAGATGCACAAGGCGTGCGGCCGGCGATGGCGGCCTATCCGATGCTGCAAGCCGACCCGCGGTCGCGGGATCTCATCCTGTTCCATGAGTACTTTCACGGCGACAACGGACGCGGCGTCGGCGCTTCGCATCAGACCGGCTGGAGCGGGCTCGTGGCACTGCTCTTGCAGCCGCGCATGATGAAGCTGTCCCATGTTGCGGCTGATGTTGCGTCGGTGGAGGCGCCATTGGTGGAAGACACCGCACCGGCCATGGGCCGGTAGCGGTTGGGCCGCTGGAATCGGCGGCCACTAGCCGGAACGAAAGCTGGTGGCCGCCGCTGCATTCGACATCTCGGGCATTGCTGCCGCGCAACTTGTCCTTAACGGTTGACCACGCTCCTCGGCATCGTCAGCACGATGGCGGCCGCCACGAGCAACGAGGCTGCCACGCAATACAGACCCATGTCGGTGCTGTGCGTCATATCCTTGATCCAGCCGACCAGATAGGGACTGACAAAGCCCGCCAGATTGCCGACCGAATTGATCAGCGCAATGCCCGCGGCCGCAGCCACGCCACCCAGGAATGCAGGCGGGATCGCCCAGAACTGGCACAGTGCACCAAGGATGCCGATCGTGGCGAACGTGAGGGACACGACAGCCAGCGCGACGCTGTGGGGCACCAGCGTGCTCGCCACCAGGCCGATTGCGCCGATCACGGCGGGCAGCGCCACATGCCAGCGCCGCTCCTTGCTCCGGTCCGAACTGCGTCCCAGCAGCACCATCGCGATGGCCGCGGCGCCGTAGGGGATCATCGTCAGCAGGCCGACATTGAAAGCGTCGTTCACGCCCGAGGCCTTGATGAGCGTGGGCAGCCAGAAGCTGATGCCGTACAGGCCCATGATGATGCCGAAGTAGCACAGGCACAGCACCCACACTCGCCGGTTGGTGAATGCGCCGCTTGCGCTATGCACCTCGATGTGCCCGGACTCGTTCGCGAGCCCCTTCTCGAGCTGCGACTTTTCTTCAGCGCTCAGCCATTTCGCCGCGCTGATCTTGTCGTCGAGGTAAAACAGCACGGCAATGCCGCCGATAATGGAAGGCAGCGCTTCGAGCAGGAACAGCCAGCGCCAGCCCACCATGCCACCCGTGCCGTTGAAGGTGTTCAGTATCCAGCCCGACAGCGGACCGCCAATGACGCCGGCAATTGGAATCCCCGTCATGAACATCGCGGTGATCTTTGCGCGGCGCGAGGACGGAAACCAGTAGGTCAGATAGAGGATGATGCCCGGAAAGAATCCGGCCTCAGCGACGCCGAGCAGGAAGCGCAGCACGTAGAAGGCGGTAGGCGTCTTCACGAAAATCATCGCGGCGGAAATCACGCCCCAGCTGAGCATGATTCGGGCGATCCATTTGCGCGCGCCGAAACGATGCAGCGCGATGTTGCTCGGCACTTCAAAGATGAAATAGCCGATAAAGAAAATACCCGCGCCCAGGCCGTAGATGGTTTCGCTGAACTTGAGGTCGGTCAGCATCTGCAGCTTGGCAAAGCCTACGTTGACCCGGTCCAGATAAGCGAAGACGTAACACATAAAGAGGAAAGGAATCAGCCGCCACGTCACCTTGGCGTAGGTCCGGTCCTCGGCGTTGGCTGGCGTGACGACATCGCCGTAAGCGGATTTCAACATCGTTGTCTCCTTGAATCGCCGCCGGCGCGCTTGACTGTCGCGCCAGTGCGGCTTGTTGTGTATGCGACGGCCTATGCTGGCCGTTCAGTCGAACATGTCCGGGCTGGTCTGCACGAGCTGGTCATAGATGGGCTGGAAATGCAGCCAGCCGATGTATTCGCTGCCGACATGTTCGCGGCTATAGCGCGAGCTGTGCTCCGGCACCATGACGGGTTTGATGCCGGTGGCCTCGACCAGCAACTGCTGCTGGCAGCAGCGCTCCAGCGCGATGAACCAGAACGCGGCGGCTTCGATGCTGTGGCGGCTCACCGTCAGCAGCCCGTGATTCTGGTGAATCGCCGCCTTGACGTTTTTGAAGTAGTCGGCAACCGACAGCCCGGCCTCTTCCTCGACCGCGACTGCGCCGGCCTCGTCCTTGATCACGATATGGTCTTCATAGAAGGCTGCGGCATCCTGGGTGATCGGGTCCAGCGGACGTCCGAGCGCCGCGAACGCGGTGCCGTAGATGGTGTGCGCATGACACATCGCCACGATGTCGGGATTGGCTTCATGCACCGCGGCATGCAGCACGAAGCCGGCGCGGTTGAGCGCGTACTTGCCTTCGACGACTTTGCCGGTATGGTCGGCCAGGATCAGGTTGGAGAGTTTCACCTGGGAGAAATGCACGGCCATCGGATTGGTCCAGTACAGCTCCGGGAACTCGGGATCACGCACGGTGAGGTGGCCGGCGAAACCGTAATCGAGATGGTGCAACGCAAAGGCGCGGCATGCGGCCACGAGGCGTTCCTTGCGATGCTGGCGCTCCTGCGCAAAGGACGAAAAGTCGGGCAGATCGGGGAACTTCAGCCCTGCCTGCTTCGGCCGATAGATGGAATTGTTCGAAGGATGCGAAATCGTGCGGCGCAGTTCGGCCTGCTGCGCGCTGCTATCGTTTTTTCCAGTGCCGGTGCTCATGGTGTCTCCTGTGTTGACGGTGATCGCATGCCGCTAACGATAAGGAAACACCCGGCGCCGATCTAGGCGCGCCGGACAATAGGATTTATTACGCCGGTATATAAATGCCGGGCGCCTAGGGCTTCTGCCAGGGCGGCTCGCGGAAGACTTCGACGAAATAGTCGATGAAGGCGCGAATGCGCGGCACCAGTTGACGCTCGGGCAGATAGACGACATGGATCGCGGTGTCGTCCTTCGCCTGGTACTCCGAGAGGAGCGGCACCAGATCGCCTCGGCGGATCGCGGGCAAGGCAAGGTGGGCGGCCAGTCGCATGATGCCCACGCCGGCCACGCACAGCTGGAACAGGGTCGTGCCGTCGGTGCTGCGGAAACTACCCTGCACCACGACGCGTTCGAGCCTGCCGTTGATCATGAACGGCCACTGGTTCAGATGCTCGCGCGGCGACTCCCAGGTCAGGCAGGCGTGCCTGGACAGGCCGAGCGGCGTCACGGGCGTGCCGTGCGCGGCGAGATAGTCCGGCGAAGCGACGACGATTCGTTGCAGGTCGCAGAGCTTTCGGCTGCGCAAAGAGGAATCCTGCAGCCGGCCCATGCGGACCGCGACATCGAAGTTGTCCTCGATCAGGTTGACGTTGGAGTCCGACAGGGAAAAATGCACGCACAGCTTCGGGTAGGACGACAGGAAACCCGGCAACGCGGGCACCAGTTGATCCATGCCAAACGCCTGAGGCACGCTGATGCGCAAGTTGCCGGTCGGCTCGCTGGAGCGGACCTGCGCTTCCGCTTCCTCCAGGCTATCGAGAATGTCGTTGCAGGACGAAAGAAAACGCTCGCCTTCATGGGTGAGCCGCTGCGTGCGCGTCGAACGATGCAGCAGTTGCACGCCGAGCCTGCGCTCGAGACTGTTGACGCTTTGACTGACAAAGGGTTGGCTGACCCCCAGAAGATTCGCCGCCGCGGTGAAGCCGCCGGCCTCCACGACCGCCTTGAAGACGCGCATCTCGAGCAATCTTTCATCTTTCATCTGTCGAATCCGTGTGCAGCAAACCTCACATCATGCCGCCGGCGGCGGTACTTGTGCTGCCGGCGCCGGACGAAGATGAGGACGCCGCTGTGAGCGGATGGGCGAGCCCCGCCGCTGACAGGAGCGCGACGGCGGCCTGATCGGGCATGCCGTTGGTGTCGATCGCGCCCGCTGCCGCCAGCGCGTCGAGATCGCTGTCGACGCCGGCTTGCCCAACATTAAACGGCGTCGTCAGAAACGCCGGCGCCGTCAGCGTGACACCGTAGCGCTGTTGCAGATTGGTGACGACCGCCGATTGCGCAGCAAGCACATCGGCCTGATTCGCCAGCACTTGCTGGAACTGTGCGTTACTCGGGAAGCCCGCAATCAGAGCGCTCTCGGTGGTGCCGAGTTGAGAAGCGAGATAGACGAGCATCAACTCGGTCTCTGGCGTCGTATTGAAGGTGCCGCCGGCAAATGCGAGCGAATGCAGGCTCGTGCCGCCGGAGGTCACGGTAAGGATGCAGGGAAGCGCGGCGTTGAACGTGAGGGTGTAGTGCCCACCGCCGTCCGACAGGGTGGAGCCCGAACCCTGAGCACAACTGACGCTGACCGCCGCGCTGGCGAGCGCCTTGCCGGTGGCGGCCGTCCCGGATAGCGTGACGTCGGGCACGCTATTTCCGCTGACACACCCGCCGAGGCTAATGCAGGTATTTCCACCGCACGCGACGAGCGTTGCAAGCGAAGCCACGCAAATTGCAGCCACTGCCGGGCGAACGAAACACGCATAGTGAGTGTTCATGGTTGCCTGCCGTTGATAGATCGGGATCGGACAATCGGTTTCACGCAGAAGACCGGCGCTACGTTTTATTTTAGCGTCCGATGCCCCGAGGTCGTTGCAAGCTCAATCAGATTCGTTGTGTTATCGGCTGGTGAACGAATACAAGGAGATCGACGCCGCTCGCGTGATCAGAGACATCGCGTCGGCGCGCTACCACATGACAAGCCGGAAAGGACCTTCGCGAAGAGGATGGCCTGGCGCAATACGCCGGCCTGATCTGATGGACTGCAATCCGAGGACGAAGGCGCGGCTCAGGACACGGCGACGGCATAAACCGCGCCGGAATCGACCAGGTGTTCGGCAACCCGGAAGAGACCCGGGAACGATGCTAGCCGTGCGCGCGGACCCGTTTGCCCGCCGCACCGTCGTGACGGGCGGGATCGCCGTGCGAAATGCCGCGCTCCGCACGATCCGCCTCCTCGTAGCTTGCGAACAACTGGCACACGGCTCCCGCATCGAGACAGCCATGCAGCAGTTCGCGGAACCGGTGGTCGCAGAAGCGCTGTGCGACATCGGCCAGCAGCCGCAGGTGCGTGCTGTTTGCCCATTCCGGGACGAGCAGGACGACCACGTCGCTCACCGGTTTGCCATCGGGGGCATCGAACGGAATCGGCTTCGCGGGACGAACGTAAAAAGCCATGGCCTGGCGCAGCAATCGTATTTGACCGTGCGGCACGGCTACGCCCTGGCCGAGGCCTGTCGAGCCTAGCGCCTCGCGTGCCGCGAGCCCTGCAGCCACGCCCGTTGCCGGTAACCCATAGTGCCGTTCGAAGAAACGGCCGAACTGCGCGAAAAGTGTCTCCCGGTCAGCCACGTCAAGGCCGAGCAGAACATGATGCGGTGTAAGCAGTTGCGCAAGGGTGTCCCCTTTTTCAACCGCTTCGATGCCGTTGGCGGGCGAGTCGGCGCGCGGCAACGGCTCGCCATCCATCAAATCCCGCCAGGCGTCCGTCGGCGCCTCGGGGATTTCAAGCAGCCGCCCCACCTCGGCGGCCGGCGCCAGATGCGCGAGCCGTTGAATCGCTCCGTTGACTGCGTCTTTGGGTAGGTAGAGCGATAGCCGCACGCGGCCCGTTCCGTGCAGCGGCGCGACGCGAATGGTCCATTGCTGATCGCCGCAGTCTCGGATCAGCGCCTGGCGCAATGGCGTGGCGTGCTGGGCGTCCAGGGTGACCCGCATCATCACATTGCGGCCTGGCGCGGACCGCGAGCGGTCATGGGGCTGAGTTTTGCCGAGTCCAAGAAGAGTCCGTAGACCAACCAGCGCGCGACTCATGACGGCTCCTGTGCATTGTCTGTCATCAGGTTAGCCAAATCGCCGTTAACTTGCTGTAAATAATCGCTGCGACGCGCAAACAGATCAGAGCGTCGTGGACAGGCATCGCTTGCCGTTTCGCAAGAAGCTGTGACCGGATGCCGTGCGGCCTCGACCAAACGCGAGGTTGACGGCAACGAGCGCACGGTTATTGGTGGTCGCGCGCAGTCGGCCCACGGGTGTCCCTGCCGGAGCGACGGACCGCTTGGGGCGGTTGCCCAATGGTCCGCAGGAACGCGCGCCTCATTCGCTCCCGATCCGAGAAGCCGACTTCGTCTGCGATCACATCCAGAGATAAACGCCCTTTTTCCAGCAATAGTCTCGCGGCTTCCACTCGCAAATGTTCAACGGCTTTGGCCGGGGATTGGCCCGTTTCAGCACTGAACGCCCGGCTGAACTGGCGTGGGCTGAGGCCCGCGACGTCGGCTAATTCCTCGACGGTCAAGGCATTGCGCAGATTGGCGTTCGCATGGTCGATCGCTTTCTGGATCCGGTCGGATTTAGGCTCCAGGTCGAGCAACGTGGAGAACTGCGATTGCCCGCCGGCGCGGCGATGATAAACGACGAGCTTGCGGGCGACCGCGCGTGATACGTCCTGACCATGATCCTTCTCGATCATGGCGAGCGCCATGTCGATCGTGGCTGTCATGCCTGCCGATGTCCAGATCGGTCCGTCGACGATGAAAATCTGGTCCTCTTCGACGGCTATCTCGGGAAAACGGCACTGCAGATCGTGCGCGAAGCGCCAATGTGTCGTCGCCCGTCGACCGTCCAGCACCCCTGCTTCAGCCAGGATAAAAGCGCCCGTGCAGGGTGCCGCGATGCGCCGCGACGTGCTCAGCGCGCGCCTGACGAAGGCTGTCAATGCGGCAGAGACGATGTCGATCTCGACGCCGGAGCCAAACATGACGGTGTCGAACGCGGCGTCGCCGAAAGGCTGCGTTTCTACACGGATACCCGCCGAGGACAATACAAGCCCGCCCTCTTCGGACAGAACCGTCACCTGGTATGCCTGCTCTGCGAGCACGACGTTCGCCAGTTCAAAGGCGGTGACCGCCGCGAAGCCCATTAGATAGAAATTCGGAAATACAACGAAGCCGATCGTGTGCATAGCGCGCCGAGGTCATGTCCTGAATCGCTTGTATATATGACATTTGAGACATGGTCAACGACGCTTATTCTCTACCCATACCGCTCCGGCGCAAAAAGCCGGCCGGGCGGACACCGCGATCGCGTGCCAGTCAAAGCGCGCCGCGCGTCTTTGGACTCAACCTCAAACCGCTTATCGCAAGAGCTTTCGTATGGACCGTCGACTACTGATACTGGCCGTGGGCATGTTCGCAATGGGTACCGACAACTTCGTGGTTGCCGGTATTCTTCCTGGCGTCGCGGCATCGCTGAATACATCCGTCAGCCTCGCCGGGCTGATGGTCACCTTTTACGCCTTGACTTACGCGTTGGCTGCCCCGGTCATGGCGGCTTTGGCGGGCGGCTGGCCGCGCAAGCTTCTGCTGGTTTCCGCGCTCGGTATTTTCGTCGCCGGCAACATGCTCAGCGCGATCGCTACGGACTTGCACTGGGTTTTATTTAGCCGGGCTCTGTCGGGATTCGGCGCAGCTTTGTTCTCGCCTACTGCATTGGGCGTTGCTTCTGCGCTTGCCCCGCCCGAAAAACGCGGCCGAGCGTTGGCTGCGGTCACAGCCGGATTGACGGGAGCGACCGCTCTCGGCTCGCCGATCGGCACGTTTATCGGCGGTTTCGGAAGCTGGAGAACGACTCTCTGGTTCGTCACGCTGCTCGGGGTGGTGGCGATGATCGGCGTCTGGACGATGCTGCCATCAGTTCCCCGGCCTGCATCCGTCCGGTTGCGAGAACGGCTTGCGCCGGTCCGCGATGTGCGGATCGCGCTCACCTTGCTCACTTCGCTATTCGCCTTTGGTGGGTTCCTCATGGTGTACACGTATGCGGGCGTGGTGCTGCAGCGTGTCACGCACGGCGACGGACGCATTCTCGCAGGGATGTTTTTGCTGTGGGGCGTGGCGGCGACGGCCGGGAACCTCTTATCCGGCCGCCTTGTGGACCGATTCAAGAGCCGCAACATCATCAATGCGATGCTATGGCTTGCCATCATCAATTTTTGTGCGTTGCCGTGGACATCCGCGCATGCATTCAGCACTGCAGTTGCGCTCACGATCTGGGGCATATGCGGCTGGGGGCTCATCGTCCCGCAACAACATCGGCTCGTGCAGCTCTCGCCGGGCGTGGCACCCCTGCTGCTGGCCCTCAACAATACCGCGACATACATCGGGCTTGCCTGCTCCGGCGTGCTTGGCGGTGCGGTGCTCGAGTCGATCGGCGGGCAGTACCTGAGTCTGGTTGCGGCCGCGCTGATTGCCATCGCGTTCCTGTTCGCCGAAGCCGCGCATCGTTGCATGAAACCGCCGTGCATACAGCACCGCGCGACGACCCATCGTCGCGAGACCGAGACCGTCTGATTCGCCCCGATCGTCGTCGATACCGACGATCACGTCTTGACCACACCTGTTAAACAACATGGACAGTGACATGCAACGTCTCGACTACACCCAGGTTGCGCCAGCGCTCACTATCGCGAAAGGGTTGATGAACATGTACAACCGCCGATTCCAGCAAACTATTGTATCCACCGGTTGAATCCGACCTCAAGGCAACGTGACGGTGTTTCGCCACAAGGCATAACGGATACATTTGCACGCAACGCGTCTGCGCCACTTCGGCATCGGCTATCAACTCGAAGCCAAGGGCGAGCCCGGTCCGCGACAGCGCCCGATACCACGGACAACGAAGGTGACGAATAACGAAGTCGCCGCGATGTTCGGCAAGACGATCCTGAACAGCGACAACTCCGAGTCGGCCAATGCCGGAAGTCTCGAATACCGGCGCGGGATGTGGCGCTATGTGGATGTGACGGCCTCATACATCCAAAGGAGGGAAAATCCAGTCGCGCCGCGACGGTATTGCCGCGCAATTTTGGGCGACCCGCGCTTTCTTCGACGATGAACTCGCGCTGTCGATCGGCGTTGGGCCCTATGTCTCCATCACACAGAACGATGACCTTCCGCAAAACCGCACCGGCGACGGCCGCGTCTCGGCGCTCGTAGCCGTATCAGCGAGTTACCGGCTCGGCCAGCACTGGCTCACACGCATCACATGGAACCGCATCGTCACGCGCTACGACCGCGACACGGATCTGATCGAAGCCGGAGTAGGCTTGCGCTTTTGAGGCCTTGCCGGCCATCGCTCAAAGCAACCATGAGCCGCGTGAGAGATGTCCCGCCGAGATCTTCCGGGCAGAAACCATTGGCCTAAGGTCCTATTGCCAGGCGCCCGCCTCGCGACGATAGTTGATGAATGAGCGATCCTACAGGCCGCGCAACATGCAATGCCAGCTCACAGGACATGATTTGTGCAAGGACGATTCACGTGTGTAGGCGAGCGCCTTCCCCGGGGGGCGCGTAATCCACACACGCAACGCGATCCGCGCACGGCCGGTCCGCTACCAACGAAGCCTTAGCGTCTCAAAGGAGCAGTTCATGACGAACGCAAAAATTCTCGTCATCGCCGCCTTGGTGGCCGTGGCGCCCGCGGCATGGGCACAGCAGGAAGCCGACACGCAAGTGACGAGAGCGCCTGGCTCGGTCACCATCAAGGGAACGAGGAGCGTGACGGCCACTGTGCAGGACATTGATCGCGAGACAAGAACTGTCCTGCTAAAGGGCAAAAACGGCAAGGTCGTCGAGGTGGAAGTCGGGGACGAGGCACGCAACTTTGACCAGCTCAAGGTTGGCGACATCGTCACAGTCGTTTATCGTGAAGCACTTAGCCTGAACCTGAAGAAAGGAGGCGACGGCATTAGTTCGGCCGAAGAGCGCCCGTCGATGGAGCGCGCACCCGCTGGCGGCAAGCCCGGTGGCACCGTAGGCCGGGAAGTGAAAATCGTGGCTAATGTCATTGCCGTCAATCCAAAAAACAGGACCGTCACGTTGAAAGGTCCAAAGGGCAACACACTGGACCTGCTGGTGCAGGACCCCGACCAGTTCGCCAACATCAAAAAGGGCGATCAGGTGGAGGCCGTGTACACCGAGGCCCTTGCGATTTCCGTGGAGCCCGCGGTCAGGAAATAGACGGCCAAAGGTTCATCACATCCTGCTCGCGCTGTTGTACTGGCCGCGGGCCGCCCCCGCCAACGCTCGCACGCGACGTTGTAGCTCTCGTCGCTACTGCAGTGTTGGCGTGCGGGCAACTGAAATCAATTCAGGTGGCGGCCGTTAGCCCACCGCGCCTCACTCCGATGCCGTTGGATGGACAAGCCAGCGCGAACCCGCGCGATGGCACGACATATGCATTGTTCCTGCAAGCGTCCGGCCGCTCGTCCAGTCCTCATCCTCTACTCACCTAAGGAGCGCATCATGAAAGCACTAACGATCATGGACCTTTCCACGTCCATTGACCTGGACCGCGAGGCGATGGCCGAAGTTCACGGAGGCCGCATGAAGCTCATCGGCCAACATGCCAACGGCGCAATATTGACATCGGCCGACGGGGATCCCGTGGGCGTTTACGTCGACGGCGTGCTGCAGAATTCCGTTGGCGACGGCTATTACCACCTTTGATATGGCGAGGCGAGGCGCGCGCTCTATGGCGCGCCCCGTCGAGAATTTCAGCCTTTCCACGATCTCTTGCGAAATCAGCGTGCCGTGCAATGAAGCGCGCGGGCGCTCCGCAATGGCAGTGTTCCGCTAGACCGCCGCTTCCCGATAGTTCCGGAACTTCGACATCTGCCCGATCCCTGGATTAAAGCAGTTGCAAGGATCGAGTTGTTGATAGAACGTCGCAAGCTCGGGCTTCGCACCGTAAAGATGGCCGACGTTATGTTCCGCCGGATACTCGGCGCCGCGGCGGTCCAGCAGCGTCCACATCTTGTGTTCGACATCGAGGCAGTCGTTGCCCTTCTTGACGATGTAATCCTGATGGAACACGTGGCACAGGAAGTGGCCGTAGTACAACTTGATGGCGATCGATTCCTCGATGTCGGGCGGCAGCGTCTCGATCCAGTCGCGTTCGTTGCGGCGCAGTGCGATGTCGAGCGCGACGATGTCCTCCACCTCGCGGGTGTGCACGGCGCGATAGCGAACCGCGGCGCCGGCGGCGGCGAAGCGATGCAGGAACGCTTTCCTGCCCTCCTCATCGGTGCATTCGAAATAACCACCCGTCGCCTTCGCAAAGTAGCCGGAGAGGAACGCGCGGGTTTCGTCGACGCTCTCGGCGGCGACCTTCAGCATCAGGTGATGCTCGTACTTGTCGCGGTACTGTTTCATTCGCGGCGGCAAATGGCTCGGGAACAGCCGGCTCGCGGCCTGCATGACGCGATCGGTGAAATGCGAAGGGAGAAAGCCGAGACGATCGAACAGCGCGTCGAAACGGCTCTTTAGTCCGAACAGCGCGGGGAGCCGCGACGTGCCGAGATAGTTGATCGCCAGAAAAGTATCCTTACCGTATTCTTCAGCGACGTCGAAAGCGTCGCGATGGAGATATTCGCCCGAGATCGGCAAGAATTTGAAGTCGTGCAGCGCGTGGCGGCGGACCTCAGTGAGTTCGTCGGGATGGTTCGTGCCGACATAGAACACCTTGGCGTTCTGTTCGATCGGAAACGTGTCGAGCCTCACTGCGAACACCATCAGCTTGCCAGCCGAGCCTGACGCTTCATAAAGACGCTGCGGGTCGGCATTGAAGCGCGCCGGCGTGTCGGCATCGACCTCACGCACATGGCTCGCATAACCGTGATCCGACCCGGCGCCCACGTTGTGCCGGACATCGGAATCCGAGAACTCGCCGCGCTCGAGCCGGCCAAGAATTTCCTCGGGCGTCTCACCGAGCTGAATCCCGAGATGGTTGACGAAGTGCAGCTTGCCCGTTTCATCGACCTGCGCAAATGCCGCCATTTCCGTATACGCCGGGCCACGCTGCACCAGCGCACCGCCCGAGTTGTTGCAGACACCACCAAATACCGACGCTCCGATGCAACTCGAGCCAATCACCGAGTGCGGCTCCCGGCCAAGAGGCTTCAGCGGTTTTTCCAACTGGTCGAGCGTTGCGCCGGGCAGGCAGACGACCTGCTTGCCTGCGTCGATCACAAACACCTTCTTCATGCGGCTCGTGCTGACGATCACAATGTCGCGATCATAGTCGTCGCCATCGGGCGTCGAGCCGCCAGTGAGGCCCGTATTCGACGCCTGCGTGATCACGATCATGTTCGCCGCTACGCATGCCTGCAGTACTTTCCATTGCTCGACGATCGTGCCTGGCCGCACCACCGCGAGCGCCCTGCCCCCGCCAAAACGAAAGCCGGTCCGGAAGCGGCGCGTTGCGGCGTCATCGGTCAACGTATGTTTCTTGCCGACGATGCTGCGTAACTCCGCAATCAACGTGTGAGCCACGTCGGACCGGGCGGCTACCCATGGTGTGTGCGCTGCTGACATCGATTTCTCCTCGTGAGGCGTTGGGCGCGACGCGCGTCGCCTGGGTCCAGCGAATTCGGCTGCGACCTTTGAGCGCATCGGATTGACACGAAGGTTAAAATCAGTCCGGCCATTAGTCCAATATCTTGAAGTCGCTATTTGGAGACGAAAAACATATGGAATTTCGCCAATTGCGATACTTCCTCGCGGTCGCCGAACACCTGCATTTCACCGATGCCGCGACTCATCTGGGCATCGCCCAGCCACCGTTGAGCCAGCAGATCCTGAAGCTCGAACGGGAAATCGGCACGCCGCTGTTTATCCGTCATCCGCGTAGCGTCGAATTGACTGAGGCAGGACGGCTCTTTCGCGAACGCGCGCGACGCATCGTCGAGGACGCGCAGCAGGCGTTCGTCGAGGTGCAGAACGCGGGACGCGGAGAGACCGGGCGGCTTTCGCTCGGTTTCGCGGGTTCGACGGTGTTTCATCCTGCGGTCGCGATGACCATGCAGCGCTACCGCCATGCGTATGAGCGCGTGTCGATCAGCTGCGAGGAGAGCAACAGTTCGCTGCTGCTGGATAAAGTCGCCGAGCGGCAGATCGATGCCGCCCTGGTGCGCATGCCGCTGAACTGCCGGGAGCTGATTGTCGAGCCGCTCGTCGACGAAGACATGTTGGCGGTGTTGCCGGCGAATCATCGCTTGAACCGGCGACGGCGCATCGATCTGGCGGATCTTGCAAACGATCCGTTCATCCTTTTTCCACGTCCCATTGGCCCGGATTTGTATGACTCGATCATCGGCGCCTGCCGCGAAGCCGGCTTCGCGCCTTCGATCGGCATGGAGTCGCCGCAGATCTCATCGGCGGCCAATCTCGTGGCGGCTGGATTCGGCGTTGCGGTGGTTCCCGCATCGATCCGGCAGATCCAGGTCGAAAGCGTGTCGTATCACGCGCTGCGGGGCAATCCGCTGTCGACGGGTATCGCGTTGATTCATCGGCAACGCGAAAAGTCTCCGACTGTATTGAACTTTGTGAGGATTTTACGTCAACAACGAGTCGCCGCCCGCAAGGGGTGACGGTACGGCGCCACACGAGTTAAGAACCGCTCCCGTAGCGCGAATGCCGGATCCTATATAAGGATTCCGATTCAATTCATTCGTACACTTCCGGGCCGACGCACCCGTTCGGCTACGAGCCGGACTATCGCCCTGGATGTGCGCCGGCTGGCGTCGACTGCCGGACGACGAGAACCGGGATTTGACTGTGCGTCAGGACCTTCTGGGTCTCGCTGCCGAGCAAAAATGCCCGCATGCCACTTCGACCGTGCGACGCCATGACAATGAGATCGCAGTTCTGCTCTGCTGCAACGCTGATAATCGCCTCATAAGGATGGGCGCGGCTCGTGGCAACTATATTGCACTCGACACCGGCTTGCGCAGCGGCTTTTTTGATAACTTCCAGGTAGTCGTCCGCACGCTGTCGCGCGGCCTGAATGATTCGATCCTCGTTGTCCGCGATCATTTCCGTGCCATAAGCGAGGACATGAAACTCCGGAATGACATGGAGGCCCGTGACTTTGGCTCCGCTTTCCACGGCGAGCGTGACCGTCATCTGAATGGCGGCCTCGGAAAGCGTCGAGCCGTCGGTCGGCACCAGCAGATGCTTGAACATACGTTTCTCCCCCGCGGCCCGGCCGGCTCGCGTTGAAATCCTGCGCGGCGCCTCTACCACCTGAACCCGGTGAACCTGAATCGGAGGCGGCCTCTTTGAGTATAGTCACCCTCGCCTCACAGGCACTGCGTATCGTCAAAACGAAGCCTGCCCGCCTCGTTATGTCCGGTCCCGAATGTTCAGTTTAAATATCGAAATACAGGTAAAACTCCCAGGGATGCGGACGCAATTTGATCGGCTCAATCTCGTGTTTGCGCTTGTAGTCGATCCAGGTCTGCAGCACGTCGTCGGTGAAAACATTGCCTTTGCGCAGGAACGCGGTGTCGTCCTCCAGCGCTGCGAGCGCCGCGTCGAGCGAGCCCGGAACCTGCCGTATGTTGCGGGCTTCTTCGGGCGAAAGGTCGTAGATGTTGCGGTCTAGCGGATCGCCCGGATCAGTCTTGTTCTCAATCCCGTCGAGACCGGCCATCAGCATCGCCGCGAAAGCAAGGTACGCATTGGCCGACGGGTCCGGACAGCGAAACTCGACGCGCCGCGCATTCGGCGAAGCCGAATACATCGGGATGCGCGCCGCTGCCGAACGGTTGCGCTGCGACATCGCGAGATTGACGGGCGCCTCGTAGCCCGGCACCAGACGCTTGTATGAATTGGTGGTTGGGGCGCAAAAAGCCATCAGCGCGGGCGCGTGTTGCAGCAAGCCGCCAATGTACCAGCGGCACAGGTCGGAAGTCAGCGCCCAGCCGTTCGCGTCGTAAAAGAGATTCTCGTCGTCTTTCCACAGGCTTTGGTGACAATGCATACCGCTCGCGTTGTCGGCAAACAGCGGCTTCGGCATGAAAGTTGCCACTTTTCCATGCCGGCGCGCGACGTTCTTGCAAACGTACTTGTAGATCATCACGTTGTCGGCCATGCGCGTGAGCGTGGCAAACCGCATGTCGATTTCGTTCTGGCCGGCGGTGGCTACCTCATGGTGGTGCACTTCGATCTGCACGCCGACCTGCTGCAGTGTCAACGCGATCTCCGAGCGGATTTCCTGCAGCGTGTCGTGAGGCGGAACCGGGAAATAGCCCTCCTTGTAGCGCTGTTTATAGCCGAGATTGCCGCCACCATACGCGCCCTCGTCACGACCTGTATTCCAGTCGCCCTCGGACGACTCGACATAGTAAAAGCCGCAATGCTGGTCCTGACCGAAGCGGATCGAGTCGAAGATGAAGAACTCGAGTTCGGGTCCGACATAGCAAGTGGTCGCAATGCCGGTTTGGCGTAGATAGTTTTCCGCCTTTTTCGCCACATAGCGCGGATCGCGTGAATAGGGCTGCTGCAAAATCGGGTCGACGACGTCGCAGATGATCGACAGAGTCGGCGTGTCACAAACCGGATCGACAAAAGCGGTCGCCGGATCGGGTCTGAGCAGCATGTCCGATTCGTGGATCTCCTGAAAGCCGCGGATCGACGAGCCGTCAAAGCCGATGCCGGCGTCGAACAGGTCCGGATGAACCTCAGGCAGCGTGATCGAGAAGTGCTGCCAGAGTCCGGGTAAGTCGGTGAACTTCAGATCGACGATCTGGATATTCTTTTGCCGCACCAGGTCGATCACATCGTTCGCGCTTGCTGGCCGATCGACGTGGAAGCGACCTGCTTCGACAGACACCGTGAGAGGCGATGCCGCAGCTTGTGGCGTGGTGGACATTGGCTTCCTCCTCTCGCGGCCCTCTGCCTTTGGTCCAACTTTAGTCTGTCCGCGAGCGAAGACAAGGCGCCTGCCCGCCTCGCTACCGGTCTTCCGTCAGCCCCTTCAGATAGGCTTCGCCGGCGTCCTGAGCCGCGGCGCGCATGGCGAATGTGTCGTCCGAAACCATCGACCGTTTGACCTTTTGTGCCCCGAAGTCGACCAGCGTAATGACCCAGACAAACTCGCCGGCCTGCTCGGCCGTTTGAACGAATGCACGGACGTCTTCGCTGTCGTTTGCTTTTGCGTTCATTGTGATCTCCTGAGAAAGAGTCGCGGAAAGAGAACGGCTCACGTGTCAGATGACTGCTCGTTTTATGGAAGTTTGCCGATAATCGCGCTGCATTCGTCCTTCGTGAACGCACGCAGCGTTTGCGTGCGGACATTGCCTGCCGACCCCAACGCGTAGCCGAATGCCGCGAAGCTTTGCTCATCCGGTGCGTCGATGACCGTGACGATGTCGTATTTGCCTACCGTCCAGTAGATCTCTTTCATTTCACAGCCAAAGGTCTTGGCCAACTCCGCCGCCTGACCGGCCCGTTGCGGGCTGTTTTTGATGTTGCGTATGCCCTGATCGGTGAATTGCGCAAGAACCACATAGGTCGCCATGACGATTCTCCTTACGATTAGTACGAATCGCGTTGTATACGCGCAAGCTCGACCGCGAACGCGACTGCGGTCGTGTTGCCCGAAAGCGTTCTGCGCGTAACCTGATTCTATGCAATGGAATCGCGCGCCACTGGCTGTTTGGCTTTATGGGCATTCGAGCGACGCGTGAGGGCGGCAGACAGGCCCATCGCCTTAGATAACAAATCCGTAATTCTTTCGTCGCTCGCTGGTCAGAATCATTTCCGCAGAATCGCCTCACAGCGTCGTTCACCGGACGCTTGTCCGGAGGATATCGGGAAGACCATGATGATCAGTCCACGTTCTACCAACATGCTGCGCAACGGCTTGCGTTCGCTTTCGATTGCCGCGCTCGTCGGTTTCGCCGGCACCTGTCATGCGCAGTCCGCAGTGAATGCGCAAGGTATGGCCGCGGGGGCGACGGCGCCCTCCATCGCAACGTGTGTGGCGTGCCACGGCGCCTTGGGCGCCGGCACCGCCACCGGTGGGCCGCGGCTTGCCGGCAAGAATGCGGATTATCTCGCGCATGCGTTGTCAATGTTCAAGGCGGGCACCCGTGCAAGTTCTGTCATGCAGACGGTCGCACTCAATCTTTCCGATAGCGAAATACACGAACTCGCCAACTTTTTTTCCAGGCAGAATCCACCCCTTGCCGAAGGCACGCCGCCGCAGCAGAGTCTGGTGATCGCCGGAAAGCAGCTCGCCGAGATGGGTGCGGGATCCAACGTTCCCGCCTGTTTCAGCTGTCACGGGGCCGGCGGTAAAGGCAATGGCGCGCGCTTTCCAGGCATCGCGGGTGAACCGGCGGCATTTGTCGTTGCGCGGCTACACGAATTTCAGGCGCGCGCGAAGGGGAAACCGCCGGCGCCGGGAACAATGACAGCCGTCGCGGCGACGTTGAACGACACGCAGATCGAAGAGGCCGCGGCTTACCTTTCGGTGACCAGACCTTGAAGATCGACAGCAGGCCTGTAGCGTTCGCGAAGCAAATCCCCTACCGCAACCCGTTCCTGTTGTGTCGAGCACCTATGCGATCTACTGTGTGGAGTCACGTCGCGGTCATATCGAGTCTGGCGATGATGCTCGCCGGCTGCGCCGCGACTGGTGGCGATTCGAATCTGAGTGCGGCGGGGATCCCGCAGCTGCCTCAATCGTATCCCTGTCAGAGCTTGCATATTAAGTCGATGAGTTGCCCACCCGCATAAGGCGGCACCAACCGCGCGCCATCTCCCGGCATTGCGTCGATGCGGGCAAACGTCCGCTCACGAAGCCTTCTGACAAGCCGAACGATGGGAAGCGTCCGTTGTCATCGTGCAGTCCATTCAATGCAAGGTTCAACGCAAGGAATGGCTATCCTGCAACTCTGCGGACGTCCTGCCGCGCTCGCTTTCCTGTACACCTGCGCCCGGCTTCACGCTACCGTCGGCCTGCGGAACTTCCACCGGCTTGACCTCGACGGGGGCCACGCCATCTTTTTTCAACCCGAGCTTATCCGCAGTCTTGGGCGACAGGTCGACGATTCGACCCTTGACATAGGGACCGCGATCCCTGATTTCGACCACCTCGCTGTTACCGTTTTTCAGATTCGTGACCCGGGCCTTGGTGCCAAGCGGTAGCGTCTTGCTTGCGGCGGCATTGGATTGCGGATTCATCGGCGTACCGTCGGCCATCTCCTTCTTATAGAACTCCCGCCCGTAATACGAGGCCTTGCCCTTGCGGGACTTGCCGGAGCGATCGAGATGGCTGTGTTGAGCTGCCTTGGCGCCCGGCGTGCTCGCCGGGCTGGCATCGGCGGATACTGACTTTTGCGCCGGAAGCGCCGTGCTCAGGAAGCACGACAAGGCCACGAACAGAAGCGCTCGAGCCTTGCATAGCGGCGCGCGAGGTATCCGCCGCGTTTTCGCACGCATCAGTTCCGGTTCGAGACGTGGGCCGGATAGCCGGCTCTCTGTGGTATGAAGTTTGTTTTCCATTTGCGCTCCTCTTCACCGTGTGAAGGCAGCGGGCACCCACTTCAGCAAGAAAGACACGTAAATCAGGGTGTAGTCGGGCTTCTGGAAAAGCCTCTCACGCCACACTTGGGGGTGTCCGTATGGTTCAGTCCGACGTCCGTGCGTTCACTCCACTCGCCGCCTGGCGAGTGCAGGCGCGGCTCTGCCGCCTGCTGCACACGATTGCGTTCACCGGAAACCTGCGACAATCATCGGCCACGCTCAAACATCTGTTGATTGCCCCACTTCCCGCGGATGACCCATGCCTGTTTCACAAGCAATTTCGTCGCCACGTCTATCACCCAGCAATCTGAACGAGCTGATCACCCTGCTCGACATTCAGGTATTGGGGCTTTCCGAGTGCCTGGTCAGCCAGGGATTCATGCTGGAACTGGATGGCCACGACGCGCCCGGCATCCACTACATCCTCTCGGGCGTGGGGCGCCTGCACATCGCAGGCGCCGAGACCGTGCCGCTCAAACCTCACACGCTGCTGATCGTGCCGCCGCGTCATTCACTGAAGCTCGAGGTCCCGGCAAACCAGGCGGGTATCGCGCCGACCGTGGTGCCTGGACGCGAGCACAAACAGGTCGTCGATTCGATCAGTCGCTTCCGCGCGGGGAATGCCGAACCGATGACCGTCATGATCTGCGGCTATTTCAAGGCGTCTTTCGGCGCGTCGATCAATCTGTTCGGGACGTTGTCGACGCCGATCGTCGAGCAGTTCGAAGCTTCCGACCGGCTCGACGTTTATCTGCGCACGGCGTTCGATGAGCTCGTCGCGCAGGAGATCGGCGCCGGCGCAATGTCCGGCGCGTTGCTCAAACAGGTGATCGTCGCGCTCGTGCGCCGGTCGCTGAAATCCAACGCACTGTGGATGGAGCGATTCGCGCTGCTCGGCGATCCGCAAATCGCGCGCGCCTTCGCCGACATGGTGGCCCGCCCCGGTGCGCCGCACACCGTCGCCAGTCTTGCCGATGCAGCGATCCTCAGCCGCTCGGCGTTCATGGCGCGCTTTTCGGCCGCGCTCGGCCAGTCACCGATGCAGGTGCTGCGCGACATCCGCATGCGCCAGGCGGCCGCCCAGTTGCGCGCCGGCGACCTGTCGCTGGATCAGGTGGCACGGCACGCCGGGTATGCGAGCCGCGGCGCGTTCGTGCGCGCGTTTCGCGAGGTGTTCGATACGGGCCCCGCCGAATACCGTGAGGGACCCGCAAAGGGTTGATCGCCAGGATTTCTTGCGTCGTTTGCCGGACCCTGCATTCCTGACTCGCACGTTCTTGCGCCCTGGCCGGCGCGTTGCACCGGCATGTCAACGCCGAGGCAACGCGCCGGTTTCGTTTTTAAAGAGATCGCGCCTTCAAGTGCATCCACGGACTTTTGCGTCTGTTCTCAGGATTTTTTGTTCGACCTGCACGCCTAGAATTTCATCAATGCAGCCGAGAACGCACGCCGATATTTCGATGCAGACGCACCCTTCTCCCGATCATCCGAAACAGGAGCACGACCATGACCCGCATCGCCCTCCCTGCCAACGACGCTATCCCGGCCGCTTCGCAGCCGGTCATCGATGCAATGACGAAGCAACTGAAGATGACGCCCAACCTCTTTCGCATCATGGCCCTTAGCCCAAACGCACTGAACGGTTGGGCCGCCCTGCAAGGCGCGCTTGCAAAGACGCTCGACGCGAAACTGCGTGACGGCATCGCGCTCGCCGTGTCCCAGGTCAACGGCTGCCAGTACTGTCTGTCTGCGCATAGCTACGTCGCGAGCAACATGGCGCACATCGACGACGAAGAGATTCGCCTGAACCGGCTCGGCAAATCGCATACGCCCAAAACCGCCGCGGCCGTCGCCTTCGCGAAGGCGCTGATGGAAACCCGCGGCAAAGTCACAGAAGACGATCTGCACGCCGTGCGCGAAGCCGGCTTCAGCGAAGCGAACATCGTCGAAATCATCGCGCTCGCCGCGCAATTCATGCTGACGAATTTCGTCAACAACGCCTTCGATACCGAGGTCGATTTTCCGGTCGTCGAAACCGAAGTCGTGTAACGACTGCGCGCTGCCACGTCCTCAAACAAGGAGATCGATCATGTCTCGCCATACTGCTGAAAAACGCTCGGCGTTTCGCGCGTTGCACAAAGACGGATGCTTCGTGTTGCCGAATCCGTGGGACGTGGGCAGCGCGCGTTATCTGGCGTCGGCCGGCTTCAAGGCGATTGCCACGACCAGCTCCGGCTTCGCGTGGTCGACTGGCCGGCCGGACAACGGCGTGTCACGCGATGCGATCCTCGCGCACCTTCGCGAGATGGTCGGTGCTACAGATCTGCCGGTCAACGCCGACTTCGAGAACGGCTTCGGTGACGATCCCACCGAGGTGGCGCATAGCGTCCGGATGGCGGTCGATACCGGCATCGCGGGGCTGTCGATCGAAGACTCGACGGGTGATCCGACTTCGCCGCTGTTTCCGCTCGATGTCGCCGTCAAACGTCTCGCCGCGGCAAGACGCGCGATCGACGATACAGGCGGTGACACGCTGCTCGTCGGCCGTGCTGAGAATTTCTTTGTCGGTGTGCCCGATCTCGAAGACGTAGTTGCGCGCTTACGAGCCTATGCGCAAGCCGGCGCCGACTGTCTGTACGCGCCGGGCATCCAGACGCGCGAGCAGATCGAAGCGGTGCTCGCCGCGGTCAGCCCGAAGCCCGTCAATCTGTTGATCGGCGGACCCTCCGCGTTTACGCTCAACGAACTGGCGAGGCTCGGCGTGCGGCGCGTGAGCGTGGGCGGCGCCCTCGCACGCGCGGCATGGGGCGGGCTGGTGACTAGCGTTCAGTCGCTTGCGGACGGCCGCTTCGATCGCTTGCCGAAGGAGCCGTCGGGCGCGTGGTTGAACAATATGTTCCAGGATGTGGCGTAGCGTCTTCTTCATCGAATAACCCCTTCTACATGGAGCGAACCATGAGCCGTGAAATCATTCGTGTCGAACCGCTTTCGAGCTGGCTCGAGCGCTGGAAAGCGCCGACTTCCGCTGTCACCCGCCATGGCGACACGATCTACGTGTCCGGGTTTCCGCCGTTCGATCCGAGCACCGGCGAAGTAATGGACGCACCGATCGAGCTACAGACGGAACGGGTATTGGAACAACTGAAATTGTGCGTCGAGACGGCGGGTTCATCGCTCGATCAGGTGCTCAAGTGCAACGTGTATTGCACATCGGTTGAAGCGTTTCCGGCCGTCAACGCGATCTATGCGCGTTTCTTCGGACCGAACCCGCCGGCGAGGATTTTCATCAATGTGCCGGCGTGGCCAGGACACTTCGACATCGAGATCGATTGCGTCGCGGCGATCGACAACAGCCGCACCTCGGTGTCCGGATGATGACGGTCGCTGGGCGACTCGTTGCCGCTCTTTGACATCAAATGCATGAGCGGCCGAAGGCCGGCGCTGCTTCGCGCCGGCCTTAACCGTGCCGCTATCCGGCGGTCTATCAGTCGATCTGCTGGATACCGGCCAGCCGCCACGCCTGGTCACCCTGCGTCTGTTTGACCAGGTTCCAGATTTCCTGGAACGGCTGCGCGGTCTGTGCATCGTCTTCCCGGATCTGACCGTAAAAGCGAACGCTGACGAGCGTTTCATCCGCATTGCTTTCGGTGCCCAGTACCTCGGCATCGAGTTGCGGCACGTCCGTATGGCTCGGCTCGCGACCCCGCGCTTCCAGATCCTGCTTGAGCCGCGCGAACATCTCGGGCGTGGTCAACTCGAACAGATCCCCCTGCTCGTTCCTGTCCCACGCACCCTGGAGACGCATGAACATCGCCTTCGCCGAGACGAGAAATGCCGCCTGATCTGGCCCGAGTGACAACTCAGGCGTCTTCATGCCGTTCGCGGCTCCGGTCGAACCCATCGCTGCGCGCGGCCAGCCCCGAAAAGTCGCTTCAGGCCGCGATTGCCCCATCTGGTTCAGGAATGTTGAACCGCCCGTTTGCTGCCGGTTCGCGGCACCGTGTCCATAAGCAAGATCCGGACGGCGCCGGTTGGCGATAAAGCGGAACAGCAGCACGCCCGCGAGAATCACCGCTCCGATCAGCAGCGCATTCGACAGCATTTGCGCGAGCCCCTCGCCAAGACCAAACGACGACAACAGCGCTGCAATGCCAAGCCCGGCGGCGAGCCCCGCGAGCGGACCCATCCAGCGGTTGCCCGCGGCGGCGGCCGGCGTCTGTGCGGCCTGCGCCGGTTGAGCTTGCTGGCTCCGTTGTGTTTGCCCGGACGGCGACGCCGTTTGCGACTGACGCCCGATGCTTTGGCTCCCGCCCACGCGCTTCGCTTCGGCATCGTTCGAAGCCACGGCGCCGAGAGCAAGGAGCCCCGCCAGTCCGAGCGCCGCCGTCCCGCGCGTCACCGAGCCGGCAACCCGTCGAAGTTGATTGATGATATGCGTGTACATAAAAACCTCTTTGGTGAGTCAGGGGACTGCCCGCTTCGCGCGCCTTTCTTCATCGCGCGGAAAACATTACGAACAGTAATATTATTGAGTGGTCAAACTTGCTGGTGATTGCGCCTGAAAGCCATGTTGGGCAACCTGAAGACTGTTGCCGTGAATGTAGTGCTCCAACTGCCGGATCGTGTCTTCCTGCTCGGCAATCTGATTCTTGATCAGGTCGCCGATTGACACCATGCCGACCACCTGCCCCGCGGTAATCACAGGCAGATAACGGATCCGGAACTCCGTCATGAGCGCCATGCATTCCTCGGTGGTCTGCTCCGGGCTGACATAGCGCACGGCCGTCGACATGATGTCGCGCACCGGCGTATTCCTTGACGAGCGGTCCATCAGCACGATTTTTCGCGCGTAATCGCGCTCCGTGACGATGCCGGCCACGCGTCCTTCATGGACGACGATGAGCGCGCCCACCTGCCGGTAAGCCATGATCGCGATCGCGTCGTAAACCGCGGCGGATGCCTGGGTCGACCATACTGTCTGGGATGCCTTTGAACGCAGGAATTGCGCAACCGATGCCATCTGCCACCTCCGTCAGGTACCGTTAGCCGCCCCGCATGAACTCATGGGCGAGACCTCAATCTACCTGAACGCGAGATAACGTAAAATGCGTATTTTCAATGCTGACACTTCGAGAAAACCGTAGCATTGCGTAATCGACGGAGAGATCGTGAACTTCAAGCATCTGCATTACTTCTGGGTCGCGGCGCACGCGGGCGGCATCGTTCGGGCGGGCGAGCAGTTGCACATCTCGCCGCAAACGCTCAGCGGGCAGATCAAGCTGCTCGAAGAGGCGCTGGATAAAAAGCTGTTCAGGAAAAGCGGTCGCACCCTCGAACTGACCGACGCGGGCCGCCTGGCGCTCGATTACGCCGACGAAATATTCTCGCTAGGCTCTGAGCTCGAAAGCGCCGTGCGGCGCGAGAACGAAGCGGGCCCGCAAACGCGGTTTCGCGTCGGAATCGCGGATTCGGTGCCGAAGGCGATCGCGTACCGGCTGCTGGAACCCGCGCTGAGCGCGTCCGTGTCGCTGCGCATGATCTGCCACGAGGGCAAGCTGCATGCGCTGCTCGCGCAACTGGCCCTGCACCGCCTCGACCTGATCATCGCGGACGCCCCCCTTCCCGCAGACGTCAACATCAAGGCGTTCAATCACCGGCTCGGCCGCTCGACGCTCAGTTGCTTCGGCGCGGAAGCGCTGATCCAGAGCGGCAGAAAGCGCTTCCCGTTGTCGCTCGGTCAGTTGCCGGTGTTGCTGCCTGGTACGGAATCGGCGGTGCGTCGCAAGCTGGATCATTGGCTGGCGTCCCATGCCATTTCGCCGCGCATCGTCGGCGAGTTCGACGACGGGGCCATGACCATGGCGTTCGCCCGTGAAGGCCGCGGCTTGCTGTTCGCGCCCACCGTGCTGGAAAGCCAGCTACAGGCCGAACACAAGCTGACGACGGTCGGCCAGATCAATTCCATCGTCGAAGAATTCTTTGCGATCTCGATCGAGCGCCGCATCAGCCATCCGGCCGTCGCAATGATTCTGGACGCGGCGCGTAGCGAGCTGTTCAATGTCTAGCGGAGCATGCTTGCGAAGATGCCATTACAATCCAGCACTTCGTCCGACCATCGTGATTCGCGCCATGAAATACCTTCTTGCATCGACATTCGCGGCGCTCATCGCGGCCGCAAGCACGGCCGCGACAGCCCAGACAGCCGGAAGCAGCGACACACCCAAGCTGCAGTGCGCGATTGGGTATGTCACCGGCATCGGCGGATCGGCGCAGAGTTTTCGTGAATACCTGGCGACCCCCAACTGGGACCGATATCGCTTCCTTGCGGACAACCCGATTCAATGCAAGGTTTCCGACGAGGGCCGCGCGTCCGGTTGTACCGGCCTCACGAGCCTGCGGAATGAAAAGGTCAGCGTGTACGACGATGTCGACAATGAGACGATGTCCGTCGTCGCACGCGTGGAACTCGAACACGGGACCTATCCGGTGATCATCGTCGTGCGAAGACAGGACGTGAAGTGCGAGGAGTGAATGCCCTCACGTCCCGATCGACAATGAGTCAGGCTCGATGCTTCGCGAGAAATTCTGAAACTTTGGCGAGTCCTGTTTCGAGTATGTTGCGATTGTTGGCGTATCCAAGGCGCACGTAACCTTCCATGTCGAGCGCACTGCCCGGCGTCAGCATCACGCCGGTCTGTTCGATCAGCTCCACGCAGAATTCAAGCGACGACATCGGCAGGTCGTATTTCAACAATGCTGTGGTTCCCGACTTCGGCTTGATATAAGACATAGCCGGTTCTTTGGCAATCCACGCGTCCACGATCGCCAGGTTGGTCCGCACGATGTCGTGATTGCGGGCTAGAATCGCCTTGCGGTTCTCCAGCGCGATGGAGGCGAAATGATCGTCGATCATGCCGACGCTGATCGTGTTGTAGTCGCGATGAATCGCGACGGCGCGGATCAGATCCTTCGGACCGGCGATCCAGCCGAGCCGAAGTCCCGCGAGCGAGTATGTTTTGGACATGCTGCCGGTGCTGATGCCGCGCTCGTACACGTCCGCAATCGAAGCGGTATAGCCACTGCCCTCCTGATCGGTGCCGCGATATACCTCGTCGCAAAGCACATACGCACCGCACGAACGCGCAATCTCGCTGATCCCGGCGAGAAACGCCTCGTCCATCAGCGAGCCGGTCGGATTGTTCGGGTTATTGATCGCGATGAGTCGGGTTTTATCGTTGACGAGACTGCGCAGTTCGGCGAGATCGGGAAGAAACCGGTTCTCCTCGCGCAGCTTCAGGATTCGCACGTCGGCGCCGTAGCTCTCGGGGATCGAATAGTGCTGCTGGTAGGTCGGCAGAACGGAAATCACCGTGTCGCCAGGCTCGACCAGGGTTTCATACACCAGCGCGTTGCCGCCGATAGCGCCGTGCGTGACGATCAGATTCTCCGGCGACTGGCGCGCGTACATTGCCGAGATCGCTTCCCGCAGCCGGGTCGAACCTTCGATTGCACCGTATGTGAGCTTGAGCGCGCGTAGCTCGTCGAGAATGCTGTCCTGTTTGTTGGCGAGCGTCAGCAACTGATCGACGGTCAGCGATTCCACGCAGGTTTCCGCCAGGTTGTACGTACACCTGGTTTCGTACAGATCCATCCACCGCTCGACGCCGAAGTCCTTGATCTTCATGTCACTCTCCTTTGTTATTCAATCAGGCGATCCGTTGATGAACAGCTAGCCGAACCGCTCGGGACGGAATGGACGCGCATCGATAAATGGCTGAGCGCCGGTCATCATCTCCGCCAGCAAACGGCCTGTCACCGGGCCGAGCGTCAATCCGTGGTGGTTGTGGCCGAACGCAAACCAGAGCCCTTTATGGCGAGCCGCAGGCCCAATGACCGGCCGCATGTCGGGCGTGCACGGACGCAAGCCGAGCCACGGACGCTCGTCGAGCCGTGCACCGAGACCGAATGTCGGTCTGGCAGTGCGCTCGGCGCGCTCCAGTTGGATCCCTGTCGGCTTAGCATCGCGCCGGGCTATTTCGACGCCCGTGGTCAGCCGAAGGCGCCCTTCCATCGGCGCCACCACGTAACCCTGCTGCGAGTCGACGAGCGGCATCGAGAGGATCGGCTTCGTGGGTTGGTAGTGCATGTGATAGCCGCGTTTCGCCCGCAGTGGAATACAATATCCGAGCGGCGCGAACACCTGATCCGACCACGGGCCCAGCGCCACGACGACGTCCCGCGCGCTGATCCTGCCCGATGAGGTTTCAACGGTCCACGCGCCGCCTTCCGGCTTCAACGTCGTTGCTTCGCCGATCAACAGCGCGCCGCCGCCCTGCTCGAACAGACGTGCGTAGCCCTTCGTCAACGCGCCGGGGTTGACGATGCTTTTCGGATCCTGCCAATGCAACGCTCCGCAGAATCCCGTCGCGACGCCGGGTTCGCGCGCGGCCAACGCCGCGGCATCGAGCGCCGCTACATGCAGTCCATAGGTACTTGCCGTTACTTCGGCGGCGGCCGCCTGCCGCGAGAATTCCGCCGGCGTGCGAAACGCCTCGATCCAGCCTTTGTCACTCGATAGTTGCTCGAGGCCGGCACGCTCGATCAGCGCATCGTGCTCCGCAACGCTTTGCCGGATCAGCGGCAGCATGTCGTGCGCCGCGGCCATCAGCCGCTCGGGGGACGACTCCCACCAGAAACGGGCGAGCCAGCCGGCAAAAGACGGCAGCGCACGATAGTCCCAGTAAAGATCGGTCGAGCGATTGCGCGCATAGCGCAGCAGTGTGCCGAGATTGCGCGGAAAAGCGTACGGTACGACCGACGAACTTTCGATCAGGCCGGCGTTGCCGAAACTGGTTTCTTCACCCGGACCGCGCCGATCGACCAGCGCCACCCGTTGGCCGCGATCCTGCAAGTGCAGCGCGGACGACACGCCGACGATCCCGGCGCCCAGCACGATTACATCGAAATCCATACGCTCGCTCTGCTCTCACTGACGGGACCGGAAGCGCGTATGCGACAACTCGCACGCGGGTCCGGCGCGAATCCGTTCGCACCGGTTCGCACCGGTTCGACAACGCCTTACTTCGCAATGATGTCGCGTTTGAAGTACTTCTGCGAAAGCGCGCTGAGCGTGCCGTCTTTTTTCAGCGCGTCGAGCGCGGCATCGATCTTCCCGGCCAGCGCCTTGTCGCCCTTGCGCAAACCGAAACCGGTCCCTTCGCCGAGCGTCGCCGGATCGCTGAGCGGTTGGCCGGCAATCGCATAGTCATGGCCTGCGGGCTTGTTCAGGAAACCGTCCTGAACAGTCTGCGCTTCCTGAACGGCCGCATCGAGCCGCCCCGCCACGAGGTCGGTGTACACCTGATCCTGGTCGGCGTATGAGACGATCGAGACGCCGGCATTCGCCCAGTGGCGTTTCAGGAAATCTTCCTGCGACGACGCCTGCAGCACGCCCACGCGTTTGCCCTGCAAACTCTTCACGTCAGGCATCAAGCCCGAACCGCGCTTGGCCACCATCACGATCGGCACGACATAGATCGGCCGCGTGAAATCGATCGTCTGCTTGCGCTTTGCGGTGATGTTCATCGCCGAATTGATCACATCGAACTTGCGGGCCTGCAACGCGGGAATCAGCCCGTCGAATGCATTCTCCACCCACTCGCATTTCACGCCCATCTTGGCGCAAACAGCGTTGCCGACGTCGACGTCGAAGCCCTCCAGTTGCCCCGTCGGCGATTTGCTTTCGAACGGCGGATACGCTGCCTCGATGCCGAAGCGCAAGGTGTTTTGAGTCTCCGCGCTGACGGTGCCGACCGAACCGAGCAACGCAGCAGCGACGAAAATTGAAAGTGACAGCTTCTGAAGCATGGTGGCTCCCTGGGTAGTTGGGCATCGCGAATTGACGGCACGGACAACGGCTGACTGCAAAGCCTCGAGACGGCGCATGGGGCGCTGCGCGAAGCCGGCCTCACACTCTCTCTGGATCAACAGTCTATTCTGGACTCCGGTAAAAGCAAGCAATTTTCAAAATAAAAGTCCAGACTGGACTTTTTGACTTTAGAATTGCTTCCACGCCGGAGGCCGGCAACGTTGTGGAGAGCAATCCAATGAGCAAGATAGAAAAAGCCGTTCCGTTGATCGTCGATCAGGAAACCGTTCGCGAAGCCCTACCTCATCTCGACGTGCGCGATGCGTTGACGCAGATGTTTCGCTCGCTCGGCAAGGACGCCGCGGTGCAGCCGCCCCAAACGCTGACTCTGTTTCCAGGCGGCGCGGGAGACTTCATTACGTACCTCGGCGTGATGGCGAGCGCCAAGGTATTCGGCGCGAAACTGTCGCCGTACATCGTCACGCCAACGAAGCCGGTCATTACCGCGTGGACCGCGCTGATGTCGATGGAAACGGGACAGCCGTTGATGTGGTGCGATGCCGGCTTGCTCACGATCGAGCGCACCGCCGGTGCAACGGCGCTTGCCGTCGAGCACCTCGCCGCGCCCGATGCGGGAAAACTCGCGATCATCGGCTCGGGCGCGGTGGGCCAGGCGCATCTGCGCCAGCTGGCGTCGGTGCGTCCGTGGCGCTCGATTCAGGTGTTCTCGCCCGATCTCAAGGACAACGCGGCGAAGCGCGCGGCGGTCGCGGCCCTCGACGAGCGCGTCGTCATTTCCAACACGATTGAAGATTGCGTGCGCGAAACCGATGTGGTGGCCTTGTGCACCTCATCGGGTACGCCCGTGCTGCACGAAGGCATGCTCGGCAAGCCGGCGCTCATTACGTCGATCAGCACCAACGCCGTGAACGCGCACGAAATTCCACCCTCATGGATTCCCACCATGGACGTCTATTGCGACTACCGGCAAACCACGCCGGCCAGCGCGGGCGAAATGAAGTTGGCCGCGCAGCGACACGGGTGGTCCGCCGACAACGTCGTGGCTGATTTGCCCGAACTCGTATCGGGCGTCGCGCAAAAGCCGTCCTATCACAAACACGCGCTTTTCCGCTCGATCGGACTTGGACTGGAAGACGTGGCCATCGCGTTCGAACTCTTCAGGTATTTGACGCAGCGGGATGCGTGACATTGCGGTGACACAGGGCGTGCGATGAGCAGGTCGAGCACGGCGCGACGAGCGCCGGGAGAGCAACTGGACCGCGATCCCGCTCATGGCAAAATGGCGGATAACACACGGACTTGCAGCGCCATGACGCAACACGCTGCGGACTTTCCGAAAACTGGAACTTCACCCATCCCTATGCGCAAGACCAAGACCACAGCCGCGCGCCGGCTTCTTCTGGATCGATACAGCCGGGTCGCCGACGGCATCGCGCTGCTGTTCTTCCCGTACGTCGAAATTGTCATCCATGACTTGCAAAGCCAGACCGTGGCCTACATAGCCAACAACCTGTCCAAGCGCGAACTGGGCGACGAGTCGGCGCTGGAAGAAATGGACCATTCAGCCGAGTCCGGCACCATCGGCCCGTATGAAAAGATCAACTGGGATGGCAGGCGCATGCGCTGCGTCAGCACGGTGCTCTTCGACGACGCCGAGGCCGCGATCGGCGTGATGTGCGTGAACTACAACATTGCGGTATTCGAAGACGTGAAGCATGTCATCGACCGCGTGATCTCCGGCGCCGGCGTGGTGAAACAGCCCGAGGAACTGTTCAAGGACGACTGGCAGGAGCGCATCAACACGTTTCTCCACACATGGCTTCAGGAGCGCCAGTTGGCATTGAACTCCCTGACTCGCGACCACCGCCGCGAACTGGTCGAAGCGCTGTGGGCCGAGGGCGCATTCAAAGGGAAAAGCGCGGCGAATTATGTGGCGAACGTACTCGGGATGGGGCGTGCCACGGTCTATCAACATATCAGGGATCTGCGAGGCGCGGCAGCCTGATAGGGCTTGATAGGAAGTCCGACTTCCATTAAAGAATCATCGCTGAAACGCCGTTATCAGGGTAACGCATCGTCAATCGGCCAGGCGCGCTTTCGCCGTCGCGGCCAATACCCATTCGTGCCTTGCCCTTACACGCCCTATACCATGCCTGTCGCCGAATCGGCGGCAGCGCCGCAAGCTTTCATCAACCTCCGGCCAGGATTAATTTCGACAAGGACAAGATCGGCAACAAGCCGTCATACTCTGTCTCTTCTTGCGGCGGACGGTCCCGACAACGTAACCGGAAGATTTCGCCGGAAACGCGCTCGATGCATGACCGTCCGTCCCGTCCTTTCGACGGCAATTTCCGCGTAGCGCCACGCGCGGTTCAAGTGGAGCGTGCATTGCAATGAGTTACACCCCTGTCGTTCCGTTCGCCCACGACAAGGCAGATTCGGGCGCCTTCGTGGGCGGCGCCCCGGCATTTCGCCAACTGGTCCGCATGATCGATCGGGTCGCCCCGACCGAACATCCTTTGCTCATCTTCGGCCCGACCGGTTCGGGTAAGGAACTGGTGGCTCGCCGCGTGCATGCCCACAGCCAGCGCCAGGACCAACCGTTCGTCGACGTCAACTGCGGCGCGATTCCAGAAAACCTCGTCGAAGCCGAACTATTCGGGCATGTCAAAGGCGCGTTCACCGGCGCGGGCGAAAACCGCCAGGGACTTTTCCAGCAGGTCGGCAAGGGTACGCTGCTGCTCGACGAAATCGGCGAACTGCCGCTGGCGTTGCAACCCAAGCTGTTGCGCGTGCTTGAAACGCGCACCTTCCGTCCGATCGGTTCGTCCACCAGTCTGCATTTCGCCGGGCGCGTCGTCGCCGCGACCCACCGCGACCTGCGTGAACTCGCGCGTGAAGGGTTATTCCGCGAGGACCTGTTCTATCGGCTCGCGGTTTTCGTGCTGGCAGTGCCTGGACTCGAGCAGCGCATCGAGGACATCCCGGCGCTGGTCACCCATTTCGCATCACAGCACGCGCGCCGTCTCGAGTTCTCGCCGGCTGCCATCCGGCGGCTTTGCCAGCATTCGTGGCCGGGGCATATCCGGCAATTGCGCAATCTGATCAGCCAGTTGAGCGTGCTCGCCGAGAACACGCTCATCGATGTCGACTCGCTCGAACCGTTTCTCGCCAACGAAACCAGCGGACCGGTGTCGCGCGCGAGCCTCGCCGACATGCTGCTGCAACTCGAAGGCCGCGACAAGCTCGCGGCCGCCGAGGACCTGTTGATCGACCGCGCGCTCGAGCGGACCAGCGGCAACAAGAGTGCGGCCGCAACCATGCTCGGCGTGGGCCGCAAGACCATCGAGCGGCGTCTGAAGTCACGCGAGGAACATCACCGGGAAGCGCGCAAGTGTCTCGAACATGCGAGCGCGCTGATCGAGGAGTCGAAGTTCGCCGAAGCCATTCCGCTGTTGCGCCGCTGCCTCGACTTGTTGCAGACGCCCCACGAACAGGAGGCGGTGCGCCGTCTGCAGTTCGACGCGTACCGGCTGCTCGGCATGAGCTTGCGCAGCGTGCACGGCTGGCTGTATGCGGAGGCCACCGCCTGCTACGCCGCCGCGCTGACGATCGGCGAAGGCGTTTGCGAGCCCGCCGAAATCGCCGCGATCCAGTTCGGCATCTGGACCACGCAGTTGACGACGCTTCAGCTCAAGCAGGCGCGCGCGACCGCGCAGAACATGCTGGAGCGCGCACAGAATGGCGGCGACCGGGTCTCACTCGACGAAGCTCACGTCGCGATGACCAACACGCTTTTCTGGCTTGGCGACAGCGAGGAAGCGCTGGCCTGTCTCGCGCGCGGCAACCTGCTCAGCGTGGGGCGCAACGACACCCGTACCGGCTCGCAAGGGATCGATCTGGCCAGCCTCGCGTTGACTTTCGAAGGGCTGGCCGCCTATCAGATCGGCGCATTCGGGCAGGCGCGGCGTGCCATGGAGATGTTGATCCTGCGCGCGTCCGAACCGGGCGCGCACGCGCTCGCTCACGCCGTCAATCTGCAGGGCGCCGCCTGGCTCGCCTGCCTGTTCGATGACGTCGACCGGCTCGGCAGTCTCGCGAGCGAACTCGAATCGGTGTCGATCGCGAACGGCTTCGCGTTCTATCGCGGCGTCGGCCAGGTGCTCCGCGCCTGCCACCTCAGCGCGCTCGGCCATTCCGACGAAGCGGAAACCGTGATGCTCGACGGCTACGACAACCACGTCGTTTGCAATGGCGGCGCGCTGTTCTATTCCTTCAAGACGTGGCAGCACGGCGAACTGCTGCTGCGCGCCGGCCGCGCGAAGGCCTGCGAGGCGATTCTCGCCACCGCGATCGACGAGACCCTCGCCCGTCAGGAACGTGTCTACCTTGGCGAACTGCTGGTCACCCGGGCGCGCGCGCAGTGGGCCCTCGGCGATGTGAACGCCGCCGAACTCGGTCTGCGCACCGCGCTGTCCACCGCGCTCGCCTTCGGTTCGGTGCCGGCGCGCGTGGACGCCGCGCGCTACCTCGCCGATCTGCTGCGCTCCATCGGCCGCGGCGCAGAAGCCATCGACACACTCGAGCGCGGTCTGCGCTCGCTGACGACGGATCCGACCACGCGCGTCACCAGTGCCGCGAATTTGCTTGCCGAACTTCAGCAGGACGCTTCTTTCAACCTCGACAGTAAAGGAATCGCAAATGGCATATGAATTACGCCGGGAAGATCTGGAACCGCTGCTATTGGGAGCAGCGTTCTTCGGAAGCGGCGGCGGCGGCACGATCGAATCCGCGCGGCATCTGGCCGAGCATTTCGTCACCGGCGACTATTACCCGTCCGACACGGTCAAGGTGGTGTCGGTCGACGAGGCTACCGAAGGCGCGGCCGTCATGGTCGCCTATCTCGGCGCGCCTGAAGCGATTAATTCCGCCATCTATCCGATCGGACCCGTGACCGCCGTGCAGAACGTCCAGGCCCGGCTCGCCTCGCAAGCGACGAAGCTCGCCTACGTGATGCCGCCGGAAAGCGGCGCGCTGGGCTTCACGGTGGCGGCGCTCGTGGCGGCGAAACTCGGCCTCGCGGTGATCGACGCCGACGGCGCCGGCCGCGCCGTGCCCTCGCTGCCGATGCTCACCTTCGCGGCCGCCGAGATCGATCCGCGCCCGGCGTTCCTCGTGAGCCAGGGCGGCCTGTGCGTCGAACTCGACGTGACGCCGCGCGCCAGCAACCAGGGCGGTCCGACCCATCAACGCGATGTGTCGGCGATCGTCGAGCAGATGATGCGTCCGGTCGTCGCCGATCCCGAGTTCGGCCAGTTCGGCGGCCTCGCGATGTGGGTGATGAAGCCGGCCGACATCCGTCGCGCGACGCCGATTCATGGCACCTTGACGCGCGCACTGGAGCTCGGGCGCGCGGTGCAGGCCGGGCGGATCGGCAGCGCCCAGCAGATGATCGGCTATCTCGCCGAACATTGCGGGATCGCCGCGCGGGCCATCTCGGAGCCCGGCGAGTTGGTCTGCGCCGAAGTCGATACGAACGGCGGTTTCGACGTCGGCAAGGTTCATATTCAGGCCGGACAGCGCACCTATACGGTGATGTACCAGAACGAGTCGCTGCTCGCGTGGGACAGCGCATGTCCGCAGCCGATCGTGCTGGCGCCGGACAGCGTCGCGTATTTCGTCGGCGGCGAAGGTCAGGCGATCTTCAGCAACGGCGACCTGCTCAAGGATGACGGTTCGTTGAACCCGGTGATCGGCAAACGCCCCGTGACGCTGATCGCCTGGCGTGCCGAAGCCGAATTGCGCAAGCCCGGCCTGATTCTCGACAGCTTCATGCAGTTGCTGAACTCGCTCGGCTATCTCGGGCCGTATGTGCCGCTTGAGTCGCTGCAGTCCGCGCGCAAGGCAGACGCATCATGACCTCGCCTTCGAACTCACCTCTGCGCATCTGCGTGCTCGTGCCCGTCGCCACATCGGCCTACAACGACCGCATCATGAAAGCCATCGCGCCGGTCGTGCCGCCGGACGTGCAGGTCGAAATTCGCAATATCACCGAGGGGCATCCTGATATCGAGAGCCGCACGAACTGGCTGCAGAACGGCATGCCGGTGGTCGAACTCGCGCAGTCCATTGCCAACGACGGTTTCGACGGCATCTGGCTGACCGACTTCGATATGTGCGGCGTCGAGGCCGCGCGCGAAGTCATCGACATTCCGATCATCGGCGGTTTTCCCGCTTCGGCCTTCGCGGCTTTGATGCTCAGCCAGCGGTTCTCGATCATCACGATCCTGCAAAGCACGCTGGCGATGCAACGCGGTCATCCGCAGACCTATGGCATCCAGGACACGTTCGCGTCGATCCGCGCGATCGATTGCCCGGTCGCGCAGCTCGATAACGTCGACGTGGTGGTCGTTCGCACCTTCGAGGCGGCGCTGAAGGCCATCAAGGACGACGGCGCGCAAGCCATTCTGCTCGGCTGCACGGGTTTCGTCGACGTCGCGAGCCGCGTCTCCACGCTGCTCGGCGAGGCGCTCGGCGCGTATGTGCCGGTGATCGATCCGAATCAGGCCGGCTTCAGCTTCCTTGTCTCGCTGGTGCGGATGAAGGTACGCCCGAGCCGGTTGACTTACAGCAAGGTCAGTCTCCAGTCGTAAGCGGGACACTTCACTTCTCTCCGTGCTCGTCCGGCGCGGCGCGCTTGCCGCGCCGGATGCTCTCGCCTTCCAGTTCCGCGTTTTTCCCCTGCCTCGCAATCGCCTTTCGTTCCCATGTGGACGAAAGCGCCCTCTCGCCCTGCCGGATACCGTCAATTGGACGAAATCGTCCAATCTTCTGGGTATGCATGGACGAGACTGACCAGTTTCGCGCGTGAAATTTTCCGGCACGCCCGCTCCGATGCAGTTTCGATGCCTGGCACAGTCATTGCTTAAATATTGAGACAAGATGCCGCCTTAAAAAACACCTTGCACAGGCGGTTTCCGGAACACGCAGCAAATCCGTCCGACAAGCCGGGGAACCTGAGAGACCAACAAGATCACGCGCTGCAAAGCGTTCGACACACCGACGTCCGGCGACGTGCAGATTGCTGCCGAATCGCTGGCGCCGCCGGCACCCGGGCCGCCGCTATTCAGCGAGGCCATTCGGTTAGTGATCCGAACAATAGTTGACGTGCCGATCGAGTCCAACGATGTCGAGTCGTTGGCAACAGACCGAGAGAGGGCTGTGCAGTTGTTGTAGTTGTGACTGTCGTGTGTCAGCGCATCGCGACCGAATGCTTCCATAGAGAAGTTCGTTGCGATGCGCGACTGCGAAATGGCGGAAACCGTCTGGCTATGCACCAGGCGAGCTGCTACGGGGTTCGGCCGTCGTTGCCCTCCCTTCCGGGGACAAGCAGCGGCGGCTCGTTCTTTCTAATCAGTCCGCGCCGACCGCGGTGAAAACGCGGCTCCAGGCGTGGAACAGAATCTGCTACTGGCAACCCTACGCGGCGTCAGATTGTTAAGACCTCGCGAGTCGACCACACTGGCCATTTACGGGGTTTCAAACAATGCATCATCACATTTTCGAAAGCGAACTCGTTCATCTGGAACGCGTAATCGCCTGCGCGTCGCGAGAGCCCTTTCCGCCCACCTATTGGCGCGACCGCGTCGAGCATCTGAAAAATTGTCCACACGCGCCTCTGTTCGGCTATCGCATTGCCCGTCTGTCCCGGCTCGTTGCCGAACTGAACGGTTAGGCGACACGCTTCGGTAGCCGGTTGGCCTTATTTGGCGGACCGCCCGGCAACGAGCAAACACAACGCTTTCAGTCAAATGAATCGGCTGGGTCCAGCCGGTCGCATCCCCTTTTTCCGCCGGTGTTCGCCCGAACGCCGTCACTGGTTTCGTCAATTTGCCGCAACGTCGCCGCCTTCGGCCGCCTTGGCAATGGCGCCGGCCATTGCCGCCTATGACACCGAAAACCCGCGGCATTTCATAGGCGTGTACTATCGACGGCATTGCCTTAATCTCATTCTATTGATGGTGACTCTCACCTATATTTTGAGTTGCAGCAGCAGGCCTGCCGACGCGAGCTATGCTCGTCCAATGCATGCCACGATATCCGTATCGGATGGAGAGCATGTGCGTCGGGTTATCGCAGTGGTACACCCAGTACCCCCACAAGAGCCCACCAGGTAATGTTCCGGCAGCCCCCTCGGCGCGGGATCGTGCAATGCGCCACCGAAGACAGACACCGTAACAGAACAAATAGTGGGTACGTCCTCTCAAGGAGATAGCGCATGTCAACCGAAGCAAAGTGCCCGTTCAACCATACTGCCGGCGGCGGCACGACGAACCGTGACTGGTGGCCGAAGCAGCTGCGGCTGGACCTGCTAAGCCAGCACTCCAGCAGGTCGGACCCGCTGGACGGCGGCTTCAATTATGCAGAGGCTTTCAAGAGCCTCGATCTGGCGGCGGTGAAAAAGGACCTCGCCGCGCTGATGACCGATTCGCAGGATTGGTGGCCAGCGGACTTCGGCCACTACGGTCCGCTCTTCATCCGCATGGCCTGGCACAGTGCCGGCACGTACCGCATCGGCGACGGCCGCGGCGGCGCCGGGCGCGGCCAGCAGCGTTTCGCGCCGCTCAACAGCTGGCCGGACAACGTCAGCCTCGACAAGGCGCGCCGCCTGCTCTGGCCGATCAAACAAAAGTACGGCCAGAAAATTTCCTGGGCCGATCTGCTGATCCTCACCGGCAACGTCGCGCTCGAAACGATGGGCTTCAAGACCTTCGGCTTCGGCGGTGGTCGCCCCGACACGTGGGAGCCGGACCTGGACGTCTACTGGGGCAACGAAAAGACGTGGCTGGGCGGCGACGTCCGTTATGGCAAGGGAGCCGCGGGCGATAACGACGACGGCGGCGTGATCGTCGCGGACGAACAGAAGCACGGCGAAGAGGTCAGCCGCGACGACAACGGACGCAAGCTGGAAAATCCGCTGGGCGCCGTGCAGATGGGCCTGATCTATGTCAACCCGGAAGGTCCCGACGGTAATCCGGACCCAATCGCCGCCGCACACGACATCCGCGAAACTTTCGCTCGCATGGCCATGAACGACGAGGAAACTGTCGCGCTGATCGCCGGCGGCCACACCTTCGGCAAGACGCATGGCGCAGGTCCGGCCGACAACGTTGGTCCCGAACCCGAGTCCGCCGATCTCGCGAACCAGGGGCTCGGCTGGAAGAACAGCTTCGGCACCGGCAAGGGCGCCGACGCCATCACCAGCGGTCTGGAAGTCACCTGGACCACCACGCCGACGAAATGGGGCAACGGTTTCTTCGAGAACCTGTTCAAGTACGAATGGGAGCTGACCAAGAGCCCGGCCGGCGCCAACCAATGGGTCGCCAAGGGCGCCGACGAGACGATCCCGCACGCTTACGATCCGTCGAAAAAGCGTCGGCCGACGATGCTCACCACCGACCTCTCGCTGCGCATGGACCCCGTCTACGAGAAGATTTCGCGACGCTTTCTGGACAATCCCGACCAGCTCGCCGATGCCTTCGCCCGTGCATGGTTCAAGCTGACTCACCGCGACATGGGACCGCGTGCCCGCTACCTCGGGCCGGAAGTGCCTGCTGAAGAATTGATCTGGCAGGACCCCATTCCGGCAGTCGACCACCCGCTCGTCAATGACCAGGACGTTGCCTCGCTCAAGCAGAAGATCCTGGCGTCGGGGCTGCCCGTCTCGCAACTGGTGTCGACGGCCTGGGCGTCGGCGTCGACCTTCCGCGGCTCGGACAAGCGTGGCGGCGCCAACGGCGCGCGCATTCGCCTCGCGCCGCAGAAAGACTGGGCCGTCAACCAGCCCGAGCAACTGGCGAAGGTGCTGAAGGTCCTCGAAGGCATCCAGAGTGAGTTCAACGGCGCGCAGTCCGGCGGCAAGAAAATCTCGCTGGCGGATCTGATCGTGCTGGCGGGTAACGCCGGCATCGAACAGGCGGCAAAGAGCGCCGGCCATCAGGTGACGGTGCCGTTCGCACCGGGACGCATGGACGCCTCGCAGGAGCAGACTGACGTCGAGTCCGTCGGCGCGCTCGAACCATTCGCCGATGGTTTCCGCAACTATCTGAAGGGCAAAGTCGGCGTTCCGGCTGAGGCTCTACTCATCGACAAGGCGCAATTGCTGACGTTGACCGCGCCGGAAATGACGGTGCTGATCGGCGGCTTGCGCGCCCTGAAGGTAGGGACCGGGCAGAATCCGCAAGCCACCTTTACCAGCAAGCCGGAGACCCTGACCAACGACTTCTTCCGCAACCTGCTCGACATGGGTACGGAATGGAAGCCGGCCTCGTCGGCCCAGGACCTGTTCGAGGGACGTGACCGCAAAACTGGCGAGTTGAAGTGGACCGGCAGCCGCGTCGATCTGGTGTTCGGTTCGCACGCGCAGTTGCGGGCGCTGTCCGAAGTCTATGCAAGCGAGGACGGGAAGGAGAAATTCGTCAACGACTTCGTTGCCGCGTGGGTCAAGGTGATGAACCTCGACCGGTTCGATCTCGCCTGAGCGGGCGCCGCGGTTCCGTCAGGGTTGCCGCCCTGACGGAACGTTGCCCCGCCGGGCGAAAGATAAACTGCCAGGTTAAACCAACGGTGCGAGCCCCGCTGTATCGGAGCCGCACCGTTTGTTTTTGCGCGAAACGATGTGGGAGTGTGCGAGAGTGGCGGATGGGCGAAATCCTGTTTCAAGATCAAGAGCCCGCGCACCGCGTCATCGACAATGAGGGCGATACGGTCAACGACTTGAGGAGCCGGATCAATGGGAAGCACCAGTGCAGTTGCGGCAGCGGCAGTCGCCTTCCTGGGCAGCCACTTTCTCTTATCCCATCCACTGCGCGGACCGTTGGTTCGCGCAATTGGCGAAACCGCGTTCCAGGGCGTCTATTCGCTGGTTGCGTTCCTGACGCTCGGCTGGCTGATCGTGGCTTACGGAAAGGCGCCCCTCTCCGCACCGCTATGGCCGGTAGGCGACGGGCTCTGGGCGATTGCGACCGTGATCATGCTGATTGCGTCGATCCTGCTGATGGGTTCCCTGATCCGCAATCCGGCGCTGCCCACCGGCGGCCGGCCCGGCTCGTTTCCCGACGCGGCCCGCGGCGTATTCGCGATCACGCGTCACCCGATGATGTGGTCGTTCGCGCTTTGGGGGCTGTGCCACATCGCCGTGTTCCCCGTGGCCAAGAACATCATTCTTGCAGCGGCCATGGTGATCCTCGCGCTCGTCGGCGCCGCGCTGCAGGACCGCAAGAAGCAGCAACTCCAACCCGATCTCTGGCCCGCATGGGAAGCGAAGACCAGCTACCTGCCGTTCGCGGCGATCGCCGCCGGCCGCGCGCGGCTGAGCGGGTTCGGCATGCACGCGCTGCTGGGCGGGCTGGTCGTCTGGCTTGCGGCGACCTGGGCTCATATCCCGCTCACCGGCTGGGCGGCGGGCATCTGGCGCTGGTTGTAGACGCAGCCTCGTCAATGCCGTCGCTCAAGCCGCGCTTCATGCCACTGCATGCCGACTCGATGTGAACTGCTCTCTGCTCGTCGAGATGAAATCGGCGGCCTGAAGTGGAACCGTATCGGGACCGGAGAACGACCGCTTCACGCTGGCTCGGGCCAGGATGCGCGTCAGATGCGAATAGAAGTGCTGCAGTTGTTTCGCATCCGAAGCTCGTGGTTCGAGGTCGAACACATCTTCGAGCACGCGGCGCGAGACATAGAAACGTTGAAGTCCGTGGACGATGCGAATCTGAAAGACGACGCCGTCACTGTTGTGCGGCACCGCTGCCCAAATGAGCGAATGGCTACCCATGGAGCCCCCGTAGATCATGTCGATCGAAAATTCGTCAATTCATGGTCGCACATCTCAGCGGGCGGTGAATCTTTTCAAAATTGTGACGGGTCATCATTTGACATTTTTACCACGGTCGCCATATTGCAGTGCAGCAAATAGCTGTAGACTGAGGACGGGGCAACTGCAATTGGGCACCCACGGTCGCAATATGACGGGAGAATGCGCCATGACGACTTCTCAGTCTTCACACACTCCAACCGTCCCTGTATTGCATGTCTTCGAGCAAGCCGGAGGCTGGCATTGGGGCATCACGGTCCCGCGCGCGAAGGGAAGCGGATTCAAACTGATTGCCTTCAGCGAACGAACCTTCGCGGTCGAGGACGCCGCTCGCACGGACGGAAGCCAGGCGTTAGAAAGCCTGGCAAATAGCGGTGCGCGCGACCGGCTCACTACCGACGTCGCGTGAGTTCAATCGCCCGCGGCAACGATCGAGCTGAGCCGCGCCGCGCGGCACTTCCTTGAATCACCTTGAGACCGATGGTCGCGTCGGCGACCCGGAAGGCTTGCGGGGAAAAGACGCGCCTCGGACGAGCCTCGATCGCCCGCGCCACGCCGCATATGAAATTCGCCGCTGCGCCGTCGCCACACTATTGTCACACTTTGAAACGACGATCGGTGGTTGCACCGTCCCTGGCCCGGACGGCCGGCACGGCGCAGAAATTCTGTCGCTGTCCCGACGATAGTGACCGCAGTGTCGCACCGCTTCGCCAGATCCCAGGCAGGCGACGTGCTCTACACAACGCGGCGAAAAACATGAGAGACACCGTGAAGCAACGAGCGACTGTTGTCTGCCAGCTTGGCAGGCGAATCCTCCTGGTCAGCCGGGAAGGCACCCGTTGGTCGCTACCTGGCGGCAAGCCCGTGACAGGGGAAGATCTTCGTGAAACCGCGATGCGCGAATTAATGGAGGAAACGCGCCTTCATGCAATGGACATGCGGTACATGTTCGGCTTCACCGGCATCCACACCTGTCATCATGTATTCGTTGCGACGATTGCCGATGGCGAGCAGCCCGTGCCCAGCAACGAAATTACGCGTTGTACCTGGGCGAAGGTCACGGAGGTAGCCAATCTGCCGGTCAGTACTTCTACGAAGGGAATCGTTGAAGCGTTGGCCATGGCGTCCAACGGTGCATCAAGACTGACCAGCGACGACGACCAGGCAGCCGATATCGGAGCCCAATTCTCTCGCTGATCAAACCGCCCCGGCCAGCATAGCCATCACGACCTGAATGGGCGACATCTACAGCGAATCAAAGCTCGTCGAAGCCTACGACTTTGCCGGGCGCCCCGTCTTGACCTGCTCAACAGCGGACACGGCTGCAAGGAGACGTTTCAGCGCCGCGGATTCGAGCAGAACCAATCCAGCGCGCAGAATTTCGCTTTTCTTCACGGACACGCCAGCCTCCAGGCATTTCTGTTTCAGCGCAGCAATTTTGTCGTAGTCGGACTTCGGCATCGTGAAGCTGTCACGCACGACTTTCTCTTTCTTCGCGCGCTTGTCTTTGACCGCCACAGTTGCTTTGACAGGCGCGGCCTTGTCAGCGGCAACCGTCTTTTCCTTCGGCACTTTCTTCGCGCTTGCGCTCTTCTTTTTTACCGCGACGCTCGCGGTTGGCTCGGCAACGTCGCTCTCAGTTTCGGGGGCGGCGCCGGCACCCTTTGGGAAATGAAAAGTCTTCTTCGTTGCTTTCTTGAGGCTCGGCTCACTCATCAGGATCTCCATGCAAAAATTAACGGTATAAACAGTATATACGGTTATTTGGCGGCATGAGTCGCGGACGTGGAGGATGTGCCGATTACCGGCGTTTACGCAGCGCAGCAAATCCGCAGTTCGAGTCGTCCCATCAACGAGTAACGGCCGCGTTTGCCATGCGTGCCCAGTGTGAAATTCATCCGCAGCTCTTTAACGTGCGCGGTCACCCAGACGCCATGATTCGATGGAATAATGACGTTTCGTGCTCGCCTGGATGACTCGTAGAATTGCAGCCGGATGCGCTGCAAGCCGACATCATTCAGGCGGGCGCGCTACACCTGCATCGAGCTTTCGTCGCTGACCGACGCACCCCATGATCAGCGTTTCCCTCAGGGTCCCGGCGCCTTGCCGGTGCGACCGTCGGCTTCTTCACGCCCCTGCGCGTGCGCGGTTTCTGTTCTGCCTGGTTCGTCGGCATGAAGCAATGCGGGCGTAAGAAAGCAGCCCATCATGGCGGACAGGATAATAAATATCGAGGCCGCATCGACCAGCAGCCCGAAACGAATAAAAATCAGGAAGCAGCACAAGACATTCAGCAGATGCAGGAGTAAGCCCAGAACGGTGGAACCCTTTGGGACGGCGCGGATGAAGACCGCAAGCCGCGATTGCCGGCGCGGCACGTACCAGATGATCAGCAGCCCGAACGTCATGATGAAGGCGCTTTCCGCCCATTTCAGCCAGGTGGGCCGACGCAGGAAACGCCCCTCGACGATCGTCTCGATCACTTGCGCCTGAATCTCGATACCTGGCACCAGTTCCCCCAGCGCGGTCGTGCGCATGTCGGTGACGCCCGCGCCGGTCAGGCCGACCAGCACCAGCTTGTTGCGGATCCGGTCGGGGTCGACCGTGCCCTGCAGAACGTCGCGCGCCGACACGTAGCGGCTCAACGTCGAGCGAATGGATGCGAAATGCAACCAGATGTCGCCGCCGGGTTGCGTGGGCACCTGCACATCCGCGACGCCCACCGCCTGCACGCCCGATGTGTCGGCAAACACGTCGATCGCCGAAGATCCGGTGGCGAGGCGGAGCATTTCCATCGGCAGACTGGGGACCAGCTTCTCCCGCAAACCCATGATCAACGGAATATGCCGGACCACGCCTTGTTCGAGCGCCACGCTCAGCATCGCCTGACCGTGAGCCGCCGCCTGCAATTCGGGCAAGCTGGCGAGCACATAGTCGAAGCGTTGCACAGAGTCGAGTGGGTCGGCGCCATGCACGAGGATCGGCGCACTGCGCAGATCGGTGCTGGCGGCGGAGGTTGCGTGATCGAGCGGCGCGGCGCCCAGGATGGTCGGCGCGGCGCGCAACGATCGCTCGAGAATGGCCTCGTGACTGGGCAGCGCCCGCAAGCCGGCCGCCAGAGCCGCAGCCGATTTCGGCAGATTGGCGGCCACCTTGTCGGGCGAGGTCTGATCCGGTTCGGGCATGTAGATGTCGAGACCGATGGCCAGCGGTTTCAATGCGTCGATGGCATCCACCAGGCTCGCGAGTCGATTTCGCGGCCACGGCCATTGACCGACGGTCGCCAGCGTCTCCTCGTCGATCTCCACGATGGTCACGGGCTGCGCGGTCGGAACCCGCGGGAAGTGACGTTGATACTGATCGAACAGAATTTGCCGGGCGGTTTTGAAGGAATCAGGCAGCGCCGCGTCGAGCGCGTCGACGAAAGCCGGACGCGGTATGTCGCTCGGCCATTCGCTGGTCAGATTGAGCAGGCTCAGGCCGAACAATAGCGCCAACGCCACCGGACGCCCCTGGGCGGCCTTCAGCAGATGCCTGGTCCGGGCAATCCATGGGTCGAAATAGCGTTTCATCGACGGAAAGGCCACTCAGCGCCGATGACTGGCGCGGGTCATTGGACGGTGATGACCGCGCGCCGGTTCATGCGATGGGGAACGCCATCCGCCGTGGGGACCAGTGGCTCGCGTTTGCCCCGCGCGGCGATCTCAATCTGTTGGGCAGGAATGCCTTGCTTGATCAGGAACGTCGCCACCGTCTGCGCCCGCTGCATGGACAGTTTGTCATTGAAGTCCTGCGAGCCGGCGAGATCGGTATGACCGACCACCACGAGTTGGGGCGCAGGCCAGGTCGCAAGAACGGCCTTCAGTTTCTTAACCGTGGCGGCCGACTCCGGGGCCAATTCGGTGGCGGAGTCGAAGAGAAAAAAGATCGTGAAGGTCATGGGGCGCGGCGGCCGGGCCGCGAGCAGTTCACCATATCGTGCCTGCACAGTGGACTGGCTATCCAGCGTTTTTTCAATGGAGCCGCTCTTCGTGACGTCGACTCCGGCGTAAGCCTTGTCTATGGTCTGCTCGCCGGTCGCGCTGTGGACAACGACCGCGCCGACCTTGCCGTCGGGATCCGGCAATAGAATGATTTTGTCCGGAGTGCTGCACGCGGCCAGCAAGGCCAGCATGACGAATGCCGCTGCCCATGCCAGCCCGCGACGTCGGATTGCAGCCTTCAATGTGCGCCCTCCCCTTTATCCCCGACTTCGATGATGAACTCAGTGCCGCGTACGCCGAGCGTGGTAGTCGGTGTGCTGAAACGGACGGCATCCGGATTCGCCTTCGCCAGTTTTCCGGAAATTACGGCCAGTGAGCCGCGTTTGACGGAGGCGTCGAGTACGCCGTCATGGGTCGTGGTATTGAACGCGAATTTGTTGAGGTCGAGGATGGTATCGGCGCCGGCCGAGAGCTGGGTGGTGTCACGCAGCGTGATGCCGACGGAGGACTGCGGGCCGGTCACGATACGATCCTTGCCATACACCTCGCTGCCGATGGCCGCGCCCGAACTTGCTCCGGACCGCTCGATCTGCACGGTGCCCTTGACGGTCTTGACGACGCCGGCAGCATCGTCGGCAAGTGCATCCGTGACAGCCATGCATCCGCAGGCTAGAAGCAACGCATATTGGGCGGCTTGGAGACGCATCGGTGTCACCTGATGGCGTAAACGCTGCATTCCGCGGAACAGCGTGTCGACCTGGTGTGTGAGCAGTCATTGCCTGACCGCTCGCAGAGCTGGGGCTTGCGAAAGACTTGCAGAAATACGGCTCCTGGAAGCCGGGGGAGGCTTTTCTACGGCATCCATCAGACTAGCGCCGCGCCCGTGGGTGACTCTGTGCGCTTCCGCGCATATCGCCACGAGACACTTGATTGGCAGCCTGTTTGCGTCGCCGCGCCTCTCGATTAAGGGTTAACCCATTCAGAACTGCGCATCAAAGTGCATACAGTTCTTGCATACGAGCTTGCTTCAGACGCGGGGGGATTGCCGCCCAGGACTTCCGGCGGTGTTTCCTCAGTTCCACGAACTCAAAGGAGAAGACAGATGGAAATCCGCAACCCTTCCCCCGGCCTCTACAACGAAGATCTCGCCCCTTCAAGGGTACGCAACTGGGGTGCCTTCAGCATCTTCAATGTCTGGACTTCGGACGTACACAGCCTCTGGGGCTACTACCTCGCAGCCAGTCTGTTCCTGCTGTGCGGCACGTTTACCAACTTCGTGCTGGCGATCGGAATCGGCTCGCTGGTGATCTTCGCGCTGATGAACCTGATCGGCTACGCCGGCGAGAAGACCGGCGTGCCCTACCCGGTGCTGGCGCGCGCCTCCTTCGGCGTGTGGGGCGCCAACCTCGCGGCGCTGGTGCGCGCCGTGGTGGCCTGCTTCTGGTACGGCGCGCAGACGGCCGCGGCAGCGGGCGCGCTGGTCGCTCTGCTCATCCGCAACGACAGCATGATGACGTTCTACAAGGGCACGCACTTCCTCGGCCACTCGGGGTTGGAGGTGATCTGCTACGTGGTGATCTGGGCGCTGCAGTTGCTCATCATCCAGAAGGGCATGGAGACGGTGCGCAAGTTTCAGGACTGGGCCGGCCCGGCGGTGTGGGTCGCGATGCTGATTCTCGCGATCGGCCTGTGCGTGAAGGCCGGCGGCTTCTCGTTCTCGCACGGCATTCCGATGGACGTGCTGCTCGACAAAACCAAAGACGCCGGTGTCAGCGGCGAGCCGGGCTCGTTCTGGGCGCTGATGGCAGTGGGCGCGACCTGGATCACCTACTTCGCGGCGCTGTACCTGAACTTTTGCGACTTCTCGCGCTACGCAAAGAACCGCGAAGCCGTGAAGAAAGGCAATCTGTGGGGCCTGCCGGTCAACCTGATCGCGTTCTCGCTGGTCGCGGGCATCACCACCATCGCCGCCTTCAAGGTGTATGGCGAAGTCCTGCTGCATCCCGAGCAGATCTCAGCCAAGTTCGACAGCTGGGTACTGGCGCTCATCGCGGCGCTGACCTTCGCGGTCGCCACGCTCGGCATCAACGTGGTCGCCAATTTCGTCTCGGCGGCGTTCGACATCTCCAACGTATTCCCCAAGCAGATCAGCTTCAAGAAAGGCGGCTATATTGCCGCGGCCATCGCGCTGGTGCTCTACCCGTTCGCGCCGTGGGAAGGCAACGCCGCGCACTTCGTCAACGCCATCGGCGCGACGATGGGCCCGTTGTTGGGGGTCATTCTGGTGGACTACTATCTGGTGGCCAAGGGCAACATCAACGTCGCGGCGCTCTATCAGGAGCACGGCGAGTACCGTTACGAAGGCGGCTGGAACGTCAACGCGTTGATCGCGGCGGCGATCGGCAGCGTGTTTTCGACCTTTCTGCCGAACTTCACCAACCTGCTGCCGGTCTGGTGGAACACCTATGGCTGGTTCTTCGGCGTGCTGATCGGTGGCGGCACCTATCTGATCATGGCGACGCTGCGGCCACGTACGGCCGTTGCGACGACCCGCGCTTAAGGCCTCTTCGTGGAACTGGACGCGGTGACCCGCGTTCAGCTCCACGAGGCAGAGTCAAGCATTAGCGCGCGCTGCATCCCGCAGGCGGACGGTTCGTCACGATAGGCGGCTCCGCTTTTCTCACTGGTTGATCTGCCCTGCCGCAATGTCCTCTAGCGATCTTCCGCGCGTCGGCACGCCCATGAGCAACACCGCCAACGCGCCGATCAGCAGCACGAGCGTCGTCGCCCCGAACACGCCGGCAAAGCCCAGCAGCGGATAGACGTACCCGACGAGGATAGGCGCGGCAATCGCGCCCAGCCGGCCGATCGACGAAGCGAGCCCGGTGCCCGTCGCGCGCACGTCGGTGGGAAAAACCTCCGGGGTGTAGGCATAAACGCCGGCATAGGTGCCGTTCATGAAGAACGAAAGCAGGATGCCCGACACCATGATGCCGGTATCCGTACCCGTCAACGCAAGCCCGAGCGCCGAGATGCCGCCCAATATCATGTACGACGCAATCGTCGCCTGGCGGCCGATCTTCTCGTTGAGCCACGCGCCCGAAAAGTATCCGGGAATCTGCGCGATGTAAATCACGAGCGAATAAGAAAAGCTCCGCGTGATCGTCATCCCGTTCTGAACCAGCAAGCCGGGAATCCACGTGAAAAACGCGTAGTAGCTGAACGTGATGGATAGCCACATCAGCCACGTCATGGCCGTGATGCGCGCGAGCTTCGCCGCCCACAGCGCCTTGACGTTGGCGATGATCGAGGCCCGTCCGGCCGCGAGCGGAACGGACCCCTCGCGCGCGGGAGACAGCGGCTCCAACTGTACGCCGGCTTTCATCACCTCCGCTTCCATCCGCGACACGATCGCATCGGCTTCCGCGTGCCGGTTGCGTGCCTCGAGCCAGCGCGGCGACTCGGGCAACGCGCGGCGCCACCAGAGCAGCATCACAATGGGCAGCGCCGTGATCACCATGACTGCACGCCATGCATTGGGTGCGAGTGGAATCACCAGATAGCCCAGCAGTGCGGCCGCCACGAATCCAAACGAGAAAAATCCCGCGAGGCTGCCGGTGAAACTGCCGCGATATCGCCGTGCCACGAACTCGGAGAGAAACGGCGCGACGATGGCGCTTTCCGCACCCGTCCCCAGGCCGGCGACAATGCGCGTCGCCAGAAAAAATCCCCAGTCGTTCGCGAGCGCGCTGGCAAGGGACGCGACACAGTAAATCACGAGCGCATACATCATGACCTTGCGTCGGCCGATGATGTCGCCAAGCATGCCCGCGAGCATCGCGCCGACGAAATAGCCCATGAACGTACCGCTTCCCAGCACGCCGGTCTGCACGCTCGTCAACCCCCATTGCGTGCGCAGCACCGGCAGCAGGAATGCGAGCACGGCGGCGTCCATCGCATCGAAGGTGTAGCCGAGGCCGCCCATCAACAACAGACGGCGGTGAAAACCTGAAAACGGCAATCGCTCGATGCGAGCGGCAATCATCGACATGGACAAGCTCCGATTGGGACATTGGGGCGCCGCGAACGCGGGCGGGCTCATAAGGTCAAGCGCTTTCGAGTTCGTTGACGAAGATCCGGCCATCCTTCATTACGAGCGGAATATGCTCGCCCTGGCCCAGCAGGCAATCTACGGACTTCAAAGGATTGCCGTCGACCACCAGCACATCGGCATGCGCGCCCGGCATGATTCTGCCGAGCTTGTCCTGCATACCGAGCACTTCCGCGCCAACGATGGTCGCGCTCGCGATCACCTCGGCCGGCGACATGACGTCGGCGAGAATCCGGAACTCATCGCTTTGCAGCCGCTGTGCCTCGCCGAGCAGGTCCGTGCCGAAGCCCATCTTCACGCCGGCGCGCTTCATGATTTCAATCGAGTGCAGTCCCGCGCCATGCACGTCCGCTACCTTGGCGATGCTGGCCGGCGGCAGTCCATATTTCTCGCCTTCGCTTGCAAGGGCGTCGTAAGTGACGAGGGTCGGCACAACATACGCGCCGTGTTCCGCCACGAGCCGTGCGGTCTCCTCGTCGATCAGATTGCCGTGCTCGATCGTGCGCACGCCGCAACGCACGGCGCGCGCGATCGCCGCGGGCGTATAGGCATGCGCCAGCACATACGTGCCACGCCCCTGAGCTTCGGCGACGATGGCGCGGATCTCGTCTTCGGAGTAACCGAATGCGCCGACCGGATCGGTGGGCGAAGCAACCCCGCCCGAAGCCATGATCTTGATCTGGTCGGCGCCCATCTGCAGTTCCTCGCGCACGGCCCGGCGCACTTCATCGACACCGTCCGCCACGCGGCCGAGCGCGCCCACGCGCACGCAGCATCCGCACGGTGAATCGGGCGGCATGTAGTCGGAGCGGGCGCGCGGATCGGCATGACCGCCCGTCTGGCTCAACGCGCGGCCGGATACAAAGAGGCGCGGACCTTCGATGAGCCCCGATTCGACCGCCTGCTTGAATGGATACCCTGCCCCGCCCGCGTCGCGCACGGTGGTGAAGCCGCGGCGCAGCATCGCGCGCATGATCGGCACGGCGCGTAGCGTGACGAGCACGTTGGGGAGCGTCGCCACGCGCGGCAGATTGAACTCGATTGCAACGACATGCACATGCAGATCGATCAGCCCCGGCATGATCGTTTTGCCTTTGACGTCGATCACGTGCGCGTTGCTGCTCTTGATCGGTTTATCGGACACTTCGCGGACGAAGCCGTCCTCGATGAGAATTTCGAAACCTTCCAGCAGATCAGGATGGGTAGGATCGAGAAGCGCGCCGTTACGTAAGAGAAAGCTGGTCAAGTGTTATCTCCTTCAGGTTTCGACCGCAGCGCCAGGCATACGGGCCTCGCTTCGAGTATGGAGGCTGGCGTATGGAAGCGCTGCCAGGATATTCATCAGGATAAATCCCGCATGTATCAAGTATGGCGCTGACCAACACATGCCGCAAAGCGGATCCAAAAAAAGCTTTTCCCACATGTTGATCTATTGCAGTTGTCCGCATTAAGATGGGCACCTCGGCGCGCGACATGCCACCCGAACGCAAGGTGACATCCCGCAGCGGCCACCACACCGAATTGATCCTGCTCGCGAAGCGAGGCCAACGGATCAGGTTCCCAGCCAGGCAGCAAGCTCAGCCAGGAGACAACGATGCTCAGTCCACACGAATTCGCGACCCTCATGTTGCTCAAGGATGCACCGGATCTACCGAGTCTGGACGGTGCCGATCTGGAAGCGCTTCTGGAGCGCCAACTCGTCACGCTGGAAGAGCTCGCTTCCGGGCAACAACGCCCTCTCATTACCGAGGATGGACAGATTTTTCTGAAGGCCGCCGCTCGTATCCTGAACGACGAATGACACGTATCGCTTGATCAGTTGCACAGTCAAGGAGTGTTGTATGGCCGAATCGGGGGCGGGAATCGTCGTGGGTCTGTGTGGTCTGAGTGTCGCCATGCTGTTGGTCGCCGGACATTATTGGCGCGAGATGATCAGGCGTCGGCAGCTCAGACGAATGAACCATCACGATTGCTGGGAAGTGATGCGCCACAGGCGCTGAAGGCGCGCTGCCGGATGCGTCGATAGTCACGGCATCAAGTGGCTTATGCGCATTTCGCGCGCAGTCTTGCGGACCTGTTTGATTCAATCGGACCCGCAGCGAGCAGGTCACGAGAAAGCCGATCATGAACTGGCTAGCCAATGCGGTGCTTGTCGCGCACGCGCTGCTTGCGTTGTTCATCGTGTGCGGATTCGTCGCGATCTGGGTGGGCGCCGGCCTCCGCTGGAAGTGGATACGCCAGCGTTTCTTCCGGCTCGTTCATCTGTCAGCGATCGTGATCGTGGCCACGCTGTCGCTGCTGGGTATCGCGTGCCCGTTGACGACGCTGGAGGACTGGCTGCGTACGGGTTCGCTGGATACGCAAGGATTCACGCAAGGCTTCATTCAGCGCTGGGTGAGCCGCCTGCTCTACTACGATTTGCCGGGCTGGGTCTTCACGCTTCTGTACGTCGCTTTCGGTCTGGTGGTGTTGCTGACCTGGCGGCTGATTCCTCCTGAGAGCGCACGTCGTTCGAAAGCAATGCGCTCGTGAGTCAGAGCTAACGCGCTGGACACACCAAAGACGAGCAACCGCTACGATGGCCATCTGAATGTCCACGGCCCGAATCGCGCAGATACGTGTTCCACGGCCGGCGCACGTATATTGCCCGCTCACGCCGCGCGCCAATCGTCCAGTCGCTCGCCGATTGCTTCCAGCTTGGCCCGGTCCAGTTTGCCTAACGAATTGCGCGGCAACCGGTTAACCACGATGAGCCGCTCCGGCATCTTGTAATTCGCAACCCTGGTGGACAGATCACGCAACACGTCCTCGACCTGCGTCGCGGTTTCGGTCAGTTCAACGAAACCGATCACGCGCTGACCGAGGACGGCGTCCCGCACGCCGACTATCGCCGCCTCGCGCACGCCGCGATGGACCGTGAGCGCATGCTCGATTTCGGTCGGCGAGATGTTCGACCCGCCGCGAATGATCAGGTTTTTCTTTCTGGCGACGTACCAGAAGTCGCCGGCCTCGTCCTGGCGCATCACGTCACCGGTGGGCCACCAGCCGTCCTTGCGTGCGTCGTCGATGCGCCCGGGGCCGAGCCAATAGCCGACGAACAGGTTCGGTCCGCGCAGCATCAGTTCGCCCGCTTCGCCGCGCCTGACCGTGTTGCCTTCTGTGTCGGCGAGACGAACGCGGTCCACGTCGACCGCGCGGCACACGGGCCCGCTATCGAATCCATAGGTGAAGGTGCCCGCGCTTTCGCTCATGCCGAGGAAATTGCGCATTCTGACGCCGAACACCCGCAAAAACTCCTCCTGCAGACTCGGCGGCGTCGCGTCGCCTCCGACGAGGCAGGTGCCCAGTGACGCGACGTTGCGTGGCTGCGCGATCTGCTCGACGATCGCCGCCGAATACATGAACGGCAACCACATCATCATCGTGCAACGGTGCCGTTCTATCAGGTCAAGCGCGGCCGCCGGCTCGAATCGGTCCATCAGGACGCAGGTGCCGTCTGTGGCGAGCGTCGCGAGCGCAGTGAAGAGCCCTGCAGCATGCATCATGGGCGTGGCAATCAGCGTGACGTCGTATGGCCTCGACGCAATGGCCTGGTAAGCTTGCATCATCGCGCACGCAGTGCGCGGGGTGTGCGTGACGAACTTCGGTTCTCCCGTGGTGCCGGACGTCGACAGCAGAAGCGCCGGTTCGTCGACGCGCACCGGCTCGAGCCGCATCTCGTCTGCCTCGTGCTCGATCAACTCACTCCATGCTCTGCCGCCCGCGCCTTGCGCCGAGCCGTCGACAAGAAAGCGCTTGTCCGCAACGAGAATCGAAGCATCCATGCCGGCAATCGCACCGTATAGATCCAGCTGGCCCAGATACAACGAAACCTGCAATCGTCGCAGTTGCGGCTCGAGTTCCGCGCGTGTGAGCCGGTTGTTCAGCGGCACCGCAATCATGCCTGTCAACATGCACGCGTAATACGCGGCGACGGTTTCCGGTTTGTTCGTCATGTGCAGCGCAATGCGATCGCCGGGTTTCAGACCGTGAGCGAGCAGACCTCGCGAAAGCCTTCTGATATACCGTGTCAGGCGATCGTAGGTCCATGTGTCATCTCCGGCGATCAGCGCAATGGCATGCGGGCGGGCTGCCGCGGAGTCGAACAGGCGTTCGTGCACAGTGGCGAGTTGCGGTACCTGCATGGGTTGCGGGCGTGTTCCGGGACAAGACATGGTGGTTGCTCCAAGGGTCGATTGGCTGTCGATGACAGGTCTGCCCTCACAACAGACAACGCTCGCAGATTATTCCGGCGCCTGTGTTGAACCAACTCCTCTTCCCGCGTCAATGACAACGACAAGTCGAGCCATGGCGCCGTCATCTAGTCCAGCGGCACGGTAATAACAGCACGCCCTGCCGCGCGTTTCACCAGCTCCGCGTGATTGGATGGCTGGCCTAACCATCTTGCCAGTCCACGCGGTTTCCGGTGACCCAGCACGAGCAGATCCGCGTTGAGCAGGCCCGCATAATTAGCCATGCTATCGACCACGTTCCCCACTGCGACATAGCCGCGCGCAACCGTTCCGCTCTCTCTCAAATGATCCAGCGCTTCCTTCAAGGTCTGCTTCGCCGTGCCTTCCATCTGTGAACACGCGACGTCCGATAAGTATCCAAGACTGCTGCCCACAGCCGAGCCGATATCCACTACCGACAGTACATGAACAGTAGCGGTCAACGCATATCCCAAACGGGTCGCGCGCAGTAATGCCGATCTGGATTCAGGCGATCCATCGTAGTAGACGAGCAGGTTGTAGTGGTCGGGCATGGGATCCTCGAATCGTGCGACGAAGGGAGTGGCGGCGGTTGCGTCATCCCCATAACACCCGTGGCCGACGAGGTATTCCAGAAAAGCGCAACGCTTCTTTTCGCTCGCGGCTCTTTGCCGTCACGGAATAAAACCGAAACACCAGGCGTTCGGAGGAGGACGATTCAGCGCCGAAGAGATCGGGCAGTTCAATCCGCGGACTCACTGTTCGCTGATTGCACGCCCATTCCTTTGCGCACTCAGGGATCGTTCGTTCGCGTGCATCGCAGATACAAGACGATTGCGGCGGGCGCTACTCCGAACATAAAAGGAATCGCGAAATGAAACTGCGTCAAAAGGCAGTGCTTGCCTGGTCATTCGCCGCTTGCACGGCAACGCTCACCGCGTGTGGCGGCGGCAGCGACAATTCCACGCCACCGGCCTCGGCCACCGGTCCTTTCAAAGCCACCGTGCTGGTTTCCGATGGCAGCGTAAGCGCACCGAACACGGACGCCAATCTCAAGAACGGCTGGGGTATCGCCTTCAACCCGACCGGCGTCATGTGGGTGTCCGACAACAATACGAAAAAGTCGACGCTTTATGACGGCAATGGCGTGGTGCAGTCGCTCGTCGTCACGATCCCGCCCGCGGCGAGTGGACAGGCTGCCGGGCCGACGGGCATCGTGTTCAATACCAGCACCGACTTCGGCATTAGCGCAAACGGCCTCACGAGCAACGCGGTCTTCCTCTGGGCCACCGACGCCGGCACGATCGCCGGCTGGTCACCGAAAGTACTGCCGACGCAAGCCGTCAACGCGCACGACGACGGCACCGGCGGCGCGGTTTACAAGGGCCTTGCCATCGGCGCGAACGCCGGTCAGAACCTGCTCTACGCGGCGGACTTTCATAACGGCAAGGTCGATGTGTTCGACAAGTCGTTCAACAAGATCCAACTCGACGGGCAATTCAAGGATCCCAACTTGCCTGCCGGCTTGTCCCCTTTCGGCATTCGTGTAGTCGGTACGACCGTCTATGTGACGTTTGCGAAGCTCGGTCCCGATGGACACACACAGGTGAACGGCCCTGGCAACGGCGCGGTCGACGCGTTCGATACCGCGGGGCACCTCACGAAGCGCATTGCCGTGGGCGGATCGCTGAATTCGCCTTGGGGTCTTGCGGTGGCGCCGGCGAATTTCGGTGCGCTTAGCAATGATCTGCTGGTCGGAAATTTCGGCGACGGCACGCTCGACGCGTTCGATCCCAATTCCGGGGCGTTCATCGGTGCAGTGACGCAAGCCGACGGATCGACTTTCAAACAGCCGGGTATCTGGGGCATCTCGTTCGGCAACAACGCTGCCAATCAACCGCTCAATACCCTGTTCTTCGCCGCCGGCCCGACACCGACGACCGGCGTCTACGGCCGGCTCGACGTCGCCCAGTAACCAGCCGGCGGACGCGGCGAACGCGGCACGGGCGGCGCCTACCCAGGACGCTCTCAGGATTCGCATGCGCCGCGGACGCCGACTCTGACCACGCAAGCCAAACCCGGTGCCACCCATGCCCGATGAACAGCCCCTCCACTACGAACGACGCGAGAGTCCGCGCGTCGGCCGCGCGATCGGGCTGAAGCAAATTCTGGTGCGGGTGGTAGTCGAGTGCGCCGGCGTTTTTCCCGCCTCATAGTCCAGCGCCTGTTGCCGTTGCCCGGTTAGTTGCACGGCAAGAACGTCCGTCCGTGCGCCTTCGCATAACACCCCATAAGCCTTTTTATTCCGCCGCGAGATAGCGAAACACGCGTTTCGTCGCGAATGGATTTCATTGCGCGACCCTGCACCGAAACGTACCCTGCTCTATACTCGTCAGCTTTTTGGATCGGCGCGTTCGCTTTCACGCTGCATCATGTCCCGACCCCAGCCATCAGCGCTTCTGCTTCGCTACGCCTTCATCGTGATCGTCATTGCGGCTGTCGCGGGAGCGTTCGCGTGGGTCGCCGGCTGGATTCGCTGGCCGGGCAGCGAGCCCGCACTGACGCCCGCCCGGATGATCGACGCCTTCCAGAACAGCATGGGCAGGCACCCCGGCTTTCGCCGCAATCATGCCAAGGGCGTGTGCGTGCGCGGCTATTTCGACAGCAACGGAAACGGCGCCGCGCTTTCGCGCGCGAGCGTGTTCGAGCGCGGCCGCACCCCTGTGATCGGCCGCCTCTCCGCACCGGGCGGCAATCCCGCCCAGGACGACGCCGACGCATCCGTGCGCAGCTTTGCATTGCTGTTCTCGGTGCGCAACGCAGAGCAATGGCGCACCGCAATGAACTCCGTGCCGATCTTCCAGGTCGCCACGCCACAGGCGTTGTACGAACAACTGGTGGCGCTGCGCCCGGATGCGCGGACCGGCCGGCCGGATCCCGCGAAACTGAACGCGTTTCTTGCGCAGCACCCCGAAACAATGGCCTTTCACCAGTGGGTCGACACCCATCCGCCTTCCACGGCTTTCTATAACGCGAGCTACTTCAGCATCGACGCGTTCCGTTTTGTCGATGCCGATGGCAACACACGTTTCGTCCGCTGGAGTGTGGTTCCCGACACGCCCTATGCGCCGTCGACCGAACGCACGAACCCGGCGCGCGATCCCGACTTTCTGGCACACGATCTCTATCTGCGCTTGCAGGCCGGCCCCGTCTCCTGGCACCTCATGCTCACGCCGGCAGGCCCGGGCGATCCGGTCGACGACGCGACGCGCGCATGGCCGCCCGAGCGCGAATTGCATCGGGTGGACGCCGGCACGATCGTGATCGAGCGCGCCGAAAGCCAGATCGACGGCGCCTGCCGGGACATCAATTTCGATCCGTTGATCCTTCCCTATGGCATCGCGCCCTCGGACGATCCGCTACTCGCCGCGCGTTCGGCGGTCTACGCGGTTTCGTTCAACCGGCGCACGCGCGAAGAGGCGGGAATTGGCACGCACCGCCGCTAGAAAGGGCGGCATCGAGATCTCCTCGATGGAATAAAGACGGCTCTCACACGTTGTGCGGTCTCAAGTTAAACTACACCGTTCGAACTTCGTAGCGAAAAAAAACGGTGGCGAACGACAGTGCAATTTTTAGTGCGAGGTCGACGGGTTCGCAATGCTGTCGAACCCGTCTCGGGGAACATGGGAGATTTTCGTTCAATGAACGGTGTAGATTTACCTGGCATGCTTCCCGAAATGCTGCCGCGCCTGTGGGCGTTCGCGCTTCGCCTGTCGGGGGACCAGCATGACGCCGAGGATCTTGTGCAACGCGCCTGCCTGCGCGGGCTCGAACGCGCCCATCAGCTTCAGCCCGACACGGCTCCTTTGAGCTGGATGTTCTCGATTGTCCATTCGACCTGGATCAACGAGCTGCGCGCCCGCAGCGTGCGAAGACGGTCCAGTTTCGATTGGGATGACGACTTCCTCGAAAATCTTCCCGACCCCGTCGACCGGGGTCCCGAAACGCAATTGATGCACGGGCAGATCATCGACGCAGTCGAACGCTTGCCGGAGGCGCAGCGCGTCGTGATGCTGCTCGTCGCCGTGGAAGGCCTGAGCTATCAGCAGGCCGCCGACGTGCTCGAGGTGCCCATCGGCACGGTCATGAGCCGCCTGTCGCGCGCCCGCCAGGCGGTCGGCGCGCTGCTTGGCGGCGAGACGCCGAAAGCCCGGCCCGCGAAGACACAAAAGGATTCAATCGCATGATGGCTGACGACGCTCAACTGCTCGCTTACGTGGATGGCGGCCTGTCGCCCGAGGATCGCAGCGCGGTCGAAGCGCGACTGCGCGAGTCCGCCGAAGCAAGGCAAAAGGTCGCACTGTTGCGCGCTTCGCGGCTCGATTTCGCGGACGCCTTCGCGCAACAGAGCCTCCCGCCAGTGCCCGATTCATTGAAGCTCAAGATCGACGAGATGGTCCGCGCGCAGCGCGCCCGGGAATCGAACGACCCGGTCCTGCCCGCCAGCGAAAAAGCGCCCTCCGAGCCCGTGCGCTCGCGCCTGCGCGGCATGCCGGTCTGGCTTGCTGCGGCCTGCGTCGCCGGCGCTTTCGCCTGCGGCCTGTTCGTGCGGGTTGGCCCGCTTGCGGGCGGCGGCGTGCAGATTGCCGCCAACGCCGACGTATCGCCGTGGGTGGCGGCGGCGGTCGGGTATCAGAAGCTGTACACGCGCGACACCCTCGCGTACACGGAGGAAGATCCGGCGGCCGCGGCGAAGATCGTCAGGGATATCCGCAGCGACGACAAGCTCGCCCTGCGCGTGCCGGACCTGACGAGCGCCGGGCTGACGTTCAAGTCGGTGCAACGGCTGCGCTTTAACAACAAGCCGCTCGTGCAGATCGTCTATCTGCCGCAAAATGGCCCGCCGATTGCGCTGTGCGTGATGAAAGACTCGAAGCCGGACCAGCCGGTCGCGACGAAGACGGTCGATGCCATGGACGTCGCAACGTGGCGGCAAGCGGAGTTGAGCTATGCGCTCATCGGGCAGTCGGGCAACGTCGATCTCGCCGCGCTCGGCAAGCGCATCTCCAATCTCGACATGGCGCCGCTTTTCAGCGATGCCTCGCCGATCGCGCGTCCCGTGTCCGGATAACGGCATGCCCGAGCGCGGCACGCGACAGTGACGCATCGGGCCGTGGCGTGGCGATTCGCGGTAAGCCTTTACCGCGCATCGCCACGCGTTAGACGGCATCCTCAAGCGCCGCCAATACACAGCCGCGCACCCCGCCGCTGAACGGCGAAGGCGCTCGCGTCGGCCCGAAAAAATCTTCAGGGCCCGACGGAATAATGTCGAGCCACGGGTGTTATGTCATTAGCCCTTATGGCGTCATGCAGGTTTGGGAGGGGCATCCCATTCCCGCCAAGAGCGAAGACAGGCCTTATGAATCTGGACGACATCGAATTGATGGGCTACGTGGACGGCACACTGCCGGCCCGCGAGTGCGTAGCCGTGGAGCGCGCGCTGAGTGGCTCTCCCGAGGCCACGCGACGCGTCGCGTGGCTCATGAGGTCGCGCCTGCCGTACGCGCAAGCGTTCGCGCAGCAGACTCTGCCGCCGGTGCCCGCAAGCCTCAGCGTGCGGATCGGCGACATGGCGCGCGCGGCGAAAAAGCCTGCACAGGATTTCGCGTGGAGCGAGCCGCAGAGCCCGCAAGGCGCGGCAGCGCCGGTCGGGCGCGATGCGAGTGCCAACGACGCCGTCATGCCGCATCCTGACGGCGCCGCGGCGTCAGCGCCGATCCGCTCGCGCTTGCGTATCGCGCCCGCGTGGCTTGCCGTCGCATTCGTCGCGGGCGCGTTCGCCTGCGGCTTCGTGCTGCGCCTCGGCAGCGGCGTGGGACCCGCGTCGACGGCAGGCGCATCGTTGGCGTCGGTGGGAACGGGGGTGTCGCCCTGGGTCGCGGCCGCCGCCAGCTATCAGCAGCTCTATTCTCGCGACACGCTCGCCAACATCGAAGCCGATCCCGCGCTGGTGGCGAAAACCACCGCGCAGATTCACGACGACGATGGCCTCGCCGTTCGCATTCCGGATCTGAGCGCCTACGGCCTCACCTTCAAGCGCGTGCAGCGCCTGCGCTTCAACAACAAGCCGCTGGTTCAGATCGTCTATCTGCCCGAACGGGGTGCGCCTGTCGCGTTGTGCGTGATGAAGGAGGCCAAGCCCGACGCGCGCACGGCAACGCAGCAGGTTGCGTCGATGACGGTCGTCACCTGGCGTCAGTCCGAACTCGGTTACGCATTGATCGGCCCGCGTGAAGGCATCGATATGAATGCGCTGAGCAATAGCATTTCCAGCCACCGCGCCGCGCCGCTGTTCGGTTCGCTGCCCGCGCCCATTCCGCTTGCCGCCCTCGACACGCCGCTTCTTCCCGCCACGGAATAATTCGCCCGCTTCGCTGTTGTGTTGAAGAGACCGGCGTTGCCCGGCATCGTCAACTTGCGAGCAAAGCACATGGTTTATCGACTGCGGGCATGGACCCTGGGTATCGTCTTGCTGGCCGCGCTGTCCTCGCCGGCACGCGCGGCCTGGACGCTTGTCAGCGCGGATTCTCCCGTCACCGTGGTGCGCGCGGCCAACGTGTTCGAATTGGGCGCGGGCGAGTCCTTGCGTGCCGACGATCTGATTCTGTCGCCGCGACAAGGCGTCGTGCAGATTCAGGACGACAACGGCACGCTCGTCGCACTCGGTGCGCAGTCGCGCGTGATGCTGCAGTCAGATGAACGCATCGGCTTGCTTGGCGGCTGGATGAAGTTCGCCCCTGCCTGCAAGGCTGCACCGTGTTCGCAGCGGATCGTGGAGACGGAGCGCGGTGCCATTCGCCTGAGCACGAGTGCGAGCGCGGCGGCAATCGTCGCCACGCCCGGCGACGCAGGCGAGATCGCCGTGTTCAGCGAAAGCGGCGTGCAAACGCTCGCCCTCAAACCGCCACTGACGATCGACGCCGGGAGCTTCGCCGAGATTTCCGGGAACGCGCCCGCCCACGTCTTGCCGCGGCCATCGAGCGCGTTCCTTGCAGCCATGCCGGTCGCGTTTCGCGACGCGTTGCAGCCGCTCGCCATCAAAGCCACGCCTGCCAGCGACGCCGCCCCCAAGCCGTTGCGCCCGGCGACCTACGACGACCTCGCGCCGTGGCTCACGAGCACGCTGCCCGCGCGCAAACGCTTCGCCGCGCGCTTTCATACGCGGCTCGCCGACAACGCGTTCCGCGCATCGATCGAGAGTCATCTGAACGCGCTGCCCGACTGGCGCGTGTTCCTCTACCCGCCCGCGCACGCCGCTCGCAACAAAGTCCGCTATCCATGAAACGTCGCGCCAAAACCGCTAACAGTACGCCATGAAACTCAAGCTTTCGCTCAGCGTCAAATTCAACCTCGTGTTCCTGCTCATCTTTTCGATTGGGCTCGTCGCCGCCGGTATCGTGGCGGATCGCCTTCTGCAAAAGCAGGCGCTCGAAGAAACCGTCCACGACGCCAACGTACTCATCAGCGCGGCGGGGTCGATGCAGAACTATACGGCCGCGCACATCACGCCGCTCCTCGCCACGCAGATCAAATATCGCTTCGTGCCGGAATCCATCCCCGCCTTCTCGGCGATCGAAATGCTCAATCTGCTGCAGAAGGATTTCCCGAACTTCTCGTACAGGTCGACGATGGTCAATCCGACCAATCCGCGCGACCGGCCCACCGATTGGGAAGCCGATGTGATCAGCCATCTGCATGACCGGCCCGAACTCAAGGAGCTTACCGGCCAGCGCGATTCGCCCGGCGGCCGCACCCTCTTTCTCGCGCGCCCGAGCCGCATCACCGATTCCGCCTGCATGCAATGCCACAGCACCCCAAGCGCGGCGCCCGCCACCATGCTGGACAAGTACGGTTCCGCGAACGGCTTCAACTGGCCGATGAACGAAGTGATCGGCGCGGAATTCGTGTCGGTGCCAATGGCGCAGCCGATCGAACGCGGCCGCGCGATCTGGCGCGCGTTCATGCTGTCGCTCGGCGGCGTGTTCGCAGTCGTCCTGATCGTGATGAACGTGATGATGCATCTGCTGATCACGCGGCCGATCCAGTCGCTCTCGCGCGCCGCCGATGAAATGAGCCTCGGCAAACTCGGCGCGACGCCCTTGCCGACGAGCGGATCGGACGAGATCGCCTCGCTTGCCGTATCGTTCGGACGCATGCAGACGAGTCTCGTCGAGGCGTTCAGGATCCTCGACGAAGAAGAGGCCTAAGCCATGCCCTCCCCGGCCGACTTCCCCGCCCGGCTTGGCCGCTACGTCATCGAACGGATACTCGGACGCGGTGCGATGGGTGTGGTGTATCTGGCCTTCGATCCGCATATCGAGCGCGAGGTGGCGCTGAAAACCATCCGGCGGGAGCTGACGCCGGGTGAAACGCCGGACGACTCCACGCACGATCTCACCGCCCGTTTTCTGAACGAAGCGCGGGCGGCGGGCCGTCTCGTTCATCCGAACATCGTGGCGGTGTACGACTACGGCGAAGCCGACGACACCGCCTTCATCACGATGGAATACGTGCGCGGCGAGAGCCTCGCGGCGCGTCTCGCGCAGCACGTGCGCGCCGGTTCGCGCATGGGTGCGCCGCGTGCGTTGCGATGGTTCGTGCAACTGCTCGATGCGCTCGACTACGCGCACGGCGCGGGCATCGTTCATCGCGACATCAAGCCCGCCAATCTGCTCATCGCGCAACGTGGCGAATGCAAGATCGCGGACTTCGGCATTGCGCATCTCGACACCTCGTACCTGACGCAATCCGGCACGATGCTCGGCACGCCGAGCTATATGTCGCCGGAGCAATTCACCGGGGAACCCATCGACGCGCGCGCCGACCTGTTTTCCGCCGCCGTCGTGCTGTACGAAATGCTGACCTGCGTGTGCCCGTTCACAGGAACGCCGAGCGTGGTCATGCAAAAGGTCCTCAACGACACGCCGCCTGCTCCGAGCACCATAGCGCCGGAATTGCCCGGCTATATCGACGCCATGCTGATGAAAGCATTGTCGAAGCGTCCGCAAGACCGTTTCGCTTCCGCGCGCGAATGGCGCGACACGCTGCTTGCCGAACTCGCCAGCTATAACGAGAACGCCGAGGACCCGGAGCGTACCGTGCTCGCCTACGCGAGTCCCGCCGCCACGCTCGATATGGCGCCCGCGTCAGAGACGTCGAAGGCGTCGAAGGCAACGAGGAATTGGCCGCCCGAATTGATCGCGCAACTGGAGGAACGGCTCGCCAGTCACGTGGGCCCGGTGGCGACCTTGCTGCTGCGGCGCGCGTCGGCGAGCGCCGCGGACGTCGACGCGCTACGCGAGCGGCTCGCCACGTACCTGCCCGACGGTGCCGCGCGCCGCGAGTTCGATTCGCTTTTGTCGCAACTGGAGGCCGGCTCATCGCGCGCGCTACCGGCGCAAAAGATCAGCGTCGAGCAGGTGAGCGACGCCGCGCGTCATCTCACGACCTATCTGGGCCCGATCGCGCGCGTCATCGCGCGCCGTGCGGCGGCGAGCGCGCCCGATCTGCAAACTTTCCATGCGCGTCTGCTCGACGCCGTGCCGCAACAGAAAGACCGCGACGCGCTACGTCGCGAGTGGGATACGGAACGCGATTAATCGGCATCGAGCAGGCGCAGGAACAAAGCGGCATCGAACGGCCCGTCATGATGCACGACCTCACCCACATCCGACCACCAGACGCTGTCTGCCGCGCGCGACGCGGTACCGGATAACTGCCCCCGCAAGCCGGTCAATGACGCCTCCAACTCGGTCAGCGAAAAGGCCGGCTTGAGGGTGGAGAGCGCGAGTGCCGCGGCATCGGTATGCCACGATGAAGCCGACACGCATGCGTCGCCGTCGACCGGCCGCGCGATCACGAACGGGAAGTAGCGTCCCACCGCATCGATGCCCGGCATCAGCACGCCGGTGTGCGCGTCCTCGGCGATCACGCCGCGCCGCACCGCGAAGCACCACACGGGCATGGCGAGATACCGGCACAGCCAGTTGTCGGCATAGCGCGCGCGCGCGGCCACGAGGCCGCGCTGCAGCCATGCATCCCATTGCGCGACGAATCCGGCCGACAAGCCCCGCCTGACGAAATCGCCGTGCGTGCGGACTTTGCCGTAGAAGCCCGCGTTCATCCGATCGTCAGGTTTCATAGCGAGGCGGGGCAACGAAAGCGGTCGAGCACGCCCGCGCGAAACGGATTGTCCGCGCTGTTCGCGACGAGTGCGAGCGACACGCGGCCTCCATCGAAGGACACGTTGAAGTGATCGGCCTGACCGGACTGCTGGACGCGCGCGGCGTCGAAGAGATGAAACAGCGCCCACGGTCCGTCCGCGTGCGGCGGCGTGCCTTGCGCCGGGTCGAGTTCGACGTGCGCCTGCGCCGTGCCTTTTCCGCTCGGCCACTGGAACGCGGCGGTGGCGTTCGGCGCGTCGCTGGTCGCGGTGAGTTGCTGTCCGTCGATATCGAGCACGAAGCGCTTGAGCGACGGATCGAGCGACGCGATCTTCACCGTGAAACGCACCGAGACATCCCGGCCGCCGTCGCGGAACAATGCGTCGCGCAGCATGGCCGCGTTCTGGAATTGAACCGGCACATCGTCCGGAATACCAAGCGATTTTGCTTCCGGCCGCCATTTCCACACGGCGCCCGAGGTATCCACACGATTCTGCAAATTCTTCTGGAAGAAGTCGTCGATGAGACCGCCCGGCGCCAGGATGCGCGCGAAGTCGTCCGGCGCGGCGTCGCGCGTCGATGTCTTCACGAGCGGATAACGCCCGTCGAGCGCCTGCCTGCAAGCGGGAGCCACACTCGCCGCCCACAGCGCACTCAGTTGCGCGCGCTGACTCTGCAGTTGCACGGTGTCGGCATTGGCGGCCACGCCTTGCAGCACCGCCGCGAGCGGCGCGGGCGCGTTCTGTGAAAGCAGCTTCAGGCGATCGAGCGGGCCGGTCGCGGGCAGCGGCAACGACTGCTTGCGCGCGGTGTCGTCGGCCTGCAGCGTGGCGGCGGCATCCTTGAACGCGCCGATGGATTCGTCGAGTGCCGGACCGGCCAGGTCGTGCAGCGGCTGAAAATGCGTATCGACGAGCGTGGGCGCCGGCGCTTCCCCTGCTCCCGCTCCCGTCACCAACGCCTTGCCGAGGTTCTGCTTGAGCGCGTCCAGCTTGCCCGGCGGCGCGGGGGCCGGGGTGAACGTCGTCTCACGCGCGGCGGCCTGAATCAGGCCGCGCAACGGCGAGGCGGGCGACCCCAGCAGATTCGCGATGCGCGCGCCCTGATCCGGCGCGGCAAACGGCACGACGCCCACATCGGCGAGCAGGCCGTCCCATTGGCGAATCGTCGCCTCGCAGTAGAGCCGCGTCAGCGCGGCGCGCAGCGCATCCGTGCCGGCGGGATCGGGACGCGCCTCCCCGCGGCCGAGCACCCAGTCGTCCTTCGACAAGTCGGCGAGCGCGGCTTCACGCAGACGCACGAACGCATCGAAGCCTGCGCGCGTGTACGCTCCATCGATGCCTTGCGTGAGCGGCGCTCCGCTCTTCCTCACGAACACCAACAGACCGCTCGGTCCGGCCGCTTTCGCGATCGTGAAGTCCGGCAGGCGAAGCTGCGCCAGTTGTTGCTCGATGCGTCCATCCAGACGCTGCGCGAGCGGCACGCGATTCAGCGTGGCCCGCGCCTGCGCGATCAGGTTCTGGTCGAGCGGCAGGTTCGCATCGAATTGCCCACGGCGGAACAAGGCTTCCAGATGCCCGTCGATGCTGGCGCGTTGCGCATCCGTCGCGTTCTGGAGCGCGCCGCGCTGCCACGCGTGCATCGCCCAGACGCGCAGCGCGGCCGGATCGAAGTGCGTCGGATCGCCGAGCATCAAATACGCTCGCAGCGCTTCGTATTGCGTGGCGGCGTTGTCGGCGTCGCCGCGGCGCAGTTGCTCCTCCATGCGCTGCACGACGATCGGCAGCAACGTCTGGCGCAACAGGCGCTGATACACGCGCTGCGCTTCCAGCCCGAGCTTCTGCCGCTGGTCGAGGCCGAGTTTCTCCCACCACGCGTCATGGCCCGCCGCGCGCTCGGCCTCGCCGCCGGGCAGATTGCGCGCGGCGTCGAGCAGCGGCAATACCGCCAGCGGATCGTCGCCGGCCGTCGTCTGCTGCGCGCGCTGGGTCAGCGCGGCGATCTGCTGGCGGCTTTCGTCGACGAAGCGGCGGTTCGCCCGGTCGGCCGCGAAAAGGCCGATCAGCCCCGCCGCCAGCAACACGCCGATCACACCGATCGCGACCCGCTGAAAACGCGCACGGCGGCGCTCCACGCGCGGATTGCTGCCGGCAATGCCCGCCTCCTCGAAGATCACATCGCGAAGCAGGCGCTTGACGAAGTAAGCGCGCCCGCTCGATGAATCCGTCAGCAACACCTCGCGCTGAAGTCCGAGCGACGCCGCCATTGAACTCATCATCCGGTCGAGCGGCCTGCCGGTCTGCGTCCCGCTCGTGAAGTAGACGCCGCGAAGCATCGCGGCACGAGCGAAACGCGACTCGCCGAACGCGTCGTCGAGGAAGCGCTGCAACGCGCCTTCGATGCCCGCGAACTGCTGCGGAAAGGCATAGATCAGCGCGCGCCGCCGAACGTCGGTCTCCTGCTGCATGCGCTGCAGCACGCGATCCTGCAACTGCCGGTGCAGCAAGCGGAATTCATCGGGAAAACGCTGCAGCGGAGAGTCAGCGTTTGCCGCGTCGTCGCGCTCCGCGAGCGGGAACGTCACGCCCCAGACCTGCTCGCGCTCGTCGCGGCCCAAGTCATCGAAGAATTCGGCGAAGCCGGCGAGCAGATCGCTTTTCGTGACGACGACATAGACCGGCAACTGCACGCCCAGTTGCCGGTTCAATTCGGCGAGGCGTTCGCGCACGGACGCCGCATGCTTCGCGCGCGCCGCGTCGGTCTGCTGCAACAGATCGGTGGCCGAGACGACGGCCATCACACCGTTCAGCGGACGGCGCGGCCGGTACTTGCGCAGCAAGGCGAGAAAACCGAGCCATGCGCCGCGATCGGCCTCCTCGTGACTGTCCTGGGTCGTGAAGCGGCCCGCGGTGTCGAGCAGCACGGCGTCGTCGGCGAACCACCAGTCGCAGTGGCGCGTGCCGCCCACACCGCCGATCGCCTGCGCGCCGAGCCGGTCCGCGAGCGGAAAGCGCAGCCCCGAGTGCACGAGCGCGGTCGTCTTGCCCGCGCCCGGCGCGCCGACGAACATGTACCAGGGCAAATCGTAGAGCGTGCGGCGGCGCAGGTTCAGCCATGCAAGAACGCCGCGCATTTTGCCCTGGCCTGGGCCCTTGCCTTCCGACGGGCCCTGCACATGCCGCAGCGTTTTGATGGCCTCTTCGAAACGCGTGCGCAAGACCGCGAGGTCGGCGGCCGCGGCCTTGCGCGCCGGACTCGGTTCGCGATTCGCCGGATCGAGCGCATCGGCGACGATCCCGCGCACGAAATTCGAACTCGCGATGCGCGTCTTCACGAAGCGGACTCCCCACCAGAGCGCCCAGCACGCGAAGATGAACGCGACGGCCAGCCAGCGGCGCGACTCGCTTTCGAGCGGCGCGTGGCCGTCGAATGCGAACAATGGGCCTTCGAACCACACGAGCGCCGACAGCGCCAGCACGCCGGCAAACGATACAGCTGCCGGTCTCCTCAATCCGTTCAACCACTTCATGGCGCCGCTCCTGGCGAAAGAATGTCGATGGTCACGCGCCGGTTCCGCGCGCGTCCGGCCGGGGTGTCGTTCGATGCGACCGGCTCGGTATCGCCGCGGCCTTCGGCGGTGACGCGCGAAGGCGTGTCGAGCTTCGCGGCGATGATGGCCCGCACCGTGTCCGCACGCGCCTGCGACAGCGCGACGTTGGAGGGGAACTGCGCCGACACGATGCGCTGGTTGTCCGTGTGCCCGATCACGACGATGTTGCCGGGCTTGTCCCGCAAGGCCAGCGCGATGCGCAGCATCAACGGCGCGAAGTGCGCGTCGAGCTCCGCGCTGCCCGAGGCGAAGAGCTGCGTGCCTTCGGCGGCGTTGTTGATCGTCACGGTGGTCCGGTCGGCGGACTCGCCGACCGAGACGAGGCCTTGCGCGATCTCCGGCGCGAGGAATCCGGCGAGCGCCGCCGAGAGCCGCGGCGCGGCGCTCGTCTTCGCGGCCAGCACCGGCGCCGGCGCGACGCGGATCGCGCGCATGGAGGCGAACACTGGATCGGAGAAGTCGTTGATGCGAATGGCGAGCACGAGGCTCGTCGCCATCAGAACCAGCCCGGCGAGCGCCAGCGCGACCCACAGCGGCACGAACTGCAGCAGCCGCTTGCGCTCGCGCGCCGCGGGCTGCCAGTGCGGCGAGAGCGCCCGTTCGATCGTGCCGCGCTGCGTGCGAATCATCTGCTCGAGCCGTTCGCGGATCACGTCGAGTTGCGTCTTGCCGCCTTCGATCAGCCGGTAGCGTCCGTCGAAGCCGAGCGCGAGCATCACGTAAATCAATTCGAGCATGTCGATGTCGACCGCCGGGGTCTGCACGAGGCGCTGCAGGATCACGAAGAGCCGTTCGCCGCCCGACGCTTCGTTATGAAACGTCACGAGCAGGCTGCGCCGGCCCCACACGCCCGCGCCCCACGGCGTCGCCGCGATCGCCTCGTCGATGAACGTGCACAGGCAATAGCGCGCGGGGCCGAGTTGCGCATCCGGCACGCCGAAGGAACGGCCGTCGGCTTCGAAGCGGCGCATCATCTGGATCAGTTGCGTGCGCAAGGCGTCGAGGTCCGGATGACTCGCGAGCCGCCGCAGCGGCAGCGCCAGTTCAAGGAGCGGATTGGCCGCCCGCAAGAGCGGATTGCGCCCGGCGAGCGAGGCATCGAGCGGTGCAAGCGCGAGCGCGTCCGGCTTTCCCTGCTGTTTCGCCTCTGGCCTGGCGGACTCGCGCCCGCGGCCCGGCGTCGGCATTCTGATGGTGCGCGCGGCGTCGAGAAACTCCGCGTCGTCAAGCGTCGGATCGGTGTTGTCGGTCATGGAAGAGTCCTTGTTTCGGCGCCTTCGATTGGCGTGGCGTCATGGGCGTGTCGTCGGCATGGTCAGCGGCGGATGGCCCAGCATTCCATTGCGAGTCCGGGGAATTCCCCCGCCACGTGCAGCGCCATGCCGGCCGATGAGCCGAGCAAAGCCCACGCATCGCTCTTGTCGTCGAGCTCGAAATAGGTGTAGCCCGCGTGGAACGGCAACTGACGCGGCGCTACAGGCAGCGCGCGCAAGCCAATGCCGGGCAACTGCAGATTGACGAGATCGCGGATCTTCTCGATGCTGCCGATCTTCACCTGGCTGCCGAACGCCGAGAGCAGCGTCTCGGTGGGCACTTGCGCGCGCACGGCGAGCACGAACGTCGCGCTCGTGAAGAGCGACCGATCCGCGACCTGCGCCACCCGCAAACCGTATTTGCGCTCCTCGAGCGGGATCGACACGACCTGCGGGTCCGCCACGCGGCTCAACGCAAGCCGCAACGCGTCGATCACCGGCGCGAAGGTCTCCTTCAGGCGCTCGTGACGATACGCCGGAAACAGCGGCGGTCGCCGCTCACGCTGGCCGAAGGTCGCGAGCTCGCCGGCGAGCGCCACGCACGCCTGATACAGCGTTTCGGGATGCAAGCCGGTCATCGCGCCGAAATGCGCGACGAGCGGTTGCGCGCGGTTGACGATCTGCAGCAGCAGAAAATCCGAAATCTCCGCCATGCCCGCACCGTCGGGCTGCGCAAGCCTGCCCGCGAGCGCTTCGCCGCGTTGCTGCAAGAGCCCGCTCAGTTCCGCCGCGAAGCGCCCGAGCCCGTCCGCGACGCGATAGTCGAGGCACGGCGGGCAATAGTCGCCGTCGAGCAGAATGCGCGAGTCGCTCAGGCGTTCGGTCACCCGCGCGACGCCCGCATATGCGTGCGCGTGCGCCACGTCGGGTTCGAGCGCGAGACGCAGGCGCAGCTTGCCGATCTGCAACAGCGTGGCGAGCGCGTCCGGGTCGTTGCTGTCGTGAACCTCGAAATCGCCGGCGCCGTAGCGGGCCAGATTCTCCGCGCTGTCGGCGCCGCCGGACTCCGGCGCGCCCGGCCGGCGCACCGGCAACGCCAGCACGACCAGCTGGTTCGAGGTGCCTTCCGGAATATCGAGCGGCACCGGCAAATCGCCGTCGGCAGGCAGGTTGAACGGCGTGCCATCGGGCAACACGCCGGCAGCCGAGCGCAGCGCGAGCTTGCCGAGCTTCAGGAGCGCCTCGTCGAGCTCCAGCTTCGTGAAGCCCCAGCCATACGCGCGCAGACCTCCCGCGCGGCCTTCGAGTTGCGTCTCGATGTGCCGGTCATGCTGCTGCAGATGCTGCGGCTGAAGGAACATGCCTTCCGACCAGATAACCTTGTTGTTCCAGTACATGGCGTCAGTTTTTTGAGGATTTCAGTGCGTCGAGCTGCGCCTGATAGGCACGGCCGAACGGTTCGCCGAAGCTGCGCTGGAGGTCGTCGCCCGCGTCGCGCGCCACGTGCTCCCAGGTCTCGACGAAGCGTTGCCACAAGCGCGCGCGGCGGTTGCCGATGAGCGCGTCGAAACCGCTCGGCGCGTCGAGCGAACGTTCGATGGCGCTCGGATCGATGCGCTCCATCGCGTGAGCGAGCGCGGCGCGCATGCCGGCGACCATCGCGAGTTCGTGCGCCTGGATATCCCGGAAGGCCGCACGCATGGCTTCCTGCGGCGGCAGATAGCCGCTGCCGCGCGCGCCGAGCATTTGCGCGAGGGCCCGGTCCGCATCGGGGAAGAACTTGAGCGGGTTGTTGTCGCGCTCTTCGATCATCGTCATCGCCATGCGTGTCTCGCGCTTGGTCATGGCGCGCGAGCGCAAGGCCGTCATGGCGCCTTGCGTCGCTTCGCGCAGCATCGTGCCCGCGAGGCGCGCAAGCTCCGCGGCCTCGACGTGGCTCACGGCGGCGGGCTCGATGCCGAGTCCTTCGATCAGCGCGTCGAGCAACGAGGCGTGACCGGCGTGCGGGGTGACATGCGGCTCGCTGCGCTCGCGCGCCTCATGAACCGGCAAACGCGTTCGCATCGACGTGAATTCGGGATTCGGCAGAGGCAGGCCGGGCATATCGTCATCTCGCGCCAGCGAAGGCGGCTCCGGCACCGCGGGCATCACCGAGAAAGCCTGTTCCGGCGACACATGCTCGAAGCTGCGCGACAACGGCACGGGCTTCGCCACCGCACGCGCGCCGATATCGCGCAGCGGATCGCCGGGACTGAGCGCGTCGATCAGCGCCTGATCGGCGTCGCCGCGGAAGTGCCCGGGCTCGCGCAGAAGCGGCGTCGCGGCCAGCGGGTCGGGCAGGAACAGCGCGTGTGCGCCATCGGCCGGTGCCGCGTCGTGCGGCCCGTTCCAGTCGTCGGGGATCAGGGGTGCGGGCGGCGGCGCTTCGAACTCCGGCGTACCCGGCATGCCCTGCGCACTCGACGACGGCCGCGCGTCGGGCCACGACTGCGTCATGATGGTCTGGTCGACCACGAAGCCGCTGCCTGCTTCGCCGGTTGCGTCGCCGGTTGCCGAGACAACTAGCGTGTACGCGCCGATCCTCAGGCAATCGCCCTCCTTCAGCGGCGCCTCGTGCGTGCCGTCCAGCGCGCGATCGTTGAGCAGCGTCGGATTGCTGCCCGCATCGATGAGCACATACGCGTTCTCACGCCGCTCGATGCGCGCCTGGATGCGTGAGATGCCGCGTTGCCCGTCGCTCAGCACCATCGTGCAATCCGGCGCGCGGCCAATCGTGGCGCCCTCGCCTTCGATCTCGATCGCGCGTGGCGACGCGCCTTCGCCGCTTTGCACCGTCAATGTCATTCTCATTGGGTTCTCCTATTTGCGGACCTTGCGCGTGCCGTCGTCAGCGTCGCGCGGCGGCGTGGGCGGTGGCGGCGGTGTCGTCAACGGCACGGGAGGCACGCCGGGGCCGAGCGGAATCGGGAAGCTCGACATCTCGATCGTTTCGGGACCGATGAGGATGTACGACGCCCCGGCTCGCAGCGCGATGGTCGCGCTCGACTCGATCTCGACCGCCACGCCCGCCTTGATCTGCACCGCCACGCCCGCGTTGAGCGCATAGGCTTCGCCGACGAACTGGTTATGCGTGGTCATGGTCGCGGCCGACACGCTGCCGAGCACGCTGGACTTGCTGCTGCCGCGCACCGCGTCGTTGCGCGTGCCGCGCGTCTCGCGGAATTCGTTGCCATCGATGCGCACGTGCCGCTCGCCGGATACGTTCATCAGCGCGTCGTGCCGGACCCAGGTCTCGTGATCGCGCTCGGCGTGGAAGAACAACTGTTCGTCGCCCTTGCGGTCGTCGAAGCGCACCTCGTTGTAGCCATTGCCGCCCTTGGTGGACTGGCTCTTCATCGTCGATACCGCGCTCCCGGCCGGCAACTCGTAGGGCGGCATGTTCGTCGAGTTGTAGACCGCGCCCGTGATGACCGGCCGGTCCGGATTGCCCTCGATAAACTCGACCAGCACCTCCTGCCCGACGCGCGGCAGGAACATCGCGCCCCAGCGCCGGTTCGCCCAGCTTTGCGCGACGCGCACCCAGCACCGGTCGAGCCGGTTCGCGCCGTCCGGCTGCGTGAGCTGCTCCCAGTGAAACTGCACCTTCACACGGCCGTACTGGTCCGTGAGAATCTCCTCGCCCGGCGGACCGATGACGACAGCCGTTTGCGGGCCGCCCACGTTCGGGACCGGTGTGGTCTTCGGCGTGCGGAACGTGTTGTCGCTGCGAATTGCGCGGAAGCTGCAATCGAAAATGGGCAGCGTGGAATCGCTTGTCGACACATACGCGTCGGAGACGATTTCCGCGCGATTCTCGATCACAAGGTACTGCCGGTTCTGCGCGCCGCCCGGATGATCCCGCAGCCGGAACAGTCCGCCCGCCGCCATGCCGCGCGACGTGGAGCGCCCTTCGATGGCATCGTTCTGCGCCTGGTGAATCTCGACGTTGACGCGGGCAAGCCTTTCTCCATCGCCCGCCTTGACGTGCCCCGTCAGGTGCTCCTGCATCAGATAGCGCGGCGGATCGAAGGGCGCGCTGCGCGTTGCGCGCGCGACCATCCCTTCGCTGTTGCTGACCGAGGCCTTCTCGAAGTCGTAGTCGTTCACTTCGTAGCGACCGGTCTGCAGCGTCGCGCCCGACATCCAGCGGTACACGCATTCTTCATCCTGCTCGGGCGTATCCCAGGCCTGAAACGGAATCGACTCGTAGTGCGTGATCGGCCGATGCTCGGCGCTCGAATCCGTGAGCACGAGTGTGTGCTTGCCGCCCGCATGCTCGAAGAAATAGTGGATGCCTTCGCGCTCGAGAAGCCGGCTGACGAAATCGAAATCGGTCTCCCGGTACTGCACGCAATGCTCGAGCGTCGGATAGCTCGCCGTACAGGCATTGCGAAAGTCGATGTCGAACGACTCCAGCACCTGCGTGACGATCTGCGGGACCGTGCGCTGATAGAAGAACCGCCGGTGCGACGCCTGCGTGAGCAGCCAGAGCCGCGGGTGCACGACGGCGTCGTAGCGCGCCATGCGGTTGTGGGTGGTGTCGCCTGGCGCGATCAGACGGAGCGTCGTCACGATGCCGTTGAACTGGCGCTCGCCGCCGGCCGGATAGTCGAGCGTGACGGACAGGTTCTCGCCCAGCACCGTGCCGGGGTCGATATCGTTGCGCGTGCTCAGGAACACCAGCTCGAAACGGCTCAGGCGGCCCAGGGCTTCGCTCGCGGACATCCGCAGGAAGATGGCCTCGTCGCCGAGCGGCGCGCACTGCATGCGCACGTGGCGCGTGCTAGTCGAAGGCATAGGTGAACTCCTCTTGCTCGACGCCGACGTGCACGCGCGCGAGCGAGCGGCCGTCCATCACGCGTGTCAGGAACTCAGTGCTGATGCGCGGCAGCACACTGTTGGTGAGAATCGCGTCGATCATGCGGCCGCCGCTTTCGAGGCGCGTGCACCGCAGCGCAATCTGCGCGATGACCGCTTCGTCGTAGGTGAACGGCACCTGATGCGTGCGCGTCACGCGGTCGGCCACGCGTCCGAGTTGCAGGCGGATGATCGCGCGCAGCATGTCGTCGGAGAGCGGGTAATACGGGATCGTCACCATGCGCCCGAGCAACGCGGGCGGGAACGTGTGCAGCAATTGCGCGTGCAGTTCCTGTTCAATGACGTCCAGCGGCGGCCAATCGTTCGGATCGCGGCACAGTTCGGCAATGCAGTCGGTGCCCGCATTGGTGGTCAACAGGATCAGCGTATTGCGAAAGTCGATGGAACGGCCTTCGCTGTCCTCCATCCGGCCTTTGTCGAAGACCTGAAAGAACAGTTCGTGGACGTCGGGATGCGCCTTCTCGACTTCATCGAGCAACACGACGCTATGCGGGCGGCGGCGCACGGCTTCGGTGAGCACGCCGCCCTCGCCGAAACCGACATAGCCGGGCGGCGCGCCCTTCAACAGCGAGACCGTGTGCGCCTCCTGGTACTCGCTCATGTTGATCGTGATCAGATTCTGCTCGCCGCCGTACAACACCTCGGCCAGCGCCAGCGCGGTCTCGGTCTTGCCGACGCCGGACGTGCCGGCGAGCAGGAATACGCCCACGGGCTTGTCTGGATTGTCCAACCCCGCGCGGGAGGTCTGCACGCGCCGGGCGATCATCTGCGTCGCATGCTGCTGGCCGATGATGCGGCCGTCGAGCAGTTCGTTCAGCCGCAACACGTTGCCTATTTCGTTCTTCAGCATGTTCAGCACGGGCACGCCCGTCCAGTCCTGCACGACCGCCGCGACCGCGTGACGATCGACGCCCGGCAGAATCAGCGGCGCGTCGCCTTGATGCTGCGCGAGGCGCGCCTGCTGTTCGCGCAGCGCGGCGAGATCGGCCTCGGGCGCGCCATCGCGAAGCTGGGCGCGGCGCGCGAGAATGTCCTTCACCATCTCGCGCTCGATGCGCCAGCGCGCATCGAGTTCGGCGAGGCGCTCCGTTTCGCGCTGCAACGCAGCCGATGCCGCCTCATGACGCGCCGTCGTGTCGATACCAATCGCACTTTCGCGCGCGATCACTTCGAGTTCCGTGTTCAGCGCGTCGATGCGCTTGCGGGCGTCGTCCACTTCCGGCGGCGTGGCGTGCTGGCTGACCGCGACGCGGGCGCATGCTGTATCGAGCAGGCTCACGGACTTGTCGGGCAACTGCCGCGCCGGAAGATACCGATGCGAAAGCCGCACGGCCGCCTCGACGGCCTCGTCGAGAATCTGCACGCCGTGATGCGCCTCCAGCGCAAGCGCGATGCCGCGCATCATCGTGACCGCGCGCGCCTCGTCGGGCTCGCGGACCTGCACGACCTGGAAACGCCGAGTGAGCGCCGGATCCTTTTCGATGTGCCGCCGATACTCAGACCATGTCGTCGCCGCGATCGTGCGCACGCTGCCGCGCGCGAGCGCCGGCTTCAGCAGGTTCGCGGCGTCGCCCGTGCCGGCCGCGCCGCCCGCGCCGATCAACGTGTGGGCTTCGTCGATGAAGAGAATCACCGCTCGCTCGGCCGACTGCACTTCCTCCAGCACCTGGCGCAAGCGCGCCTCGAACTCGCCCTTCATGCCCGCGCCGGCCTGGAGCAGCGCGACATCGAGCGTGCGCAGCGTCACGTCGCGCAGCGCGGGCGGCACGTCGCCCGCCACGATGCGATGCGCGAGACCTTCCACCACCGCCGTCTTGCCCACACCGGCCTCGCCCGCCAGCAGCGGATTGTTCTGCCGGCGGCGCATGAGAATGTCGATCACCTGACGAATCTCGTCGTCGCGGCCGACGATCGGATCGAGCTTGCCCGCGCGCGCCTGTTCCGTCAGGTCGAGCGTGAAGCGCCGCAAGGCGTCCTGCGTGCCGGGTGGCGTGTCCAACGTGCGCGTCACGGCGGGCTCCAGTGCCGCTTCGGGCGAACCGTCGAGCACGCTGGCGAAATCGTCGGCGAGTTCGTCGACCTTCACACGATCGAATTCGCGCGAGATGCCGCGCAGCGCATTACGCAATGCGGGCGTCTGCAAGGCCCCGATCAGCACATGCGCGCTGCGGACCTTTTGCGCGTCGAACAGCAGCGAGCCGTAGACCCAGCCGCGCTCGACGGCCTCCTCCATCTGCGACGAGATATCCGTGATCGACGTCGAGCCGCGCGGCAGACGATCGAGCGCATCGGTCAAATCGCGCGCGAGCACGGCGGTCTCGACGTCGAAATGCCGGATCACGCGATGCAGGTCCGAATCCGGCAACTGCAACAACTGATGCAGCCAGTGCACGAACTCCACATACGGATTGCCGCGCAGCCTGCAGAACGTGGTTGCGCTTTCCATTGCGCGAAAGCTGAGCGTGTCGAGTTTGCCGAACATGACGGCGCGGCTGATGTCTGCCATTGAACTAGTCCTTTGCGCGATGTGAAGTGGAGTGTGAGGTGGGTGGTTTGAGCATCAGTTGCCTTGCGTCGGCGGTCGCCGCGCGAGCATGCAGCCAGGTGGTGTAGCCCAGACGCTGACCGCGGCCGAGCGCGAGGCGCGGCACTTCGGATTGACGCAACTGGAGATTGACGTCCCAGTCGAGCGGATCGCGCACGTAGAGACGCACCCAGTCGGTCAGGCGCACGAGGCTCGCGCCACCCGGAAGGAAGCGCTGATAGTCGCGCATGGAGAGCGGCCCGAGCACCACGCGAAACTTGTGTTGCCGGTCGAAGATGCGCGCGCCGAGCATCGTGCCGACACCCAGTCGTGCGCTTTCGTCGCGCGTGCCCAGACGGCTCATCGAATGCGCGGGCAAATTCATCCAGTGGCCGACGTTTTCGAGCACGTCGACCGGCAGACCGAAGAAACGCGCCAGGACGAGCCGCAAACCCGCGGCGTGCCGCGTGCCGCCGGCAAGCAGTCCGGCGAAGTGCAGCTTGGCGAAATCGGGCACGCTGTCGCGCTTGCGCAGCGCGGGCTCGCCGAGACCGAAGGTCGTGCCCACATAAGCGGAAAAACGGTCGCCGTTGTCGCGATCGAGGCTCACGACCGGCTGCGCCACCGCCCACGCGCGATAGAACAACGACGCGATCCGATGATGAAACACGTCGAGAAAGCGCGCGAAAGTAGGATCGCCGGCATTGCGCGCGCGGTCACGCACGTATTCGGTCAGGTGCGTCGGCATCGGGCCATTCGGTCCGAGCAAGCCCAGGAAATTCACGACGAGTTTCGGCGCAGCCTCGCCCGCGGTCGCGAAATGGCGCAGCGTGGTCGGGAAGAAAATCAGCTCGGGCTCCTGTCCGAAGCGCACGGCATCTTCGCGCGGACGCAGCGACGAACCGACGCGCGGCAAGCCCGGATACGCACATTCGACGAGACGTACCGCCTGAAAGAAGTCGAAGCGGTTCGCATCGGCGGAGAAACCATCGAGCAAGCTCAGAGCGTCCGGCATTGCCCGCTCCCTGGCGCCCAGCGCATGAGTTCACCGCGCGTCACACTGGACACGATCGTTTCGGTGAACGAGTTCATCGACACGTACTGCGTGAAAAACCGCGCGAGCACCGCGCCGAACAGGAATGCGCCCGCGCCTTCAAAGCCGCTTTCGTCGAGCAGCACCTCGATCGCGAGGCCGCGGCCGAACACGATCGGCCCTCGCGAAGGCAAGCGCCGCGTGACCGGCGCCGAGCGGATGGAGCGCAAGCCGTCGATCTGCCGTGCCGCGGCGCTGTCGCCGGTGGGCGCGTACAGTCCGAGGAGATCGCGCATGGCGCGCGCGCCGCTGCCGTCGGCATCGTCCACGAGCGACGCATAGTTGAGCGACAGATGGCTCAGCAGACGCCAGGCAACCGGCCCTTCCGCATACGACGGCAGCGGACGGCTGGGACCGCCGATGCATCGCACGCTCGACACGGGCGCCTCGAGTTCGAGCGTGAAGTCCGTCTTGCCCTGCCCGCGCGGCATGCTCAGCGTCAGGTCGCGATTCGTGCACAGCACGCTCAAACCCAGTTGCTGAAGGTCCGCCGGATACGGCGCCTCGCGCGTATCGACCAGCGCGAGCCAGGTTTCGCTGCCGGTATAGGACGAGCGAGCGCCACGCTCGTCCCGCTGCGCCGGAAGCAGCCGCTTTTCGCGCCGTACCTGATAGAAGGCGTGTCCCGGCTCGTCGCTTCCCAGATCGCGTGCGCGATAGAACGGCTGAAACTCGATCGGCCCGCCGCCGCCCGACCGATAGCCGGTGACGCTTTCCACCCGGTACACCTCGAAGTCCCGCGGGCGCGTGCGATCCACCACGACGTGGTGCTCGAATTGTTCACCCGTGACCGGAATGCGATCGGTGCGACGCGCGAACAGATTGATCGCGGGCGTGCAATGCAGCGCGAAATTGGCCTCGTCGACGATCTGTTCGAGCGCCGGGTCGATCTTCGACAGCAGCACGATCAACTCGATTTCATCGCGCTCGCAGCGCTGCAAATGCAGGCGCAAGCCGTCGATGCCGATGAACATGAAGCGTTGCGCGAACGCAAAATACTCCTGCAGCAAGCGATAGCCGGGAAACGACTGCTCGCTCACGGGCAGCAAGGCTTCGTCGTCGGAGAATCCGAGGGGGCGCAAGGCCGAGGGCGGCAATACCGCATCGGGTAGCGCCACGCCGAGCGCCGAGCCCAGCAGCAATTCATATAGCCGCGCGGCCAGACCGTCGCCGCCGCGCAGATGGATCGGCAGATGATCGAATGCAAGGTCGCTGAATTTCAGCTTGTTCAGCGCGCGCAGCTTGAGGCGCAGGCCGGCCTTCACGCCCTGCGGCAGCCTTGCGTCGACACCGGGCAGCGTGCCGCTGTGCGTAAAGAGACGCGCCTCGACGAGTTCGATTGGAGACAGCGTGAGCGCGTGCGCGGTGCGGAATTCGCAACGCGTGGAGCGCTCGCCGTCGAGCCTGCCGAACAGCGCCGTGCCGCGCGGAATCGCCACGCCGTCGGCAAGCGCGGGATGCGTCATGTCGGGCTGCATTTCGACGATCGTCATTGCCGGCGTGGGCGCGAGGTAATGCGGGTAGACCAGCTCGGCCAGATGCTCCGTGAAACGCGGGAACTCGGCGGCGATCTTCATCTGCACGCGCGCGGCGAGAAAGCCGAAGCCTTCCAGCAGCCGCTCCACGTAGGGATCGGCGCACTCGAAGCCTTCCAGCCCGAGCCGGCTCGCGATCTTCGGAAACGCCTTCGCGAACTCGCCGCCCATCTCGCGGACGTGCTGAAGCTCCTCGCTGTAGTACTGAATCAGGTCCGGGTTCATGGCGTGGGATTTCCTGGTATGGCTTCGATGCAACGACGCGCCGGCGGGGTCACGCGCGCGTTCCTTCCGAGACGTCGACCTTGCCCGCTTCGAGGTCAAGTTCCGTGCGCAGATAGAGACGCTCCGGCACGGGATGCGCGTGAAGATCGCCTTCGACGATGAACGCAATCGCGTTGTGCTGGCCGCTCGTTTCGCCCGTCTGGATCGCGCGAACGCGCAGCGTGCCCGGCAGAATGCGTGGTTCGAACGCGCGGATCGCATCGGCCATCAGGCGTTCGATCCGCGCGACATCGACATTCGACGCGCTCTTTCCCGCGAGGTCGGAAAAGCCGAAATTCAGCACCGACTCCGCGACGCCCGGATAGCGGGCGACGTCCTGCGACGACGCGATGCCCTGCGCATTGAGCAGCCAACCGAGGTCGCGCATGACGCTGCGGCGCAGCGAGCGCGCCGAACTCGACCGATGCTCGCGCACTTCGCGCGTGGCATCGGGCTCGTGATCGGTCAGCCTCTCCAGCAGCGAAGGCTGCACACGTTCGGCGTTTTTCAGGCGCATAGCCGCTTACGCCGTCGCGTTCGCCGGGATGTTCCACTTGCTCTCGACGACCCCGCCGAGCGCCGAGCCCGAGGTCGGGTCCTGCTGCTGATAGGTCACGTGGAACTTCTCGAAGTTGAGCGTCACGGTTTCGGTGAAGCGGTCCTCGCCATCCGAGCCGCCGGTCGAGTAGTTCGTCACCAGCACCTTCTCCATTTCGATCGTGTAGTACTCGAGCGGCTTCGTGCCGCCGGCCTTGCGCACGGTGAGCTTGCCGGTCGGAAAATGCTTGCCGGTCGAACAGGCCGTGATGATCGACGGCGTGGCCCGGTCGGTGTACTTGGTGACCGACAGATCGTGGACCGCCACCTTGCCGCCTCCGCCGCCCGTGCCGAGGTGCATCGTGCCCGACTGGGAGAGACCCCAGCTCCACGAGAGCACATCGATTTCGTCCTTATGCGTGGAATCGAGCGATTCGCCCTTGACGGTGCCCAGATCCAGAAAAATATCGACTGCCATGGTGTATCCCTATGTAGATGACTGCGGTGAAAAGAATCGTGTACTCGTGTGCGTCAGGCGGCTTTGGCCGACGGCAGCTTCGAGACGAGCCGCAGCGACACCGTCAGCCCTTCGAGCTGATAGTGCGGACGCAGAAAGAATTTCGACGTGTAGTAACCCGGATTGCCCTCGACCTCCTCGACCACGACTTCCGCCGCCGCGAGCGGACGACGGGCCTTGGTCTCTTCGGACGAGTTCGCGGGGTCGCCATCGACGTACTGAAGAATCCAGTCCTGCAGCCAGCGCTGCATATCGTCCTTTTCCTTGAAGCTGCCGACCTTGTCGCGCGCGATGCACTTGAGGTAATGCGCGAAACGGCTGCATGCGAACAGGTAAGGCAGCCGCGCGGCCAGATTCGCGTTGGCGGTCGCATCCGGATCTTCATATTCGATCGGCTTGTTCAGCGACTGCGCGCCGATAAAGGCCGCAAAATCCGAGTTCTTCTTGTGAACCAGCGGCATGAAGCCGTTCTTCGCCAATTCCGCTTCGCGCCGGTCGCTGATTGCTATCTCGGTCGGGCATTTCATGTCGACGCCGCCGTCATCGGTGGGAAACGCATGCACCGGCAAGTTCTCCACCGCGCCGCCCGACTCGATGCCGCGAATGCGCGAGCACCAGCCATAGGTCTTGAAAGAGCGATTGATATTGACCGCCATCGCGTACGCGGCGTTCGACCACGCGTACCGGGACGCATCGGTGCCGGCGGTGTCTTCCTCGAAGTCGAATTCCTCGACCGGGCTCGTCTTGGCCCCATACGGCAGGCGCGCAAGAAAGCGCGGCATGGCGAGGCCGATATAGCGCGAATCCTCGGAGTCGCGCAGCGAGCGCCATGCGGCGTGTTCGGGCGTCTGGAATATCTTCGTCAGATCGCGCGGATTCGCCAGCTCCTGCCAGGAATCCATCAGCATCACCGCAGGGTCCGCGCCCGCGATGAACGGCGCATGCGCCGCCGCGGAGATCTTGCCCATCTGGGTCAGAAAATCGACATCGGGGCTGCTATTGTCGAAGTAGTAGTCCGCGACCAGCGCGCCGTATGGCTCGCCGCCGAATTGGCCGTACTCCTCTTCGTAGAGCTTCTTGAAGAGCGGGCTCTGATCCCACGCCACGCCTTTGTATTTGCGCAACGAGCGATGCAGATCGGACTTCGAGATGTTCATTACGCGCAGCTTCAGGCTTTCGTCGCTTTCCGTATTCGTGACCAGATAGTGCAGGCCGCGCCATGCGCTCTCCAGCTTCTGGAATTGATCGGTGTGCAGGATCACGTTGATCTGCGCGCTCAGCTTTTCATCGATTTTCGCAATTAGCGATTCGATGCTCGCCAGCGCATCGTCCGACACGCGCTGGGTGTCGAGCAATGCCTGCTCCGCCAGCGTGCGCACCGCGTTCTCGACGGCCTCGCGGGCCTTGTCGGTGCGCGGGCGAAACGCCTTTTGCAGCAGCTTCTGAAACTCGCCGGATGAACTGGTGTCGTCGACCTGCTGCTCGGCCGGCTGCTGCGTGCCCGTGGATTGCTCCAGGTTGGTATCTGCCATGGTGGCTCCTTTATTCCGAATCGTCGGTTTGGCTCGTTTGCGGCTTGGGCGCGGCGGCGAGCGCGCTCAACAGCGCCGGGTCTTCGAGCAGCTGGCCGACGAGTTTTTCGGCGTCGGTCTTGCCATCCATGTAGGTGAGCAGGTTCTGCAGCTGGCTGCGCGCCTCGAGCAGCTTCGCGAGCGGCTCGACCTTGCGGGCGATCGCAGCCGGCGAGAAGTCGTCCATGCTCTCGAAGGTCATGTCCACGCCGATCTTTCCTTCGCCCGTCAGCGTGTTGTCGACGTGCATCGCGACGCGCGGCTTCATCGAGCGCAGCCGCTCGTCGAAGTTGTCGATATCGATCTCGACGAACTTGCGCTCGGTAACCGGCGGCAGCGGCTCCTGCGGCTGACCCGACAGGTCCGACAGCACGCCCATCACGAAAGGCAGATTGACCTTCTTCTCCGAGCCATACACTTCGACGTCGTATTCGATCTGCACGCGCGGCGCACGATTGCGCGCAATGAACTTCTGACTGCTTTCCTTGGCCATCCTGTGATCCTCCTCAATGAAAACAATGTGATGCGGCGCGATTCGAATCAGGTGGCCGGCAAATCGGCGGCCGCCGTTCCAATCACCTGAGTCAATTGCGCGAGCCCTTCCGGCGCGAGTTCCTTGAGCAGATCGACGAACGACTTGTCGATCAGGCCGCGCGCACGTGCGAGCAGAAGCGGCACCGGGCTCGCGGGCTCGTGCCTGGCGTAATACGCGCACAGGCGGTCCAGCGTCGCGGCGACGTCGGCGCGGCTCGAGATAACGTCACCGGCCGCCGCGGATCTCGTTTCGGTTGCGCGATCGTCCGCCGGCGCGGCTGGCTCCGCCGCTATGCCCTGCTCCTTCAGGCATCCGCCCAGCAGTGCTCCCGCCCGGCGAAGCAAGGTCTTGAGCGCGTGCAGGTCGAGCGCCTGCGTCACGCCCACGCGCTCCGTCAACACGCGTTCGAGCGCCTCGGCGTTGGCGAGCGCCATGTCGGCTGCGGTCTTCGCGCGCAGCGCCGCTTCCGGCGACGACGCCGTGGCCGCTTCGATCTCCGCAAGGCTCATGACCCCACGGTTGTCGGGGGCAACGGTCTCGCCATTCGCATACGACCACTCGCGCAAGGTGACAGGCACGTCGTGCGGCACGAGCCGGCAATCCATGAGCTCGGCGGCGAGCAGACCGGCTGCATCCACGAATGCGGCGAGTGCGTTGATCCGCACGGTGGGATCGTTGCCGTCGCTCGCGTCGAGTTGCGGATGGACGTGATCCCAGTTGCGATCGAGAAGCGCCGCGGCGAGTGCGAGGCCATCCGCGAGACCGGCAATACCCTCGTGAGCAAGCCGCGCTCGCGCAAGCCACGCGATCACACGCAGGTCTCGCGTGCGCGCCATCAACTCGACGCACAAGGCGTCCGCCGCCGCCCAGTCGGGCGGTACGGCGGCGACGAGCGTGGCGCCATATTCCGCTTCAGGACGTCCGCCGACGGCTTCCTCGAGTTCGCGGAATCGCGGGTCGTATTCGAGATCGGGGCCGCACGGCGCTTCATGCGACAGCGTGTCCAGCCATTCCGTCCAATCCTGATGAGCGATGAATTCAGTTTTCATGGTCTGCGTTGTGCGTTGAAACCAGGCGGTCCGTTCATTTGCCTCTTGCTTCAGAAAACACGCGAACGGTCTCTCTATTCCATCGACTTTTAAACTGTAGTAATCCGAATTAATTTGACCGGTCATCATGCGCGAGGGGCCAACGTCTTCCGCCGCTTGCTACTTGAAAAAAGTATAAGTGGCGATGTACGGCGAGTTGCCCGCCGCGTGTTCGACGGTGCAAGGCGCTGTTGGCGCCGCGCCGCCTGCGGTCATCGTGCGTTGCACGTAGCGCACCTCGCTCAACATGCCCTGCGCGCCCGTCGAACGTGTTTCCAGCAGGAGCTGCGGCACGCCGTTCGGCGTGTCGCTCGGCATCTGCGCGAGAACATGGCCCACGATCCGGCTGCCGTCGCGGGCTTCCCAGGACGGTCCCGCCGAATGCTCGATCACCGCGGTCCCGCTGGAGTCAAACAACGTGGCGCGCGGACTGCGGAACACCCAGCCGAGCGTGTGCTTCGCATCGTATTCACACGAGTAAATCTGCACGCCGGATGCGGTCGCGCTCAGGAGCGCTCGCGCATCGGGTGGGTCGATCGGCGCGGCGCCGGCTGAAGTGCCGACTACCGCCAACAACCATCCGGCGCTGATCGAATGGCGCGTTCTGCGTGACAAGCGAATCATGGCGATGCTCCTTGTTGACCCGATACGATGAAAGCCTGCAACCGCCCCTCGTCAGACACGGTCGAGATTGGCCGAGGCGAACGCCCAGTTCAGGTGACGCGAGACCGTTGCAACGAGATAGTCCGGCCGGCGGTTCTGATAGTCCAGGTAGTACGCGTGCTCCCATACATCGACGGTGAGCAGCGGCACGAGTCCGCGCGTGAACGGCGTTTCCGCGTTGCTCGTCTTGACGACCGCGAGTTCCCCGCGATCGAGCACGAGCCACCCCCAGCCACTGCCGAACTGCGAGGCCGAAGTCGCGACGAGCGTCTTGCCGAGCGCATCGACGGAACCGAACTTGCGCACGATCGCCGCCTGAAGCTTCGCGCTCGGCGCGCTCGGCGCCGGGCTCAGCGAGTTCCAGTAGAAGTTGTGGTTCCATGCTTGCGCGGCGTTGTTGAAGACGTCGGCGAGCGCGGGCTGGTCATGCGACTGCATGATGACCTGCTCGAGCGATGCCTGTTCGAGCGGCGTGCCAGCAAGGAGCTTGTGCAGATTGTCGAAATACGCCCGGTGGTGCTTGCCGTGATGAATGCCGATGGTGCGCGCCGAAATGGTCGGTTCGAGCGCATTGTCGGCCCATGGCAGGGGCGGCAGCGTTTGCGGCGACGAGCCGAGAAATGCCGGAACGACACTCGTCGCCATGCTGGCTGCGGGCTCGGCGTCGGGAGTGGTCGCGCCGGACGCAAGCTTCGAGAACAGCACGCCAAATGAGGCCATGGACCCCGCCGCCATCAGACGCCGCCGGGAAATGAAGGAGTTGAGCATGTTTGAACCTGTTGTTGTGTGGGCGACCAGTTCACCCGGTCTGCTGACACAACACCTCGTCATTGCGATCTATTCCACGCCGCTTTGAAATCTCCTCGCGCGGCTGCCGGCGGGATAACAGCCGTTACCTGACTATTCCTTGCACGTGAAGAAACCGCCAGCCGGAGATGCGATGAAAGCGAAAACGACCGTTGAAAAATGGTCGATTCCCTACGAAAAAATTACGACGGCCGGGGGGCGCACGTTTCGACTGCGGCCGTCACGCGTGTCGATGGATAGGCGCATCCGTTGTCCCCTGTCCAATGCTCAGCTGGAATTGCGCGCAACGCGAGTATTGCAGCAAGAAACGGAAGGCGGCCGACTGCTTGCGCCCATATTGTTCAGGCAGAGGGAAGCGATTGCGTTTTCCTCGTTCAACCACAGTCAATGAGGAATTCACCATGTCCAAAGAAGATGACAACAAGGCCGTCGTGGGCCGCTGGTTTGCCGATTTCTGGGGCAAGACCTGCAACCTCGGCATCGTCGACGAACTCGCCGCTCCTGACATGCTTCTTCAATACTCGCTGCACGAGCCGCGCCGTGGCCGCGAAGACATCAAGGCCTTCATGACCGGTTTCCGCGAAGCGTTCCCCGACCTCAACTTCTGGGGCGCGGCCGATCTCATCGCCGAAGGGGACTATGTCGTGGGCCGTTGGGAGGGTGGCGGCACGCATACCGGTCCGGCATTCCGCGATTTCCTCGTCGGCTCGTTGCCTGCGGCGACCGGCCGGACCATGCGCTTTACGGGCACCACCGTGTTGCGGCTCAAGGACGGCATGATCGTTGAAGAAATCGGCCTGGACGATGGCGTCACCGCCCTGCAGCAACTCGGACTCATCAAGCCAGTGTGATCGAATACGCGGCGCTGCCGGTATCTCTCGACGTCGCCGTGTGCCGATAACGGGCGTCGACCGTGAATGTCAACCTTGAGTTTGCGGCGCAGTCATTCAACGCGACGACGTTGACCTTTGCTTCGATTGACTGCGCCGTAACGCAATCAAAGTCCGATCAACCAGCTAAAATCTGCCACCGGCAACAAGCAAACCCATGAGCCGTGCAAGAAGGATAGACTGGTCGGCCGAAAAGTCACTGTTCAAGCTGAAACGTCGGCTCCAGCATCGCTGCAAAACGCACGATGGAAGAACAACCAACCACGATTGTGAGGTCTCTCATGAAAACGGCGGTCAAGGTATTCCTGCTCGGCATGGTTGTCTATCCGATGGTCTGTTCTGCTCAAACAAACGGCTGCGATGCGAAGCGCAGTTCGATAGAAAAAGAAATCGCCTACGCGCAAACGCACGGCAATGCGAAGCGCGTCGATGGTCTGGAAACCGCCCTCGCCCAAATGAATGCGAACTGCACGGATGCCGTGCTGCGCAGCGAGGCGCAACGCAAGGTGGCCGCGTCGCAAAAGAAACTGGCTGAACGCGAGCACGACCTGCAGGAAGCGAAGGCCAACGGCAAGAGCGCGAAGAAAATCGCCGAGCGGCAACGCAAGGTCGATGAGGCGCATGCGGAGCTTGAACGGGTGCAGCTGGAAGCATCGCAGTAAGCCGACATGCTCGGCACCGTCTACAGAGTGGTCGTCTTATCGCTCACCCGGCCGGGCCTCACGCCGCATCTCCCGCGGCGGCACGCCAAACCCGCGCATGAACACTTCGCGCATATGCCGGCGATCGCGAAACCCCGTCTCTTTCGCGATCACCTCCAGCGAGTGCCGGCTCTTTTCGATCATCAACCGCGCGGCTTCGAGCCGCAGCCCCTCGATCGCCTTGGCAGGCGACTGTCCCGTCTCCAGGGTGAACACCCGGCTGAACTGCCGCGGGCTTAGGTGCGCCTGACTCGCGAGTTCCTCGACGGTGAGCGGCCGGCTGAGATGCTTGCGCGCATAATTGAGCGCGTCCTGGATGCGGTCGGACCTGGGTGCGAGATCGAGCATTTCCGAATGCTGCGACTGGCCACCCGAGCGCCGCTGATGCATCACCAGCTTGTGCGCGACTGAACGCGCGATATCGGCGCCGAGGTCCTTCTCGACCATCCCGAGTGCGAGATCGAGTCCAGCAGTCATGCCGGCCGAGGTCCAGATCGGGCCGTCGACCACGTAGATGCGATCTTCGTCGAGCTGGATGTCCGGAAACCGGCCCATCATCTCGCGGGCATACGCCCAATGCGTGGTCGCGCGCCGGTTCGCGAGCAGCCCTGCTTCGGCCAGTACGAAACCACCTGTGCAGATGCCCGCGATGCGCCGCGCGCGCATCGCCGCCTTGCGCAGGAACTTGAGCACTTCGGCAGACGGCGGCGCGGTGAGCGGGTTGTTGACGCCCGCGGCGATCCACGTGTCGATCCCCATGCGCCCGCCAAGCGGCCGCGTGCCCACCGCCATGCCGAGCGACGAACGCACCTCGCCACCCGCTACCGAAAAGTTCTCGATGCTGTAGAAAGTTTCGCCCGCCGCAATGTTCGCGTACTCGAAAACCGACTGTGACGCGAGCGCCATCACCTGAAAACGATCGCCCAACAAATATCCGATCCGGTGCATGGCGGCCTCCGCGCTTCGTCAAGTCAAACATCCGATGAATTCGATGTCCTTAATCATGACCCTATCCGTCATTTGAGCCACCGTCAATCCGTACCACAATGGTCTTACGCACATTGTGCACAGTTGCAAACTGAGCACTTTTATTCAAGGAGACATCCCCATGCCCATGGTTTCGACGGCGCCAATCCGGCGCGGCTCGTTCGCCACTTCAGCCGCCGCCCTCGCGCTTTCCGTGGCCGCGGCCTTCAGCTTCACCGAGCCGGCTTCGGCCGCGGATCAGCCTTCCGCGAGCCCGCACGTCGCAGCTGAAGACGACTCGATCCGCCCGTTCCACATCCATGTCCCGGACGACACGCTCGTCGACCTCCGCCACCGCATTGCGGCGACGCGGTGGCCCGACAGGGAGACGGTTGCCGATCAATCGCAAGGCGTGCAGGAAGCCAGAATTCAGGCGCTGGTGCAGCACTGGGGGACGAACTACGACTGGCGCAAGGCGGAGGCCAGGCTGAATGCCTTGCCGATGTTCGTGACCACGATCGACGGCGTGGACATCCAGTTCATCCACGTGAAATCGCGCAATCCGCACGCGCTTCCGTTGATCATCACCCACGGCTGGCCGGGCTCGCCGCTAGAGATCGAAAAGGCCATCGGTCCGCTGACCGATCCAACCGCTCACGGCGGCCGTGCGGAGGACGCCTTCGATGTCGTCATTCCCTCAATGCCGGGCTACGGCTTTTCCGGCAAACCCACGGGCGTCGGCTGGGGTCCCGATCACATCGCGCGAGCGTGGGACGTCCTGATGAAGCGCCTCGGCTACAAGCAGTACGTGTCTCAAGGCGGCGACTGGGGTTCCGTGATCGCGGATGCGATGGGGCGTCAGGCTCCCGCTGGCCTGCTTGGCATTCACGTCAACATGCCCGCGACGGTGCCGCCGGATGTCGCGAAGGCGCTCAACAGCGGCGAGCCGGCGCCGGCCGGGCTGTCGAATGGGGAGAAGGCGGCGTACCAATCGCTCGCCAACTTGTACAAAAAGGGTGGCGGGTATGCCGCCATGATGGTCACGCGCCCGCAAACCGAGGGCTACGGCCTGGCTGATTCGCCCGCGGGCCAGGCCGCCTGGATGTACGACAAATTCGCGGCGTGGACCTATAGCGGCGGCGATCCCGAGCGCTCGCTCACCAAGGACGAGATGCTCGACGACATTACGCTGTACTGGGTCACGAACACGTCGACCTCATCGGCGCGGCTTTACTGGGAGAACAACAATAACAACTTCAATGCGGTGGAACAGCGTACCGCTGAGATATCGGTTCCGGTTGCCGTCACGGTTTTTCCCGGCGAAATCTATCGGGCGCCGCGAAGCTGGACCGAGCGCGCCTATCCCAAGCTCACTTATTTCCATGAGGTGAACAAGGGCGGTCACTTCGCTGCATGGGAACAGCCGCAACTCTTCACCGAGGAGCTTCGCGCGGCGTTCAGACCGCTGCGGCAATATCAATGATGTCCCGCCGGCTGCCGCCGCACGCGAATGCACGGCGGCAACCGGCGGCAAGAGCCGGCCTCGCGAAACGCACACGTGCCCGATCACGCCTCGCCGCTGACCACCGCGGCATTAAGCGCCAACGAGAGCGCGCCAACCAGGACAAGACTCAACGCCCAGACCGCATCCAGATTGAACCAGCTCCGCGACACGAACTTCAACCCCAGGTAGCGGTAGACCAGCCAGGCCAGAAGCCCACCGGCAACCATCATCGCGCACGCATGCACACCCGAGACAAGCAGCGCCATCCCCAGATTCGCTTCGATCAGGGTCTGCGCGGCCCGATGTCCTCGATCCATGTCGTAAGCGCTGCACAGTCCGAGGTAGATCGGTACGAGCATCAGTCCCGCACCGTGCGCAATGGCAACGGCGAACGACCACAGCGCGAGCCGTGACGGCGGAATCCGTACGAGGACACGCGGATGGCGTCGCCGGATCAGCAGGACAACGCCGAAGCCGATCACGAGCACGCTGGCGCCGATCTGGATCTCGCGCTGCCAGGCAAGCAGGATGGTCAGCATGGCGAACGGCAGCATCACCAATAACACCGCCAGCACGTGTCCAACCGCAAGATAGACGAGCGCGCTGAACAGCGCCCGCGTGCGCCGCTCCATCAAGCCGCTCGATACGGCGAGCGGCCATCCCATCGCCGGGTTGATCCCGTGATAGAGACCGCTCGCCAGAATGGCCAACCACAGGCCGGTCTGCGACCAGCCTCCCCCGATCAAACGCCCACCGACGGGTAACAGAACGAATCGGTCGAGCAGTCTCCGCCTTCGAGCCGGATCTGGTGGGCCCGGTATCCGTCTGGAAACGACACCCAATAGTCGTCGGCCAACGCGAGCCCCCCGTCGGGTTCGGCCCGCGCCATGACCTGCGCACCCGGCACGCCGTCCGGATAGAACTGGTTGTCCCAGGTCGAATAGAGCGAGTTGGTCCAGTAGACCCGCTTGCCGTCGCGGCTGATCTCCACCATCTGCGGACCACCCGCGAAGGTCTTGCCGTTCGGATGCGGCGTGCGCCGCACGATCCCGCCGATGTGAACCGATCCCGTGAGCTTCGGCTTGCGCGGCTCCGTCACGTCGTACTGGCGCATCTCGCCGGTGCCCCAACAGGCGACGTAGAGGAATTTGTCGTCGATGGAGAGATCGATGTCGGTGACGAGCGGCGGCACCGCGCCGAAACCCTGCAGCAGCGGCGGCAACTGTTCGGTGGCGGCGGGTTCGGGCGGAATGGTGGCGGTCTTCTCGATGTGAAACTCGCCCCCTTCGCGCCACCACGTCCAGATCGACCCTTCCAGGTTCGTCGTATCGACCACGACGCCGATGAACCCGTACTCCCGGCTCGGATCGTGCGCGGGCCGCACTTCCAGCGCCATCTGATGGTTCGCGCCGAGGTCGAGCGTCTGCACGTTGCGCCGGCCCCGCAAGTCCCAGAAGTGGATGCGGTGTCCGTATTGGTTCGACAGCAGATCCTCGGGGACGATGCCGTTCTCGAATTGCGGCGGCAACGCCCATTCGCTCGACACCATATAGTCGCGCGGCAGGTTCCACCAGAAATCGTAGTGCTTCTCCTGCATCCCGCGGTCGATCTCCCAGCGGCCGAGCACCTCGAACGTTTCGCAGTCCATGATGAAGATGCCCGGCGGCCCGTCGGTGCCATCTTTCCCTGCGCCGCCGAGCGTGCTGACGTAAATCCCTTCCGGCCCGCAGTGAACCGTGTGCGGGCGCGAGTAGCCCGTTCTGCGGAAAATCTCCTCGGGCTCGATGATCTTGTGAATCTTCGCCTGGGTCGGATGCGGATGGGTGTCGACGATGTAAATGCGTGAAGAACGCATGCCCGGAATGATCAGATAGCGTCGCTCGAGGAATGCGTGGCCGGTCAGTGGCGAGAGCGACGACGAACAGGCATTCCAGCCGAAATGATGGAATTCGTCCCCCTTGTACGGCACCGGCACGGTGTGAACCACCTGGCTGTAAGTGGGCGAACCGGGCTTCACGTCGATGACGGCGAGCGCGTCGGGCTGCGAGAAATCGGGGCTGAGAAGCACGGTGTAGGCGTACTCCTCCGCGGGCGCATCCATCGCGAGTTTCGGTGATGCATGGAACGTGGGATCTGGGCGCATACCCATGGCGGGAGTCTCCTTGTTTATCTGATTCGGGGCCAGGGCTTTTGCGTATTCACCGTCACGGACGGGCCGCTTGCCTTGTTACGAAACATCGTGTGTCAATGAGAAGCACGGCCCGATGGTGGCGAACCGTGGCGCACCCTTAGATTTGTAGTTCACGGCGGCAGCGACAGCAACCGGGAGTTTCGTCAGGTTTTGTGCAGCGCACCTTTCGTCATACTTTGGCGCCTTCTACATTAAAGTAGTCGCCAGCACCAGATAGTTCGACAGGATCGTTGCGCAACCGTTCAGTTCTTGCGGCGCGCGCAGATGGCGCCATGATTGCGGCCGTCAGTGCTGCACGCCCCAGCGCCGTACGGTCACGCGTTCGAGTGTATCGAACACCAGATGCTCGATCAGCAAGCCGATCACGATCACCGCGGCGAGGCCCGCGAAAACGCGGTCGGTGTACAGTTCGTTGCGATTCTGGAAGATGTACCAGCCGAGACCGCCGCTGCCGGAACTCGCGCCGAACACGAGTTCGGCCGCAATCAGCGTACGCCAGGCAAACGCCCAACCTACCCGCAAGCCCGCCAGAATCGCCGGCAATGCCGCCGGCACCAGAATCAGCAGCACATGGCGCATGCCAGTGAGCCCGTAGTTGCGGCCGGTCATGCGCAGCGTCGCCGGCACCGACTGAAAACCGGAATAGGTGTTCAGCGCCAGCGGCCAAAGCACCGAATGGACCAGCACGAACAACAGGCTTCCGGTACCGAGGCCGAACCAGAGCAACGCGAGCGGCAACAGCGCGATGGACGGCAGCGGGTTGAACATCGCGGTCAGCATCGACAGGACATCGCGGCCCAGACGGGTCGACACGGCGAGCGACGTCAGCACGAAGGCGAGCGCCGCGCCCAGCAGATAGCCGCGCAGCAGCACGGACATCGACACCGCCGTTTTTTGCAGCAGTTCGCCCGACCACACGCCTTGTACGAACGCACTGAACGTCGCGCCGAACGTCGGCAGCAGCAGATCGTTGTCGATCGCGCGCGCGGCGATTTCCCAGATACCGATCAACACCAGCGCAATCAGCGTCTTGCGCAACCAGCTCTGTGCGAAGAGGCGCTTGCCGAGCGGCAGCGGGGCTTCGAGCACGAGCTCGCCGAGCGGTTCGAGCGGACGCTCGTACTCCTCGCGAACCGGCGGCAGCAAGGTGGCGGGAGAACTCATTGCACGGCCTCCGTCTCTTCGAACAACAGGTGATGAATACGCGCGACGCTGCGCTGAAAATCGCTACGCCCGAAACTGTCCTGCGAAAATTGATGGCTGTTGAGCTCCGCACGCACGCGGCCCGGATGCGGCGACAACAGCAGAATGCGGTTGCCCACCACCAGCGCTTCTTCGATCGAATGCGTGACGAACAGCAGTGTGAAGTTCACCTCTTCCCACAGACGCAATAGCTCTTCCTGCATCTTGCGGCGAGTCAGCGCATCGAGCGCGGCGAAGGGTTCGTCCATCAGCAGCACGCGCGGCTGCATCGCCAACGCGCGAGCAATCGCAACGCGCTGCTTCATGCCGCCCGACAACGTATGCGGATAAGCATTGGCAAATGACGCAAGCCCGACCTTCTCCAGATAATGCAGCGCCCGCTCGTTGGCCTCCGCGCGCGAGAGCTTCTTCGCGACGCGCAGCGGAAAGGCCACGTTCTGCAGTACGGTCTTCCACGGCGGCAACTGGTCGAATTCCTGAAACACGACAATGCGATCGGCGCCGGGGCCTCGGATAGTCTGACCGTCGAGCGAGATGCTGCCGGATGTCGGCTCGATAAAGCCGGCCACCGCCTTGAGCAGGGTCGATTTGCCGCAACCGGACGGTCCCAGCAGCACGAAACGGTCGCCGCCGTAGACGTCGAAACTCACGTCATGGGTCGCGCGCACGATCCGCTCACGCGTGCGGTATTCGAGGTTGACGTTTTCGACCGCAAGCAATTTTTCGCTGGTCGCCGGCGCGGTTGCTTCAGCGCGGTTCGGAAACAGCACAGTAGGATTGGCCACCATCAGATCGCTCCCTGTAAGCCGACCACTCGGGCCGATAGATATCCAGCGATGCTCGCGTATGCACTCATGTTCAGCTTCCAGTGGCGGTCGCCGGGTCGTCGAAGAAGTAATCCTTCCAGGACTTCGGTTCGTTCCTGATCACGCCGACGCGATGCATGAATTGCGCGAGTCCGAACGTGTTCTGCGGTGCGACCTTGAACTGCACTTGCGGATCCTTGATGACTTTCAGCAGCAGATTGCGGTCGATCTTCGACTGATTCGTGCGGATATAGATATCGGCCGCGGCGTCGGGATTCGCCGTGATGAAGCGCGCCGCGTCGGCGAGCGCGTCGACGAATGCGCGGTACGTCTTCGGATTGTTGTCGCGGAATTTTTCCGTTGCGTACAGGACGGTCGCCGAACTCGGGCCGCCCAGCACGTCGTATGAATTCAGCACGATGTGCGCCTTCGGATTGCCCGCCAGTTCCTGCTCCTGAAACGGCGGATTGCCGAAGTGTCCGGTGATTTCCGTGCCGCCCGCGATGATCGCCGCGGCCGCGTCGGGATGCGGCAAAGCCTGCGTGAACTTGTCGAGGCGGTTGTAATCCTTGTCGCCCCAACGTTTCGCCGCCGCATATTGCAGCACGCGCGATTGCACCGACACGTTGACGGCCGGCACCGCGATGCGGTCCTTCTCGCTGAAGTCGGCAATCGTCTTGACGTCGGGATTGTTGCTGATGAGGTAATACGGCAGATTACCGAGCGACGCCACGCCCTTCACGTTCTGCTTGCCATGCGTACGATCCCAGATCGTGAGCAACGGGCCCACGCCCGCGCCGGCGATATCCACCGCGCCGGAGAGCAGCGCGTCGTTGACGGCGGCCCCGCCCGAGAGCTTCACCCAGTCGACCTTGATATCGAGCCCCTGCTTACGCCCTTCCTTCTCGACGAACTGCTGATCGCGCGCCACGTTCAGCAGCAGATAGACGATGCCGAACTGCTCGGCCACGCGAATCTGCCCTTCGGCATGCGCGGGCATGGCTGCGCCGAGACCGGCCGCAGCCGTCGACAGAGTCAGCAGCGTCGCGGTCAAACGGCGAGCGAAAGACGACCGCGCGGCGGTCGGGCGAAACATGGCGAGCATCGGAACTCCGGTCAGCGTGTGAGCGTGTAGTTTTGGTAAAAGCAGTGGTCCAAGCGGGCCACGTCGCCGTCAGAACGGCACGTCGCCTTCAATCGTCGTGCGATACAGTTTGCGGCGCAGATGATCCGGCGTGCCGGCCGCGAGATGCATCAATGAGCGGTTGTCCCAGAACACCATGTCGTGTTCGGCCCACTGATGGCGGTACAGATGCTCGGGGCGCACGCTATGCGCGAATATTTCGTCGAGCAACTGCTTGCTCTCGTCTTCGGGCAAGCCGATCACGCGGGTCGTGAAATGCTCGCCGACAAAGAGCGCCTTGCGTCCGGTCTCCGGATGCGTGCGCACGATCGGATGCACGACCGGCTTCACCTGCGCGATCTGCTCGGCGGAGAGATTCGGGCGCCACGGGCTGCGCTTTTGCAGCTCGGCGTATTTCGCGAGATACGTGTGCTCCGCCGAACGCCCTTCCACCGCGGCGCGCAAATGCGCGGGCAGCGTCTCGTACGCCAGATGCATGTTGGCGAACAGCGTGTCGCCGCCTTCTGCCGGCAGTTCCTGCGCGTGCAGCAGCGAGCCGAGGCTCGGCTTCTCCTTGTACGACAGGTCGGAATGCCAGTAGTGACCGGCATCGCCGAGACCGATCGGCTGGCCGTTCTCGACGATGTTCGAGACGACCAGCACCTCCGGATAGCCAATCAGCTGGAACTGATGCAGCACATGAATCTGCAGCGGACCGAAGCGGCGGCTGAAGGCGATCTGCTGATCCGGTGTGATGCGTTGGTCGCGAAACACCAGCACGTGACGATCCAGATGCGCGCGGTGAATGCGGCGGAAATCGTCGTCGCTCAGCGGCTGGCCGAGATCGAGGCCCAGCACTTCCGCACCGACGGGGCCGTCGAAAGCGCGAATTTCGATGGGCTGGGCTTGATGAACGCGGCCAGTCTCGCTGGCGGCGGTAGGTGCAAAGGCAGTCGTCACAGGAAACTCTTCGTCGAATCTGTTCGGAAACGCCGGCTAGGGCGCAGTCAGACGAATTTACCGGCGCGGGCGCGCGCCGACAACGAAGCAAATCCGATACTGTTATCTGCTGGAGTGATAAACCCGATGCTTTAACGCGTTCCGGGCAGTTGATCGCCTCTGGATGCATCCATACACCGAGCCTTTAAAGTCGCCCAGGACGTGGATCGGCGACGAAACCATCGCGATTAGGCATGACCACGCGCGGCAGCGACGCCGCGTCGAGCCGCGTATTCGCCGGCACGATGCCGTTCTGGTTGAGCAGGAATGCGCTCACCGCGTACACCTCGTCGGCGGAAAGCGATTCGGGCGCGTTGTAGGGCATCGCGCGGCGGATATAGTCGAACAGCGTGGTCGCGTACGGCCAATAGCTGCCCACCGTGCGCTTCGGCTTTGCGCTCGTCAACGTGCCCTGCCCGCCTATGAGCTGATCGCCGAGACCGCCTTGGCCCTGCGCGCCGTGACAGGCCGCGCATTTCTCGGCAAAGATGTGCGCGCCCGTGGCGACGTCGCCGCTGCCCGCCGGCAGGCCGCGGCCATTCGGCGCGATGTCGATGTTCCATGCGGCGAGGTCTTGCCCGGTAAGCGGCGTGCCGATGTCGTGACTCGCATCAGCGCTGCGCGCGCCCGGCGTCACCGATGAACACGACGTCAGCGCCGTCAGGGCCAGCAGCACGGCCAGCGCCGCACGCGCAAGCGTGTATCGCGAAAGCCTCTCACGCATTCCGCACCTCGCCGCTTGCGTCCACGCGCCACTGCTGAATCGCGTTGTAGTGGTACTGCGAATTCAGCCCGCGCGCGGCGACGAGTTCGGCGCGCGTCGGCTGCACATAACCGGTCGAATCCGTGGCGCGCGACAGAATCGCGGCGGCGCCGCCGTCCCACCGCCAGTCCGCCTCGAAGCGCGTCAACGCGCGATCATGGATCGCGCCGACGAGACGCGCGGCGCGCCACGTCGTCCCGCCATCGGTCGAGACCTCGACCTTGCGGACCGTGCCGCGCCCGGACCAGGCCAGACCGGTGATCGGGTAATAACCGTGCGTGGTGAGCCGATGCCCCGGTGACGGCCGCGTGATCACCGACTTCGCGTCCATCTCGAACGCGAACTGACGCGCGATGCCGTTCGCGAGCAGGCTGGTGTACTTCGAGGTTTCCTCGCGCGTTTGCAGCGGTGCGTCGACCACCTTCAGCCGACGCAGCCACTTGACGTTGGTATTGCCCTCGAAGCCGGGGACGATCAGACGCAACGGATAACCATTCTCCGGACGCAAGCGTTCGCCGTTTTGCGCATACACCACGAGCGCGCGATCGAGTATCCGTTCGAGCGGCAAACTGCGGGTCATTGCAGAGGCGTCGGCGCCTTCCGCGAGTAACCAGCCGCCCTGTGTTCCGTTGCCGGACACCGATACACCGCCGACCTCTTCCAGCAAGGTGGAAAGGCGCACGCCGGTCCATTCGCAACACGACAGCAGACCGTGTGTGAGTTGCACGGGCATGCCGCTGGGCCCGTTCCATTCATTGCCGGTATTCCCGGAACATTCGAGAAAATGAATCCGCGATTCCGATGGCAGGCGCAGCAGGTCGTCCATCGCGAACAGTTTCGGCGTCCGCACGAGTCCGTGAATCGCCAGCCTGTGCTGATCGGGATCGATATCGGGCACGCCGCCGTGATGACGTTCGTAGACGAGACCGTTGGGCGTGAGCGTGCCGTGCAAATCGGCGAGCGGGGTCATCGACGAAGCCGCGCCGGGCAGCGGCCATGCGCGTGCGCTGCGCCGCACGACATCCGCCTCATGCGGCGACGGCACGCCGTACGGATGCTCGAGTATGGGCGCGCCGGGCACGCGGCTCGACGGCGCGACCTCGAGCGGCTTGAGCAATTCGCTCGCTGCCGCGGCTTGCGAAGCAACGAGGCTGCCGAGTGCCAAACGGCCGAGCACGCGACGGCGACCGCGCGACGGCGGCGTATCCGGTTGAGCGATACGCGCAGGCATTATCGCGTTCCCGTCACGGCTGGCTCCGCGTAATCCTCGCCGTCGATGTCATAGCCCGACGGCTCCCACCGAATCACCAGCAACGTGAGCAGCGAACTCAGCGGCGCGATCGCGATCAGCCAGAACACCTTCGTGCCGAGCGCGGCGGCCAGCACCGGAAAGAGAAACAGCGAAACCGTCGAGGCGGAGCGCACCAGCGTCTGATTGAAACCCACGCCGATCCCGCGCAATGAGGTGGGATAGCTCAGCGACGCATACGTCATCGAATGAGAGCCCGGTCCGAAACCTTGCCCGAACAGATAGCCGCCGAGCAGCAGGATCGCCACCACGACGAGCGCGCCGCTGCCCGGTTTGCCGATCAGCGCGAGGCCGATCAGCGAGGCGAACTGCAGCGCGTGTCCGAGCACCGTCATTTTCCATGCGCCGACCGTCGGCGCGGTGCGCACGCCGATCAGGCCGCCGACGAATGCGAACGCCAGATTCAGCGCCAGCGCGGCGATGATCGTCGTGAGCGGCCCCTGCTGGAAGAAGCTGGTGATGATCACCGGCAAGCCGAAGATGATCGCGTTGTAGCCGAACGAGGAAGCACTGCCGATCACCGCGGCGAGAATCGTGCGGCGGCGATACGTTGCGTTGAAGAGCACACCGTAGTTGCGCCATGAAGCGGCACGCGGCGTTTTAACCGGCGTGTCGCTTTTCTCGACCACAGCATCCACGCCATACGAGCGTTTCAGGATGCGGGCGGCTTCGTCGAGATTGCCCTGATTCGCGGCCCACACCGGCGATTCGCTGATATAACGGCTGCGCACGAGAATGATCGCGATGGCGGGCACGGCGCCGAAGGCCAGCGTCAGACGCCACAGCCAGCCAAGCTGATGCTCGGGCAAAATCGCGTAGAGGCCGAGGATCAGCAGATAGCAGGTACTCGTGGCCGCATACCACGCCGGGCACCACGCGGCGACGCTGGCCGCCTTGTTGCCCTTGCCCGCCACGCGCGAGAACTCCGCGAGAAACGCCATCGCCACCGGCAGATCGAGACCGACGCCGAAACCCATCAGAAACCGCGCGCCGCCGAGCACCCACGCATTCGGCGCGAGACCGGCCGCGATCGCGGCGACCACGAAGAACAGCATGTCGGCCATGAACACACGATAGCGGCCGATGCGATCCGTCAGATAACCGCCGAACAGCGCGCCGAGAATCGCGCCGAAGGTAATGGCCGATGAAACGAAACCCACCTGCACCGGCGACAGCGAGAACTGACGCGCGATGTCCTTGATCCCATAAGCAAGCGAGGTCAGATCGTAAGCATCCAGAAAGACACCGCCGAGCGCGATGGCAATCACGATGCGCGCATTGCTGCCCTTCGCGGCGCCGGCGTTGACGATGCGCGAAACGTCTTGCGCGCTACGGATGACAGCGGGCCGCACCGCGCTGTCGGCGGGCGTTTGAGTGTCGACGGCGGTCGACGGAAAAGCAACAGTGGACATGATCCGGGCTTCGCATGAATGGCTGAAGCGTTGCATGGTAGCCATGCGATTCACGCCGGCAAAACGACGAATTCAACTATGCAAATCGGGATTTCCGCGCTGGCTTCATGGCGCGCCACGCAGTGGCGCTGCTCACCGCACGGTTCGCACTTCTGCAGATTTTCTTATCTGCAATGATTGGTTGGATTCGAGCACACGCGAATCTAACGTGTAGTTCCGGCGGCCGGCGCGCCGGTTATCCGCCAACCCGAGCTTTTACGCCCGCTCCCACTCCTCGATTGGTATTTGCGCATGCGCTATTTCCGTCTGCTGAAGTCTTTCGTCGCCGTGGCGACCCTCTCGCTTGCCGCGGCTCACGCCTATGCCGACAAGCCCGCGGTGATCCGCATCGGCGTCGCGCAGCAAGGCACGGGCGATCCGCCCTCCTTCGGCGGCTCGCCGGCGGCGACCGTGCAATTGCAGCAGTCGCTCGAAAAGGAATTCGCCGCCGACGGCATCAAGGTCGAGTGGCTGTTCTTCAAGGGCGCGGGCCCGGCGGTCAATGAAGCGATCGCCGACAAATCACTCGACTTCGCTTTCCAGGGCGATCTCCCGGCGGTGCTCGCCCGCGCCAATGGCCTGAAAACGCACTTGCTGCTCGCCTCGGGCGTGCGCACCGGCATCAAGGTCGCGGTGCCGGCCGATTCGGATGTGCGTTCGATCAAGGACCTGAAAGGCCGGCGCGTGTCGATCTTCCGCGGCACCAATCTGCAGCTCGTCGCCGACAACGCGCTCGCCGCGAATCAGTTGAACGAGCGCGATCTGCGCGTGATCAATCTGGACACTGCAAGTTCGCTCGCGGCGCTCGCCTCCAAGGGCATCGACGCATCGGTCAACGATTACCACGTCTACAAGCTGCGCGATCAGGGCCTTGCGAAGGTGGTCTACGAATCGCAGAACGACGGTCCGCAATTCACGCGGCAGTCGCACCTGCTTGTGGTCGACGACTTCGATCATGCGCATCCGGACATCGTGCAGCGTGTCGTCAACGTGTTCGTGCAAGGCGCGCAATGGTCCTCCGACGAAGCGAACCGCGATGCCCTCTTCAAGCTATGGGCCAAAAGCGGTGTGCCCTATTCGTCGTGGCAGGCCGAGTTCGCCAATCAGAAGCTGAAGGATCGCAACTCACCGTTGATCGATCCGTTCATCGTGGGTCGCTACAAAGCCGTCGCGACGGATGCGCTGAACCTCAAACTGATCCGCCAGCCGGTCGAGGTCGATGGCTGGTTCGAAACGAAATATCTCGACAATGCGCTGCGCACGCAAAAGCTCGACCACTACTGGACGCGTTACGACGCTACGGGCAAACCGCTCAGCTAATCCACCGGAGCGATCACGATGAGCGACACCGCAATCCAGGTCGAACGCGAACGGCTCGCGTCGTCCACCACGCCGCACGCGCCTCACGTTCCGCTGTTTCGCGAGCCGCGCCTGCGCGCGCTCGCGTGGCGGCTCGCGCCATGGGTCTTGCCCGCGCTGCTGTTCGCGCTGTGGGCCGTGGGTTGCGAACGCGGCTGGATCGCGCCGCAGATTCTGCCGCCGCCCGAGCGCGTGTTCGAGACGCTGCTCGAACTGGCGAAGAGCGGCGACCTCGCGCGCAATACGCTGGTCAGCCTGCAACGCGTGCTGCTCGGTTTCGGCGCTGGCACGCTGCTCGGCTTCGCGCTCGGCGCGGCGCTGGGGTTGTCGCGCACGCTCGAGGCTTACGTGCTGCCGAGCTTCAATGCGCTGGTGCAGATTCCGGTGCTCGGCTGGCTGCCGTTCCTGCTGTTGCTCGTGGGCGTGGGCGAGCCGCTCAAATACATCCTGATCGCGCATGCGGCACTCGTGCCGGTCACGTTGAGCACGCTGCAGGGATTCCGCCAGACACCCGCCGCGCTCGATGAAGTCGCGCGCGTATTCGAATACAGCGGCTGGCAGCGGATTGTCTATCTCGTGCTGCCCGCGGCTGTACCGACGCTCGCCACGGGCGTGCGGCTCGCGTTCACCAAAGCCTGGCTCGCGCTGGTGGTCGTCGAACTGGTGGCGTCTTCCGAAGGGCTCGGCTATCTGATCGTCTACGGGCGGCAACTTTTTCAGCTCGATCTGGTGATGGCGTCGGTGGTCGTGGTCGGCGCGATTGGCTATGCGGTGAACCGTGCGCTCGATGCGCTCGAAGCGCGTTTGCGGCGCGGACAGCCGTCGGCGTTTCGCGAGTGATCGCATCAATCGCATCCATGACGCTACACGTGAGGTAACTACGATGAGTCTCGCCCTCTTCAAGCGTTCCAGTCAGTCGCAACAGTCCGCCGACGCGTCCTGCGATTGCGGCGCGTCCGCTTCCTTCCGGCGCGCCGCCCAACCGCGCCGCCCGCTGCTGACACGCGTCGACTGGCGCGGCGCCGTCTTGCCCGTCATCGCAATCGTGATCTGGTGGGCCGTCTCGGAAGCGCACGTGGTCAAAAGCGGATTGCTCGTGAGTCCCGCGCAAGTCCTCGCCACCGCATGGCAGCAGATCGAGAGCGGCGCGCTGCTGAAGGCGCTCTCGGCATCGCTCGCGCGCGAAGCGAGCGGCTTCGTGATCGGCACGCTGGGCGGTTTGCTGCTCGGCGGCGCGCTCGGCTTTTCGCGGCTCGCCACACGCATGGTCGGACCGAGCTTCGACACCTTCAAACAGATCTCGCTGTTTGCATGGATCCCGTTGATCTCCGTGTGGTTCGGTCTCGGCGATGCCGCGAAAGTCGTGTTCCTCTCGCTCGCCGCGCTCCTGCCCGTCACCGCGCATACCTGCGACGGCATCCACGCCGTGCCGCGCGCCTATATCGAAGTCGCGCGCGCTTTCCGCTACTCGCGATGGCAACTCATCCGCGCCGTGATTCTGCCGGCCGCGCTGCCGTCGATCTTTACCGGCATCTACCTCGCGCTGATCTATTCGTGGCTCGCCACGCTCGGCGCCGAGTATCTGCTGGTGGCCGGCAGCGGCATCGGCAACACCTTGATCGACGGCAGCGAGCAATTCCGTATGGACCTGGTGCTGTTCGGCGTGATCGTGGTCGGGGTGACGGGCTGGGCGTTGAATGCGCTGGCGCGGGCCGTCGAGCGGGCGATCTTTGCGCGCCGGTTCCAGTCGGCCACGCGCTGAACCCGCACCTGAACTCTCACACACCGGACCGCCCATGACTGCTTCCACGCTCTCCGACAGCATCGACATTTTTCACGTCAGCAAGCGCTACGCGCAGCAAGGCGGCGCGCCGCTCGCGGTGCTCGACGACATCAGCCTGCGCGTGCGCGCGGGCGAGTTCGTCAGCGTGCTCGGCTCGAGCGGCTGCGGCAAATCCACCTTGCTGCGGCTGATCGCGGGACTCGACACCGACTATAGCGGCGACATCGTCGTCGCCGGCGACAAGGTCCGCGATACGTCGCTCGAACGCGGCATCGTGTTCCAGGACCATCGGCTCTTTCCGTGGCTCACGGCGTCGCAAAACATTCTCGCCGCGCTGCGTAACGCGCCGCTTTCCGCACGCGAGAAACGCGAAGCCGTGGCGGAACATATCGCGCTGGTCGGACTCAAGGGTTTTGAAAATGCTTACCCGCATCAATTGTCGGGCGGCATGGCGCAGCGCGTGGCGATCGCGCGCGGCCTCGTCAATCGTCCGCGCGTGCTGCTGCTCGACGAGCCGTTCGGCGCACTCGACGCGCTCACGCGCGGCCGTTTGCAGAACGAGTTGCAGCGCATCTGGGAACACGAGCGCATCACGATGATCCTCGTCACGCACGATGTCGACGAAGCGCTTTACCTCGGCGAGCGCGTCGTCACGATGGCGCCGCGGCCGGGCCGCATCAAGCGGATCGTCGACGTCGCATTGCCGCGGCCACGCGAGCGCAACGATCCACGCTTCATCCGTTTGCGCGACGAAGTGCTGGCCGACTTCGCCGAGCAGGATGGTACGCGACGCGAACCGCAAGAGGACCGCGATGATGACAGGCCGAACGGAGGCACGCGCGTTCCAGTAGCAAGCCCGCCGATCACGGAATGGCGGCTTGCATGGTGACGCACGCATTCTCCCCAAACAACAAACCTTCATGGAGCAGACGATGAGCGGCGAAACACAGCGGAAGCGGCAGATCAAACTGGGGGCCTTCCTGATGGAGACGGGCCATCACATTGCCGCATGGCGCCACCCCGATGCGCATGCGACGGGTGGACTCGACTTCGCGCACTACGCGGAACTCGCGCAGATCGCCGAGCGCGCCAAATTCGACGCGATTTTTTTCGCCGACAGCGTGAGCGTACGCGACACGAATCTGCCTTCCCTATCCCGCACCGCGCGCGCCGATCATTTCGAACCGCTGACCTTGCTTTCGGCACTCTCGGTTGTCACGAAACACGTCGGCCTGATCGCGACGGTCTCCACGACATTCAACGAACCGTACAACCTCGCGCGCAAATTCGCATCGCTCGATCATCTGAGCGGCGGCCGCTCGGGTTGGAATCTCGTCACGTCGAGCACGGAGTCCGAGGCGCTCAATTTCAGTTTCGATCGGCATCCGGATCACACGGTCCGCTACGAGCGCGCTCGCGAGTTCTACGACGTGGTGGCAGGGCTGTGGGATAGCTGGGAAGACGATGCGTTTATCCGCGACAAGGAGAGCGGCGTCTACTTCGACCCGGACAAGCTGCACGTGCTCGGCCATGCGGGCAAGCATTTCAAGGTACGCGGGCCGCTGAACGTCGCGCGTTCGCCGCAAGGCTGGCCGGTCGTCGTGCAGGCCGGCGCGTCCGAGGCCGGGCGCGAGCTCGCCGCGCAGACCGCGGAGGTGATCTTCGTCGCGCATCAGACGCTCGACGAAGCGCAGTCGTTCTATCGCGACGTCAAAGGGCGCCTGGCGAAGTATGGGCGCGCGCCGGATCATCTGAAGATCATGCCGGGCATTTTCCCGATTGTCGGCCGCACGCAGGAGGAAGCCGAGGAGAAATTCGCCAAGCTGCAGGACCTGATTCATCCGACCGTCGGCCTCTCGCTGCTGTCGAACATGTCGGGCGGCGTGGACCTTTCCCAGTATCCCGTCGACGGGCCGCTGCCCGAATTGCCGGAAACCAATGGCGGCAAGAGCCGTCAACGGCTGCTGTTCGATCTCGCGCGGCGCGAGAACCTGACGATTCGCGATCTGTATCTGCGCATCGCGGGCGCGCGCGGCCATCAGCAGGTGGTCGGCACGCCGACGAGCATTGCGGACCAGTTGCAACAGTGGTTCGAAGAAGAAGGCGCCGATGGGTTCAACATCATGTCGCCGTGGTTGCCGGGCGGGTTGACGGAATTCGCCGACCAGGTCGTGCCGGAGCTGCAACGGCGTGGACTGTTCCGCACGGAATACGAGGGCAGCACGCTGCGCGACAACCTCGGGCTGCCGCGCCCCGTGAATCGCCATGCGTCAGCGACGCAGCAAGTCGCCGCCCTGGCAAGCTGATCAAGCGGCGGTTTTCGCGCCGCCGGACACGTTCTCTTCATCAGGACATCAGGAGCTTTTCATGAGTGCAGCCGCAGTGCAGGACGTACAGTCGATTCAGGTCACGCCGCTTTCCGCGCATATCGGCGCGGAAATTCATGGTGTCGATCTTACGCAAAAGCTGGATGCGCGCCAGATCGCGGAGATTCGCGCGGCGCTTCTGAAGTGGCGCGTCGTCTTCTTTCGCGAGCAGTTTCTCACGCACGAGCAGCACGTCGCGTTCTCGGCGCAGTTCGGCGAACTGACCTTGGGGCATCCGGTGTTCGGCCACGTGGACGGTCATCCGGAGATCTACTCGATTTCGAAGTACCGCAAAGCGACGCGTTTCGAGGGGCAAACGCTGCAACGCCCGTGGACCGGCTGGCATACGGACGTGACGGCCGCGCTCAATCCGCCCTGGGCGTCGATCCTGCGTGGCGTGACGATTCCGCCTTACGGCGGCGACACACAGTGGACCAACCTGGTGGCCGCCTATCAGAAGCTGTCCGCACCGCTGCGCGCGTTCGTCGATGGTCTGCGCGGGTTGCACCGTTTCACGCCGCCGGCCGGCGCGAGCGGCACGGAGGCGTTCAACAAAGCCGTCGAGCAACGCACGCTCGTCACCGAACATCCGCTTGTCAGAGTTCATCCGGAAACGGGCGAGCGGGCGCTCTATGTCAGCCCGAGCTTCCTGAAGTCGATCGTCGGCGTGAGCCCGCGTGAAAGCCAGGTGTTGCTCGAACTGCTCTGGGAACATGTGACGCGGCCGGAGTTCACCGTGCGCTTCAAATGGGAGGCGGGCAGCATCGCGTTCTGGGACAACCGGGCGACGGCCCACCTCGCGCCCACGGATATTTTCGATCTCGACTTCGACCGGCAACTGTATCGCACGACACTCGTCGGCGACGTGCCCGTTGGCCCGGACGGCACGCAGTCGGTGGCGATAGAAGGCTCGCCGGTGAGCGCCGCGGCGGCGGTTGCGTTGAACTGAGGACAAAGGCGTGCCCCGCGAGCAGAAAACCGGCAGCGGGCGCAGCAAAAAGATATCGCCACCCTGACCCGCGCTGTCGATCAGATCGACAGCGCCTACCGCTTCAGTTTGCCGCGCGCCTGCGCGTCGAGTTCGCGCAGATGAGCGAGCTTGTCGCCGATTTTTGATTCCAGTCCGCGCGGCACCGGCTGATACCAGCGTTGTTCGGCGACGTCTTCGGGAAAGTAATGTTCGCCCGCCGCGTACGCATCCGGTTCGTCATGCGCGTAGCGGTAGCCCTTTTTGTAGCCGAGATCCTTCATGAGTTGCGTCGGCGCATTCCGAAGATGCAGCGGCACCGCCCGCGTGCGGTCGCTACGCACGAATGACAGCGCCTGATGCCACGCCATGCTGAGCGCATTCGACTTCGGCGCGACGGCGATATACACGAGGGCTTGGGCGAGCGCCAGTTCGCCTTCGGGCGAACCGAGCCGTTCATAGGCCTCGGCCGCGTTCACTGCGACCTGCAACGCTCGCGGATCCGCATTACCCACCTCCTCGCTCGCCAGGATGATGATGCGGCGCGCGAGATAGCGCACGTCGACACCGCCGTCGATCATTCGCGCCATCCAGTACAACGCCGCATCCGGATCGGAGCCGCGGGCGGATTTGATCAGCGCGGAAATCTGGTCGTAGAACTCCTCGCCCCCTTTGTCGAAACGCCGCGTCGTGGTCGCGGACGCGGTGCTGACGAAGCTCGCGTCGATGCGTGTGAGCCCGGCTGCGGTAGCGGCATTGGCGAGCTGCTCGACGAGGTTCAGAAACTTGCGGCCGTCGCCGTCCGCAAAGCCGATCACGGCATCGAGCGCGGATGGCTCGAACTCGAGTTCGCCCAACACCGCCTGCGCTCGCCGGAAGAGCTGCCGCAATTCCTCGTCGGATAGCGGCTTGAGCACGTACACCTGCGCCCGCGACAGCAGCGCGCTGTTGACCTCGAAGCTGGGATTCTCCGTGGTCGCGCCGATGAGCGTCAGCCGGCCCGTTTCCACGTGCGGCAGCAAGGCGTCTTGCTGACTCTTGTTGAGCCGGTGAATTTCATCGAGGAACAGGACGGTCGAGCGGCCCCGGTGGTCGAGCATCTGCTGGGCACGCGCGGCGGCCTCCCTCAGTTCCTTGACGCCGGCGGCGACGGCCGACTCGGCGATGAACTCGTAGTCGAAAGCCCGCGCGGCAAGCCGCGCAATCGTCGTCTTGCCGACGCCGGGCGGCCCCCACAGAATGAACGAGTGCAGTCGTTGGGAGTCGAGTGCGAGCCGCAGCGGCTTACCCGGGCCCAGCAGATGAGACTGCCCGACGACATCGCCGAGCGATTCGGGCCGGAGCTGCTCGGCGAGCGGCGCGCGAGGTTGAGTGGCAAAGAGGTCGGTCATGGTGCGGATGTGAGCGGCTTTCCCTTGGCGGACGTGCGGGCTCACGGAATTGAGTGGCCGCAATAAAACGCCCTTATATCTTGTGAGTCGACAGCAGAATACTCGTTTCAGTGCTGGCGATGCCGTCGATCAGACGGATCGCGCCAAGCACCCGATCGAAGTTTTCCAGTGAATCCGCCCGCAGCTCCGCGATCAGGTCCCAACGCCCATTGGTGCTGTGGATCGTCGCGACGTTGGGGTGGCCACGAAGCACTTTGAGCACATCGGCCGCGCGGTTGCCTTCAACCGCGATCGACATCAACGCCCGGATCCGGTGCGCCTCCGCCGCGGGTTTCAGGCGCACGGTATAGCCCACGATCACGCCGCTCTTTTCCAGCCGCGTCAGCCGGTTCTGCACCGTGGCGCGAGCGACCCGCAAGTGCTTCGCCAGTGTCACAACGGACATGCGCGCGTCATCGCGCAGTAAGGCAATCAACTGCCTGTCGATGTCGTCGAGATCGATCATTTTTGTGCCTACACCGGTTTCCGGCCGGTTCCGTTCAGGCTGGCGTCGAGCAAACCTGGGTCAGATAGAAGTGCGGACAGTACAAAACGCGCATTCGGAGTGTGCATCTTGACACTTCGGAGCACCAAACTGCAATGTTTGTTGTCTTTTTGTTGGCGCGGAGGCACGGAATAATTTCGCTGTCGCTCCGCTTCGGAGCCTGCAACAACAACGGAGACATCACCATGACCCGCTTCCTCGACGTACCCGCAACGTACCGGCTCGTCGCCGATATCGGCGTACCGCGCTTTCTCGACGAACTTGCCCAGATCATCCGTGCCGACTATCTGCGCTGGAGCGAGTTCGACAAGTCGCCGCGCGTCGCCTGCCATTCGCGACTCGGCGTCATCGAGTTGATGCCTGTGGCCGACGCTGAGCTGTTTGCCTTCAAGTATGTGAACGGTCATCCCATCAATGCCGAGCGCGGCATGCAAACCGTCATGGCGTTTGGCGCACTGGCCTCGGTGGATACCGGTTACCCGCTGTTTCTTTCCGAACTCACCTTGACCACGGCGCTGCGTACCGCGGCGACTTCCGCGCTGGCGGCGAAAGCACTGGCTCGGCCCGATTCGCGACGCATGGCCTTGATCGGCAATGGCGCGCAAAGCGAGTTTCAGGCCATTGCGTTCCATACACTTGTGGGCATCGACGAGCTTCGCGTGTTCGACGTCGACAACCGCGCCACGGACAAACTCATTCGCAATCTCGCGGCGTGGCCGCAATTGCGCATCGTCCGCGCGACGTCGGTTGCGCAGGCCGTGCGCGGCGCCGATATCGTCACAACCGTGACCGCCGACAAGGCCTACGCGACGATCATCACGCCGGACATGATCGAACCGGGCATGCATCTGAACGCAGTGGGCGGCGACTGTCCGGGCAAGACCGAACTGCATGCGGATGTGCTGAACATGAGCCGCGTGATCGTGGAGTACGAGCCGCAGACCCGCATTGAAGGCGAGATTCAGCAATTGGCCGCCGACTCGCCCGTGGTCGAACTGTGGCGCGTGTTGCGTGGCGAAATCGCCGGACGCGAAAATGCACAGCAGGTCACCGTATTCGACTCCGTCGGCTTCGCGCTCGAAGACTATTCGGCACTGCGCTTTTTGCATGAGCTCGCGCGGACACACAAAGTCGGAATCGAAGTCGCGCTGATTCCGCCTGCCGCGGATCCGAAGGACCTGTTCGGCGAACTCGCACTGGCCGCCATCGAGCGGGCGAGTGCCGACCACGTATTGGCGCCGGTCTGACGCGCAGCCCGCTATCGACGCGCACGTTCTCTTACTTCCGCGATCCCTATCCATGAGCCTTCTGTCGATTCAGGCGCCGTCCGCTGTCGTCGTGATCCGCCCGCACTGTTTTTATCCCAACCCCGAGACGGCAAGCGACAACGCGTTTCAGCGCACCGGCGGCTTCCCAGATCCCAATGAAGCAGGATCGCTAGCGGCCGCCGCCTATGACGAAGTGACGGCCGCTGCGGCGGCGTTGGAAGCCGCGGGCGTGCGCGTTCATCTCTTCGAGGACCACGGAACACGGGGCACGCCCGATTCCGTGTTCCCGAACAACTGGTTCTCGACGCATCCTGGCGGGCACGTCGCGTTGTATCCGATGCACTGCGTCAACCGCCGGCGTGAGCGCAGAAGCGATGTGATCGAGATGTTCAAGGCACAGTATCGCGTGCAGGACGTCATCGACTATTCGGGACTCGAATACGACGACGTGTTTCTCGAGGGCACGGGAGCCATGGTGCTGGACCACATCGCGCGCATCGCGTATGCCGTGCGCTCGCGCCGCGCGGATCCGGTGGCGCTCGAACGGTTCTGCACGAACTTCAACTTCGAGCCGGTATGCTTCGACGCGGTCGACTCGGCAGGTCTTGCGGTCTATCACACCAACGTCATGATGAGCGTCGCAACAGAGTTCGCGTTGATCGGGCTCGACCTGATCGCCGATGAACGTCGGCGCGCCGAAGTGAGGGCGCGTCTGATGGAAAGCGGACGCGTCGTGATCGATCTCGACGCCTCGCAGATCGGCAACTTTGCCGCGAACGCGCTTGAACTATCCGGCAGCGGCGGACGCGTGCTCGCGCTTTCGGAGCGGGCCGCGTCATGCCTGACGGCCAGGCAGAAGGCGCTGATCGAACGCTCTGCCCGACTGCTGCCATTGCGCGTGCCCACCATCGAAATGGCCGGGGGCTCGGTCCGCTGCATGCTGGGGGGCATTCATTTGTCGCGGCGACCCGTCTGAACGGCGCGAAGCCGGATGCAACCCGGGATGGACGCGTTCCGGATGGCGGCGCAACTGACGCCGCACTCGACGCGCCTCACGCTTGCCGCTATCTTACGGACACGCACGTTCGAAGGGCACAACCATGGCGACGTTCCGCGGTCTCGTTGCAGTCTTGCTGATCACGCTGCTGTCCGGCTGCGCGAGCCTGCCGCCGCAGACCGGCCGTACCGCGACGCACGCATTGACGGATACGGACGGCACGCGGCTCGCCGTCGCCTTCATCCCGCAGGAGCGCAAGCATCCCGACAACAGCGCGTTCCATCTGCTGTCCAACGGCGTCGATGCCCTGCTCGCCCGCATCGTGCTGACTGAGGCCGCCGAGCGCACGCTCGACCTGCAGTACTACATCTGGCACGACGATCTGACGGGCCGTCATCTGGCCGGCGCGGTGCTCAAAGCCGCCGATCGCGGCGTCAGGGTTCGCGTTCTGCTGGACGATCTGGGCACGGCCGGCGACGACAAGGTTCTGCTCGCGCTCAGCTCGCACCCCAACATCGAAATACGGCTCTTCAATCCGATCGCCAATCGGTCCTTCAAGAAGCTGGGCATGGCGCTCGAGTTCAGACGGATCAATCGGCGCATGCACAACAAGGCATTGATCGCGGACAATCAGGCCGCCATTCTCGGCGGCCGCAATATCGGCGACGAGTACTTCGGCGCATCCAGCGAGGTCGACTTTGGCGACCTCGACGTGCTGACTTTCGGGCCCGTCGTCCACAAGGTCTCCAATGCTTTCGACGAATTCTGGAACTCGGATGCCGCCTATCCGATCGCCAGCCTGACCGGACATCCCGCCGAGCCGGACTCGCTGCCGGCTTATCGTGCCAAGCTCACGGCGTTCATCGCCTCCGAGCGCGATTCGCCGTACGTCACGCAGGTCAAGGCACGCCTTGGCGAAACGCTGAACGCGCGCGACACCGACTTCTCCTGGGGCAAGGCGACCCTCCTGTACGACGATCCCGCGAAAATCACACGCTCGCCCGACGATCCACAGGGACATCTGCTGTCGCAATTCAATGCGTTGAGTATCGAGCCCGCGAAAGAAGTGCTGATCATCTCGCCGTACTTCGTCCCCGGCAAAAAGGGCGTGGAATGGATGCGCGCGCAAACGCGGCGCGGCGTGCGCGTGACCGTGCTGACGAACTCGCTCGCCGCGACCGACGTCGCGGTGGTTCACGCGGGATATCAACGTTATCGCAAGGATCTGCTCGACGCCGGCGTGCATCTGTATGAATTGAAGCCCGTTGTCGACAGGAACGCCGGCGAAGACGCCGGCCAGAAAAAGAAATCGATTCTGGGTTCTTCAAAGGCCTCGCTGCATGCGAAGACCTATGTGTTCGACAGAACCAGCATCTTCATCGGCTCGATGAATCTCGATCCTCGTTCGATCACGCTCAACACGGAAATCGGCGTGTACTGCGAAAGCGCCCCACTCGCCGCACAAGTCGCGGATGGAGTCGAGCCGAAGCTCGATCAGATCGCGTGGCGGCTCGAAACCCGCACGGATGCGAATGGCACGAGCCGGATCGTATGGATCGACACCGCGCCGGATGGCAAGGTCAGCGAACTCGACGAACCCGGCGTGTCCAGCATGAAGCGTGTCGGCATCTGGTTCCTCGGTTTGTTGCCGATCGAGTCGCAGTTGTGATGAAGCGGCCCGGCTGTGGGCGCCATAGCAACGGCGCAGAGGTGGGAAGGTTGCGCCGGCGAAAAATCAGGGGCCGCCGTACTACCGTTTGATCCTCAAATACGCCCGGCTGATCGCGGGCCGCGTATGCACCCATAACCGCGAGGCGAGCCACGAAGCCGGCCGGTCACGCACTTCCAAACGAGTGATCGAGCGAGTCGCGCCGTCATGACGTCCCGGATAGTTCGAACCCGCCTCGCACGTGTAAAAGTGACGGAAGCCGGCCTGAGCCGCAATGCGCCGATAGTCGTCGTCGTGGTATCCCTGCGGCCAGCACAGATGATCCGATACGGCGCCCAGTCTTTGCTCCAGCATGGCGCGCGCGCTGGCGAGATCGCGTGTCAGCCCGGCGCACTTCTCCTCTGCGTTGGCGGAGACTCGATCCCACCGCACATGGCTATGCGTATGACTGTGAAACTCGAACGTGCCGGCTTCACGCATCGCGTCGATCTCCGACCACCGAAGAATGACGCGATCGGCTTCACCGCTTTCGATCGCCACCTCGCCATCGCGGTGATTGAGCAATGCAGGCAGCGCGCCGCCCGAACGCGCGTGCGCACGCACCGGTCCTTCGCCGATCCAGCTCGTCACCAGAAAGCACAACGCGGTCAATCCATGTGCCTGTAGGACCGGGTGCGCATGCACCCAGTTGTCGAGGTAGCCGTCGTCGAAAGTCAGCACGACGGACTTTTTCGGCAAGGGCTCGCCCGCCAGATAGGCAGACAGTTGCGCGCTGCCGACGGTCGTGTAACCCGCCTCGGCCAGATACGCCATTTGCGCGGCAAAGTGTTCCGGCGACACCGTGATCATGCCTGGCGAGGTGCTGATGTGGTGATACATCAGCACGGGCACCGCGCGTGCGAACTTCGTCATGCCGCCGCCCGCCGTTCGCCGTAGTAAGCGCGCCGGGCGTAGATGCCGCGCATATAGCAGTCGATGGTCTCGTTCGCCATGGCGTCCACCGTGAAGCGGTTATCGGTCTTCAGACGCGCGGCCAGTCCCAGGCGCTCGCGCAGCGGCGCATCGTCGATCAGACGCGCCAGTGCGCTCCTCAACGCATCGATGTCGTGCGCCGGCACGAGCAGGCCATTCACGCCGTCGTCGATCAACTCGGGCACGCCGTCGACGCGCGTGCCGATCACGGGCAAACCCACCGCCATCGCTTCGATAAACGATTGTCCGAGCGCTTCCTGATGCGTCGGCAAAACGAACAGATCGCAGCCGCGCAGCACGTTGGTAATGTCCGTGCGAAAGCCGAGCAGATGGATACGCTGGGACAAGCCCATGTCATCGACAATCGTCTTGATCTTCTCGAACCACACGCCGTCGCCCGCCATCACGACATGCAGATTGGGACGCTCGGCCAGCATCGGCCTGACGGCCGCGATCAGGTCTTCGTGGCCTTTCTTCTCGCGGACGATCGCCACCATGCCGGCGACGACCGTGTCGGCGTCCAGTCCGAGTTCATCGCGCAACGTGGAGCAGGTCCCCGCTTCCGGCTTCAGGATGCCGTCGTAAATCGTCTCGACGCGGTGTTCCTGCACGCCCGCGGAGATCAGGTACTTCCGCACATGATGGCTGACCGCGACGACGCGATGAGGAATCCAGTTGTACGTGGCAAGCGATGTGATCGGCAACGCCAGATGCCGCGTGCGCACGATGAACGGCGTCCGCGCGAGCCGCCCCGCCATGCCGGCGACGAGGCTGTCATGGCCGCTGTGCGTATTCAGCACATTGAAGCGACGACGCTCGAGCAGCGACCGGATCGTGAGCATGGAGCGCAGATCCGCGCCCGCCCGCATGCGCGCGTAATGCACCTGAAAGCCTTCAGCGTGCGCGCGAATCCCAAGGCACGCGTCTTCCGGACAAACGAGTTCGACGTTATGACCCAGCGCTCGCAACGCGATCATTTCCTTGAGCGTGCGAACCTCCTGGCCTCCCCATCCCCGTGACGACTCACTATGGAGAACACTTAATGCTTTCATGCGCTGACAGTCTCCCCGGACCCTTCCTGTGTACGACGACCCGGTTTGTAATCGTTGGTAATATTTACCCCGGACCGCTGCGACCTTAGGGCAAACGCAGTGTTCATGGGGGGAAGCGAATGTGAAGTTGCGTCAGCCGATGACGGCTGACGTCCGTGTTAAACGGACTGGCATGACTTCTCGTTGACACTCGACTTTCAAGTTGTGGCGGGAGTATTTGGGTAGCCTCCCGTTTTGTAAATAGCCAAACTCACTGACGCGGACGGATTGAATCGGCGCAAACGTTATCGCCGGGTAAGTGTTGGTTTTTGCGCAGTTGAAGCGGCGGGGAAAAGGAGAGAACGCAGAAAGCGCTTGACTGGGAATGACGTTTAGCGTGGGTTGAAGGCATCGGCGATGCCTTCAGTTTTTGCCGTGGTAGCGACTGCGGTTTCGACCGATCGAAGCCGGTCGTATTGCGGAGGATCGGGCCGCCGCGGTGTGCCAGGCGACCTCACTCAAATGACCGATTTTCTAAGAGGAATAGTCAATAGGCCGCGCTGGCAATTTTAGTTTGTTCGCTTACACCGTCGTCAGCTTCGCCTCCAGGAACGGCATGATATTGCCCATCGCGCGGGACACGTAGGCCTCTTTCTCTCCAACGGGAGCGACGTAATGCAGTGCGCTCTGCGCCGCGTCGATCCCCTCCAGACGGGCGATGATCCAGGCAGCGAGATAAGCCGAAGCCAGACAGCCTCCGGCGGTCGCCACGTTGCCGCTGGCGAAAATGGGCTGATTCAACACGTCGATACCCGCTTCCTGAACCCACGGCCTGGTGGTGAGATCGGTACATGCCGGCACGCCATCGAGCAGGCCCAACCTGGCGAGAACAAGCGTGCCGGAACACTGCGCGGCCAGCAGCTGTTTTGACGGGTCGAGTTGCAACTGCGCCATCAACGCACTATCGGCGACGACTTCACGCGTCTGTCTGCCGCTGCCCACGATCACCGCATCGGCAGTACAGGCCTCTTGCAGTGAAGCCTGGGCTTCGATGACCACGCCATTCATCGACTTGACCCGCGCGGTGGGACAAGCGATCGACACCCGCCAGCCTGGCTTCTTGACGCGATTGAGGACGCCGAGCGCGATAAGCGAGTCGAGTTCGTTGAAGCCTTCGAAGGTAAGGATGGCGATGTGCATGATGTTGTCGTCCATGAGCCCAAGGGGCGCTGACTGTTGGCGGCCGCTTCATGAGGCCGCGCCACTAAAGCCGGCAGGTCCCGCGACGGCGCAAACAGAGTTGCGATGTGACATCGTATGGCCGAGAATCAATACAATCAAATAATTGTCATGGATACATTTGCGCATGCCCACCTCGCGGTACAAATTGCTGGTCGACAGAATGGCGACCGAGATTCGGACGGGACGCCTCGCGCCCGGCACGCGCTTGCCGACTCACCGGCAGCTCGCCGCCAAGGAGGGACTTGCGCTGGTCACCGCGTCGCGGGTCTATGCCGAACTCGGGGCGATGGGATTGGTCAGCGGCGAAACCGGCCGCGGCACCTTCGTGCGAGAAATATCCCTGCCTCCGCGCCTGGGCGTCGACCAGCATGCCGGCGACGCGGGTTTGACGGACCTCAATTTCAACAATCCGTCCCTCCCCGGTCAGGCCGAACTTCTCAGAAGCGCCCTGCGCCAACTCGCGTCCTCCGGCGACCTGGATGCGCTATTGCGCTATCAGCCGCACGGCGGCCGGACGCATGAACGGGAGATCGTCGCGCGTCACCTGGCGTGTCGGGGGCTCGCTGTCAAAGGCGATCAGGTCGTGATCGTGAACGGCGCGCAGCATGGTTTGACAGCAACCGTTCTAGCGCTCCTGAAGCCCGGCGATGTGGTCGCGGTCGACGCGTTGACCTATCCGGGGTTCAAGGTGCTAGCCGAAACGATCCGGCTCGAACTGGCGCCGATTCCGGTTTCCGACCAGGGCCCCGACCTGAACGCGCTCGAACGCTTGTGTCGAAGCAGAAAAGTGCGTGCCATCTACACGATGCCGACACTCCATAACCCGCTAGGCTGGGTCATGGACGCGCATTGTCGGCACGAGTTGGTGGCGCTTGCCCGAAAGCACGGATTGCTCATCATCGAGGACGCCGCGTATGCCTTCCTCGCGCAAGACCCGCCACCCCCGTTGGCAGCGCTCGCACCTGAGACGACGGTGTACGTCTCGGGGCTGTCGAAAAGCATCGCCACCGGCCTGCGAGTCGGTTTCGTCGCCGCGCCCGATCGCTGGGTCGCGCCGATCGAGCGTGCGATCCGGGCCACCACCTGGAACACGGCCGCGGTGATGACCGCCATTGCCTGCGGCTGGCTGGAAGATGGCACCGTCGCACGTCTGGAGATAGAGAAGCGCGATGATGCGAGGCTCCGGCAATCGATGGCCGCCGAGGTCCTCGCCGGACTGCGACGCGTTTGTCATCCCGTGTCCTACTTCCTCTGGCTTCCTCTCGCAGAAGAGGTTCGCGCGGACGTGGTTGCGATGGCGCTCGTGCGCGAGGGAATTTCAGTCTCGACTGCCGAGCCTTTCTCGACTTCGGAACATGTACCGCATGCGATTCGCGTGGCGCTTGGTTCTGTTGAATTGACCACGCTCCGGGAGTCGTTGGAAACGATTAAACGCGTGATCGCCTCTTACACCTATTGAGTGGCTTAAGCGGAAGCGCTCCTTTCGTCGGAAATAGCGAACGGCCGTTGTCACGTCGACCCGACGCTTCGCCGGTGTGCCAACACCGCCGAGAAAAATTATCGATCCGCAGGCTGTTTTCGATCAGCAATTTCACGAGCGGCACCTCACGCGATTTTGGCTACCACGCGGGCACCGTACGATTTCCATCAGCCTGCGCGACAAGCAAAAGGCCCCGAGTCGTGCCTCCGATGCATCAGCCCCGTCTCCATTTCTGCGAGTATCCGATCGTGAAAACACTGAAGTGCACCACCGCCATGTTTGCTCTGGCACTAGCGACGTCGCCGTTGTCGGCTCGCGCGGACGTCACCGTGAAAATCGGCCAGGTGTCGCCGCTGACCGGCGAACTCTCGCACATCGGCAAAGATGACGAGAACGGCGTCAGGCTCGCAATCGAGGATCTGAACAGCAAGAAACTGCGTATCGGCGGACAGACCGTGACGTTCGCGCTCGACTCCCAGGATGACGCCGCCGATCCCAAGACGGCAGTGACCGTGGCGCAAAAACTCATCGATGACAAGGTGGCGGGCGTCGTGGGACATGCGAATTCCGGCACGTCCATTCCCGCATCCAGGATCTATTCCGACGCCGGTATTCCGATGATCACGGAGTCCGCGACCAACCCGAAGCTGACGGCGCAAGGCTACAAGTCGGTGTTTCGCATGGTTGCCAATGACGTCAGACAGGGAACGGTTATCGGCACCTACCTCGTCAAGGATCTGAAGGCGTCCAGGGTCGCCATCGTCGATGACCGCACGGCATACGGCCAGGGCCTCGCCGACGAGGTCGAAAAGGCCGTCAAGGCGGCGGGTGGCACCGTCGTGGTTCGAGAATACGGAACGGACAAAACGACCAACTGGATGGCCGTGCTGACCACGATCAAGAGTCATGTTCCGACCGGCATCGTGTTCACGGGTGGCGATACGCAGGCAGCCTCGTTCGCGCAACAGGCGCAGAAACTCGGCCTGAAGGCGAAACTGGTTGCAGGCGATGAAGCGTGCACGCCGCAGTTCATCAAGCTGGCCGGATCGGCCATGACGGACAACATGTACTGCACGCTCGCAGGCGTGCCGCCTGCGAAGATGCCGCAGGGCGACGCCTTCTTCAAACGCTTCCAGCAGCGCTTCGGCACGCCTGTGCAGCTCTACGCGCCGTATGCATACGACGCCGTGATGGCCATGGCGGGCGCGATGCAGGCAGCCGACTCCACCGACCCGAAGGTCTACCTCGCCAGGCTCCAGACTTTGAAAATAGATGGCGTGACCGGCCCCATCCAGTTCGATGCGAATGGCGACATCCGCAATGGCGCGATCACCGTTCGCCAGTTCGGGCAAGGCGACTGGCACGATCGCAGCGTCGTCAGATAGCGAGCGGGCTATTCGTCGAGATCGACCGGCACCGTCAAGCCGACCTTGACGCGGCTCATGCTGACCAGCGTCTTGAAGCGCTTGACGTTGTTATTCGCGAAGAAGAGTTGCCGGGTCAACTCGTTGTATTGCTCCATATGCCGCACCGTCATGACGAGCACGAAGTCCCACTCGCCAGCGACGTAATAGCACTGCTGAACTTGCGGACACTGTGAGAACGTCCGCTTCATCGCGTCCAACAGGTCGATCTGTTCGCTCTCGACCTCGATGGACGTGATGATCGTGAGAGGCGAACCTACCTTCTCCGGCGAAACGATTGCGGCATACCGTTCGATCACACCCTCGTCGGCAAGACGGCGCAGGCGCCGGTTCACGGCGGCAGTGGACAGACTGACGCGTGACCCAAGCTCGTTCTGCGGGATCTGCGCGTCTTCCTGTACTTCGCGCAGCAGCTTTCTGTCGAAGGTATCGAGAGTCGTGGCCATAGTCGTGCTTCAACCCGGTTAAATGAGATTTTTTTTCATAAACAGCCTGCATTTTGCGTCATATCGATGCGAGTCAAGCAATATTATTCTGGTGGAAGGTGACATGTCGAGGACGGCGTCCCGCCCTTTTCCTGACTGAAATCACTTTGTACAACCGTCTTTCCGGAGTGGAATTGCAATGCTCATCGCCAACAAGCATGCGTCGCGTACCTGCTACCCCAATGACCTGACGCAGATCCTGAACGTTGCGGCGGCCCAGCAAAGCCGTGCATGGCTGTCACATTGGGATCACCTCAATCCAAAGGCAACGCCGCTCCGGGATTTACCCGATGCCGCGGCGCGACTCGGCGTCGCGAAGCTGTGCGTGAAAGACGAGTCCGTGCGTTCCCCACTCGGCAGCTTCAAGGCGCTGGGCGCACCCATCGCACTGGTCCGGCTGATCCTGCGCCTTTGGCCGATGCACGACCTCGACGCAGTTGCCGTGATCGAGGGACGCTGCAAGGACATGCTCACCCATCTGACGGTGATCAGCGCAACAGACGGTAACCACGGCAAGGCGTTGGCGGCGGCCGCGCAAACGGTCGGCTGTGAATGCGTGATCGTGCTGCATGCCAATGTGAGCGTCGAACGCGAGCAGGCGATCGCCGCGTACGGCGCGAAGATCATCCGCATCGCGGGCAACTACGACGAGTCGGTCGAAGAGGCAGCCCGCCTTGCTGCTGCAAACGGCTGGCATGTCGTGTCGGATACCTCGTACGAAGGCTATGAGGACATTCCTCGCGACGTGATGCAGGGATACGGAACCGTGGTCGCCGAAATCATCGAGCAAAGCGCCAGCGATCAGCACGTCCCGGCATTCACCCACGTCTTTCTGCAAGGCGGCGTGGGCGGCCTTGCCGCGGGTATCGCGAGCTTTCTGTGGGAGACCTATGGCGCGGATCGGCCGCACTTCGTGGTGGTCGAGCCGCAACAGGCCGATTGCCTGTATCAAAGCGCGCTCGAGGGCCGCGCGACGAGAGCTAGCGGAGCGATCGATTCTGTTATGGCCGGGCTGGCTTGCGGCGAGACATCGCCGCTCGCGTGGAAAATCCTGCAGCCTTGCATCGATCACTTCATGACCATCCAGGACGACGACGCGATCACTGCCATGCGCGCATTGGCCGCCGGCTCCGCGCGCGATGTGCCGCTAGTGGTTGGCGAGTCGGGCGCTGCGGGTTTCGCAGGCCTGACCGCTTTAATGAGCGACGCGAACCTGGCGCGAACAGTCGGACTGAATGCGGATTCGCGCGTGCTCGTCATCAGCACGGAAGGTGCGACCGCGCCCTCCGTCTACGCGCAATGCGTGGGCGAAACCGCTGCGTCGGTGCTGGAGCGCCAGGCCGATTGGCTCGGCCATCTCGCTCACTCATCGGCGGATATGGCATGACGCGTCGGCATGCATTGAATTCGAACAGGATCTGAAACCATGGAAACGTCCCTGCAATCGCAGTTGAAAAGCTGGCGTCAGCATCTGCACCAGCATCCGGAAACCGGCTTCGAGGAAGTCGCGACCGCCGATTACGTGGCGAACATTCTGCAAACGCTCGGCCTCGAGGTTCACCGTGGAATCGGCGGTACCGGACTCGTCGCCAATCTCACCGTTGGGCCGGGAAAAGGCGTGATCGGACTGCGTGCCGATATGGATGCGCTCAATATCCTCGAAAACGCGCCTGACCGTTCGCACGCGTCGTGTACGCACGGCAAGATGCACGCGTGCGGTCACGACGGCCATATGTCCATGATCCTCGGCGCGGCGCGCCTGCTTTGCGAGCGGCGAGACTTCAACGGTACGGTGCGGTTTATCTTCCAGCCGGCGGAGGAACACGGCCGCGGCGCAAAAGCGATGATGAGCGACGGACTCTTCGAGCGCTTCCCTGTCGACGCAATTTTCGGTGCGCACAATATGCCGGGCCAGCGGGCCGGCACATTCGCGACCCGAGCTGGCGGAATCATGGCGAGCGAGGATAACTTCGTCATCCATATCAAGGCGCGCGGCACGCACGCGGCGCGGCCGCACATGGGCGTGGATCCCATCGTGATCGCGTCGCAAATCGTGCTGGCGCTTCAGACCATCGTTTCGCGCAACCTGGATCCGGGCTTACAGGCGGTGATTTCCTGCACCGAGTTCATCACGGACGGCATTCGCAACGTCATCCCGTCGAATGTGACGATCAAAGGCGACACGCGCAGCTACGCGCCGGAGGTGCAGCACATGCTCGCCACCCGCATGCGAGAAATCAGCGAAGGGATCTGCCACGCGCACGGGGCGCAGTGCTCGTTCGAATACACGCACGAATTTGCACCGACCGTGAACTCGGGGGATTATGTGGAGCTTGCGGTCTCGGCGGCCCGTCATATCGTCGGCGCTGAAAACGTCGAAGCCAACGTGCAGCCCATGATGATCTCCGAGGACTTCGGCGCCTTCCTGCAGGTCGTGCCGGGCAACTTTGCTTTCATCGGCAACGGGGATACGGGCAAGACGGGCGGCGTGCCGTTGCATAATTCAACCTATGACTTCAATGATGATATTTTGCTAACCGGTGCGCGATACTTCGCGGAAATAGCGAGGCTCGCACTACCTCTCGCCTGAAGCCGCTGATAAGCTCGTCAATGTTTGTCGAGAGTCGGGCGATAAGGGCCGCCTCCTCCACATCATTACGAACGCGGACACCGCCATGAAAGCTACCCCGGTTGTTGAAGACGCCATCTTTCACGCCCCGGAAGTCGTCGCCCTGCGGCAGAATCTTGCGCTGGCACTCCGTGCCGCCGCGCATCACGGTCTCGGCGAAGGGATATGCAATCACTTCAGTATCGCACTGCCGGGCAACCGCGGCCTCTTCCTGCTGAATCCGCGCGGCCTGATGTGGAGCGAAATCACGGCGGACGACATCGTCATCGTGGACGGTCTCGGCAATCGCGTCGCCGGCCGGCACGAGGTCGAGCCCACCGCCATGTTCATCCACGCGGCGGTCCATAACATCGCGGGCAAGCATTGCGTGCTGCATACGCATATGCCCTACGCGACGGCGTTGACGCTGACCGAGGACTGCGGCCTCGATACCACACTGTCGCAAAACGCAATGCGCTTTCACGGCCGCATCGCGCTGGACCGCGAGTACAACGGCCTGGCACTGGACGCCGGAGAAGGCGAACGGATCGCGCATGCAATGAATGGCAGCGACATCGTATTCCTCGGCAACCACGGCGTGGTGGTGTGCGGCGAGCGCATCGACTACGCGTACGATGATCTTTACTATCTGGAGCGGGCTTGCCAAAGCCAGGTGTTGGCGCTTTCCACGGGGCGGGCCCTGAAGCCGGTGAACCCTGCCCTTGCGGCTCGCGTGGCAAATCAGGTGCAAAGCGAGCGGGCGCAGTCGGAACTGTTCTTCACGGCATTGAGACGCACACTTGGCGAACCTGAGTAACAGTACACGCAGTGCCCCTATGCCCCGGACAATGGCGAGGCGGGGTTGCAGCCACGCCGCGTTTCGTGCAGAGTAGCAACTAATGAAAGACGAGGAAGCGAACCCGCGATCCGTCTCGATCATGTCGGCGCAGCATCCCCCGCTATTGAATAGAAACGAGTACAGCACGAGCAGCAAAACATCATGGACTTTTTGAGCATTCTCCCGCAACGACCTCCGGTGCCCGCTATGGCGGCCGGAGTCTGCTCGAGAACTCAATATGCGCGACAGGGAGGCTAAGCGCCTGCGCCTCGCGTGAGAATCGATGATCCGGACGCCCCTTGCGGGCGTTTTTTCATTTCAGGCCTGTTTTTACGCTGAATTCTGAATCCGGAGCACATCATGAAATTCTCACAGCAATTTTTCGCCAACAGTTTCTTCGAGCAGGACAACACCCGGCTGGAACTGACCGATCTCGCCCGCAAGGCATGCCTCGTCCATCAGGACGCCGCGGGACTTTACTCCTGGATGTCGCTCGGCCTGAGAGCGCAGCGGCGCGTCGAGAGCGTCGTGCGCGAGGAGATGGAGCGCGCCGGCTTTTGCGAAATTCAGATGAGCCTGTTGCAGGACGCCGATCTGTGGCGGCAAACCGGGCGACTGGACGTGTATGGCGACGAGCTGATGCGGCTCACGAGCCGCTCCGGCCGGCTCTTTTGCCTCGGCGCCACATGCGAGGAATTGGCCACCAACATGGTCAAGACGCACTACAACAGGACGGACATGAGTCTGGGCCTCTATCAGTTCGGCAACAAATACCGCGACGAACTGAGGACGCGCGGCGGCCTCGCACGCGCCAAGGAGTTCATCATGAAAGACGGCTACGCCTTCAATGCCACGGAAGACGGTGCGCGCGCAGCATATGAGGCTGTTCGCGAAGCCTACCAGCGCATCTTCAGGCGACTGGGGCTCGCCGCCATCGTCAAGTCCAGCGATAACGGGGAAATCGGCGGCCAAAGCTCGGAGGAGTTTCATGTCCTCAGCGAACTCGGCGAGGACGAGACCGACGGCAAGAAATCACTCGAATGTGCGCACATTTTCGACCTGGGCGACCGTTACTCCAAGGCTATGGGACTGGTGAACGCCAAAGGCGAATTCGTCAGAATGGGCTGCTTCGGCGTGGGCGTCTCGCGCCTCGCCATGCTGCTGCTCAGCCGGCAGCGCGACGAGCGCGGCTTTTGGGGCAGCGAGTCGTTCAACACCTTCGACGTCGTGCTCACCGTCATCGACTGGGAGCGTCAGGAACGGCAGGAGGCCGCCCAGGCGCTGCAACGCGAACTGCAAGCAAAAGGATTGAGCGTGCTGGTCGACGATCGGCTGGCACAAGCCGGAAAAAAGCTCGCCGACGCCGAGTTGATCGCATGCCGGCAGCGCGTGGTGGTCAGCGGCAAAGCACTCGCGTCGGGCCCCTTCGAGTGGATGGACCGGCGAACCCTGGCGCGTGAGGAGGCGTCGGCGGCGGAGATCGTGGCGCTTTGCGCGAGTTAGTTAGCCTTGGCGCGTGTGCGCTTCGGCATCTGCTTCGGGGCCCAGATCGTTGCTGATCCGCACACGCTCCGGTTGGCCGGTCGCGCCATTTCGATCACCCGTGTGATTCAACGCGCCGTCCATCCTCCGTCAACGACCAGATTCGCGCCCGACATGAAGGCCGAGTCGTCGCTCGCCAGAAAAGCGGCGGCGCTGGCGACTCATGTCGTTCTCTCACGCCGGGATTTCATGCGTGCTGACAGGGCTTGCGCAATGAACTCCTCACTGAAGCCACTTCCGCACATCCTTCTCCCATTCCGGGTCGCCGCAGCCTTGCGGGTTTTCCGGCCCGAGCACGGTAATGTAGCCTTTGCTCTTCATGCACGATTCGTAAGCGCGAACCTTCGTGCATTGACCCGGGCCCGCGTTGCGCGACACCATTTTGCATTGCGCGATCGTCCTGTCCATCGGACCGAAGTCCATATCGCTTGCCTGATTGAGCATCGGCGCGTCGGCGCCCGAGGCGGAGAATTCGACGGGGCCGGTCTGCGCGCAGGCACTCAATGCACCGGCCAATATGGTAATGAAGAGAAGATGGACACGCGGTTGCATGGCGCGGCTCCTGTTTGGCAGAGGTTGCGAAATCATACGCCCGCGCGGGTGTATATCGTTGCCGTTAGCTCGCATGGAAGCGTCGAGCATGCTTCACACGTTTCTCACCAGCGCCCGGTCGTGTCATGATTTGCCTACCGGATCGCTTCGCATCGACCAACGCCTGACTAGCTCCGAACGCCCGCCGGCTTTCACCTCAATGGAAACCTTCAACACCGCCATGACCACGCCCACATCGAATGCTTCCCCTGGTACGGCCCTCGCCCGTCTGAACGCCCTTGGCCTCGCCTTGCCGAACGTGCCCGCGCCGCGCGGCGCGTTCAAACCGTTTTCACGCTCGGGCCAGTTGATCTTCCTCTCCGGACAAATCTGCGAATGGGAAGGCGAAGTGCGATTCAGTGGTCCGGTCGGCGAGGTCCATGACCTTCAAGCCGGACAGCAAGCCGCGCAGATCTGCGCGCTGAACCTGTTGGCGGCGTTGCAGCTCGCGCTGGACGGCGACCTGGACCGCGTGCTCTGTTGCCACCGCGTCGGTGGCTTCGTGTACGCGACGCCGGGTTATCCGGACGTGCCGAAAGTGATCAACGGGGCGTCCGATCTTTTCTTCGAGGTGTTCGGCGAGCGCGGCCGGCATGCACGGACGGCGGTCGGCGTCGCCACTCTGCCCGCCGCGGCGTCCGTGGAGGTGGAGGCTATCTTCGAGGTTCGCTAAGGCGTCGCCGTGCCGGCCGTCAGCGCGTGATCTTTTCCGGTATGCGCCTCGGCCGCGAACATATCGACCAGTTCACGGGCGAACAGCGGCAGCGCGTCGAAGTCGCGCACGCAGACATGCAGCCGGCGCAACGCCCAACTATCGGTCAACGCGATCGCGGTGATGCGCATGGTCGGCACGAGCCTGCGCGCAACGGAGTCGGGAATCACGCCGATGCCGACGGTCGCCTCGATCATCCGGCACACCGCATCGAAATTGCCCATCTCCGCGCGAAAGCGGAACGGCCGCCCGGCCTCGGCAGCCGCCCGCACGAGGAACGCGTGAATCGCACTCCATTCCGACAAACCGACGTAATCGAACGCGAGCGTCTCGGCGAACGCCACCGCGTCACGTCCCTCGAGCACGTGACCGCTCGGCACGATCAGCACCAGACGGTCGTCGCGGCAAGGCAGATAGCGCAGGTTTTCCGCAGGCGGACAGCCCGCGACAATGCCGAGATCGGCGGCGCCGTCGGCGACCGCCCTTGCAATCGCCTGACTGCCGCTCTCGCGCAGTTCGAGGTCGACATCCGGATGCGAGGCGAGAAAACGGCTCAGGATGTTCGGCATCACCTCCATCATCGCCGTGGTATTGCCGAGCACGCGCAGCCGCCCTTTGACGCCTCGCGCGAATTCCTGCATGTCGCCGTGCAACTGTTCGACCTGCGCGATCAGAATGCGCGCATGCCGCATCAGTTCCTCGCCGGAACGCGTGAGCGTCACGCCCTGATTGGTGCGGTACAGCAAAGGTGTGCGGAAATAGTCTTCGAGGTTCTTGATCCGCATGCTGGCCGCGGGCGCAGACAGGTGCGATTTCTCGGCCGCCCGCGTGAGACTCAATGATTCGCCGATGTTCACCATCAACTGCATGTCGGTCAGATCGAAATGCGTCGCCATAACGTGGATTGTCTCCTCAGCGGCAAACCGGGGCACGGGTGTCACGCTTCGCACGTGACCTCGCGCGTGGCTTATGTTACCTCCTCCGGCGTGCCGCATCATCATGGCGATGTTCGCAACCGCGCATTCAGACCAAGCCCAGGTCTTTGCGCACGTTCGGCAAAAACTCCATCATCGCGACCTGAAACAGAAACTGCGCGCCCTGAATCATGATGAAGTTCATACCGGCGTCGTGCAGCCGTTTGACCCGCTGGCGCATTTCCTCCAACGTATAGGCGTAGCTCGTATTAGCGCCGACCATGATGCCGCGCTGTTGCGCTTTCTTCACACCGCGGTCCACCAGCTTCCACAGATCCGGGCTATTGAAGTCCGGTTTCTTCGCATTGCCGCCCAGCACTTTCGACAGATCGGTCATCGCGAAGAAGAACATCTTCAGATCGGGATGATCGAGTACCTTGTCGAAGTCGTCGATGCCGCCCTGGCTCTCCACGTGCGGAATGATGTACGTGGCCTGCGCCATCTCGTCGGTGCGCTGCTCCCATTCGCGATTATTGAACGGATGAATCCAGAGCGCGCGCCGGTGCCAGTCGCGCGCAATTTCGAGCGCTTCGTCGATTTCCTGCAGGCCCGAATGCGAGATCAGCACGTATTCCGCGCCGAGGCCTTGCAAGCGCGACAGATCGACGCCAATGCGCGCATCGTAGCCATGCCACGGATTCGTCTGCATGCGCACGACCGGCGTAATGCCGGCCGCCTCGCAGGTGCGGATCATGTTCTGCACGTCATGGAAGTCCATGCCGGTAAACATCATGTCGATCATGATCCAGTCGAAGCCGAGATGCGCGCACAGTTCCGCGGTTTCGGGATCGTTCGCCCACACGCCGAGTGCGGTGCGGCCCGACTTCATCGTGTCCATCAGCATGTTCTTCGGTTTCATACCCTGCTCCTCCAGACGCCCGGCAACGGGCAGATTACGCAGACGGCCGTCTGCTTCAGTTCGGTGTGACCGGTTGCATGGAACGCGGCGCGCTCCAGCTGCGAAAGCAGGTCTTCAAAATCGCCATGAAGACGATCCCGACCGCCATCTGCAACAGCGAGTAACTCGCGAGCCGCGAGAAATCGCCGACATTCCACGCTTCGAATGCGAGCACGGAGAACGTGCGGTCCGCCGCGGTGTAGAGAATCACGACCATCGAGAGCTCGGTCATGAAGAAGCTGAAGAGCAGCAGCCACGCTGCGATCACGCTGGCGCGAATGAGCGGCAACGTGATGTGCGTGAACGTGCGCAACGGTCCGTAGCCGCACACGCGTGCGCTCTCTTCGAGCTCGGGATGCACCTGGATCAGGCTGGCCGACACCGACCGCACCGCATAGGCGGTAAACCGGCCGACGAACGCAAAGACGATGATCAGCGTGGTGCCGTAGACAGAGAGCGGCACGTTGATCCAGAACAGCAGCATGCCGACGCCGAACGCGATGCCCGGCATCGAAATGGGCAGCAGGATCACGTATTCGAGCAGGCCCTTGCCGCGCAGCCGGGTGCGCACGACGATCCACGCGATCACGATGCCCGCGAGCGTCGCCGTGGTCGCGGAAACCACCGAGATGAGCACGCTGTTTTGCAGCGTGAACCACACGTCGTCCGATTGCAGATAGCCGATCGCCGTGGTGAACGAGTACTCGCCGGACCAGGTGTAGCGCGACAGCGCCGCGGCGATCAGGATTGCGATCGGTGCGAGGATCGTGGACACGACATAGAGCGCCGCAAGCGCGCCGGTGGCCCAGCGCCATGCGCCGAGTTCGACGAGCCGCGGCCGGAACCCCTTGCCGCTGATGGTCGTATAGACCCGCTTGCCGATCAGCACGCGTTGCAGCCACGTCGTGAAGCTCGACAACGCAAGCAGATAGATCGACAGGACGGCCATCACGCCATAGTTGGGCGGCACTTCCTGCGAGCCGATCCAGATGCGCGAGGTCAGCATGAGAATCTGTCGCGACCAGCCGAGTACCACCGGCGTGCCGAACAGGCCGATCGCTATCGTGAATGCAAGGACAGCGCCGGACAGCACGGCCGGCGTGAGTAGCGGAATGGTGATGCGGCGCATGGTCTGCAAGGGCGTGAGGCCGCACACCTGCGCCGCTTCCTCGAGGCTCGGGTCCATGCTGCGCAGTGCCGCCGCGACGATCATCATCACGTACGGCGCGAGATACAGGCCGATCACGATCAGCATGCCCCAGCGGCTGTAGACGTCCAGCACGCCCGGCAAACCGAGCACCGCGAGGAGCCGGTTCATGATGCCGCTGCGGGGCGCGGCGAGCAGCGCCCACGCGACCGCGCCGACGAACGGCGGAATGAAGATCGGCAACTGGCTGATCCATTGCAATACGCCACGCATCCACGTATCGGTGCGCTCGAAAATCCACGCGAACGATACGCCGAGCAGCGTGGCGATCATCGCAGCGCCGCCCGACACGAACAGCGTGTTGCCCAACGCGTCCCAGTAAATCCGCTTGCCCAGCACTTCGGCGAAGTAACGGCCCGTCACCGACGGCGTGCCCGCGTCCGCGTCGAATACGGCGCGATATAGCACGGCGCACAGCGGCGCGATCACGAGGACGGCGACGGCGCAGCAGATCAGCACGATCGCCATGATCGCCGGCAACTGCTGCATGAACCGGTGACGCTGCACGGCGTGACGCTCCGAAAGAGGCAGGTCGGCCAAGGTCACGCTCCTATCACGCGTATATCGTCCGCCGCCACTTCGATACTGACCGCGTCGCCCGGCCGGCGTGGACCGGCGTCGAGCTGCACGACGCTCATCTGGCCGAACGCGGTATCGATCCGGTACTCGGTGCGATTGCCGACGAAACTCGCCTCGGCGACGCGCCCGGCGATCGAGCCGGGTGTGCCAGCCTGACGCACGCGCCATTTCTCCGGACGAATGCACAACAGCTCGCCGGGCCGCGGCGGTTGCGCGAGCGCGGCGGGCAACGTCAGGCCGCCCGGCATCGCGAACACCGCGCCGTTCGCGCCCATTTGCCATTCGTAGTCCGCGATGATGTTCGCCCGCCCCAGAAACTCCGCTGCATGACGCGTGGCGGGACGATCGTAGAGATCCTTCGGCGCGCCCTTCTGGATCACCGTGCCGGCGTGATACAGGTAGACGGTGTCCGCTATCGACATCGCTTCTTCCTGATCATGCGTGACGAACAGAATGGTGCGACCGAGACGCCGCTGCAATTCACGGATTTCGATGCGCATCTCCACGCGCAGTTTCGCGTCGAGATTGCTGAGCGGCTCGTCCATCAGAATGACGGGCGCCTCGGACACGATGGCGCGCGCGAGCGCCACGCGCTGCTGCTGACCGCCTGATAACTGCGTCGCGCTGCGCTCGGCGAACGTGTCGAGGCCGACGAGCCGCAGCGTCGCCATCACCGCGTCGCGTGCCTTGGCGCCGCTCACTCCTGCCGCCCGCAGCGGCAGGCCGACGTTTTCGATTACGCTCATATGCGGCCAGATTGCGTACGACTGGAATACCATCGACACATGACGGCGTTCGGGCGGCACCCAGAGCGCGGGCGTAGCCTGATACACGGTACGTCCGGCGATCACGATTTCGCCATCCGAAGGCCGCTCCAGTCCCGCGATACAGCGCAACGTCGTGGTCTTGCCGCAACCGCTCGCGCCGAGCAGCACCGAAATCTGCGCCTCGGCGAAACTCTCGCTGACCGACTTCAGCACCGGTTGCGCGCCATAGGATTTTTGCAGGCGGCGAATGATGATCGACATGCGTGGCCTCACCTGATTCCGGTTGCTTTCTGCCAGAGCTCGATCAACTGCGCCTGCTGCCTGAGCGCGGCGTCGATGTCGAGCGGCAGCACCTTCACCGTCGCGAGCTTCGGCATGCCCTGCGGCGGCGCCGAGCCGTTGCGCAATGCGTACTCGTTCGCTTTCTGGATGATCGTCTGCGCGTCGCTCATCATGAAGTCGACGAACAGCTTCGCCGCCGCGGGATGCGGCGCGCCCTTGAGCGCCGCGACCGAAAACGGCGTCGACACGGTGCCGGATTTCGGCACGATGAATTCGAGCGGCGCGCCCTTGGCGACCGCACCGCTATAGTGGTTGTTGACCACGTAGAACATCAGCGGCTTTTCGCCGGACAGCATCTTCGACAAGCCGGCAGGCGTGGTCGGTGTCAGTTCAGCCCCAGACTTGATGAGCCCCTGGTAGATCGCCACGGTGCGCTGTTCGCCGAAGTTCTGGTACAGCGTCGCAAGCAACGAGAAAGCCGCCGACGACGTACGCGGGTCGTAAAACGTGATCTGGTTTTGCCACTCCTTCTTCGGGTTGGCGAAATCCATCCAGTCTTGCGGCGGTTGCATGCCGTTCAGATACTGTTTGTTTGCACCGACGCCGAGGATCAACGTCTTCACACGTTCGAAGTCCTTTCCGGCGGGCACGGCATCGGCGGGAAAGTTCTTCAACTCCGGCGAGTGATACGGGTCGAGCAGTTGCTCGTTCTGCATCCGCGTGAAGACGTCTTCCAGCGAGAAAAACGCGTCCGCGGCCTGCTTGCCCGCATTGCGCTCGGCGATATGGCGGTTGTAAATCTGCCAGCAGCCCGCGACGTAAGAACTGACCTTGATCTCCGGATAGCGCTTCTTGAATGCGTCGAGATACACCGGCGTTTGCGGCGGGTCGCATCCGTAGACCACGAGGCCGCCCTCTTTCTTCGCCTGCTCGATCAGCGCGGGATCGCTCGCGAAGGCCGTGCGCGAGACCATTGGCAAGAGTGCAAGCAGCACCGCCAAGACGCCGATCCAGGTTCGCAGCGGGGCTCGTAGCATGTGTGTCTCCAATCGTCTTATGGTATTTCCCGTGCCGCTCACGGACGCGCTGCGTCGCGGGCTTTACCGAGCATCGCCGATAATCGCCGCATACGGAATTTCGATATGCTGAACGTCGATTTAAGCGTGGACGAAGATCCGGGTTATCGCGGATGTGCACGGTGTTTTTTCGCGAAACAGCTTGCTTGTCACGCAGGTCGATCTATAACGTGAATCCTGTTGGCCCGCGATTTCAGGCCTCGAATTTCGACATGCGATGGAGCTCACGATGGCAAGCACACCCGCCGGCAACCGCACGCTTTCGCAAACGTTCGCAGCGTTTGCTCACTCGCTAAACCTCGACGAAGTGCCGCGCCACGTACGCACGCGCGCCAAGCATCTGATCCTCGACGCGCTCGGCATTGCGTTCGCGTCCCATCGCAACGAATTCGCCGACGTGATGCTGCGCGGCATCAGGGCGCTCGGCGAAAGCGGAGTCAGTCCGGTGATCGGCAGCAGCGAAACGCATACCGTGCGCAATGCGGTGCTGCTCAACGCGGCGCTGATGCATGGACTCGATTACGACGACACGCATATGAAAGGCATCGTGCATGCAACCGCCTTCTGCGCGCCGGCGGCGCTGTGTGTCGGCAACGAAACCGGCGCCAGCGGGCGCGCTGCGCTCGCCGCGTATCTGGTGGGTATGGAAGTCGCCACGCGTCTGGGCGCGGCGGCGAAAGGCGGCTTTCATCATGCCGGCTATCACCCGACCGGTGTGCTGTCGCACTTCTCGGCCGCGTTGATCGCCGGCCGCCTCTATGGACTGGATACCGCGCAACTGGCCGCGGCGCAAGGCATTGCCGCGAGCACCGCTTCGGGCGTGCAAGTGTTTCTCGAAGAAGGCACGTGGTCCAAGCGCTTGCATCCGGGCTGGGGCTGCGTTGGCGGCATCACGGCGGCACGGCTTGCACAGGCCGGTTTTGTTGCGCCGTCGCGCCCGTATGAAGGGCGTTACGGGCTTTTCGATTCGCACCTGCAGCAACACGCGGGCGAAGTCGATTACGTCATGGCGAGCGCGGGTCTCGGCGAAATCTGGGAAACGGAGCAAATGGCGATCAAACCCTACCCTGTATGCCATTTTCTGCATTCGATCGCGGAGGCCGGCGCCGATCTGGCGCACAGCGGCGAGATCGATTTGAGCCGGATCAGCCGCATCCGGGCCCTGCTGCCCGAACCAGTCATGCCGATCGTTACCGAGCCGCTCGAGGCGAAAAGGCGGCCCACCACGAACTATGAAGCGAAGTTCAGCGCGCAGTATGTGGCGGCGGCTTCGCTCGTGCGTGGACGCTTCGGACTGGCTGAACTGGAACCCGATACGCTCGCCGATGAGCGCATCCTCGCGCTGTCCGCGCGAGTGGAATGCGTCGCGGACCCCGATAGCGCGTTCCCCGCCTACTACTCGGGCGGCATGATCGTCGATACGGACGACGGCCGGCAACATCGCCGCTATTACCGCATCAACAAAGGCGCCGGCGAGCGCGCGCTCTCCAATGAGGCGATCGTCGCAAAGTACTTCGAGAACGCGTGTTGGGCCGTCAGTCACGCGCGCGCCGAACAGGTTCGCGATGCGGTGCTCGCGCTCGATGAACTGCAAAGCAGCGACCTGTGGGCCGTGCTTCGCGGAGGCTGAACCCTGCGCCGCAAGTGCCCCTACCGCGCGCTCGACGGATCTTGCAGGCCGCTACGTCCGGCTCGAAATCTTCTTGCAGTACTTGGCGACCGCCCGGCCGATGGATATCTCGTTGCCCTTGACCCGCTGCGTCGGCGCGCCGACGACGATCGCATACGCCTCGCCATTGATCCACACGTAATGCCCGATCGAGGCGATCTCCGACTGATATCCGCCGATCGACACGAACCAGCCGCGCTCCTTGCCCTGCTCGATCAGACGCTTGTAGCGCGTCTTGCTGGTCACGGTATTCGGCGCGTATTGCTCGAACTCGAGTTCCTCGATCAACGCGTTGCGCGCGTCGTCGTTCATCGCGCCGAGCAGCGCCTGCCCGGCGGCGCCGATATGCAGCGGCCGCTTTTCTCCGACCGTTGCCGCGTAGCGCAGCGTTTGACCCGACTGCACGACTTCGAGGTAGTGCGACTGATGGCCGGTTCGCGTGGCGAGGAACACCGTCTCGCCGGTTTCGTTGCAGAGCTCCTGCAATACCGGCCGCACGTGCGAGAGCAGCGGATCGTTGTCGATGATGACGCGCGCCTCGTCGAAGATACGGCGCGTGGGATAGTAGTCCGCCGAATCGTGCACGCGATACAGGTAGCCGTTCGATTCGAGCGTCTTGAGCAGCGCGAGGCAGCTCGACTTGGGGAACTCCAGACGCTTGCTGATCAACGCGAGCGGCACCGCCTGCTTGAGCTCCGCGAACAATTGAAAAATCTCGACTACGCGCCGTGCGCTTTTGACATCCGAATCGTTCGCGACCGTCATTGCGCCCCCGAAAAAGCCTAAGGAAAACCCGAATTCACGCATGGACGGAAGGCAAACGCGCTTGCGCAGCGTTTGCACATCGCCTATTCTGAGTTCATGGATAAGCATAGACGTTGACATATATGAACGCAAGAAATTTTCTGAACGGGCGGCGCCGGGCGTGGGAGACTGCGCCTCGGCCGTGCTGACAGGCGCTCGTCACGTGTATCGCGGAGGAGACTCGCATGGCATCGAGTATCATCGTCAGACCGCTGGCCGGTTCCCTGGGCGCCGAAGTGTTCGGCGTCAATCTGTCCGGCGAACTGGATCCTTCAACTGTCGCACAGATCCGGCGCGCGTTTCATGAGTACCTCGTGATTTTTTTCCGCGAGCAAGATGCATCGGATAACGATCTTGCTCACTTTGCCCGTTATTTCGGTGAGCTTGCGGTATTGCCGCCACACCGGCAGCATCCGGGCTCGCTGCCCGAACTGCTGATCATCGACAAGAAGCCGGAAGACGCGCTCGTGTTCGGCTGGGAATGGCATTCCGACACCACGCACCTGGAGATTCCGCCGCTCGGTTCGGTGCTTGCCGCGCGGATCCTGCCACCAGTTGGCGGCGACACGTTGTTCGCCAATCAGTACATGGCGTACGACACCCTCTCCGACGGCATGAAGACCATGCTGGCCGGTCTGCGCGCCGTGCATGCGAACGGCCACATTCTCGCGTCGCTCGAAGCCGAAGACGTACTCGCGCAGGGCCAGGGTTACGGCAGCCATACGACGCTGTCCGCGGTGCATCCGGTCATCAGGACGCACCCCGAGACCGGCAAGAAAGCGCTGTTCGTCAATTCGCTGCATACGGAACGTTTTGAGGATATGACGGTGGCCGAAAGCGCACCGTTGCTGCGTTTCCTGTTCGAACACTCGACGCGACCCGAATTCACCTGCCGCTTCCGCTGGGCTCCCGGTTCGATTGCGTTCTGGGACAACCGCTGTTGCCAGCATCTCGCGCTCGACGATTATCCCGGCCAGCGGCGCCTGATGCATCGCGTCCAGTTGCGCGGCACCCGGCCAGTGTAGGTCCGCGAGGAGCCTCAAACACTCGGGAACGAGACGCGTAATTCTGGAGGAAGACACCATGTCGATCGCAGAGGCAACTATCGAACGGATGCCTGTCGGCGCGGCGCACCGCCGGATGTTCTGGCTGCTCGGCGCGGGCATGCTGATTGATGCGTTCGAGTTGTTCATGCAATCGGGCGTGGTGGCTTCGATGGTGCACACGAACTTCACCGGCACCGGCGGCGTCGCGCAATTCATCTTCGCCACCTTCTTCGGGCTCGCGATCGGCTCGGTCATGAGCGGCACGCTCGCCGATCGCTTCGGACGCAAATCGCTCTACCAGTTCAATCTGCTGCTGTTCAGCCTCGCGACGCTCGCGACCGCGGCGGCGCCCTCGTTCACGCTGGTCGTGATCCTGCGCTTCATCGCCGGGATCGGACTGGGCGGCGAGTTGGTGGTGGGCTACGCGATCATGGCCGAGATGACGCCCGCGCATTGCCGCGGACGCTGGGGCGTGACGCTCGGGCTGCTGGTGAATTGCGCGCAGCCACTGTCGGCATTCGTCGGCGCATGGTTTCTGCCGGCTGTCGGCTGGCGCGCAATGTTCGTGGTGGGCGCGGTGCCGGCACTGATCGTCTGGTATCTGCGCCGGGCGCTGCCGGAATCGCCGCGCTGGCTCGAACGTCAGGGCCGCACCGCGGAAATGCATGAGGTGCTCGACGCCCTGTGGCTCGAAAATACCGGCGACGCGCACGCGCCGCGCGTCGCGCCGGCGAGCTTCCTGCCGGAGCGCAACGAGTTGCCGTGGACCGCGCTGTTCGGCCGCCATCGGCTCGGGCGCACGCTGTTCTGTTTTGCGATCGTGTCGCTGATCCTCGCGAGCCAGTACGGTTTCATCGGCTGGGTGCCGACGCTGCTGCTGCATCGTGGCCAGTCGATCGTGCACTCGCTCACCTACTCCGCGGTGATGGCAATGGGCGCGCCGATCGGCATGCTGATTCCGATTTTTCTCGTCGACCGGCTGGGGCGCCGGACCGTGGTGGCGACGGCGTCGTTTCTGGCCGCCGCGGTCGGCATCGGCTATGCGTTCGCACTCGATGCGCCGGCCTGGCTGCTCGTCACCACTGGCTTTCTCGAAGTGCTATTCGTGCAGATCACCGCGAATACGGTGCTCGCAGTCTACCTGCCCGAACTCTTTCCGACCGATATCCGTGGCACGGGCTTTGGCGCGTCCACCGCAGTTGGACGAGTGTCGGCCGCGATCATGCCGTATTTCGTGTTGTTCGTGCTGAATGGCTTTGGCTCGTTCGCCGTGTTCGTGATGCTGGCAAGCGTGCTGCTGCTGTTGTGCCTGCTGGTGCTCGCGGTCGGTCCGGAAACACGCCGCAAAACGCTCGAAGATGTCGAGCGGGAAATTCTCGCGGGCGTGGACTTGAGCGCGGATCATAAGCACGCGAAGTCGCCGGCGTCCTGAAGATAAGTGATAGGAGTTTGCACGCGCGGCTTCATGGAAGGCCGTCGCGCGAGGCGTTCACCGCATATGAGCGAACCGGCGAAACACATTCGCCTCTTCGCTGCGATGCGAGGTGACGCGTGCATGATTCATGGCGGGGTCGAGCAGCGTGATGCCGGACCACTCGCCCTGCGCGGACAGTTCGTGAATCAGATCGACGATGGTCTGACACACCACGGAAGTCGCGGAGTTCATCGGCGTCGCGCTGGACCAGCAGACGCTCGCCGGACGCTTCAACGCGGGGTCGACAATTCTGCGCACGCGCGGGCGCCTTGCCGGATCGCGTTGCGCCAATGCCGACACCGGCAGGATCGTGCACGCTGCGCCCGATTGCGCAACGGAGATGAGCGTGGGAAGCGAGTCGATATCGGCGACGATATTCAGCTCGACGTTCTCGCGCGCGAACACCCGTTCGAGCAACAGGCGCAAACCGTTCGAGATGCCGGGCGCGACGAGTTTCACGCCGCTGAGTTGCGCGAGGGTGCAGGTTTGTGCAAGCGCGCCCACTGCTCCGCCCGGCTCGCCGAATACGTACAGCTGTTCTTCGAGAACCGGCAGCGCGGTCACGCCCAGCGTGTCCGCATCGCGAAACAGAATGGCCAGATCGATGCGTTCGTTCGCGAGTAGTTCGCTGATAAAGCCACTCATGCTTTCAAAGAACTGCAAACGGATGCGAGGAAAGCGCTCCTGAATGCGCGCGAATAGCGGCATGGCGAGAATCGACGCCATGGTGGTCGGAAAACCCACGGCGACGGTACCGCTCTCGGCATTTCCGCCTTCCCGCACTTCCTGCTTGAGTTCTTCCATTTGCCGCAATACCAGCCGGCTATGACGATAGAGCGACTGGCCCGCGGCGGTCGGCGCCACGCCTTGCCGGCTTCTGATCAACAGCTTCGTTTCGAGTTCCTCCTCGAGGCGGCTCATCTGCTGGCTCAGCGAAGGCTGCGCGACATACAGCTTCTCGGCGGCCTTGCCCATGCTGCCGCAATCGACGATCGCAACGAAGTACCGAAGCTGACGGGTATCCATGATTCGTGATCCTGAGTTTAACGGTCAGAGGTTATGCCTATGATGGACTCATTCAATTGGTATTTCCACGCAAACCGCACTTCTTCTACAGTCTTTCAATTGGCATCACACAAGCGCGCCGACACGCTGGCGCCCGACAGGAAATGCAGACCGTTCTTCGCGAGAGAGAAAGCATCGATAGCGGCATAGCTGATATGCCGGCGATCCGATTGATGCTGCACGGCGATCAAAACAACAATGGACCCGTCGACTCCCCTTTCGCCCACTTCTATTTACGGCTCATGAATCCTGCAACCGCAACGACTTCATCCCACGCCCTGCTTTCCGTGCTCGCCGCAAACGGAATCGATCGCGTTTTTCTCGTGCCCGGTGAAAGTTATCTGGGGATTCTCGATGCGCTCGCGGACTTTCCGCAGATCGACGTGGTGACATGCCGCCACGAAGCGGGCGCCGGTTTCATGGCATGCGCGGACGGACGCCTGACGCGCCGTCCCGGCGTCGTCATGGTCAGCCGTGGACCCGGCGCGAGCAACGCGTCGATTGCCTTGCATACCGCGCAACAGGACGGCATTCCTCTGCTGTTGATCGTCGGACAGATCCCCAAAGCGGATTTGCGCAAGGAAGCATTTCAGGAGATCGACTATCAAAGGATGTACGGGTCGATCGCCAAATGGGTCGTGGAAGTCACCGAGCCCGAACAATTGGCGGCCGCCGCGTTCAAGGCGCTGCGTATTGCAATGGCCGACACGCCCGGCGCCGTCGTGTTGGTCGTACCCGAAGATATTCAACAGCAGCAGGTCGAGTCGGATGCATGGCAGGTGCCGCCTGCCGTAGCGACAATCCCCTCCGACGCAACGCTCGAACGTATCGCCCGTCTGCTCGAACAGGCGCAGCGGCCGCTCATCATCGCCGGTGGCGCGTTCGAGGCGCCGCGCGGGCGCGAGTCGCTGCTGAGGTTCGCGCAAACGTACGACGTTCCCGTCGCGGTGTCGTTTCGGCGCCAGGACATTTTCCCCAACCGGCATCCGCTGTATGCGGGCGATCTGGGATTGGCCAATCCGGCGGAGCAGATCGAAGCCTTCGAGTCGAGCGACTTCGTGCTCGCACTCGGCACGCGGCTCGGCGATATCACGACACAGGGTTATCGCTTCCCGAAGCCGCCGCGCGCGGCGCAGACATTCGTGCATTGCCACGCGGACGGCCACGCCGTCGGCCTGCATGTGGCGCCGGATATCGGTATCGTGTGCGATCCCGTGGCGCTTGCCGATGCGCTCGTTGGTGTGCATCGTTCACCAGCGCGTTCGCAACGATGGTCTATGCGCTTGCGAGGCATCGCCACGGGCATCGCCGAATGGCCGCACCGCACCGTCGAACCCGGCGACAGCAACGGCGACACTGGCGCTGGCGTGCGATTCGTCGACGTCGTTCGCTCACTGGCGGAGCATGCCCCCGTGGATGCCGTGATCTGCGTCGATGCCGGCACGTTCGCCGCGCCCGTGTACCGCCATTTTCCTTTTCGCTATCCGCAACGCCTGATGTCACCGCTGTCCGGCGCAATGGGTTACGGCACGCCGGCCGCCATTGCGACGCAGCTCCGCTTGCCGGCGCAAAAAACGATCTGCCTCGTCGGCGACGGCGGCTTCGCCATGACCGGCAACGAGATGATTGCCGCAGTGGCGCGCCGCTTGCCGATCCTCTTCATTCTCTCCAACAACAATTGCTACGGATCTATCCGCGTTCACCAGGATCGCACTTATCCGGGACGGCATATCGGCACGACGCTGACCAATCCGGATTTCACCCTGATTGCCGGCGCGTTCGGCATCGACGCCGAGCGCGTCACGGCTTCAGACGAAATCGACGCAGCCGTCAAATGCGGCCTCGCGGCACAGCGGCCCTATTTCATCGAAGTCATGTCGAGCATCGAATCCGTTCAGCCACTTTCGAGCGTGCCGTCGATGGCGCTCAACCAGGAGCCCTGATTGCGGTTATCACCCTACAACTAGAGACACGCAAGGAGACAACATGAAGATGATGTCCACGGCGGGACTGCTGGCAATCATTGCCGCAACCGCGCCATCCGCTTTCGCCCAGTCGAGCCTCACGCTGTACGGAATGATCGACGAAGGGCCCGAATTCAACAGCAACGCAGGAGGCAAGCACCTGTACAACCTGACCACGGCCGCGCAGGGTGGCAGCCGTTGGGGGTTTCGTGGCTCGGAAGATCTCGGCGGCGGCCTGAGCGCCATCTTCAGGTTGGAGAACGGCTTCGATCTCGGCACCGGCAAACTGGGCCAGGGCGGCCTGATGTTCGGCCGGCAGGCCTACGTCGGGTTGGCGTCCACGCGCTTCGGCTCCGTCACGCTGGGACGTCAATATGATTCGGTGGTCGACTATATCGGACCGCTGACGGTGGGCGACCAGTGGGGCGGCACGATCGGTTCGCACCCCGGCGACCTCGATAACTTCGACAATAGCCAGCGCACCAACAACTCGGTCAAATACGCGAGCGCGAACTACGACGGCATCACGTTCGGCGGTTTGTACAGTCTGGGCGGCGTGGCGGGCAACGTCACGCAGAATCAGGTGTGGTCGCTCGGCGCCGGCTATACGAACGGACCGCTCGCGCTCGGCGCCGCGTATCTCAACGTGCGAAATCCGAACGTCAGTTTCTTCGGCAACAGCACGACGGGCACGGCCACGCCGGCGGCCAATGCGATCACGAGCCCTGTGTACAGCGGTTACGCGTCGGCGAATACCTATCAGGTGATCGGCGCCGGCGGCAATTACACGATCGGCGCCGCCACGCTCGGCGCGACCTATTCGAACACCAAATTCATGGGCCTCGGCAATACCGCGCAAAGCGGCCCGAATCCACGCCACCTCGGCGGTGAAGTGACATTCAATAACGTCGAACTCAGTTTCAAGTACCAGGTGCTGGCCAGTCTGCTGGTCGGGCTCGAATACGACTACACGCGCGGCAGTTCGGTGAACGGTGCAGATGCGGCCAAGTACCACCAGGGCACGCTCGGCGTGGACTACTTTCTTTCGAAGCGAACCGATGTGTATCTGGTCGGCGTTTATCAGCACGCCTCAGGGGTAGACTCGACCGGCAAGCCGGCGGTCGCGGCGATCAATCAGGTCACCGCGTCGAACAGCAATAACCAGACCGTCGTGTCGCTCGGCTTTCGCCACAAGTTCTGATGAAACTCACTCCGCACGCGATCCGAGCCGCCGACCCCAGCCGCTTTCTCCCACGTTTGCGCGTGACGCCCGCGCGCAATGAACGTGCGCAGTCCCAACGGACACAAGGATGCACCATGACAACCAACCTGCGCATTCCCATCGCCGCGCGAATCGAGCGCCTTCCCGAATCGAACTACCTGCGCTTATCGATTCTACTGATTTCGCTTGGCACGTTCTGGGATTCGTACATGCTATTTTCAGTTGGGCCCATTTCCGCGCATTTCTTCGCTTACCTCGGGCAACCGCATCTCGCCACCGAATTGCCGCTGGCGCTTTTTTTCGGCACGTTCGTGGGCGCGGTCGGCTTGAGCACGGTGGCCGACAAGATCGGCCGGCGCGGCGCCTTCACGCTCGATCTCTGCATTCTCGCGACCGGCGCGCTGCTCGCCGCGTTCTCACCGAATGCCACGGTATTGCTGATCGCGCTGTTTATTGCGGGCATCGGCACCGGCGCGGAATTGCCGTTGTCGACGACCTACGTGCAGGAACTGTCGCCCGCGCGAGCGCGCGGCAAAATGTCGAGCTTCGCGCTGACGATCGGCTTTCTCGGCGGCACGGTGGGCGGTTTCGCCTCGATGCTGCTCGTGCCGCTGAATGACTTGCCGCTACCAGGATTTCGCATCGCATTGCTGCTCGCGGCGCTCGGCGGCTTTTCATCGCTTCTGCTGCGCATGGGCTTGCCCGAGTCGCCGCGCTGGCTGGAACGCATGGGCCGGCGCAACGAAGCCGACGACGTGATGGATAAAATCGAGCGCCGCGTCATGCGCGAAAAGAACCTCGTGATGCTGCCGCCCCCGCCGAAAACGGAATACGAAATCGAGAGCGGCGTATCGCCGATCAGCCTGCTGCTGTCGCGCGCCTATCTCCGCAGAACCATGAGTGCGTGGGGAATCGAACTGCTGCAGGGATTCGGTGCGTACGGCTTTGCCACGTTCGTGCCGTTCTTCCTTTACTCGCGCGGCTATTCGATCGTGCACGCGCTGACCTACACCGCCGTCATCCAGATCGCGTACCCGGTCGGCTGTCTGGTCTCCGTCTACATTACGGACAAGATCCAGCGCAAATGGGGCATGGCGTTCGCGTATGTGCTGAATATGATCTTCGGCCTGTGTTTTCTGCTGGCCGACTCGACCTACATGATCGTGCTGTTCGGCTTTCTCACCGAGGCCATGATCTTCATCAACGGCCCGTTGCTGCATACGTATGAGGCTGAAATCTATCCGACGGGCATCCGGGCGCGCGGCGCCGGCATCAGCTTCGCGCTCAGCCGGTTGGGCGGTTTTTTTGCGCCGCTCGTCGCGTCGTTCCTGCTGGGGATCGGTGCGGGGCATAGCTGGTTGATCGGCATCGGCGCCGCGGCGTGGTTTGCCTGTGCGCTCGTTGCCGCGATCGTCGCCGTGGATACGACCAACATCAGTCTGGAAGATCTCGAAGTGAAGCATTGACGCGCCGATCGCTGCCGGTTCCTGCGCCGGGCGGCAACGCCCTTCGCAATGGAAGCGGCAGCGATATCCTCGCGGCCCACTCAGCCGAGCCGTGCAATCAGTGCGTCCGTGAATACCGCCGTCGATGCATGCCCGCCCAGATCGGGCGTGCGCACGTTGTCGTCGTTGAGCGTCTGTCTGATCGCCTGATTGAGGCGCTGCGCGAGATTGCCCGCGCCGACGTGTTCGAGCATCAGGCCCGCGGCCAGCATCTGCGAGACAGGATTGGCAATGCCGCGCCCGGCGATATCCGGCGCCGAGCCGTGCACGGCTTCGAAAATGGCGGCGTCGGCGCCGATATTCGCGCCGGGCGCGAGGCCGAGTCCGCCGACTAGTCCCGCGAGTTCGTCCGAGAGAATATCGCCGAACAGATTCGTGCACAGCAGCATGTCGAACTGCCACGGATTCAACACGAGCTGCATCGCACAGGCGTCGACGATGCGATCGTCGACGGCCACCCTGCCCTCGTAATCGCGCGCAACCTCTCGCGCCGTCTCGAGGAAAAGACCGGTCAGCGCCTTCAGCACGTTCGCCTTGTGAACCACGGTGATTTTTTTGCGTCCATGCTCGACCGCGTAATCGAACGCGTATTGCGCGATGCGCCGGCAACCTTCGCGCGTGTTCATTCCCGTCAGAACGGCGACGCCATGCGGATCGTCACCTATCGGAATGAAATGTTCGTGCGCCACATAAAGCCCCCCGATGTTCTCGCGCACCAACACGATATCGATATCGTCATAGCGCCCCGGCACGATGGTGCGCACCGGCCGGAGATTGGCGTAGAGCGAAAACGCCTCGCGCAGCCGCACATTGACGGAGCGAAATCCTCCGCCTACGGGTGTGGTCAACGGCCCTTTCAACGCGAGCCTCGTGCGGCGAATGCTGTCGAGCGTCGTCTCCGGCAATGGTTCGCCGCCACGTTCAATTGCGGCCATGCCCGCGTGCTGAATGTCCCACGCAAAGGGCGCGCCTAATGCGTCGAGTACCTTGACTGTGGCAGCGGTGATTTCCGGGCCGATGCCGTCGCCCGGTATCAATGTCGCGGGAATGGGGGATGATCTGCTTGAACTCATCGTGCGACTCCTTCTGTGTGTTCCTGACACGGCAGTGCACTGCGACATGCTCGCGGGCAATGCCGCCGAATGCCCGGGTAGTGGCCTATTATCAAAACTTTGTGCGCGCCTCACAATCGGTTTATCGGGCATAGCAGCTATGCCGCAAAAAAGCAGGAGCGTCAGAATGGATCTGAGACGACTCGAATTGCTGATGCAGGTGTCCGCATTCGGCAGTTTTTCGAAAGCCGCCACTGTGCTGGGCATCGCGCAACCTGCGTTGGGCCGGCAGATCCAGAAGCTCGAAGAGGAATGCGGACTGCGTCTACTCTACCGCCACGGCCGCGGCATTTCGCTGACGCCGGAGGGCCTCGCACTGATCGAACGCGCGAGTCCGCTCGTGCGCCAGTTGGCTGCGATTCCAGCGGATCTCCAGTCGGAACGCGACTCGCCGCATGGACTCGTTACCGTCGGCTTGACGCCGACCGTGTGCAATCTGATCGGCATGCGCTTGATCGCTGGTTTGCGCAAAACGCATCGCAACCTGCAGGTGAACGTGGTATCGGGCTATAGCGGCTATGTGCACGAGTGGCTGATCGACGGCCGCCTCGACATGGCGATTCTGCACGACGCCCGCCGCTCGTCCACCGTCGCGGTCGATCCTTTGGCGGCCGCGGAGTTGTTCCTCGTCACGCCGGCTGCCGCCACGAACTTCGCGATACCCGACGAGACGACGCTCGCGGGCGTTGCGCAAATACCGCTGGTTTTGCCGACGCGCAACCACGGTCTGCGCCGCACGCTCGAATACGCGGCCGGCAAGGAAGGCGTGACGCTCGACGTGCAGTACGAAGTCGACACGCTCGAACTGCTCAAGGAAATGGTGGTCGCCGGCCTCGCCTGCACGGTACTCGCGAAACCCGCCGTGCTCGGTGAACTGGCTGCGGCCACGCTGCACGCGCGGGCGCTCGCGAGGCCGCAATTGCACACGCGGCTCGTGCTCGCGACCGCGGTTCATCGCCCGGTCACACACGGCATCCGCATTGTGGAACTGGCGATCAAAGCACTGTTTACAAAGCTTATCGAGCAGCACGATCAATATGGTCTCTCGCTGCCGCAGTAGCGTGAGCGAACCATAGGATTGGGCTATGTCCGTGTCATCGTTTTGGTATTTCCGCGTTGCGGGCGCTTGCTCTATATTGGTTGCAACACAACGCAGCCGCCTCAGACGCAAGACGGCGAACCACTAAACGGAGACCCCTCGCACGTCACGCGCGCCACAGCCTTACATCGGCATTGCGTGACAGTCACTTCATCGCGCCGGCAAGAACTGCAGCGTCTCTCGCAACGCCCGGTCAATCATGCCGCGACCGACCCCGCGTTCACCCAGTGCATCGGTCACGCATGCTGCTGCGCAGCGCGAGGCAATTCCGATAGCACGGTTCCTGCTCGAGCAAGCCGAGGCGCCGTATCGTACGGCAGATAGGTGTCAAACAGAAGAGGACGCAATGGAGCACACAATGAGTCAATCGAAAGAACCGATCGATGTCGTGGCGATGTTTCCCCAGGTCGCCGACATTAGCGACGCGACGCTGCGCAAGGCCGTCATTGCCACATGGGAGACGCTGTGGGAGATGAGCCCCTGGAAGCGGATCGCGGAGGTTCCGACATCGACTGAAATTCCTTATCCGACTCTGCCCCATAACCAGTGCGTGCTGGAGATGGCGATGTCGGTCGCCGATCTGTTCGAACGCCACCACGGCATCAAGGTGAATCGCGATTATCTGATCGCGGCGGCCGTGCTGCAGGACGCGAGCAAAGTGGTCGAATTCGCACCGGACGCGGAAGGCAAGGTCGTCGCCACCGATATCGGCAAACAGTATCCGCACGCCTTCTGGGCCGCGCATCTGGCCTTGCGCAACGGCATTCCCGATGAAATCGTGCACGTGCTGCTGACGCATTCGCCTCAGGCGCCGAAATTCCCCGCCACGCTCGAAGGCAAGATTCTGTACTACGTCGATCAGATAGATGTGATCGGTATTCACAAGGACCGCTGGCGCAAAGAGCTTTTCATTACGAAGTGACGCGCAGCGTGAGCAGCCATTGCCGGTTCGTATTGCCTGGAGGAAACGATGAGCAAGAGAAGCAAGCTGCGTGAATTGATTGCCGCCCCTGAAATCCTGGTGATGCCGGGCGTGTTCGATGGTTACAGCACGAGACTGCTCGGCGCATCCGGATTCGCCGCGGGCTTTGTGACCGGCGCCGGCGTGAGTGAAGCCAGTCTTGGCTGGGCCGATCAGGGCATCATGGGACTCGAGGAAAACCTGCGCGTCACGCGCGCGCTCGCCTCCTGTTGCGAGCAGCCGCTGATTGCCGACGCCGACACCGGCTACGGCAACGCGGTCAACGTGCATTTCACGGTTCGCGCATTCGACGGCGCGGGCCTCGCCGGCGTGATGATCGAAGATCAGGTCTGGCCGAAACGCTGCGGCCACATGAAAGGCAAGCAGGTGATCTCCGCCGAGGAAGGCGCGGAAAAAATCCGCGCCGCAGCGGAAGCGCGGCTCGATCCGGAGCTCCTCATCATGTCGCGGACCGACTCGCTCGCCACGCATGGCATCGACGAAGTCATCAAGCGGTTGAATATGTACGCCGAAGCCGGCGCGGACCTGCTGTTCGCCGACGCGCTGCTGGCCACGGATCATATTACGACGGTCGTCAAGAATGTCTCCAAGCCGGTTTGCGTCAACATGGGATTCGGCATTCGCCAGCGCTCCACCACGCCCTTGATTTCCGCGCGACGATTGCAGGAGTTGGGCGTGGCCGTGGTGGTCTATCCGCGCTTGCTGACGGCGGCGGCCATTCAGGGCATGAAGAACGCGATTGCAACGCTGAAGGAGTCGGTAGAAAGCGGTGATGTGATCGAACGTCCCGACCTCGTCGTGTCGTTCGAGGAACTCAACGATCTGGTCGGGATCGCGGAGCTCGAACGCATCGAACAGCGCTATCTGACACCGGAACAATATCAGCAGAAATACGAGCATGCCGCGTACGAAAAACGGCCGTGACCACCAACCCTGGCGCGGAGCTTATATGACCGATTCGGCAAAAGATCGTCAACATGCTTTAACGGATGAACCACCGGTCTGCCAATCGCCGGATGCCTCGCCGGTTGCGCTACCGTTCGTCTTGCCGCCGGGCGCATGCGATTGTCATGCGCATATCTATGGGCCGCCTGAACGGTATCCGTACCGCGATAAGCGGCGCTATACGCCCGCGCCGGTCGGCCTCGACGAATATCGCGCACTGCTCGCGAAGCTCGGCGTCACGCGCGCGGTGATCGTCCAGCCGACTGTCTATGACGACAATCGGATCACACTCGACGTGCTCAACACATCGTCCGGCGCATGGCGCGGCATTGCGCAATTGAAACCGGACGTGAGCGACGCGGAGTTGCGGCGTCTCGACGCTGCCGGATTCCGCGGCGTGCGTCTGCATACGCGCTCGGGTCTCGACGATCTGGACGCAATGGCAAGGCGCGTGGCGCCGTTCGGCTGGCACGTGCAATTGCATCTCGATGCGCGTGACCTCCCGGAGATCGGCCCTCGCCTCGCGCGTTTGCCGGTGCCTGTCGTGCTCGATCATTTCGCGCGCATTGTCGTTCAGGACGGCCTCGATCAGCCGGGTTTCAAAGCGCTGCTGACGCTCATGGAAAGCGGCCGATGCTGGGTCAAACTATCCGCGCCGTTTCGCCTCGGCGACGACATTTCCCCCTATGCCGCCGTGCTGCCGTTCGCCAAAGCACTCGTGGCAGCGCGGCCTGACCGGCTGGTGTGGGGCAGCGACTGGCCGCACTCGTCCTATCACGGCGTGATGCCCAACATGAGCGTGCTGCTCGGCCTCGTCGGCGAGTGGGCGCCCGAGGGCGGCACCCGCGACATGATTCTCGGCATCAATCCCGCGCGGCTATACGGCTTCGAATAGCCGTATAGCCGCGCGTTTTCCAAACGTGGAGAGTGGCATATGGGCAGCACGAAAATCCAGCAGATGCGAGCGCTTCTGAATTCCGGCGAAATCATCATTTCACCGGGCGTCTACGACGGCTACAGCGCGAGAGTGATCGAGAAAATGGGTTTCAAGGCGGCCTCGACGACCGGCGCGGGGCTGGCCAACTCGCGCCTGAGCCAGCCAGACATCGGCATCATGACGCTCACGGAAAATGTCGACGCTTGCCACTGGCTGGCGCGTTCCGTCTCGCTGCCGCTGATGGCCGATGCGGACACCGGCTATGGCAATCCGGTGTCGGTGTATCACACCGTGCAGTTGTTCGAGGAAGCCGGCGTGGTCGGCGTGAATATCGAGGATCAGGTCAGCCCGAAGCGTTGCGGCCACATGCGCGGCAAGGAAGTGATCGACGCGCGGGAAATGGCCAAGAAGATCGAAGCCGCGGTGAAGGCGAAATCCGATTCCGGCTTCGTGATCAATGCGCGCACGGATGCGATCGCCGTCGAAGGTATCGATGCCGCGATCGAACGCGCGAAACTGTATGTGGCCGCCGGCGCGGACATGGTCTATCCCGACGCGATCGCATCGGAAGAGCAGATCAAAAAATTCGTCGACGGCGTCAACGCGCCCGTCAGCATCAACATGGGCTTCGGCATTCGCTCGCGGCCCACCACGCCGCTGATCCCCGTGCGCCGTTTGCAGGAACTCGGCGTAAAACGCGTCACCGTCGCGCGGATGTTGCCGGCGGCCGCGATCATGGGCATGATGCGCGCGCTCGAACTGTTTCGCGACGGCGCGCAGAACGGCACGGTGCACGACCGGCCCGATCTGCTGGTGGGCATCGACGATATTACCGACCTGATGGGCTATCCGATGATCGACAAACTCGAAACGGAATTTCTGCTACCCGAGGATATCGAGCGCAAATACGGATCGAGCGCGGCGAACTACGTGGTGCGGGAGAAACGTTAGGCTTTCAGCACGCACGCGGCTTCGCGAACCGGACGAGGCTGACTCGCTGCCCGCTTCCTCGTCCGTCGATAAAACTTCCTTCAAGCCCAGTTCCTCGGCAATCCTCGACATGAGGCCGTCGCGCCGCCACTGCAACCATTTGATATAGCAGGTCTGCGATGGAGGAAAGGACGCGGGCAGTCGATGCCATCTTTCGTTCTGCGTCGTGACCCATAGGCGCTGGCGGTTCGGAGTCGAGGGTGCGCGTTCGGCAAATCCTAATATCGGTTCAGCGGTCCTGGCAAGGTGTCGCCCTTGCGCTTCGTCCTCGCCCGATTTGCACTCCGGCGTAGAACCGCGCCGATCTCTTTCCATCGAGGACGACGCCGTGCATCGTCGCCCGCATAGTTCGATTCGACCGCGGCGATCAAACTCGCGGCATCCTGATCGCCGGTCGCATCGATGTTCTCGAAGCGCGCGGGACGACCGAAGTCGCCTCCTCTATCCATCCACGCATACAAGGCCGGAATGGTCCGCCGCCACTCGCCCTTGCGCGCGGCCATTGCGAGCTTGCGCCAGGCAAGCGCGTCGCTTGCCAGCCAGCGCTTTCGCGCTTGACTCACCACACGTTCGCTACGCCGCACGAAAGACCCGACACGTGCACGCAGGGCAATCAACAGGATCATGCCCAGCACGACGGCACAGCCGACAATGACCTGCCGCGCATGAATCACGACGATTCGATGCGGCATGCCTTCACGCATGGCGTCGACGGGTAGCTCGAATAGCGGCTTTTCCCGTACCGCGGCGGCCGAGAAACGCACCGCCGGCAAGACGATCTTTTCCTTGCGCCGCGTCGTCGTGTTCCACCATTCGATCGTCACGGGCGGCAGATTGTAGTTGCCCTTGCGATCGGCGACGTAGCTCGCGCTGTCGGTCCGCTCGCCGGCGACCAGTCCGGCGCGGTCCTCGACGATGTTGCGCGTCGCCGCGGGTTTCGCGTAGCGCTTGAGGCCGGCCACGTCGGCGAGTATCGCGGGCGGAATCAGCATCGACTCGGTGCCCGCGGCGCGCTGGGTAATCGTGCGCGTGAGCGGCCCGCCGACGGCGAGATGCCCCGGCGCCGGTTCGATTTTCTGTTCGACGGTGAGTTTGGGCGCGGCGAAAAAGGTGGTCATGCCTTCAGCGCCTGGCGGCAAAGTTGCGGTGAGTTTCAACGCGGGCGTCGTCACCTGCGCCGGTCCTGTCACGCCGCCGGGATAGACGGTAATGGTCAGCGGCGCAATCTCGAAGGTCTTGCCCGCCTGCGGCGCGATCCGGTACGCGCGGCTCACGCCGAACCAGCGCGTGCCGTCGATGTCTTCGGACAGATTGTCGGCCTGCTCGTCGGGCAGATTCACGATCGCGTCGGGGATCGTGAACAACGGCCAGTTCGGCGCCTCGGTGAACCACGTGGTCGTCAGCACATCGACAACCAGCTTGACCTCGCTTCCCGCCACGACCGGACCGGCCGGTTCGAGATGCGCGCGCGCCATGATGCGCGGCGCGGGATCGGCCGTGGCGAGTCCCGATGCCAGCGAGGAAACCAGCAGCGCGACGCCGAATAGAAATCGCTTCATGGCGTGCCCCCCGTCTTCGCCGCGGATTCCTGTTCGAAGCGCTGCTGCAGGAACACGGCGGGCGACGTGTTCAGGTTGCGCATCCACGCATCCTCGCTCGGCTGTGGCGCCGCTTCGATCACAGCGGTCGTGCCACGGCCCTTCTTCTTATCGACCTGCACCTGGTCGGGCTGCTCTTCCTCGGGGTCGGCCTCGTTCTGTTTGTCTCTCGCCAGCAGCGTCTGCATGTACGCACGATTGGCCGTCGCCTGCGCGAGCTTGGGTTGCAGTTTGAGCGCGTTGTCGTAGGCCTTGATTGCGCCCGCGTAATCGTCGAGATGCGCGAGCGTATTGCCGATATAGAAATACGACTGCGCCGTCTTGAGCCGCGAGAAAGTTTCGAGCGCGCCGGCGTAATCTCCCGCCAGATATTGCGCACGTCCTTTCCACATCGGATCGTCGAAACGTTCCGCAGCCGCCTTGTAGTTGCCGTGGTCGAGATTCCAGCGCCCTTGCTGGTCGTGCGTCGCGAATAGATCGAGCCACTGCCATTGCGCCGCTTGCGCTTGTCGCGGCAACGCGCTGAAGGCGAGCGAAAGCAGCACGACGGGCAGCCACTTGACGGTCCAGCCGCGCCGGAAACTCCATAGCGCGAGCAGCAGCAACGGCAACACGAGCCAGTAGCCGCTCTCCTTCCAGCGCGGCTCGATCCTGGTCTCCTCCGCCTGTGCGAGATAGGCCTGCGCGCGATGCTGGACCCACGCCACGTCGTCGTCATCGGCACGCATGCTCGCGAGCGGAATGTCGGCATCGCGCGCGACAGTGCGGATCGCATCGGCGTCGAATGTGCCCAGCAGCGGATGGCCTTCGGCATCCATCTGGATCATGCCGTCGGGGGCGCGGATCGGACCGCCGTGCTCCGTGCCGACTGCGAGCCAGAGTAGTTGATGCCGCAGCGATTTCGCCTTTCGCACGAAGGCGTCCGCGCTGTTTGCATCGAAACCGTCGCTCATGAAGACGATCGTGCCCGCGGCCGGGTCGTTCGCGAGCAGACGCTCGGCGACGTGGAGACCGGCGGTCGCGTTCTTGCCGTCGCGCGGCATCAGCGCCGGTGAAAGCGCGGGCACGTAGAGTTCGAGCATCGCCGGATCTTCGGTCGGCGGCACGACGAGATGGCCCGTCGATGCGAACACGACGAGCCCCGTTCGCGCGCCCTTGCGCGCTCTCGCGAGATCGAGCACCTTCTGCTTCGCGCGTTCGAGACGGGTCGGCGCGATGTCGGTGGCATCCATCGAATGCGCGAGTTCGAGCACGACGACGAGCGGCGCCTTGTCCTGATTGAACGGCGGGTGTTCCTGCTGCCACGTCGGCCCCGCCGCCGCAATCGCGCCGATGCCGAGCAGCAGCGCCAGCGTATGAACCGGCTGAATCACGCGGCGTTTCGCGTCGCCGACGATCAGATGCTCCAGCAATTGCGGCGCGATCACACCACGCCAGCGCGCGCGCACGTCGTTGCGACGCAGCCAGACGAACGGCAGGCCGAACGCCGGAATCAGCAACAGCAGCCACGCCGACCGCAGGAAATGGAACGCGGTCAGATCAATTTCCATGCCGAGCCTCGCTCACCGGCACACTTTCCACGCCCTGCACGCCCCGCGCTCGCCGAGGTGCGCGCAACCACGCGATCAACAAAGCCAGCACGTGATAAAGCGCCAGAATCGACAAGCCCGCCGCGACCGGCACCCAGAAATAATCGCGCTGCGGCCGGTAGATCTCCCGTTTGATTTTCTCAGGCGTCAGTTTGTCGAGCGTCGTGTAGACATCAGCCAGATCCTTTTCCTGACCCAAGGCGCGGAACGAGCGGCCGCCGGTGATGTCCGCGATGCGCTTCAACACATCGAGATCGACGTGGTCTTCACCGGTCGTGTCTGGATCGCCGATGCCCACCGTGTGCACCACCAGCTTGTGCTGTTTCGCGATCTCGGCCGCCCGCTCCGGTGGGATCGCGCTGCTGGTGTCGTTGCCGTCGGTGAGCAGGATCAGCACCTTCTCCTGCGCATGCGAACCAGCCATCAGCTTGACGGTCAATCCGATCGCGTCGCCGATCGCCGTGCGCGGACCCGCCATGCCGATCTGCATCTGATCCAGCAGAATCCGCACGCTGTCGTGATCGAGCGTGAGCGGCGCCTGCGGATAGGCCGCGTCGCCGAACACCACGAGGCCAATACGGTCGCCCTTGCGCTTCGCCACGAAGTCGGCGACCACGCGCTTGACGGCGCTCAGCCGGTCCATGCGCTCACCGGCCGGATCGACGAAGTCGCGCGTGGCCATCGATCCCGACAGATCGATCGCCAGCATCAGGTCGCGCGCCGGTTCGTCGCGCACGACCGGCGGCTCGACGAACACCGGCTTCGCCGCCCCGATCACGAGCAGCACCCACAGCACGGGCATCAGCAAACGCAGCAGCCAGTGCCGGCGCAAACGCACGCCGCCGGGCGCCGGCTTCTCGCCGGCGGCCTGCGCCATTTCATGAAAGAACGGCACGCGCACGGCCATGGCCGTGGTGCGATAAGCCGGCACCAGCCACCACACGAGTAGGGGCAGCGGCAGCAGCGCGAACATCCACGGAAAGTCAAACTTCCACATGATGATGCTCGATCCAGTCGCGTGCATGCCGGATCAGCGCGGCCGCGTCGTCCTGCGAAAGACGCGCGACCTGTTCCGGCGGCGCATAACTCGCGAGCGTGAGCAGCGGACCGGTTTGCGCGTCGAAGCGCCCGCGCGTGCGTTGGAGAAAAGCGAGCCACGCGTCGCCAGTCAACGCCGCCACCTGTTCGCGCGGTGCCACTTCGAGCGACGTGCGTTTCAACAGCCGCGGTATCGCGGCGAGCATGGCCGCGCGTTGCAGCGGGTCCGCCTGACCCGTCGCGAGGTTCGCCTCGATTCCGGCCAGTTCCTGCAAGGCATTGCGCCTGTATCTCTGGCGCCTATAGCGACGCCAGGCCGCCCATACTCCCAGCAACACGAGCGCGATCAACATGGCCGTGACGAACACCCAGCCGATTGTTTGGGGTGCGTACGATACCGGTGTGGGTAGCGGCAACTCCTGCAAGCTCTGCAGTTGCGACGACTTATCCGCCACCGCCGACACGATCCCGGACGTATCGCTCATATGCCGCTCCCGCCAGCAGGCCGCGCGCGTTCGCCGAACAGACGCCGCACCTGATCGACGGCCGGTTCGTCGGTGGAGAGCGCCATCAACGGCACGCCGCTCGTGCGCAGCAATTCGGCCACTTCGGCCGTGCGGCCGCTGAACAGGCTCGACAACGGCCGGCGCACGCGCTCCTGTTCGACGCGCAATTCGACCTGCAAACGCCCTTCGCTGACAACGAGCGCGCGGTGGCCCGGCATCTGCTGCCACAGCGGATCGAAGATCATTGCAGCGACCACGTCGTTATGCGCCGCGAGTTGCCGCAGCAGCCGGCGCGTGCGCTCGCCCGCGCCGGCGAAATCGCTGATCACGCAGATCAGATAGTCGTGTCCCGCCAGTTGAAGCACGCCTTCTAGCGCGGCGTCGAGTTGATCGTAAGCGGTTCGGGTCTCGCTTTCGGCGTGCAGTGCGCCGTTCATCGCGGCGAGCGCGCCGAACAACGTCTTGATGCGAACGCGGCTGCGCAGCGGCTTGATGCGCGTGAGCCGGCTGTCGTTGAACAGCACGCCGCCGACGCGGTCGCCCGCGGCGAATCCCATCCACACGGCAAGCGCGGCGGCTTCAGCGGCCACCACGGATTTGAACGCGCGATGCGAGCCGAAAAACATGCTCATGCGCTGATCGACCACCACCAGAAGCGGCCGGTCGCGCTCCTCGGTGTAAGTGCGAACCTGCGGCTTGCCGAGCCGCAACGACGCCTTCCAGTCGATATGACGGACATCGTCGCCCGGCAGATAGCCGCGAATCTCTTCGAAGTTCAGGCCGCGTCCGCGCAGTCGCGACGCGTGCGCCCCGGACAGCACGCTCGACACCGGCGCGGGCGCGACGAAACTCAGGCCCCGCGCCTGGAATTCGAGCTTCGCCAGATGCGCGGCGTCGACATATACGCTGCCGATGTCAGTTGAGGACGGCACGGCCACGCCACTCCTTAGCATTGAAACGACAGCCGGATCAGGCCGGCACCGCCACCTTTTCCACCAGACGGTCGATCACCCGGTCGGCGCTGATACTGTCCGCGTTGGCATCGTAAGAAAGGATCAGGCGATGCCGCAGTACGGGATGCATGACGGCGCGCACGTCGTCGGGCGTAACGAAACTGCGCGCCTGCAGCCAGGCCTGAACACGGCTCGCGCGGTCGAGTCCGATCGCGCCGCGCGGGCTCGCGCCGACTTCGATCCACTTGCCGAGGTCCGCGTCGAGTTGCGCGCCGTGACGCGTCGCGTTGACGATCGACACGATATAGTCGTCGATCGCGGGAGCCACGGCAATCTGGCGGATTTCTTCGCGCACCGCGAAAATGACGTCCTGCGACAGCACCGTCGGCGCCTCGGCGGGCGCATTGCTCTCATGCCGCAACAGCCGCAGCATGGCGACTTCGCTATCGGGCGACGGATAGTCGATCAGCACTTTGAGAAGAAAACGATCCATTTGCGCTTCAGGCAATGGATAAGTGCCTTCCTGTTCAATCGGATTCTGCGTCGCCATCACGAGAAACAACGCGGACATCAGGTGTGTTTTTCCCGCCACTGAGATTTGCCGCTCTTCCATTGCTTCGAGCAATGCGGATTGAACCTTGGCCGGTGCGCGATTGATTTCGTCGGCGAGAATCAGATTGCCGAAAATCGGTCCGGGTTGAAAACTGAGCGTGCGTTCGGTACCGGATTGCAACAGCGTTTCCGCGCCAGTGATGTCCGAAGGCAACAGATCGGGCGTGAACTGAATACGGCTCATGGTGGCCGCGAGCCGCGTGGCAATGGCCTTGACCGTGCGCGTTTTGGCCAGACCCGGCAGGCTTTCCAGCAATACGTGACCGTCCGCCAGCAACGCGATCAACACCTGCCGAACCACGGCCTGCTGGCCCACGACCGCCTCATTCACGCTCGCTTCAAACTGCAGAACGGTCTCGCGCATCGTGCTTTCTCTCTCAAGTCATTTATGTAATATCTGATTGGACGACCCGGATGCCATGCTTGCCGCAGACACGGTAATGCACCTCTGCGTATTCGTCAAAGCTTCCAACTTGTTTAAAAAAAATTATGAAATATTAGAAAAAAATTGCTACTCTCCAACTGGCTCGTTTGCACGAGTGCAACATCCTTATTCTGTATCGCTAAGCTTGTCCTGAAGCTTGAAATAGAGAGTCGACCGTCACGTACGACGACCCGGCCGTTTCACTGCGTGAGAGAAAAGATGACGAGTGCAAGAGATCGAGTGCCAGCCGGGCCGTCCCGCTCGAACGGAACGGCCGCCGCAACAGCAACGCGTGCCTCGCGCATGCGCAAACTGTTGCTGTGGGGCACCCTGCTCGTCATGCTTCCCGCATGTGTCGGAGCCGCTGTCAGTTGGGCCTTCACGCCGCACGCTGCCGCTCATCCACAAATTGTCCTCGGCGACGGCACGCACGGCCCGCTCGGCATGGCCTGGGTGCCCGGCGGTCAGTTCCTCATGGGCAGCGACGCCAAACAGGCCCAGCCGAACGAGCGTCCCGCGCACAAGGTCAAGGTGCACGGCTTCTGGATGGACCGGCATCACGTCACGAACGCCGAGTTCCGCCGCTTCGTCGAGGCCACCGGCTACGTCACCACCGCCGAGAAAAAGCCCGATTGGGACACCCTGAAAGTGCAGTTGCCGCCCGGCACGCCGCGTCCGCCCGACAGCGCGATGGTGGCGGGCGCGATGGTGTTCGTCGGCACCAATCGTCCGGTGCCGCTGGATGATTACTCGCAGTGGTGGCGCTATGTGCCTGGCGCCAACTGGCGTCATCCGACCGGACCTGACAGCAACATCATCGGTAAAGACGACCACCCTGTCGTTCAGGTTTCCTACGAGGATGCGCAGGCTTATGCGAAGTGGGCCGGCAAGCGTCTGCCGACCGAAGCCGAATGGGAATTCGCCGCGCGCGGCGGACTCGAACAGGCGACGTACGCATGGGGCGAGCAGTTCTCCCCTGACGGCAAACAGATGGCCAACGTGTGGCAAGGCCAGCAGGCGCAGTCGTTCCCGGTCGTCAATCCGAAAGCGGGCGGCGCGCTCGGCACGAGCCCGGTGGGCACGTTCCCGGCCAACGGCTACGGCCTCTCCGACATGACCGGCAACGCCTGGCAATGGGTGGCCGACTGGTATCGCGCGGACCAATTCCGACGCGAAGCGGTGAGCACCAGCGCGATCGACAACCCCGTGGGTCCGCGCGACTCGTGGGATCCCGCCGACCAGGGCGTGCCCGTCGACGCGCCCAAGCGCGTGACACGCGGCGGTTCGTTCCTGTGCAATGAAACCTACTGCCTGAGCTACCGGCCCAGTGCAAGACGCGGCACCGATCCCTACAACAGCATGTCGCATCTCGGCTTTCGCCTCGTGATGGACGAAGACACCTGGAAAGAAGCCGGCGCGCGTCAGGCCTCGGCGAGAGCCGCGGGCGCGCCTGGCATCGCCGGCGGGTAGCCGTGCGTCCAACGGCTGCCTGAGCGCCAATCGACTGCTGCCTGATTGCTCTTTATTTGCTGCGCGTTTTGCTTTTAAGCGCTGTTTCGCGCCTCCGCGAGGTGTTGGCGCGCGTCGCGAGTGTTGGTTCAACTCGTCGGTTCAACTCGTCGGTTCAACTTGTTGTTCCAATCGAACTGGAGTCCGGATGCAACTGTGCCGTCAGCCTGTGTGGTCAAGCCGTGCGCTGCGCCTGCTCCGGGCTGCCTGCGTCGCACTGAGTCTTGCCGGTTGCGCCGCGCAGCACGACGCCGTCACGCCCGCCCAGCCGCAGGCGAACCAGCCTGCCGCCGCGTTGCCTTCGTGGCGCGACACGAAGGCCAAACAGACCATCCAGTCCTTCGTCGCCGATGTCACCCGCGAAGGCTCGCCGACGTACGTGCCGCCCGCGGATCGCATCGCCGTGTTCGACAACGACGGCACGCTGTGGAGCGAACAGCCGCTGTATTTCCAGTTGGTCTTCATGGTCGCACAGGTGAAGGCGGTCGCGCCGCAGCATCCCGAGTGGAAAGACAATCCGGCATTCAAGGCGCTCGTCGCGAAGGACTACGGCGCGCTCGCGAACCAGCAGAAGGCGTTGCTGCAACTAATCGGAGTCGCCAATAGCGGCATGACCGTCGACGCTTACGACAAAACGATCCGCGCGTGGCTCGACAGCGCGCGACATCCAAAATTCAGCCGGCCGTATACGGAGCTCGTATATCAGCCGCAACTTGAATTGCTCGCCTATCTGCGCGCCAACGGCTTCAAGACCTTCATCGTTTCGGGTGGCACGATCGAATTCATGCGGGTTTGGGCCGAGAAGGTTTACGGCATTCCGCCCGAGCAGATCATCGGCTCCAGTCAGGCGGTCCAGTACGAGATGCTCAACGGCCAGCCGGCTCTCGTACGACAGCCGAAAATCGATTTCGTCGACGACGGTGCCGGCAAACCCGTCGGCATCTATCGCAACATCGGCCGCAAGCCGATCCTCGCGTTCGGTAATTCTGACGGCGATCTGCAGATGCTGCAGTACACCGCGAGCGGTCCCGGACGGCATCTCGCGTTGCTGCTGCATCACGACGACGCCGCGCGCGAGTTCGCGTACGACCGTGCGTCGAAAGTCGGCAAGCTCGACAAGGCGTGGGACGAAGCGGTTGCCGACGGCTGGACGGTGGTCAGCATGAAAGACGACTGGCAAACGGTGTTTCCGGCGCCGAAGCAGTAAGCCGCGCGAAGCGGCGAGCGCAGGCCGCAAGCGGGCGGCGGCCGACGAGGGGCAACCCCGTCACGCGAAGCAAGGCATGACGGGCGAATAGCGGGCAGATAAGCGTCAACTCCATCGGAGCGACACAATGACAAAAGTGCTGAAAAAAGGACGTTACGCGTTGGGGGCGACCGTGCTTGCCCTTGCCGTGTTCGGTGTGTTGATCCTTCCATCGATCAACGCACCCGCACAGACGCAACCCGCGGCCAAGCCCGCTGCGACGAGCGCCCCTCAACCGGCCGCCAAATCCGCGCCGAAACCGAACATCCTCGTGATTTTCGGCGATGACATCGGCCAGACGAACATCAGCGCCTACTCGCGCGGCGTGGTCGGCTACAAGACGCCGAACATCGACCGCATTGCCAGCGAAGGCATGATCTTTACCGACTACTACGCTGAAAATAGCTGCACGGCGGGCCGCTCGTCGTTCATCACGGGACAGGTTCCATTGCGCACCGGGCTCTCGAAGGTCGGCGCACCGGGCGCGCCGGTCGGCCTGCAAAAAGGCGACATGACGATCGCGCAGGCGCTCAAGCCGCTCGGTTACGCCACCGGCCAGTTCGGCAAGAACCACCTCGGCGACAAGAACGAGTACCTGCCGACCAATCACGGCTTCGACGAGTTCTACGGCAACCTGTACCACCTGAACGCCGAGGAAGAACCCGAGCGTCCTTACTGGCCGAAAGACAAGAACGACCCATACGTAAAGAACTTTTCACCGCGCGGGGTGATTCACAGCACCTCGGACGGCAAGGTTCAGGACACCGGCCCGCTCACAGCCAAACGCATGGAGACCATCGACGACGAAACCGGCGCGCACGCGGAAGAATTCATCCGCAAGCAGGTCAAGAACGGCACGCCCTTCTTCGTCTGGATGAACTACACGCGCATGCACGTCTTCACGCACGTGCGGCCCGAGTTCAGAGGCAAGAGCGGCATGCCCGGCAACGAATACGCCGACGGCATGTGGGAGCACGATCAGGACGTCGGCAAACTGCTGAAGCTGCTGGACGATCTGAAGATCGCCAACAACACCATCGTCATCTACACGACCGACAACGGGCCGAATCAGTTCTCGTGGCCGGACGCGGCGACCACGCCGTTCCGCAGCGAGAAGGACTCCAACTGGGAAGGCGCGTTCCGTGTGCCCGCGATGATCCGCTGGCCGGGCCATATCAAGGCCGGCGAAACCTCCAACGAGATGATCTCGGGACTCGACTGGTTCCCGACGCTGCTCGCCGCGGCCGGCGACGGCGCCGTGAAGGACCGGCTATTGAAAGGCTGGGCGCCCAAGGCGGGCGGCGCGAGTTTCAAGAACCACCTCGACGGCTATAACCAGTTGCCGTTCCTGACCGGACAGACCACCAAGGACCCACGCACCGAGTTCTACTATTTCGACGACGACGGCGATCTGGTGGCGATGCGCTGGGATCAGGACGGCAACGCCTGGAAAGCGGTGTTCTGCGAGCAGCGCGCGAAGGGCAATCTGAACATCTGGCAGGATCCGCTGGTCTGCTTGCGGCTGCCCAAGCTGTTCAACCTGCGCATGGATCCTTATGAACGGGCGGACATCACCTCGGATCAGTACAACGACTGGGTGACAAAGAACGTCTACCTGAACGGCATTGCCACGATGAAGGCGTCGCTGTTCCTGCAGACTTTCGTCAACTATCCGCCGAGCCAGCGGCCCGCGAGCTTCAGCGTCGACGGCGCGCGGCGGCAGGTGGACAAGAAGATCGACGAGTCGTTCAAGAAGCGCGGACTGGAGTAGCTCTGCCCTCTGCGTTGCGCGCGCACCCTCCAACGGCGCGCGCAACGCATCACCTGAGCGGCGCATGTCTCGCGCCGCTTCAACACCATTCAATCAATGACGCACACGCTGACCCATCACGCCAGAAGCTCGCGTCGTGAGCGCCGCGCACAGGCACGCGCGCAAGCGCGGGCCTCCGAACGAAGCGGCCCGCTCGAACAGGACTCGCCGGATCCCGCCGCTGCGCCCACGTTGTCCATCGCCTGGCCGATGCTGCTGCTGTTTGCATCGGGCGCGGCGTCGCTGATTTACCAGGTGCTGTGGATCAAGCAATTGGCGCTCGTCGTGGGCGTCGACGTGCAGGCGGTCACGACCGGCGTCAGTGCATTTTTTGCGGGTCTCGCGTTGGGCGGCTGGTTGCTCGGCCGGCTTGCCGATCGCGTGTCGCGGCCTTTGCTGTTCTACGCCGCGCTGGAAGGCGGCGCGCTGGTGCTGGCGGTGGGCAGCACACTCGCGCTGGCGCACGCGGCCGCGCCGTTCGCCTGGTTGCAGGAGCGCGCCGGACCACTGGCGTGGGCGTTGCCGTTCGCGCTGGTCGGCCTGCCTGCCGTGTTGATGGGCGGCACGCTGCCGGTGCTGATGCGCGCCCTGGGTCCGCGCGCGACGCAGTTGGGCCGCGCTGGCGCACGCCTCTATGCGGCTAATACGGGCGGCGCGATCGCGGGCACACTCGTTTGCGCGTTCGTGTTGATTCCGTCGCTTGGGGTGCGGGGCAGCGCGTTCGCCGCGGCCGGCCTGAACGCGGTGGCCGCGTTGGTCGCGCTGCTGATAAGCCGTACCGGCTCCGCGCGTACTCCTGTGAAATTGCGACCGCTCGACACGGCCTCTTCCGATGATGATGACGACGCCTCAGCAAATGACAAGCCCGGCGCACGCCTCGCCATCACCCTCTATGCACTCGCGGGCGGTATCGCGCTGGGTTACGAGGTGGTGTGGTCGCAAGTGATCGTGCAGTTCGTCAGCACCCGCGGTTTCGCCTTTGCGATCGTGCTCGCCACTTATCTGCTCGGACTCACGCTCGGCAGCGCGTTCGCCTCGCGCCGCGTCGACCGCACGCGCGATCCGTGGGGCATGTTCGCGCTGCTGATCGTGGCGGCCGGACTTGTCGCGTTGCTGGAAGTCGCCGCGCTCGGCGGCTGGCTGCTGCAATGGCAAAGCCTTGCACGCGCGGCGGCGTTTTCCGCCACCGGCAACCTGCTCGCCGCCATGTGCGCGAGCTTCGCGGTCGCGGCCGCGTGCATCGTCTTCGTACCGACGCTATTGCTGGGCGCGGCCTTTCCGTTCGCGCTGCGCATGAGCGTGGATGCGCGGCACACCGGACGCGATGTCGGCGCAGTGGTGGCGCTGAATACCGCGGGCGGCATCGCCGGCACGCTGCTCGCCGGCTTCGTGCTCGTGCCGGCGCTCGGGCTGGTGCATGCGCTCGCGGTGCTGGCCGTCCTCGCCAGCGCGCTGGGCGGTGTCGCCGTGTGGCGCGGCCGGGGCGTGCGGCGCGGTGCGCGCTGGAGCGTGCCGGCGTTGGCCGCGGCCGCGCTGTGCGCCGTGCTGCTGACACCGTCGGACCGGCTCGCCACTCTGCTTGCCGATGCGCGCGGCGGCAATCTGATCTCCTACGAGGAGAGCGCGGGCGGTACCGTCGCCGTGATTGGACAAGGCGCGGGCCAGAAACAGTTCCGGCGCCTCTACATTCAAGGCGTCTCGAACTCCGGCGATGCGATGACGTCATTGCGCTACATGCGCCTGCAAGCGCTGCTGCCGCTGCTGATTCACCGCGACACGCCGCGCAGCGCGCTCGTCATCGGACTCGGCACGGGCATCACGGGCGGCGCGCTGCTCACGTGGCCTGGCCTCGACCAGCGCGTGGTCGCCGAACTGCTGCCGGCGGTCGTGCGCGCGGCGCCGCAGTTCAAGGGCAACTACGGCATGAGCACGGACCCGCGCATCGATATCCGGCTGCGCGACGGACGGCGCGAACTCCTGCGCAGCAGCGAACACTACGACCTGATCACGCTCGAACCGCCGCCTCCTTCAGCGGCCGGCGTAGTCAATCTGTACTCGTCGGACTTCTACCGGCTGGCAGCCTCGCGTCTGCAGACGGGCGGCATCGTCGCGCAATGGCTGCCTCTGCCGACACAGAACGAAGAAGATACGCGCTCGCTGGTCCAGAGTTTCATCCAGGTGTTTCCGTACGCCACGCTGTGGACCACCGAGTTGCACGAGATGATGCTGATCGGCTCGATGCAGCCGATCGAACTGGATGTGCCGCGTATCGCGTCGCGCTTTGCGCAGCCTCAAGTGGCCAAGGCATTGCGCGAGGTGGGCGTGGCGTCGCCGGCGGCGCTGCTCGCGACGTGGATCACCGATCGCGCCGGCCTCGCCTATTACACCGCGGATGCCCCGCCCGTCACCGATGACCGGCCGCGTATCGAATACGCGGCGTGGGTGCGGCGCGACAGTTTCGCGGACACGTTCACGCATCTGCTCGCGCTGCGTAGCGAGCCGCCGCTACTTCATGCCGATGAGACTTTTCGCGCGACGCTGAACGCGGAACGCGACGCGCTGCGAAGTTTCTATGCGGCGGGTCTCGACGCGTACCGCGGCGAGCGTGGGGCGTGGTCTCGCGACATTGCCGATGCGTTGCATGCACGGCCGGATAATCCCTATTTCCGCTGGTTCGTCGGCGATGAGCAGTAACGTTGGAGCCGCTCCGTCCACTGCGCCGGTGATCGAACCCGTCTCAAGTGACCGGCCGCTCAGAGGCGCGGTCACGGCGTCGACGTCTCACGCACCGCACCACTGCGCCACACACAACTTCCAAACAAGGGAGAGCTGAACGTGAAACGCTCCAGGGCATACCAGAGAGGACCGCGAATTCTTCTAGCCGCATTGACCGTACTGGCCGGCTCGCCGCTTTTCCTCGAAGTCGCACCGGCCGCTTATGGGCAAACCCCGGCGCAAACCCCGGCGAAAATCTCGAACCAGCAGCTGGATTCGCTGACCGCGCCGATCGCGCTCTACCCCGACGCGCTCCTCGCGCAGGTGCTGATGGCCTCGACCTTTCCGCAGGACGTGCCGGCGGCGGCGGCATGGTCGAAAGCCAATCCGAACCTCCAGGGCGACGACGCCGTGAAGGCGGTCGCGGCGGAACCGTGGGACCCGAGTGTGCAATCGCTGGTGGCATTTCCCCAGGTGCTGGCCACCATGGCGTCGAAACCCGACTGGGTCACGCAACTCGGCAACGCCTTCCTCGCGCAGCCGAACGACGTGATGGACTCCGTGCAACGCCTGCGCAAACAGGCACAGCAGGCCGGCAACCTGAAGACCAACCCGCAGCAGAAAGTGGTGGTCGAGCAGAGCACGATCCAGATCGTGCCGGTCAACCCGCAGGTCGTCTATGTGCCGACGTACAACCCCACGGTCGTCTACGGCGCGTGGCCCTATCCGGCCTATCCGCCAGTGTATGTGCCGCCCCCGCCGGGCTATGCCGTGGCCAGCGGCCTTGCCGCGGGTCTCGCGTTCGGCGTCGGCGTCGCGATCACCAGTTCGCTGTGGAGCAACGTCAACTGGAACAATCACAGCGTCAACATCAACGTCAATCAGTACAACAACATCAATGTGAATCGACAGCTCAACGTGAATAGCAGCACGACCAACTGGAACCGTAATTCGACTTTCAACCGCAATACCACGGCCAACGTGAGCAGCCAGCAACGCGATGCGTATCGCGGGCGCGATACATCGGCGACGGCGGCGTCGCGTGCGCAGGCGCAGCAGACCTTGCAGAACCGCACCGGCCAGAACATGGGCGGAACAGCCAGTCAGCGCGTGCAGGGCATCCATCAAGGCGGCAACACGACCGGCAACATTCGCGACAGCGCGCAGAACGTGAACCGCGACAACGCGTTACGCGGCGCGGGCAATGGCGGCGACGCGCAGCGGGACATGCAGCGCGGGCAAGCCAGCCGGCAGGCGCAGGCGAGCAACCGCGGCGGCGGCCTGGGCGCAAACGGCGGCGGTCAGCAACGTAGCGGCAATCTGGGAGCGGGAGGTAGTGGCGAGCGCGCCGGCGGCGGGTTGGGCGCGGGCGGCGGTGGACAACAACGCGGTGGCGGTTTCGGCGCGGGCGGCGGCGGACAGCCGCACGGCGGCGGACAGCCGCACGGCGGCGGTCTGGGCGCGGGTGGCGGCGGTCAGCGTCACTTCGGCCGGCAACGTTGAACCGATCTCACAGGAGCCGCTCATGATTTGCATCCGCATGTTCCACACTTCCGCCGCACGTCTTGCCGACGCCTTTGCGCCCACCTTTGCTCTCGCGCTCAACCCACGCCGCGCCGGGATCGCGCTCGCGCTTGCCGCGCTTCTGTTCGGTGCGTCCGCGGCGCATGCACAAGCCGTGTATCCGACACCCGAGGCCGCTGTCAACGCGTTTGTCGACGCGCTCGCCAGCAACGACCACCCCGCCATGCAGCACGTGCTCGGCAAGGACTTCACCCGCTTCATTCCGACCCAGAACATCGGCGAACAGGACATCTACGACTTTCTCGGCGCGTGGTCGGAGGGACACCAGATCGTCGACGGTCCGGCGCTGCCCGACGGTCATGCGAGCAAGCAGCTGTCGGTCGGCACCAGCGGCTGGACGTTGCCGATTCCGCTTGTGCAGACGTCCAAAGGCTGGCGCTTCGATCTCGCTGTCGCCCGCGATGAGATCGCGACGCGCCGCATCGGCCGCAACGAGAACGCGGCCATGCTGATATCGCTCGCCATTCGCGATGCGCAAGGCGAATATCAGGCGTCGACCCAGCATTACGCGCAACGCATTGTCAGCACACCGGGCCAGCACGACGGCTTGTACTGGCCCAGCGCGCCGGGTGAAAAAGACAGCCCGCTCGGCCCGCTCGCCGCAGCTATGCCGCACACCCAGTCCGTGTCGAAAGAGGGTTACTACGGCTATCACTTCCGCATCCTGACCGCGCAAGGGGCGCATGCCAAAGGCGGTAGCCAGAACTACGTCGAGAACGGCACGATGACCAAAGGCTACGGCGTCGTCGCGTGGCCCGCCGAATATGGCAAGACGGGCGTGATGAGCTTCATCGTCAATCAGGACGGGCAGATCTATCAGAAGAACCTCGGCCCACAGTCGGCGCGTGTCGCGGCTGCGCTCAAATCGTTCGACCCGGACTCGTCGTGGGAGGCCGTGCAGCCTTGAGCCTGACATGGGCACCGCCGGCGCCACGCCGCGTGTGGCGCCCGGTGGGCCGCGCGCCGAACCAGCGTTGAGCATGCCGATACAGTTCGATCCGCGCCCGAGCCGCGCAGCTGCCGACCATTCCGAACACGCTCGACGCGCTGCAGACCCAGGTGGCCGACATCGCGAAGAAGCTCGACCGGATTCCGTTCGATCAGATCGGCTCGAATCTGAACACGTCGCTGAAAAACGCCGACGCGCTGTTCAATCGGCTGAACAACGAAGTCGTGCCGCAGGCGCGCGATACGCTCGCTGCCGCGCGGCAGACCTTCGGCTCGGCCGAGGCGACTTTGCAGCAGGATTCGCCGTTGCAGTCGGACGTGCACCAGGCGCTGCAGGAATTGACCCGCACGCTGCAATCGCTGAACGCGTTGGCCGACTATCTGGAGCGCCATCCGGAGTCGCTCGTGCGCGGCAAACCTGGAGACAAGCCGTGACTTCCTCATGGCCCTCCTCCATCAGCCAACGGCCCGGCGTCGGCACTGACACAGCAATGCGTTTGCGAGTGGACAAGGCGCCGACGCATCGCTGCGCAACCGCGAACCGTTACTGTTTCATAAGCTTCACGATGGTCAGCGTGCCATCTACGTTTTCAACGCGAACCTTGATCTTCTCGCCCGCCTTGGCCTGTTTGACCATCGCCGCATCCTTGGCCTTGTAGGCCATGGTCATCGCCGACATGCCGATGTTCTTCAGCTCGCCGTGCTGAAGCGTCACCATGCCGGTGGACGGATCCACCTTTTTGATGACCGCATCGGTGAGCGCTGCGTTGTTCGGTGTCCCGGCATCCATCGCGCCGTTGGCCATTTTCATGCCGGCCATGTCGTCCGCCGCTATCGCCACGCCGGCGAGCGTAAGACCGGTGCAGAACGCAGCCGTCAAAGTGATCAACTTCTTCATTGGTTTTCTCCAGAGTGAGTTTGCGGCACAAGCGTGCCAGTGGGTGCTACGTGGGATTGCAGCGCTTCTTGCGTGGTGGCTTTCATGCGCGCAACGCGGCGGCGTTGCAGCAACAGCCAGGCGGCGGGAATGATGAGCATGGACAGGAGCGGCGCGGTCACCATGCCGCCAACCATCGGCGCGGCGATGCGCTGCATGACTTCGGAGCCGGAGCCATGGCCCAGCATGATCGGGATGAGGCCCGCCAGGACAACCGCGACCGTCATCGCCTTGGGTCGCACACGCAAAACCGCGCCTTCGCGGATGGCGTCGACCAGGGTCGCCTCGGTAAAGGGCTCGCCCGCGTCGAGGCGGTGGTTAAGCGCGCCCTTCAGGTAAAGCAGCATCACGACACCGAATTCAGCCGCCACGCCCGACAACGCGATGAATCCCACCGCCGTCGCAACGGAGACCGCGTGCCCGAGAAGCCAGATCAACCAGAACCCGCCGACCAGCGCAAATGGCACCGTCGACATCAGCAATAAGGCATCGGCCGCCGAGTTGAACGTCAGGAACAGCAGCACAAAAATGACCGCGAGCGTTACCGGAATCACCGTTCGCAGCTTCGCGGCCGCCCGCTCCAGATACTCGAACTGACCCGACCAGGCGATCGAATAGCCGGGCGGCAGGACAACATGCCGCGCAACCGCGACCTGCATCGCTTTCACCGCCGATTGCAAATCCGTATCGCGAATGTCGACGTAGACGTAGCCTGATAGCCGGGCGTTCTCGCTACGGATCATTGGCGGTCCATCCGAAATCCTGATCGTCGCCACATCGCCCAACGTGATCTGCGCGCCGCGATCCGTGACGACCGGCAACTGGCGCAGGTTGTCGACGGAGTCCCTGATCTCCCGCGGATAGCGGATGTTGATCGGAAAGCGTTCACGGCCCGCGATCACCTCGCCGACGTTATCGCCGCCCACCGCAGTCGACACGATGGACTGGATGTCCGTCACGGACAGTCCATAGCGGGCGGCCGCGAGCCGGTCGATATCGACGTCGATGTAATGACCGCCGTTCAGGCGTTCGGCCAACGCCGACGTGACGCCCGGCACGTTCTTCAGGACGGACTCGACCTGCGTGGCGATCTTGTCGATCTGCCCCAGGTCCGCGCCGGAGATTTTCACTCCGACGGGCGTCTTGATCCCGGTCGACAGCATGTCCAGGCGATTGCGAATCGGCGGCACCCAAACATTCGACAGCCCCGGAATCTTCACCCGCGCGTCGAGTTCATCCACCAGCTTCTCGGGTGTCATCCCAGGCCGCCATTCGCTGCGCGGCTTGAACTGGATAGTGGTCTCGAACATCTCGAACGGCGCGGGATCGGTCGCCGTGTCGGCGCGTCCCGATTTGCCGAATACGCTTTTCACTTCCGGAACCGTCTTGATGAGGCGATCCGTCTGCTGGAGAAGTTCGGCGGCTTTGTCCGCGGAGATGCCGGGCAACGCGGTCGGCATGTAAAGCAGATCCCCTTCGTCGAGCGGCGGCATGAATTCGCCGCCGAGCCGCGACACGGGAATCAACGTGATGGCAAGCGCCAGCACTGCCAGCCCGATTGCGATCCACGGCCGGTGCAGCGTCGCTTCGAGCACGGGACGATAAAGCCGGATCAACACACGGTTGATCGGATTGGCGTTCTCATGCGGAATCCGGCCACGGATCAGGTAGCCCATCAGCACGGGCACGAGCGTGACGGACAAGCCGGCGGCAGCGGCAATGGTGTAGGTCTTCGTGAACGCCAATGGCGCAAACAGCTTCCCTTCCTGGCCTTCGAGCGAAAACACCGGAATGAACGACAGCGTGATGATCAGCAGCGAAAAGAACAGCGCCGGGCCGACTTCGGCGGCCGACTGTGCGATCAACTCCCACCGCCGGGCAGTCGTGATCGGCGTATCGGGGTGCGTGTGGTCGTACGCCTCCAGATGCTTGTGGGCGTTCTCGATCATCACGATCGCTGCGTCGATCATCGCGCCAATCGCGATCGCAATGCCGCCCAATGACATCAGGTTCGCGTTGACGCCCTGGTAGCGCATCACGATAAATGCGGTTAACACGCCGAGCGGCAGCGACAGGATCGCAACGAACGCGCTACGCAAGTGGAACAGGAACACCGCGCAGACCACGCCGACGATGACGAACTCCTCGATGAGCTTGTCCCTGAGGTTGTCGACTGCGCGCTCGATGAGCTGCGAGCGGTCATAGGTCGTCACGATCTCGACGCCCGGCGGCAGAGACTGCTTCAGGCCGGCGAGCCTGGCCTTGACCGCGTCGATGGTCGTCAGCGCATTCTTGCCTGAGCGCATCACGATCACACCGCCGGCCACTTCGCCTTCACCGTTCAGTTCGGCAATGCCGCGGCGCATTTCAGGTCCGATCTGAATGCGTGCGACGTCGCCAAGCAAGACGGGAGTTCCAGTGCTGTTCGTGCGCAGCACGATGTGGCGGAAATCGTCGAGCGAGCGCAGATATCCCGACGATCTGACCATGTACTCGGACTCGGCCAGTTCGACCACGGAACCACCGGATTCCTGGTTCGCCTTGCCGATGGCATCCGCGACGCTAGCCTGCGTGATGCCGTAGGCACGCAGCTTGTCCGGATCCAGAACGACCTGGTATTGCCGCACCATGCCGCCGATGCTGGCGACCTCCGAAACGTCCGGTACCGATTTCAACTCGAACTTCAGAAACCAGTCGTTCAAGGCGCGAAGCTGGCCAAGGTCGTGTTTGCCGGTGCGGTCGACCAGTGCGTACTCGTAGACCCAGCCAACGCCCGTGGCATCGGGCCCGAGTGAGACAGTCGCGCCCTGCGGCAAACGGCTCTGCACCTGGTTGAGATATTCGAGCACGCGCGAGCGGGCCCAATACGGGTCCGTCCTGTCATCGAATAGCACGTAGACGAACGCGTCCCCGAACGACGAATAGGCGCGGATGGTGGTGGCGCCCGGCACCCCCAGCAGGGTCGTCGTGAGCGGATACGTCACCTGGTCTTCGACGACTTGCGGCGCCTTGCCGGGATACGATGCCTTGATGATGACCTGCGTGTCGGACAGATCCGGCAGTGCGTCGACCGGCGTTTGAGTCAGCGAATAAACGCCCCATGCGGTGACGAGCACTGTCGCGAGCAGCACGAGGAACCGGTTGTAAATCGACCAGCGAATGACGCGTGCAATCATTTCGCGCCTCCGGCCGGTTCGACCTGCGTCAACTGGTAGCCGTCGTCGGACGGCTTGAAGACGAAATGCACGGACTCGCCGACCTTGACGTCCGGAAAGGCCGTCGGAGACGGCTTGCCGAAGGTCATGGTCATCGCACCCCAGCCTAGCGCCGGCACGGGTTGATGTGAGAACGTGATGTCGCTGCTGGTGACTTTTTCGACCCTGCCGGTCGTTTCGTAGGTTTGCGCGGCAGCGGGCGCGGAGGCAGGAGCAGGAGCAGGAGAGGAAGTCGAGGCCGACGCCGCCGGTGCCGCGCTTCCTTCGAGTTTCGGCAGCACGGACCTCAGGCTTGCTTCGGAGTCGATCAGGAACTGGCCCGACGCGACGACCTGTTGGCCTTCGGTCAGCCCGCTCGTGACCTCGGTGCCGTCGCCGCTATCGTGGCCGATCACAACCTGGACAGGCTGCAACCGGCCATCGCTATTCCTGACAATGACGATCGAGCGCTTGCCGGTCGTGATGACCGCTTCAGACGGCACAAGCAGCCGCGAGACCGGTTTCGCTCCACTGACCCGTGCGCGCATCAGCATCCCGGGGGTCAGCTTCAGTCCCGCGTTGTCGATTTCGAGGCGCGCCTGCAGCGTCCGGCTGTCCGGACTGATGCCCGGCAGGATTTCACGGATGTGGCCGCTAAAGTGTTGCGAAGCGTCGCCGGCGAACGTCGCATCGACCATCATGCCGGGCCGCACCTGCAATGCGAGCGACTCGGGTATCTCAACGATCAGCCACAGCTTCGACAGCCCCGCGATCTTGGCGAGCGTTTGTCCAGGCGACACCATCGCACCATCGCGAACATTGAGCTCCGTCAGCACGCCGGCTTGCTGGGCGAATAGCGTGACATGGGTCTGCGCTTTTCCGGTTCGCTCGAGGCTGGCAATCAGCCCGTCCGGAATCGACAGCGCCCGCATGCGCGCACGTGCGGCGGCAAGCAGGCCGGCATCCATGCCCCCGCGTTTGAGCGCCAGATACTCTTCCTGAGGCGCCAACCAGTCGGGCACGAAGAGCGACGCAATCGGCGCGCCCTTCACGACACGTTGCATCGGCGCGCTCGCGTACAGGTGATCGATATAACCCGTCACCCGCAACTGGACGACATCGGCCATCGACTCATCGAACTGGGTGGTTCCGATCGCATCGAAACTTTCAGAGGCGTCCTGCCGGACCACCATCGCGTATCGGATGCCGAGATTCTGTTGTAGCGTCGAGTCGACCTTGATACCGCTGGAACTCCCTTCGTCCGCGAAGACGGGCTGAAGCTCCATGTTCATGAAGGGTGATTTGCCGGGCTTGTCGAAGTGCTGGTTCGGCACCATCGGATCGTGCCAATAGAGCACGTTGCGGCCAGTTTTCGGGTCGATCTTGTCTCCGGCTGCGGATGGAGTCGCGGCTGTGGCTGACGCCATGGGTGTACCCGTTGCGGCACGATGGCTGCCGGCCACATAGCCGGCGCCTACAAGCGCAGCGGCAGTGAACACTGCCGCCACGGCGCGTACGATCAGTTTCTGGTTCATGTTTTTTTCTCTTTACTGGGCGGAGGTCAGGTCGGGCGGCAAAACCTGGTATTCGAGCTGCGCCCAGGCGAGGGAAACGTCCCGTTCAAGATTCAACACCTGAAGGTCCGCTTCGAGCTGTGTGTGTCTCGCGTCCAACGCATCGGAGAGCGTGCCGATACCCGACCGGTAAGCGGCATTGGCCAGTTGCACTTTTTGTTCGGCCGCGGGAAGAACGGTTTGTCTGGCGTTGGCCAGACGCCCCCGCCCACTGGCGAGCTTTGCCGTCAGACTCTGGATATCCGCGACCACCTGCCGCTCGGTGTCTTCATAAACGAGCCGCGCCTGCGTGCCCATTTCGGACTTTTGCTCGACGTCGCGGTCTTCGACGTTCCCGCGATGGATCGGCAACGGGATGGAAACACCGACCGACACGTAGTCCGGGAACTTGCCACCGCTCTTGAAGTAGGTCAGCCCCCAGGTCCAGTTCGGGCTTCGGTTGCTTCGGGTAACGTCCGTGTCGGCATCGGCCAGCGAAATGGCTGCGCGGGCCGCGATCAACGAAGGCTGAACCTGAGCAAGCTGCTCGACGCTTAAACCCGATACGTGTGACTGGAGTGCCGGCGGCGTGCCGCCCACTTCGAGCACATTGCCCGCTCCCGTCCAGCGCGACAGCGTGATCAACGCGGTCCTCTCGTCCTGCTGGGCGCAGATCAGTTCATCACGCGCATTGCCAAGCGTCAGGCTCGCCTGGGCGATATCGATCGCCGCCCCTTTTGCGCCACGGTACGACGCCTGTTTTACGGCGAGCTCCTGACTCAGATGGTCGACCAGCGCCTGACTCAGCGCGACGGCCTTCTTTGCGTAGATGGCATTGAGCCAGGCCATCGCCACTTGCTGACGAACCTCCGCGACCTTTTCGAGGTACGTCGATTTGTCGCGCTCCACGGCACGATCGGCCAGCGTTGTTTGCAGCCGGCGCTTTGCAGGAGAAACCCACTCCTGCTGGATGCCGATGCCACGCATCGTGAAATTGTCCTGCCCGATCGTGAACGCATTGGGTCCATTGACAGGCAGGTCCTGGACACTCAGATTCAGCGTGGGATTGGGCAGTTGCCCGGCTTTGACAACCACGTCCGAACTTCCCCGAACCGAGGCTTGCGCAGCCTGGATCGAGGACGAGCGACTAGTGGCTATTTGAAGTGCCTCGTCGAGCGTCAAGCCCGCGTCTTGGGCATGCGCCGCGCGGCCAGCCAGCAGGCCGAACGCAAGGAAGACGGCGCATGAGCTAGCCCAGGCGCGCCGGGATGCCGGCGTGCCGATGAAGGAAAGCATGGTCTAACCTCGAATGGTCGAGCCGTGTGTAGCCGCGCGAGCGGACACACGAACTCACATCCCGAAACGGGACGACATCACCGCGTAAAAGCGGCGAACCAGAACGATGGAGTTAGAGGGACTGCGGTGGACGCCAGAGGCCATCCGGCTCGCGGATGGAGAGCGACTGTGCGTAGTGGAAGCTGACGGGAACAAACGACCCGGCGGGTCGAGTCACGGTGGGAGAAGAAACGGGGTGATAGAGGCTGCCCATCTGACACTGGGCGCTCACCTTGCACAGCGATACCTTCGACTTGGCGTGTTCACTGGACATGGGGCTTGCCGAATCGCAGCCGGGCATATCAGCCGACATGGCGGCGGTGTCGCCGGTCATGGCGGATTCCATGGGACACGCTCCGGTCGTGCCGCTTGCTGCCAGCCCACTGAGGGGCAGCATCACACACAGCAGCAAGACGAGAAGTGTCCGCAGGATTTTCATCGCCGCAAGTATAGCGCAGCCATCGGCATTGTCACGCTGTCAATGGCGTACGCGTAAGAGCGCGTGAATCAACACGAAGTTGCTTAGAACATATCCGCAGCCGCTTGACGCTCCGTGCCCTTCCCTTTGGTTTCCGACTCGACCCGGGACGGAATGAACGGCCCGGTGATCATATTCGCGTAGCTTTGCCCCGGTCCGACCATCGGAAAGACATCGGCATTCTCGTCGACCATCACTTCGAGGAAAGCCGGTCCGTCGAATTCTATGAAGGCCCTGAGTTGGCCTTCGAGTTCGCTGATTGCGTCGACGCGACCGGCAAACTCAAACCCGTCGGCCCGAGCTGCCATGACGAAATCCTTGCGATGAAGCGACTTGTCGCTCACACACAAGCGCCCCTCGTAAAAGAGACGCTGCCATTGCCGGATCATCCCGTCACCGAGATTGTTGAGCAGCAGTACTTTGACAGGCACGCCGTAGGTGGTTGCCGTCTCCAGGTCGCCAATATTCATGCGGATGCTGCCGTCACCATCGATGTCGATGACAAGCGCATCAGGTCGCGCCAGTTGAGCGCCGATCGCCGCGGGCAGCCCGAAACCCATGGTCCCCATACTGCCCGAAGTCAGGAAGCTGCGCGGTTCGACGAAGTCGAAAAATTGCGCAGCCCACATCTGATGCTGACCGACGCCTGTGGTGACGATGGCTCGCCCGCCGGTAATTTCACTGAGCTTTTCGACTACGAACTGCGGCTGAATTGCCGGGCTATTGCGGTCGTAGTTCATACCGTAGACCCGTTTCAGTTCCTTGATTCGGTCGAGCCAGTCCAACGGCGGTTGCGCGGCTGGACCATGCTTCATCAGTGACAGCAGGGTATCCTTCGCGTCGCCTACGTGCGTCCAGTGCGCCCGTTTCACCTTGTTGATTTCCGCCTCGTCGATGTCGATATGCGCGACATACCGCGCTCTGGGCGCGAATGCGTCAGGGCGGCCACCGGCGACCCGGTCATCGAATCGGGCGCCTACCGCGATCAGGAAGTCACAATCTTCCACCGCGTAGTTCGCACAGGCCGCGCCGTGCATGCCCAGCATGCCGAGCCCCAGTTCGTGTTTCACGGATATCGCGCCGAGACCCATCAGTGTGGTCACCACGGGGATCCCGAAGCGCTGTGCAAACTGGCGCAACTCGGCCGTTGCGCCGGCCGTGATAATGCCGCCGCCGGCATACAGCAACGGCCGTTTGCTGCGCGCCAGCAGATCGAAGAATTCGGTGCGCTTGTCCTCTTCGAGACGAGCGCCTTTTGCCACCATGCGAAGACGGTCGGAGTAGCCTCGAAACTCCAGCGTACCGTGCCCGTGATAGACGCCGCTCCAGTTCTGGATGTCCTTGGGCACATCCACGACAACCGGGCCTGGACGGCCGGTGCGAGCGACTTCGAATGCGGTCCGCAGCGTCTGCTCCAGCTTTGCCGGGTCGGTCACCAGAAACACCTGCTTTGCGCACGCCGACATGATGTTGAAAACGGGCGCCTCCTGGAAAGCATCGGTGCCGATCATGGCACGAGGCACCTGTCCGCATATGAGGACGACAGGGATCGAATCGCCGTTGCAGTCGGCGATCGGCGTCACCGCGTTCGTCGCCCCAGGGCCTGACGTCACCATGAATACGCCGACCTTGCCGCTCGCGCGCGCATAACCCGCGGCCATGAAGCCGGCGGCCTGTTCATTGGCGGGTACGACGAGTTTGATCTGGCGCTCGGGAGTTTGCGCGTGCATTTCGTTGAAACGAAAGACGGCATCGTACGTCGGCAAAATTGCGCCGCCGCTATAGCCGAATACGGTATCGACACCCTGTTCGCTGAGCACGCGCAGGATGATGTCGGCACCCGACATCGATTCGCCGGTAGCCGGCGGCTTCAGGAGAGCGTTTAAAGCAGCGTTTGGGTTTTGGGTCATGGCTGACTCGCATGGAAACGGGCGCTGACAACATCAGCGGCCAAAATCTAAGGACGATTTCTCTTCCAACTCGAGAACAGCGTATGTTCCTTACCAGCTAATGGGCGATTGCTCCGACGGGTTCTCCGTACGAAGCGCAGCCCATCCAGCACTTTTTTGATGTGCGTCTGGAAGAATCGTGAGAAACGGTTTTATTCATTCTGACAATGATTGAGGCTGCGCACACGCATAAAAGCGCTTGTATATGGGCCAAGATAGATCGCATTTGAGCCATTGCGATGACCCGCCGTCCGCAGATCTTTTTCGGTTGCATGCGAACGGTCGCCGCTCGGGCCGCTTATCCACGTCCCGAGCGACTGAAGGTCCGCGCGCGGTATCACCGCGAGATGCACAAGCCATTATTTCGCGAACGCACTTGAGATAAGCGCAGCCTGTCTCGCCGCATGTACCGCGTGATAACCGGGCGCGGTCGACGCGGAAGCCGCCGGTCCCGCATACTGCAATTGCGCACCCGAAGGCAGGATCTCACGCAACTGCGGTTCGACGAAGCTCCATGCCCCCTGGTTGCGCGACTCCTCCTGACACCAGACCACGGTCTTCAGATTCGGATAACGCGCAAACTCCGCGGCGAGTTGCCTGGACGGAAACGGATACAGCTGTTCGACGCGGATGAGCGGCGTATCGTCAACACCCGACGTGCGGCGCTGTTCGAGCAGGTCGAAGTAGACCTTGCCCGAAGACACGATGACGCGCTCCACATTCGACACCCGCGACGGCTCGACCTGCGTGTCCACCAGGATCTCGCGGAACGCACCCGTGGCCAGCTCGTCGAGCGTGCTGACCGCTTCCGGATGACGCAACAGCGACTTGGGCGTCATCACGATGAGCGGCCGGCGATCGAACACAGCCGCTTGCATCCGCAGCAAATGGAACAGTTGCGCGGGCGTGGTCGGTTGGGTGACCCGCATGTTGTCCTGCGCGCAAAGCTGCAGATATCGCTCGAGTCTCGCCGACGCGTGTTCCGGTCCCTGCCCGTCCTGCCCGTGCGGCAGGAACAGGGTCAAGCCGCTGAGTTGTCCCCACTTTGCGGCGCCCGCTGCGATGAACTGATCGATCACAACCTGCGCACCATTCGCGAAGTCCCCGAACTGCGCCTCCCACACGACGAGCGCATTGCGGTTGACCGTCGAGTAGCCATACTCGAAGGCCAGCACGGCCGCCTCCGACAGAATGGAGTTCGTCACCGTAAATCGACCGCTTGCGCCGTCGATATGATCGAGCGGGATGTACACGCCCTCCGACCGGCTCGTGCGTGTCTGATTGTGCAGAACGGCGTGGCGGTGATTGAACGTGCCCCTCGCGCTGTCCTGCCCACTCAAGCGGACATCGATCCCGGCGTCGAGCAACGAGGCGAATGCCAGGTGCTCGCCCATGCCCCAATCGACCGGCTTTCTCCCCGCGGCCATCTCGCGGCGCGCGGCGATCATCTTGCCGACCAGCGGATGGATTTCGAATCCGTCCGGGATGGTCGAGATCTGTTGCGCCAACGCGCGCACCTGAGCGGGCAATGGAGGACCATACTGGACCGGACCGGCATAGTCCTCGAGAAACTTCGGCCAAGTGGGTATTTCGGCTGGCTGTACAGATACGCCGGGCGCTTCGGCTTCTCGCGCGTGTTCGAGACTGTCTCGATGTGCGTCGAGGGTGTCCTTGACCTGATCCGGCGTCACTACGCCTTCCCTGATCAACTGTTGCGCGTACACGGTCCTCACGCCAGGGTGGCTGGTAATCGCGCGGTACATGAGCGGCTGCGTGATGGCGGGCGTGTCCTGTTCCTGATGCCCGTGCTTGCGGAAACAGACAAGATCGATCACCACGCTGCGCCTGAACGCCGTGCGATAGTCGAGCGCGAGGCGCACCGCCATGGCCACCGCTTCCGGGTCGTCGGCGTTGACGTGCAAAACCGGCGCCTCGATCATCTTCGCGATGTCCGTGCAGTAGAACGACGAGCGTGTATCGCGCGGATCCGAAGTCGTAAAGCCGATCTGATTGTTGACGACCACGTGGACCGTTCCGCCCGTGCCGTGTCCTCGGGTGTACGTCAGGCTCAACGTCTCCATCACGACGCCTTGCCCGGACATCGCCGCGTCACCGTGAATCTCGACGGGCAACACGTCGCTCCCGTCGCCCGTGCCCGAGGTCTCGCCTTTGGCGCGCGCCATGCCTTGCACGACCGGGTTGACGATTTCCAGGTGCGAGGGATTGAATGCAAGCACGACATCGACAGGCCCGTCGGCCGTCTGCGTGACACCGCTATAGCCCTTGTGGTACTTGACGTCGCCGGCCGGCAGAGGGTCGCCGCTCTTGCCCTCGAACTCGTCGAAGAGCGCGCGCAAAGGCTTGCCGGCAATGTTCACCAGCACATTCAGACGCCCGCGATGCGCCATGCCCATCACCACCGTGCCGACCTTCTTCGATGCGCCATAGCGAACCAGCTCGTCCAGCAACACGATCAACGATTCGCCGCCTTCCAGCGAGAAGCGTTTTTGCCCGACATAGCGCGTGTGCAGGTACTTCTCCAGTCCTTCAGCAGCCGTCAGGCGTTCGAGGAACCGTTTTTTCTCCGCTACCGAAAACGAAGGCCTCGCGCGTGTCGACTCGAGTTGCATTTGCCACCAACGCCGCTCGCCGGCATCGCTCAGGTGCATGAATTCGGCGCCGAGTGTGCCGCAATAGGTCTGTTCGAGCGCCGCGACGATCTCGCGCAGCGTTGCGTCTTCGTCGAAAAGAAACGTGTCGGCCGTGCTGAATCGCGTGGACATGTCTGCCGCCGACAAGCCGTAGAACGCCGGCGTGAGTTCGACGGAGGCCTGCGGCGGAGTCCACAGCAGCGGGTCGAGTTTCGCCTTGCGCGTGCCGACCATGCGGAACGCGGCAATCAACGACTGCACCGCCACCTGCTTTCTGGCGATTGCGAGTCCGTCATCGAGCGTCGTCTCCGTGGCGCGCGCGCGCTTGCCCAGCTCGACAAAGGTGGAAACGACAGGCGCGTGCGGTTCGTCGTCGCGGTCGCTGCCGTCGATGGCGGGGGTTTCGCGCAACGCATCGAAATATGCGCGCCACTCATCCGCGACCGATGCCGGGTCAGCCAGGTAGAGTTCGTACTGCTCCTCGACATAGGGGGCGTTTCCCCCGAACAGGAAAGAGCTTTGAATTTTTTCCATCAGCATGATGAATCTGTCCTCGATTCGCGTCCGGTCTGAACTTCGACCGTGACATGGGTTGAGGCGGCTGTAGCCTCATCGTGGCCAGTCCGGCGTGCAACCAGGGGCTAAGGACGGACGACCATTTCGCCGACGACAGATTCTCTGGTGCGCCCGAGCTTTAAGATCCCAGCCGCATTGATGAGATAAAGCATAGGTAGTCGGCACGGCGACCGTGTGCATCGTTGGCGCCGTCGCGGGCCAATAGAGGTGAGATTTGGGCCACGTAGCCCGCGTTGCCCCGCGCGTCGGCTGCGAACAGGGTCATGAGGGGCGCCGCAATGAACCGCGCTCTCCTGACTCCGCCCTTGCGACGGCCAACGAACGTGTCTGCGTGCCGCTCTACCAGTATTTCCCGGCTTGCATACCAGCACTTCGTGTAATAAGTGATTTTCGGCGCGACGCATTTATCCCGTGGCGCTTCGCTCTTATAGTGGGTCCAGCGGACATGAAGTCCGGCAACGAGGAACGAGGGTCACGACATGAAAGTCGCCATTGTTGTATTCGATGATGTGCAGGCGCTGGATGTTGCGGGCCCTCTGGACGTATTCGCGGAAGCCAACACATTTCTCCCTGAACACCAGAAGTATGAGGTGTTTCTGCTGGGTAACGAGGCCGGCACCGTGTCGTGCTCGAACGGAATGCAACTCGCGATTCCCTATAGCTATGCGGACTTCGACACGCCATTCGACTTGCTGCTGGTAGCAGGCGGACCGCGGTTGCCCAATGCCGAGCCGCGGCCCGAGTTTCTGAAGTGGTTGCAAGACCAGGCGCGCGGCGCGACCCGCTTCGGTTCCGTTTGCAACGGCGCATTCGTGCTCGCGCACGCCGGGCTGCTCGACGGCAAGGACGTGACGACCCACTGGGCAGATGCGGATCGCCTCGCTGACGAGTTCCCTCAGGCACGCGTGCAGCCGGACCGGATCTTCATTCGCGACGGACGCCTCTTTACTTCTGCCGGTGTGACGGCGGGCATAGACCTGTGTCTTTCGCTGGTCGCGGAAGACTGGGGGCACGAACTGGCGGTGCGGGTTGCGAAACGCCTGGTGGTCTACATCCAGCGAGAAGGCGGACAGTCTCAATACAGTCCTTACGTCGGAGTACGGAAGGACCAGGATCCGATCGTCGGCAAGGTGCTCCGGTATGTGACCGAGCACATTACCGACGCGTTGTCGATCGAACAGCTTGCCAGCGCTGTTTCAGTCAGCCGCCGTACGTTCTCGAGGCTATTCGCGAAGTATGCCAAGGTGACGCCGTCCGCGTTTGTCGAGCAGGTTCGCGTCGACACCGCGAGGAAGCTGCTTGAGGAGACCGATGCGCCTCTGAAGACCGTGGCGTTCAATTGTGGCTTTCATAGCGCCACGCATATGCGAACCACTTTCTTCCGACGGCTCAACGTTACGCCCAGACAGTATCGCCAACGATTCCGCGGCACGGTAGGCAAGCAGCAGTGGGCATCTGGCGAGGTCGAGGAGCAAGTCGAAACAGCAGAACTGGAAACTGTCGATTAGCTCTCGGGTCCACCCAGGTTGGGCTGGCAAGAATCGGAACACATTTGACCTGAAATCGACGTTCTTGCCGCTTGTCCGTCGTGGCGGGGTGGTTCAAACTGCGCTCGTGGTGTCTTCGAGGTAGCCTGTTGTTGCCACTCGGCGCCTCGAATGTACATGTTGAATAGGCCTACACCCATCCGTGACTCGCTCCGATTCACTTCAATCTCTTCCTGATCTGCTTGAGCCGGGTTTATCCGTTGTATTTTGCGGCATCAATCCGGGCGTCCGCGCGGCGTCGAGCGGCCGCCACTTTGCCGGCAGAGGCAACCGGTTCTGGCGGACCGTTCATCTGGCGGGTTTTACTCCCGAACAGCTTGGTCCCGAAGACGACCACACGCTCCTGCAGTATGGTTGTGGTCTCACCACGGTGGTCTCGCGTCCGACCGCACGAGCGGATCAGCTATCGCAGTGGGAATTCAAAGCGGCCGCGACGGAGTTCGAACGGAAGATTGAAGGATATGCGCCGCGATGCGTTGCCTTCCTCGGAAAGATGGCGCTCAGCGCAATGTCGGGCAGCCGCGACATTCAGTGGGGACTGCAACCGGCCACATTCGGCGGCGCTCGCGCATGGGTGCTGCCCAATCCCAGTGGCCTGAACCGGACTTTCAGCCTCGATGCGCTGGTGACCGCCTATCGGGAACTTCGTCTTGCAGTCGCGCCGGCCGGTTCGGCTTGAGCTTAAAGAATTCGCCGCGTGGACTAGCCCGCGCGATCCGGCTTGCCCCATCAGCATGCCCTATTTGACCGGACTCAAGATTCCAGAGGTCCCATTCATCGTCACCGCGGTTTCCATGTGTTGAAGATGCACGTTTCTGCGCAACGTCTCGGTGACGAACTCCACGAAGGCTCGAATCTTACCGCTTGCGCCTCGCCGCTCCACATGCAGCAAGTTGACCGGCGTCGACTCGGGCTCGAATGCCGTCAAGATTGGCAGCAACGTTCCATTGAGTACCTCGGACGCCCCCTGGTAGGAAAACAATTGCGTTATTCCCACACGGTCGACGGCTGCCATAACGGCCGCCGGCGCCAGGTTGACGATCATTCGTGGCTGAACGCGGACCGATAGCCTCAAGCCGTTTTCATAAAACGTCCATTCGAGAGGGTTCGTCACTCCCGTGAGGGACACGCAATGGTGATCGGCAAGCTCCCTGGGATGAACGGGTTCTCCATGCGCCGCGAGATAAGCCGGGGCCGCGTAGGTTCGACGCCGTACAAAACCCAACGGAATGGCATATATCGAAGAATCCCCCAGGTGGCCTATCCGGATGGCGATATCCACGCCCTCCTCCAGAAGTCGCGTGGTGCGATCGACATACACCGCGTTGATGCTGACGTCAGGATAACGCTGGGCATACGCATCGATTAGCGGAGCGATGAATCGCTGGCCAAACAGCACCGGAGCAGAAATGGTCAGTGTGCCTACCGGGTTGTCCTGGCAAGCCGCGACATCGGCTTCTGCGTCCGTGACGGCATCCAACACCTTGCGGCAGGCATCGAGGTACGACATGCCTGCCTCTGTCGGTCGGACTGAACGGGTTGTTCGCGCCAGCAGTTGCGCGCCCAAGCGGGCTTCGAGCGAGTTGAGCGCCCGCGAGACCGCAGGCGCCGACATTCCGAGTTTCTCCGACGCGCTGGTAAAACTGCCTCGGTCGACGATGGCTACGAAAACCTCCATCTCACGTAATCTGTCCATCTTGATTCCAACTTGAATGTGTTTTCAGCCTGCCAATAGATCACGCCCTCCTCACGGGGACGCGGCGTCATCAGGCGCCAGGAAGATGCGGCAATAGTAAGCGTCATGTCCTGCATGGTGACGCTCTCTTTCCGCGGCTGACTCGAAGAAGACCACGAATGGCCGATTTCGCGCTCTTTCAACGAACAAAGGAAGTTGCCTTCGCGATATCCCATCTCAGTGGGATTTTGTTTGTTAGCCAAACGGAAAATGACCGTTTCCGGATCGGCGCTTCGCCTCTGTGATCCGTGATGAGCCAGCCTGGCAAAATTCGCGCATGGAATGGCCCAATATGCGGCCTGATGAGGCTTCAAGAAGCCCTCTCCATCTCCGACAATCAAATGACCCATCGCGCGACGGTCACATGGTGATGAACCGACTGCATCGCTGCGGTTACCTGTCCCGCCACATGACCAGGCATCCTCAACCAGACGAAGGAATCCATGTTTTCTGCAATGCTCGAAGTCAATCCGTTATCCGAACAATTCGACGCCTATCTCGGCATGGCCAAGATGCTGCGCCCGGAGCTCGATGCGATCGATGGTTTCGTCGACAATACCCGCTACGCAAGTCTGACACGCGAGGGATGGCTGCTTTCGCTATCGAGCTGGCGCGATGAGAAGTCGCTGATACGCTGGCGAGTGACGACGAACCATCACAAGGTGCAGCAGGCGGCGCGCGATCGCGTCTTTGCCGACTACCGCTTGCGCATTGGCCAGACCGTCGCGGATACGTGCGTACCTGCCGGGCAGACGTTGATCGAGCAACGGCTCGACAGCACCGAAACGGGAGTAGGCAAGGCGATAACGCTACTCGATGCCACGTACGCACCGGATTGGGTCAAGCTGGTGAGCGCGGACGCGGTTGCGCAATCGCTGGGACTCGATACGAAGGCGCCCGGTCTCGTCGCCTGGGACGCATTCGACGCGTTGATGACACCCGGCGACGTCATCGCGGTGGCAACGTGGGAAGACCTCGCGGCCGCTGAAGCCTTCGAGCGCAATACGACGCTGCCGAAGTTCGTGCGCCTGCGGCACATCCGCGTTGTCCGGGAGTACGGAATGTTCGATCGCCGCGAGGCGCCTCAATACTTTGCCGAGGCGCAGCCCAAGGCGTAAGCCGGACGCCGTGCGAATTCGGCATTTCTGAAACGAGGCGGCGGCCAGTGGGGCAATGATATGCCGCTTCCGCATTCGCGCCATTCACGGTCGCTACAACAAGACGGCTGCTCTCGCCGCCCCATGTCGGTGAAATTTGTTCTGTTGACCGAATGGAAAAGATTCATTGCCGGCGGTTCGCACCTTGTCCCGGGAGCGACAATGACATTGGCCAGATTCGTGCACGAAATGGCCAGATACGCAACATGTGTCAGCTTTAAGAAAGCCGGGCCGCCTCCTAGAATTCATAAACCCATCGCGCGGCGGCAATACGGTAGCGAGCCGGCTGGATCTTCGCGAACACCGGGCATGGCAGGAAGATTTTCCGACGGAATGCCCCATTAAACACTGGTAGCCGGACCCCTATGAACAGCGCCAACCCATCGATAACTGGAACAGGAGAAGCGAAGCTCGCGCCATCGTCGACGCCGGTCTCTGTGCCCCAGACAGGGACTCCTGCGCAGCAGACACCCACCGAAGCCGAGTTGCCCCTGCGCCTCGCTATCGGCCTGATCGGAATGCTGCTGGCGTCGCTGCTGGCCATACTGAACGAACAGGTCACCGCGGTGGCGCTCGCTGATATCCGCGGCGCGTTCTCGATCGGACGAGACGATGGAACCTGGCTGACCGCGCTCTTCGAGGCGACGAACGTGGCCACGATGGTGTTCGCGCCGTGGTTCGGCGTGACGTTCACGCTGAAGCGATTCACGATCGGCGCGGTGCTGGCCGTGATGTTGCTTGGATTTCTGTGTCCCTTCGCGCCGAACCTGCTGACGCTCTATGTGTTGCGTGCGCTGCAGGGCGTCGCAGGCGGATGTCTGCCGCCGATGCTGATCATCGTCGCGCTGCGTTACCTGCCCCCGAGGGTCAAGTTATATGGACTCGCGGGCTACGCACTCACGGCGACCTTCGGACCGGCGCTCGGCACGCCGCTCGCCGCGTTGTGGACCGAATATGTCGGCTGGCAAATGGCCTTCTGGCAAATCGTGCCGCTTGGCCTCGTGAGCTGCGTGGCGATCTACAAGGGGCTTCCAGCCGATCCAACCAGACTCGAACGGTTCCGTTCATTCAACTGGACCGGATTCCTGCTCGGCTATCCCGCCATCGCCATGCTCGTCATCGGCCTGCTGCAGGGCGATCGGCTTGACTGGCTGAATTCGACGTTTATCTCCACGATGTTTTGCGGCGGGACGCTGTTGTTCGTGGCATTCCTTGTCAACGAGTGGTTTCATCCGCTGCCGTTTTTCAAACTGCAACTGCTTGCCCGCCGGAACTTCGCGCACGGGCTTCTCACACTGGTCGGCGCGGTGATCCTGCTGGTGGGCGTCGCCGCCATACCCGGCCAGTATCTCGCGCAGATTCACGGCTACCGGCCGCTGCAAACCGCGCCGCTGTCGTTGCTCGTCGCCATTCCGCTACTGATTGCGCTGCCCGCGACCGCCGCGTTGCTCAATCTCCGGCAGGTCGACCACCGCTGGGTCATGGCCATTGGACTTTGCCTGATCGCCACCACGTGTTTTCTGGGGAGCTTCATGACCTCCGAGTGGATTCGCGAGAACTTTTACTGGCTTCAGTCGCTGGAGATCGTTGCTCAGCCCATGGTGATCATGGGCATCCTGATGGGCGTCACGACCGGCCTGCCCCCAACGGAAGGTCCGTTTGCCTCGGCCATGTTCAACACACTCAAAACATTTACCGCCGCAGCGGCAACCGGTCTCATCGATGGGCTCGGTACGGCACGCGAGCATTTCCATTCGAGCATGCTGGTGGACCACCTGGGCAACAACGCGCTGGTCACGAGCCAGAGCATCGATGCGGCTCACAGCATCGGCGAACTCGCGCACCGGATTCACGAGCAGGCCGTCGTGCTGACATCGGCGGATCTCTATCGCGTGATGGCCGGTATCGCCGTCGCCTTCCTTTTCGTTATTCCGGTGTTACCCGTGCGCGTTTATCCGCCCTGGAGCACAACGCCGCCCTCTTCCCGCTAAGCGCCGCTATCTATGTCATCCGCTACCCGATTTCCTCCCAGAACGATCCGTCTTGCCGCGTATGTGCTCATACTCGGCGTCGCTGTACTGGCGGCCTGCCTTTGGCTATTCACCGGCTCGACCAGCGAGACCACCAATGATGCCTATGTGACGGCCGATTTCACGCTGGTCGCGCCGCGTGTCGCGGGCCAGCTTTCCGAGGTGCTCGTCGAAGACAACCAGCAGGTGAAAGCCGGGCAACTGCTGGTACGCATCGACGACCGCGACTTCCACGCCGCACTGATGAGTGCACAGGCGGACGTGGCGGCGGCGAAGGCATCGGTCGCGAACTACGAGGCCGAGATTGCGCGGCAGCCCGCGCTCGTCGATCAGGCGCGTGCCACGCTTCGCGCGGATGACGCGACGCTCGAGTTTGCGCGCGCGAACGCCTCGCGCTACCGCAATCTCTCGGAAACCGGCGCGGGCACGACGCAGGAGCAGCAGCACGCCGCGAGCGCGCTGGCCGAGGAACTCGCGCAGCAGGCCCGCAACCGGGCCGCACTCGTGGCGACCGAGCAGAACCTCGACGTGTTGAAGACCCAGCGCGACAAGGCGGCCGGCGCTTTGGCGCACGCCGAAGCCGCGCTCGAACAGGCGAAGCTCAACCTGTCGTATACGGAGATCCGCGCGCCCGTCGACGGCAAGGTTGGACGGCGTTCGGCACGGGTCGGCGCATTCGTGACGACCGGCGCGCCGCTGCTCGCGATCGTGCCGCTGTCGGACGCCTATATCGTCGCCAACTTCCAGGAAAACCAGCTCGCCCGGATGCGGCCCGGCGACGCTGTTCGGATCAAGGTCGACAGTTTTCCGGGCGAAGTGATCCGGGGACACGTCGATAGTCTTGCCCCCGCCACAGGTGTGAGCTTCGCGCCTATCGCGCCCGATAACGCAACGGGCAACTTCACGAAGGTCGTCCAGCGCGTGCCGGTCAAGATCACGATCGACCACGGACAACAGGCCGCGTCCGCTTTGAGCGTGGGCCTGTCCGTCGAAACGGAGGTCGCCGTCGGCAAGCGTGCCGATATGCGCATCGCGGGAGCGGACGCGAAATGAATGCGAGCGACTTCTCCCTCCGCACACCGGCGCTCGCGTTGCTGCTGAGCTCCCTGCTCACGGGCTGCCTGGTCGGCCCGAACTTCGAACGTCCGCAGACGGCCACGCCCGACGTGTTCAACCGCACCCAGACCGCGCAGGCTTCGAGCAAAGCGGTCGAATCCGAATTCAGTCCGCAATGGTGGACGCTCTTCAACGATCCCGTGCTGGACTCGCTGGAGAACCAGCTGAGCGATGCGAATCTCGACGTCGCGGCCGCGTCGGCGCGCCTGCGGCAAAGCCGGGCGGAACAGCGCATTGCCGGTGCCGAAGAATATCCGACGCTGGCCGGCGCCGCCTCCTATAACCGCGAGCGCGGAAGTCCGAACGGCATCCTGTCGCTGCTTGGCGTCACCCCGACGGGAAGTCAGCCGCAGTCGGCATCGGGCAGCGCACCGCTTGGCGTGGCGCCATTGCCGGGCGCCAAAGGCTCGCCCGCTTACGATCTCTACCAGTTCGGCTTCGATGCATCATGGGAGCTCGATTTCTGGGGTCGCGCCCGACGCGGTGTCGAGGCCGCTTCGGCGCTCGCCGATGCATCGTACGAGGACCGCAACGCGATCCTGTTGTCCGCCCGCGCCGAACTCGCCCGCGACTACATCCAGTTGCGCGACACGCAAGCGCTGCTGCAGATCGCGAAACAGAACCTGGAGATCGCGCACGACGCCACGAAGCTCACGCAAACGCGGGTGCATGAAGGCGTCACCACGGAGCTGGATGTAGCCAACGCGATGGCCCAGGCGGAGTCGATCGAAAGCCTGATCCCGACGCTCGAATCGCGCAACGAGACCACCATCAATGCGATTGGCGTGCTACTGGCGAAGGAACCTGGCGCATTAAGACAGATGCTCGCCGAGCCGCACGATGTACCGGCACTGCCTGATCAGGTGCCCATTGGCGTGCCGTCGGAACTGGTGCAGCGCAGACCCGACATCAGGAAAGCGGAGGCTCAACTGCACGCGGCCACCGCGACGATCGGCATGGCGAAGGCCGACTTCTATCCACGCATCTCGCTGAACGGTAGCGCCGGGTTCCAGAGCCTGCAGCTCTCGAATCTCGCCGACTGGGCGTCCGGGCAGTTTGTCGTGGGACCGTCGATCACGCTGCCTATCTTCGAAGGCGGACGCCTCAAGGGCACGCTTCATCTGCGCGAGGCACAGCAGCAGGAGGCGGCGATTGTCTACAAGCACACCGTGCTTCAGGCATGGCGCGAGGTGGACGATGCGCTCGTCGTCTATGACGCGGAACAGCGGCGGCGTGATCGCCTGAAAACGGTCGTGAGCCTGAACCAGCGTGCGCTGTCGATTGCGCGGCAAAGGTACAAGGCCGGTGCGGTCGATTTTCTCGACGTGCTGAACGTGCAGAAACAGTTGCTCGATGCGCAGAGCAACCTCGAACAAAGCAAGGCCGACGCCGACGCGAACCTCATCACGTTGTGCAAGGTGCTCGGCGGCGGGTGGGAGTCAACGTATGCCAGACAGGACAGTCCACATTGACGTGGCATGCTATTGCGTGTGATTGTGCGCTGACCATGAGCTGACGTTGTAGGCGCGCTCTCGTGATTCAGGAGGAAGCATGGCTCGATTGCTCTCGGTGAATGTCGGACTACCGCGCGACATTGACTGGAAAGGCCGCACGGTCCACACGGGAATCTGGAAGGAGCCGGCGCACGCGCGTTGTTGGGCCGGCCGCCTGAATCTGACCGGCGACGGTCAGGGTGATCTGGCTGGGCACGGCGGCGAGCAGCGAGCCGTGTTCGTCTACCAGATCGAGTCCTATCGCCATTGGCAGGCGCAACTGAAGCGTAGCGACTTCGTCTACGGACAGTTCGGCGAGAACTTCACGATCGAAGGCATGCCGGACTCCGACGTGTGCATCGGCGACCGCTATCGGATCGGCACGGCCTTGTTCGAGGTGACGCAACCTCGCGTGACCTGCTATCGCGTCGGCATTCGGACGAACGAGCCCCGCATGCCTGCGTTGCTGACATCCAGCGGACGGCCAGGTTTCTATTTGCGCGTCCTGCAGGAGGGTGCCGTCGGCGCCGGCGACGACATCGTGAAAGTCGGCGAGGCAATAGAGCGCATGAGCGTCGCCGAGATCAACGCGCTCCTGTATTCCCCTCATCATCCGCGCGATCGGCTGGAGCAGGCCTTGCGCATCGAGGCACTGTCGCCCGGCTGGCGTGGGTCGTTCGAGGCGCTGTTGCGCGACCAGACAAGGGGTGCAGCGAGCGGGAATGCAGGCCTTGCACCCGCCGCTGCCGCGCATCCGGTTGCCCCCGGGTTTCGGCCACTCACGGTGACGGCGATTGAACCGGCGTGCGCCGATGTGCTCTCGCTGACGTTGCAAAGCGCGAACGGTCAACCGCTGCAAACGGCGCTGCCCGGTCAGTACGTGGTGTTGCGTCTGCCACGGCCCGCCGGCGGCCCGCCACTCTTTCGCAGCTACTCGCTTTCGGGCGAAGCATCGACCGAGCGCTATCGGATCAGCGTCAAGGTCGAGCCGCATGGGGCAGCGGGAACCTACCTGCAAGCGCACGTCCGTATAGGCGATGCAATCGACGTCAGCGCGCCGCGCGGCGCCTTTGTTCTGCAGCCCGGAGACGGTCCGCTTGTGCTTCTCAGCGCGGGAATCGGCGTGACGCCGGTTCTTGCCATGCTGCATGCGCTGGCCGCGGCGGGCTCGACGCGGCAGGTGTGGTGGCTTCACGGCGCTCGCGACCGGCAACACCATGCGTTCGCGGACGAAGCCCGCGCTCTGGTGCACAAACTGACGTACGGGCGCAGCTATGTCTGCTACAGCCGGCCGGATGCGAGCGAGCGCATCGGCGAGAATTTCGATGCGCTCGGCCACCTCTCGCGGACAGCGCTCGACGAGGCAGGCGTGCCGCAAGGCGCGGATTTCTACCTCTGCGGCCCGACGCGCTTCATGGCGGACATGAAAATGGTGCTCGCTGCGCTGAGCGTCGCGCCGGAACGGATTCACGCTGAAATCTTTAGCGGCGGTGAGACTTTGACACCGGGTATCGTCGGCACTTCGGCGCGCGCGCCGCACCAGCCGACCGAGGATGCCGACACCGGGCCGCTCGTTTCATTTGCCCGCAGCGGCGTCGCGGCGCACTGGAATGCGGCGCTGTATCCGAACATTCTGGAGCTGGCCGAAGCGTGTGACGTGCCGGTTCGATGGTCGTGTCGAACCGGTGTTTGTCACAACTGTGAAAGCGGACTGGTTTCGGGGACGGTGAACTATAGTCCCGAGCCGCTCGACATGCCCGCGCAAGGGAACGTGCTGGTCTGCTGTTCCCAGCCGGCTGGTGACGTCGTCATTGATTTGTGAGCACGAACCTGTCCGCCTCTTTCGAGGCGAACAGCTTTTTCACGAGCGCTGCCCTTGAAGATCGGTCACGGCCTGAACTCGGAGAGATCCGGCCGCAAGTGCAGCGTCAACGCCACGCATATCAGACCGAAGCCGACGCGCGGGGCGACGATCGCAACCAGCATGGCTGACGTGAACCCCGCAAGGACGATCAGCGATCGGTATCTCGCTGTACGCCGCATACGCGCGGACACCATGCTGGCATCCGCCTGAGTCAATACCTGATGTTCGAAAACGTTGTACGCCGCGTCGATACATATAAACAGACCTGCGTAAAACATCACGGACGACGACGCGAGCTGGGTCGTTGCTACCCACGCGGTCGCAAACGGCAACAGCGAGACCAGGAAGAGATGAACGAAGTTGACCCATATCATGCCCAGCGTCGGCGGACCGACGAACCGCATCAGGTGATGGTGATTGATCCAGATGATCGCGACGAAAAGATAGCTCACCGCGTAGCTGAGGGCGATCGGCCATAGAGGCAACAGCGCCGAGAACGAATGCTCCTCCGGTGCCTTGAGCTCCAGCACCATGATGGTCACGATCACTGCGAAGACGCCGTCTGAAAAAGCAGCTAGACGTTCGGCGGTTGCTTTTGCTTCACGCATGGCGGGCTCCCTGGGATAAGCAAGAAGTCATTTCAACAGCAACGGCCGCGCTCGGGCAGTCAAGACAGCATACAAACCAAAACATGCGACATAAGCAGGACCGTGGCCGCCAGGGCGGGCACGGTCCTCATATTCGCAGAACGACCAACGTCCAGCGGTTCGGAGCATCGATCGATATCGATCCGGCCGCTTAGTGCCCGGAAAGCAGAACGTTGGCGATGACCCCTGTCGCGATGGCAGCGAGTACGTAGTCCCCGTTCACGCCCACCCACTGATACCCGCGCGGCGGCGCTTGCAGTCCATGCCCGTGCCAGTCGTCGACGACGTAATTATGATCGCGGTACTCCGCCGGAAGCCGCTCGCCCTTGTGCCAGTCGTTATGAGGAATGGGACCACCGGGACCTCCGCGCGACGCGTCGTGCGGAGCACGCCCGTGACCCTTTCCATGTGGAGCCCCGTGACCAGGGTTTGGCTTGTTGTGCGAAGACGGGCCATTGCCGTGGTCATCGTGGTGCGGCTGCGCGAAAGCGGCCACCGACGTGCCAAGTAACGAAGCGATCAAAAGCGGTGCGATGATTCTCGACTTCATGTCTGTGTCCCAGAGAGGATGGCGGGAGATCGGTTCAACACGCGGTTTGGTGCGCGAAGGGGCGTCTGACAGACTGGCTATTGAGCGGCCATGGGCCTGCTCCCCAGCCGCGCCGCGTGCGACGGCAAGCCTGGCAAAATGCGATGTAAGTGTATGTTAAATAGTGTTTGGGCGTCACGCGTAATAAAAACGACACAAGCCTCAATAGCCGACGCCGGCGACCGTTTTTTCAACGAGTCCCACATTTGCATTAACATCGTCACACTGAACGTATTGAACGCAACGTGTCGCGACCAGAAATGCTGGTTTGATATTCCACCGTGAAGAGGGAGACGATCGTGGCTGATGAGAAGATGCTGGCGCAAGTTTGTGAGAAACAGGGATTTTTTGCCGCCCTGGACCAGAGCGGCGGCTCGACCCCTGGCGCATTGCGGCTTTATGGCATTCCGGAGAGCGCCTACAGCAATGACGCCGAGATGTTCAAGCTGATACACGAGATGCGCGTGCGCATCATCACGGCACCCGCCTTTACGGGGGAGAAGATCATCGGGGCCATCCTGTTCGAAGCGACCATGGACGGACAGGCGCAGGGGAAACCCGTTCCGACCTTCCTGTGGGAGGAGCGCGGCGTCGTGCCGTTCCTGAAGGTCGATAAGGGCCTGGAAGCCGAAGCCGACGGTGTCCAGTTGATGAAGCCGATTCCCGGCCTGGACGATCTGCTCGCCAGGGCCGCGAAGCTCGGTATCTGCGGCACCAAGATGCGCTCGGTCATCAACCAGAATTCGCCAGCCGGGATCGCTGCGATTGCCAGGCAACAGTTCGAGTTGGCCGCTCAGATCGACGCGCACGGTCTCATGCCGATCCTCGAGCCCGAGATTTCGATCAAGAGTCCGGACAAGCCGGGGGCGGAAGCCACCCTCCTCGCGGAACTGACCAAAGGCCTCGATGCGTTGCCGGATAGCCGTCAAGTGATGCTCAAGCTGACCATACCGGACGTAGCGGACTTCTATCGTCCGCTGATCGAGCATCCGCGTGTCGCACGTGTAGTCGCGCTTTCCGGCGGCTACACGCGAGCCGACGCGTGCAAACGGCTCGCGTCGAATCACGGCATGATCGCCAGCTTCTCACGGGCTTTGATCAACGAGCTCAAGGCATCGATGAGCGACAGTGAATTCAACACGACGCTCGAGAAATCCGTCGACGAGATCTATCAGGCCTCCGTCGTCAAGGTTTGAAGCGGCTTTCAGGAGACCGCGCCTGGCGAATCGAGGCCCTGGTTCGCCGAACGGGAACGGGCTGCTTTGTCCGGCTTCATGGCCGGACAAAGCGCGCGGCCTGATGCTCCTCGAATTCTTCCTCGCACATTCGCGTAAAGCGCGCCATGGCCCAACCACCGCTATCGATCCAACTTCGGCCTCTCGCCGCGACACGGCGAACGCTGCATCCTGCTTATTTTGGCGAGCAGCTTCGGACCGTCTTTTTACACTAATATCGGGGCGCTGGCGTCCGCTCCGGATGGCCAGCGTGCCGCCAGTTCCGGAACCCCGAAGATGAACCGTTTGCCGCCGCTGCGCGCCCTCCAGGCATTCGATGCCGTGGTTCGCAACAAGAATGTCGTCGCCGCCGCCGAATCACTGCACGTGACGCCCGGAGCAGTCAGTCAACAGATCCGCCAACTCGAAGAATTCCTCGGCGTCGCGCTGTTCGACCGCGAAAGCACCGGCCTGCGCCCCACCGCGCTCGGCCAGCTCTACCACGAGCACGTGGCCCGCGGCTTCGAATGCTTTCATGCCGCGCACACGGCCCTGGAAGCGGCGCAGCATGGTCCTCACCTGACACTCAGCACGTTCCCTTCGGTTGCAACGCATTGGTTTGCGTCGCGGCTGGATAAGTGGCACACGCTATCACCCGGCGTGCGCGTCCACGTGGAGGCCACGGATCGCGAGCCGAAGCGCGGCGAAAGCAATTGGGATGTCCGTATGACGTACGGAACGCCGCCCGCGGACGGAGCCCACTACCGCCTCCTGTTCACCGACCGGGTGACACCGGTGTGCTCGCCGTCACTGCTGCGGGCGGACCACCCGATCGAGCAGCCCGCGGATTTGCTGCACTACCCGCTTGTCCATGTCGAGTGGGGCTGGAACGAGAGGTCGCCGCCGACCTGGGGCGACTGGTTGCGCGCAGCCGGCGTCCCTGTGCCAGACACACTGGCTCCGTTGACCTACTCGCTTTCGGGCATGGCCGTCGATGCGACGCTGCGCGGCAGAGGCGTGTCGCTCGGTCAGGGACTTTTCACTGCCGATAGCCTGACGCAGGGACTGCTGATCGCACCCTTCAGGATCTCGCTGCCCATGCCGTATCCGTACTACCTGGTGTGGCAATCCGGCGCGCTCGAGGCGCCGGACGCACGGCAATTCCTCGACTGGCTGACCGAGGAAGCCGCGCAGACGCAACGCGACATTAACGCGATATTTGGTTGACCCTTCATCATTCCGGACCCCGAGCGCACCGCTCGTGTTTTAGAAAAACTATAGAGGCTCCGCAGATTAAATGGTTTGTCGGCGTCTATGCGCCACCCTATGCTCGAAAGCGAATCCATGCGCATCAGTCATCGCTGTTTGCCGCTGCGTGCCTGCCGCATGGTTTCAGCTAACCAGCCAAATCATAGGGATCACGCATGAACATGAACACAGGGCACGATAGCCTGCGGGCTCGCCCAAAGCACATTAGCGAAGTGCTGCTCGGCGATGACGACATATCGATCGAGGAATTTATCGCGGTCGCAAAACATGGTGCGAAGGTCCGCTTCTCGCAGAAATATTGCGAGCGCGTGTCGCGCTCGCGCATGCTGGTCGAACGGTTTCTCGAGGAAAATCGCCTCGTCTACGGCGTCACTACCGGATTCGGCGACAACTCCACCCGCGTGATCCGGCCGGAAGAGGCCGAAGATCTGCAACGCAATATCGTGCGCTCGCACGCGGTCTCGGTGGGCGCCCCGCTGCCGCACGAGGTCGTCCGCGCGACTCAGCTCATGATCCTGAACAGCCTTGGAAAAGGCTATTCCGGTGTCACGCTCGACTTACTGCAGCAGATTGCGGAATTGCTCAATCACGGCATCACGCCGGTAGCGCCTGGTGACGGCTCGGTCGGCTACCTCGGACCCGAAGCGCACATGGCCCTCGTCCTGATTGGCGAAGGCGAGGCAACCTATGGCGATGAACGGATGAGCGGTCTGGAAGCGCTGCAGAAAGCCGGCCTGAAACCTCATACCCTGCGTTGCAAGGAGGGGCTCGCGCTGGTCAACGGCACGACCTCGGTGACCGCAATCGGCATGCTCGCGCTGCATAACGCGCTGGAAGCGTCCAAGGTCGCCGACATTGCCGCTGCCATGTCCCTGCAGCCGCTCAAGGGCACAACACGCTCGCTCGACGCGCGCTACCACTCGGTCAAGAAACACCGGGACCAGTCCAACGCGGCCGACAATCTGCGACGAATTCTCGCCGGCAGCGCATTGACCGAACGCTTTGTCGATTACCGCTTGCAGGATACCTACAGTCTGCGCGCCATGGCGCAAGTCCATGGCGCCTCGAAGCGAGCCATCAATGATGCGCGCGAGGCCATTCTCGACGAGGTCGGTTCTTGCGGCGACAACCCCGTCATCTATCCCCACGAGGGCGACGGCCTCGCCATTTCAGGCGCGAATTTCGATGGCACGTTCGTTGGCATCGCGAGCGACCTCCTCTGCATCGCGATGACCAATCTCGCCAAAATCTCCGAACGCCGGACCGACCGGCTGGTGAACCCGCACTTCAGCGAACTGCCGGCGTTCCTCGCGCCGCGCCCCGGTCTGAATAGCGGCTACATGATCGTTCAGTACACCGCCGCGGGCCTGCTCGGAGAAATGCGTATCCTGTCTCATCCTGCGAGCGTGGATAGCGTCTCGACGAGCGGCAATCAGGAAGACCCCGTGAGCTTTGCGTATCTTGCCGCGCGCAAGGCTTACGAGACGTCGCAGAAACTCCAGCATGTCCTCGCGATCGAACTGATGGTGGCGACCCAGGCTCTGGATTTCTTCGACCCGGCAGACGCCTCGCCTGCCACGGCAGCGGTCTACGCCCGGATCAGGCAGAAGGTGCCCAAGGTGGAGGACGATCGCTTCTTCCACCCGGACATGGTGCACATTCACGAACTGGTCACGCGGGGCGATCTGCTGAGCGTCGTCGAGAACATCACCGGCGCACTGCACGAATAACTGCTCCACTAATGGCAAACGAGCCGTCGATTCCAGGGATATCGACGGCTCGTTAAAAACCAGTCAAGCCAAACTGCGTCTCGACCATAAATTCAGGTTCAGGGCGTGACGTCCGTTTTGAACCACTTCTGACTGAGCGTGTGCACCGTCCCGTCAGCAAGCGCCGCGGCAATTGCCTGATCGAACATGGCTTTCAGGTCCGTGTCGGCTTTGCGCAAACCGAGCGCTTCACCGTCCCCCCAGATTGGACCGCCGATCTTCGGACCGGTGAATCCCAACGTCGCGTTGGCGGGTTTCGACAAGGCGGACGCATAGTAGGATGCGTCGTCGAACGCCACGTCGATACGTCCCGCGATCAGATCGATGTCGTGTTCCGGAGCGTTCTTGTATTCGCGAATGCTCGCAATATCCTTGAAGTTCTCGTTGATGAATTTGCTATAGACCGTCCCCGTGACGATCCCGATCGATTTGCCCTTCAAGCTGACGCGCAGCAGGTCGACGGCCGGCCTGTCAACTGCCGGATTGCCGGTCAGCTTGATGGGTACGGCGCCCGGCGGCAGCTTCGGCAGCACGCCCGACCCGACCGAGACAAAAGCGGCTGGCGTATTTGCATATGGCTTTGAAAAGGTGATCGCCTTCTTACGTTCGTCACTGATCGACAGGGCATCCATGATCACGTCGAATTTGCCGGAGTTCAACCCGGGAATCAACCCGTCCCAGTCTTGCGCGATCAGTTTGCACTGGACGCGCATACGCGTGCAGAGATTTTTCACAAGCTCCGGTTCGAAGCCATCCAGCGTGCCGTCCGGACGTGTCAGATTCCACGGTTCATAGCTGCCCTCGAGGGCAATGGTGACGGTCTTCCACTCCTTCGCGTAGCTGGTTGAAGAAAACGCGACGGCCATGACGGACGCCGCGCAAGCCACTGCCTTTACAACGTCCCGACGACTGAGGTTCATTTGAAGTCTCCCTGCCTATGGATTTGAATGCAAATACCCGTGCCGCTCACGCCAACTCGTCAAGCACCAACACGGATGAATTCGACCTCGATACGCACGGCAGGAAGCACGTCCCGGCCGCGCGTTCGTCATCGGTCAGATAGGTGTCGCGATGATCGGGCTCGCCCGCGAGAACGCGCATCATGCAAGTCCCGCACACGCCCACTTCGCACGACGATGGCAGGTCGAATCCCGCCTCGCGCAGAGACGCCAGCACGGTCTTGCCTGGCGGGACGGGTATTGCGTCGCTCCTGCCTTCGAGCCGTACCGAAAACTCGCGTTCGTCGCCGGCAACCGGCACCGCAGGGCCGAACGACTCCTGATGCACGAACGGTTCGCCCAGCATGTCGCGGGCAAGGCCTACCGTCATCTCCATGAAGGCGGGCGGTCCGCAAACATAGAGATGCGTGTTGGGCAACGCGGCTGACAGCAGACCGGCAATACACTCGCGAGTCGCGGCTGGCGATAGGCCGACGTGGATACGAGCGTGGTCCGCAAGAGGTAATCGTCCGAACTCCGTACGGAATACGACAGACGCGTCGCTGCGAGCAAAATAGGCGAGCGTGTACCGCTTTTGCGATGCCGCGAGCGCGTAGGCCATCGAGAGAATCGGCGTGACGCCGATTCCGCCGGCAATCAAAAGGTGCTGATCTGCCGTGTCGCTCAAGGCAAACGCGTTGCGCGGCGTCCCGATTCGCATGCGCGTGCCGACCTGCGCGGCGCTATGCAGCCATGCGGATCCGCCGCGGGACGCGGGTTCGCGTTTGACGGCGATGCGGTACTCCGGTGCGCTGGCGTCGGCGCCGCACAACGAGTACTGGCGCACCCGTCCATTCGGAAGATGAACATCGATATGCGAGCCGGGCGCGTACGCCGGCAACGCCGCACCGTCTGTACGGGCTAGCCGGAACACACGGATGTCGTCAGCCGCCGCGCTGACGTCAATGATGCGCACTTCAATCGTATCTGTACCGGCGCTCATCGCAGTATCTCCAGGGAAGTCACGAAACGACCTGTTGCGGCGCATGTTCGGCTTCGATCATCTTTTGCAGCATGCGGCGAAAACGCAGCGGCGCAGCGTCGGTTTCAATGTCCGTATTAGGCGTTCGCTTGTTCGTCATGCCGTCATCGACCGCGGACAGCACGACCAGATCCTCATCGAATGCGCTGATGAAATCGTCGGTGAGCGCGCGGTCTGTCACTGCGCAATCGGGCCGGAAGTTGCGCACCTGAAACCAGAAGTAGCGACAGGTATGCCCGGTCACCGGCGTAACGAAGTTATATGAGTCGAGGAGGAACACGTCCGGATGCAATTGCCCCTGCGGCGCGCCAGAATTCGCCGGTGCAATGATGTCGCGAATAATCGCGTGCGACGGATAGCGCACTTCATAATGCTGCAGCCGGTCGGCGTGTCCGGCGAAGTTCACATACGGGCGGAAGAACGGCGCGAGTTCGCAATCCAGCATCCACCGCGAGGCGAGCACGCCGTTATCGAGGACCGTCATCCTGACTGGTACATCCGCGGTGGCGACGTTACCCAGCGAAGTCTTGTGGACATACGTGACGTGAGACGGATCGAGCAGGTTATCCGTCATGTACTGATAGCCGCAGTTGACGTCCATCGCAGGACCGAGATTGATGCCCCACGCCGGATCGTCGTAGTGCGCAACGGTCAGTATTTCGTCCGGATCAGCCAGCTCGGGGTTGCCCGTCCAGATCCAGACCAATCCGTAGCGTTCGGCTACCGGATAGCGTCTCACGCAGGCCTTCGGTGGAATCCTCGCAAGACCTGGTGCATGCACGCAAACGCCGTCGGGACTGAACTCCAGTCCGTGATAACCACAGCGCAGGTTGTCGCCCGTCACCTCGCCCATCGAAAGAGGCAGCTTGCGATGCGGGCACGCATCTTCAAGCGCGATCACCGCATGCTCCAAACCGCGATAGAGTACGACCGGCTCCTCCAGAATGATTCGCCTCACCGGCTTGTCTTCGATCTCGTCGCTCCAGGCAGCGACATACCACGCGTTCCGCAAATACATTCCCTGCCCCCTTTCGTGTTCAATCAATCGTCCAGTGGGCAAAGAATAGGAACAACAGCAGCAGATCATCAAACGATTTGAACTACAGCCGAGGCTTAGTTTTTCTAAAGACACTCGCGAGGGCACTTCAATTCGCTTCGTGCAACGCTTCCCGGCATGATGCTAAGTACTCTTAATATGTAAGGAGTTTCCCGAGGATTGACCGCTTCCGGATCAAAACCGCTTGCGGCAGATGTTTTAATTGTGCAGACTTGTCTATACAAATTTTGTCGCGCAAGTCACTAAGGGACCAGTCATGAAATCACGTGCTGCAGTTGCATTCGGTCCAGGACAACCCCTGGAAATCGTCGAGATCGATGTTGCGCCGCCGAAGAAAGGCGAAGTGCTGGTAAAGATCTCCCATACGGGCGTATGCCACACGGACGCCTTCACGCTCTCGGGCGACGACCCCGAAGGCCTGTTCCCCTGCGTGCTCGGCCATGAAGGCGCAGGCGTTGTCGTGGAAATCGGCGAAGGCGTCACGTCGGTCCAGCCCGGCGACCACGTGATCCCGCTTTACACCGCGGAGTGCGGCGAATGCCTGTTCTGCAAGTCGGGCAAGACAAACCTGTGCGTCGCCGTACGCGCCACCCAAGGCAAAGGCGTGATGCCGGACGGTACCACCCGCTTCTCCTACAACGGCCAGCCGATCTATCACTACATGGGTTGCTCGACGTTCAGCGAGTACACCGTGGTCGCCGAAGTCTCCGTTGCAAAGATCAATCCGGCTGCGAATCACGAACAGGTCTGCCTGCTGGGTTGCGGCGTCACAACGGGTATCGGCGCCGTGCACAATACCGCGAAGGTGCAGCCTGGCGACAGCGTCGCCGTGTTCGGACTCGGCGGCATCGGGCTCGCTGTCATTCAGGGGGCTCGCCAGGCCAAGGCCGGCCGGATCATCGCAATCGACACCAACCCTTCGAAGTTCGAGCTGGCGAAAGTCTTCGGCGCCACGGATTGCGTGAATCCGAAAGACCATGAAAAGCCGATCGAGCAGGTCATCGTCGAGATGACCGGTTGGGGCGTCGACCATTCATTCGAATGCATCGGCAACGTCAATATCATGCGTGCGGCGCTCGAGTGCGCACACCGCGGCTGGGGACAGTCCGTCGTCATAGGTGTTGCGGGGGCCGGTCAGGAAATCTCGACACGCCCGTTCCAACTGGTGACGGGCCGCACATGGAAAGGCACAGCATTTGGTGGCGTGAAGGGCCGCTCACAACTGCCGGGCATGGTGGAAGACGCCATGCGAGGCGATATTCAGCTTGCCCCGTTCGTCACGCACAGATTGCCGCTTGATCAGATTAACGAAGCATTCGATCTGATGCACGACGGCAAATCGATTCGCACGGTGATCAACTACTAGGACACGACTGTGCGCCGTCTTCGGTGCAACTTCATCGCGCCGATTTTCATTCAGAAACATTGGAGGTGACAGAATGAGTACCTTGACAATACACCCGTCAGTGGACGCCGGCGTCAAGAAGGGCACCCCCGGCTTCACCGGCGGCACGCTCCACTGCCAATGCCCGAGCGACAAAGTCGAAGTCCGGGTAGAGAGTAACGTCGCGCACAACCACATTTGCGGCTGCACGAAATGCTGGAAACCGGCTGGCGCAGCTTTCGCAATGATAGGCGTGGTGCCGCGCGACAAGGTCACGGTCACCGCTCATGCCGAGAAGCTTCAGATCGTCGACGAGAAAGCGGCCATCCAACGTCATGCCTGCAAGGCGTGCGGAGCGCACATGTATGGCCGGATAGAAAACCGTGACCATCCGTTCTACGGTCTCGACTTCATTCACGTCGAACTCTCCGATGAAAGCGGCTGGGAAGAGCCGCGCTTTGCGGCCTTCGTCTCGTCGGTAATCGAAGCTGGCGGCGCGAAACCGGAACAGATGGAGGATGTGCGCGCACGGCTCACTGAGCTCGGACTCCCACCGTACGACGCGCTCAACCCGCCGTTGATGGACGCGATGTCCACGCATATCGCCAGGCGCACTGGTGTGCTGAAGTAGTGCAACTCAGGGCGGCTCGTCCGTACCGATCCGCCCGTCCACAGGATTCGCAATGGAGCGGATAGCGTGGCAGCTATGCGGTATATGTGGCAGCCTTTAGCTGTCCCGCCCCGCATCCGATGCACGGGCTCAGGGGGCGTGCAACCGCGATCGCCAGTCGAAGCTCCGTAGCGATTTGCTGCGACAGTACCGCGAATACGCCGACGCAAAATGTCATACGTTTTCCGGGCAATCGTTCGCATGGGAAGGGTACGCCATGACGGGACTTCGTTTTCTTGCCGCCCTGCTGGTTGGGATCTCGGTGCTCTCGTCGTTGTCGCCGGCGCGAGCCGAGCCGGGACAGAGTGCGTCCGCTGCCGCACCCGCATCATCGCCCCCGGCCGCTGTCGCGAAAGCCCGCCGGTTGAACCTCGCGGTCAAACCGTGGACCGGCGACTTCGACGCGATGCTCGAGCGCCGCATGATCCGCTTTCTCGTGCCGTACAGCCGGACGCTGTACTTCGCCGACAAAGGTCGAGAACGCGGGTTGACCGCTGAACTCGCACGAGACTTCGAACGTTACGTCAACACCCGCTACGCCAGCCGGCTCGGCAAACGCCCGGTCACGGTCTTTCTGATTCCGACAACCCGGGACAAACTTCTGACGAACCTGCGGGCCGGTTTGGGCGATATCTCGGCGGGCAACCTGACGGCGACCGATGAACGACGCAAGCTTGTCGACTTTGTTGCGCCGCGTGACCGCAAGCCGGTCCGCGAACTGATCGTGACCGGTCCTCGCGCTCCGGCTATCGCCACGCTGGACGACCTCGCGGGAAAGCAGGTGTATGTACGCAAGGTGACGAGTTACTACGAGAGTCTGACCGCGCTCAACGACCGGTTCAGGAAAGGAGGCAAGCCGGTCATGCAGATCACGCTGCTGCCCGACGCACTCGAAGATGAGGACATACTCGAAATGCTAAATGCGGGGATGCTCGGCATCGTGGTGGTCGACGACTGGAAAGCAAAGATATGGGCCCAGGTTCTGCCCAAAATCAAGGTCAGGGAGGATCTGGTGGTACGCAGCGAAGGCTATGTCGGTTGGGCGATCAGGAAGAACAGCCCGCAGTTGCAGGCTGCGGCGACCGATTTCTATAACGAGTTCGCCAAAAAGCAGGGTGTCATCGACTATCGGCTCGCACAGTTCATGAAGCGTATCAAGCAGGTCACTGATGCTTCAGGTGCTGCGGAGCGCAAGCGTTTCGAAGAAACACTGACCCTCTTCGAGAAGTATGGCAAGCAGTATGGCTTCGATCCTCTGATGCTGGCCGCCCAGGGCTACCAGGAATCGCAGCTGAACCAGTCGGCGCGCAGTCACGTTGGCGCGGTCGGCGTCATGCAGTTGATGCCGGGAACAGGCAAGGAAATGGCAGTCGGAAACATTGGTGTAACCGAATCAAACATCCATGCGGGCACCAAATACATGGATCGGCTGATGACACGCTACTTTCAGGACGCGCACTTCGATGACACCAATCGTGCATTGTTTGCGTTCGCGAGTTATAACGCGGGGGCCGCCAATATTGCCAGGATGCGCGCGGAAGCCACCGCACGTGGACTGGATCGGGACAAGTGGTTCAATAACGTCGAGATCGTAGTCGCGGAGAAGATCGGCATCGAAACCACGACGTATGTACGCAACATCTACAAGTATTACGCCGCATACCGCTTGATCGTCGATGCGCAGCAAACGCGCGACAAGGCGATTCGCAACATGCGTCCCGGCGGTTGATCGTTGCCGGTGCGCAGCCGACGTCCGAATGCCCGATCGCCCCGCGCGCGAATGACGTACATGGCCGCGTCTTGACCGTCCAGGTCGCCGACATATGTTGCGCTGATGCCGAGCGCGGCCATCACTTCTTGCAGGGTTGCAACGCCAGGCCTGAAGTTCGACATCTGCTCAGGCCTCACTTCGACCCCGGCCGACATGCAACCGCGCGACCTCGATCGGCAGGACGGATAGACACGCGGCGCTGGCGTGACGCTCGCCTCAAGCGGCGAGCGCGGCATCGACCGCGGCAACGTAGTGCCGAAAGCCAGCCTGCAGCACCTCGGTTCGCACGCGCCCGAGCTCGCTTCGCACGGCTTCGTCCGCGTGCTCCCGCAGGGTGCGCGCGAGCACGCGGCCGCGCGCCGCGAACAGCTCGGCCCAAGGCAGCGGTTCGCGCCGCGTGTAGTCCTCTAATGCCGTCACGTAGAGCAGCACGCCGGCCGGATCGCGGGCCGACAGCATCGCTTCGATGGCGTCGCGGTAGAACCAGAGGTGGTTGTGGCCGACCGCGCCGAGGCGCAGGAGATTCTCGCCTTCCGCCAGCAGCCGCGCACGCTCGTCGTTCTGGTCGACCGCACGGGCAAGAGCGCCCAGGACCTTCGGCCCGCAGAACTGCGTGCCGACTTCGCGCGAGATCGCGAGCGCCTCGCGAAGCGCTTTCACCGCTTCGCCGCGGCATCCATCGTCCAGCCATACGCGTGCCTGCATTTCCAGGTTCTGCGCTTCGAATCGGCGCGCGCCCAACTGCCGGATCACCCGCATTTCCTGCTCCAGATGAAACCGCGCAGCCTGCACATCGCCTAGCTCGTAACAGGCGAATACGCCGAGCGTCTCGCCCAGCAATTGCGCGCGCGGCTGCCCGATCAGCTCGGCGGCGCGCGCGGCGGCAACGGCGTCTTCGCGCGCCTGCCGCGCGTCGTTCAGATAGATGCGGCTGAAGCCCTGCATCGAACGATTGGCGACTTCGATGCGGCCGAACCCGTGCTCGCGGCTCAACGCCACGCAATCGCTGAAATGGCGGAACGCGGTCTGCATCCGCCCCTGCGCGTACGCGGCATCGGCGAGGCCGCCGAGCGCGCGGGCCTCCGCCTCCGGCAAGCCGAGGCGCCGCGCATAGGCGAGCCCGCGTTCGTGCTCGGCGCTGCAGGCATCGATTTTCCCGAGCGGAAAGAGGATGTTGCCGCGCAGATGGTGAAGGCTCGCGAGCTCGGCCACCCGGTCGTCGCGCTCCGCGATCCGCTGCGCGGCCGCGAGCAGGTGTAGCGCTTCGTCGAGACCTTCGCTCACGCGCAGGCCTTCCGCAAGCCCGAGCTGACAGCGGCACAGACTCGCGTCGTCGGGGGCGGCCGCCAGCGCGGCGCGATAGGTAGCGGTCGATCCCGCGATGTCGCCGAGGTCGCGCTGGAGCTCGCCCTTGCAACAGCTCAGGGCGTGCCGGTCCGCATCTGTCTGCGCGATCTCGAGGCCCCGCTCGGCGAGGCGCAGCGCGGCCTCGACCAGGTGGGCCGTGCGCTGCGCGCCCGCGGCGTCCAGATAGGCGCGCGGCGCGTGTTCGTCCTCGGCGCGGTCGAGATGCTGGGCGTGCAGCGTGGAGTCGCCGTGCGCGAACCAGTCGGCCGCGCAGCGGTGCAGCTCGCGCCGGCGCGCGCGCAGCAGCGTCGAGTACGCGCTCTCCTGAATCAGCGCATGGGCGAACAGGAAGTCTTCGCCCTCCGGCAGGACGAGCGCATTGGCGAGCAGGCCGTCGCAGACGTAGCCGGGATCGTCGATGAGCCGCCGCAGCAACGCGATGTCGAAACGCTGGCCGATCACGGCGGCCGCCTGGAAGGCCAGGCGGTCGTGTGGCGCGAGCCGGTCCATCCGCGCGAGCACGAGGCTGCGGATCGAGGCGGGCACGGCGCTGCCGCCGCCCTCCTCCGCGTTGCGCAATAGCTGCTCGAGAAACAGCGGGTTGCCGCCCGCGCGCTCGATGCAGGCGCGCGCGACACGCTGCGTCGCGTCGATGAAGTTGCCCGCGAGGCTCAGGGCCTCGTCCTTTCGCAGCGGTCCGAGATCGATCGTCGCGAACGGGGTGTCACGGCAGCGCGCGCGCCACGCCGCATCGATCGGATCGCCTTCCACGCGCGAGGTCGTCACGAGGAGGCCCGGGCCGTTCGCGATGCCCGAGGCGAAGGCCGCGAAATAGTCGAGCACTTCGGGGTCAGCCCAATGCAGGTCCTCGACGACGATCAGCGTCGCCGCTTGCCTGCACGCGTCCTCGGTCAGTCTTGCAGCAAGCGCCTGCTTGCCGCGCTTGCGCGCGCCGTGGTCCATCGCGTCGTAGAGGGCTCGCCATTCGCCCGCGAGCGGAAGATCGAGGAGATCGTGGAGAAACGCTAGCTGCTCGGCCTTGACGACGCCCTCAGCGGCGAGACGCGCGGCGGCGGCCTGGCGCGCGTCGCTCGATGCGCCGGCCGGCAGGCCGAGCAGGCTGCCGACGATCGCGTGCACGGGGTCCTGCCCCTTGCCCACGCCGAAGTCGAGCACGAGGCCCCGATGGATCGCGAAGCCCTGCGACTGCGCGTAGCGGCGCATCTCGTCGACGAGGCGCGTCTTGCCGATGCCCGCTTCGCCGCGCACCAGGACCACGTGGCCGGCCCGCCTCGCGACGCACGCGTGGACGATACCGTGAAACTGTTCGAGCTCCGCCTGGCGTCCGACGAAAAGGCTCTGACTCGCCTTCGCCGATTCGCTCGCGATGGCACGCAGCCGCCATGCCCGCACCGGCGTATCGATGCCCTTGAACCGCTGCTCACCGATCGCGTCGCAGACAACGGCATCGCCGAGCGCGCGCGCCACGTCATCGGAAAGCCAGGTCTCACCGGCCGCCGCCGCGATCTGGAGCCGCGCGGCCAGGTTCACCGGATTGCCGGTCACGGTGTAGTCCCGCGCGTCGACGCAGCCTAGCGCGCCCGCGACCACCTCGCCGCTCGCAATGCCGACATGTGCCTGCAACGTCCGCCCCGCTTGCGCGCTCAACTGGGTCAACGCGTCATGGATGTCGAGCGCCGCGCGGGCCGCGCGCAGCGTGTCCGTCTCGTGCGCGCGGGGAGCGCCGAACAGCGCCATCACCGCATCGCCGATGTGCCTGTCGGTCGTGCCGCCATAGGCGAGCACGATGCCGTCGACGAGCGCCGTGTAGCGGCCGATCAGTGCGCGCAGTTCCTCCGGATCGAGCGTGCGCGACAGCGCCGTGAAGCCGCAGAGATCGGCAAAGAGGATCGTGACCTGCCTGCGTTCGTCCGCGGGGGTGTCCACGGCGAAGGGCGCCCGCGCCGCCGGCTGGGCCGCGGTCGCCGAGTCCCGCGCGGCGGCGGCGAGGATGCGTTTGCGGTGGCCGAGCGACTGCACCCCGAGCTCCTTCAGGTCGCCATCGGTCAGCTGCGCGAGCAGCGACAGATCGATGTCGTTTGCCGCGAACGCTAGCGCGTACTGCTCAAGTCCCAGGACGTGCAGCCATTGCTCGATATCCATGTTCGCCGCCTGCATGCAATGCCGGGCGGCGCGCGCCGCTCTGCCGCCCGGGTCCGCTTACGGTTCCTTCCCATGGGCTCAAAGCGCAGACGAAAAGCGCGCGCCGCTTGCCGATGCGAATGGCCCCGAGCCTGTCGGGGATCGTGCCGATGAATACCCAGTGTAGGCGTCCGCCACGGCCCTCGTATGGCGTTTGACACGCTTTCGATCGAGGACGGATACTGGACGGCTCCCTATCGCGCCTCCGCATTCCACCGGGAATTCACGTGAAGCCGGGCAAGACCGTTTCCATCTCCGACGTCCCGCCACGCTCGCGCGTCGCGGGGCTGCCCGGCGATCTGGCGGCCGGGGCGATATCCGCGCTCGTCATGCTGTGCTACGCGATGAGCCTCGGCACGATGATCTTCAGCGCCGATCTCGCCCGCTACGCGATGCTCGGCGTGCCCACCGCGCTCGTCAGCTGTGTCGTCACGGCGCTGGTGATTTCCCTGACGAGCTCGATGCGACTGAACATCGGCGGCCCCGACAGCAATGCGGCGGCGTTTCTCGCGGGTGTGGCGGCAGGCGTCGCGAGCAGCGTGCGCGCGGACGGCGGCTCCCCGCAGACCCTCCTGCTGACCGTGCTGATCGCGATCGCGCTCTGTTCACTCGTGACCGGCATCGTGCTCTACGCGATCGGTTCGTCAAAGCGCAGCCGCTCGCTGCAGTTCCTGCCTTACCCGGTCCTCGGCGGCTTCCTCGCCGGCACGGGCTATCTGCTCCTCGCCGGCGCGTTCCGCGTGCTGACGGGCGAGTCCCTGCAATGGCAGACGCTCGTGCTGTTGACGCATCTTCACTGGCTCGCGTGGCTCCCCGCGCTCGTCGTAGGGGTGCTGGCCACCATCCTGATGCGCACCTGGAAGCACGTCGCGGCGCTGCCGCTTACGCTCGCCTTCGGGATCGTCCTCTTCTACGTCCTGCTGCGCGCTGCGGGCCTCTCGATCGACGAAGCGCGCGGCATGGGGCTGCTGCTGCCGCGCGTGGCGCTGCGGCTCTCGGGGCTTCCGGAGCTGCACCTGACAGCGCAGCTCGCGCAGGGTGGCATCGACTGGTCGGCGATCGCCGCACACCTTCCGGAGAGCCTCATCGTCACGTCGGTCTCGGCTGTCACGATCCTGATGAATTCGACGGCAATCGGCGCGGCGACGGGCGAGGAAGTCGATCTCAATCGCGAGATGCGGGCCGCGGGCCTCGCCAATCTCGCGAGCGGGCTTCTGGGCGGAATGGTCGGCTACCAGTCGTTCAATCGCTCGATGCTCAACGCGCGCGTTGGCGCGACGAGCCGGCTGGCGGGCGTGTTCGCGTCGCTCGCGTGCCTCGTCGTGCTTGCCGCGTCGCCCGGTCTCGTCGCGCTCTTTCCCGTGCCGGTGCTCGTCGGCCTCCAGCTTTTCATGGGGCTGCGCCTCCTCGTGCAGTGGCTTGTCGGCGCCTATGCGAAGCTCAATTGGTACGAGTACCTGCTCGTGCCCGTCATACTCGGCACGATCGCGGCCTGGGGCGTGATCATCGGCGTGGTCGCGGGCGTCGTCGCCGCCTGCGTGATGTTCACGCTGCTCTACGGGCGGGTTAGTTGCATACGCATGGAATTCGACCTGCTCACCCGGACATCGAATGTCGAGCGCAACATCGAGGAGACCGAATCGCTGTGCGGACTCGGCGCACAGGTGTGCGGAATGTGCCTGCAAGGATTTCTCTTCTTCGGCACGGCCAACTCGATTCTCCACCGCATACGCGAGCGGCTCGCCGCGCGCGAACCGGCGTCGGTCCGATTCGTCGTGCTCGACTTCGCGTCGACCCAAGGCATAGACGCGTCGGTATCGATCAGCTTCGTCAAACTGCGGCAGCTCTGCGCGGCGACCCACGCAGACTTGATCTTGACCGCGCTGCCGCCGCACTCGCGCGATCTGCTGACTAAAACCGGCACGCTCAATCTGCGGATTCGTGAATTCGACACGCTCGATGCGGGCCTGGAATGGGTCGAAGACCAACTGCTCGCCTCAAACGCGCTGGCGCCGAAACGCGGTGACGACCTCCACGCGATGCTCGCGCGGCATTTCACGGCCAGCGCGCTGGACACCCTGTCCACCTATCTCGAAGTGCATGAGTTGCTAGCCGGCCAGCCGCTGTTTCGTCGCGGGGAGCCGGGCGACGCACTCTACATCATCGAGCGCGGGCGGGTCGCGGTTTCGCTGCCGCTCGGCAACGGGCGGTCGGTGAGGCTGCGCGCTTCCGGCCCGGGCACGGTCGTCGGCGAAATGGCCGTGTACACGCAGCAGCCGCGCAGCGCGGACGTGTTCGCCGAGGTGCCGACGCGCGTGCGCAGGCTGTCGCTGGCCGCGCTCGTTGCGCTCGAGCAAGACAACCCCGCAGCCGCGCAGCAGTTTCATCGCTTTCTGGTGAAGGTCATCGCGTCGCGGCTCACCCTCGCCACCGAGGCTCTGCGCGCGGCCTATTGAGCGGTGGGCGGGGACGGTGTTCGGGTAATTGCCGTGGCGCTTCGGAGGCGACCGACGCGCGGTCGGCGTGTATAGCGAGGCGTGTAGCGATGATATGAGAAGCTGCTTAAGCGGCGAGAGTCCGCTATCCGATGGTACGTGACGCTTGAATGCCCACCGCCAGACATGATTCTGGCGAAGACCCCGACGGACTGCGCTGCCCGCTCCAGAGCGCCAGACCATCGGCTCAGCAACGGCGCAGAAACCGCGCTTGTCCGGTGACTCCGAAGGCGGTTGCCGCTGTGCCGGTCCATACGTTCGTATCATGGGAATCCGGCCGTCTTGGCACTACGCTTCCCAGTGAAGCGTTCATCCTGGACGCTGGCGCTCTTCGCTATCGAGAACGCCTCACACCAGGCGGTCCCTATGGGTCCTCTCCAGCTTGTTTCGATTGTCGACGACGACGAGTCTGCCCGCCTCGCCACCGAAAGCCTGGTGCACTCGCTGGGGTGGCCGACGCGTACCTTCGATTCGGCCGAGGCATACCTGCAGTCGATGCCGCCGGCGGGCACCGCCGGGACGGGGTGCCTGATTTCCGATGTGCGCATGCCCGGCATGTCGGGCATTGAGATGTTCGAGCACCTGCTCGCGCTCGGCGCTGCGCCGCCGACGCTCCTCATGACAGCCTTTCCCTCCGATGCGCTGCGCGCGCGGGTGGCCGCGACCGGCGCCTTGGCCCTGCTCGAAAAGCCGCCCGACGCCGCCACGCTCGAGCGCCATCTGACGCGTGTGCTCGGCACGCCATGATCGAAATCCGTCGCCGTCGCAGCTTGCGTCTCGGGCGGTGAGCGTGACGTGAGGCGTTCGCGAGACTCGTGACGGCGCCTGGTGACGACGTGGCTCTACGCCGCGTGCCCCCGTGAGATGGCCCGGTTCACCCTGCGATCAGACCGCGCTCGCTACGAGCGCAGCACCTCCGTGCTCGCCTGCGCGTTCTTCCTGGTCGGCAGCGTGAAGCGGAAGACGGCGCCGTGCGGCTCGTTCGGCGCGGCTTCGAGCCTGCCGCCGTGCGTCTCGACGATGGACCGGCTGATTGCGAGGCCCATGCCCATGCCCTCGGCCTTCGTCGTATAGAACGACTGGAACAGGCGGTTGAGGTGGCCGGGGTCGATACCGGTGCCCGTGTCGCGTACCTCGACCATGGCAGTGTCCGGGTCGGCCCTGGCTGTGCTGATCGTCAGCTCGCGCGGCCTGCCGTGCACGCCGGTCATCGCTTCGATGGCGTTGACGATCAGGTTCATCAGCACCTGTTGCAACTGCACACGGTCACCCTTGACGAGGCGGACGTCATCCGAAAGATCGTTGCGCAAGCCGACGCCGTTGCGCAGCAATTCGGGGCGCGTCAGCGCCACGACTTCGCCGACAGCTTCGTTGAGATCCCAGTGCTCGATGCGTGGCGGTACCTTCTTGACGAGCGCGCGTACGCGGCTCACCACCTCGCGGGCCCGGTTGGCGTCCTTCTCGATGCGCGTGAGCGCCTGCCGGACTTCCTCGAGCACCGGCGGCCGGGCATCGAGCCAGCGCAGGCCCGCGTTCGCACTCGTGACGACGGCGGCGATCGGCTGATTGACCTCATGGGCGATCGACGCGGTCATTTCGCCGACCACCAGGACGCGGTTCAGTCGCGCGAGATCGGACTGTGCCTGCTGCAGCGCCTCCTCCATCCGCTTGCGTTCGCTGATGTCGATGTTGGTTTCCAGGATCAGCGCGGGTTGTGCGGCATTGTCGCGCTGGAGCGACCAGCGGCTCGTTACGACGACGGACGTGCCGTCCGCCTTGCGGTTGATGAGCTCGCCCTCCCAGCGGCCTTCGCGCAGCAGCCTGGTCATGATCTGCTCGAGCGGCGTGACGAACGTCGTTTGCAGGAGCGTGGGCGCGACAGCGCCGAGCGCCTCGGCGCCCTTGAATCCATACAACTCCTCGGCGCCGCGATTCCAGTAGAGGATCTTGCCGTCCATGTCGCGCGAGAAGATGGGGTCGTGCGTCAGGTCGAGGAGATTCGCCTGATTGCGCAGCGTCGATACCGTTTGCTGCGCGTGCAAGGCCAGGGCCGTCACGACGCCGATCGTCACGATGCTGATGAACTCGTTGATGAGGGTCTCCACGCTCGGGCGGGCGGGCGGCGCGAGCGCCCAGCTCAAGACCGTGAGCGCCACGCAGCCGAGTCCGACAAGCACGACGTTTCGCGGCTTGCAAAAGCGCGCGGCGATCAGCACGACGACCACATAGAGCGTCGCGACGGCGATGTCGAGCAGCGTGGCCGTATCGGCGATGAAGATGACCGCCGCCAGCGCGGCGGTCGCGACAGCGAGTGTGACGGTGGTCTTGCGCGGCGAGCGCCTTTCGTCTGTCATCCCGGCTCCAGCTCGATGCGTTTGATCGGCACACTGGTGTGCAGCGTGGGCGACTCACGCTTGCGCATCTCTCCCGGCATCTCCCGGCTGGGAAAAAACCAGGCAAGCGAGTTAAGTATAGGAATGTTGACTATCTCCTTACAAGCGGAGCGTTGCCGTGCCTGGCACTGGCGCGCCGGCGCTCTGCTCTCGCGCGTATTTCGATCCGATCTTTCTGCGCCGCATTGCTATCCGCGCTTGAAGATGGCTCGGGTCGCGGGGCGAGATCCGGCGTGACGGGCTCTTGCAGTGCGCGCGATATCAGCGGCCAACAACGCCAGGGGCGCAAGGCCAGCGACGACACGCGCGAGGACAGCTACGCGGTCCATGGTATGCGCGCCGCGATTCACACCGACGCTCCAGTTTCCAAAGCAATCGGCGAGAACGGCAATCAATGCCGCCACGATCCATGCGGCAACTCCACATCCCGCTGTGCCGTGGCCAATCCCTCCAGCATGCCGGCGCGGTCGAACGGAATGCAATACACCGGCTTGGCGCGCTCGAAGCGCCAACTGTCCGCCAGCGCGCCGGCATCGACGGGATCGAAACCGAACTGATCCAGCAACCCGCTCACGACGCGTTTGGCGTGCTCGTCGTCACCGGCAAATGGCAGCGCGCGGCGCTTCGGCGTATGAGGCGCTGAGCCATCGGTTTCGAGATCCCTCGCCAGAATCGCGTTGAAGGCTTTCACCACGCGAGCGCCAGGCAAGGCGGCGGCAAGCATCTGGCTGGTGGTCGTGGCGTGACTGTCGAGCGCCTCGATCCGGCCGTCGCGCTCGGGATAGTGATTGCACGTGTCGATCACGATCTTGCCCTCCAGCTCCGCTGCCGGCAGCGCGTCGATGTTGCCGAACGGCACGGCGACCACCACCACCTCGCCGAACGACGCCGCCTGTTGCGCCGTACCGAGCGCGCACCCTATCGCCGCAGCCGTGCTGATCAGCGTCCGCGGGTCGCGGGAATTGCTGATCATGACTTCGTGACCGTTCTGCTTCGCCAGAGTCGCCATCGCGCGGCCGATAAAGCCCGCGCCGAGAATGCCTATCTTCATGTTTCACACTCCATGCATGTCCGAGAATCACTCCGCCGAGCACCCGCCCGACGGTGAGAACCACTATGATTCAAAACTTCAACGGAATAAATGTCCACAATTCGACGGCTGTCGAAATCAGGAGTGGGGAATCATGGATCGGCTGACCAGCATGGCGATCTTCGTCAAAACGGCGGACAGCGGCTCGTTCGCCGCGGCGGCGCTCGCGTTCGGCATCTCGTCGCAAATGGCCGGCAAGCATGTCAGCACGCTCGAAGAGCGCGTCGGCGCCCGTCTGCTGAACCGCACCACGCGCCGCCAGAGCCTCACCGAAATCGGCCAGATCTTCTACGAGCGCTGCAAGGCGCTGCTGGCCGACGCCGCGGCGGCCGAGTCGGTGGCCCAGGAACTGTCGGCGTCGCCACGCGGACGCTTGCGTATTACCGCGCCTGTCACGTTCGGCGCCTGCTGTCTCGCGCCGATGATCACGCGCTATCTGAAAGCGCATCCTCAGGTGCGGGTCGAGTTGACGCTGACCGACCGCTTCGTCGATCTGATCGACGAGGGTTACGAGGCTGCGATCCGCCTCGGCGCGCTGTCGGATTCGTCGCTGATCGCGCGGCCGTTGATGCCTTACCGCCTGGTCGCCTGTGCGTCGCCCGGCTATCTGGCGGAACGCGGCGAACCGCGCACGCCGCAAGAACTGACGGCGCACGAGTGTCTGAGCTTCCTCTATACGAGCATGCCGGCCGACACCGCATGGCGTTTCGCCGACGCTCAGGGCGAGCACGTGGTGCCGATTGCCGGCCGCTTCGAGGCCAATGACGTGAAGGCGCTGCTGGCCGCCGCGCTCAACGGCGGCGGCGTGATGCTCGCACCCGAAGTGGCGGTCAGGGACGAACTCGCGGCCGGCCGCCTCGTGCGCTTGCTGTCCGGCTATGAGGCCACCGCGCGGCCGATGCATCTGGTATTCCCCGCCAGCCGCGTCACGCCGAAACTACGCGCGTTCATCGACCAGGTCGTGGCCGAATTCGGCCCGCACAACGCGTGAACAACGCGCAAAAGAGCCGCAAGCAAATGCTTGCCACACGCCCGTGACAACCCGCCAATCTCGCCGCATTGCCCGCTAGAATGGCCGGCTTTGCCCGCTTCGGGCGCGCCACAAGGCAAAATACGGGTTTTGCGCGCGCAAGCCGCGCCGCGCATCCGGCCAAATCAGATGCCGGCGGCACGCACGCCGCCGGCCTTCGCAAACTCGCACGACGACGGCCCGCCCAAGCCCTGCGCGGCTTGGCGGCCAATCGCGTGCGGCGCAGCCAGGACAGCTCGTCCTTTAACAGAGCACCTCAGGAGCATTTATGACCGATTCGAACCCATCCTTCCTCGGCAGGATTTCCCTGGCCGTGGGCACGTTCTTCCGCATTCTCGGCGATGGCGAATTCGCCGCCGGGGTCTTGCGTTTGCGTGACGGCGGCGTGACCGCCAGCGCCGCGCCCGCCCCGGCTCCCGCTCCGGCACCCGCACCACAGCCGGCGCCCGTGCTGAAGGAAGCGAGCCCCGACGCCGCGTTGCAACTGCTCGGCCTGCTGCAACGTGACGCGCGCTTCATCGATTTCGTCGAGGAAGACATCAAGAGCTACAGCGATGCCGACATCGGCGCGGCGGCGCGCCTCGTGCACGACGGTTGCCGCGCGACGCTGCGCGAGCACTTCACGATCCGCCCGGTGCGCGACGAAGCCGAAGGCAGCCGCGTCACGCTGGCCGAAGGTTTCGACGCCGCTTCGATCCGCCTGACCGGCAATGTCGTCGGTAAGGCGCCGTTTAACGGCAGCATCAGCCATCGCGGCTGGCGCGTCGAAGAAGTGCGTCTGCCGAAACTCGCGGATAGCCACAACGCGAAAGTGATCGCACCGGCCGAGGTGGAGCTATGAGCGACGCACGTCAATCACGCTACGCCATCGGCATCGACCTCGGCACCACGCACTGCGCGCTGTCCTACGTGGATACCACCGCCAGCGACGGCGAAAAGACCTCGCAAGGCGTGCTGCCGATCGCGCAGCTCACGGGTCCCGGCGCGATCGACAACCTCGATCTGCTGCCCTCGTTCCTCTATCTGCCGCATCCGGACGAACTCGCCTCGGGCGACCTCTATTTGCCGTGGACCGGCCAGCGCGAATTCGCGGTCGGTGAATTTGCCCGCAGCCGCGGCGCGGCCACGCCGATCCGGCTGGTGTCGAGCGCGAAGAGCTGGCTGTGCCATCCAGGCGTCGACCGGCGCGCGGCGATCTTGCCGAACGACGCGCCGCCTGAAGTCGCGCGCGTCTCGCCGCTCGAAAGCTCGGTGCGTTATCTGACGCATTTGCGCGAAGCCTGGGACCACGCGCATCCGGACGCGCCGTTCAGCGAGCAGGACATCACGGTGACGATCCCGGCATCGTTCGATCCGGCCGCGCGCGAGCTGACCGCCGAAGCCGCCGAGGCCGCCGGCTTCGGCCGCATGACGCTGCTGGAAGAACCGCAAGCGGCGCTGTATAGCTGGATCCAGAAGAGCGGCGGCGACTGGCGCAAGCAGGTCAAGGTCGGCGACATCATCCTCGTGGTGGATGTGGGCGGCGGCACGACCGACCTCTCGCTGATCGCCGTGATCGAGCGCGAAGGCAATCTCGAACTGCATCGCGTGGCGGTCGGCGAACACATTCTGCTCGGCGGCGACAACATGGACCTCGCGCTCGCGCACGTGGTCGCGCGCAAGCTGGCGGCACAAGGCACCCAGGCCGACGCGTGGCAACTGCGCGCGCTCACCTATGCATGCCGCTCCGCCAAGGAAACGCTGCTCAGCGATCCGGCCACCGACACCGTGCCGCTCGTCGTACCGAGCCGCGGCTCGAAACTGATCGGCGGCTCGATCCGCACCGAGCTCACGCGCGCCGAACTGACCCAGACGATCCTCGAAGGCTTCTTCCCGCAGGTGGACAGCGCCGCGCGTCCGGTGAGCCGCGCGCGTGCCGGTCTGACGCAGCTCGGCCTGCCGTATGCGCAGGACGCGGGCATTACACGGCATCTGGCGGCGTTCCTCGGCCGTCAAGTCGGCGCGCTGGCTGAACTCGCAGGCGTGAGCGGCATCGCGGCTGCGGAGAATGCGAGCTTCCTGCATCCGACGGCGGTGCTGTTCAACGGCGGCGTGTTCAAGTCGCCGCTGCTGGTCGAACGCATCATGAGCACGCTCAACAACTGGCTCGCCGCGGAAGGCGCGGCGCCGGCACGGCTGCTCGAAGGCGCCGATCTCGATCTCGCCGTGGCGCGCGGCGCGGCCTATTACGGTTACGTGCGACGCGGCCGCGGCGTGCGGATTCGCGGCGGCACGGCACGCGCGTACTACATCGCGATCGAATCGGCGATGCCCGCCGTGCCCGGTCTCGAGCCGCCCATCCAGGCGCTATGCGTGGCGCCGTTCGGGATGGAGGAAGGCACCGATGCCGAACTGCCCGCGCAGGAATTCGGGCTGGTGGTCGGCGAGCCGGTGCACTTCCGTTTCTTCGGGTCGTCGGTGCGTCGTCAGGATCAGGTCGGCACGCTGCTCGATTTCTGGGGCCCCGAGGAATTGCAGGAACTCGAAGAGATTCAGGCGACGCTGCCCGCCGCCGGCCGCACTGCCGGTGAAGTCGTGCCGGTGAAGTTGCATGCGCGCGTCACCGAGGCCGGCACGCTCGAACTCGAAGCCGTGCCGCGTGGCACCGACGAGCGCTGGAAAGTCGAGTTCGACGTGCGCGGCAACGCGAATGCATGAATGAGATGAAGCGGTACAGCGTCGGTATCGATCTCGGCACCAGCAACACGGTGCTCGCCTATGCGGAGGCGGGATCGCAGTCGATCAGCGTCTTCGAGATCGAGCAACTGGTGAGTCCCGGCGAAGTGGCCGCGCGGCCGCTTCTGCCCTCGGTGCGCTATCACGCGGCGCAAGGCGAACTGAACCCCGGCGATCTGCAATTGCCGTGGTCCAGTGCGAATCAGACCACCGCGCAAGCGAACGCGCAGCCGGTCGTGATCGGCCGGCTCGCGCGTGTGCTGGGCGCTCAGGTGCCCGGCCGATTGGTATCGAGCGCGAAGAGCTGGCTCTCGCATGCGTCGGTGGATCGCACCGCGCCGATCCTGCCGTGGGGCGCCGCCGACGACGTCCGCAAAGTCTCGCCGGTCGAAGCCAGCGCGAGCTATCTGGCGCACGTGCGCGCGGCCTGGAACCAGCGTTTTCCGGACGCGCCGCTCGAACGCCAGGACGTGGTGCTCACGGTGCCGGCGTCTTTCGACGAAGGCGCGCGAGCGCTCACCGTGGAAGCCGCCCGCATGGCCGGCCTGCACAACCTGAAGCTGCTGGAAGAACCGCAAGCGGCGTTCTACGACTGGCTGTTTCATCATCGCGAGCGGCTGGCAAGCGAGCTCGCGGACACGCGGCTCGTCCTGATCTGCGACGTCGGCGGCGGCACCACCGACCTCACGCTGATCGAAGTCAGCCTGCGCGACGGCGAGCCACAGCTCACGCGAATCGGCGTGGGCAATCATCTGATGCTTGGCGGCGACAACATGGATCTGGCGCTCGCGCATCTGGTGGAAGCACGGCTGCCGGGCGCGAACCAGGCGGGCGAACGCACGCGCCTGTCGGCGGCAAGCCTGTCGCAACTGGTCGAGCGTTGCCGCAATGCCAAGGAACAGTTGCTCGGCCCGCAGGCGCCCGACTCCACCTCGATCACCCTGCTCGGCGCGGGCTCGAAGCTGATCGGCGGCGCACGCACGGCGCAGGTCACGCGCGAGGAAGTCGAGCGGATCATCGTCGACGGCTTCTTTCCGGCGGTGGCTTCGCACGAACGGCCGGGCAGACCGCGTGGCGCGATCGTCGAATTCGGCCTGCCCTATGCGACCGATGCCGCGGTCACGCGTCATATCGCGGCGTTTCTAAGCCGCTTCGCCGCGCAGTCGCGTAAAGCGCTGGGCGCCGGGTCATCAGGTTCACCAGACGAAGACGCGTTGCCCGTGCCCGACACACTGCTCTTGAACGGCGGCGTGTTTCGAGCCGAAGCGCTCACGCAGCGTCTGGCCAGCACCTTAGGCACGTGGCGCGGCGAAGCGCTGAACGTGCTGCACAACGACAACCCCGATGTCGCCGTGGCACGCGGCGCGGTCGCCTATTCCCTCGCGCGCGCGGGCAACGCGCCGAAAATCGGCGGCGGCGCGCCGCGCAGTTACTTCCTCGTGCTCGATGAGACCGGCGACGGCAAGCAAGATGCCGAGCCCGTGCAACGCGGCATCTGTCTGCTGCCGCGCGGCACAGAAGAAGGCCACGAGATCCTGATCGCGGATCGCACCTTCGCGCTGCGGCTCGGGCATCCGGTGCGGTTTCACCTCGTGTCGTCGAGCGCGGATACGGTGTATCAACCAGGCGAGTTGAGCGATCTCGCCGGCGGCGACTTTGTCCGCTTGCCGCCGATCGCGACCATCGTGCAGCCGCGCGGCGCGAGCAGCGCGCGCGAGAGCGCGGTGCAGATCGCGACCTCACTGACCGAAGTGGGCACGCTCGAAGTCCACTGCATCGAACTCGACAATCCCGCGCAGCGCTGGCTGCTCGAATTCCAGTTGCGCCGTGAAGGCGCGCAAGTGAAGCTGGCGGGCGACGCCGCACCGGCCCGCCATCCGGCGCTCGACCAGGCGATCGAACACATCGACCGTTGCTTCGGCTCGCGCGCGCAGAAGGTCGATCCCAAAGAAGTCAAGCGCCTGCGCTCGCAACTCGAACAACTGCTAGGCTCGCGCGAAAGCTGGAACAGCGCGTTGCTGCGCGAACTGTTCGGCGCGCTGTGGGAACGCGCGCGACGTCGGCGCCGCTCGGCGGATCACGAGCGCCTGTGGCTGAATCTGGCCGGCTATTGCGTGCGGCCGGGCTTCGGTTATCCACTCGACGAATGGCGCGTCGCACAACTCTGGTCGCTCTTCGACGACGGCATCCAGTACGTCAACGAGAGCCAGGTCTGGTCGGAATGGTGGACGCTCTGGCGCCGCGCCGCCGGCGGACTCGACGAGAGCGCGCAATTGCGCGTGCTCGACGCGATGGCGTATCTGCAAGGCGCCGCGCAATCGCGCCACAAGCTGCCGTTCGACGTGGCGAAAACCGGCTTCACCGACATGGTTCGGCTAAGCGCATCGCTCGAACGGATTCCCGTCGAGCGCAAGATCGAGCTCGGCGAATCGGTGCTGACGCGTCTGAAGAAACCCGCTGAAAATCATCAGAGCTGGTGGGCGGTCGGCCGTATCGGCGCACGGCGGCCGTTTTACGGCAGCGCGCATAGCGTCGTGCCGCCTGAGATTGCCGAAGCATGGCTTAACGCAATCCTCGCGCTCGACTGGAAGAAGGTCGATCCTGCCGCGTTTGCCGCCGTTCAGATCGCTCGCATGACCGGCGACCGCTCGCGCGACTTGCCCGAAGACTTGCGTCTTGCGGTAGTGCGCCGGCTCGAAGCGGCCAACGCGCCGCGCGCGTGGATCACCATGGTGAGCGAGAGCGTCGAGCTCGATAACGCCGACGAAGGCCGCGTGTTCGGCGAGTCGCTGCCGGCGGGACTGAAGCTGATCGCGAATTAAGGCTCGCGCGACTTGGGCAGATCGAAACTCAGTACGGCTTCCGCCGCGAGCGTGTCCTTGCGATTCTTGAGGCTCTCCGCGAGCAGGTCGCGGAATATGAGCAGTCTGTCAGCGCCGTGCTGCGCGCGAAATTCGTTCAAGACTTCGGCGATGGCGGCCTGTTGCGTCGCCGGCGTCAACGTGCTGGCAATGTACGAACTGCCGCGCGCCAACTCCATCATGTAAGTGGTTCTGCAGAGTGCCTTCTCTGTCTCTCGAGCGGATTTTCGTCCGTTACGCATCGTTGTTTTTCTCGGTTGTCTTTTTCGTTGCGCGTACAACCAGCAGCTCTCATCTGCCGGCGAGACCAAGCGTTCTTGTGCTTCGGCCTGACGCAACCATCTCCTTCTATCTGAGCAGTTGAACCTTAAGAGAACCTTATGCGTGACGGATAAACGCTACGCGGACGCATTGATTGGATACACGCCACCGATTCGCTTGATGCGTATCGGTATGTTTTTCTGAATGCGCGTGGCGCGTTGCCTCTTCACATGCAAAAAAGGCCGGAAAAACCGGCCTTTCGTATGACGACTCGACGATTGCCTGGTAGTACTACACCTGAGCCATACCGCCGTCGACAGCCATTTCGATCCCCGTGATGAAGCTCGCGTCGTCGGAAGCGAGGAACGAGACGGCCTTGGCGATCTCGTCCGGTTCGCCGACGCGGCCAAGCGGCGTGGTCTCGCTGGCCTGCCGGCTGAAGGCGTCGATCTGCTCGTCGCTCATACCGAGTTCGGATTTGTAGGCCGGCGTGACCACTACGCCCGGCGCCACCACATTGACGCGAATTCCGCGGCCCTTCAGATCGGTCGCCCATGTGCGGGCGAATGAACGCAGCGCGGCCTTGGTCGCGGCATACACGCTGAAGGCCGGCATACCCTTGCTTCCGGCGATCGAACCCGTGATGACGATCGCGCTGCCTGGCCGCATCAACGGCAAGGCATTCTGCACCGTGAACAGCGTGCCTTTGACGTTGATGCCGAAGTACTTGTCGAACTGCGCCTCGGTAATCGCGCCGAGCGGCGAAAACTCGCCGCCGCCCGCATTCGCGAACAGAATGTCGAGCCGGTCGTGGGCGGCCTGCAGCGTACTGAACATCCGCTCGAGGTCGGCGGCTGACGAGATGTCCGCGCGAATCGCGACCGCGCCGTGGCCGATGCGCTCCACCGCTTCGTCGAGTTCCGCCTGACGCCGGCCGGTGATGTAGACGGTCGCGCCTTCCTGAGCGAAACGCGTTGCGGCGGCAAGGCCGATGCCGCTGCTGCCGCCGGTCACCAGCACGATCTTGCCGGCGTGTTTGCGGGGATTGACGTTTTCGAGTGTGGATTGATTCATGAACTGCTCCTGTGTGTGAGGTCGGTTGACCATGACGCCCAGCTTATTTCATGCACACACGGAGATAAATATGTATCCTGTGGTTTCTTTATTCACGACTGTGGATAATCTAGTCGAAGGGAGCCCACATGGATCACTTGCAGGCCATCCGCATCTTTGCGCGGGTGGTGGAAACCGGTGGCTTCGGCCGTGCGGCGCAGTCGCTGCAGATGCCCAACGCGACAGTCAGCAAGTGGGTCAAGTCGCTCGAAGATCACCTGGGCGTGAAACTGCTCGAACGCAGCACGCGCAGCGTCAATGTCACGACGGACGGCACGGCGTATTACGAACGCACGCGGCACCTGCTGAGCGAACTCGACGATATCGAGGCGACCTTGGGTCGCGACCGCGCAAGTCCGCGCGGCGTGCTGCGGGTCGATACCGGCGGCTCGACCGCGAGCGGCATTCTGATTCCCGCGCTCCCGGAATTTTGCGCGCGCTACCCGGACCTTCAGGTGCGCTTGAGCGTGACGGACCGTACCGCCGATCTGATCGCGGAGAACATCGACTGCGCGATTCGCAGCACGGCGGATGACCCCGCTTTGGTGACACACGCCATCGGCTCGCTACGCTGGACGACTTGCGCGAGCCCGGCGTATCTGGCCGAACATGGCGCGCCCTTGCACCCGCGTCAGATCGTCGATGACCGGCATGCGGTGGTCGGTTATTTTTCGGCGAGCAGCGGATTCGTGCAGCCCTTGCATTTCCTCAAGGACGGCGAGCCTCTCGTGCTCGACAACGTCCGCAATACAGTCATGGTGAGCGAGAGCAATGCGCATCTGGCCACCGCGCTCGCGGGACTCGGCATTGTTCATACGTTGGATTTCATGGTGCGGCCGGCCGTGGAGCGCGGCGATCTCGTGCCGATCCTGACGGACTGGCGGCCCGAGCCGCTGCAGGTTTATCTCGCCTATCCGCCGAGCCGCCGTTACAGCACCAAACTTCGCGTGTTCGCCGACTGGGTGAGCCAGCTCGGCGCGCTGCACGAGACTCCCTGAACGCAGAGGCGGTCTACGCCATCGTCACCTGGTTTCGACCGCCATGTTTCGATCGATACAGCGCCCGGTCCGCGCTCGCGAAACCCTCGCGATGCGCCGGCCGTGACGTTTCGCTAATGCGCGTCAACGACGCGCCCACGCTTACCGTCACCCTGCCGAGCGGCGACGCGCGATGCTCGATCGCCAGATCCACCACGCCCTGGCGCAGCGTGTCGAGCGTGTCTTCGAGCGCTGCGTGCTCCGCTTGCAACACCAGCAGGCCGAACTCCTCGCCGCCCATGCGCCCGACGATGACGCGTTCGCCATCGGCCGCCGCCTGCATCACCGAGGCTACTTTGCGCAGGCATTGATCGCCCGCCTGGTGGCCATAGGTGTCGTTGTACTGCTTGAACCAGTCCACGTCGACCACGACCGAACCCATCACGTCGCCGTCCTGCGCCTCTTTCCAGCGGCGCGTGATGCTCTCCAGCAGGAAACGGCGGTTGTACAGCTGTGTCAGCGGATCGATCGCGGTGGCCGTGCGCATCTTCAGATCGTTCTCGATCATTGCGCGCAGGTGGTAGAACACGCCGCGCTGCCCCGCGTCGAGCCGGCCGGGCGACGGGTCCATCGCGCACAACGCGCCGACGATCTCGCCATTGGGCGCGCGCAACGCAATCGCCGCATAGAAGCGCACGAAGGGATGCCGCTGCACCAGCATGCATTCGCCGAAACGCGCGTCGTCGTGCGCATCTTCGATGACGAACAGCTCCTCGTCGCGCACGGCATAGTCGGCGAGCGAGCGGGCACGCGTGACGAGCGGCATCGCCATGCCGACCTCGGCGCGGTAATGCTGGTACTCCTCGTCGAGCAGCGTGATCGCGGTGATCGCCGCGCCGGTCACGCTCTTGAGAATTTCGGCTGCGTGGGTGAAGCATTCGCGCATCACCTGATCGTCGTGCAACAGCCATTCGATGACCGACGATTCCACCTCGGGTTCGCCGGCGGCGGACGAATCGAACTGCATGCGGCTGGACAGACGGTCGTTACTGAAGGCGAGTTGCACGGCTGGGTTCCAGAATGTAATTAGCTCGTGTCAACGGCACCAGCACGCGAAACTTGAGCGGCCGTGAAGCTTGTCCGCGCGCAAGCCAGAGCCGGCCGTGCGGATCGGCGTGGGGCGCCAGGAAGTACAATTCACCCGCCGGTCACGCGCCGCCCGCGTTTGCTCAAAAAACAGGCGGCACGTCCTTTTCAACAGACAATTGCCCACACCTTCGCCGCGCTTTGTTCAAGCACGCGACGCCGCCGACCTGTTCTCATGACGACAACCGCCCAACACCGCCCGACGAGCGCCTCGCTCATCACCAACGTCCGCCTCGCCGACGGCACCCAGGTCGACGTCTCGATCGCCGACGGCCGCATCGCCGCAATCGGCGCGGGTCTGTCGCGCGAGCCCGGCGTGACGCTCGAGGACGGCGCGGGCGCGTTGCTGCTGCCGGGTTTCGTCGAAGGCCATACGCATCTGGACAAAACCAACTGGGGCATGCGCTGGTATCGCAACGAGGTCGGGCCGAAGCTGACCGACCGCATCGAAAACGAACGACGCTGGCGCGCCGAAAGCGGCCATGACGCGGGCGCGCAGTCGCTCGCACTCGCGCGCGCGTTTCTGCAGGCGGGCACGACGCGCCTGCGCACGCACGTCGATATCGACACCGACGCAGGCCTGCGTCATCTGGAAGGTGTGCTTGCCACGCGCGACGCGCTGCGCGACGTGCTCGACATGCAGATCGTCGCGTTTCCGCAATCGGGGCTGCTTGGTCGCGCGGGTACGGATGCATTGCTCGACGGCGCGTTGAACGCGGGCGCCGATGTACTCGGCGCGCTCGATCCGGCGTTGATCGACGGCGATCCGGTGGCTTCGCTGGATGTGACGTTCGGGCTCGCGGACCGTCACCACAAACCGATCGACATTCACCTGCACGAGCCCGGCGAAATCGGCGCTTTCACGCTCGGCCTTCTGCTCGACCGCGTCGCCGCGCTCGGCATGCAAGGCCAGGTGGTGGTCAGTCACGCGTTCTGTCTGGGCGCGCTGCCCGAGCGCGAACGCGACGCGTTGCTCGAGCGCCTCGCCGATCTGCGCGTTGCGCTGCTGACCACCGCGCCCGCCTCGACGCCGGTGCCGCCGCTCAAAGCCTGCCTTGAAAAAGGCGTCACGCTATTCGGCGGCAACGACGGCATTCGCGACACGTGGACGCCTTACGGCTCGCCGGACATGCTGGAGCGCGCGATGCTGATCGCGATGCGCTACGGCCTGCGCCGCGACGACGACCTCGCGCTCGCCTTCGACTGCGTGAGCAGCACGGCCGCGCGCGCCTGCGGGTTCACGGACTACGGCCTGCACGCCGGCGCGCGCGCCGACCTCGTGCTGGTCGATGCCGACACGCTCGCACATGCGCTCGTCGCGCGGCCGCCTCGCAAGCTCGTGGTGGCCAACGGCCAGATCGTCGCACGCCACGGCGCGGCGCCCGAATCCCTGAATTGAACACGACGGCGGCGCGGCTGCGCGCACGCGCCACGTCACTCGCTACAACGTATTTCGCATTCACATGATCAATCTCTTTCAGGCCATGCAGGCGTTCGTCAAGGTCGCCGACGCGGGCAGCTTCGCGCAGGCCGCGGAGCAACTCAGCGTCTCGACCTCGGTGGTGACGCGCCACGTGTCGAGCCTTGAAAAGCATCTCGGCATTCGCCTGTTCCAGCGCACCACGCGCAAGGTGGTGCTGACCGAAGCGGGCGCGGAGTATGCCGACGGTTGCCGCCTCCTGATGGCGGAACTCGAAGAAGTCGAATCGCGCGCGACCACCGCCTCGAAAGAAGTCGCGGGCGATCTGCGCATCGTGGCGCTGGGCAGCTTTTCGCTATTTCGCCTCACGCCGCTGTTCGCGGAGTATCAGGCCAAGTTTCCGCATGTGAATCTGCGGGTCACGCTCACGGAAAAACGTGTCGACCTGCTCGAAGGGGGTTTCGACGTCGGCATCGTGACCGAGCACATGATCCGCTCAGAGTCGCTGGTGGTGCGCCGCCTGATCAATTCGCACGCGGTGCCGGTGGCGTCGGCCGCTTACCTCGCCCAGGCGGGTCATCCGAAGACGCCCGCCGACCTCGCGCGGCATCGGGTGATCACCGCGCCGCTCGATACGAGCCCGCAGACCTGGGTGTTCAGCAAGGGGGACGGTGGCGAAGAGAGCATCGCGCTCGATGCGTCGTTCACGGTCAACAGCATGATCATGCAGAAACAGGCGGCGCTCGGCGCGATGGGCATCGCGCTGCTGCCGCTGGAGATGGTCAACGATGAATTGCGCGCGGGCACGCTGGTGCGGATTCTGGACGACCACGCCGTGCTCAACGGCGACGTGGCGGTCTCGCTCGTGTACCCGAGCCGCGAGTTCGTGCCGCGCAAGATCCGGGAGTTTATCGATCTGGCGGTGGGATTTTTCGAGTAATTCGTTAGAGAGAGGCGTCTGAGGCCTCTCTGCTGATCAAGGCCGCTCGCCGCGCGCGAGGCGCGCCTCGATGTCGTACACCACCGGCATCAGATCCGCGACGCTGTCGATCACATAATGCGCGCCCGCCGCCTGCAGCTTCTCGATCGCCGCCTTGCGACGCCATGCGAACTCATCCGGCGCCAACGCCTTGACGTCGTCTTCGGCCATGCCGAAAGCATTGCCGCTCACCGCGACTCCGACCGCCCACGTGCCGCCGTTGATGCCTTCTTCGATGCCGACCTCGGTGTCGTCGACCTTGATCGCATCCTTCGCGCGCCAGACGCCCAGTTCCGGCAACGTCTTGTAGATCATGTACGGCGACGGCCGCCCTTCCGGCGTATCGCCGGTGCACACGATGCTGTCCGGCGAGAAACCCTGCGCCGCCGCGCCCGGCAGGATCTCGGCCATGATCTCGCGCGTATAGCCGGTGGTCGTGCCGATCCGGATGTCGTCGCCGCGCAGCGCGCTCGCCACCTCGGCCACGCCCGGAATCACCGAGCTGTAGCTCGCCGCCACCGCGATGTTCTTCGGCACGAATACGTCGTACACGGCGTCGATATCCGCTTCGCCCGGCGCGTGCCCGTATTTGTCGGCCCAGGCTTGCGCGACGCGCGGCAACGCCATCAGCGCCGCGATATGCGGGCGCTTGGCCATGCCCATCGGGCCGCGCGCTTCATCGATCGTGATCGACACGCCGAATTGCTCGAATGTCTCGACGAAGGCACCCATTGGTGCCAACGAACCGTAATCGACCACCGTGCCGGCCCAATCGAAAATCACTGCTTTTACGTGTTTCATTGACTTCGTTCCTCAGGCCGCGTCGGCCAATGTCTTGCGTTCTTCGATCGCAGCCGCCGGCGGGGCGGCGTGCTCGACGCCCATCGTCCGCAGCGAGTTGCCGCACGCTTCGACGACGCGGCGCATCACGTGCTCATCCACCTGGCCGATGCAGCCGATACGGAAGCTGTCCACCACCGTCAACTTGCCCGGATAGATGATGAAGCCCTGCTCCTTCATCAATTCATAGAAGCGCTCGAACTTGAACGACGGATGCGCCGGCGCGAAAAACGTCACGATGATCGGCGAGCGCCAGCGTGCGTTCAGCAGCGGCTCGAAGCCGAGTTCGTGCATGCCGGCCACCAGCACGTTGCGATTGTTCGCGTAGCGCGCGAGACGTCCGGGCTGGCCGCCTTCGAGTTTGTGCAGACGCAGCGCCTCGATAAACGCGGCCACGGTGTGCGTGGGCGGCGTGAACCGCCACTGGCCGGTGCGGTTCATCACGTCCCACTGGTCGTAGACGTCGAGCGAGAGCGAGTGACTGCGGCCCTTCGCCTCCAGCAACGCGCTCTTGCGGGCGATCACGAAACCAAAACCAGGCACGCCCTCGATACACTTATTCGCCGACGACACGAAGGCCTCGCAGACAATCTCGCGCACGTCGAGCGGCACTGCGCCGAAGGCGCTCATCGAATCGATCAGCAGCTTGCGGCCCTTCCTCGCGGTGGCGGCGGCGATTTCCTCGATGGGATTGAGAATCCCCGAACTGGTCTCGCAATGCACGGCGACCACGTGCGTGATGCCCGGATCGGCGTCCAGCGTGCGCTCCACTTCCGCGCCGCGCGGCGGCAGGTAATCGCCCTTGTCGAGCACCGTGCAGGCGCGGCCGAGATAGCCGAGCGTGGTCGCAATGCGCTTGCCGTACGCGCCGTTGGCCAGCACGAGCGCGTGGCCGTCGCGCGGAATCAGACTGCCGAGCATTGCTTCGACGCAATAGCTGCCGCTGCCTTGCAACGGCACGCAGTCGTATTCGCCGGCGGTGTCGCCGGCGATCTCCAGCAGGCTGTTGCGCAGCAGCGCGGTCATCGCGCGGAAATCGCCGTCCCACGAACCCCAGTCGCGCAGCATCGCCTCCTTGGTCGAGAACGCCGTGGTGAGCGGCCCGGGCGTCAACAGGTACGGCTCGCCTTTGGCCGGTGCCGCGCACGTCACGGTGGAAGAACTTGCGGCGTTCACGGCTGGGGAGCGGTCGATCACGCTGTCCATGGTCGGAATCTCCGATATCGCTGTTTCGGTGGCTCACACAGTACAGAAACGCGCGGCATCGGTAAAATCGATATAATCGATGTAGGTATCGCAATAACTTATAGCTCGGCGAGGCACACGTGCAATACGCGCAATTGCGGGCGTTTCATGCGGTCGCGGAACATGGCGGGTTTTCCAAAGCGGCGCAGGCGCTCTCGCTCACGCAGCCGGCCGTATCGGATCATGTGCGGCGGCTTGAGCAGGATTACGGCGTCAAACTGTTCGAACGCGGGCCGCGCGGCGTCGAGACTACCGAACTCGGTCTGCGCCTCTTCAGCGTGACGCGGCAGATGCTCAGTTGCGAGCGCGACGCGCGGCAACTGCTCGAATCGGCGGGCGGGCTCGAATCCGGCTCGCTGTCGCTGGCCGCGGACGCGCCCGATCTGGCGGTCGCGTTGATCAGCGCATTTCGCAAGCTGCATCCGGGCATCGTCGTGACGCTGTCCATCGCCAACGCCGCGGACTGCATGCAGCGCGTGCTCTCGAGCGCCGTCGACGCGGCCATTACCGCCGCGCCGCAAGTGCACAGCCGCCTCGAGGCGCGTGTGTTGCGGCGCGATCCCCTGGTCGCGATGGTGCCCGCGAGCTATCCGGTGGCGAAGAAACGCAAGCTGAGCTACACCGAACTGGTGCAGCAGCCGATGATTTTCCGCGAGTCGCAATCCGTTACGCAGCAGTTGCTGGAGATCGAACTGGTGCGCGAATCGCTGCAGGTGGAACCGGTGATGTACGTGGACGGCCGCGAGGCGCTCGAAGAAGCGGTCGCGCAAGGCATGGGCGTGGGCGTGATCGCGCGCGCGGAATTCAACGAATCGCGGCGGATCAGAATGATTCCGCTACAGGACTGTCAGGTGCGGATGATCGAATCGCTGACGCGGCTCGCCGAGCGGCCGGGATCGCATCTGCTGGACGCGTTGTTCGCGGTGGAGTTGACCAAGCCTGCGCCTGCTACGCCGGCTGGATAAAACGAAAAGCCGCCCGGCAGGCGACGCCTGCGGGCGGCTTTCGTTCTTCGCGCCAATCCGCTTAACGCGATCCACCGCTCGCGATCAGGCTTTCGCCCGTCAGCCAGCGCGCGTCGTCGGAGGCGAGGAAGGCGACGACATCGGCGATATCGTCAGGCTGGCCGATACGGCCGAGCGGCGTCGTGCTGACGGCCCACGTTTCAAAGTCGGAACCGATGATGCCGCCGCTATGCGTGCCTTCGGTTGCAACCATGCCCGGATTCACCGAATTGACGCGGATCTTGCGCGGGCCGAGCTCACGTGCAAGCACCCCCGTAATACCGTCGACGGCGCCCTTGGTGGCGGTATAGACCGCGCTGCCCGGCGGCGTGATGCGGCTCACCACCGAACTGATATTGACGATGCTGCCGCCTTCGCCGAGATGCTTGACCGCTGCCTGCGTGGTCAGTAGCAGACCCAGCACGTTCACGTTGAAGTGCTTGTGGAAATGCTCTTCGGTGATCTCTTCGATCGGCGAGAATTCATACACGCCCGAGTTGTTGACGAGAATGTCGAGACGGCCATACGTTTCCACAGCCGTATCGATGATGCCTTGCGCGTCCGCCGCTTTCGACACGTCGCCTGCAACGGCCACGGCCTTGCCACCGGCGGCGGTAATCGCTTCGACCACGCCGTCCGCGCCCGCCTTGCTCGACGAATAGTTCACCACCACTGAAGCGCCTTGCGCCGCCAATGCCTTGGCGATCGCCGCGCCGATACCTTTCGATGCACCGGTTACGACAGCAACTTTACCTGTGAGTTTGCTCATGATCGATTCCTTTAAATGGGATTGGCGCCGACGCTGTCGCGAAGATTCGCGGGCTGCGGTGGAAATGCACTGGCGCTGACACTGGTGACAATGTAGGCACGTCGGCCGTAGGGATAAAGCGGCTGAAGGCGAATAGATACGTCGGTTGAGCCGAACAATCGGACGACAGGTGACGCGGATAGCTCGAAGGCTTGATGCGAGTGGCGGCGTCACCCGCCCAGCGCGAATGGGGGATCGCGAGTAAGCGCGCACATAAGACCGAACAGGGCTCTCCCCTGTCAGTGTAGGCGGTTCAAACCGTCAGCGTTTCACAAAACAGCCTTTGCGCGCCGCCCACCTGTTTCAGCCGCACGCTCTTCGAGCGCGAGCTCAATGAAGGCCCGCGTTGCCGCGTTCCGATACGCGCCCTTGCGCAATAGCAGCGCAGCCGTACGCTGCGGCAGAGCCGGCTCCAACTGCACGAGAAACAGATCGCTATGCTCGCGCGCGATCGCGGCCGGCAGCAGCGTGGCGAGCGCACTGCGGCGCACGATCTGAACGACCGCGCCAATCGAGTTCACCTCCATCGCGATGCGCGGCGAAATGCCGTGCTGTCTGCAATATCGATCGATGTACTGACGCGTTGCGAACTCTTCGTTAAGCAGCACGAGCGCTTCGTTTTCAAATTGACTTAGCTTCAACGCGGAACGACGCTTCGCATACGGGTGCGCGTTGCCGACCACCATCGCCAGTGCTTCGACGAATAGCGTCTGCGTCTCGATGTCGGGTGTGTGCGTCTCGTCGAATGCGATGCCGATGTCGAGCGCATCTTCGTTCAGCAACGCCTCCATCCGGTCCTGCGGCATTTCGAGGATGTTCAGCGTGATGTTCGGATAGCGGCGGTTGTACTTCTCCAGAAGCGGGCCGATCAGGTAGGCGGTGAATGTCGGCGTCATCGCGAGACGCAGCGAACCGCGGCTCAACTCCTGTACGTCGTGAATCGCCCGCTTGCCCGCCTCCAGGTCCTGCAGCGCGCGCTGCGCGTAGTGCACATAGGCCGTGCCGGCGTCGGTCAGCTGGATCGTGCGGCCGGACCGGTCGAGCAATTGCACCCGCAACGTGTCTTCCAGTTGCCGGATCTGTTGCGACAGCGTCGGCTGCGACACGTGCAGCGCCTCGGCCGCGCGCGTGAAATTGCGGTGCTCGGCGACTGCAAGAAAATATCGGATGTGCCTGAGCAGCATGATGTCCTCTCGAACTATTGGTCTTCCCTATCGAGAGAATAATAGACCAGTCTTGGACGCTATAGTTTGATCGGCGCATTCTTCATCCATCGATTCCCAACCCACACCCCGATGGAGCGAACCATGCAAGACATCATCGACGGCTTCCTGAAGTTTCAGCGCGACGCCTTTCCGCAGCGCTCCGAGTTGTTCAGGAAGCTGGCCACGAGCCAGCACCCGAGTACCTTGTTCATTTCGTGCTCGGACAGCCGGCTGGTGCCGGAACTCGTTACGCAGCGCGAGCCCGGTGATCTGTTCGTGATCCGCAACGCGGGCAATATCGTGCCGTCGTACGGCCCGGAGCCGGGCGGCGTGACCGCCACGGTCGAGTACGCGGTCGCCGCGCTCGGCGTCACCGATGTGGTGATCTGCGGTCATTCCGACTGCGGCGCGATGACGGCCATCGCGACCTGCAAATGCATGGACCATATGCCTGCCGTGCGCAACTGGCTCCATTACGCGGATTCCGCGAAAATCGTCAACGAGGCGCGCGAGCACAAAAGCGAACGCGACCGGGTCGACTCGATGGTCCGTGAAAACGTGATCGCGCAACTCGCGAACATCAAGACCCATCCTTCCGTGCGGCTCGCCCTCGAACAGGGACGTCTGGCGCTGCACGGCTGGGTGTACGACATCGAAACCGGCTCGATCGATACGCTCGACGGTTCGACGAACCGCTTCGTTTCTCTCGCGGAACATCCGCATGCATGTGCCACCCCGGCTCGACTCGACGTCGCGGCCTGACTTTACTTACCCTCGAGGAAATTCATCATGACGCAATCCCAATACAGCCAGGCCCCGCGTGAAGCCCTGACCGACGCGATCATCGACGCAAAGGTTCGCAAGAATCTGACGTTCGAGCAGATCAACGAAGGCACGGGTCTGAGTCTTGCATTCGTCACCGCCGCGTTGCTCGGCCAGCATCCGCTGCCGGCCAACGCCGCCAAGGTCGTGGCCGACAAACTCGAACTCGGCGAAGATGCGGTGCGTCTGCTGCAAACCATCCCGCTACGCGGCAGCATTCCGGGCGGCGTGCCGACCGATCCGACCATCTACCGCTTCTACGAGATGGTGCAGATCTACGGTTCGACGCTGAAGGCGCTGGTTCACGAGCAGTTCGGCGACGGCATCATCAGCGCGATCAACTTCAAGCTCGACATCAAGAAAGTCGACGATCCAGAAGGCGGTCACCGTGCCGTCATCACGCTGGACGGCAAGTATCTGCCGACCAAACCGTTCTGAGGGGGGCGTGGAGCCGTTCTGGTGAGAACGGCTCCATGAATGGCACTGCCACCGCTTACGACGCAGTGAATTCAGCACTTACGCAGCAACATGATCTGCGCGGCCACGCTGGCCAGCACTGCCAGCGCGCCGAGCGTATCCAGAATAATGGGCCACACGATTTGCTCCTTCCACGTTCGCTTTCACTACTGCCTGATTAAACGAATGCGCGCGCCATCAATTGAATGCCCAGTCCGAGAAGGCAGATAAAGAACCAGCGCCTGAACGTTTGCGCGCTAATGCGTCCACGCACGCGCTGTCCGATCCACATGCCGAGCAGCGCCGGGACCACGGCGAAGAGCGATTCGCGCAGATCGCCGGCGGCAACCGCGTGCTCTCTGGTAAGTCCGATCGCCAGAGCGATGGTCGACACCGTGAACGACAAGCCGAGCGCCTGCACCAGATCTTCTTTCTTCAATGCCAGCCCCTGCAGATACGGTACTGCCGGCACGACAAACACGCCAGTGCCGCCTGTGACGACGCCCGTCACCGCGCCGATTGCCGGCGACAACCAGCGCTCGTGCCGCGCCGGCACTGAAAAGCGCCACGCCAGCAAACCGGCCACGGCGTAGAGCGTCAACGCGGCGCCGAGTCCGACCACGGCCCACTCGCCGCCCCCGCCCGCAATGAACGACGCGGCCGCGACCGTTCCGGCGACGATGCCCAGCATCATCGGCCACAAGCGTTTGAGGAGCGCCCGCACGCTCGGACCCGCGAAAAGTTGCCAGACGTTCGTCACGAACGACGGCAACAGCAGCATCGCGGCAGCCTGCGCCGGCAGCATCAGCGTGCCGAGCACACCCATGGCGACGGTCGGCAGTCCCATGCCGGTCACCCCCTTGACGAAGCCGGCGACCACGAAAGTCGCGGCGACCACGCCCGCACGCATTGCAAACGAAGAGATCATCGGAATGTTGTTATTGAAGTGATGTCGGCAATTTTCAATCGCCGCGAGGACGGCCACAATGCGTAAGATACTTACTGTGACTTAGGCTGGGGCTAAGGCTGTGACCACAGGCTGAGCCTCGCCCACAACCGAACAACAACCCGTTCCTCCATGCGCTTCGATCTCATCGATCTACGCCTGTTTCTGCATATCCTCGAAACCGGCAGCATCACTCACGGCGCCGCGCGCGCGAACATGTCGCTGCCGTCGGCGAGCGCGCGGCTGCGCGGCATGGAAGACGCGCTCGGCATGCCGCTGCTCGAACGCGGCCGACGCGGCGTCGAATCCACGCCGACGGGCGACACGCTCGCGCATCACGCGCGGCTCGTACTCGGGCAGATCGAAAGAATGCAAGGCGAACTGGGCGAGCATCAGGAAGGCCGCAAAGCCTGCATACGCCTGTGGACCAACACGGCGGCCATCACCGAGTTCCTGCCCTCCACGATCGGCCTCTTTCTGCGCGATCACCCCAATGTGCAGATCGACTTGAAGGAGCGTCAAAGCAGCGAAACGGTCAAGGCGGTGCTGAGCGGCGCGGCTGAAATCGGCATCATTTCCGATGCGGTCGAACATGGCGCGTTGCAGACCTTCCCCTTCGCCATCGACAAACTCGTGTTGATCACGAGCCGCGACGACGCGCTCGCCACCCGCCGCCGCACCACGCTCGCGGAAGTGGCGGACAGGGAGTTCATCGGACTGAGCGCGGACAGCGCGTTGCAGGCCTACCTCGGCGAGCGCGCGCTGCTGGCCGGGCAGCCGCTCAGCTTCCGCACCCACGTGCGGACGTTCGACGCCATCTGCTGCATGGTCGAACAAGGCGCCGGCGTGGGAATCGTGCCGGCCACCGCGGCGAAGCGCTATCGCGGCACGCCCGGCATCCGCACGATCGAGCTGACCGATAGCTGGGCCGCGCGCCAGTTGCTGATCTGCATGCGCGACCTGAACGCAATGCCGCGACCGGAAAAGGCGTTGGTGCGGCATCTGGCCGGGATTTGAAGCTACGGCCTGGTGCGTCTGCGCCGCAGCATTATCAGTCTAATTTATCTGACTAACCATTTTTAATCGATTTGCCTGATTTAGCGCGGTTTCCTATCCTTGACGCACAACCGCATGCGGCTCGCTGCATGCGCCGTCCGCCTCTCTTTTGCCGGCAAGATCATGGAAAGAACCACCTTCAACGTGCGCGTCGATAGCGTTCGCGACGAAGCGCATGGCGTGCGCTCGTTCAGCGTCTCGCGCCTGGACGGGCAACCGTTCGATCACTACGAACCCGGCGCGCACATCGACGTCACCGGACCGTCCGGCGTCACGCGGCAGTATTCGTTGTGCGGCGACCCGGATCAGCGGGACGCGCATTTGTTCGCCGTGAAGCGCGAAGACACGTCGCGCGGCGGCTCGCGTTCGCTGCATGAGGATGTCACGGTCGGCAGCAAATTGACCATCGGCGTGCCGCGCAATCTGTTCCAACTCGCGCCGGGCGCCGAAGAACATATTCTGATCGCCGCCGGCATTGGCGTCACGCCGCTCCTGAGCATGGCGTACCGTCTGCTCAAGCAGCAGCAGCGCTTCGTGTTGCACTATTTCGCGCGTAGCGCGGAGCACGCGGCGTTCTTGCCGCTGCTCTCACGCGCGCCGTTCAGCGATTATGTGAAGCTCCACTTCGGCGTCGCGCGCGAGCAACTCGATGCGGTGCTCGGCGATTGTTTTGTGAATGCGCGCGAAGGCACGCACGTTTACACCTGCGGGCCGGCGCCTTTCATGGAACGTGTGGTGGCGATCGGCGAAACGCATGTCGCGTCGGAAGCGATTCATCTCGAACGCTTTGCCGCTGAGCCGGCTTCAACCACGAACTCCGAATCGGTCACGCTCGATACCTTCGACGTGCAGATCGCGAGCAGCGGCGCGACCGTGCGCGTGGACAAGGACACGACCATCGTCGCGGCGCTGGCGTCGATCGGCATCGAAGTGGATACGTCGTGCGGTGAAGGCGTGTGCGGCACGTGCATGGTCGACGTGGTGAGTGGCACGCCCGAGCATCGTGACCATTGCCTGAGCAAAGCGGAACGCGCGAGCGGCAAGGTGATCTGCTGCTGCATTTCACGCGCCGCGTCGCCGGTTCTGGTGCTGGATCTCTAAAGCATCAACAAGGTGCTGCGTTCGCAGCACCTTTCACAACCGCCTCGTCTTACCGGTCGTCGTCGCGAATCGACGACGCATGCCGGCACAGCGCGCGCACTTCCACATCCATATACGGAAACAGCGGCAACTGGCTCAGCACGTCATGCAGATGCGCGGGGCTCTCCACGTCGAACACGCTGATATTTGCGTAGCGGCCGGCAATGCGCCACAGATGCCGCCACACGCCCTCCTGTTGAAGCCTTTGCGACATCGCCTTCTCATCGGCCTTCAGGCGCGCGGCGCGTTCGGCATCCATATCGGCCGGCAGGTGGACGGTCATCTCAACGTGAAACAGCATGCTTGCTCTCCTCTCTGATCGGTAACAAAAAAGCCCTGGCGGCCCGGCCAATCGCGCCGCGCAACCAGGGCCGACAGATTCGTGCGATATGTCCGGGCGTTTTCTCTCAGGTGCCCGGTTTCAGCCCTGCGAAAGCGGCATCAGGCTTCAGCGCGCAGACGCTCCACTTCGGCGTCCGGCAGATTGTCGCGCTCCTTGAACAGCGTGAAGTCGAAATCGATCAGCGCGAAATTACCCTCCACGCCATACGGTTTGCCTTCGGCGCCTTCAGCCTGCTTGACCGCCGGCACGAGGCCGTCGCGCGTGGCGAACGCGAAGTCGTCCCACAGATACGGATCGCCGTCGATGTTGATCTGCGTGGTCAGCTTGCGAAAACCTGGCGCGGAAACGAAGAAGTGAATATGCGCCGGACGATGCCCATGACGGCCGAGTTGATCGAGCAACAGTTGCGTCTGGCCTTGCGGCGGCACGCTATAGCCGACCGGCACGACGCTGCGGAAGCTGTATTTGCCTTCGGCGTCGGTACGGATCGAGCGGCGCAGATTGAAGGCCGGCTGCGATTTATCGAAGTACGAGTAGTTGCCGAGATGGTTCGCGTGCCACACTTCGACGAGCGCGTGAGCGAGCGGCTTGCCGTCTTCGCCCAGCACGCGGCCGCGCATGATCAGCGTCTGGCCCGGATCGGTGCCGTCGTCGAGGCGCGCATGCCCATCGGAGACCGGCGCGCCGGCCACATACAACGGGCCTTCGATCGTGCGCGGCGTGCCGCCTTCAATGCCGGCCTTCGCCTCCGCTTCATCCAGACGCAGATCGAGAAAATGCTCGAAACCCAGACCCGCGGCCAGCAGACCGAGTTCACCGCTCTTGCCGGCGTCGCCGAGATAGTTCAGCGCGGTCCAGAATTCGGCGGGCTGCACGTCGAGGTCTTCGATCGTATAGAACAGGTCCTGCACGATCCGGTTGACGATCTGCTTGGTGCGCGGATTGCCTTCGCTGGTGGCGCTGTCGTTGATTTTATTGAGCAGCGCGTCGATAGCTTGCTTGTTCATGGGGTATCTCCTTCGATTGATGTTCTGGATGGCTAACGGATGAGCCTTCAGTGCTTCAGTTCGTAGTGACGCTGGCGCCTTTGCGCGTATCGCGCCGCAGGCGGTCGATCTTGTCCCAGTCGAGCGTGATGCCAAGACCCGGACCTTGAGGCAGATGCAGCGCGAAATTCTCGTAGCGCAGCGGTTTGATGAGGATCTCTTCGGTCAGCAGCAAGGGGCCGAACAGTTCCGTGCCCCACTTCAACTCGCCGAAGGTGCTGAAGAGTTGCGCCGAGGCGATCGTGCCGACCGCGCCTTCGAGCATCGTGCCGCCATACAGGTCGATATTCGCGGCCGACGCGATGGCCGCCACGTGCGCCGCGCCCACGAGGCCGCCCGATTGCGCGATCTTCACGGCGAATACATCGGCGGCGCGCGCGCTGGCGACGGCGAACGCATCGGCCGGGCCGTGCAGTGCTTCGTCGGCCATGATCGGCACCTGAGCGAGGTCGGTCAGACGCTTGAGGCCCGCGCGATTCTCGGCCGCGATGGGCTGCTCGATCAGCGTCACGCCCGCATCGGCAAAACGCCGCGCGGCCCAGATCGCCTCCGATTCGCTCCACGCCTGGTTCACATCGACGCGCACTTCGCCGCGTCCTTCCAATGCTTTTCTGATCGCGACGACATGCGCCACGTCCTCGGCGACCGCACGCGTGCCGATCTTCAGCTTGAACACGCGATGACGCTTCGTTTCATACACCTGCTCGGCTTCGTCGATATCGCGCTGCGTGTCGCCGCTCGCGAGCGTCCACGCCACCTCCACGGAATCGCGCACGCGGCCGCCGAACAACTCCGACAGCGGCACGCCGAGGCGTTGTGCCTGCGCATCGAACAAAGCCGTTTCCAGCGCGGATTTCGCAAAACGGTTGCCCTGAAACAGCTCGCGCAGTTTCGCCATCGCGGCGCCCGGACGCGTCGCGTCCAACCCTTTGAGCAGGGGCGCGAAATAGGTGTCGATGTTGGCCTTGATACTTTCCGGGCTTTCCTCGCCATAAGCGAGGCCGCCGATCGTGGTGCCCTCGCCCACGCCGACCAAGCCGTCCGCGCAACGGATGCGCACCAGCACCAGTGTCTGGCAATTCATCGTTGCGACCGAGAGGCGATGCGGACGGATCGTCGGTACGTCGACGAGAATCGTCTCCACGCTCTCGATCTTCACGGGTGTTGCTATCATTCGTTGCCCTCCTGAACTGCTTGACCGGGAGCCCCAATAGTAGAAACAACCCGCGAAGCAGTCCAACACCGATTCCGACTACTTCCATACCGTAGGGGTATGCATGGAACTACGCCAACTCCGCTACTTCATCGCGGTCGCGGAAGAGATGAACATCACGCGGGCCGCCCATCGCCTGCATATGACGCAGCCGCCGCTTAGCCGCCAGATCCAGCAGATCGAGGAAAGCGTCGGGCTGGCGCTGTTCGAGCGCGGTTCGCGGCCGCTGCGACTGACCGAAGCCGGGCGGATTTTCTATACGCAGGCCAAGCGCCTCGTCGACGAAGCGGACGAACTCGCCCCGCTCACGCGGCGCCTCGCGCAACTGGCCGAGCGCGTCGTGATCGGCTTCGTGCCGTCGACGCTGTACGGCGCGCTGCCCGCCGTGATCCGCGCGTTTCGCGAGGCGGCGCCGCATATCGAACTGTCGCTGATCGAGATGTTCACGATCGAACAACTCGCGGCGCTCAAGGGCGGCCGTATCGACGTGGGCTTCGGCCGCCTGCGTTTTGACGATGCGCAACTCGCGCGCGAAGTCCTTCTAGAGGAAAGAATGATTGCCGCGCTGCCGCAAGACCATCCGCTCGCCCGGCAGAAGAAGCCGCTGACGCTCGCAGCCCTCGCGCAGGAAACCCTGATCGTCTACCCGAGCACGCCGCGCCCGAGCTATGCCGACCAGCAGCTATCGGCCATGCACGACCATGCGCTGGAGCCGAAAGCGATCCACGAAGTGCGGGAATTGCAGACCGCTTTGGGTCTGGTGGCGGCGCAAGTGGGCGTGTGCCTCGTGCCGGAAAGCGTGGAAGGTCTGCGCGCGCACGGCGTGGTCTACCGGCCCATTCCGGCGGCCAATATCGCTTCGCCAATCATCATGAGCCGGCGTCAGCAGGATGAATCGCCGACCACCACACTGCTGTGTTCGATCGCACGGGACCTGTTCAAACGGGCCTGACGCGGCCCGGCAGTCACTTCTCGTCGAAGCGCCGCACGATATCCCCCATCAGGTTGCGCAGCCACACGTTGCCCTCGTCCTGATCGAAATGCTCGTGCCAGTGCATCGTAACCGCCGCGATCGGCAAGGTCACGGGCAACTCATAGATCTGAAAGCCGCCGTCGCGATTGAAAATATGCGCGAGACGCCGCGGCAGCGTGGCGAACAAATCCGTGACGGCCAGCACACTCGGCAACGCCACGAAATGCGGTAGTTCCAGCGCAATATGACGCCCGACGCCTTGCGCGCGGAATTCGTCGTCGAGCGCATGGTGGCTGTGCTCGACCGAGCTGATCTGCACGTGCGACGCATCCAGAAACGCCTTCAGGCTCAGGTCCTTCGTGCGCGGCAGGCCGCGGCGCTTCCTCGTCATACACACGTACGTCTCTTCGAACAGCGCCTGATGCCGTGTACGCGCGGTCAGCGTGGGCAGATTGCCGATGGCGAAATCGAGCCGGCTCGCGCGCAGTGCGTCTTCCATTTCCTCGACCGGCAACGGCTCGATGCGCAATCTCACACGCGGCGCCTGCCGGTGCAAAGCCTCGCAGATCGGCGGCAGATAGGCCAGTTCGCCCGCGTCCGAGAGCGATAGCCGGAACGTGCGCGTGCTCACCGCCGGGTCGAAATGCTCCGCGTAACGCAGCGCTTCGCGCACCGTATCGAGCGCGCGGGACACGATAGTGGACAGTTCCAGCGCGATCGGCGTGGGCTGCATGCCGGCCCGCGTGCGGATGAACAGCGGATCGTCGAACAGCGTGCGCAAACGCCCCAGCGAATAGCTGATGGCGGGTTGCGACAGCGCCAGCCGCTCGCCCGCGCGGGTGAGGCTGCGTTCTTCGACGATCGCCTGAAAAACGCGCAGCAAATTGAGGTCGACGTGGTCCAGCGAGTTCATCGAGATATCCATGCGGTTGATTTTATATTTCATTTTAGATCAATTTGACGCATATCAACGAGTCGGCGAGACTGCGCTTCATCGACCACCCCACCTACACAGCCATGAGCGAATCCTCATATCAGACCGTCGACACGAGCGCGTTATATCAGCGCGCGCAGTCCGATCGCGTGGCCCCGTCGCTGTACTACGACCCGGCTGTCTTCGAAGCGGAACTCGAGCGCATTTTCTACAAGACGTGGATCTGGGTCGCGCACGAAAGCGAGCTGCCGAATCCGGGCGACTTCCGCACCACCACGATCGGCCGTCAGCCGGTGATCGTGGTGCGCGACAAGAGCGGCGCAGTCAACGTCCTGCAGAACCGCTGCCGTCACCGCGGCGCGACCGTCTGCGAACAGCACAAGGGCAACGCCAAAGGCTTCACGTGCCCATATCACAGTTGGACCTATGGCCTCGACGGCGCATTGCGCGCATTGCCATACGGCGACGGTTACGAAGGCGTGGTCGACAAGACCGAACTGCCGCTCGCCAGTCTGCGCGTGGGCATCTATCAAGGCCTGATCTTCGCGAGCTTCAATCAGGACATCGAGCCGCTCGAAGATTTCCTCGGCGGTGCCAAGCCGTGGATCGATCTGTTCATGAAGCAAGGCGCGGGCTATCCGATCAAGGCTAACGGCGAGCATCGCTTCCGCTTCAACGGCAACTGGAAGATCCAGCTCGAGAACACCACCGACCTGTATCACTTCCCGGTAGTCCACAAGTCCTGGATGAAGTCGATCGACGACGAAACCGCCGCCGCGATCACGAGTTTCATGACCAGCGACGAAGCCTTCTGCCGCTCGCTCGGCAACGGCCACAGCCTCGCCGTGCTGGTGCCGGAGATCGTCGATCTCGACAAGGACGACGGCGCGCCAATTCCCGAACGCTTCGAAGAACTCGCCGCCTCGCTCGCGAAGGACCACACGCCGGAAGAAGTGCGCCGCATCGTACGCTCACTGATGGGCGTCGGCTTCAATCTGAACCTGTTTCCAAACCTCGCGCTGTCGATGGCCTTTTTCCGCGTGCTGCGGCCTATTTCAGCGAACGAGACCGAGATCCGCCACGTCGCGCTCGCCATGGACGGCGGCCCCGAGGAAGCGAACCGCGTGCGTCTGCGCATTCACGAACACTTCCAGGGCCCGTTCGGTTTCGGCAGCCCCGATGACGCCGAAGCGTGGGAGCGGGTGCAGCGCGGCTCGCAGGCGGGCCCCGATCTGCCGATTCTCGTGAACCGCGGCTTGAATCGCGAGAGCACAGCGCCAAACGGTGAAAAAACCGCCCACGCCACCGACGAAACCGGCATGCGCGAAGCGTACGCGCAATGGCGCACGATGATGGAGCAAGCATGATGGACGACAGAAATACGCTGTTTTCGCAGAAGACATTTGCCGGTGCGATCGAACTGATCTGGCGCGAAGCCGAACTGCTGGATCGCAAGGACTATCGCGAGTGGCTCACGCTGTGGGACCCGGCGGGCTTCTACGTGGTGCCGATCGATCACGACACCACCGACTTCGCCGCCACGCTGAACTACGCATACGACGATCAGGACATGCGCGAAAAACGCGTGCAACGCATGACGTCCGGCTATTCGGCCTCGGCGAGCGACGCCGCCCGCACGGTGCGCACCGTGTCGCGATTCACACTCACGAGCGACGCCAGCGATGAGGTCACGGTGAATTCGGCGCAAGTCATCGTTGCCTATAAACGCGGCAAGTCGACGCTGTTCGCCGCGGACCTCACGCATCGCATCAGTTTCGCGAGCGGCGAGCCGCGCATCGTGCAGAAGGTGATCCGGCTGATCGATTCGACCGAAGCGTTGAGCGCGATCGGCTTCCTGCTCTGATCTCCTGGCCTTTGAAACTACGAGCGCAGCGATGCCCACATTAGAAGTTTTTTTGCCGGAAGGTTACGAAGTGGCGCGCAAGGCGCAGTTGATCGCGGGTCTCACGCAGGCTACGGTCACTGCAATCGGCGCACCCGCCGAATCGGTGCGGATTCTGCTGAGTGAATTGCCGCCGCACGATTTCGGCTTGGGTGGCGCGAGCAATGCGAACACTCGGGCACCGCTTCTCACCATCGTGGCGATCCTCATCGCCGGCCGCACGCCCGCGCAAAAAGAAGCCTTGATCGCCGCGCTCAGCAAAACCGGCGCGGACGTGCTCGACACGCCGCTCGCCGCCGCCCGCGTGATGATCAAGGACATTCCGAATACCGATTTCGGCATTGGTGGCCAGACCGCGAAATCACTCGGGCGTTAACGCCTTCCCCATTAACCACCGCGAACAGCGAGCACGACGATGCAAAACGACACGTTTTCTCCCACGGCCGGAGCGCCTCCTGCATCCGCGGCACCGGCCACCTCGCGAACATTGCGGCGGATCATCGTCGCCTCCGTGCTCGGCAACGCGCTAGAGTGGTACGACTTTTTCCTATACGGCACCGCCGCCGCACTGATCTTCGGACCGCTGTTCTTCCCGCTGCATGGCGACCCGCTGCTGGGCACGCTCGCCGCATTCGCGGGCTTTGCAATCGGTTTCCTCGCGCGCCCGCTGGGCGGCATCGTATTCGGCCATATCGGCGACCGGCACGGCCGCAAACGCGCGCTCGTCATCACGCTGATGATGATGGGCGTGGCGACCTTCGGCATCGGCCTGTTGCCCACATTCTCGCAAGTCGGCTTTCTCGCGCCTGCCGCGCTCGTGTGTCTGCGGGTCGTGCAAGGCATCGCATCCGGCGGCGAATGGGGCGGCGGCGTGCTGCTTATCAGCGAGAGCGCGCCGGCCAATCGTCGCGGCTACTATGCGGCGTTCAGCCAGTTGGGCGTGGCGGGTGGCTTCGTGTTGTCGGCGGCCGCGTTCTATCTGGTGCAGCGCTTGCCGGTCGAAAGCTTCATGTCGTGGGGCTGGCGCGTGCCGTTTCTTGCCAGCGTGCTGATCTTCGGCGTCGGCGTGTACATTCGCCGGCGCCTGCCGGAAAGCCGTGACTTCACGGCCGCCAAACCGAAGCATATGCCGGTGCTGACGGTGCTGCGCAATCATCCGAAGCAGGTCTTGCAGGCGATGGGGCTGCGCGTCGCCGAAAACGGCGGGACGTATATCTTTCTTTCGTTCGTGCTGGTGTACGGCAAGACGATCGGCGTGCCGGTTTCGGTGATGCTCGGCGGCGTGATGGTCGCCATGCTGCTCGAACTCGTGACGATCGTGTTGTGGGGGCGTCTGTCGGATGTGATCGGGCGGCGGCCGGTGTATATGATCGGCGCGCTCGGCCTGGTGGTGATCGCGTTTCCCGCGTTCTGGCTGATCGACACGCATCAGCCGATGCTCGTGTTCCTGTCGCTCGTGCTCGGACTGCCGTTCTGCCACGCGGCGATGATCGGCACGCAACCCGCATTGATGGGCGAACTGTTTCCCACGGAAGTGCGTTATTCGGGCATGGCACTCGGTCACGAAATCGCTTCGGTCTTTTCCGGCGGACTCGCGCCGCTCGTCGCCACCGCGCTGTATGCGAAAGTGCGCGCGCCGTGGCCGGTCGCGCTGATGCTGATCGGCTTCGGCGTGATCACCGCGCTCACGCTCGTGACGATTCCCCGCAACACCAGCACCACGCATGATTGAGCTGCGATCAGCCGGGCGGCGCGGCGACGAGAGGAAGCGAGAAGCTGCATTCGAGCCCGCCTTGCTGCGCCGGTTTCGCCCAGATCTCGCCGCCGTGCCGCGTGACGATGTTCTTGCACAGCGAAAGCCCGATGCCATTGCCACCCGCTTTCGACGAAGAGAAGCCGTCGAAGAGCCGGCCGTGTGCATCGGCGGGAACGCCTGGGCCGTTATCGATCACCTGGGCGATCGCGTACTTGCCGCGCAGGTGCGTGACGAGGCGAAGCTCTCGACGCCGCGCTGCCGTGCCTTCGCTGGCCCCTTCTCCAAGCGCTTCGATCGCGTTGAAGGCCAGATTCAACACCACCTGCCCGATCAACACGCGCTCGATATAAACAGGCAGCGGCTCCGGGGCCTGCTCGATCTTGAGCGTCACACTCGCCTCGCGAGCACGCAGTTCGATGAAGTACGCCACATCCGCAAGCACCTCGCGCAGGTCCGCATGCGTCTCGCTCGGCTCGCGCTTGACGATGTAATCGCGCACGCTCTTGATAATCAACGCCGCATGTTCCGCCTGACGATCGGCGCTGCGCAGGCCCCACACGGCGTCGTCGATCGAAGCGGGTTGCGCGAGCCGCCGGATCGCGCCTTCGATAAAGTTGCGCACGGCGGCAAGCGGCTGGCTCAGTTCATGGGCGATCGCTGTCGCCATTTCCCCCATCGCGTTGTAACGCCCCGCATATTCGAGCAAACGCGCTTCGTTGCGCCGCGCTTCTTCGACGGCGACTTCGTCCGTCACGTCGCGAAAGTGCAGCAGCCGCCCATTCAGGTCGTTTTCGATCTCGATACGCCGGCACGTAATGCGCAGCCAGCCCGCCGTACCGTCGCGACGCGTGATGCGGTAACGCTGCGGCGCCGACGGTTGAATCCGCGGTGCGTCGGCAAGCTGGTCCAGCAGACGCTTGCGGTCTGGCTCACTGCAATAGTCGAGCACGTCCCCCATCGGCGCGCCCTCTTCCAGGCCGAGCACGCGCCGGCCGGATTCGCTGACGAACTCCACTTCGCCCGTGGGCGTCAGCACCGCGACGCCTTCGCCGAGATCCTGCATGAATTCGCGCAGCCGCGATTCGTAGCGGCGCAGCGTTTGCTTGAGTGTGTCTTCGGCGCTGATATCGCGGAACTGCACCATCACCACCGCGCGCTCACGCAGTGGCACGTAAGTGGCGATCGCTTCGGACAACATGTCGGCACCGGTGCGCGAGCGGTAACACCACTCGTACACCTGCGGGCCTTCGGTGATCGAACGATCCATCGCGCCGACGCCAATCTCGCGGCGGTACTTCGGCACCGGACGCGTCATGTCCTTCGCCTTGAGCGGCAACAATTCGGCGAGCGTAAAGCCGAGCGCCTCGCAGGCCGCGCGATTGGCCCACACGATCGCCTTGGTGTCGGCGTCGTGCAGCAGCACGCACAGCGTGAGCGCGTCGAGCAGGCGGTGGAAGTCTTCTTCGGCGGGGAAATTCATCGGGTGGTACGGCACACAGGTTCGATCACGTATGGGCAGAAACATAACACCAGTGCGCGCATTGCGCGTCTGAAGATTTCTTTAGATGAACCCGGAGCGTTACCTAAAACTGAGGCCCGCGTCCCAATTGAAGCGTTCTTTTTGCATTTCTAGACTGGTCTGAACCTGCACGGCGCGTCATGTCGAGCACCAACGCGCCGCGAGTTCGAGCCAATAACGAATCAAGGAGAAACCCCATCATGTCCGACACCGCCACCGCCGTTGCTGCCGATCAATCGAGCCCATCGAATGCCGCCCGTTTGACGCTCGACGAAGTGATCGCCGAGATCGCCGCGCGCCGCGACGAGTTCGACCGTCTCTCGCATGTGCCGCGCGACGTGATCACCAAGCTCAAGCGCGCGGGCATCTATCGCGCTGCCACGCCGCGACGTTTCGGCGGCGACGCGCTCGCGCCGGCCGCGTTTCTCGACATGATCGAGCGCATCGCGGTAGCGGATGGCTCGGCGGCGTGGGTTGCGAGCTTCGGCTCGGCCAATGTCTACCTGGCGGCGCTACCGCTGCACACCCAGGCGGAAATCTACGCCGACGGCCCCGATCAGGTGTTCGCGGGCGGTCTCTTTCCGGTGCAACCGGCGCAGCCCGCGGAAGGCGGCTGGCGTGTGAACGGCACGTGGAAGTTCGCGAGCGGCTGCAAAGGCGCGGACTGGCTCGGCGTGGGCATCGGCGCTGGCGCCCCTGGCACCGGCGGCAAACCGCGTACGGCCGTGTTCCGTCCGCATCAGGTGGAGATCGTCGAAAACTGGGACGTGGTCGGCATGCAGGGCACCGGCAGCCACGATCTGCGCGTTGCCGACCAGTTCGTCGCCGACGATTGGACCTTCGTACGCGGCGGCGAACCCTGCGTGGACGAACCGCTGTATCGCTACCCGACTATCGCCTACGCCGCGCAAGTGCTCGCCGTGGTCAACCTCGGGCTCGCGCGCGCCGCGCTCGACGTCGCCAACCACATGGCCGGCGGTCGCAAGACCACGACCGGCGCGCCGCAACTCGCCGACCGCGCTTACTACCGCATCGAACTCGCGAAAGCGGAGGCACAACTGCGCTCGGCGCGTGCATTTTTCTACGACACGACCAATGAAGTGTGGCAATCGATCCTCGCCGGCAATCCCGTCACCGCCGATCAGGTGAGCCTACTGCGCCTCTCGGCGACGCAGATCGCCCGCGAAGGCGCCGATGTCGTGCAGCGCGCTTACCGGCTCGGCGGCACGATGGCGATTTATCGCTCGCATCCGTTGCAGCGCCTGTTGCGCGACTCGATGGTCGTAACGCAGCACGCGTTTCTCGGCGAAGGCAACTACGACGGCGCCGGCGCGGTGTTCGTGGGCGTGCCGCCGATTCCGGGCTACCTGTAAGCCATTTTCTGATCGATCACGATCCACCCACATCACTACGATTGAAAGGAACAACACCTCATGTCCGATACTTCAACGCTGCCGCTGCGTGTTCTGTTCTGCTGCGGCGTCACGCAGAATTTCTTCGACTTGCCGCGCGAACAGATCGGCGAAGTCTGGCAGGCTTACGGCAAGATGCTGGCCGCGATCGAAGCGATGGAAGGCGTCAAGGTGCTCGGCATCATGGACGACGACCGCCTCACGGTAGGCCATGCCGACAACTCGCCTTGGACCTTCTATATCATGGCCGACGTGCGCGATTTCGACACCACCGTAGCCGTGTGCAATCTGTATCGCACCACGCCGGTGGGCGAGTACAACCTGTGGCGCTACGGCAAGATCGAAGCACGTGTCGGACGTGCGCTGCAAGTGCCGCCGCAACATGCCAACGCCGCTTGAGCGTGCCGCAATGAACGCGAACCAGGATACGCTTGCCATATTGACCGAACGCCTCGCCGCGCTCGAAGCCGAATCGGCCGTGCGCCGCACGATGGCGCGCTATATGGCGCTATGCGATGTGCCGTCCGGCGCGCTCGAAGGCGAGACGCTCGCGGCGCTGTTCTCCACCGACGCGATCTGGGAAGGCATCGGCCCACAGTACGCGAACAAGTTCGGCCGCCTGACGGGCCACGCTGAAATTCTCGCGATGCTCACGCGCTACCTGCCGCCCTCGCCGCATTTCTCGGTGAACGTGCACTTCCTCACGTCGGAAACCATCGACGTGCAAGGCGCGAGCGCGACAGGCCGCTGGATCATGCTGCAAGCGTCTGGCTATGTCGATGCGCAAGCCGAACTGATCTCGGCGCGCCTGGAAGTGGATTTCGCGCCTGCCGGCAACGGCCGCGACTGGCTCATCACGCACTTTCGCACGGAGCGCCTGTTCGACGCGCCGTGGCAAGTCAATGCAAGGAAACCGCACCCATGAACGAGTTTATCCACACGCTGTCGTTAGGCGGCACCGGCCCGAGCATCGCGATCAAGGACACGATCGATATCGCCGGTTACGCCACCACCGCCGCGAGCCGCGCACTGGCCGACACGCCGCCCGCGCAAAAGCATGCCGAAGTCGTCGAACGATTGCTCGCGGCCGGCTGGCACATCGTCGGCAAAGCGAACATGCATGAGCTGGCGTTCGGCATGACCGGCATCAACGACTACACCGGCACGCCGCAGAATCCGCAGGACGCGGCGCGCATTCCGGGCGGATCGTCGAGCGGATCGGCGGCGGCAGTCGGACTGAAGCTCGCCGACGCCGCGCTCGGCACCGACACCGGCGGCTCGATTCGCGGCCCCGCCGCATGTTGCGGCGTGATCGGTTTGAAGCCCACCTTCGGGCGCGTGTCGCGACTCGGCGTGACGCCGCGAGAGTCCACGCTCGATTGCGTTGGACCGTTTGCACGTGACATGCGCATGCTCGTTGCCGCGATGCAGGCCATCGCCGCTAACTTCGATGCGAACGCCGCGCACGCGTGGCAAGGCGCGTGCAAAGTCGGCATCGTGCAGGCCGACGCCGCGCCCGAGATCCTCGAAGCCGTGACACGCGCCGCCGATCAAGCCGGCTGCACCGCGCACGCGCTGCCGCTCGCCGGCCTCGCCGCCGCCTTCGACGCGGGCGTCGCGGTCATCAATGCCGAGACTTCGCGCGCGTTCGGTCATCTGGTGGCCAGTGGCAAGCTCGGCGCGGATCTCGACGCGCGCCTGCGCGCCGCGGCCAACACCACCGCCGCGCAACTCGATGCGGCCGAACAGGTGCGCCGCGACTTCACCGCGGCAGTCGATCACGCTTTAAGCAATGTCGACGTGCTGATTCTGCCCACGCTGCCCGCCCTGCCGATCACGCTCGACGAAGCGCGCAGCGGCAAGTCGGTGATCGCGATGTCGTCGCTGATCCGGCCGTTCAATCTGAGTGGCCATCCTGCGCTGAGTTTGCCGCTGCCGATCGGCGGTTCGCCGCTCAAGGCAGGTCTGCAGATCGTCGGACGCAAGGGTCAGGACGAGCAGGTGTGCGCGATCGCGGCGCGTTTCGAGGCCGCCTTCGCCGCTTGACTCGCTTGAGTCATGCCTCTGGCCGTTCGAACGGCGGCCGATTTTTCGAAGTGAAGCGAAGTGGAGTGGATGCAATGCAGAAAAGAGTCGTTCTAGTCACCGGCGCGGCGCGCGGCCTGGGCGCCGCGATCGCGACGCGCTTTCATGCGGCGGGTTACGCGGTTGCCATCGGTGATATCGCGTTCGATGCCGCGCAAGCTCTCGCGCGCGATCTGAGCGCCGACGGTTCCATGGCTTTCGCGCTGAATCTCGACGTGACCGCGAAAGCCGCGTTCATCGCGGCGCGCGACGCGATCCTGCAGCGCTGGGGCCGCGTCGACGCGTTGGTCAACAACGCGGGCGCCTCGAAAGTCGTGTCCGTGATGGACATTACCGCCGAGCAATTCGATCAGGTCATCAACGTGAACTTGCGCAGCGTGTTGTTCGGCTGCCAGGTGTTCGGCCAGCATTTCGCCGACGCGGGCACGGGCCGTATCGTCAACATCGCGTCGCTCGCGGGACAGAACGGTGGCTCGGCTACCGGCGCGCATTATGCGGCCGCGAAAGGCGGTGTGATCACGCTCACCAAGGTCTTCGCGCGCGATCTCGGCGCTGCGGGCGTGACCGTCAACGCCATTTCGCCCGGACCGATGGATCTGCCGATCGTGCATGAAAGCGTGGCCCCCGACAAACTGAAGGCAGTGATCGCGAACATTCCAGCCGGACGTCTAGGTTCAGCGGACTATGTCGCCGATGTAGCCGTGATGCTTGCCGCGGAAAATGCTTACTTCGCGAATGGCGCGTGCTGGGATGTGAACGGCGGCCTGTTCATGCGCTAAGCCGATGGGCGTGCACACCAGCGCGGCATGCTTCAACGCTGCATGCCGCCTGTGTCCGCATCCTGATCCCACACCGCCATCACCTCGCGCACCAGCATCGCGATCGAGGCCGCGCCGAGTTTGTCCTTGATGCTCGCGCGATGCACGTCGACGGTCTTCACGCTGATCGACAGATCGCTGGCAATGCGCTTGCTGCCCTTGCCGTCGATCACGCCGCGCAATACCTCTTTTTCACGCGCGGTCAGCGACTCGATCCGCTTGCGCAACTCGCGCTGCTTCTGGGCGGCCACGTGACGTTGAGCGGCGAGCTTCAGCGCACTTTGCACGCGGTCGAGCATCTGCTGCGAGTTATACGGTTTCTCGACGAAATCGATCGCGCCGTTTTGCAACGCGCGCACCGACATCGGAATATCGCCGTGGCCGCTGACGAAAATGATCGGCAACGTGGCGCCGCGACGATTCAATTCCGCTTGCACGTCGAAGCCGCTTTGCTCGGGCATGCGCACGTCGAGCACGAGACAGGCGGGCACGTCCGGATCGAACGCGCCGAGAAACTCGCCGGCATTCGGAAAACCCGCCGACTTCACGCCAACCGATTCGAGCAGCCACGCAAGCGACGTGCGCATGCCGCTGTCGTCGTCGACGATGTACACGATCGGTGCGAGGGGTGTGGCGGACTGCGAAGGCTGGGGCATGGGGGTAGTTTTAGATGCGATTCGAAGCATATTACGTGGTCCATCATAACTAGCGGAAAAAGCGCTGCAAAGCGATAGTTACCCTGAAACGGCGATTACTTTTGGCTCTTAGCCCAACATTCGGCGATGCATTGGGGAAAACTTTAGACGGACCAGGAAACACGGCTGCCCGGCTACCGCTCGCGCGGATTTCATTTTTTTCGGGGATTGCTTACGCTTAAATCCAATCAAACGACATCAGCCCCAGGAACCCGAACGATGACGCCGACCCAACACGCGACTCCCGACGCCGAAGCTCACATGGACGCGAAACAGCAATTCCGTCAAGCCATGGCGCACCTCAGCGCCGCCGTGAACGTCATCACGACTGCCGGCCCGCATGGACGATGCGGCGTCACCGCGAGCGCCGTGTGCTCGGTCACCGATACGCCGCCTACCCTGCTCGTCTGCCTGAACCGGTCGAGCGCCATGCACGCGACCTTCCAAAGCAACCGGCATGTTTGCATCAACGTGCTGCCAGGCGAGCACGAACTGCTCGCGCGCCACTTCGCGGGCATGACCCAGGTGCCGATGGAAGAACGCTTTGGCTGGCCCATCTGGGACGAAGGCATGCACGGCGTGCCGGTCTTGCGCGACGCGCTGGCGAGTTTGCAAGGCGAGATCGTCGACCTGAAGGAAGTCGGCTCGCACTCGGTGATGTTCGTGAAGACCACACGCATTAGCGTACGAAGCGATGGCGATGGCTTGATCTACTTCGACCGTAACTTCCATCGCATCAAACGTGCGGCATCGCATTGATGCATGATCGCGGCACGTGGACTGCTCATGCGACGTCCGCGCGATCGGTGTCGAATTGAAAAAGCGGCGCTGACGTGACGGCTTCGACGAAACAGTCGAGTTGCGCGCCGCGCGCGCTGCGTGTCACGAGCGGCACGCCCAATTCCTGTTCGAGTTCGCGGATCGCCTTGGTCAACGCGGGTTGGGACAGGCACGCCGTCTTGGCCGCGGCGCGGATGCTGCCGTGCGGGGCAATGGCCACTAAAGCGCGCAACTGGTTGTATTCCACGGGCGTTTTCGCCATTCGGATTGAGGCCATACTGGGCACGCAGCAACTCGAACAGACCCCGCTCCGTCGACGCCGGGTTGTGAGCATTCACCACCCCCGCCGATTCCTGCGCCGTGATCCAGAGCAGGTCACTGAATTCGGTCGGTGAAATGCCTTCGAGCTCTATCGCTTTGCGCAACGCGTCTCGCGACGCGATCGGTACGATCAACGGGTCTCTTGCCACCCAACCCTGCTTGCCGTGCTTAACCTGACGATGGACATGCGCATGCTTGGTCATAAACGATCTACGTTCCAAAGATGCTGGAAGCGACGGTTGCGCATGGATCGGGGTTCGCTTTTGCCGTCACTGATCGGGCTGATGCAAGGCATCTTTCGGTTGTGTTTCTCACCAGCGCACATCATGTTTCGTTGTCCCATTGCACGAGCAACTCGGCCGGAATCGCCAGGACCACCTCCGCATAGCGTTTGCCGACGAATCGTTCCGCGCGCCGCAGCAGCACTGGAATGGGACTGCTCGGCTCATGCTGTTCGAACCACTGACGAGCTGCCCGGACTAGTTCGAGCGCGGCTTGACGATCCGCCGGTGTCCCGTCCAAGCGGCGATTGACGGCGGCAGCGACAGGCGATGCTGTTCTCTCTTCGTTCGCGGGTAACGAATCGCCCGACGCGGCATTCGTGACTTCGTCCATAGCCTGCGCGTCGGCCGCGACGATCGCCGGGTGAGCGCTTTCCGATCGCGCTTCCCCGGCGCTCAGATGCCGCAGCAACCGGGTAAGCGCTGACAAGTCCGCGGCGTAGAGATTCAGGTGTTCGCGGCTCCACGCGTCGATCGCGGCGACGCTCGCCAGCGCCTCATCGAATCCCGCCAGCGCCGCTGGTTGTTGCACGCGTAGATCATCGAGTTGCCGCATCACCGACTCGGGCGCAAGCGCATCGCTCGGACGCGGTTGAGCAAAGGCGCGTTCAACGTCGCGCACCTGCAGGCGTGCCGCCGTCGACTTCGTCAGCGCGATCTCGCGCACGTCCGATAGCAGACCGTCTGTATCGGCCAAGGTCTGCAAGGCATTCATGCGAATTTCCAGCGCGGCATCACGATCTGTGTCGACGCCCGGTTGCGGGTGAATCACGTCGGGAAACGCGGCCAGCCATGCAGCGAGCAATCCGGTGCCTTCGGCAAGGCCTGCGGCACCCGCAAGGCGCGTGCGGCACCGCGTAAAGAGGACCGCGAGGCGCATGTCTTTGCTGCGCATCATCAGGCGCCGGCAGTCGCGATCGACATCGCTCCAGTTGACCGGGTCCGGAGAACCCACGAAGTCGCCGTACTGTGCCTCAATCCTTGTGGCCACTTTCGCCGAAAGCACCACGAATTCCGGATCGTATTCGAGGTCGGCCCCGCAAGGAGCGCTGTCATCCACCGGCATCATCCAGTCGTGAAGCGCTGGCCCCTTGGCCGGCGTCGATTTCTGCGGCGGCTGTTTTCTGTTATTGCTCATCGTCTACCTTCATCACCCGCGCGGTTGCGCCACATCCACGGCATCGCGCTTGAATTCCTTTACATACCGTTCCGGCTCGAAACGCATACCGGTAATCCGCTCTTCAGACGCTGAACGTCCCAGCCACCCGGACCATCCGAGCTGCTGCGGGCCGCCCATGACAGCAGGCGGCGCACTTTGCGGCCGGATGCGCAGTTCCAGTTCCCAGTTGAACTCATTGCCGACGAACGTCCTGACCCATTCAATCAGTCGCGGCAAATCCGCACCCTGCGGGGTAAAGCGCAGGTATTCGTCGAGGTCGACCGGCCCGACGACAATGCGGAATTTGTGCTGACGATCGGGAATCTGTTCACCGAGCGTCGCGCCGTCGCACATGGTCGACGGCGAGCCAGGCCAGCCGAGACGGCTGTGTTCGCTCGGATCCACGTCGAACCAGTGAAATGCAAATTCCTCGATGGCCACTGGCACGCCGAAGTAGTGCGCAAGCGTGGCGCGCAGGCCATCCGGATTGCGCGCCTCGCGCACGAGATGCGGCGCGGCCGACAGGCGCGCATGCGCAGGCAGCGGCCCGTGATCGATCTCGCGGACATCCTGGCCGGTAAGGCTCGCAACGTAGAACGAGAATCGCTCGTTGCCGGGTCGATCGAGTCCCGCCGCGGCCTGGGCGGACGCCCATGCGCGGTACAGCAGCGTCAGGTAGCGGTGGTGGAAGATGTCGAGGAAATTGACCAACGTGGTATCGCGTCGGCTTTCCTCACGTTCGCGCGCAATCTCCGTTACGTGGATCGGCAGCGGCCCGTTCGGCCCGAGCATCCCCAGACTGAAGAGGCGCACTTTCAGTCTTCTGTTCGCCTGCCCGACGCTCGCAATTTCGCGCGGGGCGAAGGTCAGGCTCGGCTGCTGCCCGAGACGAAACGGTTCCGCCTGCGGGCGTTGCGCCGTGCCGACCGGATCGATTCGCGGATCGGCGCCGATGCGACGCAGCAGCGTCAGGAAGCCGTAGCGCCACGGCTCGGCCCGCAGGCGTTCGATCAACTCCGGCGAAAGCGCTGCATCGCGCACGATCGCCTTAAGCAGGGCCCGGTCCATCAGACGATCCCACGCGTGCCCATGCGCACGGGCCAGTTCGCCACGCGGCCGCGCTGCATCGAATGCAGTTCGGTCTGCGTGAAGCTGTTGACCGACACGTGTCGCGTCAGATAGTGCTCGAGAATCAGGCCGAACAGATAGGGGCTGGTGCCCGAGAAGCCAGTTTCGTCGACGGTCAGCGCGCACTCGATGCCACGTCCGAACACCAGCGGGCCACCGCCCGGAAGTTTCCTCGCCACCGGCCGTGTCTTCACGCCGACGAGGCTTTCGACCTGACGTCGGTGCTCGGTGTCGTCGGCTGCCAGGAACAGACGCAACAGGTCACGCAGGCCCTGCCCGCCCTCGCGGTGATCGAGATCGTCAAGGGGCAAATAGTTGAAATTCAGTTGACGGATCAGCCGCCAGGCCATCTCGCGCTCCGCGTAGGGCGCTCTCGGCACACTGGGGGCGCGAATCAAGCCGGTGCTCGCCACCGCATCGGCGTCGGCTACCGCAAGATCGTTGACGCCGTCACGCGGCACAAGGTTTGGCAGATCGCGGTTGGTAACCCACGCATCGACCGACAGGTAGCGGATTTCCTCGCTGTAGGGCGCCTCATGCTGATCGACCAGCGACACAAACATCTCCGTGCCGATGTACGGTGTTCGTGTACCGTAGCGGCGCGCCGAGTCCGAAATCAGCCGGCGCTCGCGGCGCGTCGAGAAATACCGTCCGTAATTTCCTTCGTCGTTGTTCAACGTTTGAAATAGCGGCCGGAATTCGCGCTCGGCGGACGTCGTCGTGACCTGCCCGGACAGCTTTTCAACGGCAAACACCTCATAGTCGAGTGGATGAAGCCGCGCCGGCACGATGCGGAACTCGGTGTCGCCTTCCGACAGTTCGATCTGGTCGGTGTGCTTACGGAACAGGTTGATGACCGGCGTGCAGAACAGCGCAAAGCGCGACGCGTCGACGAGGCTCGCGAGCCGCTCGGGTGACTGGTCGAGTAGCAGGACAATTTCCGCTTCCGGGCCGTTGACGCGGCGCAGGCCCTCCTTGAGACCGGTTAGCGTAAAGAAATAGAAGCGACTCGGGCACGCGAAGTATTCATGCAACAGGTTGTGCCCGTGAAATTTCGACCACGTGAGCGGCAGCAGGCCCTCGTCGTGCCCCAGCCCCTCGTGAACCACCGCGTCGGAGCTCACCACGGACAGCGGCCGGCCGGCTAAGCCGAACTGACCGGGCACGCCGGTTATCGTTGCGACGCCCGCCGCGTGGATCAGTTCGAACAGGTGTGAAGCAACCTGTTCGTCACCCGCCAGATACACAGGCAATCTGTCCAGCCCTCGCAGATCGGCCATGGATGCTGCATTAGTCGTACGCAACTTCAGGCGCAGCGCGCCGCGTACCTGCACGTTCGGTGGCACGTAGCGGCCGAGCGAGGCAATGTCGGGCGGAATGCCGGTCAACCTTGCGTCGATAATCTCCAGCGGATAGAGCATCACGTCCTGGCTGCTGCGGAACTGACAGGGCGTCTGCTCTCCATCAGGTACGCGCGACTTGAAGGCGGTGCCGCGTGCAACGCGGAAACCTTCGGCAAGATTGCCTTCGACGGGGCTCGGGTACAGGCGCGCGACGGCCATCGAAGGCGTGGGAGCAACGTAGTTCGGGTAGATGACTTCGAGCAGCCGCCCGGTGAAACGCGGAAACTCGGCATCCAGCTTGATCTGCATGCGTGCCGCCATGAAGCAGAACGACTCGATCAGACGTTCGACATATGGGTCCGCCACCTCACCCGCCTGCATGCCGAGCCGCCGCGCAATCTTCGGATGAGCCTGCGCGAACTCGCCGGCGAGCTCGCGCATGTAGATCAATTCCTGGTTGTAGTAGTCGAGCAGTCGCGGATCCATCGGTGTTTTCTCGTTGTTCTTTAAGCTTCTCTTGCGCAACGGAGGGCTGTGCTCAGCCCGCGCGCATGCCGGTGACGTTCAACTGGCTCGTTTCCAGATCGAGCGAACTCTGCACCATGAATTCGAGCGGATAAGGATCCATTCGGATCATGCAGCGGATCTCGAATGCCAGCACGTTGTAGTGAACGTCGGCATCGACTCCCGCGAGCGGCGCAATGCTGAGCGAATCGGAGATCAGCCGCGGCTCGAATTCGCTAATCGCGGTCCGGATGATCTTCTCGATGTCTTCCCACTTGCGCGTTGCCGTGAAGGCGCCCGCCAGCGCCGGCACACCGAAATTCACAGTCGACGAAGCCGCGTGCGGATGTCGCTTGCGATCGATCAGGTCCTCGATGCTGGTCGTGTTGAGCAGGAACGCCAGGTCGCGCTGCACGATGTCGCGCATCTGTGCACGGGTCACCGCGTATTCATTGGGCCCTTCTGTCTGCCTCTGCGGGGCATCGTCACGCAGGCGGTCGAGCAAGGTCGGCAGCAGGTGCGCATTCGCACGCCGAGGCGTGGTGCCGCCATCACGAACCGACCGCGCGTCGCCGCGCATCGGCTTCGACGCCGGCTTAAGCCTGTTCATTTGAGCCGCCCTGCTGATTCGATCCGCGCTTGCTCGCGCCGTTACTGAATTCGCAACCAGCAAGCTCGAAGACACTCAAGTCGCCGGCACTGGTTGTCCACGTTTTCCGGCCATGGGCGATCACGCCGGTCGCCCCCGATTCCCGCCACACCGTCTTGCGTCCTAGTCGGATGGCATCACGCTCGCCGCTGTCCCCGTGCACATCTTCCGCGCCGGGGTAACGCGCCGGCGCGAAGCCGCACACCGTGGTGCCGTCGAGCAGCGTCCACGTGCACGGTGCCCAGACGAGATCAAGGAGCGTGGCGGGACGCTCGACCTTCCACGCGGCAAGATCTGAAAACGGCAACCACCGGTAACGTCCTGCCGTCACCACTTCGCAGACTGGTCCGAAGCGCGAATCGCTGTCGCCGATCCAGTCGAACGCGAAATGCGACGCTTGACCGGCGACGAGCGGCGCGCGATCGAGCGCCGCGTAGCGCGCCTGGTCGGCGGCGTCGATCTGACCGGCAGCGCTCAGACGCAACGCCTCGATGAGCCCCTCGACCCATGACGGCGCGTGGAAGACGAACCCGGGACGCTCGCGACCCGCGATGACTTTCGCGCGCCAGAGCTCGGCGCGAATCAGATCGCGATACACCTGAACGGCCTGAGTCTGCTCGGGACAAAGTTGCGCGAACACCTGGAGCTGACCGATTGCGCGCTCCCAATGACCGGTCACGCATAACAACTGGAACAGCGCCCAGCGAAATTCGGCTGCTGCGGGGCGCGTGCGAATCTGCATTTCAGCAGCCGCGATGCGCTCATCGAGCGGCATGCCGTGATCGGTCGTCGGGTTGCTGCGGGATAGCTGCGCGGTCATCGAGCGTCTTCGTGTGTCAATGAATGGGAGGCCGGCAATGGGCTGTCAAGACCCAACGTATGGTGCTCGCGCCGCGCAAGCGCAGGTGGCAACGCGCGGGCGCGCCGCGCTGCCGCGGCGAGGTATTCCTCCGGCGCAAAAAGACCCAGGATTTCCGGGACCGGCTCCGATGCCGCCAGGTCAGCTTCATGGGCCGCCGCCAGCGGGCCGAAGACGTCTTCCATGAAGCGCGCGCCGGACAGGAGTGCCTCGATCGACCCGCTGTGCGGCGCCTGGGCAACCACTGACGACTCGTAGGGCAAAGCCGGGTGCAGTGCCGCCGATAACGCCGGCTGTGCTCCCCACCCTTCGGTAAGCGATGCCTGCGGATCAACAAGCACGCGACGATACTGCTCATGCAGCGTCTCGATCAGATCGTCGGCGCCATTACCTGCCTCGTCTCGTTCGCGCCGCGATTCGCCATTTTCAGAGGCCAGGGCGCCGCCGATCAGTCCGAATATGGCGTTACTGCCACGCAAGTCTTCGTCGATGCGGTCCTCGGCATCGTCTTCACAGGCACGCAGTGGATCGTCGACGGCCTCGCGGGCGAGGCGCATGTCTTCCCGCAGTCCGCATTCCGTTTCGGCCGCGCCCGGTTCAATGCGCGTCGGCGCCATGGCGTCGCGCCTGATAAGCCTGTTTATCCACATGCGATTCCCCTGCCTTTCCTCAGTGGCGAGAGATCGCATTTTAACCACAACTCGCGGGCATTAGTCCATTACCCATCGAATGAAATTTTATTCCGATAACCGATCTTATTTTTGAGACAAACACCATTCGCCGAAAAACCTTGATCGAGGTTAGACAGCTCCCGACCTCACAACACTCACCAACATTTAAATGCAATATAGAGATATATTTTTATTCCATAAAAACAAAGACATGCAGACACAACACCAATGACAACATATCCACCACGAAGAACTTTCCGAACATTGAATAGAAATTTCCCAATCTAGATAAGTTGCAAGTTTTATAGGCAATAGTCAATTGACGAATCATCCAAGCCATGTGTTTAATACAGTCAAGACGATTTGCTTATTCCAAAGAATATCGGGAAATTCGGAATACAACCTTGATTCGACCAGACTAAATTGAATAGTCGTTAGGCTGATTAGAAATTACGTTGTCCGGCAATAGTCGAAAGCACAAAACCAAGAACAACGATTCAGAGAAACCACATGGCGATTTCGCGTCAGGCGCTTTTCGGCAAGCTTGGAACCACGCTGTACAGAAGCATCGAGTCCGCCTCGGCCTTCTGCAAGCTGCGCGGCAATCCGTATATCGAGCTTGTGCATTGGCTCCATCAACTGCTGCAGCAGCCTGATTCGGACCTGCATCGGATCGCGCGGCACTGTGGCATCGATCACGCAACGCTAGATCGCGATCTGGCGCGTGCGCTGGCCGCACTGCCCGCGGGTGCCAGTTCGATCAGTGACTTCTCGCATTACGTCGAATTGGCAATCGAACGCGCGTGGGTGCTTGCAACACTTAGTTTCGACGACCGAAGTATCCGTAGCGCGTGGCTCGTCGCCGCACTCGTACAGACGCCTGAGCTGCGGCGTGTGCTGCTGTCCATCTCGCCGGCGTTCGGCAAGATACCTGTCGAAGGTCTGGACGACGCTGTTCTTGCATACATCGACGGGTCGCCCGAAGCCGCTGACGCACCTTACGACAACAGCGATTTCTCGCCAGCGGTGCCCGGTGAAGCCTCGCATGCCCTTTCCGCGGTATCAAAGGGCTCGCCGCTCGAACAGTTCTGCACGGACCTGACAGCGCGCGCACACAACGGTGAAATCGACCCGGTCGTCGGGCGCGAGCTGGAAATTCGCACCATGATCGACGTGCTGCTGCGCCGCCGGCAAAACAATCCCTTGCTGACCGGCGAGGCGGGCGTCGGCAAGACCGCCGTTGTCGAGGGGTTGGCGTGCGCCATCGCCGCGGGCGACGTGCCGCCCAAGCTGGTGGGCGTGCGCTTGCTGAATCTCGACGTGGGCGCACTGCTCGCAGGCGCAAGCATGAAGGGGGAATTCGAAGCGCGTCTGCGAGGCGTGCTGGAGGCGGCGCTGAAATCAACGGTCCCCGTGATCCTGTTCGTCGACGAAATCCACACGCTGATCGGTGCGGGCGGCCAGGCCGGCACCGGCGACGCCGCCAATCTGCTCAAGCCCGCGCTCGCGCGCGGCGCGATTCGCACGATCGGCGCGACGACCTGGGCGGAGTACAAACGGCACATTGAAAAGGATCCCGCGCTCACGCGGCGTTTCCAGGTTCTGCAAGTGCCGGAGCCGGAAGAACTGGCGGCGATCGACATGGTGCGCGGACTTGCGGAAACGTTCTCGCGGCATCACGGCGTGGTCGTGCGTGACCAGGCGATCCGCGCGGCCGTGACCCTGTCGCATCGCTATATCCCCTCCCGTCAGTTGCCGGACAAGGCAATCAGTCTCCTCGACACCGCCTGCGCGCGTGTCGCACTTTCCCAGCATGCGCCCCCGCGAGAGCTGCAGGACGTGCGTCAACGCGTGCGGGCAGCGCGCGTCGAAAGCGAGTTGCTCGCCGCGGAATCGCGTATCGGCCTCGATGCCGGCCGCGCCTTGGAGGCGGCCCAGAGTCGCATCGATGAACTCGTCGCCGCCGAGCAGAGCGTCGAAGCGCGCTGGAAAGCACAGCTCCTCGCGGCGCAGGCTTTGCTCGCCGCCCGTGATGCGCTCGGTGCCGATACCCGTGCGTCGCAACCCGACACGGGCATGGATACGCGCAGACCGCTTCATCCGCTCAAGGAACTGGAACGCGCGCTCACGGAATTGCAGGGCGATGGACCGCTGGTGTTTCCGGAGGTGAGCGAAGCGATCGTCGCCGAGGTTGTGTCGGATTGGACAGGCATCCCGGTCGGCCGCATGCTCACCGACGAAGTGGCCGCCGTGCAGTCGCTGCCGGCCACGCTCGAGGCGCGAGTGATCGGCCAGCGCGATGCACTGCATCAGATCGGCGAGCGGGTGCAAACCGCACGCGCCGGGCTAACGGATCCGAAGAAGCCGCTGGGCGTATTCCTGCTCGCGGGGCCGTCCGGCGTGGGCAAAACCGAGACGGCGCTCGCACTGGCCGAAGCGCTCTACGGCGGCGAGCAGAACCTGATCACCGTCAATATGAGCGAGTATCAGGAGGCTCATACCGTTTCCGGACTGAAAGGCGCTCCGCCTGGATATGTCGGTTACGGCGAGGGAGGCGTGCTCACTGAGGCCGTTCGGCGCCGCCCCTATTCGGTGGTTTTGCTCGACGAAATCGAGAAGGCCCATCGCGACGTGCACGAAATGTTCTTCCAGGTCTTCGACAAAGGCTACATGGAGGATGGTGACGGCCGCTACATCGATTTCCGCAACACGACGATTCTGCTCACCAGCAACGCCGGCTCGGAACTGACGACAAGCCTGTGTGCCGATGCACCGCTCTCGCCCGACGCCGACGGGCTGCGCGAAGCCCTCACACACGAGTTGCTCAAGGCATTTCCCGCGGCATTTCTCGGCCGCGTCACCGTGGTGCCGTACCGGCCGCTTGCCGGTGAATCGCTTGCGCGCATCGTGCGCTTGCATCTGGACCGCGTGGTCATGCGCATGGCCCGCGTCCATGACATTGCGCTTGCCTACAACCAGCAAGTGGTCGACTACATCGTCGGCAGATGTCTTGTCGACGAAACCGGGGCTCGTGTACTGATCGGCTTCATCGAACAACACGTGCTGCCTCGTCTGTCCGCGTTGTGGCTCGACGCATTTTCGTCGAAATGGCCCATCACGCGCATTGAAATCGACGTCGTCGACGCGAGCGCACCACCCATCGTCGCGCTCACTTTTCAATGCACGTATGCGCATGCCCTGGTCGAGCCATCAGCAGCCGCAATGTCACCTTCCCTTTCCGTCGAGCAGGTTGACTAAACGCTGCCGACTCATCACCACCGTCCACGGAGACCTCAATGTCTGTTCCCAGTAGTTCGCAGAAATTCATCGCGCGCAATCGGGCGCCACGTGTGCAGATCGAGTACGACGTCGAAGTCTACGGCTCCGAGAAGAAGGTCGAACTGCCGTTTGTCATGGGCGTGCTTTCGGACCTCTCCGGCAAGCCCGTCGAACCGCTGCCGCCGGTTGCCGACCGCAGTTTCCTCGATATCGATATCGACAACTTCGATGAACGGATGAAGGCGATCAAGCCGCGCGTCGCATTCGCGGTGCCGAACACGCTGTCAGGCGAGGGGCAGTTGATGGTCGATATGACCTTCGAGAGCATTGAGGACTTCTCGCCGGCGGCCGTCGCCCGCAAGGTCGATTCCCTGCGGCAACTGCTCGAAGCCCGCACGCAGCTCGCGAATCTGCAAACGTACATGGACGGCAAGTCCGGCGCGGAATCACTCGTCAACAGGCTGCTGCAGGATCCGGCGCTGCTGAAATCGCTTGCGGCCACACCGAAACCCCAGCTTTCGAACGCCGCCACCGAAGTGGCGGATGCCGCGGACGCGCCCCGCTGATCGACGGGACAGAACAGATTCAGAGGACAAAACATGGCAAAACAACCAATGCACGCGGCCACCGCGGAAGTACACACGCAGTCCGACTTTACCCAACTGCTCAACCAGGAATTCAGGCCAAAAACCGAACAGGCCCGCGAGGCCGTCGAACACGCCGTGCAGACGCTCGCCGAACAGGCGCTGCTGCAAGCGGCCACGATCAGCGACGACGCCTACAAGAGCATCGAGGCGATCATCGCTCAGATCGATCACAAGCTTTCCGAGCAGATCAACCTGATTCTGCATCATGACGACTTCCAGAAACTGGAGTCCGCCTGGCGCGGCGTACACCATCTGGTTTCGAACACGGAAACCGACGAGCGTCTGAAGATCCGTTTCATGGACGTGTCGAAAGACGAATTGCGCCGCACGATGAAACGCTATAAAGGCATCGCCTGGGATCAGAGCCCGCTCTTCAAGCAGATCTATGAAGAAGAGTACGGCCAGCTTGGTGGCGAGCCTTATGGCTGCCTGGTGGCCGACTACTATTTCGACCATACGCCGCCTGACGTCGATCTGCTCGGCTCGATCGCCAAAGTCGCCGCGGCGGCGCACACGCCGTTCATCTCCGGCGCGTCGCCCTCGGTGCTGCAGATGGAATCGTGGCAAGAACTCGCCAACCCGCGCGACCTGACCAAGATCTTCACTCAGAATCTCGAGTACGCGCCGTGGAACTCGCTGCGCAATAGCGAAGACGCGCGCTATGTCGGTCTCGCGATGCCCCGTTTCCTCGCCCGCCTGCCCTATGGCGCGAAGACCAATCCCGTTGACGAATTCGACTTCGAAGAAGACACCAACGGCTCCGACCACCGCCGTTACGCGTGGGCCAACGCGGCCTATGCGATGGGTGTGAACATCAATCGTTCGTTCAAGCTGTATGGCTGGTGCTCGCTGATCCGCGGCGTCGAATCCGGAGGTACGGTCGACAATCTGCCGTGTCATTCATTCCCCACCGACGACGGCGGCGTCGACATGAAGTGCCCGACCGAGATCGCCATCTCGGACCGGCGCGAAGCCGAGTTGTCGAAGAACGGTTTCATCCCGCTGATCCACCGCAAGAATACCGATCACGCCACTTTCATCGGTGCGCAGTCCTTGCAGAAACCGGCCGAATACCACGACGCGGACGCCACCGCGAATGCGAATTTGTCCGCGCGCCTGCCGTATCTGTTCGCCTGCTCGCGCTTCGCGCATTACCTCAAGTGCATCGTGCGCGACAAGATCGGCGCGTTCAAGGAGCGCGAGGAAATGCAGCGCTGGCTGAACGAGTGGGTCATGCACTACGTCGACGCGGATCCTGCCAACTCATCGCAGGAAACCAAGGCGCGACGCCCGCTTGCCGCGGCCGAAGTCGTCGTGGAAGAAGTGGAAGGCAACCCCGGTTATTACCAGGCGAAATTCTTCCTGCGCCCGCACTTCCAGCTCGAAGGCCTGACGGTGTCCTTGCGTCTCGTCGCGAAACTGCCGTCCATCAAGGAAGCGGCTTAATCGATACGTTTGCGAGTAGGTCCCCCTGAATGCACGGCATGTCTGCTGTCCGAAACCAGCCGTGCGTCCAGGCACGGACCAGCTCGTCGTTCGTGATTCTTTACCGTTTTTTTCCGATTCAAGGCGTTGATATGGCCGATGAAAATTACGATGTCGATGCAGCCGTAGCGCATCTCAATGCTCACGCACATGCGGACTCCCTTGGCCGATGCGCGTCCTACGTCAGGCAAGCGATTGCGGCCGGCGGAATCGTCATTCCTCGAGGGCCGGCGGTCGAGTTGGCGAAGAACTACGGCCCCGTTCTGCGCACGCGCGGTTTTGTCGAGGTGTCGGCAAGTGACCTCATTACGCCGCGCAAAGGGGATATCGCCGTCATTCAGTCTTACCCAGGCGGCAATATCGCCGGCCATATCACCATGTACAACGGTCAGCGGTGGGTTTCCGATTTCCGCCAGAACGACATGTGGAGCGGTCCCGGCTATCGCCAGAACAAGCCCGCGTACAAGGTGTACCGGTGGCAGGGAGAACAGTGATGCGATTGCGAGCCTGCGTATTGGCGCTGATCGCATGGGCTGTTCTGAGCATGCAGCCGGCATTTGCACAAAGCGCCGCGTCAGCGCAGCGGTTTCTGCAAACCGTCTACAGCGCCTACACGTTCAACGGCGATCCTCCCCGCATTGAGGCGGCGGGCTCTCACGCCATTGCCTCGCCATCGCTCCTGCAGTTGATCAGGAAAGATCAGCGGGCATTGAAGGGCGAGGCCGGCTATCTGGACATGGATCCGATTTGCCGTTGTCAGGACTTCGACGTGAAGACGACCGGCATTGAAGTCACGGTGGCGAAGCGCCAAAAAGCAAAGGCCGTCGTTTCATTTACGAACTTCAGGAAACCGAACAAGGTGGAGCTCGATCTGGTGTGGGTTCGTGGCAAATGGCTTATCGACGATATCAGGGGCAGTGATGATCGGCGCAGCCTCCGTGACGCACTACAGGCAGAGATTGCTGATTTGGTCAGGTAGTTGTTGTGAAACCAGGTTGTAGATGTTTAACACCAAGGAGCTTTAGATGGCACAAGACATTTTTCTCAAGATTAACGGCATTGATGGCGAGTCGCCCGACTCGTCGCACAAGAACGAGATCGAGGTGAGGAGCTGGGGCTGGCGCGTGTCGCAGCAAGCGAACATGCACGCTGGTTCGGGTGGCGGCGCCGGCAAGGCCACCGTCGAGGACCTCGAGTTCGAACACCTCGTGGACCGGGCGAGCCCGAACCTGATGAAGTACTGCCTGACCGGCAAGCACGTCGACCAGGCTGTGCTGGTTGTCCGCAAAGCCGGTGGCAACCCGCTCGAATATCTGAAGATCACGATGAGTGACGTGATCGTGACTCAGGTTCATCCGTCCGGCAGCAACTCCGACGAAGGCATTCACGAACACGTCCGGCTTTCGTTTGCCAAGGTCAAGCAGGAATACGTCGTACAGAACGCGCAAGGCGGTAGCGGCGGCGCCGTGACGGCCGCCTTCGACATCAAGGGCAATAAGGAGGCTTAAGCCGTCCTGCCAACAGTCGCCCGGGCAGGTCCTGGCCCGCCTGGGCCTTTCCGGTTTGCTTCCCGCGGCGTTTCTATCGCGCCTCATTTTGCGTTGCCTAATGCGCCTCTTCATCAACGTTATTGCTCTCGCTTTTGCATCCACGCTGACCGCGTGCGTCAGCAGCGATCCCAAAATGGCGAAGGAGCCCGTCAAGCTCGAACTGTCGGTCGTCGCATCCGCCGGCGTCAATCCCGACGATCAGAAGCGCGCGGCGCCGATTGTCGTACGGATCTATGAATTGAAAACCGACGGCGTGTTCAATTCCGCCGACTTTTTTTCATTGCAGGACAAAGACAAGACCGCTCTCGCGGACGATCTCGTCACCCGCCAGCAATTCCAGCTGCGGCCTGGCGAGAGCAAATCCATCAAGACCAGGGCCGATCCCGCAACCACCAGCGTCGGTATCCTGGCGGCCTACCGGGATCTGCCCAACTCGGTATGGCGCGCGGTCTATCCGCTGCCGGCGGCGCCGGATGCGGCGTGGTACCGCGCCTCGCCAAAACTCAAACTGACCATCAATCTTGAACCCAACGCAATCAAGATTACCGAGACCAAATAGTGGAATGAACGCATGAGCTGGCACAACAAGGTCGTCTGGAGCGAGGGGCTCTTTCTGCGCCCACAGCTTTTTCAGCAACAGGAACGGTATCTCGAACACTATGCGCACAAGCGCGCAGCAACGCTCTCGCCGTTCTTCTTCGGCTTCAGTCATTACAGCCTCGATACCGAGGCGCTGGCGTTAGGCAAGGTGATCGTGAAATCGGCCAGCGGCGTGTTCGCCGACGGCACGCCATTCGATACGCCCGGCAGCACTCCCCCGCCTGCGCCGCTCACCATCCGCGCGGAACACCTGGATCAGTTGATCTACCTCGCCGTGCCTGTCCGTGTGCCGAACGGCGAAGAGACGACTTTCGACAACGCCGCTGACTCGCTCGCCCGCAACGTCGTATTCGATACCGACCTGCGCGACACCAATTCGATCGGACAAGGGCCGAAGACCGTGCAGTTGTCGAATCTGCGCCTGCGACTCGTGCCGGAAAAGGAATTGACCGATGCATGGATCGGACTTGCGCTGACACGCGTCAAGACGATTCACGCGGATAGCAGCATCGTTCTGGACGACACATTGATTCCGCCGGTGGCCGGCTTCGGGGCGAGCGACCTGCTCACGAGCTGGCTCGCGAAGATTCACGAACTCACGCGCCTGCGCGCAACCGCCCTCGCTACACGGCTGACCGGCGGCGACGGCAAAGCCGGCACGACCGCCGAAGTGTCCGACTATCTGCTGTTGCAGACGCTTAACCGTTACGAGCCTCTGCTTCAGCATCTGCGCCGGGTACCGACCACGTCGCCGGCCGATCTGTACGCGCTGCTGCTGAGCATGGCAGGAGAACTGTCGACCTACGTGCGTCCCGAAAGCCGCCGCCCGCTCGACTCCCATCCAGCCTACCAGCACACCACACCGCATCTTTGCCTGAAGCCCGTGGTGGATGACACGCACCTGTTACTCAACGCGGTGCTGGTGCGCAGCGCGCAAAGCATCGTGCTGAAAGAACAGGGACATGGGATGCGCAACGCGGTGGTCGATCCGGTCGACATGCGCGGCTTCACGGCAGTCGTGCTCGCAGTGCACGCCGCAATGCCGCCGGATCTGCTCCAGCAACAGTTCGCCGCCCAGGCGAAAGCCGGTCCCTCTGAACGGTTGCCGGACCTGGTGCGCGGCCACTTGCCGGGCATCGCGCTGCAGGCGCTGCCGGTGCCGCCGCGACAGATCCCGTTCAACGCGGGCTTCGTGTACTACGAACTCTCGCGCAGCGGCCCATTGTGGGAAGAAGTCGCGCGGCACGGCGGCCTCGCCCTGCATGTCGCCGGTGATTTCCCGTCGCTGAAGCTCGAACTGTGGGGCGTGCGCGGCTAGCACACATCAGCCGCTATCGGGCAGCTGGAGCTGCTCGTGCCTGAGATCAGAAGGCGCGACGAAATTGCAGAGAAAAAAGGTAAACCAGTGAATTCAGACGTAGCGAACCGTTCGGGCGAGCGTGACCGGTGGCCAGGCGATCAAGACGGCATTCAGAGCACCGTCCCGCGTTCCGCACCAGGAGGACAGTCTTCCCGGAGCGCGGGCGCGGCAGCGTCCGGAGCGTCTCTTCATCGAGATGTGCCGCAGGGGGAATCGACTGCGGAGCGCCTTGCCGCCATCAGAGCGGCCCGCAATCCGCTGCTCGAGGCAGCTCGCCCGCTATTGCGGGCGCTGGCGGACTTGCCCGATCAGTTGGAAAAGGACGGAATAGATCAGTTGCGAGTCTTGCTGGAGCAAGAAGTGCGGGGCTTCCAGAAGCTCTGCGATCAGATCAGTATCCGGCGCGATCACATGCTCGGCGCACGCTATTGCCTGTGCACGGCACTCGACGAAGCCGCGATGCAAACGGTATGGGGAAAAGGCGGTGAAACCGGCGTCGAATGGAATACCAACGGTCTTGCCACGCTTTTCCACGAGGATCGCCAGGGCGGCACCAAAGTCTATCTGTTGGTCGGGCGGTTGATGAGCGAGTCGCAGGAACATCTCGACCTGCTCGAACTCATTTACCGGATTCTTAGCCTCGGCTTCGAAGGTCGCTACCGCTACGAGGCGGATGGCCGACGCAAACACGAAACCGTGCGTCAGCGCATCTACAACGAGATCATGTCGCAGCGCGGGAGCCTGGCCGTCGCACTATCACCTCACTGGCAATCGGATGTGACGGGCAAGCGCGTGTCGTTCTTCGACTTCCCGGTATGGATCACGCTTGCCGTTCTATCAGTCATCCTGATCGGTCTGTTCGGCTATTTCAAATACGAACTGCTGAACCGCAGTGCCGAGGTGCAAAAACAGATCGCCGACATCGGGCGCATGACGCCCCCGCCTGCCCCGCCCGCACTTCATCTCAAGGAACTGCTGAAGAACGAGATTGCCGCGGGCACCGTGAGCGTCGACGAAGACGCGCATCACAGTTCAGTGACGTTCCGCGGTGATTCGATGTTCCCGCCGGGCGCCGCGGCGGTGAAGACGTCGATGACGCCGTTGGTCACGAAGATCGCGGGCGAAATCGTCAAGGTACCGGGCAAGGTAACGGTGCTGGGTTACACCGATAACCTGCCGATAAAGAGCCGCCAGTTCGCGTCGAACGAAGCCTTGTCCGAGGAGCGCGCCACCCAGATCATGCAGATGCTTCAGACCGCGGGCGTGCCGGCGGCCCGGCTCGAAGCAGTAGGAAGGGGTGACGCCGATCCGATAGGCGATAACGCAACCGTGCAGGGCCGCGCGCAGAATCGCCGCGTCGAAATCACGGTCGCGCAATAACGGGCCAACCAGGACACACGGGAAATTCAAGCATGAAGAAGTTGTCGTTTCTGGTATCGCGCCAGTTTCTTGCCTTTGTCGCGCTGCTGGTTGTCGCGCTGGTGATCTGGTTTGTCGGTCCCCTTGTTGCGTTCGGTGGGCTGAAGCCGCTCGCAACCGTCGGGATGCGTGTGCTGGTGATCGGACTGATGCTGGGCGGAGTGCTGCTGTGGCTAGCCGGCTGGTCCACCAGCGTGATGTTCGTGGCGCTACTGTGCCTGCTCATCTGGTATGCGTCGCCGCTCCTCGCGTTCGGGCGCGAACAGCCGTTCGTGCCCGCATCGGCACGCGTGATCGCCATTGCAGTCGTGCTGGCGATCTTCGCCGTGTACTGGACTTTGCGGCTCTGGCAGAGAATGCGCACCGACGCGCAATTCCTCAAGAGCCTGCTCGACTTCGGTGGCGCAAAAGAAGCATCGCCGGCTGCGGCGCAGCTGGAAAAAGTGCAGGCGATCGTATCGGGCGCATTGGCGCGGCTGAAGGCAATGCGCACCGGAGCACGCGGCATCGGACGCCTGTTTCAGGGCAAGCGCTACCTGTACGAACTGCCGTGGTACATCACGCTCGGCTCGCAGGGTTCGGGGAAAACGGCCGCCTTGCTCAATGCCGGTCTGTCGTTTCCGGTCGCAGGCCAGATGCAGCGTACCGTGGGCGCCCTTGCCGGCACCGAGTCCGTCGACTGGTGGCTCACCAACGACGCGGTGCTGATCGATACCGCGGGCCACTACACCCGTCACGGCACCTCGCAACACAGCCGGCTGTTGTCGACGGTCGCTACTGCCGGAAGGAAATCTGCCGACAGGACGGATGCCACGTCAAAGAGCGAAAGCGCGCACGACAAGGACAAATCGGTCGTGGCTCTCCCGGTGCAGCCCGCTGCCGCTACGGCTTCCGCCACGGTCCATCCCGCCTCTGGCCCGTTGCACGAGAAAATGGATGCGGCCGAGTGGTTCGGCTTTCTGGCGATGCTGCGCAAGCACCGGCCTCGCGCACCGATCAACGGCGCACTACTGACGCTGGATCTCGCCGTGCTGACGAGTCTCGACGACAGCGCGCGCATGGCCGAAGCGGCTGCGTTGCGCGGACGTCTCGCGGAGCTGCGCCAAGCGCTCGGCATCCGTTTTCCGGTCTATCTGGTCGTGACCAAAATGGACCGGCTGACCGGCTTCAACGAATACTTTGCTTCCTTGCCAGCGGAGGGACGTGCCCAGTCCTGGGGTTTTACGCTTCCCTACGGCAAGGAGACCATTGCGGCGGAAGGAGTTCGGACTCGCTGCGACGAGGAACTCGGCTTGCTGGCAAATCGTCTGGCCGACGGCGTCAACACGCGCTTGCAGGACGAGTTCGATGCCACCCGACGCCGGCAGCTTGTCGCGCTATCTGAAGAGTTCGCCGCACTGTCCCGACCGCTCGGCGAGCTGGTCGAACGCGTCTTCCTCGACTCGCGTTACGACGATACCCAACTTCACGCCACTCTGCGCGGCGTCTATTTCACCAGCGCGATCCAGGCAGGCGGCACACTTGTGGCCGAGCGGCGGACTATCGCGCAGCGGCTGTCGGCGTCGCTCGATCGGGTACTGGGCACACGCGCGTCGAGACCGGCCGGCAACCAGAGCTACTTCCTGCACGATCTGCTCACGAAAGTCGTGTTCGCCGAGGCGCAGCTGGTGCGACCCAATCTGCGCTGGGAATTCCGTTTCCGTCTCCTGCGGCTCATCGGCCATGCCCTCGCCGTGCTGCTGTTCGCATGGCTGGCCATCGGCCTGCGCCTGAGCTTCGGCAACAACAGCGACTATCTCTCCATCATCAGCCGCAAGACCCAGGCGCTGGCCGCGAAGGTCGCGCAACTGTACAAGGAGCCGAAACCCGAGGCGATCCCCGATACGCTCACCGAGGCACGCTACCTGCCGACCTTCCCGAGGCTCGACCTGTCGGACCCGGATAGCGCATTTCGTTTCGGCCTTTACACCGCGCCTGACGTCGTCACTGAGAGCCGTCGCACCTACGACGTGCTCGAGGACAACCTGCTGCTGCCGCAGATCGTCAAGCGTGTGGAGGACGTCATCTCGCAGGCGGTGGCCAACAAGGATTCGAAGGCGGCCTACGACGCGCTGCGCGTCTACCTGATGCTCTACGACAAGGCGAAATTCAACGCCGACGACGTGAAGGCCTGGGTGCTCAACGACTGGGCGAATACGGATAGCGCAACGGCCTTCGGCGGCCGGGCCTCGATGGTCGACCACGTACAGCAGCTCTTTTCAGGAAGCCGCGTGGTCCAGTCGCCGTTGATCCGCAACGATTCACTGGTCCAGCAGGCCCGCTCGTTTCTCGACGGCAGCAATGCAACCGGGCGTCTGTACGAACGGGCCAAGACGGCGATGCAAAAGGAAGCGCCCGACGAATTCTCGTTGATCCGCTCGGTCGGGCCGCAAGCCGGACTCGTCTTCACGCGGGCGAGCGGCGCGCCGCTGTCGCGTGGCGTGCCTGGACTGTTCACCTTCGACGGATACCGGCATCTATTCGACAAGCGGCTGCCTGAGTTCGTGGAGGCCGCACGCGACGACGATGCGTGGGTGATGGGTCGCTCCTATCTCGGCGAGGCTCAAAAAAAAACATCTGAATTCGTAGGCGCCGTGAGCGGCGCTGACGACCCGCTGACGGATGCCATCCGCCGGCAGTATCTGACGGAATACGCACAACTGTGGGACGCGTTTCTCGGTGACATCCGTACAGTGAACGGCACCAGTCTGCAGTTCAATCTGCAGGTGCTGCGCAGCTTTGCGGCGCCTGATTCACCGCTTGCCCGCCTGGCGCGCGCAGCGGTGCGCGAGACCACGCTGACGCAACCCATCGCGGCAGCGGACGGCTCTCTGCTGCAAAAGGCGGCTGACCAGCTAAGCCAGAAGGCGGACAAGACGCTCGGGATACGGGCTTCGGAAATCATCGAACGCGAGCTGGTCGATAGCCACTTCGCCGCGCTGCGCGAGGTCGTCACGGGCAACGCGGACGGACAGGCCGCACCGCAAGCAGCCACTGCGCAGGCCGGCAAGACCGGTCTCGACGGTGTCGCGAGCTTGTTGAACGACTACTACACATCGCTGACTGTCGCCGACAACGCCATCGCCAACAACAGCATGCCACCGGCAAGCGACACGGCGTCCAAACTCAAGATGACCGCCAACACGATGCCGGCTCCGTTTCGCGCCGTATTGCTGGCGCTGGCGGGGGACGGCTCGCGCGAGGTGAATCAGGGCATTGGCCAATTGTTGTCGCGACAGATGCAGGCGGTGGTCGGCGACACCTGCCGGCTGACGATCGAGGGCAACTATCCGTTCGCAGCCGACAGCAAGCGCGATGTCCGTATCGATGACTTCACGCGCGTCTTCGCACAAGGTGGCGTCATTGACGATTTCTTCACGAAGACGCTCTCGGCATTCGTCGACACCTCGGCAAAACCATGGCGCTACAAGACGCTGGCTGGCGCCACCGAACCCGTCCAAGGTCCGGACCTCGAACCCTTCCAGCATGCCAAGACCATTCGCGACATCTTCTTTGGCGATCCAGATCAGAAGCAGTTGTCCTGGAAGGCGGATATCCGGATTCCTGAACTCGATCCGACGATCACCGGTCTGATGGTCGACATCGACGGCCAGACGACGCTCTATCAGCATGGGCCGGTTGCGTCGTTCCCGGTGGCCTGGCCAGGACCTCGCGGCGGCGTGCACGCGGAGATGATGGCCGAGCCGCGCATCCGGCCGGAGAGTTCGACGATCACAGCGGACGGTCCGTGGGCGCTGATGCGGCTGGTCCAGAAAGGGCAGGTCGTCGATACCACGACACCCGGACGCATACGTGTCGCATTCGATTTCGACGGCCGCAAAGCCGTACTCGATATCGCCGGTGTAAGCAGCGTTTCCAATCCCCTGACGAGCGATGTGCTGAAAACATTCCGATGCCCGAGCTCGATGCCGGTGTTCACCCTCACCGACAGCGGGCCGCCGGCGGGATTGCCGCCGGGCGCTCCGGCTGCGGCGCCGGGCACGCCTCATTGAACTCGCACGCGACATCCGGGGAATGCACATGACATCGACATCCGGTCCGGCCATTTTGCCCACGCAACCACGCATGCCCGCATCGCCGCCGATTCGCACGCGTGTCGAGGCGGCTGAGGCCGCGGCAAATCCGCTTCTCGAAGCCGCGCGCCCTTTGCTCGACGCACTGGCCGATACGCCCGTGGTACTCGACGGCCGGGCCGTCGAAATGCGTTACAGGTGGCTCTCGCATGAAGTCAGGGTATTCGACAAAGCCTGCGCCGAACTCCGTCTTCGCCCCGATCACGTTCAGAACACGCGTTATTGCCTGTGTTCGGCGTTGGACGAAGCCGCCATGCAAACTGCCTGGGGCAAAGGCTTGTCGACTGGTATGGAATGGACGACGCATAGCCTCGCCGTTGCGTTCGGCGGAGATCGCCAGGGCGGCGACCGGGTCTATGCGATCATCGAGCAGGCCATGCTTGATCCGCTCGAACATCGTGACCTGATCGAGGTGATCCAGAAGGTGCTGGACCTCGGCTTCAAGGGACGGTACCGGTTCGCGTCGAATGGGCAGGCCGAACTCGAAGCGGTTCGCAGGCAGCTTCACAACGCGGCCGCGACAACGAACCGATCAGCACCCGCGCGTCTTGCTCATACCGCAGTCGCTGCCTGCGCCTTCACTCCGTCGCCGCGCGACCACGTCGATCCGGAGGTCAGGCTCGTGGCAGCAGCGCCAAGACGCAAGGCGTATCTGCGGGTTGCGCTCGCCCTCGTGCTTGCCGCGCTGCTCGATCTCGTCACCTACGCCGGTTTCCACACCAGAGTTGATGAGCCGCGACCGGCTCGACTCGCAAAGCCAGCTGATGTACTGGCGGGAAATCTGGCTGATCTTCTGAAGAACGAGATTGCGGCCGGCACGGTCAGCCTGATGGAAAATGCCCGGCAGGGAACCATTAAGCTTCGCTTTGACGACATGTTTCTGCCGGGCGAGACAAGTGTGAACGCCTGGGTTGCGCCGCTGATCGCCATCGTGGGAAGAGAAGTTGCCCGGATGCCGGTAACGTTGCGGGTCATAGGGTATGCGGACAGTTTGCCGGTCGCAAGGTCTTCGCTGGCGTCCAACCAGACTCTGTCCGAAGAGCGCGCGAAACAGGTCATGCAGATATTGCTCGCAGCGGGTCTGCCGTCTGATCGTGTCATTGCAACAGGAAAAGGCGATGAGGAACCGATTGCAGCCAACGACACGCCTCACGGCCGGATGAAAAACCGGCGCGTCGAGATCACGGTGACGCAGTAGCAGCGCGGCTGCGCAGCCACCCATACCACGCTTCCATGCCCTCCCCGCTCTGCGCCGACACCTGAAGAATCTGCATTTGTGGATTGACACGCTTCGCATACTCGATGCACCGCTCCACATCGAAGCGCAAATGCGGCAACAAGTCGATCTTGCTGAGCAACAACAAGGAACACGCCCGGAACATATGCGGATACTTGATCGGCTTGTCCTCGCCTTCAGTCACCGAAAGAATCAATACCTTGGCGGCTTCACCGAGATCGAATAGCGCGGGACACACCAGGTTGCCGACGTTTTCGATCATCACCACCGAATGCAGCGGCGGGTCAAGTTGCGTCAAGGCTCTCGACGCCATCTCCGCGTCGAGATGGCACCCGGTGCCGGTGTTGATCTGCACCACGCGCGCGCCGGTTGCGCGAATCCGCTCGGCGTCGTTGAGCGTGGCCTGATCGCCTTCGATCACCGTTAGGGGGAACGCGTTACCCAGATCGCGGATCGTTCTTTCGAGCAATGTCGTCTTGCCGGCGCCCGGCGAGCTCATCAGGTTCAGCGCCAGGATCGAACGGCCGGCTAGCCAGCCGCGATTGCGTTCGGCCAGTAGCTGATTTTTGGCCAGGATGTCGCGTTCGAGGTTGATCGAAGTGCTGTGTCCGTGTTCCTGGTGATGTTCGTGATGGTGGTGGACATCTCCTTGATCGTGCACATGATCATCGTGATGGCTGTGCGAGTGTGAATGCGAATGCGCACTGACACCCACAAGATGATTCGAGCTGACTCGCCGATAGGCAGTTCCGGCCGAGCGCGCACCTGCGGTTGTCCCCTGAGACTGAGCCCCCGCCTCCACCGCCTCATCCAGATCGGTCACTGCCGCACTCCGCGTATTCGAGCATCCGCATGTCGTACACATCACACCACCTCCATCTGCCGGATCTTCAACTGCTGACCGGAAACCAGTTCGAGATTCCCGCTGCCGCACGCGCATTGCCCAAATGGCAGGTTGACCGCGAGCGTCGCTCCGCATGTGAGACAGCGCGCCTCGCCCGGCATCACGACGATCTCGAGCGTCGCGCCCTCCACCGCCGTATCCTTCGCGCACACGTCGAAGCAAAACCGGATCGCCTCCGGCATCACCGCCGACAGTTGCCCGATCTCCAGCGTCACGCGCCGCACGCGCGCGCCGTGCGCCTGTTCCGCGCAAATCTCGACGACGCTGTTCGCAATACTCAACTCGTGCACGGCGCACTCCCGGTTGCCCGCTCAACAGATGCGCGGCAGTTGCTCGCCCACCAGCATATCGACAATGCGTTGCCCGCCGAACACGGTCCGCATCACGACTAGTCCATTCGCCTCCGCCTCGTTCCGTTCAACCGTACCGATCACCGCCGCCTCGCGTCCCACCGGGTGCACGCGCATGGCCGCCAGCACGCGTTCGGCGGCGTTCGCGGGCACGACGGCCACCAGCTTGCCTTCATTGGCCAGATACAGCGGGTCCAGGCCGAGAATCTCGCACGCGCCCTTCACCTGTTCACGCAAGGGCAGCGCGGCTTCATCGAGCCGTATCGTCACGTTCGAACTTTGCGCGAATTCATTCAGCACGGTCGCAACACCACCGCGCGTCGCATCGCGCAGACAGTGGATCTGCGGACACGCGTCGAGCATTGCCGCGATCAGGCTGTTGAGAGGACAGCAATCGCTCTCTATGTCGGCTTCGAGTGCAAGCTGCTGACGCGCCACCAGAATCGCGGCGCCGTGATCGCCGAGACAGCCGTTGACGATCACCACGTCGCCCGGACGCGCGTTGCGCGCCGAAATCGAGACATCGCGGCGCACCACGCCAATGCCCGTGGTGTTGATGAACAGCTTGTCGGCGCAACCGCGCTCCACCACTTTCGTGTCGCCCGTGACGATCGCGACGCCCGCTTCGAGCGCGACGCGCTGCATGCTCGCCGCGACGCGGCGCAGAAGATCGACGGAGAACCCCTCCTCGATCACCACGGCGCACGATAGGTATAAAGGCGTCGCGCCACACACCGCCAGGTCGTTCACCGTCCCGGACACGGCCAGCGTGCCGATGTCGCCGCCCGGAAAGAATAGCGGATCGACCACGTAACTATCGGTTGTAAAAGCGAGCCGGTCGCCGTGCGCGGCGAGATCGGCCAGCGCGAAGACGGCCTGATCTTCCAGCGCCGCGAGCGTGGGATTGTCGAAGCTCGACACGAACACGTCTTCGATCAGATCGCGCATCGCACGGCCACCGCTGCCATGCGCCAGATTGACGGTCGCGTCGCGCACGCGATGCGGCGCGCTGGCTTTGATCGAAGTAGAAGCGCGATCGTTCATGGGCCACCTCGCGCGGTGGACACGCCAAGCACATCGGCCCTGCTAGCCGCGCCAGGACACGCCCCGCCCTGAAGCGCCGCTTGCCGCGCTTCACGCCGTTCATCGATACGCGACGTATCGATCCGCCCATAGTTGTAATACGCCGCGCACGCCCCTTCGCTCGACACCATCAGCGAGCCGAGCGGCGAGTCCGGCGTACACGCTGTGCCGAACACCTTGCATTGATGCGGCTTGATCACGCCCTTGAGCACCTCGCCGCATTGACATGCTTTCGGATCGGCGATCTTCACGTTCGGCACCGCGAACTTGCGCTCGGCGTCGAATCCCGCAAACGCCTCGCGCATCCGCACGCCGGAATGATCGATCGAGCCGAGTCCACGCCACTCGAAAAACTCACGCGTCTCGAACACGCGCGTGACCGCCGACAAAGCCTGCGCGTTGCCATCCTCCGGCACGATCCGCCCATACTGGTTCTCGACCTCGCAGCGGCCATCCGCAATCTGCTTGAGCACCATCCACATCGATTGCAGCACGTCCAGCGGCTCGAAGCCCGCCACCGTGATCGGCTTGCGATAGTGCCGCGCGATGAAGTCATACGGCCGCGTGCCGATTACCATGCTGACATGTCCCGGACCAAGAAAGCCGTCGAGGTGCAAATCGGGCGAGTCGAGAATCGCCTTGATGGTCGGAATGATCGTGATGTGATTGCAGAACAGCGAGAAATTCGTGACCTTTCGCGCGTGCGCCTGCAAGACGGTCATCGCGGTGCTCGGCATGGTCGTCTCGAAGCCCAGGCCGAAGAAGATCACCTCGCGTTGCGGATTGAGCTGCGCGATCTTCAATGCGTCGAGCGGCGAATAAACCATGCGCACGTCGGCGCCGTCGGCCTTCGCCTTGAGCAGGCTTTTCTTCGAACCGGGCACGCGCATCGCGTCGCCGAACGTCGTGAAGATGACTTCCGGACGCTCCGCCAGCGCGACGCAATCGTCGACGCGCCCCATCGGCAGCACGCACACCGGGCAGCCGGGACCGTGCACGAACTCCACGGCGTCGGGCAGCAATTGCTGGATGCCGTAGCGGAAAATCGTGTGAGTGTGGCCGCCGCACACTTCCATGATTTGCAGCGGCCTCTGCTTCGCGCGCTCGATGCGTGACACCAGCGCGCGAATTTCCCTCGCGAGCGTTTTCGCCTTCTCCGGGTCGCGAAACTCATCGACGTATTTCATGGCGCGCCTCCGGCGGCCGTCGTGGGTGAAGCGCCGAGACCGCCGCGGTCGTCGGCGAGCAGCGTATGCACGAGGTCCCACAGAATGTGATAAATCGCGACGTGCGTCTCCTGCACGCGATGAATGCTGTCGCTTCTCACCACGAGGCAATGATCGAGCGCGGCGCTCGTGGCCATGCGTCCGCCGTCGTGACCGGAGAGTCCGATGGTCAGCAGTTCCATCTCTTTGGCCTTTGCGAACGCGGCCAGCAGGTTCTCCGAATTGCCGCTCGTCGACACGCCGATCAGCGCGTCGCCGCGCCGTGCCTGCGCGACCAGTTGCCGGACGAAAATATGATTGAAGCCGACGTCGTTGCCGACCGCCGTCAACATGGCCATGTCGGCGACAAGATTGATGGCGGTGAGCGCGGGACGTCCCGTCGTGACCGGATGCAGAAACTCGACCGCGATATGCGCCGCGTCGCAACTCGAACCGCCGTTGCCCATCGCGAAGAGCCGGCCGCCACGGCGATACACGTCGGCAATGGCGTGAGCCGCGCGCACGACCTCGGGCGCGCTTTCCTCGAAGAAACGCGTCTTCGCATCCACGCTGTCCTGCGCCTTGCGACGCACCGATTCGAGCAGGGCCGCGTCGAGCCGCTCCGCATCCTGATGCGCGCCATGCAGGAACGGATACAACGCTTGCAGCGATTCATGTTCGGGCATGGCCGGTCTCCGTGTGCTGACGACGGCGCGCTCACGGCGCGCCGCGCAACTCATCCATCTCGCCCTGCGCGACGCCCAGTTCGTGCAGCAGCGCAAGCGTGCGCGCCGCTTCCTGCTCGTCGAGCCGGCTCATCGCAAAGCCGACATGCACCAGCACCCATTCGCCGACGCACGCGCTCGCCGGCCGGTCTTCATCGATCACGAACGCGATGTTGATCACGCGCCGGACACCGCCGACGTTGACGAGCGCGAGATCGTTCGCCGCATCCGTCACTTCGACGATCTGCCCTGGGATGCCCAAACACATGTCGCTCTCCTCTCTGCCCCCGTGCGAACCATCAACCCTCGCCGCGCTGCCGCGCCGCCGCGATGACCGCCTGCCCGAGTGACAATCCGCCGTCGTTGGCCGGCACCTGGCGATGCGTCAGCACGCGAAACCCCGCCTCGCCAAGGCGCGTTGCCACCTGTTCGAACAGGATGCGGTTCTGGAACACGCCGCCCGATAGCGCGACGCTGCGTGCGTCGGCCGGACCGGTCAGCAGGTCGGCAAGACACTCCACCATGCGCACGATCGCAATCGCCACGCCCTTGTGAAAACGCGCCGCGATCACCGGCACAGGCGTGCAGCGCAGCAGATCGTCGAGCAAGGCTTCCCACATCGGCCGGGGTTCGATGCAGCGCAACCCACCCGGCACGGTGTTGGTCAGTTCGAACGGGTATGCATGCGCGTCGCTATCGTTGCGCAGCGTGTGCTGATCGACCAGCGCCTCCAGTTCGATCGCGGCCTGGCCTTCGTAAAGCACACGCTCACGGCACACGCCGAGCGTGGCCGCCACCGCGTCGAACAGGCGGCCCGTCGAACTTGCGAGCGGGCTGTTTACGCGCTGCGCGATCATCGAGTCGAGCGCGGCGCGCGGACGGCCGCTCAGGAACTGCTGCATCTCCAGACCGCTGTAGTGCCGCGTAAATCCGTACCAGTCGAAGGCAGCCCGCAGATGCGCGTAGGCATTGCGCCACGGCTCGTCGATGGCGCGCGTGCCGCCCGGCATCGCCACCGGCTTGAAGCGGCCGAGACGCGTGTAGCCGCGATAGTCGGCCAGCATGAATTCGCCGCCCCACAGTGTGCCGTCGTCGCCGTAGCCGAGACCGTCGAGCGCGACGCCGAGCATCGGCAACGCATCGAAGGCGACCCCGTTTTCGGCCATGCACGCGGCAAGATGCGCATGATGATGCTGCACTTCGACCACGGGAATCTGCGAGGCTTGCGCGAGCTCGTAGCCGATCTTGCGCGACAGATACTCGGGATGCAGGTCGAGCGCGATCACCTGCGGTTCGTATTCGAACAAACGCAGATACTGCGCCACCGCGCGGCGGTAGTCCGCATACGTCAGCGCGTCTTCCAGATCGCCGATGTGATGCGAGACGATCGCTTGCGCATCGCGCGCAAGGCAGAAGGTGTTCTTGAGCTCGCCGCCCATCGCCAGCACCGAGGGGGTGTCGGCGAAACCTTCGGGCAACAGCAGCGGCGCCGGCGCATAGCCGCGCGCGCGCCGAACGATCTGCGCGCTACCCCGCACGACGCGCGCCACCGAATCGTCGACCCGGCGCGAAATGTCGCGATCGTGCATCAGGAAGACATCGGCGATACGGCCGAGACGCGCGCGGGCGTCCGCGTTGTCGATGCACGGCGGCTCGTCGCTGGTGTTGCCGCTCGTCACGACCAGCGCGGAATCGATCGACTCCGTCAGCAGCCGATGCAGCGGCGTGGACGGCAGCATGAAGCCCAGCGTGCCGACGCCCGGCGCAACACTTGGCGCGACGCATTCGGCGCCGTCGGCGGACATGATCACGATGGGTCCGCCGGCGCTCGCGAGCAGCGCGCATTCGGCCTCGCTCGGCGTGCAATACCGGCGCATGGCTTGCAGATCGCGCGTCATCAGCGCGAAGGGTTTGCGCTCGCGCCGTTTTAGCCGCCGCAGACGTGCGACCGCGGTTTCATCGCTCGCATGGCAGGCGAGCTGAAAACCGCCCAAGCCTTTGATCGCGACGATCGCGCCGTGCCGCAGCAGCAGGCTCGCCGCGCGGCACGGGTCGTCGCCATTCACGCGCGCGCCGTCACGGCTCTCCAGCCAGACACGCGGGCCGCATGCGGGGCACGCAACCGGTTGCGCGTGAAAGCGCCGGTCGGCCGGATCGTCGTATTCCGCACGACACGCGTCGCACATGACGAACGCCGCCATTGTGGTATTGGCGCGATCGTAGGGAATCGCTTGTATGATCGACAGCCGGGGCCCACAGTGCGTGCAATTCGTAAACGGGTAGCGGTAGCGGCGGTTCGCCGGATCGGAGATTTCCGCCGCGCAGTCGGCGCAGATGACGGCATCGGGTGTGACGCCGGTTTGCACATGGCCGCTCACGCTTGGCACGATACGAAAGTCGTTGGCCTCCGCCGCCTCGTTCAATTGATGCCGCTCGATCGCGTCGATCCGCGCAAGCGGCGGACACTCGGCGCTCAGGCTGTCGATGAAGCGTTGCAGCATCAACGCGTCGCCCCATGCGTGAATCAGCACGCCGTCGCTGTCGTTGCACACGTCGCCGACCACGCCGCAGGCATGCGCAAGCCGCCACACGGTCGGCCGGAAGCCGACGCCCTGCACCAGTCCGCGCACGCGGATCTCTTCGCCGACCGGTCCCACGACCGCCGGATGCTGTGCCGAACCCTGCCCGGCGGGCTGTGCATGCGTGCTCATCGCCATCTCCCTGGCCGTTGTCGCCTACATGTTGCGAATGCGGATATAGCGCTTGATGTCCTTCATATTCGCCAACACGCCGACCACCAATGCCGGCAACAAGAGGTACTTGAAAAATCCTTTCATGATGTCTCCCGCTTCAATCGTTTCACACCGTATGCATGACGTGTTCGCGCACCCCGCATGTCAGGCCACGCGCGCGGCGCGCTGTTCCAGCCTCGCCGTCACGAGCCGCACCACCACTTCGGCGGCCTGCTCCACCGCGGCCGCCACGGGGCGGCTCAAACTCATCCGTCCTTCTTCGCCCTCTTCGCAACCGAAATCCTGCGGCTCGCAGCCGAGCACGACGATGTCCTCGCACCCGCCGCCGAGCATCCGCACGGTTTGCAGCACCTTGGCCGGGTCCATCTCATGCGGCGACATCAGGATCGGCACGGCGTACGGATCGTCGCTCGCAGCGCCACCCGACTCTTCGATGGACGGCTCGATCACGTACAGCGTGCCGGGCGCGCCGCCGCGCTGCGTCGCATCGATCAGGATCGCGCTGTCCACGCCGTCGAGCAGCGCGTAACACAGATCGACGCCGCGAATGCCGAAGTCCGCGACGTTTACACCCGCCGCGAATGCCGGCAACTCACCCGCGGCCAACTGTTCCTGCAAACGCCGCACCACTTCGACGCCGAAGCCGTCGTCGCCGAGAAACACGTTGCCGATGCCGGCCACCAGAATCGCGCTCATACGAGCCCCCGCCGGGCGCCGGCAGCATGGCCGAGCGGCTCGATCTCGTCCGGCCCGAAGAAGAACCGGTGGCCCGGCATGCGCTGCACGCCGAAGTCCTTGCCCGGATCGTCGTCGATAGTCACGGCGACATGCACGTGGTCGTCGAAATCGCGTTCGATCGATTCGATCGTCGCGACCATGCCGCTCAGCGCGATATCGAAGATGTCGGCGCGGCCGCGCGGGCGCAAGCGCACCTGATCGCCGATGCGAATCTCCACGCCCGCGACCCGCACGCAGGCAAGATGCGGTCGCGCATCGAGTTCGGCCCACGGCGAGACGGGCATGGCGGTCTGCGCCGCGGAGATGGACGCGCCCACGCTCGCCGCGTCGAGCGCGCGCACCTGCCGCAAGGTGCCGTGCAGCTTCTGCATCTGCTCGGCGCCCAAACCTTCGGTGCGCGCGAGCAAGGCGCGAGCACGCTCGTCGGTGGCGATCATTTCGCGCTTTTCTTCGTCTGTCATGGTGAGAATGCGCAGCGTGAGAATCTCGTCGATCTCCGTGGCGTCGAACAGATCGCCGGCGCTTTCGGGCGCGATCTGCGGAAAATCGTAGAGGATGATCGGCGAGGCGAGCATGGTGTCGGGCCGCTGTTCATCGCCGACCAGCACCGGCCACACGCCGATATTGCGGCACGCGGCCGACGCCGCCGCGAGCTCGTCGGGCGGATCGATCGACGAGATCCACGTGCCGCGCTCGATGCTCAGCACGGTATGGCACGAGACCAGCGCATATAGCGAAGCAGCGTCGCGCGTGAGGTCGCGCGCATGCTCGAGCGGCGTCTCGTTGACGATGCGCACCTTCAGCCGATAGACGCCCGCCGCCACGCTCGCCGCACTGATTTCGACGCGGCCTTGCAGCGCCGCACGCGTGCGGCGCAACGCGCCACGCAGCGTGCCATGCCGGTCCGCCAGCGGTTCGAGGTCACTGCCGGCGTCGAATGAAAACGGCATATCGCGCGGCGCGTTCAGCAATTCGCCCAGCACCAGCACGGGCAGCGCGAGATGCCGTTCAGCCGCTTCCTGCCACGGCGTATAGCGCCGTTCGTCGATATCGAGCCCAGACACCGTGCGCCACGCGGGCTCGCCCGACTCCGGGCGCACCGCGGCGTTCTCCGACACGTCCAGCACCATCCGCTCGATCACCTGCAAAAACCCGGGCCGCACCCCGACGCGCGTATGTTCGCCGCCGCGCAGCAGACACTCGCTTTGCGTCACCCACGGATCGCTGCCGGATGCCTCCGCATAGGCGCGCGGATACACGCCGCCGAAGGTCCAGCGCTGCCGGTTCTTCACCGAAGTCGGCCGGTACGGATACAGCATGTAGCCTTCGTACAGCACCGCCTGCACCACGCTTTCGACCGCGTTCACGATATGTCCTCCTCGAGCCTGTCGAGCAGGCTCGTGACCGCCTGCTCCCAACTCGTCAGCCCCCCACGGGTTTTGAAGCGCGAGAGGCGATCGAACACGTCGCGATGCAGGCACAGCCATGCGCCGCTCGGGTAATAGCGAGCCATCATGTCGCGCCATAGCGCCACCGGCAGACGGTACGCCGCCTCCTTGTGCCACGGAATCGGCGCGACCTGCAATGCGCCGTCGGCCTCGCGATAGAACACGGTGCCGCTGAACTGCAGCATCAGCGGAATCTCGCCCTCTTCGAGTCCGTGAAAATATTTGGTGGCGGCCACATTGAAATCGTAGCTGCACGGCACGGGCAGATCGAGCGTGCATTCGCCGGTAAACGGAGGCGCCACTGCCGACGCATGCGTCCACAGCATCGTGCGTAACGTATCGCCCCAACGCGGCGGAATGCCGAACAGGTCTTCGAGACCGTACTGCTCAGCGGGCGCGTAGCGGCGTTTCGCGGCTTCGATCTGAATCTGGCATTGCAGCGTGATGCTGGCGATCTCGCGCTGCGGCGCATTGTCCACCGCCGTATCGACGACACGCAGCTTGAACATCAGCAGCGGCGCCGCGGCAAACGGCACCACTTCCGCCGACTCGACGGTGAATCCGAGATCAGGCATGGAGCAAGCCCTCCGGTACGCGGCCCTGGGTCTTCAGCGCGGCGAAGAAACGATGGATCGCGTCCCAGGTCTGCCGCCCGCCCGCGACGCCACGCCAACGCGCGCGAATTACGCCGGTCAGCGCATAACATTGGTCGATCGGCACGCGGTAGTACTCGCGCGCGCCCTCGCTGCGGTTCACGAGCAGCGCTTCGACATCGGGCTCCAGTTGCGCGAGCCACGGATTGTCGGCGACGAGTTCGGTCCACGCCTGCAGATCCAGCAGCGACTGCGTGCCGCCCGCCGGTCCGGGATACAGCGCGACGATCCGTTGCGCCGAACTGTCGTGAAAGAAGAAAGCCATGTCGATGGGAATCGCCAGCGCGTCCCACTGCGCGTCGCTCATGCGAAAGCCGTCGAGATAACGCGCGTCGCGCGGCACCGGACGATAGCGCGCGTTCTGCTGATTGCCGAACAGCAGCGCGCAGGCACGGCAGCAGCAATACAGTTGGCGTTTGGCGATTTCGAACAGATGAGGATGGTCGGCCAGCAGCGGCGCGCCGCACAACTCGCAATGCACGTCGTCGGCTTGGCGCACGAAATGGCGCACGGCCGCGACCCAGCCGCGCGTCGCGGCGGCGGCGGGTGTCATTGCGCGCCGGCCTCGGTCCGGCTGGCTACCTCGGTGTGCTCGGAGCGCGCGTCGGCGTGCGGGTCGGTGTGCGTGTTAGGCACGAAGCGCAGTTCATGCACGTTGACGTCCTGCAAACCCGCGATGTCGACGCGCATCGTCTCGGGCGCAGCTTCGAAAATCGCAAGCTCGATTTCCTGCCGCAATTCGCCGACCGAATTGTGTTTGCCTTGCAGACGCCCGGCCACTTTCACGCGCACCGCTTCTTCGGCGGCGTCGAGCAATTCGATCTGAATGCCTTGCACGCCGAGCAGTGGCCGCATCTTCTCCACCGCGCGCGATACGCGCGTCGGCAGATCCTGCGGATGCAAACCGTGCAACAGCAGCAGCGCCGATACGCTGGCATCGCGTTCGAACGTTTCAAGCATGGCGTCGTCCATCGCCCCGGCGGACGAAACGATTTCCAGCAGACGCGCGAGCCCGTTCGTATGCAGATCGAGCACCACCTGCAGCAGTTCCTGAGCGCTCTCGCGCGCCGGCGGATCGTCGAGCGTCTCCAGCGCCGCAATGAGTTCCTCGATGCGGCGTTGCTGGGCGGCGACCGAGCGCGAGTCGCTCGTCTGGGCGCTCACGTATGCGCTCCCTGCATCACGCCGAAGGTCGGCGAGTGCGAGGTGTCGATGGTCTTGCCGTTGCCCACATACATGTGCACGCCGCACGGCAGGCATGGATCGAAGCTGCGCACCGCGCGCATGATGTCGATGCCCTTGAACTTGTCGGGGCCGTTCTCCTCGAAGATCGGCGTGTTCTGCACCGCGTCCTCATAAGGTCCGGGCGTGCCGTAAATATCGCGTGGGTTGGCGTTCCAGGGCGTAGGCGGATACGGATGATAGTTGGCGATCTTGCCCTCGCGAATCACGAGGTGATGTGAGAGCACGCCGCGCACCGCTTCATGGAAGCCGCAGCCGAGGCCTTCTTCCGGCACCGTGAAATCGCTGAACGTGCGGGTGCGACCCGCATGCAATTCGGCGAGCGCCTGCTCGGCGAAATACAGCGCTGCTGCTGCCGAATAGGCCTGAAAATACGTGCGGGCGCGATCGCGTTCGAGCGCATTGCTCCACTTCGGAATCTTCCATTCGAATTCGACTTCGGGCTTGAGCGCGGTCTTCGGCAAATAGATTTTCACGCTGTGACCGGTCGCCTTGATATAGCCGATATCCACCAGTCCCGCCAACGCGGTGGCCCACAGGCGCGCAATCGGACCACCGCCGGTATCGAGCGCGAGGTGATCGCCCGTGCGCTTGTCGAGCCAGCGCGGCGACATCACCCACGTATAGTTGCCGTCGAATTTACGCTTCTGCGGATGCGGCAGCGTAGTCTGATTCCACGGATGCTTGCGGTCCACCGGGTTGCCGAGCGGGTCGTTCTTCACGAAGGTTTCCTCGTGATCCCAGTCGTCGTAATAGGAACTGCCGAGCAGAATGCGAATGTTCAGGTTGATGTCGACGAGATCGGTCGTGACCAGTTCGCCGTCCACCACCACGCCCGGGGTGACGAACATGCCGCGGCCCCATTGCGTCATGGTGTTGTAGTTGTAGTCGCACACGTTCGGGTCCTGGAACGAGCCCCAGCAACCGAGTAGAACACGGCGCCGGCCCACTTCTTCGTAGCCCGGCAGTGCCTCGTAGAAGAAGTCGAACAGATCGTCGTGCAGCGGCACGACCTTCTTCATGAACTCCACGTATTTCATCAGGCGCGTGATGTAGTCGGTGAAGAGTTGAATGGTCGGCACGGTGCCCACGCCGCCCGGATACAGCGTCGACGGATGCACGTGGCGGCCTTCCATCAGGCAGAACATTTCGCGCGTGTAGCGGCTCACCATCAGCGTCTCGCGGTAGAACTCGCCGGTAAACGGATTGAGCGCGGTCATGATCTCCGCAATGGTTTTATAGCCGTGCTTGTCCGCGTGTGGCGCGGGTGTTTTCTGGGCCTTGTCCCACACGCCCGGATTGGTCTCCTTGACCATCGTCTCGCAGAAGTCCACGCCCACCAGATTGTCCTGGAAGATGTTGTGATCGAACATGTATTCGGCCGCTTCGCCGAGATTGACGATCCACTCGGCGATCGGCGGCGGCTTCACGCCGTAGGCCATGTTCTGCGCGTAGACCGAGCAGGTCGCGTGATTGTCGCCGCAGATGCCGCAGATCCGGCTCGTGATGAAATGCGCGTCGCGCGGGTCCTTGCCCTTCATGAAAATGCTATAGCCGCGAAAGATCGACGAGGTGCTATAGCATTCCGCCACACGCCGGTTCGCAAAATCGATCTTGGTGTAAATCCCCAGACTGCCGACGATCCGCGTGATCGGATCCCAGTTCATTTCGACCAGCTTGCCCGGCGCTGCCTGGGTGGTGCCGGTCGCTTCAGGTGCGGTGCTGACGGCCATGACCTTCTCCTGCTGACTATGCTGACGACACTGACTACGCGAATTCCGCCCGCTCAGCGACGGTAACCGGTGGTGAGTTCCGAACGGTTATGACGCCATTTCGGCTCATCGTTGAGCGTGTTTTTGGTCAGCTTGCGCAAGCTGCGGATCAGCGGCCCATAGCTCCTGATCAGATTCGACGACAGCACCGCGCCGGGCGGCTCGTCCATGAACGGCATGAACTTGTCCGGGAAGCCCGGCATCGTGCAGCCGATGCAGATGCCGCCCACGTTCGGGCAGCCGCCGATGCCCGCCATCCAGCCGCGCTTGGGCACGTTGCATTGCACGACCGGTCCCCAGCAACCGAGCTTGACGATGCAATTCGGGCTGCCGTATTCGGTCGCGAAGATCGCCTGCTCGTACGAACCCGCCCGGTCGCAACCGTCGTGCACGGTGCGGGTGAACAGCCACTTCGGCCGCAACGCGTCGTCGAGGGGAATCATGGGCGCGAGGCCCGCGAGCTGATACAGCAGATAGAGCAACGTCTCCATGAAGTTGTCCGGCTGCACCGGACATCCCGGCACGTTGACGATCGGCAGACCCGCTTTCGACTTCCAGTCCCAGCCGAGATAATCGGCGAGACCCATGCAGCCGGTCGGGTTGCCCTGCATCGCGTGAATGCCGCCATACGTCGCGCAGGTTCCCGCGCCGACCACCGCCAGCGCGCGTGGCGCAAGCCGGTCGAGCCATTGCGGAATCGTGATCGGGTCGCCCGTATCGGGGTCGGTGCCCAAGGCGGCCCAATAGCCCTCGCGATTGATCCGCTCATTGGGTATCGAGCCTTCCATCACCAGCACGAAGTTGTCCAGCTCGCCACGCGCGGCCTGATGAAACGGCTTGAGAAACTCGTCGCCGTTTTCATACGCCAGCACGGGATTGTGTAAATGGACCTTCGGCAAGCCGGGAATCGCGCCGAGTATCACGTCCTCGATACTCGGCTGGGTGGCGGCGGTAATGGAGACCGAATCGCCGTCACAGCCGAGGCCCGCGGTGATCCAGATGATGTGCACTTCCTTGAGGGCCGGCGCGTGCTGAGTCTTGCGCCCATAGGGGACGTTGTCTGCTTCTGCCATGATGTGTCTCCACGACGTTCACGTTCTTTTGGACAAACAAAGATACGTGGCGAGCGCCGCACGGCAGTCACGTGTCCAGCAATCGATCAGGGATAAATTCCGCGTGGGGAGCGGTTAAAAAGATCGGATTTGCTGCATGTTTTCGTTTGAATGGTGCCCACCGCAATGAGCCCGCAAAACTTTTTCGAGTATAGGTCAGCGATTCGGAATAACCCAATTTTCAGAGCTTATTCGCGAAGCTTCGCGCGCCGCGATAGCCGCATCCACACGCTCTGATCAATTCTCTGACGATAGCTCTTAAGGGTTTGCGCCAAACTGATCTGCCGTTGCGTGCCAATCAGGAACGGATCTCCATCTCCCCGATTCGCTGCCATTTGTAGATCGCCACGGACAATAACCAGGCGGCCGCGAATACGCCGACGATCGCATAGCCGAGCATGCCGAAGTTATCGTTGAGAACCGCCACCGCCTGCCAGAATCCGCCATTCAGATGCAGCTTGTCGGCTACCAGCCCAAGCCCTTCGATGCTGCCGACCAGCAACGCCACCAGCACCGAAATCGTCGTGATGGTGAGGTTGTAGTAGAGCTTGCGGACCGGCTTCACGAAGGCCCAGCCGTAAGCGCCCAGCATGAGGATACTGTCGGTGGTATCGATCAGCGTCATGCCCGCCGTAAACAGCACCGGGAACACGAGGATCGACCAGATCGACATGCCTTGCGCGGCGCCCGCCGCGGAGATACCGAGCAAGCCGACTTCGGTCGCGGTGTCGAAACCGAGGCCGAACAGAAAGCCGAGCGGATACATGTGCCAGCTTCGAGTGATCAGGCGAAACAGCGGCCGGAAGAGGCGTGCGAGAAAACCGCGATTGGCGAGCAGCATGTCGAGATCTTCGTCGACGTAGGGCTCGCCGCGGCGCACGCGCCGAAACGCACGCAGCACGGCGCGCAGCACGACGAGGTTCAGCAGCGCAATGGCGAACAGGAAAAACGTCGACACGAGCGTGCCGATCATGGCGCCCGTTTCCCTGAATCCGCTCAGCCGGGTTTGCAAGGCCATCGCGGTGACGGCAATGCCGAGCGTGGCGAGTACGACGATGGTGGAGTGGCCGAGCGAGAACATCAGCCCTGCCGTCAGCGGACGCTGGCCGGACTGCATGAGCTTGCGCGTGACGTTGTCGATGGCGGCGATGTGGTCCGCGTCCACGGCGTGCCGCAAACCGAGCGAGTAAGCCAGTAGACACGAGCCCATCAGCAGCGGATAGCCGCGAAACGCCATGAAGGCCGCAAGCCACGCCGCGAGATTGAAGGTCAGCAGCAACGCGTAGAGCCACGCGATCCGCCGGCGCTGATGGCCGGATGCCGCTATCGGAAACGCCTTCACGAACTCCGTCATGTGTTCTTCTCCCCGGAGCGAAGGCGAAGGCGGCTGCTTTGCACAGCCAGGCGCGCGAGGCGCCTTTTCGATAATAGACCTTTTCACACGCTGCGCCATCGCTCGATGGATGACGCAGCGCATCACCGCTTCAGGCTACTTCACATTGAACGCATAGTCGCCATGCGTGCGATGTCCGTCCGACGCCACGGCCACCCAATGCACCGTGTAGTGACCGGCCGCGAGCGGCGGCAGCGGCACGGCGATGAGCGCCGGCTGATGCTCGTCGACCGAGGCCTTCTGCGTGTTGACCTGCTTGCCGCTCGCGTCGGTCACCGTCAGCGAACTGAACGCCGCTTCGAGCGGCCCGTCGAAAATCACCCGCACCTGCCCGGGCGAGGCCACCGTCACGCCCGCTCCCGGCTCCTGCTTTTGAGGGAACACGTGAGCGAAGGCCGCGCCCGCGAGCGCGAGGCCAGCGCACAGCGCCGCCAGTTTCGCCACGGCTTTAGTGCCGCGCAAACGTCGGTGTTTCATCGTGCCATTCATCATCACTCTCCTGCGTTACTGGAACAGCGGTTTGCCGATCGTGGTCGGCGCGACATCGTCGAAGAAAATATGCGCCTGCACCAGAATGCCCACATGCGAGCCGCTCGCACGATTGATCGGGATCTGCGCCTCGACGCCGAACTGCCCATAACGGTTGATCCAGATAAAGCCCGGATTGACCGTGCCGGTCGTCTGCCCCTGGCTGCGCGATAGTGGAATTTCCACCAGCGGAATCAGGTTGGCGAACGGCTGCGGCAGACCGACATCGCGCACGTGCTGTTGCAGATACGGCAAGCTGTACTGCACGGTGAAGCCGTAATTGAAGGCGTTCGGCTGTCCCGCGCCGGTGGTCAGCGCCGGTCCCGCTTCGCCCGTGATGGCGATCGGTCGCAGATACGCCAGCGAGTCGGGCAGATCGCCCATGCCCTTGCCGGCAAAGATGGTCGGCGAGATGGTCGAGAAGTTGTCGGCGATCGCGCGGCTGCCCGTGCCGCCGAGTTCGGCATCCACACCGACCGAGGTCATGAATTCGTGCGCGTCGTTGACGTACAGCAAGTACTTCAAGCCAACGCCGAAGTTGTCGAAGCCGTGCGCCCGCGGATTGTTCTGCATTGCATATGTACCGTCGACGGACACCGCGAGCCGAGGTGTGATCAGCTTGTCGTATTCGAAGTCGAAGGTGTTGATGCTCTGGTCGCCGTTGTCGCCCGGCACGCGTTGGTGGCCGAACTGAAGGTTGGCTTCGTCGCCGACGCCGGGGTCGTCGACGGCCATCGTCGATGGGAAGACGCGGTTGCCCGCAATCGCGTGAGCGCCGGCAAGCGAAGGGGCGCACAACAATGCGCCGGCGGTGGCCGCGAAAAGCGCCGCCGCGCGCAGCGGTTGCCTGCGGGGCGTTGTGTGGGTAAGCATGATTCATCCTGTTTCATGGGTCGTGACAATGCCGGCGCGCGCAGTCGATAGGGACGCGCGGCGGCAACCGCGATGCATTCGATGCATCGCGCCGTGGTGACTCGAATCAGGATGCGGACGGAGGTGCCCGGGGTTGAGCGAAGGTGAGCGGTTCGACGCGGCGCACGCTCTCGAAGCGGGTCGCGACAGTGTGCTGCACAGCGCGGACGGTGACGACGAACAGTGCCTCGACGCTCGGCACGGCCGGCATGTGGGCGAGCAGGCTGCAATAACCGCAGAGGTCGCCGTCGGACATGGCCGTGTGGTCGGCGTGTTTGTCGCCTGCTGGATCCGGCGCGCTCGACGTGACCGATGTCGCGTCCGGCGTGTCGTCCTGCATCGAGTCCATCGAGTCCATCGAACCCATGGACGCCATCGACGGCATGTCGCAATGCTCGGCTGACATGCCGCTTTCATCGCTGCGTGCGGCGAGCGTGTGCGAGATCGTCGGAGCGAGCGTGGCCATCAGGATCGCGAACAATCCCAGCCAACTGCCGATCTTCCGATAGAAACGACTCACGATGCGCCCGGCGACACGATAGGGAAGCTGTCGCGGATTATGCCACGGTCGATACCGCATTCCGGTCCTGACGCGGCAGTTATGTTGGACATTTCACTCATGCATCACGCATGCAGCGCACGTCTTCGAAGGTGCCGCGCGGAGGGCTCGCGTCGCCAACCGGCAAGAGCTTCGCGACCGCCCGGTCAATAGAGCAAACTGCCGACGCCAAACCCATCGCGGACGGTGGACAATGCGATCATCCCGGCTCGGCACGGAGTGTCCATGAAAGCGCAGCGCCCGCGTCCCCCGCACTTTCCCGGCGAAGAGCCGCATGCCGAGTGGCGCGACCACACCCTGCTCTATGTCGTCGTGGCCGGGGTCATCATCCTGATGGTCACGCTGGCCGTCTGGCTGGTCGATCCGGCGCCGCCCAAGACGATCACCCTGAGCGCCGGTCCGCATGACAGCTCGTTTCTCGTCGCCGCCGAGCAGTACAAGAAAATTCTCGCCCGCAACGGCATCAAGCTGAACGTGCTGGAGTCCGACGGCTCCGTGCAGAACCTGCACCGTCTGCTGGACCCGAAAGAGCGCGTCGACGTCGCGCTCGTGCAAGGCGGCGTCGCCGACGGCCTCGACACCTCGTCGCTGATGTCGCTCGGCAGCGTTTTCTATATTCCTGTGGTGGTGTTCTATCGCGGCACGGGCCTGAGCCAGCTTTCGCAACTGGAAGGCAAACGCGTCGCGGTGGGCCGCGAAGGCAGCGGCACGCGGCTGCTGGCGCTCAAACTGCTGGATGCGAACGGCATCGAGCCGGGCGGCGACACCACGCTGGTGCCGAGCGACGGCATGCAGGCCGCCACCCAACTGGTGGCGGGTGACGTGGACGCCGCGATCCTGAACGGCGACTCGGCCACGCGCGGGCTGATGCTGCGCCTGCTCAAGGTGCCCGGCGTGTCGGTGATGAACTTCGCCGAAGCGAACGCGTATACGCGTCTCTTTCCCTATCTGGACCAGATCGACCTGCCGGCCGGCGTGCTGGATCTGAAGCGCAGGATTCCGCCCGAAACGGTGCATCTGATCAGTCCGACCGTCGAGCTGGTGGCTCGTACCACGCTGCATCCGGCCATTTCCGATTTGCTGATCGAAGCGGCGCAGGAAGTGCATGGCATGCCGGGCCTGTTGCAGCGCGCGGGGGAATTTCCGAGTCCCGTCGCGCGCGAATATCAGATCAGTGAAGACGCGCAGCGCTACTACAAGACGGGCAAAAGCTTTCTGTATCGCACGCTGCCGTTCTGGCTGGCGAGCATCGGCGACCGCACGCTCGTTCTGCTGCTGCCGATGGCCGTGCTGCTGTTCCCGGCCATGCGCCTGATTCCGGCGCTCTATCGCTGGCGGGTGCGCTCGCGCATCTATCGCTATTATGGTTCGCTGATTGCGATCGAACGCGGTGCGCTCGCCGATTCGACCGACGAGGAGCGCGCGCGGCTCTTCGCGGAACTGGATCAGATCGAGGATTCGTTGAATCGGCTGCGCATGCCGCTCGCTTACGCAGACGCGTTCTATGTGCTGCGCGAACACGTCGGCTTCGTGCGCAGCCGGCTGGGGGCTGCGTCGCGGCTAGGCAGCCACCCCTAGGCGGGGTGGCGGGTTTTGCGCTTTTCGGGTGACGGGTGAGTTGGGCGGTTCGGCCGGAAACTGCGTGGGAGACTTCGGGCGCGGTTTCGTGCCCGGTGTCCTGCACATTTTCGTGTGCGGTGTCACCGATCAGCCGGCCGGCTCGTCGAGCCGGCCTACGCCTTACGCCTTCGCTTCGCCGTCCTGCGAAGCCGTGGCGGCCTCGGCCGGCGCATTCGCTGCTTCGGCAGTGGCCTGCGTGGTTGCTTCAGCGGGCGCTTGCGTGGCCGCTTCAGCGTTCGGCTCCGCGGCTGTCTCGGCGGATGCTTGCGTGGCTACTTCAGCCGTCGCTTGCGTGGCCGTCTCGCCGGCCGCATTCGCATTCGCGCTCGCCGCACCGGCTGCCGCCTTCTGCGCACCCCTGGCTGCGCGATGCGCCTGCAGACGCTGCGCGCCCGCGGCTTCCTGCGCCGTGACCTTGCCCGCCTCGGCGCCCGTCAGATCGACGCGAGCCGCGCCTTCCACGAGACATTTCCAGTAGCGGCTGCCACGGCACCACGTCTTGATCGCGTCGCGCAATTCCGCTTCGCTCAACGACAGGTCCTTGGCGTGCACCACGAGGTCTTCGAAAATACCGACCTTGAGCGGCAGCTTGGGCGCCGGATTCTTCGGAAAGGCAATGGGGAAGCGCTTCTGCAGCCGCCCGATCGATTTCACCACCGGATCCACGGGCTTCGCGTCCACCGCCGGTTTGGCGTCGGACGCGGCTGCGGGCGCGGCACGGCGCGGCGGCGCGGGCTTGCGGGCAGGCCTCGCGCCCGGCTTGGACGCGTCCTTGGCAGCAGGCTTGGAAGCGTCCTTAGCGGGCTTGGAAGCGTCCTTCGAAGCAGGCTTGGCGCCGGACTTCGCGGCAGGCGCAGCCTCGCGGCGAGCCGCGGCCAATTGCTTCTTCAGTTCAGCGAGTTGTTCGAAACCCATAGCGCACAATCAATCGAGAAAGACGAGATTGTAGCAGCGTAAGGAAACACGCTCGTGACGACGCCGCGAGCCGCGCCGCGCGGGGCTCCGTGCGGGGTTGCGCGAGTGTTACCCTGTAGGCTCGGCGCGGCACGGTCAAGCTCGATGTTTGCGGCCTTTCCCGCCCCCTTCCGGCCCCGTTTCCGCCCCCTTTTTTCCCTTCCCGGCCCCGCTCCCGCGCTTCATGGACCTCAAGCAAATCCAGTACTTCATCGCACTTTTCGAAGACGGCTCCGTCACGCGCGCGGCGAAACGGCTCAATATCGTCCAACCCGCGCTCAGCATGCAGATTTCGAAGCTCGAAACCGAATTGCGCCAGAAACTCTTCGAACGCGGGCCGCACGGCATGACGCCGACCGACGCGGCGCGCCAGATGTATCGCCTGTACACGCCGATCATGCGCGACATCGAACGGGCGCGCGACCAGTTGAGCCGGCAGGATGCGATCGTCACGGGGCGGGTGTCGCTCGGCATGGTGTCGTCGGAGGCGGAAAGCGTGCTGCCGGAGTCGCTCGCCAGATTCAACGCGATGTTCCCGCAGGTCGAAGTGTCGGTTGCCGACGGCTTCAGCGCGCAGTTGATCGACGCGGTCGAAGCCGGCCGGCTGGATGCGGCCATCATCAACAAACCGCGCGGGCGTCTCACGCTCGACGTGGTGCCGTTGCTCGACGAGGAAATGGTGCTGGTGACGAGCGCCGCGCTCGGCCCCGACCTGCCGCCGACCGTCGATCTCGCGAAACTGGCCGGCATCGAACTGGTGCTGCCGACCCGCCGCAATGGCTTGCGCGGCGTGCTGGACGCGGCGCTGCTGGCCGCCGACGTGGTCATCAAGCCGAAGTTCGAGATCGACCTGCTCAACACCATCGTGCAGTTCGTCGAACAGAGCGGCGTCGCGACGATCCTGCCGCGCGTGGTGGTTCAGCGCAAGGTCGACGAAGGCGTGCTGTGCGCGCGCGCCATCGCGTCGCCGCCGATCGTGCGGCACATCATCCGCGTGAGCCATCCGAAGCGGCCGATCGGGCCGGCGGCGCATGCGCTGATCGATATCATCGGCGAGGAGATCCGGCGTGTGACTACTGGTGTCCCGGCCGGCTGAAACGTCGCCAGGCCACCCGCCCAACCGCGACCTAAACCGCCTCGCGCACCGCCCCCTCCTCGAGCCTCCCACGTGTTTCCGGCACGACGAACGCGCCGATCAGGAAAATCACGCTGATCGCCCCGACGAAGATCGCCAGCGTCATCGGCAACTCGCTCGCGTCTTTCGCCACCAGCGAGACGGCGGTCGGCATTATCCCGCCGATCGCAAAGCCGATGTTCCAGGAAAGCCCCGTGCCGGTCGCGCGAATCGCCGTCGGAAACCGTTCGTTCAGGAAGATCAGGACCGGCGCGTAGCCGGCGCTGCCGAGCGCGCTGAGAATCACCGCGTACACGCCGATCATCGTGATGCTTTGCGCCGTGGGCAGCAGCAGGAACAGCGCGGGCAACGCGAACAGGCGAATCAGGCCGAGCCAGATGAAAGCGCTCTTGCGCCCGATGAACGTGCTCAGATGCCCCGCCGCCACCGACGCGATCACCACCGCCACACTGCAGATCAGCAGGATCGCCGCCGCGGCGCCGTTCGGCGCGTGGCTCACCACCTTGAGAAAGGTCGGCAGATAGCCCGAGGTCAGGTAATAGCCGCTGCCGCCGCCGATGGTCAGCAGCAGGTTGACGAACAGAATCGAGCGATAGTCGCGGGAAAACAGCGTGCGCACCGGCGAGCGCACGATTTCGACGGGCGTGTCGAGCTTCTGCGCCGCGGCCTTGGCGGCCTTCTCGACGGCGAGCTTCTTCCACAGCGGCGACTCTTCGAGGCTGCTGAAAACGAACAGCCCGAGCACCGAACTGATGATGCCGGTGAAGAACATGCAGCGCCAGCCCCACACATCGAACGATGGGCCGGGGAACAGCGCCGACATCGCCAGATACGTGAGCGATGCGAGCAACGCGCCGAGGCCTGCTCCGCCGCCGCCGATCAACCCCGACACCGCGCCGCGATATTTCGGCGCGACCGATTCCGTGCCGATGGTATGCGTCGATGCCACCACGCCGCCCACGAACACGCCCTGCACGAGGCGCAACACGAGGAACAGGATCGGCGCGACGAGGCCCACCTGCACGACGGTCGGTAGCACGCCGAACGCGGCCGTGGAAAGACCGACGCCGACCACCGCGATGATCATCGCGCCCTTGCGTCCGTGGCGATCCGCATAGGAGCCGAACCATGCCGAGCCGAGCGGGCGCATCAGCAGCGTCACGGCAAAGGACGCATAAACCGCGGCGAGCGAGAGCATCGCGTGTTCGGACGGGAAGAACAGCCGCCCCACCACCGGCGCGACGAACAGCAACACGAACAGATCGAACAGATCCAGTGCCCAGCCGAGGCACGAGGCCATTACCGCACCCATCACTTGCCGCTGGTCTACCGCGGGCAAGGCGGCGCCATTTTGCGCTGCTACGGACATCGTCATCTCCTTGACTATCAGCGGGCCGTCTCTCGATCGTCCGCGTTTGTAGGCACGCTCTCTTGCGCGCGCTCTTGGTGGTGTTAAGAAACCTTATGGCGAGGCCGCGGTGAGCGGCGCCGTTTCGATGCTGCGTTTGCCTCGCGCCGCGCGAGCATCGCGTCGGCGATTTTTTCGGCCATCGTGATAGTCGGGACAATGAAGTCTTCGAGCGCGCCCGACTCGACCAGCAGCGCGGACATGCATTGACCCCGCGTGAAGAAACGCTCCATCCCCCTGTCTCCTTTGTCGACCGGAGTTAGCGCTTTAGCGCTTACTCCGGTCCCATGCAACCTGGCCGCTGTCTTCCCATTCGCCGTCGTGCGGCGGTCGCATTAACTGCCGCGAAACACCGGCTTGCGTTTGCCGTGAAATGCCTCGACGCCTTCGCGGAAATCGTCGGAAGTACGCAGACGGCTATAGCAGTGCCCTTCGAGTTCGATCGCGATCGACAGCGGCGCGTCCTCGGTGTCGTTAAGCAGCTTCTTCGCGGTGCGTTGCGCGAGCGGCGAGAACGCGCGCAGCTCGTCCACCAGCGCATCGGTCGTGGCTTCGAGTTCCGAGTCGGCCACGCACTCGACCGCGATGCCCCACTCGTAGGCCTGCTTGCCCGGAATGCGGCGCGAGCGCATCACGATGTCCTTGGTGCGGCCGATGCCGACCATCTGCTGCAAACGGGCCGAGCCGCCCGACCCCGGAATCTGGCCGAGCTTCTGTTCCGGCAGCGCGTAAAAAGTGGTGTCGGTGGCAATGCGGAAGTCGCACGCGAGCGACAGTTCGAAGCCCACGCCGAAACAGAAGCCGCGATTGGCGGCGATCACCGGCTTCGAGCAGCGCGCGGGCGCGGCGATATTCCAGGCAAGCTTCGACACGGTTTCCGGCGATGCTTCGAGAAAGCCCTTGATGTCGCCGCCGCTCGAAAAGTGCTCGCCCTTGGCGCGCACCACGATCACGCGCACGCGCGGATCTTCGTCGAGCGCCTCGAAGGCGGCGCGCATTTGATCCCGCGCGTGCATCGAAATCACGTTGAACGGCGGGCGATGCAGGATGATGTCCGCGCGTTCGCGTTCGGCGTCGATCTCGATCGAGAAGCCGTCGAGATCCTGAAGCAGCGTCTGGCCGCGGTGGGTCAGGTCGGTCATGAGGTTACTCCTTGGTGGTTTCCGTGTGAGGTGCAATGGATTCGCCGCGCGTGTCGCGGTGGTACTCGCCCGCGGACAGCTTGCGGCGCAGGATCTTGCCGACCGGCGACTTCGGTATGTCGTCGACGAACACGTATTCGCGCGGACGCTTGAAGTTGACGAGATCGGAGGTGCGGCAGTGCGCGTCGAGCGTGTCGGCGTCGACGTAATCGCGGCGCTTGACGAAGGCGACCACGCGCTGGCCCCAGCGCTCGTCCTTCACGCCGGCCACCGCGACCTCGTCGACCGCGGGATGCAGCGACAGCACCGACTCGATATCGACCGGCGAAATGTTCTCGCCGCCGCTGATGATCATGTCGTCGACGCGGCCCGACACGTACAGGTCGCCTTGCGCGTCGAAGAAACCGGTGTCGCCCGTGAAATACCAGCCGTCGCGCAATGATTTGGCGTTCGCATCGGGACGGTTCCAGTACCCTTCGAAGGCTTCGTCGCCGAGCAGGTCGGCGATGATCTGGCCTTCCTCGCCCACTTGCGCGAGGTCTTCGGGCGTGTGGGCGTCGAGCCTGACGACGCGCAAGCGCGTGTTGATGCCCGCGCGCCCCGCACTGCCCGGCTTGCGCGTGGCGTCCTGATCGATGCTGAAGGTGTAGACCTCGGACGAGCCGTAGTGATTGACGAACAGTTCCGGTTCGAACGCCGCCGAGAGGCGCTTGAGCAAACCGTCGTTCATCGGCGCGCCGGCAAAACCGAGCTTCTTCACCGTCGACGTATCAATCGACGCGAAAGCCGGATCGGCCAGCAGATCGTGATACAGCGTCGGCACCAGATAGAGACACGTGAGCTTGTGCTGCGCAATCGCATCGAGTGCGAAGCGCGCATTCCAGCGGCGCACGCAGACGAACAGGCCGTCCACGAGTGCCATCGAGAGCAGCGAGCGCACGCCCATCGTGTGATAAAGCGGCATCACGCCGAGCGTGCGCTCGCCGTGGCCATACAGATTCTGCGCGACATGCGCGAGCGCGGCGGCGCGTTCATGACGATGACGGCGCGGCACGCCCTTCGCCTTGCCGGTGGTGCCCGAGGTGTAGAGAATCAGCGAGTAGTCGTCGGCATTCGCGCAGGTGTGTCCGGCGTTCAGCGCATCCGGCGTGCTGTGCGCCATCAGAGTTTCGAAGCTCGCAGTGCGGCCCTGCGCGTCGTCGAGACCGATACGCGGCAGACGTTGCGCTGCGGGACTCTGCGCGACGGCATCGGCGCAAACCGGCTCGTACACGATAGCCTTCACACCGGCATCGGTCACGCAGTATTCGAGTTCATCGGGTTTCGCACGCCAGTTCAGCGGCACGATCACCACGCCCGTGAACTGGCAGGCCCAATGCAAGGTCGCCATTTCCCAGCGGTTTTGCAGCACCACCAGCAAGCGGTCGCCATGCGCGAGGCCCAGGCCGCGCAGACCTTCGGCCACCTTCATGATCAGTCGATGCCACTGCGCATACGTCAGCGTCAACTCACCGTCGACGAGCGCGAGTGCGTCGGGGCTGCGTTCCACGCTCTGCAGAAAGGTTCGGCCGAGGTCAAGCATGAGCGGCCTCCACGGTCTCGCCAGCCGTCTTGCCTTGCCGGCGCCGCGAAGCCACGTCGAGCACCGCGGCGACGATCGGCGTATAGCCCGTACAGCGGCACAGATGGCCCGAGAGCATGTCGCGCACCTGCGCTTCGCTCGGATCGGGCACGCGCTGCAGATAGTCCGCGCACGACATCAGAATTCCGGCGGTGCAGAAGCCGCACTGCAACGCGTGGTGACGCTGGAACGCCTGCTGCAAGTCTCCGAGTTTCATGTCGGACGCGAGTCCCTCCACGGTGTCGATGCGGCGTCCCTCCGCCTGCACCGCCAGCATCAGGCACGAGCGTCCCGCCACGCCGTCGACGTGCACCGTGCACGCGCCGCACACGCCGTGCTCGCAGCCGACGTGCGTGCCGGTCGCGCCCAGTTCGTGACGGATGAAATCCGATAGCAGTTCGCGCGGCTCGCAATAGCCGCTGCGTTCACGGCCATTGAGCGTCAGCGTGACGCACTGCCGTTCGCCCTGCCGCATCACGTGCACGACGTTGCCGTTCGATGTGTTGCTCACTTCGCCTCCTCGATTACGCGCCATCCGAGTTGCCGGACCAGATGCCGGCGATACGCCGCGCTGATATGCGCGTCGTCCTGCGCGCCCAGCTTCCAGCTCAAATCGTTCAATGCGCTGCGCAGATCCTCGTCACGCAGACGCGGCCATTGCTCGACCACCGGCCGGTCCGCGACGCCGCCCACCGCGAGGCGGATCGAATCGCACGTCACGACGGCCGCGCAAGCAACCATCGCGAAGTCGCCGTGGCGCGCGGAGAATTCCGTGAAACCGTAGCGTTCGCCCTGCCGCTTCAGCGGAAAGCGCACGGCTTCGACGAGTTCATCCGGCTCGCGCGCGGTCATCAACATGCCTTGAAAAAACTCGGCGGCGGGCAGCACGCGGTGTTTCCTTTTCGAGCGCAACATCACGTCGCCGCCGAGCGCGGCCAACACCAGCGGCAGTTCCGCGCTCGGGTCGGCATGCGCTATCGAACCGCACACCGTGCCGCGATTGCGGATCTGGAAGTGCGAGATGTGCGGGAACGCCATCCCCAGCAACGGCACTTCGTCGCGCAGAGATTCACGCCACTCGACGCTGCCTTGCGTCGCCGCCGCGCCCACCACCAGCAAGCCCGCCTTGTGATCGACACGCACCGAGTTCAGCTCGTCGGTGCGCGAGATGTCGATCAGCATCCGCGGCTGCGCGAGCCGCATGTTCAGCACCGCCATCAACGACTGGCCGCCGGCCAGCACGCGTGCGTCCTCGCCGCTTTGCGCGAGGGCGTCGAGCGCATGCTGGGTGGTCATGGCGCGCAAATAATCGAACGGCGCGGGTTTCATGCCTGTCTCCTGAAACGGGCGAAGAGGCGCGAAAGCCACGAGCCACCGGTTTGAACCGGCTTGCCCGCCGCCTGACGGCCGAGCGATTCGAACAGTTGCCGCAACACGACCTTGGCCGCGCCTTCGAGCATGCGCCCGCCGACCGCCGCGACCTTGCCCGACACCTGGGCTTCGTAGTCGTACGAAAGACGCGTGCCCGTTTCGATCGGCGTCAATTCGACGAGGCCGCTGCCGCGCGCGCTGCCGAGCGACGACATGCCCGCGCCAGCCAAACGCAGCCGATGCGGCGCGTCGATTTCCGACAGGCCGATCTTCGCTTCGAAACGCGCCTTGATCATGCCGACGCCGACCGTCACGTCGGCGCGATACTGATTCGTACCTTCGGCTTCGAGCGCATGGCAGCCGGGAATGACCTTGGCGAGCGCGTTCGGATCGAGCAGCACGGCAAAAATCGCTTCCGGCGCTGCCGGCAGATCGACGCTGCCCTGCGCGGTAAGCGCCTTGCCGCCGCCCGGCAGCGCCGGTTTGGCCGCTGCGGCTTCACGCAACTCGGGACGCGACGGCGCGGGATCGTCGATGCCGATCAGCGCCATCACTTTCGAAGGCGTCAGCGGCAAACGGATATCGTCGACGCCGAGCGCGTCCGCCACCGCATTCGCGATGCACGGCGGCGTGCTCATGTTGTTGCCCTCGCCGAGTCCTTTCGCACCGAGCGGCGTGAACGGCGACGGCGTCTCCAGATGCACGATCACCGGGTCGGGCACTTCGCAGGTGGTCGGCATCAGATAGTCGGCGAGCGTGCCGGACTGGAAGCTGCCGTCCGCGCCGTAGCGAAACTCCTCCATCAACGCCGCGCCGAGCCCTTGCGCGAAGGCGCCGCGAATCTGGCCGTCGGCGAGCGCGGGGTTCAGCAGCGTGCCGGCGTCGTGCGCGGTGACGTAGCGGTCGATCCGCACACGGCCGGTGGCGCGATCCACTTCGACCCCGCACATGTCGAACGCAAAGCCGTAGGCCGCCGAAGTGTTGATGCGATCGTTCTCGTCCGGCGCGGCCATGTTCGGCGGATTCCAGAACACGGTCTCGCGCAGACCGGGCTCTTCGCCTTCGGGCAACAGCGCGGGCGCCCAATGCGGCGCATTGGCGGCGACGCGGCCGAACGGCTGCGCGCGATCCTCGGCGCCCTTTGCAAAGATGCGGCCTTCTGCAAAACAGACATCGTCCGGCGCGCAGCCCAATTGTTTCGACACGATGCGCGCGATCTTGTCCCGTACGCGCACCGCCGCCAGATGCACCGTGCCCGCCACCGCACCGGCAAAGCGGCTCGAATAATTGCCCGCCGCCACCGACCACGCATCCTTGTGTGTATCGAATTCGACATTGACGACGACATCGTGCGGCGAGACGCCGAGCACGTCCGCTACGACTTGCGCACACACCGTCATATGCCCCTGGCCGGCGGGCGTCGACGCAATCGTCACCACCACGCCGCCGAGCAGATCGACGCTGACCGTCGCGCTCGCGATCGCGCCGCTCTTCGGTCCGGCTTTCTTGCGGGCGTCGGCGGGCATTACCGTCGTGATGTAGCCCATGTTCGACACCGACGGTTCGACGATCGCCGCAAAGCCAATGCCGTACAGACGTCCTTCCTTGCGTGCCGCCTCGCGACGCGCATGCAGTTCGTCATAGCCGCCTTCGGCCAGCGCGCGGCGCAGCGCTTCCTGATAGTTGCCCGAGTCGAGCAGCGCGCCGGCCGCGGCGCGATATGGGAACGCATCGGCGGCGACGAAGTTGCGGCGGTACACGTCGAGCACATCGAGCTTCAGTTCGAGCGCGATGCGCTGCATCAGCCGTTCGAGCGCGAAGTACACCTGCGGTCCGCCGAAGCCGCGCACTAGCCCCGTCGGCGTCTTGTTGGTCAGCACGACGCGGTTGCGCACCAGCAGATTGTCGATCGCATACGCGCCGGTCAGGCAGCCGTGCATGCGATAGAACGTGGCCGGTTCCGGCGCGCGCAGATAGCCGCCGCAGTCTTCGAGTTGATCGTAGGAGAGCGCCGTGATGCGGCCGTCGTTTTCCACCGCCGCTTCGAGTGTCGATACGCGCGCGGTCGCGGAAGTGGCCGCGCTCAGATGTTCGAGCCGGTCCTCGACCCATTTCACCGGCGCGCCCGCCTTGCGCGAGGCGAGACACATCAGTACGACGTACGGAAACACTGCCTGCTTCACGCCGAAGCTGCCGCCCGAATCGCGCGGCGCCTTGTGACGCAAACGGTTGGCGGGCACGTTCAGCGCCATCGCCATCACCGCGTGCAGCGAGAACGGGCCCATGAAATTCGACGTGACGTCGTAGCCTTCATCGCCCGCCAGATACTCCGCGATCACCACGCCGCATTCGATCGGCGCGCAGCTATTGCGCGGATAATGCGCGACCAGTTTCACGCGATGCGGCGCTTTCTCGAACGCCGCATCCGGCTCGCCGTAGCGAAAGTGCCGGTCGCTGATCACGTTGCTGCCTACTTTCTCGTGCAATACCGGCGACTGGTCGCTTGCCGCCTGTTCGATCGATGTGACCGGATCGAGCGTCGCGTACTCGACCTTGAGCAGATCGAGCGCGTCCTCGGCGATAGCGCGCGATTGCGCCAGCACCACCGCCACCGGTTCGCCGACATAGCGCACGCGGTCCATCGCCAGCGCCCACTGTTCCATCGGCGATTTCACGCCGACCACGAAGGGCCGCGACCACGCGCGCAGGTCGTCGCGTGTCAGGATCGCGCGCACGCCGGGCAGTTTCGCGGCGGCATCCGTGTCGATCGACACCAGTTCGGCATGCGCGTGCGGCGAGCGCAGGATCGCGGCGTGCAGCGTGCCGGGCCGGATGCCGATGTCGTCGCCGTAACGGCCGCGACCGGTGAGAATCGCGGGATCTTCCAGACGCTCCATCGGGCGGCCGAGATGACGCTGCGGGCGTTTGTCCAGTTCCGGGTCGCGGTCCTGCGTCGCCGTGTCGCCGGCGTGGAGCGTGTCGCGCCGATTCATTGGTCCGCTCCCGATTCGCGGCGCTGCGCGAATTCGTCGGCGAGTCCGCTCCAGCGCTGCGCGATCTCGCGATGCTCGATACCGAACAGATCGAGAATCCGCCCCACCGTATGGTCGACCACGTCTTCGATAGTCTTGGGATGCGCGTAGAACGCGGGCACCGGCGGCATGACGATCCCGCCCATCTCGGTGACGGAAGTCATGTTGCGCAAATGCGCGAGATTGAGCGGCGTTTCGCGCGCGACCAGCACGAGCCGGCGACGCTCCTTGAGCATCACATCGGCGGCACGCGTGAGCAGGTTGTCGGCGAAACCGTTGGCCACGCCCGCGAGCGTCTTCATCGAGCACGGCGCGATCACCATGCCCGTGGTGATGAAGGAACCGCTCGCCACCGCCGCGCCGATGTCGCGCACGTTGTAGGCCACGTCGGCGAGACGCTCCAGATCGCCGCGCGTCATGCCGAGTTCCTGCGCCGCCGTGACCGCGCCGGAGGCCGACACGATCAGATGCGTCTCGTGCGTGCCGAGGCGCCGCAGCGCGGCGAGCAGACGCACGCCGATCAGCGCGCCGCTCGCGCCGGATATGCCCACGACGATACGCTCACGTTTGTGTTCAACCATGTGCGCCACCCAGATAGCTGTCGAACGCGGCGTTGTCGGCGGCAATCAGCGCGTCCAGATTCACCGTGTCCTGACCGGGAATGCGCACCCGCGTGAATACGTGCGACGGGTACACCACCGGCCGTGTAGCGTCGAGTCCCATTTTGGCGCTCACGCCTTGCAGATGCGGCGGCGCGTCTTCCGGCTGACCCACGGTAGTCGACGGATCGAGCGGCGAGCCTTGCGCGCCTTCGATCACGACCAGATCGCGATCGGCCTGAAAACGCGTGGCAATCGCCCATTCGATTTCGGCCGGGTCGTGCACGTCGACATCGGTATCGACCACCACCACCTGTTTGATGTCGTAGTGCGCACCGAACGCGCACAGAATCACGTTCTTCGCTTCGCCCTCGCGCTTCTTTTCGAACTGCACCCACAGGTGATAACGGCACACGCCGCCCACGGACAGATGCACGTCCTTCACATTGGGATGACTACGTTGCAGATGCGCCAGCAAAGTCGCCTCGCGCGGAATCGCGCCGAGCAGCAGATGCTCCATTTCCGCCGGCACGATCGTATGAAAGATCGGCTTCTCGCGATGCGTCACCGCGGTGACTTCGATCACTTCACGCGCTTCCTGAGCGCTGTAGTACTTCGGAAATTCGCCGAACGGGCCTTCCGGTTCGCGCACGTTGGGCAGAATGCGCCCTTCGATCACGATCTCCGCGAAGGCCGGAACGTTCACGCCGTTGCTCACGCACTTGACCACCGGCAGCGGCGCGCCATGCAGCGCGCCGGCGATTTCCAGCTCGTCGGAATCGATCGGGGAAATGGCTTGCGAGGCGAGCATCGTCAACGGATCGACGCCGATGGCGATCGCGACGTCGAGCGCGTCGCCCGCCTCTTCCGCGGCTTTCTGGAATGCATACAGATGGCGCGGCAACAGCAGGATCGCCATGCGATCGGGTCCATGCACCTGAATGCGGTTGATGGACACGTTCTGCACGCCGGTACGCGGATTGCGTGCAATCACGAGACCCGCGGTGATGTACGGCCCGTTGTCGTGCTCGCTATGCGTAGGAATCGGCAACAGCTTGTGAAGATCGATGCCGCTGGTATGCACGACCTGCTGGCAGGCCGCTTCGGCACGCGGGATTTCCTTCGAAGGAACCGGCTGATCGGCCGCGTCGCGAAAGCGCGCCAGCAGATCGGCCTCGGCCACGCCCATCGCTTCCGCGATCCACGCGCGCCGCGACATGAAACCGCTGACCACCGGTACGTCGTGACCGCCCGGCTTCGTGAAGAACGCGGCTTGCGTGCCGTCCAGCCGCTTTGCAATCGCGGCGAGTTCGTGTTCGAGCGCGACCGGCTTGTCGATCGTCGCGACCCGGCCCGTGCGCGCCAGATGCGCCAGCCAGTCGCGCAGCGTGAGCGCGGCGGACGGGTGGGCCCACGTCAGGTGAAAAGTACCGTGCGATGCGGCATCGCGAGTATTCATCTACGTCTCCATCAATGCCTGGCTTCATGTCCGAACCGGACGGCCAGTTGATGATGGAAGCGTAACGAGATCAGCGTATAACTTCTAATATTGATTATTGATGCGTCGAATCATTCCCGATGATATGCGTGTTAGCACCAATGACAGGTAATTGTAGGCAGGATATCAATAGACACGGCGCGGGCGGGGGCGCATGCGCCACCGTCGGCTGAGGGTTTGGGAGCGTCCATGGCACACGGTTGCGGCCTTTATCTGATACGGCGCGTCATTCTCATTACGTTTGCTGATGTTTTATTCATACCAACATGGACCTCAGGCAAATCCAGTATTTCATCGCGCTCTTCGAGGACGGTTCGGTCACGCGGGCGGCGAAACGCCTGAACATCGTGCAGCCTGCGCTCAGCATGCAGATCGCCAAACTCGAGGACGAACTGCACCAGCAGCTCTTCGAGCGCAACGCGCACGGCATGGCGCCGACTGCCGCCGGCCGGCTCATGTATCGGCTCTTTCTACCGATCATGCGCGATCTCGCGCATGCGCGTCAGCAACTCGTGCAGCGCGACGAGGTGGTGACCGGCCATGTGTCGATCGGGCTGATCGCGTCGGTTACGGAAAGTGTGCTGGCCGATGCGCTATCGCGTTTCCACGCGCGCTACCCGCATGTCGAGGTGACCGTGGCGGACGGCTACAGCGCGACCTTCATCGATTGGGTGGCGGGCGGCCAGCTCGACGCGGCGCTGATCAACAAGCCGCGCGCGCGTCTCTCGCTCGACGCGCAGCCCTTGCTCGACGAGGAAATGGTGCTGGTGACGAGCGCCGAGCACGGCCCCGAGTTGCCGCATGCGATCGAACTCGCGCAACTGCCCGAGCTGGAACTGGTGTTGCCGACCAAGCGCCACGGCTTGCGCGGCGTGCTCGATACAGCCGCGCAACATGAAGACGTGCTGCTCGCGCCGCGCTTCGAGATCGACGTGTTGAGCACGATCGTGAAGCTGGTGGAAAGCACGCACTTCGCGACCATCCTGCCGCGTATCGCCGTGCAGCGCGCGGTGCGCCTGGGCAGCCTGCGCGCTTATCCGATCCTCGCGCCGCGCATCGTGCGGCATATCGTGTGTGTGAGCCATCCGCGCCGCCCGTTGAGCGCCGCGGCGGATGCGCTGGTGTCGATCATCGCCGACGAATTGCGCCAGGTGTCGAGCGTGTCGGAACTGGACGCGACGCTAAACGGGCCGCCCAGTGATGCATCGAACGATCAGCGTTCATCGCCCTTGTCCAGGGAGCGCTCCGTATGAATGCCGCGCCATGAAGCAATGGCCGTCAGCTTTTGACGGCCACCGGCGCGTCGACGTCATGCGCCTTCAGACCGGACACGGTCACACGCAAGCCGTGCCGGCCCTCGTTGTTGCGCAGCGAAAGGTCCATCTGATGCCGCTCGGCGATGCGCGACACGATCGCGAGCCCGAGGCCGCTGCCCTCGCCTTGCGCTTCCTCGCCGCGATAGAAGCGGTCGAAGACCCGTTCGAGTTCGGCCTCCGGAATGCCCGCGCCGGTATCGACGACCTCGAAGCCAACGCGCGTACCGGCACGCTTCAGGATCACGTCGACACGGCCGCCGCGCGGCGTATGACGGATCGCATTGTTGATCAGATTGCCCAGCAGCACGCTCATGCCGTGCGGCTCCGCCAGCACGGTATAAGCATCGCCCTCCGTGCGCGCGCCCTCGCATTCCAGGCCGATGTCGATCTCCTTCGTTTCCGCCAGCAACGAAAAATCACCCACGGCCTGCTCACCGATCCGGCGCAAGCTGACCGGCACCATCGACGTGACCGGATGCGCGTCTTCACGCGCCAGCGTCAGCAGTTGCTGCACCAGGTGAATGATGCGGTTGACGCGCCCTTCGACGCGCTCGAGCGTTTGCCCTTCGCCCTTTAACGAACCGTCGCGCGACGCGGCCTGCAATTGCAGCTTCAGCGCGGCGAGCGGTGAGCGCAACTCGTGCGCGGCATCGGCAATAAAGGTGCGCTGTGCCTGCGACGCCGTGTGCAGTCGCTGCAGCATATCGTTGAGAGCTTCGACCAGCGGCTTGATTTCGACCGGCACGCTGCCGTCCAGACGCAGCGGTTCGAGCGAGTCGATGGTGCGGGTGGACAGCGCGCGCGACAGCCCGCCGATCGGCGCCAGCCCGCGCGCCACCACCAGCAGGACCAGCACGATCGTCACCGGCACCAGCACGCCGAGCGGCCAGAGCGTGTGCAGCGCGAGTTGCAGCGCAAGGTCCTCGCGCACGGAGATGGGCTGCGCCACCTGGATATAACGCTGCGCCTGCTGCACGGCGAATGTGCGCCAGTGATACTCGCCGCGCTCCACCGTGTTGAAGCCCGCGGGCTGACGCGGAAACACCGGCGCCTGCAGCGAGTGATAGATGAGCTTGCCGGCAGCGTCCCAGATTTCGATGACGACCCGGTCGTCGGCCAGACCACCGAGGTCGGGATTACGATGTTCACCGTCGCCCGCACCGGCGAGGTTCGACGGCAGCGACAGCGCGATCGTGCGCAACTCGTAGTCGAACAGTTCGCTCGCTTCCTCGCGCGCCGTGTGAAAGATGCCGTAGCCAGCCACGCCCGAGGCAACCGCCAGGCCGAAAATCAGCCAACCCAGCAGCCAGCGGCGAATCGACTTCATCAGCACCTCTTCAGACGGTAGCCCACGCCGCGCACGGTCACCACCTGCTCCGCGCCGATCTTGCGCCGCAGGCTATGTACATGCACTTCGATGGTATTGCTGCCCACTTCCTCGCCCCAGCCGTACAGTTTCTCTTCCAGCTCGGCCTTGGTGAACACGCGCGTCGGCTCTTCGATCAGCGCCTGCAGCAGCGCGAATTCGCGCGGCACGAGCGGCAGCGACTCGCCGGACTTGGTGACTTCGTGCGCGGCGGGGTCGAGCGTGAGCTCGCCGTGGGCGTAGACCGGCTGCTTCTGGCCGGTGCGGCGTCTGAGCAGCGCACGCACGCGCGCGGCCAGTTCGTCGAGGTCGAATGGCTTGATCAGATAGTCGTCGGCGCCGGCGTCGAGGCCGCGAATCCGTGCGTCGACGGCGTCGCGAGCCGTCAGGATGATGACCGGCGCGGCGCCGCCGCCCTTGCGATAGGCGTTGAGGACGTCGATGCCGTCCTTCTTCGGCAAGCCGAGATCGAGCAGCACGAGGTCGTACACACCATTGTCGAGCGACAGCTCCGCCGCGCGGCCGTCTTCGGCCCAGTCGATCGCGTAGCCGGCGCGGCGCATCGCGCCCAGTACCGTTTCCGCAATCATGTCGTCGTCTTCGACCAATAGCAGACGCATGGTCTCTCCTCTCCCGTGTTGGCCCCGGCATTGTCTCGCCCGGTAGCTTAACGCTTCCTTATGGCTTGCTTATGTTTTCCTGAAGCGACGCTGAAGGGACGCTTAAATTGGCGTTAAGCGTGTCTTAAGCAGTCCATCAGCAGAATCGGCTCCTGTTCGCGGCATCCCTGCGCGGATGCCCTATTTCTTCGTTCAGGAGCCGGACTTTGCCCGTTTTCAATGCCGCAACGGCGGCTATATCGGCGGCCGTGTCTGGGTTCGCCGCGCCGGCCGAGCCCGCGGTCAAACACACTTCGCGACCATACGACCGGCTGCGCGTGCTCGTGCCGCTCTGCGCGCTGCTGATGGGCGGCTGCACGTGGTATCACCGCGAGCCGCTCGCGCCGCAGGACACGTCCACCTCCGCGCATTCGCTCGAACGCATCCGTATCGATCCGTCGAGCATGCCGCTGCCGGAATTGGCCGCGCATCGCTTCGACCCGTCCGACGGGCTCGATATCGACGAAGTCGCGATGCTCGCGGTGGCCAACAATCCCGACCTCAAGCTGGCCCGCGACGACCTCGGCATCGCCCGCGCGCAGGCCTACTCGGCGGGTCTGCTGCCCGACCCGCAACTGAGCGTATCAAGCGATTATCCCGGCCAGATCGGCACCACGCGCGCGTTCAGCTACGGGTTGAGCATGGACGTGATGGCGATCGTCGTGCGCAGCGCCAACCAACAATCAGCCGACGCCACCGTGGCCAAAACCGATCTCGGTCTGCTGTGGCAGGAATGGCAGACCGTCGCGCAGGCGCGGCAGTTGTTCATCAAGACGCGCTTCCAGCAGGACACGTTGCCGCTTTTGCAGCGTCAGCGCGACCTCGCGCGCACGCGCTACGAACGCACGGCCGAAGCGCGCCGCGACGGCAACCTCACCGACGACACGCTGAATGCGGCGCTCCTCGCCTATAGCGACGCACGCAAGCAATACACCGACGCCGAACGCGCAGCCGAGCAAACGCACCACGATCTGAACGCGCTGCTCGGCGTCTCGCCCGAGGTGCAGTTGCAACTCACCGGCGGCGAAGACATCGAGCCGCTCTCCGACACGACGCTCGACGCCGCGCTCGCCGGATTGCCTCGACGCCGCCCCGATCTGATCGCGCTGCAAGCCGGCTACGAGGCGCAGGAACAGAAATATCGCGCCGCGATTCTCAGCCAGTTTCCGAGTCTGTCCGTGGGCTTCGTGCGGGCGCGCGATACCTCGAACATATACACGAGCGGCTTCCAGATCAACTTGAGCCTGCCGATCTTCAACCGTAACCAGGGCAACGTCGCGATCGAGCAAGCGACCCGCCAGCACCTGCGCGACGAATATCAGGCGCGGCTGAACAACGCTTACGCGGATGTCGCGCATCTGCGTGCGGACAACACGATCCTCACACGGCAGTTGCAGCAGACCGAGGCCGCCTTGCCCGATGTCGACGTAGCCGCCAACGACGCGGCCGCGGCCTACGCGGAACACAACCTCGCGCTCGGCGCTTACACCGACGCGCAAAGCGCCGCGCTCACCAAACAGATCGACGTCGCGACGTTGCGCGAGTCGCTCGCCGAACAACGCGTCGGCTTGCAGGCGCTGCTCGGCAGCGCGATTCCCGACGCCTACTCCACCGCTCTGACTGACTCCGACACTCATGCGAAATAGCCTGACTTCAGCGCTGCGGCCGCGCATTGCCGCCGGTGCGATTTTTATCGCCTGCGCCACGTTGCTGTGCGCCGGCGTTCATGCGGCCCGTGCCGCAAGCGCCGCGGCAGCGCCCGCCGCCGACGCCGCCGATCAACCGGTGGTCGCCGTCCAGACCGTGCACGTGCAGCGCGCCGAGATCGCGCAGCCGGTGCGGGCATATGGGATCGTCGCGGCGTCCGCGTCGAACCTCACCACCGTCAATCTGCCGTATACCGCGCGTATCGTGCAGATGCGCGTTCAGCCTGGGCAAACCGTGGCGCGCGGCACGCCGCTCTTCGTCGTGCAGGCCGACCCTGCCGCCGTCCTCGCGGCCACCCAGGCGAAAAGCGCCGTGACACTCGCACAAGGCGAGCTGGCGCGCACGCAATCGCTGTACGACAAAGCGCTCGCCACCCAGTCGCAACTCGCCAGTGCCCGCAAGGCCGCTGACGATGCACAGCAGGCGCTCGCCGCGCAGATCCAGACAGGCGTGGCAAGCGGCAACAAGATCATCACCGCGCCAAACGACGGCGTGGTGCTGCAGGTCACGGCCGCTCAGGGCGACCAGGTGCAGCCCGGCGCGGCGATCCTGCAACTCGCCGGCGGCAGCGGCAAGGACGCGCGCGCCAACGTGATGCTCGGCGTCGAACCCGCCGATGCCGCCGCGATCCACGCCGGCGACACAGTTACCTTGCACGGCCTGTCCGCGTCGCTCGCGAAGACTTCGGTGAACGGCCACGTCGCGCTGGTCGGCGCGTCCGTGGATCAGCAGAGTCAACTCGTCGACGTCGGCGCGAACGTGCCGCTCGGTCAGACTGCCTTCATTCCCGGCACGCGCGTGAGCGCCGATATCGCGACCCGCAGCGGCACGCACTGGATCGTGCCGCGCGCCGCCGTGCTGAAAGATGACAACGGTGCGTACGTGTTTCAGATCACGCCGCAGAACAAGGCGCGCCGCGTGGCGGTGACCACGCAGGTGGAGAACGGCGACCGCTACGGCGTGGATGGCCCGCTCGACGCCGGCGAGGGCCTCGTGGTCAGCGGCAACTATGAGTTGAAGGACGGCATGGCGGTGCAAACCAGCGGAGGCGCGCCGCGATGAATTTCGGTCAATGGATGCAGAAGCACCGGCGCTCGCTGCTGTTCGTGATCGCATTGCTGGCGATGGCGGGCGCACTGACCGCGTTCCGCCTGCCGATCTCGCTGTTCCCGAACGTCGCGTTTCCGCGTGCGGTCGTCTCGCTCGACGCGGGCGACCGCCCCGCGGAACAGATGGCCACGCTCGTCACGATGCCTGTGGAAGAAGCGCTGCGGCGCGTGCCGAACGTGCGCGACGTCGAATCGAAAACGAGCCGCGGCGCGGCCGAAATCTCGATCAATTTCGACTGGGGCACCGACATGGCGCAAGCCACCTTGCAGGCGCAGTCGGCCATCAGCGAAATACTCGCGACGCTGCCCCAAGGCACCTCGATGCAGGTGCGGCGCATGGACCCCACCGTGTTTCCGGTGCTGGCGTATAGCCTGACTTCGCAGCGGCAGTCGCTCTCCGCGCTGCACGATCTCGCGCAATTCCAGATGCGGCCGTTGCTGTCTTCGGTGGAAGGCGTGGCGCGCGTCGACGTGACGGGCGGCGATCAGGACGAGTTCGAAGTCGCGATCGATCCCGCCCGCCTCGCCGCGTACAAGCTCTCGCTGTCCGATGTGTCGAAGGCGATCGGCGCGAGCAATGTGCTGATGGCGAACGGCCGCATCGAGGATCACTACAAGCTTTACCTCGTGATCGCCAACACCACCATTACGCGGCTCGACGAACTGCGCAATGTCGTGGTGTCGGCCAACGGCGCGACGCAGATCCGCCTCGGAGACATCGCGACCGTACGCGCTGGCGTGGTGCCGCAATGGATGCGCGTCACCGCCGACGGCCAGGACGCCGTGCTCATCAACGTGTATCAGCAGCCGGGCGCGAACAGCGTGGCGATGGCCAAGGCGATCCGCGCGAAGCTCGCCGATTTCCAGCATCAGATGCCGGCCGGCGTGCATCTGTCGAATTGGTACGACCAGAGCGAACTGGTGATCGCCTCGGCCACCAGCGTGCGCGACGCGATCATGATCGGCGTGGTGCTGGCGGCGTTGACGCTGTTCGCTTTCCTGCGCAACTGGAAGATCACCGCGATCGCCGTCGCGCTCGTGCCGGTGGTGATGGCCGCGACGATCCTCCTGCTCGACGTGTTCGGCATGGGCTTCAACATCATGACGCTCGGCGGCATGGCAGCCGCCGTCGGTCTCGTGATCGACGATGCGATCGTGATGATCGAACACATCGTGCGGCGCATGCGCGAGGGCGGCGCGCGCGCGTTTCATGGCCGCGTGATGGCGGCGGCGCTCGAATTCACGCGACCGCTGGCCGGGTCGTCGGCGGCAACGCTGATCATTTTCGTGCCGCTGGCATTTCTGTCCGGCGTGACGGGTGCGTTCTTCAAGGCGCTCTCCGTGACCATGGCGAGCGCCCTGTTCATCTCGTTTCTCGTCACGTGGCTCGCAGTGCCGATTCTGTGCGACCGCTGGCTGAAACCGAAAGACGCCGAGGAACACCAGGAAACCCGCTTCGCCTCGTGGATGAACCGGCGCTACGCGTTTCTGGTCGAGCGCGTCACCGCGCGGCCGGTGCTCGTGTTATTGGGCCTGCTGCCGTTGATCGTGGTGGCCGCGTTCGCGTTCACTCGCGTGGGCAGCGGTTTCATGCCGAGCATGGACGAAGGCGGTTTCGTGCTCGATTACCACACTGAACCGGGCACGTCGGTGACCGAGACCGACCGCTTGATGAAGCAGATCGAGAGCATCATCCGCGCGAATCCGAATGTCGCGACCTATTCGCGCCGCACCGGCGCCGGTCTCGGCGGCGACCTGAACGAGCCCAACAAGGGCGACTTCTTCGTGCGGCTGAAGTCTGGCAATCGCGAACCAATCGATACCGTGATGGAAGAAATCCGCTCGAAGATCGAGACTCAGGTGCCGGGCGTGAGTATCGAACTCGCGCAGTTGATGGAGGATCTGATCGGCGACCTGACGGCAGTGCCGCAACCGGTCCAGATCAAGATCTATTCCGACGACCCGAACACGCTCGACACGACCGCGCGCAAGGTCGCGGCGCAAATCGGCAAGATCCAGGGCGTGGTGGACGTGAACGACGGCATCAATCCGGCCGGCGACGCCCTCGAATTGCACATCCGCCCGGAAGCGGCGGCCGCCGAAGGCATGGACCCGCAGTCGATCGCTCAGGCCGTCTCCGATATGGTGGAAGGCAATGTGGCCACGCAATTCCAGAGCGGCCCGAAAACGGTCGGCGTGCGCGTGCGCGTGGCCGGCGCGATGAAGCTCACGGATACGCAACTGGGACAGTTGCAGATTCGCGCGCCAGACGGCCACCTGTTCGCGCTCGATCGCGTCGCCGATCAGCTGACGGTGACAGGCCAACCGGAAATCAGCCGCGACAATCTGAAACGGATGGTGGCGGTGACCGCGCGCATCGACGGCCGCGATCTCGGCTCGACGATCGCCGACGTGCAGAAGACGCTCAGCGATAAGGCTCTATTGCCGAGCGGCGTGTATTACGAGTTGGGCGGCCTGTATCAGCAGCAGCAGATCGCGTTCAAAGGGCTGCTGAGTGTGTTCGGTGCGGCGATCGCGCTGGTGTTCGGTTTGCTGCTGTTTCTGTACGAGCGCTTTCGCGTTGCGCTGGCGGTCATGGCGATGCCGTTGCTGGCGGCGGGCGCGGTGTTCATCGGCTTGTGGATCACCGGCATCGAGTTGAACATCTCCGCGATGATGGGGATGACGATGATCATCGGCATCGTGACCGAGGTGGCGATTTTTTATGTGTCGGAGCTGCAGGGGCTCGTGCGGGATGACGAAATGCCATTCGAGGAAGCGTTGCTGAGCGCCGGGCGCAATCGTCTGCGTCCTATCGCGATGACGACGATCGCCGCGATTCTGGCGCTGCTGCCGCTGGCTTTTGCATTGGGGCAAGGATCGGCGATGCAGCAGCCGCTGGCGATCGCGATTATCTCGGGGCTGATTGTTCAGTTGCCGCTGGTGTTGCTGTTGCTGCCGGTGTTGTTGAAGTTGTTGATGAAGAAGGAGGCGATTTAAGCCGCGCTATGCGGCCCGCGCGGCTTCCGGTGTGTGCGCCTGTGGCTCGCCGCGGGCGCATCTCCGACTCAGTCGACGCAATCGAGAGACCTACACCTTCAGCACATCACCAAACCCGCCAACCCGCACCCCCGCCGCACGAATCGCCATAGCAACTTTCCGCGACAACAACGCGTGCAATTCGTCCTCGTGACGATACATCCTCATCCCGTCACTCAACGGCCGCTCCCCCGCCACCGCGGGATGGCAGTAAATCTCCCCCACCCCGTGCGGCAGATCGGCGAGCGCCGCCAGCCACGCCGCCTCATCCATCCGGCCGCTATCGGCGATTCCCACTACGTAATCGTTATGCGCGATGCCGGCGCGATCCAGACGCGCCTTCACCCGCGCGATCCACGGCCGCAACCACAGCGGCGCATTCGCTTCGAACGGCAAGCGCATGGCCTTCATCCCATACTCGCGGCCGATGTCCAGAATCAATCCGAGCACCGTCGGGTGCAAATGAAAATGCTTGTGCGTGTTGACGTGGTCGAGCGTCAGACCGGTCTGCGCAAAGGCATCGAACTGCGCGCGAATTTCCCGCGCAAGCTGCTTGCGCACATGCGGCAAAAAGAAAAACCGCACGCCGTCGCGCACCATGTTGTCGCCGAAACGGCCATGCTCGTCGAGCAAGGCGGCAATCCCCGCGCGCGGCGTGACCGCGTCGCCGTCGGCCAGCACCAGATGCAGGCCGACGCGCAGCCGCGGCAAGGCGCGGGCGCGCGCCACCGCGTCGCCGGCAGCCGGTGCGCCGATCATCAGGCTCGCGGCGCTCAGCACGCCTTCGCGATGCGCCCGCTCGACCGCCAGATTCACCCGCGCGTGCAGGCCGAAATCGTCCGCGGTGACGATCAATGCGCGTGGCTTAGCCGCCATCCGACGTCTCCATCACATCCATCACGTTCAACGCGCCGTTGCGCGCGGCCTTCAACGTGCAAGCGTCGACGGGCACGCGCGCACCGCGCCATATCACATGCGAGCCGAACACGGCGGCGCACCACTGCAACGCCAGCAACGTATCACGCAACGGCACCAGCGGCAGATCTCGCCAGAACGTACGCTCACGACGCGCCGAGCGCAGATGCAACAACAGACGCGCGGCGAGGCCGGCGGCCGTGCCGGTTGCGCTCGTGAACGCGGCCCACGCATGCACCGCGTCGGACGAACTGGCCGCGAGGGCGGTGGTGAGCCACGCGCCGGCCACGAGCCAGGGTGTAGGAAACGTAATGAAGAGGAACGCGAAACCGGGCGCATTCACCGAGCGAATCGTACGCAGCCAGCGTGTTTCGCGCTGCCACAAGGCGGATAACGCCGGCTCGATCACGTCGGTAGCCACCGTCACGCGCGAGAGCACGGTTTGCAGGCCGAGAGCGCGCACGTGTTCGGCCAGCCAGTAATCGTCCGCGAGACAGTTTTTCAGCGCCTCGAAACCGCCGATGCGCTCGAGCGTGGCGCGCCGCAACGCGAGCGTCGCACCGAAGCCGAAACGGCGCGAGCCGGCCGCGTGCGCGACCCGCACCGACGGCGCGAACCATTCGTTGATGAAGAGCGCGCCCACGCGCGGCCAGAAGCCGCCGATGCCGCGCGCCACGTAGAGGCACGTGACCACGCCCACCCGCGCATCCGCGAGCGGCGCGGCCACAGTGTCGAGATAATCGGCTTCGACGGCAATGTCGCTGTCGGCAATCACGATCACGTCATGGCGTGCCCGCGCCGCCATGTTGATCAGATTGCTGACCTTGAGATTGCTGCCGTGCACGCGCGTGTCGATCGCGAGTTCGATGTCGTGCGATGGATAGGCGGCTTGCAAACGGCGCACTACGGCAATCGCCGGATCGTCCGGCGAGGACACGCCGAGCACGAGTTGAAAATGCTCATGACGCTGATCGCAAAAGGTCCGCAGATTGTCGTAGAGACGCGGCTCCGCGCCGCACAGCGGCTTGAGCACGCTGACGCCGACACGCGCAAAGCGATGCAGCGGCTGCGAAGCTTGCGAGGTGGAATAAGAGGCACGACCCGCCGCGCCGCGGCGCGAGCCGAAAAACGGCATCGCGACCGCCGCCAGCAGCGCGTACAGCGACGCGCATGCGCAGCCGGCTAGCAGGATCCATTGGGATGCCGTCACCGCGTGCACCGCCATCGTCCGTTCCGTCAGTGCTCGGCCAGCACGAACGCTCTGCCGGTCAGGCGCAGATGAAGAATCACGAGCCAGCGCCGCGGACAATCCGAGGCGATCGCGACCGGCCGCGCGAGACGGTTGGTCCCGGTCGCATAGTGGCCCTGCAGCGCGAGTTCGAAGGCAGCGTGCGCGAACTGGCGCGTCACGATCACGCCGCTCGCAATCACGGCGATGGCGAGCAGACGGAACGGCATGGAACTGAAGACGCTCTGCGAAACCGGCAGCACCAGCAGTGCGAGGCACGCGAGCAACTCGGCGCCCATGGCGGTGAGCGAGGCCACCATCAGGTGGGCGCGCAGCATGTCGACGGTGGCTGGCTTCATGGCTGGGTCTCGTGACCTGATGGAATGCCCGGCGCCTGATTCGACGCAACTCGTCGGCGTGGAAAAGCACCGACTGTCATCCCATCGATGTGCTTACGATTGAACTGCAACGACATCGCAACAGCCCCGCCGCCGCGTGTCCGCGATGACGCCGCGACAGCGATCTGTTGAGGGGCGATAGTAGCGATTCAAGCTGAAGGAAACCTTAAGGAAGAAGGCGTATAAAGCGGGGGATGAACAGCATGGTTAAACTTCGGATTACGGCCCAGCGCCTGCTCGAATATCGCCGCTGCCGTGCAATGGAACATCGAACGGAAATATTCAACTCATGCGCGTACTCCTCGTAGAAGACGACGACCTGATCGGCTGCGGTATCGAAGCGGGACTGCGTCAAGCCGGCTTCACGGTCGACTGGGCTCGCGACGGCCACAAGGCCGGTCTCGCGCTCGACACCACCGCCTACGCGCTGGTGCTGCTCGATCTCGGCCTGCCCCGCGTGTCAGGTATGGAACTGCTGAAACGCCTGCGCGATTCGGGCAAGGACGTGCCGGTGCTCGTGCTGACCGCGCGGGGCACGGTGGTCGACCGTGTCGGCGGCCTCGAAGCGGGCGCCGACGACTATCTCGGCAAGCCCTTCGATCTGACCGAACTGATCGCCCGTTGCCGGGCGTTGTTGCGCCGCGCGCAGGGCCGCAGCGTCGAGCGGATCCGCTATCAGGACCTGACGGTCAACCCGGCCGCGCAAACCGTCGAAGTGGGCGCGACGCGCGTGTCGCTCACCTCGCGCGAGTGGGCGATCCTGTTGCAGTTGCTGACCAACCAGGGGATTCCCCAGTCGCGCTCGCGTCTCGAAGAAAGCCTGTATGGCTGGCAGGAAGAAATCGAGAGCAACGCGATCGAGGTGCACGTGTCCAATCTGCGCAAGAAACTCGGCGCGAAGCTGATCAAGACCGTGCGCAATATCGGCTACGTGGTGGAGAAAGAATGATGGGCGCGTCGATTCGCCGGCGTCTCGTGCTGTTGGTCCTCACCAGCATTGCGCTGGTCTGGGGCATTGCGCTGGTGTCGAGTTATCGTCAGGCCACGCGCGAAGTCGCCGAATGGGAAGAGGCGCGTCTCGCGGAACTCGCGCAGATTCTCGCCCTGCTCGATCAGCGCAATCTGACCACGCTCGCCAACGCGCGCATCGACGTGCGCGAGGAAGAAAAAGGCGGCGAGCCGGGCGCCAACGACAGCGACGACGACGACGCGCTGCCGCGCGACGCGCTGTTCCAGGTGCGCGGCCCGAACGACGCCGTGCTGGCGGGCAGCCCGCAATTGCGCGAGCTCAAGGCGTGGGACCTGCCGGTGCCGGCCGTGAGCGGCACGCAGGACATCACGCTCGGCGGCCAGATGTACCACTCGTTCACCTTGCGCGACACCACGCTCGGCCACACCGTGCGCGTCTTCGAACCGGCCAATACGCGCAGCGACCTGGTGAGCGGCGTCGCGAGCCGGATCGCCCGGCCTACGCTGGTCGCGCTGCCGGTGCTGGCGGTGCTGGTGTGGTTCAGCATCGGCTGGAGTCTGGCGCCGCTCAGGCTGCTCTCGCGCGCTATCCGCTCACGCGACGTGAACCGGCTGGAACCGATCGACATCGGCCGCGCGCCGACCGAGGTGCGCCCGCTCGTCGATGCGATCAATCAGCTGCTGTCGCGTTTGCTGCATTCATTGGAGCGCGAACGCGCGTTCACCGCCGACGCCGCGCACGAACTGAAAACGCCGCTGGCCGCGATCAAGGTGCAGGCGCAAGTCGCGCTGGCGGAACAGGACACCGTGCGCCAGCGGCTGGCCATGGAGCGCGTGGTGCAAGGCGTCGACCGCAGCGCGCGGCTCGCGGAGCAATTGCTGCTGCTCGCGCGCCTGGACGTGCATGAAAAAATCTCGACGGCGCCGCTCAAACCGGCAACGGTGGCGAAAGACGCGCTGCTCGCGAACGAGCGCAACGCGCAGCAGAAAAACATTCACGTGATGCTGCTCGGCGACATGCGCGCGGAAATCGACGCGGAGCCCGTGCTGATCGGCATCCTGCTCGACAATCTGCTCGATAACGCGATCAAGTACGGGCATGCCGGCGGCATCATCGAAGTGGCGGTGCAGCACGCCGAAGACCGGGTGCAGGTGACCGTGCGCGATGACGGCCCCGGTGTCGCGGCGGGCGACCTCGACCGTCTGACGAATCGTTTTTTCCGCGCGACCGGCAATCAGGCCACCGGCAGCGGACTAGGTCTTTCAATCGTCGCGCGGATCGCGGAGCATTTCGGCGCGAGCCTGCGTCTGGGCAAGGGTATCGGCGAGAGCGGGCTCGCGGTCGAGGTGTCGTTTCCCGCTTATGCGCAGGCGAGCTAAGGTGCGCGCTCGAACGCCCGCTCGGGTGCCCGGTTCGACGACTCCGCGAACTGCCATGCAATGAGGCCGGGCACGAACATCACGAGGTCGCGAATCCGGCGCGCGCCGGCCAGCGCGAGACAAATGGATGGATCGAGGCCCAGCGCGCCGCCGATCAGAATGAAGCCGCCCTCCTGCACGCCGAGACCGCCCGGCACGAAGAAGGCCGCGCTACTGATTGCCTGGATCAGCGATTCGATCACCACCGCTTCCACCAGCGTGACCTGCACGCCGAGAAAGTGCAGCGCCAGCCAGATTTCCAGCGACGTGAGGAAGCACTGCAGCGGCTGCCAGAAGAACAGGTAGCGCAACACCACGCCACGCCGGCGCCAGATCAGCTTGATGGCCTGATCGATCTGCGCCGACTGCCCGACCAGCGCGGCGAGCTTGCCGCTCGTCATATGATTGAGCGCGCGCGTGATGCGCTCGAACGGACTCGCATGCTGCACCAGCGCGAACAGCACCAGCAACGGCGTGAGCACCACCACGCCCCACGCCAGTTGCCCGGCGAGCCGCAGCGTGTCGGAATGCGCGTGTGCGAACAGAAAGCCGATGCCGACCATCGTGAAGAGCAACTGGCTGATCACCGTGAGCTGCATATCGACGATGATGCTGCCCACCGCCATGGACGGCCGCACGCCCCAGCGCTTGAGCATGCGAAACGACACCACTTCGCCGCCGATGCGCGCTACCGGCAGCATGCTATTCACCGATTCGCGCACCCACACGAGGTGCAGCATATTGAGGAGACCAGGACGGTTCGCGCCACGAATCAGCGAACGCCAGTCGCAAGCGTTGGCGAGCATCGGCAGCACGTGCGCGAGCGCCGCCAGCAGCAGCCCCGCGCCGGCCGCGCGCAGCGCGCCGAGCACGGCGCCCGGATTGTCCTGCCAGACGAGCCAGAGCGACACCAGCAAGCCGGCTAGCGCAGCTACGCGGCCGAGATGCTTCGTCACGCGAGCACCCCCTGCGCGCGCTTCAGGCGCCTTGCCGTGCTTTTAACCGCTGCTTTAAAAAAACTGCGCATCATGACCGATCCGTGGTGCCGTTCATTCGTCCTGTGCCGCCGACAACAGGCCGTCGCCATCCACCTTGAAGCTGACGCCTCGCCAGATCACGCGCGAGGACCAGAAGCTCGCGACGAAGATCGCAAACGATACGATATCCCAGAACGGCAGCAGCCACAGATCGCGATGCGCCTGCTTCAACGCGCGATCGGACAGCAGTTTCAAGGCGAGCCGCGCGCACATGGCGGCCAGCGCGAGCGACCACGCCCACCAGCCGCCTGCCGAGAAGATGACCGCGAGCAACGCGAACGCGAACGGATGAACCAGCGCGGAGCCGAGATGGCCGAGCGGATCGATGCGGCGAATGGTGCGGCTCCAGCGCAGTTCATGCGCGATCAGTTGCGCCGCGCTCGATTCGACGCAAGCATGCGAGATTGTGAACGGCGGAATCACCACCTTCTCGCCGAGCAGGCGCACCGCCTCGCCGATCGCATGGTCCTCGGCCAGATGCCGCACGAACGGCGTAAAGCCGCCGATTTTTTCGAGCGTATCGCGCCGCATCACGATGGTCTGCCCGAAGCACGGGCGCGCGAGCCCGAGCGCGAGACCAGTCACGACACCCGGCAGGAACTGATAGTTGGTCGCCTTGGCCGACAGGCGCGGCCAGAAGCCCGGATCGGGCTGTCCGCGATACGCGCAGGTGACGAGTCCGACGCCGGGCTTCTGCAACTCGCCGATCACATTGCGCAGATAGTTCGGGCCGACGCTCACGTCGCTGTCAGCGAAAACGAGCACGTCGTGCCGCGCTTGCGGCAGCATGTTGAGGATGTTGCTGATCTTGCGGTTCGGGCCGTACAGGCGCGTGTCGGCCACCACGGTGATGTCGGCTTCGGGAAAGTGGCGCCGCAGATCGTCGACGGTTTGCAGCGCGGGGTCGGCGGAGTCGTGCACGCCGAACAGGAATTGCACGGGGCCTGGATAATCCTGCCGGCAGAAGCTCGACAGATTGGCGAGCAACGCCCACTCGTTACCGTGCAGCGGTTTGACGATGGTGACCGGCGGAAAGGTGCTCGGCTCGGACACCGCTCGCGCGAAGAATCGTCCGATCAACGCGCCGGCGAGCACAGTGTAGCCGACGCCGACAACGGCGCCCGCCGCGCACGCATAGGCCAGCGTGACTTCGAGCAGGTGCGCGGCGTTCACGCCTCGTGGGCGCGCAGGAACCGGAAGAATTCGACGCCTTCACGCAAGCGCCGTTTCATCATGTCCCAGCTCGTCAACATCTCACGCAGGATTTCCCAGATCTTCGATGGGCGGAAATAGAACCGCTTATAGAAGTTTTCGAGCTGATGGTAGATCTCGTCGCGCGACAGATGCGGATAGCCGATCGCGGCCAACTGCACGCCTTCCTTGCTCACGAGATTGATCACCTTGTTCTCTTCGAGCCAGCCGTTTTCGACCGCCTGGTTGTAGAGCGTCGTGCCCGGATACGGCGCGGCGAGCGACACCTGGATCGTGTGCGGATTGATCTCCTTGGCGTACTCGATCGTCTTCTGGATCGTGTCCTGCGTTTCGCCCGGCAAACCGAGAATGAAAGTGCCGTGAATCTTGATGCCGAGCTTGCGGCAATCGTCGCTGAAACGGCGCGCGATGTCGGTGCGCAAACCTTTTTTGATGTTCAGCAGGATCTGGTCGTCGCCGGATTCGTAGCCGACCAGCAGAAGGCGCAGGCCGTTTTCCTTCATGATCTTGAGCGTGGCGTACGGCACGTTCGCCTTCGCATTGCACGACCACGTCACACCCAGTTTGCCGAGGCCGCGAGCGATTTCCTCGACGCGCGGCTTGAAGTCGGTGAAGGTGTCGTCGTCGAACATGATCTCCTTGACTTCAGGCATGTTGTCGCGAATCCACTTCACTTCGGCCAGCACGTTCCCGACCGAACGCGTGCGGTAGCGATGTCCGCCCACGGTTTGCGGCCACAGACAGAAGGTGCACTTCGAACGGCAGCCGCGGCCCGTATAGATCGATACATACGGATGCTTCAGATAGCCGATGAAGTAGTTGTCGATCTTCAGATCGCGCTTGTACACGGGCGCCACGAACGGCAGTTCGTCCATGTTCTCGAGAATCGGGCGCGCTTCGTTGTGCTCGATCGAACCGTCGCGGTTGCGATAGCTGAGCCCTTTGATCTGCGCGAACGGTTTGCCCTCGGCGATTTCCTGGCAGGTGAAGTCGAATTCCTCGCGGCAGACGAAGTCGATCGCCTCGCTCGCGGTCAGCGAATTGTGCGGATCGACCGCCACCTTCGCGCCGACCATACCGATCAGCAGCGACGGCTTGCGCTTTTTCAGGTCTTCGGCGAATAGCGCGTCGGTGGGAAAGGACGGCGTGCTGGTGTGGATCAACACCAGATCGTATTGCTGCGCAATGTCGAGCGATGCCTCGACGGACAGGCCGTCGGCGGGTGCGTCGAGCACACGGCTGTCGGGCACGAGTGCGGCGGGCTGCGCGAGCCACGTCGGATACCAGAATGAGCGGACTTCACGCTTGGCCTGATAGCGCGAACCCGCGCCACCATCGAAGCCGTCATACGACGGCGCCTGCAAGAACAGGGTTTTCATGGATGCTCCAGCAAGCCTTGTATCGGCGCTTTCAGTTCTCTGTCGCCAAACTATCGGAACTATTGCCCGCCACCCGGCGGGGGAATCGCGCAAATACTACGGAGCAAAGCTGAAGGAAACCTTAAGGAAAATACGGACGCTGACGATACCCGCGGCGCTGTTCCATGTGCCTGGAAACTGGCGTCGGACCACGTGCGGCAGCCAGGATCGAGCGGGCAAAATCCGGCTCACGGCGCTTCATGTCAAGCGTGTGAACGAGCCGCTTTTTTCGATGTGGGGATCATGCAGATTGATGGCCGGCCGCACGCGTTGCGCGCGCGAACCGGCCATGACGTCAGACCGGCTTGATATCCGCCGCCTGTTTGCCCTTCGGCCCCTGCTTGATTTCAAAGCTGACCTTCTGGTTTTCCTGCAAGGACTTGAAACCTTCGGAACGAATCTCCGAGAAGTGGGCGAACAGATCTTCGCCGCCGTCGTCGGGGGTGATGAAACCAAAGCCTTTTGCGTCGTTAAACCATTTCACTGTACCGGTTGGCATGTCGATTCCTCTGTGCATCTGGGTTGATTGGGCTGCATTCGCCGAGCTTCGCCCGCCGCCGCGGGTGTGCGCCGGATCCTGTCACCGCTGCTCGACTCTACGCTTCTTTACGCGGCGCTGCTTCGCCCGGTTTTCCGCCGCCGCAACAGCCGAGTCGCAAGACGCGTGCCGCGCACCAAGTCCGGGCAGGCCGCCGGTGCGATTTCACACAATCAGATAAGATGTTTGGTTATCGGCAGTCCACCCATGGCCGCGCAGGTCCAGCCCAATGTTTCACGACCGCGCGACCTGTCGTTTTCCCCTATACAGGAACCCCAGCATGGCCACCTCGAACTATACGGATACCCGACTTCTGATCAACGGCGAGTGGTGCGACGCCGCCAGCGGCAAGACCCTCGACGTCATCAACCCTGCCACCGGCAAGGCCATCGGCAAAGTGGCGCACGCCGGCATCGCCGATCTGGACCGGGCGCTGGCCGCCGCGCAGCGCGGCTTCGAAGCCTGGCGCAAAGTGCCGGCCAACGAGCGCGCCACGACCATGCGCAAGGCCGCCGCGCTGGTGCGCGAGCGCGCCTCGGACATCGGCCGCCTGATGACGCTGGAACAGGGCAAGCCGTTTGCCGAAGCACGCGTCGAAGTGCTGGCGGCAGCGGACATCATCGAATGGTTCGCCGACGAAGGCCGCCGTGTCTACGGCCGGATCGTGCCGTCGCGCAATCTCGCGGCGCAGCAACTGGTGCTCAAGGAACCGATCGGCCCGGTAGCCGCCTTCACGCCGTGGAACTTCCCGGTCAACCAGGTGGTGCGCAAGCTGAGCGCCGCGCTCGCGTGCGGCTGCTCGTTCCTCGTCAAGGCGCCGGAAGAAACCCCGGCATCGCCGGCTGCGCTGCTGCAGGCTTTCGTCGAAGCCGGTGTGCCGGCGGGCACGGTCGGCCTCGTGTTCGGCGACCCGGCTGAAATTTCGAGCTACCTGATTCCGCATCCGGTGATCCGCAAGGTCACGTTCACCGGCTCGACGCCGGTCGGCAAGCAACTGGCGGCACTGGCCGGCGCACACATGAAGCGCGCGACGATGGAACTGGGCGGTCATGCGCCGGTCATCGTGGCCGAAGACGCCGACGTGGCGCTCGCCGTGAAAGCCGCGGGCGGCGCGAAGTTCCGCAATGCCGGTCAGGTCTGCATCTCGCCGACGCGCTTCCTCGTGCACAACAGCATCCGTGAAGAATTCGCCGCGGCGCTGGTCAAGCACGCTGAAGGCCTCAAGCTCGGCGACGGCCTCGTCGAAGGCACCACGCTCGGCCCGCTCGCCAACGCACGCCGTCTCACCGCGATGAGCAAGGTGCTCGACGACGCGCGCAAGACCGGCGCCAAGGTCGAAACCGGCGGCGAACGCGTGGGCTCGGAAGGCAACTTCTTTGCGCCGACCGTGCTGACCAACGTATCGCTCGAATCGGACGTGTTCAACAACGAGCCGTTCGGCCCGATCGCCGCGATTCGCGGCTTCGACAAGCTCGAGGAAGCGATCGCCGAAGCCAACCGTCTGCCGTACGGTCTGGCGGGTTACGCGTTCACGAAGTCGTTCACCAACGTGCATCTGCTGTCGCAGCAGCTGGAAGTCGGCATGCTGTGGATCAACCAGCCGGCCACGCCGTCGCCGGAAATGCCGTTCGGCGGCGTGAAGGATTCGGGCTACGGTTCGGAAGGCGGCCCGGAAGCGATGGAAGGCTATCTGGTCACCAAGGCGGTATCGGTGATGTCGGTTTAAGACGGACCGAGGCGGCTCACCGGCCGCCTCTTTTTACACCACCGTACCGGGTCCGCGAGCCGTCGCTCGCGGACCTTTTTTATTGCCATGAACGACACCACCCAACAACTCATGCAAGCCACGCTGACCGGCAAGACCGTGGAGCTGCGACCGCTTCAGCGGGAACACACGCAAGGTTTGCTCGACGCCGCCGCGGACGGGCAACTGTGGAATATGAAGCTGACCGTGGTGCCCGGACCCGGCAGCATCGACAGCTATATCGCAACGGCGCTCGAAGGCCGCGCGGCCGGCACCGTGATGCCATTCGTGATCGTGCGGCGCGACACTGGCGCGCTGGTCGGCAGCACGCGGTTCTGGAAGATCGACCGGGTCAATCGCAAACTCGAAATCGGCCACACGTGGCTGAGCGAATCGGTGCAGCGCTCGGCGGTGAATACCGAGGCGAAGTATCTGCTGCTGTGCCACGCATTCGAAGCGATGCAATGCGTGCGCGTGCAATTCACCACCGACGAACTCAACGAGAAATCGCGCGCGGCGATTCTGCGCATCGGCGCGAAACAGGAAGGCGTGGTCCGGCACGAACGCATCATGCCGGATGGGCGTAAGCGCAACTCGGTGCGCTTTAGCATCATCGACGAGGAATGGGACGAGGTGAAGGCGATGCTCGAGGCAAAGCTGGCGCGGTAAAGCCAACCAGCGCGCGGCCCGCTCACGCTTCTGAAAAGCGCAAGCGAGCCGCCTTCACCCTGCTCTACACATGCACATCCCGCTCATTCAGCGGCGGCGTGTTGGCCGCCGCGAACTCCTCGCGTAACGCATCGCGCGCATGATGCCGGCGCACCCACATCGCCGTGAGGATCGGCACCAGAATGGCGGTCACGAGGCAGGCCGTCGCGACCATCGCGGTCGCGGCCGGCACCAGCGGCTTGAAGCTCGGAATCATTTCGCCGATGATCGCCGGATTCGCCACCGCGGCCCCCGCCGTCGACGACGCCGCCAGCCCCGCCGCCCCATTGCCGCCGGCGATCCAGCGGTCCGCGAGAATCAGCGGAATGCCCGTCACGACGATCACGCCGAGACCCAGCACGATGCCCGGCAAGCCGCTCTTCGCGATCACGCTGAGGTCGATGCCGTTACCGAGCGCAAAGCCGAAGAACGGAATCAGCGGATGCACGCAACGGCCGAAGAACTCGCGCAATTCGCCATCCAGGTTACCCAGCGTGAAGCCGACCAGAAACGGCAGCACCGCGCCGACGAACAGACGCGGTTCGAAGAACGCCACGCCGGTCGCGCCGAGAATGATCATGCTGACGAGCGGCCCCGATTCGATCGACATTAGCACGAACGCGCCCGCCTCTTCCTTGGTCCCGTATTGCTGCATCACAGCCGCGTAGAGACCGCCGTTGGTCATGTCCATCGACGTCGTGATCGCCAGCACCGAAAGGCCGGCGAAGAGCCCCGCCTTGACGCCGTCGAGCGGAATGAAGTGCGACGCGATGATCGTCGCGATCCACGCCACGAGCATTTTCGTCACCAGCAGCGTGCCCGACTTGCGCAGCACCGTGCCGGTCGCCCGCAGATCGATGGTCGCGCCCATGCAGAAGAACCACACCGCCAGAATCGGCACGGTGCCGGAGATCAACCCATTGGTGAACGAGCCGAAGTACTTGCCCGCGCCCGGCGCAAACGTGTGGACGCAGGCGCCGAGCAGCAACGGCACCAACATCAGGCCGCCAGGAATGCGGTCGATGGCCTTCTTGAGCTTCATGCCTCCTCCATGGACTTCGCGTCCAGTTATTGGGTAATTCACCCTGGGTAATGTCCCCGTTCTGACGCCGGGCTGCTCCCTTTCGGCGCAATATAGCACCGTGAAAGGAACGCTGTTCCGTTTCTGTTAGAAATAGCGCTCATCGTTTACCCGTGTGATCTTCAAAAGCCTTGCCAGTCATGATGCGGCGTCGCAATATTTTCGGACCACTGTTCCGAAACGATATTTCTGCGCTACAGTCGAGCCCACAACCCCAGCGGAGAAAGAACAATGGAAGTGAGACAGGCCATCAACAGCGAATACGCGAAGACGCTGGATACCGACGGGCTGCGCAAGGCGTTTCTGGTCGATCAGGTGTTCGAGCGCGATGCGCTGAAGCTGACCTATAGCCATATCGACCGGATCATCGTCGGCGGCGTGATGCCGGTGGCGCGCGCGGTCGAGGTGCCCAGTTCGCTCGGCAAGACGATCGGCGTGAGCTATCTGCTGGAGCGGCGCGAACTCGGCGCGATCAACATCGGCGGCGACGGCTGGGTCGACGTGGACGGTACGCGCCATACGGTGCGCAACGAAGAGGCGATCTACATCGGCCAAGGTGCGCAGGCCATCGCCTTCGGCAGCGACGACGCCGCACGTCCGGCGAAGTTCTATCTGAACTGCGCGCCTGCTCACACGTCGTATCCGACCCGCACGATCTCGCTCGCGCAGGCCTCGCCGCAAACTCTCGGCGACCCCGCCACGAGCAACCGCCGCACCATCTACAAGTTCATCGTTCCCGAGGTGCTGCCCACCTGCCAGCTTTCCATGGGCATGACCAAACTCGAATCCGGCAGCCTGTGGAACACCATGCCGTGCCATACGCACGAGCGCCGCATGGAGGTGTATTTCTACTTCAACGTCGCCGACGACGCCGCCGTCTTTCACATGATGGGCGAGCCGAACGAGACGCGGCACATTCTCGTGCACAACGAGCAGGCGGTGATCTCGCCGAGCTGGTCGATTCACTCGGGCGTCGGCACGCAGGCGTACACGTTCATCTGGGGCATGGTCGGTGAAAACCAGGTGTTCAGCGACATGGATCACATCGCGGTTCGGGACTTGCGTTGATGGGCCGCTTTTTTACGCCGCTTTTTGACCTCTGCCACTACGACCGCACGACATGGGCTCGAACATCGTGAACCCCTTTGATCTCACCGGCCGCGTCGCCATCGTCACCGGCAGCAACACGGGCCTCGGCGCCGGCATGGCGGTCGCGCTCGCCGCCGCTGGTTGCGACATCGTCGGCGTAAGCCGTGCCGACGCCGGCGACACCGCAGCACGCATCGAAGCCTGCGGACGCCGCTTCGCCGACGTGCGCGCCGATCTCGGCTCGATCGCGCCGGTCGAGGACATCGTGCGCGCCGCGGTCGAAGCCTTCGGCCGCGTCGACGTGCTGGTGAACAACGCGGGCATCATCCGCCGCGACGACGCGCTCGATTTCACCGAAGCCGACTGGGACGCCGTGGTGGACGTCAATCTGAAAAGCCTGTTCTTTCTCTCGCAGGCCGCCGCGCGGCAGTTCGTGAAGCAGCAAAGCGGCGGCAAGATCATCAACGTCGCGTCGATGCTGTCGTTTCAAGGCGGCATCCGCGTCGCGTCCTATACGGCGTCGAAAAGCGGCGTGCTCGGACTGACGCGGCTGCTCGCGAACGAATGGGCGTCGCAAGGCATCAACGTCAATGCAATCGCGCCGGGCTACATGGCGACCGCGAACACGGCCGCGCTGCGCGACGACGCGCAGCGCAACGACGAGATTCTCAGCCGCATTCCGGCCGCCCGCTGGGGCACGCCGGACGATCTCGCGGGACCGGTGGTGTTCCTCGCGTCGTCGGCTTCGGACTACGTGCATGGGCATACACTGGCGGTGGACGGCGGCTGGCTCGCGCGCTGACTCGGCAGCGCGCGCCGGACGCGGTATGCTCTCGGCGCCTCGCCGGCGTGTGCCGGCATTGCGGGAACGTCGCGGGTACAGATAGACAGGGAAGACGGAAATGGCATCAACAGGCAAACAGCGCAAGGACGACGGCACCGCACAGGCGCAAGACGCGGAGAATGCCGACTGCGGCGAGCGCGGCGAATCGGCCTCGTCGATCGGCCGCGTCTTCGCGATTCTCGGCGCGATCGGCGACAGCGGACAGATCGGCATCAGCGAACTGTCGCAACGGCTCGGCATGTCGAAGACCACCGTGCACCGCGTGATCCAGACGCTCAAAGCGCTCGGCTACGTGACGCAGGAAGTGGAAACCGAGCGCTACCGGCTGACCATCCGTCTGTTCGAACTCGGCGCGAAGGCGCTGGAAAGTGTCGATCTGGTGCGCGAGGCTGATGTCGAGATGCGCCGCATCGGCGAAGCGACGCGCGAGGCCGTGCACCTCGGCGCATTCGACGAAGACGCCATCATCTACATTCACAAGATCGACGCCGACTACGGGCTGCGCATGCAGTCGCGCATCGGCCGGCGCAACCCGCTGCACAGCACCGCGATCGGCAAAGTCTTGCTCGCGTGGATGGACCCGGCCGACGCGCGCGAGGTGCTCTCGCACGTCGAATTCCGCAAGTCGACGCAAAAGACGCTCTCGTCCGCCGAAGCCGTGCTGAGCATCCTGCCGCACGTGCGCGAGCAAGGCTACGGCGAGGACAACGAGGAACAGGAAGAAGGTCTGCGGTGTCTCGCGGTGCCGGTGTTCGACCGCTTCGGCCGCGTGATCGCCGGCCTGTCGATTTCGTTTCCGACCATGCGCTGCGGCGCCGACACGAAGTCGCACTATGTCGCGCTGCTCAAGAAATCGGGCCTCGCGATCTCGACACGGCTCGGTTATCGGCAAGCGCCGGCGCCGCAACAGATCGCCGCCGAGCCGGGCTGAACCACGAGCCGTCAGGCCGCCTTCGCCGCCGGATTCGGCTGCACGCTGCGCGTGAAACTGCGGCGGCCGTCCACACTCACCGGCACGTCGCCCTTCAGCGTCACGCGACGCACCACGCGGTGCGCGTCGCCATAGTCGTTGACCGCGTAGTGCTGGGTCGCGCGGTTGTCCCAGATCGCGACGTCGCCCGTCTGCCAGCGCCAGCGCACGATGTTCTCCAGACGCGTCACGTAGCCTTGCAGCAGTTCCAGCAGATGCGCCGACGCGCTCGGCGTGAGACCCACGAAGCTCTTTACGAAGTGCCCGAGAATCAGCGTCTTTTCGCCGGATTCCGGATGCACGCGCACGACCGGATGCTCGGTCTCGTAACGCGTCGACACGAACGCCTCGCGATGACGCTTGATCGCTTCAGCGTCGCGGCCACGCTCGCCGACGCTGGTGTGATTCGCGTAGTCGTAGTCGTTGCTGTGCACGGCCCAGAGCTGATCGGCGAGCGCTTTGAGCGGCGGCGGCAGATCGTCGTAGGCGGTCGCCGTGTTGGCCCAGACCGTGTCGCCGCCCACTTCGGGAATCGTCACGCCGCGCAGGATCGACGCCTGCGGATAGGCGTCGACGAAGGTCACGTCCGTGTGCCATGAATTGGCGCGGCCGCCGCGATGCGAGTCGAGTTCGAGCAGATAGTCCGTGCCGTCCACCACCGGCACCGTGGGATGCGAAACCGGCTCGCCGAACAGCTTGGCGAAGGCTTCCTGATCGGCGTCCTGCAAGTGCGTCTGGTCGCGGAAAAATATCACCTTGTGACGTACCAGCGCCGCACGAATCGCTTCGACGGTGGCCGGCTCAAGCTGGCTCGACAGGCGTACGCCGCGAATTTCCGCGCCGATGCGGCCAGTGACGGGATGAATGTCCAGTGCGTTGGACGTCGCGAGACTGAGGTTCGACATGCTATGCAACTCCTGGTGTGAGGACGATCGAGGACGAGGCGGCTCAGCGTGTCAGCCGGCGCGCGGACTGACACACAGCCGACCCAGCGATCTAACCAGTCTTGGCGGCGCGCGTAAAACACTTGTTTTTCATGTGCTTATCACATGCGACGTCGTGAGGATCGCGCATGGACGCGATGGCGCCGATATCGCCGCGATGCTGCCGCTCAGGTTCGCTATCGAGGCGCGCGCATCGCGCGAACGCATGCACACGCACCGGTCGCGTCCAAAAATCGCTCGACGATGCCCGTCGGCACAGCTAGTCTGCAACCGAATGTATCTGTACGGCATAGCTGCAACGATAGGCGCCACTACACGCTTAACGGCTGCCACTACACGCGCCATTCAGCGCTCCGCAACACGCGAGACGCGCGACCACGCCGTCTTTTCCGCAACGCGTTCAATGGCTTGCGCGCTCAACTGCCCGCCGAGCCCTACCTCCTCGCTGCGCGCTGACGCACGCTATTGAAGCGACGCGCGCCTTGCCGGCATGCATCGCAATCGACACGTCCTGTTACACACAAACACACCGGAAATGCCGCGGCTCAGTAGAGTTCGGGTCACAAGGAAACAGGAGCAATGTCATGAAAAGAATTTTCGCGCTGGTCATTCTGGCTGTCACGCTCGGCAGTGCATTGGGCGGTTGCATCGTGGTGCCGGAAGGCGGCTACCACAACCACTATCACGATCGCTATTGAGCGCGAGCCGCGCAAGACTTTCCACTCACCATCGTAGAAGCCGGAAATAAAACATGAACCAATCACAAAACCGCTGGCTGTCCATGGCGATTGTCGCGGGTCTCGGAATCGGCGCATCGTCGGTCGCGCTGGCCCACGTCGATGTGGGCGTGAACATCGGCATTCCGGGCGTCGCTTATGCGCCCGAACCCGTGTATGCCCCGCCGCCGCCGGTCTATGCGCCGGCTCCGCCGGTGGTCGTGGTGAGTCCGGGCTGGTACGGCGAGCGCTATTACGACGGCCACCGCTACTGGGAACGGCGCGAGTGGGAAGATCGACATCACGGCGGACGCGAGTGGCATGAAGCGCGTGGTCCGCACGGCGACTGGCGCGGTCACGATAACGGCTGGCATGGTCATGGCGACGACCACGGCCACGGGCACGGCGATCATTGATGCATAGGCCGCGGCCGCGTCGATCACGCGGCCGTGCCGCGCACGCATTCGCGCCACACCTTCTGTAGGAGCGACGATTTGCTACGCAGCGATCCAAGACGAGTCACCGCGCAAATCAACAACACGCTGATCTGCGCCGAATATAGCGAACAAACCGGTCAATTGTGTTTGCGTCAGGACGGCACACTGTTGCGCGAATGGTTTCCACCTCACTCGTGGATCGCGATTGCGTCAGTGGCGGGCGCGCGGCACTGGGGCACGCGGCCTAGCGATGATGATTTGCTGGCGTTGCTGCACAACGAGATGACACTGTTGCGCACGTCATAGAAGACAGAAAAAGACAATAGGATTTGCGCGCGGCGATGTGCTCGCCGCGCGCTTCGTGAATCGCTTAACGCGCGTTGCGAATCGGCGGCGAGTACGAGCTGACCGTCGTGTTGTTACTCTGACCTGCTTGCCACGAGCCAACGCTGGCTGAACCATATCCGCTGTTGTCGGCTTGAGCCGCGCCTTGCTGGCTCGAGGCCTGTGCTTGCGCAGCCTGCGCGCCTTGCGATACAGGCTCGTTGGACGACTGAGCAAACGCGGCTACCGGCGCGGCAAGAACAACGGCGATAGCCACGGTTTGAATGAGCGACTTCATGAAACCACCTCCAAAGATTGTCTTTCTACGCGCTGCGGATAGGGCTGTCGTTGCAGCGGTAGCTTGAGTGTAGGTGGCCAGCGCGGCGGGATAAATCCGCCAATCCTGAATTCACTGTTGCTGCTGCCACTACAATGAAAAACGGCTGTTCAGCGAGTGTTTTTTAAATTTCATTTGCTCGAAACCAGCCGTTTCCCGGACATCAATGGAGAGACTGTTGTGCCTTGCGCGCACAGTCGCGTTTTTTACGGCGCCACAGTCGTGGGGCTAACGTGCCAGACAAACTCGGGTGCTTCACGGCGTTTGCAGCGTACCGTCTTTCAGCCGCGTTTGTGTCCACGTCGTCACGCTGTTTTCGCACGGATATTTCGCGGCCTCGGCTTCGTCGATATCGACGCCGAGACCCGGCTTGTCGTTGGCGTAGACGTGGCCTTGCCTGAACTCGGGCAGGCCCGGGAAGACTTCGAGCAAGGCTGCCCTCGGCCCTTTCAGGTCCTGGATCACGAAGTTCGGCGGCTCGGTGCCCGACCATTCCTGCACCCCGAAATTGCGCGCGGCCAGATCGATATGAATATTCGCCGCATGCGCCAATGGCGACATGTCGCCGGGGCCGTGCCACGCCGTCCGAACCCCGAATTGCTCGGCAAAGATCTGCAGCTTGCGTCCGGCGGTAATGCCGCCGATCTGGCTGAGATGCACGCGGATGAAGTCGATCAGGCGCTCCGTGATCATGAAGCGCCATTCATAGGGATTGTTGAACAGCTCGCCCTGTGCCAGCGGCGTGGTCGTTTTGGCGCGTAACTGGCGCATCCATTCCCCCTCCTCCAGCGCGATCGCGTCTTCGAGAAAGAACAGCTCGTACCGTTCCAGTTCGCACGCGAAGCGGATCGCTTCGACCGGCTTCAAACGTTCGTGCACGTCGTGACACAGCGCGACGTCGAAACCGATCTTGCTGCGAATGCCGTCGAACAGCTTGAGCGTATCGCGTATGTACTTCCGACTGTCGAGATAGACGCCGTCCGCGGCGCCTTGCGGCGCGCTCGCCGGCGCCTTGCCGAAGCCGCCTCCGCCGTACCCGCCGCTCTGGCAGCGAATGTGCGTGATGCCCTGCTCGCGATACTTCTGGATGTTCTCGCACAACTCGTTCAGATCGCGGCCATCCGCGTGACGATAGATCGGCACGCCTTCGCGGCACTTGCCGCCGAACAGCTGGTATAGCGGCATGTTCGCCAGTTTGCCCTTGATGTCCCATAGCGCCATATCGACGCCGGAAATCGCGTTGTTCTCGATCGGTCCGTTGCGCCAATACGCGTTCTGATGCATCAGTTGCCACAGTTCCTCGATCGCGTCCGCGTCGCGCCCGATCAGCAGCGGCCGCAGATACTCCTCGATCAGGCACTGCACCGCGACGTGCCGGTAGGCGAACGTCGCGCATCCCAGCCCATAGAGACCGGGCTGGTTCGTTTCCACCTTGACGACGATCAGGTTGATGCCTTCCGGCGCGGTCAGGATGACTTTTACATCGGTAATCAGGGTTGCCATGTTGTATCTGCCAGGTTTCAGCCAATGAGTTCGATCGACTAGCGTTACGTGCGATGCAGCGACAGCGATGCTTCGCGCTTCGCACGTTCATCGGAACTCGCCGGCACCGTCATCATCAGGATCACGGACGACAGCAGGCCGCCCGCCATGAAAATATAGGAAGCCGCCGGGCTGCCGGTCGCGCCGTTCAGGTATCCCACCACCCATGAGCCGGCGAACGCGCCCAGCGCGCCGCACGCGTTGATCAGACCGATCGCGCCGCCCAGCACGTTGCCCGGAATCAGCTCCGGCACGAGGGCGAAGAACGGCCCGTACGGTGCGTACATCGTTGCGCCCGCCACGACCAGCAGCGCGAACGAGAGCCAGAAATGCGAGCCGCCGATCAGGTACGACGCCACGAACGCAATCGTGCCCACCAGCAGCAGCGGCCAGACGAACAGCTTGCGGTTGCGCGTCTTGTCCGACAGCCACGACGCGAGCAGCATCAGGATGATCGCCGCGAGATACGGAACCGCGGCGAGCCAGCCGACCGAGACGATGTCGATCGTCGACGCCGTCTTGAGGATCGACGGCAGCCACATGATGAAGCCGTACACGCCGATGCTCCACAACGCGTGAATCGCACAGAACTTCAACACGATCGACGAGCGGAACGCGGCCTTGTAGTCGCGCACCGGTGCGATATGCGCCTGCTCGGCTTTCAGGCGTGCGTCGAGTTCGGTCTTTTCGGCATCGCTCATCCACGGCGCGTCGGCCGGGCGATCCTTCACCGTGAACCACCACACAACCGCCCACGCGAGCGCGGGCAAACCTTCGAGGATGAACATCTCGCGCCAGCCGAAACTGTGCACCAGGTAGCCGGACACCACCGACATCCACAACACCGTCACCGGATTGCCGAGAATCAGGAAGGTGTTGGCGCGCGAGCGCTCGGTCTTGGTGAACCAGCGGCTGATGTACATCAGCATCGACGGCATGACGGCTGCCTCAACCACGCCGAGCACGAAGCGCAGCACCATCAGCATCGGAATGTTGCTGACCATGCCGGTGGCCGCCGCGCACAGCCCCCAGAGAATCAGGCTAAAGAAGATCAGCTTCTTCACGCTATTGCGTTGCGCGTAAATCGCGCCGGGCACCTGAAACAGGCAGTACCCGAGAAAGAACAGCGAACCGATCAGCGACGACGTGCCGTGCGTGATGCCGAGATCGCGATCGATGCCGGCCGCGGCGGCGAAGCCGTAGTTCGCGCGATCGAGATACGCGAGGCTGTAGGTGATGAAGATGATGGGCATCAGATACCACCATCTTTGGGGTGCTACGGGTTTGACGCTTTCCATGATGTCTCCGGATCGGTACGGCATACTCACTATCTGGCGCGGGCGGTGTTTTGGTTGTGCTCTATCCGCGCGAATCGGTCTTTACAGTACGGCCAGCCAGCCGCCGTCCACGTAAATGATCTGGCCGTTCACGTAGCTCGAAGCCGGCGACGCCAGATACACCGCCGTGCCGACGAGTTCTTCCGGCTTGCCCCAGCGTTGCGAAGGATTGCTGTTCTTGACCCACGCATCGAACGCGGCGTTTTCGATCAGCGGCTTGTTCATGTCGGTCAGGATGTAGCCCGGACCAATGGCATTGGCCTGAATGTTCGCGGCCGCCCACTCGGCGCTCATGGCGCGGGTCAGCATCTTGATGCCGCCCTTCGCCGCCGTATAGGCGCCGACCGTCGCTCGCCCGGCCTCGCTCGTCAGCGAACCGATGTTGATGATCTTGCCGCCCGTGCCGCGCGCGATCATGCGGCGCGCAGCCTGCTTCGCGACGATGAATGCGCTCGTGAGGTTGGTGTCGATCACACGCTGCCAGTCGCTCAGTTCGAGGTCGACGAGCGGTTTGCGAAACTGGATGCCGGCGTTGTTGATCACGATGTCGATCTGCACACCGTCCTTGTCCCATTGCGCAAAGGCTTCGGCGACGGCGGCTTCGTCGGTCACGTCGAAGGCGCGGCCTTGTGCCTTCAGGCCCTTGGCGCTGAGCCGCTCAACGGCTTGCGCCACCGTGTCGGCGCGCGTGCCGTTCAGGATCACGCCGGCGCCGGCGGCAGCGAGGCCTTCGGCGAACGCGAAGCCGATGCCGCGCGCCGATCCGGTGATGAGCGCCGTGCGGCCGCTCAGATCGAATAACTGTGTCATGCAAGTGTCCTCTCGAAGTTCGGCAACGAGGCGCGAGTGCGCCCCTCGCGTGTCGTCATGACAGCCGCGATAAATGAGTTGGGGATGCAACGGCGCTGCTTCTGGACGGTCCGCCTAAGAGGCCGCCTCGTGTGGTCGTGTTGCGTGGTTCAGGCGATTCGTGAGACGGGCTTCTCGTTAGCGCTGCGATCGAGCGCGGCACGGTCCTCGAAGTCCTGCTCGGCGCGCTGGATCAGCGTAAGCACGGCCTGTTCCGCCGCCACGGGATCGCCCTGCTCGATCGCCACGCACAGCGCCTCGTGCATGGGCAGCGAACGAGCCGGCCCACCCTCGATCTCCGAGCTGAGTTCGAAACTGGTACGCAGAATCGCCGACAGCGCGTTCTGCATCTGCTGGACAAACTGGTTGTGGCAGGCCGTGAGAATGGCGCCGTGAAACGCAAGGTCGGCGGGAACATATTCGCCGTGCCCGGCGACCGCGCGCTCCATCAGCTTGAACGCGCGCCGGACCGCGACGCGATCTTCCGCGCTCGCGCGTTTCGCGGCGAGCCGGGCCGCGTTCGGCTCGATGATCAGACGCAACTCCATCAGATCTTCGATGAGGCCCGGCTCGACGGCACTCGCGCGCGCCCGCCATGTGATCACGTCCGGGTCGAACAACTGCCATTGCGAACGCGGCAGCACGACGGTGCCGTAGCGGCGGCGCACCTGAAGCATGCCCTTGGCGGACAGCGACTTCATCGTTTCGCGGATGGTGATGCGGCTCACCTGCATCTGTTCGGCAAGCACGGGCTCGGCGGGAAGAATATCGCCGGGCATGAACTTGCCTGAACAGATCTGCTCGCCCATCTGGTTCAGGACCTGCCTGTGCAAAGTTGCCACGATTCACTCTCTAGGTCATACGTATGATGTAGAAAGATAGTCGCAAGAACTTGAGATGGCAATGCGGGTTGACCCGGACTGTCGGAAGGAATGGATGGAGATGCCCGAGCGGGCGGGCGAGTGGGCGGCGGGTGCGGATTCTGGCGGGAAATGATCAGATCATTCGGCGGTCATGGCACGCGCAGTCGATTGCTTATGGCCACAGAACCCTGCACGTACCGGATTTCTTCAAAGGAAGAGATAGGCGACGATAGAACGCGCAACTATTCGCCGCCCAGATAGCCGCTTAAGGAGCGACCGCCACGGAAAACGCCGGCCTTGCCTTGATCGCCTGAAGCCATCGGTTTAAGGAAGGCAACGGCGGCGGAGCCTCCAACTTCTCGGGGAAGCGCTCAGCCAGTTGCACCCAACGGTGCGCCGCGAGCCCGACGCCGATATCGGCCGCGGTAAAGCGATCTTGCGCGAGATAGTCGTGCTTTTCGAGGGCCGCGTCGGCAATGCCCAGGAGCCGCGTTGCGTCACGATATGAACGCTTGATCGCGTCGTAATCGCGTTGCGCCTCCGGCACACGCGTCAGCCCGAGGAACGCGACGCGCAACGTCGCCCACAGCGTGCCGAGTTGCCAGTCCATCCAGCGCTCGACGTCGGCACGGGCAGCCGGGTCGGACGGCAAGAGCGTCTGCGCATCATATTTCGCGGCCAGATAACGGACGATCGTGTTCGACTCCCACAACACGCACTCGCCGTCGACGAGCGTCGGCACCAGTCCATTCGGATTGAGCGCGCGATATTGCGGCGTGTCGATCACACCGTACTCCAGTCCCGCGTCGATGCGCGAAAACTCCCGCCCCTCTTCGAAACCCAGTTCGGCGAGACACCACAGCACTTTCTGCACGTTGATCGAACTGCGCCTGCCATAGACCTGCATTGCCATACCTCGTTAGCTAGAGAACGTGGCCGATTATCACATTCACGAGACCCGCGGCGAACAGAACGATCAAGGGATTCATCTTCGGCCGCGAAAGAAAGAGGCTCAACGCGATGGCGGCAAGCGCCCAGATCGTCCACGTCGACGAAGAAGCTCGCAGCACGGAAAACGCGCCGGCGAGAATCAGCCCGGTAGCGATCGGCGCGAGGCCCTGCTCCGCCGTCCGATGCCAAGGGTGCTGTTTGTGCCGCGTCCACGCCAGCGTCGCACCGTAGGCGAGCACCGAAGACGGCACGAACAGTGCGAGCGACGCAATCACCGCGCCGAGGAAGCCCGCCGCCTTCCAACCGATCAACGTCGTGAGCAATGCGCCCGGTCCGGGCGCCGCGCGCGAGATCGCGAACAGGTCGACGAATTCGGCCTGCGTCACCCAACCGTGGATCGCCACCGTCTGCTGGTTGATATCGGCGACGATACTTTGCCCGCCACCCAGCGAGAGAAGCGACAACGGCGCGAATACCGCGATCAGTTGCAGATAGATGTTATCGCGCACGCTGGCCGCTCCTCCACGCAACGTATAGTCCCGCCGCGCCCGCCACTATAGCGACCGGCACGAGCGGCCAGCGCAGTACGCCGACCGCAACGAAAACCGCGACGATCATCACCAGCGGCCAGCGTTGTATCGCGAGCAGCGAGCGCGCGGTACGAAAGCCCACCGATGCGGTCATGCCGATCGCCGCCGCGGCGACACCTTCGAGAAACTCATGCAGCCACGCGAGTTGCGCGAACTGATGAAACACGGTGGCGAGCAGAACGATCACCACCATGGGCGGGACGAGCAAGGCCGACACGGCCACTGTGCTGCCGATCGCGCCTTTCATGCGGTAGCCGACATAGATCGACAGATTGATCACGTTCGAGCCTGGCAGGATCTGGCCGAGCGTCAGCGCGCCGAGGAATTCATCTTCTTCCAGCCATCCTCGTTGCGTGACCACCTCGCGGTAAATCCATGCGGACAGTCCGCCGCCGAAACTCGTCAGTCCGACCCGCGCGAACAGCAGAAAAATTTCCAGCAACGACACGTCGCTCGACTTGCGCTCGGATAGTGATTGCATGCGGGCTTTCCTTCTGCTGGTCATATCGCGGCGCAGGCAGCGACGGCTGCATGCATAAGTAAAACCCGGCAAAACGTGGGGTGGAACTCAATGCCGCTCGTTCGCCAGCCGATGCGCGGCTGCGACCTGCTCTTCTACTTCCCGCACGAGCTTCGAAGACTTTCTCCGACGGCTCCAGATCGAAGCCCCCACACTAATGGCAGCACAGCCGAGCAGACTTGCGGCAATCGGACTGCGAAGAAACACGCTCGGATCGCCATTCGAAATGGTCAACGCCTGACGGAACGACTGCTCGAGCGTATGGCCGAGAATCAGCCCGAACAGCAGCGGCGCCTTGGGAATATCGAACTTGCGAAACGCGTAACCGACAATGCCGAAGAACAGCGCAAGGAAAAGATCGAACACGTCGTTACTGAACGAATACACCCCCGCCGACGCAATCACCAGGATCAAACAGAGCAGCACGCCGGACGGCACGTACAGAATGCGCGACAGAATGCCCACGAGCGGCAGATTGAGCAGCAACAGCATGATGTTGCCGACGTACATGCTCGCGATGAGCCCCCACACGAGATCCGGTTGCGTGTGAAACAGCATGGGGCCCGGCTGCATGCCGTACATGATGAACGCGCCCATGATCACCGCCGTCGCCCCGGAACCCGGCACGCCGAGCGCCAGCAGATGCACGAACGCGCCGCACGTGTCCGCGTTGGTCGCTGCTTCCGGCGCCGCGACACCTTCAATGGCGCCGTGGCCAAACTCTTCCGGATGCTTCGAGATTTTCTTTTCCAGCACGTACGAGAGCATGGCCGCGAGCGTGCCGCCGAGGCCCGGCGCCGCGCCGCAGAGAAAGCCGACTGCCGAGCCGCGGAAGATCGCGGGCCGCGCGCGCCGCCACTCCGCGCGAGTGAACCACAGCTTGCCTTCGACACGCACCGTATGCAGCGTGCCGCCCAACGTGCCTTCGACCATCCGGCTGACTTCGGCAATCGCGAAAAGGCCCACCACGACCACCAGAAAATTCACGCGATCCTGCAATTGCGTGAGACCGAGCGTAAAACGCGGCACCCCGCTTTGCAGGTCGATGCCCACGGTCGCGAGACCGAGTCCCATGAACACCGCCATCATGCCCTTGCCCAGCGAGTCGCCGGTGAGCGCACCGACCGTCGACAACGCGAAGCAGATCAGCGCGAAATATTCAGTGGGTCCGAAATGCAGCGCGACGGCAGCGAGCGGCGCCGCCACGAACGCGAGCGCGGTCACACCCATCATGCCGGCCATGAACGAGCTGACGGCGGCAATCGCCAGCGTCGCGGCCGCTCTGCCTTTCCTCGCCAGTGGATAGCCGTCGAGCACCGTCATCACCGCTGCGGCGTCGCCCGGCGTATTGAGCAGGATCGCCGTGACCGCGCCGCCGTACATGCAGCCGTAGTAAATGCCGGTGAGCATCATGAGCGCGGAAATGGGATCCATGCCGAAGGTCACCGGAATCAGCAACGCAATCCCCGCCGACGGGCCGATGCCCGGCAAATGGCTGATCATCGTGCCGATGAAAACGCCGAAAAGCGTATACATGAGATGCATCGGCGTCGCGGCAACCGCGAGTCCGTGCAGAATGCCATGCAGACTGTCCATGATGCGAACGCCTCAGAATGGGAGAAGGCCGGTCGGCACCGGAACGCCGAGAAGCTGGGAAAACAGCAGATCGAAAACCACTGTCACGCCGAGCGCGATGGCGAGATTGGTTTTGTGGCGCTGGCGATTGAAATAGCTGAGCAAGCCAAACAGAAAGACCGAGGTCGAGAGTACGTACCCGGCAGGCTCGAAACACAGGTAATAGATGGCAGTCCAGACAACCATGCTGATCAGAATGAACGGACGTTGCTTCGGCTCCGGCACGGCATGGTCCACGTGGCCATGCTCCGCATCGGCCACTGTTGGTGCGGGAACCGGTTCGGCCGCTTGCGCATGCGCCTTGCCGCGCCCTTCGAGTAGAAGGACGAGCGCCGAGGCGATCAATCCCACGCCGACGAGAGCCGGAAACGCTTTAGGCCCGAGCGGATCGCTCAGCCGGACTTCCGGCAAACGCATGTCCATGTACAGGTACACGGCGGCGAGCGCCATCACGCAGAATGCGAGCCATACGTCGCTTCTGATGCTTTTCATGTCTCCTCCAGAGTTCGACTCCGTTGGTGGTCGCCAAACGCAGCGACCACCGACGGTTCGCACAGTCCGCGCGGACTCGCGTAGTCGTGCTCGTTGATCCGCGTGCGCGCCATGCCGGGCATGCCGCGCGCGCCGCTTGCGCCGGGTTGCCCCCGTGCGCCACTACCTGTCAGCAACGACAGCGCCGCATCACTTCTCGTTGTAGCGGCCCGGCTTCACCACTTCGGCGATCGTGCCGTCCGGTGCGCGAAACTTGAGTGCGCCCTCGCCCTTTGCCGAGAGAATCTCGCCGCCGTACTGCTTGATCTTCTCGGCAGCGGCTTCCTGGTCGTCGACCGTGACGCCCCAGTGGTGCAGACGCGGACCGGCGCCCGCGATCTGCGCTTCGTGCGAGTCTTCGCTGTCGTACTTCATCAGCGTAAAGTCGATGTGACCATCGGTCATGTGACGCGAAATGTGTTCGCGGTTGCGCCCGGTCTTCACTTCCTTGAAGCCGAACACTTCGGTATAGAAACGCGTGGCCTGCTCGAGGTCGTCGACCTTGACTGCGAGGTGAACGATGCGTGACATATGGATCTCCATGTCGATAGGTACTGCGGGTTAAAAGAAAAATTCGCTACTTCGCGATGCCAAGCTCGCCAAGCAGAGGGGTCAGGCGATTGCGCTCGCCCTGAAGGAAAGCACGCGTCTGAGTGCTGTTCTTGTAGTCGGCGGTCCACAGATTGCGCTTCACGGCTGCCGCCCATTCCGGTGACGCAGTGGCCTTCTGCAATACGTTGTCCCACCATGCAATTTCGGCGGGGGTCATGTTCTTCGGACCGACCAGCACGCGCCATGTCGTGAAGTCCACATTGATGCCCTGCTCTTTCCACGTCGGCACGTTCGCCAGTTCGCCGCCTTGACGCGTGCCGCCGGGAATCGCGATCATGCGCACGCTGCCCGACTTGCTCGGTCCGAGCACCACGCCGGCGGGCGTCGCAGCCGCGGTCACGTGGCCGCCCATCAGCGCCGTCAATGCTTCACCGCCTGAATCGAAGAACACGACTTTGATCTTCTTCGGATCCTGCCCGGCGCCCTTCATGACCAGCGCCGCGGCATCGTGACTCTGGCCGCCGGGCGAACTCGACACGCCCAGCGTCACGGTGGTCGGGTCTTTCTTGAGCATCTGCACGAGATCGTTGCCCGATTTGATCGGCGAATTGCCCGGCACCGAGAACACGACCTGTTCGGTGACGAATACGGCGAGCGGCGTCACGTCGTCGATGCCTACCGTGGAAAGGCCCGTGATCCGGTTGGTGATCAGCGGTAGCGCCTGAACCGTGACGAAATGGCCGTCGGCTTCGTGTGAATTGATGTACGCGATACTGACGGTGCCTCCGCCGCCCGGACGGTTGATGACCGTTACCGGTTTGGTCGAGAGCTTCTCCTGCTGAATCACGCTCTGCAGCGTGCGCGCGACCAGGTCGAGTCCTCCACCCGGCGCGCTCGGCACCACGATCTCGACCGGCCGTCGAGGCTGCCATGCGTCCGCGGCATTCGCGAGCGTCGCGCACGCTGCAAGCAACGCAACACAGATGCCACGTGCGACACTCGATGTCTCAAGCCTCCTCCTCATCACTTCGTCTCCTGTTTATGGTGGTCTATGACGGTTTAAAAATTGAATGCGTCGAAGGTGCTGGCGGCGAAGAGTCTCTCCATCGGCACCTCGTCCTGGATCAGGCCGTCGCTTTTCGCATAGCGCTGCAACGTGTCGAGGTCGGTACGGTTCTCTTTCAGACCGTAGCGCCAGTAGTCATCGCCCATCAGTGATTTGACGCACTCGTATTCGGATGTGATCCACGGATGCATTACGCGCAGCGTGTCGGTGATCGCGAGCTCGCCGAGCGCGATATCGCGCGACTTCCTGAACGCGGCAAACACATTGACCGGCAGCCACGGATGCTGTTCGACGAGCGAGCGGCGAATGCCGACCATGTGCATGGGCGGGAACAGCCGTGTTTTGCGGAACCACGCTTCCTCGTTTTCGCGGAAAGCGGGAAAAAGGCGCTGCACGTGTTCATTGCGGCCGAAGCACGATGGTGGTTTCGGCGCGATCAACGCGTCGATCTCGCCTCTGTCGAGCAGGCGCGCGAGTGTCTGGTCCGACGCAATCGGTTCCACCTGGATAGCGGACGGCAGGTTATAAGGCACCCGCGCCTCGCGGCCAGCCTGCTCGAGGCCGCCGATCACCCACTTCACGTCGCGGCTGCTCACACCGTATTCATCGGCGAGCATGCCGCGCACCCAGATGCCCGCCGTCTGCTGAAAGTCGGGCACGCCGATGCGGCGGCCCTTTAGCGCTTGCGGAGAATCAATGCCGCGATCGGTACGGATATAGATCGCCGAATGACGGAACGACCGTGACAGAAACACCGGCACGCCGATGTAACTGGTTTGCCCACGAGCGGTGGTCAAAAGATGCGTGCCGAGCGAGAGTTCCGAGATATCGAATTCGCCGTGGCGGAACGCACGTTGAAAGAGTTCTTCGGCAGGCCCATTCACGAAGTTGACCTTGCATCCGTCGATCGCGACCTTTCCGTCGATCAGCGCACGTGTGCGGTCGGTAATCTGACAAGCCAGCGATAGTTCAAGCATAGAAGTAAAGCGCCGTAGGCTGGTATATAAACTGGGGAAGAGTGCTCAAAAATAAATCTGAAAAACGCTTACGTATTTCGCAGTGCAAACTAATACTCCTGCGCCCGACTCGACGTTGGGTGCCCATCAATCCGCGCTCGTTAAACGCGGAGGTGCTTCGGTTTTTCTGGTAACCGGCCTGGTCAGGCGATCTGATCCGTGGCCGGCGGCGCTGCAGCTTCCTCGCCGGATTTCACCATGCCGTCCAACGCGACAAGCATGCGCTCCTTGCCCTTCGACACGTGACTGAAACTCATCTCGTAGCTCAGGCTCGCGTTGCGCGATTTGAGCGCATTGACGATCTCGCGGTGCTCTTCATTCGACTGAAGCAGCGCGCCGCGCTGAACCATTCCATGCACCCGGAACAGATGAAATTCCTTGACGAAACCGCGATACAGCTTGATCAATCGCGAGTTCCCCGTTGATCGCACGATGTAGTCGTGGAACTCGAGGTTCAACGGATCGAATCGCGAAAAATCGCCTTTCTGCGCGGCTTCCTGCATCTCGTCGACATACGCGTCGAGCTGGGTTGCCATGTCGTCCGTCAAGAGCGGCGCGAGCAACGACGCCGACAATGCCGTGAGACCTGCGCGCAGATCGTAGACTTCGATTGCATCGTCTCGCGTGACGCGCTGAATGAATACGCCGCGCTGCGGAATCAGATACACGAGGCCCAGTTCAGCCAGCGCGCGACATGCCTCACGCACAGGCCCGCGGCTCACCGAAAGCTTGTCCGCGACTGCCTTCTCATTGAGCCGTTGTCCCGGCTTCAACTCGCCGCTCAGAATCATTCGCTCGATCTCGTGCTGCACGACACCGGTCAGCGTATGCGCCCGGAAATCAGCTAGAGAGACGGTAGGGGAGATGTGATCAGTGTCCATGAAAACGAGTCTAGGTGGCGCCCTGAAAAATGTCAACACTTTACTTTTCACGATTTCATTCTTGCGAAACGCCCGTGCGGCGGGCCTGACGCGCCTGCCATCTCACTGACATTTTCACCTCAGACCAACCTGACACCCACCGACGTGCTTCTGCCCTGCCCCTCAAAACCGGTGCCGCATCCCGATCCGGAAAGCCAACTGGTTTTGTGCGTCGCTGCCCGAGTTGCCGAAGTAACTCGTCGTTTTGCCGATCATCGCCTGAACCGGCACGCCGTCATTCGTTCCGGACGCTTTCTGGTAAATCGCCAGCGCATAAACGCTGGTGCGCTTGCTCAGCGAATACTCGACACTGCTGTTGATCTGGTTCCACGTGCCCGTGGCAGATCCTCGAACCTGCGTGCGCGTGTAGCCCAGCGCGGCCACCAGCGGCGCATTGACCTGATACACCACGCCGCCTTCGTAGATGTTGAGCGTCGCGGCGCTGTGGTCCAGATTCTCGAGCCGCGTGTTGGTCCATAGCGCGTAACCGAGCACCGAGCCGAATTGATATTTGGCGCCGATGCCGAGGGTTCGCAGATCACGCTCGCCGAGCGGGTCCAGATTGGCGAGCGTCAGCTTGAGCGGCGGCACTTCCTGCAACGGATACGTGATGTCGGTATAGGCAAAGGCCATGCTGAACGGCCCGTTGCGATAGTCGACGCCGAAGCTGTACGTCCGCGACGAACCGCCGTTGCCGTTGTCGCCGTTCGAACCGCCGAACTCGCCCGCCGCATTGGAAAAACCGTACATCGCGCCGACTTTGAAGCCGTACAACCGCACGCTGTCGAACTTCACCGAATTGTTGATCCGCACCGACGTCAGCAGATCGAGCGTGTCGATGTGATATTCATAAGCATCGCCGGCCGTCAGGCCGCCGGTCGAATACCGGTTCAGATAGTCGTGCGAGAACGGATACTGGCGCCCCATCGTGAATGCGCCCACACCGCTTTTGGATATACCGACGAAAGCCTGCCGGCCGAACAGCGCGCCGCCCTGGCTGAGCGTACCGTCGCCCAGACCGAAACCATTTTCCAATGTGAACACGGCCTTGTAACCGCCGCCCAGGTCTTCGGCACCCTTCAAACCCCAGCGGTTGCCACCGTTAATGCCGTCGTCGAACTTGACGAGACTGGAGCTGCCACCGGACGCGTTCTCCGCATGATTGACGTAGCTGATGCCGGCGTCGATCAATCCATAAAGAGTCACGCTGCTCTGCGCGTGGGCCGCGCCAGCCAACCCTCCTATTGCTACGGCACACATCAGCTTCTGAGCCTTGTGGGTGTTCACTTAAGTCTCCTAATTTTTATATCAGATTGAAAGGAATTCCTCGCTTCGGGTTTCGGCCTCAACCGGCGCCCTCGAACCTCCACCTTCAACTGCCTTACAGCCGAATTCCGCACTTGCCTGCTCCGGCGACGCAACCTGCCGTGAGAGCCGGTTCCGCTGGTGCGTCACAACTTGAAACGGAGTGTCGAAGGTTTTATGATAAATGTCAACATTTTACACACCCAGGGTTTTCCTGACACACAGCATCGATATGGCTTACTGCGCAATAGATTTCGGCACCTCAAATTCAGCCGTGGCGGTGCCTGACGGCAACCGCATCGCACTCGCATCCGTCGAAAAAGGCGCGACCACCCTGCCGACGGCCATCTTCTTCAACCATGACGAACGGGTTCACGTATTTGGACGCGCCGCGCTGGCGGCCTACGTCGACGGCTTCGACGGCCGCCTGATGCGCGCCATCAAAAGCATTCTCGGGACGGGCATCGCGGAATCCAGCACGGCCTTGGGCGATGGATCGGCAATCCCGTATCTCGACGTGATCGCGATGTTCATCGGCCATCTGAAGGGCTGTGCGCAAACGCGGCTCGGCGCGCCGATCGATCAGGCCGTGCTCGGGCGCCCGGTGTTCTTCGTCGACGACGACCCCGCCGCCGACGCCCGCGCGCAACGGCAGCTCGAAGCGGCCGCCCGCTCGGTGGGTTTTCGCGACATCGAGTTTCAGTACGAGCCGCTTGCTGCCGCCTTCGATTACGAATCGCGGCTCGGAGAAGAAAAAATCGTGCTGGTCGCCGATATCGGTGGAGGCACCTCGGATTTCTCACTGGTGCGGGTGGGTCCGCAGCGAATGTCGAGGATGGATCGCAAGGAAGATGTGCTCGCGCATCACGGCGTGCATGTCGCCGGAACGGACGTGGATCGGCGGGTCGAATTGGCGGCCATTCTGCGAGAGGCCGGGTATCGTAGTCTGGACACCGAAGGACGCGAAATACCGAATCGCGCCTACTTCGATCTGGCGACCTGGCATCTGATCAACTCGCTCTACACGCCTAAACGGCAAACCGAGCTTCGGCTCATGCGCCATCTGTATCGAAACCCGGTTCATCATGACCGGCTGATGCGGGTGGTGGACCGGCGGCTCGGCCATGCGCTCGCCGCGAGCGCGGAACGGGCAAAGATTGCGATTGCGGCCGGGGGCGACACGCTCATCGAGATCGACCCGATCGAGCCGGGCCTGAGCGTCGCTTTCGATGAACAGCAACTCGCCGAAGCCACGCGCGAAGAAAGAACACGGATCGTTCACGCCGCGCGGGAGACTGCGCGGCTGGCCGGCATCGCTGCGGGTAAAGTCGACGCCGTGTATTTCACCGGCGGTTCGACCGGGCTCGCGTCCTTGACGCGCGCGATTGCGGGTGCGTTTGCGCAAGCCGAACTCGTGTTCGGCGACCCGCTAGCGAGCGTGGCTACCGGCCTCGGCATCCACGCAAAACGGGTGTTCGGTTAGCTGGAGATTCGTGACGGCGGTGTTACCCCGCGGCGCCCGCTCCAATCAATTCCCGATGCAACGCCATGAATTCGTGGGCGAGCTTGTGACGCGGATCGAAGTGAATCATCGGCTTCGCGTACTGATGCGACTCGCGAATCTTCACGGACGTCGACAATCGCGACTCCAGCACAGGCAAGCCCTCGCTGATCAGTTCCTCGACCAGTTGAAGCGGCAGACTCGCGCGCGGCTGAAACTGGTTGATCACGATTCCTTCGACTTCGAGTCCGGCGTTGTGATCCTGCTGAATCTCCTTGACGTTGTCGAGCAGCGTGTACAAAGCGCGGCGGGAAAAGTCGTCACAGTCGAACGGAATCAGGCAGCGTTCGACCGCAATCAGCGCGGAACGCGTGTAGAAATTCAACGCCGGCGGAGTGTCGATGTAGATCGCGTCGTACTCATCCAGTTCGTTCAACGCGTCACGCAGCTTGTAGATCTTGTAGCGCGATTCGAGCTTGCCGTGCAGCGTGTCGAGATCCGGATGGGAGGGCATCACGTCGAGGTTCTCGAACGGCGTGGGGTGAATGAAGGTCGAGACCGGCGTCGGCCTGAAACTGAAACTCAAGGCCGTTTCGAAGAAGTCCGCGACGTTGGGCTTGAGTTCGCTGGCCTGCTTGCCAAGAAGATACTGGCTGGAGTTACCTTGCGGGTCGAGATCGATGACCAGCGTACGCAGGTTCTCGCTGGCGTTGATGGCCGCCAGGTTGCATACGATGGTCGATTTGCCCACACCGCCCTTCTGGTTGAATATGACACGCCGCATGGACCTCTGCCCCTTATTTGAAGAACGCACCAAAGGCACAGCTTACCCTGGCAAAATGACAGCGCGAGGTGCGGCCTTATGAATAGTTCTCGAAGCCCTTCACCTGCGTCCAATCGGGCCATGCCGGGGCGATACGATCTGGTTCATGGCGATGGTCCGGAATTGAGTTGATGCGCATCGGGGTTAACGCGCTTGTCGACTGACCGGCTTCTCGCCGAGCGGCCGCAGCCTCGACAGGTACCCATCCACCAGCGCGATGAGTTCCCGCGGCAAGACGGGCGACGCAAGCTGCCCCTGCCGTGCCGCTTCGTGGACGGCGCCCGCAAGGGCGCCTGCGAGCACTCGCGCACCCACGCAGCCGCGTTCGGCAACGCCGCGAACGTTGGCCCTGAACAGCGTTTCGTACGCCTTTGTGCATTCCACATCGAAGCGATCGTGAGCGCTACGCGAATCCTCGCCGCGCGGGCTCTCTTCCAGCAGCACGCGGTGTGCCGCCGGGTGCCGGCTGTGTACCGCGATCATGCCGTCGACGAGCACCGTGATGCGTTTCACGCGCGGGGTTTCGAGGTTCGCCGCGGCATGCAGCACTGCGAGCACATCGTCGAAGTGCCGGCGACGCACGGCTTCGATCAGCGCCAGCTTGTTCGGGAAGTACTGATACAGCGATCCGATGCTCACGCCCGCCGCTTCCGCTACGCCGTTAGTGGTAAGCCCTTCCCAGCCGCGCTCGCCGAGAATGTGAGCCGCCGCGTCGAGAATGGCGTCGATGGTGGCCCGCGAACGCGCTTGCTGCGGGGCTTTGCGCATCGCGCCGCGTGGCGCGGCAATGCGAGTAGCCAAGTGTGACTCCTGAATGGGAATATGAGCAATATGCTCGCATTCCCGGCGCGGGTCCAGAGGTTCGCCGGGCACGCGGATCTTCTGGAGAAAAAGCGATGGCCGTGATCGGACATGGCGAGTTTTATCGCCAGCGGGCTAGCCGTCTTTCAGCGCGATCAGATCGTCGCCGAAAGGCGTCGCCATATCATCCAATGCAACGCGCCCTGCCCGCTCACGCATGCGCGCCCGCGATGCCGACGTAGTTTTCCGCCATCACCGTGGCCGCCGCGCGCGAGGTCGTCACGTATTCGAGTTCGGCCACCTGAAGCTGCTGCTCAAAAGGCGACGCGCCCTCGATACGGTGCATCATGCTGGTCATCCAGTACGAGAAATGCTCGGCGCGCCAGATGCGTTTGAGTGCGGTCGTGCTGTAACTGTCGAGCAGATCCGTGCGATTCTCGACGTAGAACGCGTTCAGCGCCTCGGTCAACACACGCACGTCGGCCACCGCCAGATTCATGCCCTTCGCGCCGGTGGGTGGCACGATATGCGCCGCATCACCCGCGAGAAACAGCCGGCCATGTTGCATCGTGTTCGACACGAAACTGCGCATGCCGACAATGTTCTTCTGAAAGATCTTGCCGTCGACGATTGTCTGGCCGTCGTGCGAATCGACTCGTGCATGCAGTTCCGCCCAGATGCGGTCGTCGGACCAGTTCTCGACGGAGTCCCTCGGATCGCACTGGAAGTACATGCGCTGCACATTCGGGGAGCGCGTGCTGATCAACGCGAAGCCGCGCTCATGACGCGCGTAGATCAATTCATCCGATGACGGCGGCCCTTCGCACAGGATACCGAACCAACCGAACGGGTACACCCGCTCAAAGTCCTTGCGCAATGCCTGCGGAATCGATGCGCGCGACACGCCTTGCGAACCATCGCAGCCGATCACGAAGTCGCATTGCAATTCGTACGCTTCGCCCTCGTGGCGATAGCGGATCGACGGCGTGTCGGTATCGATGCCGTGAATCGACGTCTCCGAGACGCCGAAGCGCAGCTTGCCGTCGTCGGCCACGCGTGCCGCGACGAGATCCTTGATGACTTCGTGCTGCGCGTAGACCGTGATCGAATGCCCCGTGAGTCCGGTCAGGTCGATGCGGTGCCGCTTGCCGTCGAAAGCCAGTTCGAAGCCGTGATGCAGTGCGCCTTCCGCTTTCATCCGTGCGCCGACGCCGGCTTCGGTCAACAGGTCCATCGTGCCTTGTTCAAGCACGCCGGCGCGAATGGTGGATTCGATCTGATCGCGACTGCGCGACTCGAGCACGACGGAGTCGATACCGCGCAGGTGAAGAAGATGGGAAAGAAGCAGGCCCGCAGGCCCGGCACCGATGATGCCAACTTGGGTGCGCATGAGTTGTCTCCTGAATGCAGCGTTAGATTTGCACTCAGTTTGACGATCACGCACTGTATCGCGCAACGCGATATGGTGGATAGGCTGTATCCAGTTTTGAGATAGCAGCCTTGCTCGGGCACATGCAGCCGATCGGCGAAATCGCGCCCAAACGCTGTCCAGACGGGGCTTATGGCCCATTCACCCGACGCCTCATCCTTCGCACAGCGTTGCGCTACCTCAAGGTAAACCCCGAGCCGCTCTAGGACGCGAGAAACAGCCGATACACCGGATTCTGCGTCTCTTCCCAGTTCGGATAACCGAGCGTGGCGAGAAACTTGTTGAACGCTTCATTCTCGCTGTCCGGCACCTGGATGCCGACCAGAATCGAACTATAGTCCGCGCCCTGGTTGCGATAGTGGAACAGGCTGATATTCCAGTTCGGCGCCATCGACGAGAGGAATTTCATCAGCGCACCCGGACGCTCGGGAAACTCGAAACGGAACAGACGTTCGTCGTGTGCCAAAGGCGAGCGCCCGCCGACCATGTAGCGGATGTGCTGCTTGGAGAGTTCATCGAACGTCAGGTCTACGGTGGCGAAGCCGTGCGCTTCAAACGCGCCCGCGATCTGCGCCGACTCGCTGCGATTCCTGATCTGCACGCCCACGAAGATATGGGCGGAGTTCGCGTCCGCAATGCGGTAATTGAATTCGGTGACGCTGCGCGTGCCGACCAGTTCGCAAAAACGGCGGAAACTGCCACGCTCCTCGGGAATCGTCACGGCGAACACCGCTTCGCGCGCTTCACCGACTTCGGCGCGCTCGGCCACGAAGCGCATGCGGTCGAAGTTCATGTTCGCGCCCGACGTGATCGCGATCAGCGTCTGGTTCTCGATGCCTTCGCGTTCCGCATACTGTTTCGCGCCAGCCACTGCGAGCGAGCCGGCGGGTTCCAGCACGCTGCGGGTGTCCTGGAAGACGTCCTTGATCGCGGCGCATAGCGCGTCGGTGTTCACGAGCAGCACGTCGTCGAGATATTCGCTGCACAGGCGGAAGGTTTCTTCACCGACCAGTTTCACCGCCGTGCCGTCCGAGAACAGACCCACTTCGTTCAGCGTGACCCGCTCACCGGCTTTCAGCGACGCCGCCATCGCGCACGAATCATCGGTCTGCACGCCGATCACCTTGATCTCCGGGCGCACCGACTTCACGTACGCGGCGACGCCCGCGGCCAGTCCACCGCCGCCGATCGGCACGAAGATCGCGTGAATCGGGCCCTGATGCTGGCTGAGAATCTCCATCGCGACGGTACCCTGGCCGGCGATCACATACGGATCGTCGAACGGATGCACGAAGGTCAGACCGCGCTCTTCCTGCAGTTTCACTGCGTGTCCGTAGGCGTCGCTATACGATTCGCCGAACTGCACGACTTCGACAGTGGGACCGCCGTGCGCGCGCACCGCATCGACCTTCACCTGCGGGGTCGTGACAGGCACCACGATGATCGCCTTCACGCCCATGCGCGCCGCCGACAGCGCCACGCCCTGCGCATGATTGCCCGCCGACGCCGTAATCACCCCACGCTCCAGCGCTTCGGCCGGAATATGCGCCATCTTGTTGTACGCGCCGCGCACCTTGAACGAGAACACCGGCTGGTTGTCCTCGCGCTTCAGATAAACCGGATTGCGCAGACGCGCCGACAGATTCGGCGCGCGTTCGAGTTCGGTCTCGCGGGCCACGTCGTAGACGCGCGCGGTCAGGGTTTTTTTCAGGTAGTCGTGACGAAGCGCGACGCTATCGGCGGCTTCAGCGGCCTGTTTGAGTTGGTGTAACGACAAGGCAAGCTCCTGTGCGGCAAGGACGAATCAGCAGAGAGTTCACCAGGAGGCAGGCTGCAAGCGGATATAAAAAAAACCCGCCTCGTGGGGCGGGTTATGTGTCACTGCTATCAGACGCGCGCTAACCCACCATTCGATGAATGATGCTAATAATCAGCGCAATACGGATGTCGAGGCAGTTCATGTGGCCGATCTTCGTTGACTTGGGGCGCTTTGTCAATCCCTGTCGATTGTTATGCGCGCCGCGGCGTGCTCTTTGCGTGGCGGCGAAATGCGCTCGACGGCGCGCAAACCAGGATCCGGCAAGGCGGCCGAGCACCGCGTATTCAACACACGCTCGTGTAGAAACTGGTCGAGCTTGCCGACCGGTTTCACGTCGATGTTCTTCAACTTGCCTGAGCGATTACCACGGGATCCGAAATAAATTTCGAGCGCGTCCAATCCTTCGTCGAGTGAAACATGTATCAGCGTAGTTGGACTCTCTTGCGCTCCACGTCGCGCATGAGTATCAATGCACGCCGCTTTGCTTCCTGAAAGCGTTGAGAATGCGCTTTTCGAGCGAATTGTAATCACCACCGAAGTGGTGATCGCCCGAGGTGCGAATCACCTCGACGCCGGTTTTGGTCAGCGCCGGACACAAGGTGTCCTTCTCGTTCTCGCCGTAAAAGCACTGCACGATCGCCGGCGGCACGCGCGTCAATTCCGGCTGGACCTTCAACGCCTTGTCGCTTGCCGGCATGCCGAGCCAGCCGCCCACGCGAATCTGAAAATCGGCATCCGGCGCGAAGCCGAGCAACGCGATCAGCGACACCTTCGCGCGCAGCGTTTCCGGCAGACGGTTATAGGCGAACGGCATCACGTCCGCGCCGAACGAATAACCGACCAGCGCGATATGCTGCGCATTCCAGCGCGTGCCGTAGGTTTGCATCACGCGCGCGAGGTCGCGGCTCGTTTGCGCAGGCGGCTTTTCGCTCCAGAAATAGCGCAAGCTGTCCCAGCCGATCACGGAGACGCCGTCTTTCTGCAGCGCCTGGGCGATCGTCTTGTCGAGATCACGCCAACCGCCGTCGCCGGAAATCACGATCGCCATGAGGCCGTTCGGATGCGCGGCCGGCAATTCGATGAGCGGCAGATCGGAGACGTCGTCGTCGCTCGTCGACACCGCTTGCAAATGCGGCGTGACCAATGCGACGAGGCGGGTGCGATCGGCGTTACCCGTGGCCGCCTTTTCGACGAAGCCCGGCACCTTGTCGCGGATAATCGTCGGGTCCGGCGGGCAAGGCTGAAAGCGCGGATCGAGCGTGTGGTCGGCGCCCACCGAGACCGCGCCGGCGATCGTATTGGACGGCGCCTGTTCGAGCACGTGCACGGCGAGCGTCGCGCCTTGGCCCGTACCCGCGACGATCGGCGCGAAATAATGACTCGATTGCGATTGACGTTCGAGTTGATGGCTCAACGCTTCCGCATCGCCCACCAGTTGATGGCAGGCTTCCTTCTTCGCACTTAGATTAGCGGCATAGCGCGCGGTGTCCACGCCGACGGTCAACGCGCCGGCCTTGGCGAGCGCGTCGGCGCTCTGCTGATCCGCCGCGCTCCAGCCACTCGCTTGCGAGTACAGCACCACGAAGCCGCGCAACGGGCCAGTCGGCTGTGTCACCGTGACGTCGCCATAACGGCCACCGGACACGGTAGTGGTCGCGGCGTGCGCGAGCGCGCCGCCGGTCACGAGGCTCGCCGCCACGGCGAGCTTGAACAACGAATGCAATGTCATGAACGCCGGCCTCCTGCCAGCAATGACAGGTCCGCGAGCGTGAAGAACACGCCCACCGAACCCGACGCCGCGAGATAGCGCGGCTCCCAATGCGGCTGGAACTTGCTCTTGAAAGCACGCAGTCCGCGGAAGTTATAGAAATGGCCGCCGAAGCGCCACACGATGCCGGCGAACCGGTGCCAGCGCGATGCGAGCGGTGTGGGCTGCATGCCTGAGAGCGGCGCGATGCCGAGACTGAGCGAGCGGAAACCCGCCTGCTTCAGATGCAGCGCCAGCTGCGTGAACAGATATTCCATTGCATACGGCGACGCGCTTTCCACATGACGCATCACGCCGACCGTCGCCTCGGTGTTCATGTCGGTCGTCATAAAGGTGACGAAGGCGGCCGGTTCACCGTTCTGGCGTACCAGCATCACCGATTGCGCGGCGAGGTACTCGTCCGTGAAGGCGGCCACCGAGAAGCTCTTTTCGCGCGCGTCGCGGCTGTCGAGCCAGCCGTCGGAAATCTCGCGCAGCGTTGCGAGCGACGCGGGCACGTTCGCCTGATCGATCACTTCGACGGTAAAGCCATCACGCTCGCCGCGCTTGAGCGCGTAGCGAAGGTGCGCGCGATGCGAGCCCTTCAGGTCGAAATCGTCGAGTACGACATGTGCTTCCTCGCCTAGCTTCATCAGCGTGAGACCGGCGTCGAGATAAAGCGGCAACGCGTTGGCGCGCACCTGATAGAACGCCGCGCGCCCGCCGTGCGTATGCGCAAGCGCGACGAACTTGCTGATCAGACCGGCCCACTCTTCGCGCGGACCCACCGGATCGTGCAAAGCGGCCCACGTGCGGCCGTATTTCGCGTACATCAGGAAAGCCTTGCGCGACTCGGAGAACAGAAAGCTCTTGTCGCCCATCAGCGCGAGACCGGCGTCGCTGCGTTCCTGTGCTCGCACGATGCGCGCCGCGTCGTGCAGATCTTCCGGCGCCGGTTTGACGAAGCGTCCCGGCGCGGGACGCAGCAACTGCCAGAACGAGAACGTCGCGGCGAACAGGCTCGCGGCGAGCGTCGCGCGCAACGCGCGCGGCGCGCGTTCGTCGAAGGCGAATTGCCACCACAGGTCGCGCGTGTATGGCACGTCGCGGAAAGCAAACAGCATGACCCACGTGGCGAGCATCAGCACCATCGCAACCGACACCAGCCAGCCGGCCGTAAAGCGCTCCGCGAACAGCGACGAATGACGGTTGAAACGCCGGCGCGTGGACAGCAGCAACACGACCAGCATGCCGAGCACCCCGGCTTCCACGAACGCCAGACCTTTGGTCAGCGACAACGCGAGACTCAGCACTGCCAGCAGAAGCGTCATCCACCACGCGGCGTCCAGCCGCCGCAGCAAACCACGGGCAACGAACAACAACGCCACGCCGAGCACGCTGCAGAGCATCTGCGAACTTTCGAGCACCCACAGCGGCAGCACATCGCGCAGCATGTGAATGCGTTGCCAGAACGCGGGCGTCGCGCTGGAAATCACCAGCATGCCGCCGACCACGAACGTGACGAGACTCAGGAACAGCGGCGCGAGCTTCGACGCCGCAGCGGCATGTTGCAGCGGCAACCGGCTTTTTAGCGCGCGGCCTTCGAAGCCGGCGAGCAGCGCAGCCGAGACGATCAACGGGACACCGAAGTAAATCGCGCGATACGCGAGCAAGGCGGCAACCATCTGATGCGTTTGCACGCTGCCGTTCAGCGTGAAGACCATCGCCGCTTCGAACACGCCGACGCCGCCGGGCGTGTGGCCGATCATGCCGAGCAGCATGGCCGCGGCGTAGACCGTGATGAAGGTCACGAAGCTCACGTCCGCATGCGGCAGCAATGCCCACAACGCGAGGCCGGCGGCCACCACGTCGAGCACCGCGAGCGCCACTTGCGCAAGCAGGTCGCGGCGCGCGGGAATATCGAACGAGAGCCACTCCCAGCGCGTGCGCATCGGGCGCGTTTCGCTGCGGCAGGCGGCGGCCGCCAATCCGAGTACGACGAGCAGCGCCATGCCGATCCAACGCAGCGTGACGGGTTCGAGATGCAGCATCGGCGCGAGCGTGCCAGCCACGCCGACCATGCCGAGCGCCGTCATCAACACCAGTGCGAGCGCGAGCGACACGCTCGTGAACACCGTCATGCGGCCGATCTGCGCGGGCGTGATGCTCGCGACGCCGTAGACGCGCGCACGCACGGCCCCGCCAGTGAGCGCGCCGAAGCCGGTGGCATTGCCGAGTGCCGAGCCGGCGGTCGCACCGATCCACAGCGCCACACGCGGCACGACCGCGCCGAGATAGCGCAAACCGACGGCATCGCGGCCAACCAGCGCCACATAGCTGAGCGCGGTGGCGCCGAGCGCGGCGGTCCACTCGCTGGCCGTCAGCTGACGCAATTGACGCATCACCGAGCGATAGTCGACTGCTTGCGACAGGTGTTGCAAAACGACCAGCAGCAGCGCGCCAATCACGAGCGCGAGCACAGGCGAGAGAAATCCCCTGCTGCTGAGCGTTTTCGATGCACGGTCGAACATCGCGCCTAGCCGGTCGAATTTATAGTTATATCGATGGAACATGGTCAATGCAGGGCCTTGCGTGGAACTGTCGCGACGGATTGTCCTTCGCGGCGTCGCCGGTTATTGGCGATTACAAATGGATAACGGCACAGGGGTAAAAAGGTTGACAGCGTCAGCCGTATCGAGGGGTTTAACCTGGCCCGCCCATTGAATTTGAATGCACTGCGCGACGTGGCGCAGCAATCCGCGTGCATAAAAACGGTCGATATTGCCGATTGGGCCGCGATGAGGCGCGCCGGCTTGTCGACAGGGGGCTGAAGTTTAAACGCTATTTGCGCGCGGCGAATGAAGATTCGACGTGGCGTCGATTGCGCGCGGCATGGCCTATCGCTCGAAGCGTTGAAACGCGGCATCAAGATTTTCTCTTCGCGTGCCGTAATCGAGAGCAATAGCTCAGTGAAACGCGGCGCACTTGCCGGGTGAAATCAGGTACTCGAAGGAGAATGAAGATGGCGGAACAGGATTGGATGATGGCGGGCGTGTATCTGGTCGGGTTGGTGTCGATGGCGCTGTTGATGAGCGCACTGGCCACGCGAGCGACCATGGAGCGCAAGGCCGTAGTGAGGGTGTCGAGCCGCGCCCGCGACTAAACCGAGCCGTAAAGTACGGGCGGTTGCCGTACGAGGTCGGAAACACGAGCGGCGTCACGAATGACGCTCACACGGTGCGAACTGCACGCGTGCCGCCGCTGCAAAGAAGCTTGAATGATGAAACCAGATCGCACAGCGTTCGCTGCACGTGCCGGCGGGCCGCGGTGATATCGCGGCCAGGCGGGCATGAATCACGCAAAAACGACGCTAAACCGTGGCGCCGTGCGCATGACAGACGCGGCGCATGTCTGCGCCCTGCTGTATCGGTCTGCGCGTGTGGCGCGCGGCTTTTTGTCTTACTCCGGACGGCGATGCGCTTCCGCGATCACAGCGCAGTTTTGCAGGTGCAGATTCAGTGCATGCAATGCCAAGGCGCGCAGCTTGCCAAAGAAGGTGTTGTTGGCGGCGACGGTAGCGCGGACAGCGGAAGCGTTGGAAGCGGTGTTCATGGCGGGACTCCTGTATAGGGTTTATACCTAGGCAATAACCCGATTATAGCCATCTCCTGCCGCACTGCAACAAATATCAATAAAACCGCAGACTGTTGCGCGACGGTCACAATTACAACGACACGATCTTAAAAAGGGCGGCATCGGCTTGTGCGCTGTTAACAATCCGCACCGTACAGGTGCAATAATGGCCCCTTTGCCCGCGGCCGTTCGCCGCAGCCCGCCGTCATGACCGCCGTCCAGAAAGCTCTGATTGCGCCCCTTATCGTCGCGTGCGCGATGTTCATGGAAAGCGTCGATGCGAACGTGATCGTCACCGCGCTACCGGCCATGGCACGCGACTTCGGGCGCGATCCGGTCACGCTGAAAATCGCGGTAACCAGCTATGTGCTGGGCTTGGGCGTCTTCATTCCCGTGTGCGGATGGCTCGCCGACCGGTTCGGCGCGCGCACGATCTTTCGCACGGCGATCGGCATCTTCGTGACGGGCTCGCTGCTGTGCGCCGCGTCGAATTCTCTGGCCACCTTCACGCTTGCGCGCTTCGTGCAGGGCGTGGGCGGCGCGATGATGGTGCCGGTCGGGCGGATCATCATCTTTCGCGTGGTGCACAAGTCCGACTTCATCCGCGCGATGAACTATCTGAGCGTCCCGGCGATGCTCGGCCCCGCCGCGGGACCGCTGCTCGGCGGCTTTATCACCACCTATCTGCACTGGCGCCTGATTTTCTTCATCAACGTGCCGATCGGCATTCTCGGCATCTATCTGACCAACAAGCACATCGCCAATACGCGCGAACCGGACCCCGGCCCGCTCGACTGGGTCGGTTTTTTTCTGTCGGCGGCGGGTGCGGTGCTGCTTCTGCTCGGGCTGTCACTGGTCGGCGGCGAACTGATCTCGAATCGCGACGCGTTCGGCATGTGCGCGTGCGGCGCGGTTCTGCTCGCGGCCTATGTCGCCTACGCGCAGCGCGTCCCACTGCCGCTGCTCGACCTGCGCTTTTTCAAGGTGCCGACGTTCCAGGCGAGCGTGCTCGGCGGTTCGTTGTTTCGGATCGGCCTCGGCGCATTGCCGTTCCTCTTGCCGCTGATGCTGCAGGAAGGCCACGGCATGAGCGCGTTCGAATCCGGCCTGATCACGTGCGCGTCCGCGTTCGGCGGCATGTTCATGCGCACGGTCGCCTCAAGCGTGCTGCACCGCTTCGGCTTCCGTTCGGTGCTGGTAGTCAACGCCGCGTTGTCGGGGCTTTCGATTGCGGCCTGCGGACTATTTTTCCCCGGCACGCCGACCTGGATCATCTGGGTGGTCGTGTTGCTGGGCGGCTTCTTCCCCGCGCTGCAATTCACCAGTCTGAACTCGCTCACCTACGCGGAAATCGCCACTCGCGACGTGGGCCGCGCCACGAGTCTCGGCAGCGTCGTGCAGCAGATGTCGCTCGGCCTCGGCGTGACGATCGGCGGTATCGTGCTGCAGATCTCGCGCGTGCTGCATGGGCATCCGGGCATCACATGGTCGGATTTCTGGCCGGCGTTTCTGGTGGTCGGCCTGTGCTCGTTCGCGTCGATTCCGGTCACGCTGCGCATGCCTCACGGCGCGGGTGAGGAAATCTCGCGCGGCGGCCGGGGCTGACCGGTCGCCTCAAGCCTTCTTGCGGATCACGCTCACTTCGCCGTTGCGTTCGAGAATTGCCGCGGCCACGTCGTCCATCGAACGTGAGCCGGTTTTCTGCCGCACGCTTTCGTGCACGTCGGTTCGGGTAATGAGCGCCGCATCCAACTCGCGCGTATTGAATGCGCCGTTGCTGAACACCTCGCGTTCGACGCCCCCCACCAGCCGCTCCAGCCCGGGCGAGCGCATGCACGCCCACGCCAACAGCCGATGACACGCAACGATCATGAACGACGCGACCACGGTGGCGATAAACGGCGACGCGCCGGCAATGGCCCGGCTCAACGTCGCGCCGAGCAGTATCACCACCACCGAATCGAACGGCGAGCGTTGTCCGAACGAGCGCCGGCCCGAGATCCGGATCAGCACTAGCGCGATCAGAAACACGACGATCGCGCGCATGGCCATCTGCAGCGGATCGAGCGTTCTGCCTTGACCGAATAGCAGCAAGATCGCGTCCATCATGTCGCCCTCCTTTGGCAGCGACAGCCGGCGGCGTCCCCTTACCCGGCGGCCGCCCACGCCGCCAGCGTATCGCCGAAGCCGCCGCGAGCGCGAGCCGCTGCGCGCGCGCTCGTAATCACGCGCGGCGCCGCGCTCCACGCGATGCGCGCGCCGATCGCGATCAACCGGTCGACCAGCGCGACATCCTCGCTACACTTGAGCGGTGGAAAGCCGCCCGCGCGCCGGTAGGCGTCGGCCGACACGCCGAGGTTCGCACCGTGAATGTGACGATGACCGTCGGCATCGACGTAAGTCTTGCGGAAGTATTCGCGCACGCTGTGCGGGTGCGCGGTCCAGTCGTCGACGGCAATCGAGCCGCACACCGCGTCCGCATCCAGCGAAAGCTGCGCGACCAGCCAGCCTGACGAGACGCGGCTGTCGGCGTCGGTGAACGCGAGCCAGCGCGCGCCATCCGCCAGCAGGAAGTCCGCGCCGGTTGCGCGCGCAATACCGACATTGCGCGCTTTCAGCGCCAGCGTCTCGACGCCGTAGGCACGCGCGATCGCGCCGGTGAAGTCGTCGCAAGCGTCGAGCACGACCACAATGCGCACTGTTTCGCCCGCCAGGTCCTCATGGCGGGAGGCAGCGATCAAGGCCGCGAGGCAAGGCGCCAGCAACGCCTCTTCGTTATGCGCCGGAACGATCACGCCGATCATAGGAGCCCCTCGCGCTGCGCGACCGACCGTGCGTCGCGCGACCAGACGTCGATCAGCAGATCGGCTTCATCATGATGCGCGAGACGCGCGAGGCCGCAGCGCGTATCGAACAGCGCATGCGCGGCATCGGCGGATTCGAGCGCTTCGGCGAAGGGACGGCGCCAATGACATGCGAGCAGCGTGCCGTCTGTAGTGAGCGAAGCGGCGATTCGTGAAGCCAGTGATTCGAGCTCCGCCGAATCGAGGTAATACGCGAACTCGCTGATCACGATCAGATCGAACGGTCCGGCTTCCGTCGGCCATTCGCGCGGCACCGTGCGCTGTTCGACGCGGACGTGCGCTGCGCCCGCGACCCGCTCGCGCGCAAGCTGCACCGCGCGTTCGTGCAGATCGGCGGCAAGCAGCGTATCGCAGCGCTTCGCCAACTCGACGGTCAGTTCGCCGTTCGCGCAACCGGGCTCGAACGCGTTCCGGTAACGCGGACGCGGCAGCAACGCGAGCGTGAGCGAGCGCTTGCGGCTCTCGTACCAGCCTTCGCGCAACTTCCACGGATCGTCGCTCTGTTGATACAGTTCATCGAAGTATGTGACCGGAGAGCTCATGTCAGCGGCCCTCCGTGCATGGCGTCAAAGCGTCCACGGGGCACCTCCGGCATCGTGATCGTCACGACCGTCGCCCTGTCCCGCCGCTGCAACCAGTTCACCGAGCGCGGCCAGATCACGCTCCGCGTGGCTCTGCCGCAGGAACACCGGCAGATCCGCCAGCGCACGCGCGAAGCGCGCGTTGCGGCACAACGGGCCGGCACCGAGGGTACGCGTTGCGTGAGTCATCACGGCAATCGCGGCCTCTTCGACCACGAGGCGCGCGCGCATCGTCTCGCGTTGCGAGTCAGTCGACGGATTGGCGTCGATGCGCGCGGCGGTCTCGCGCAATACCGCGGCCGCCGCGGCCAATGCCACGTCGACCGCGCCGAGATGGGCGAGCCGATGTGGATCCGCGCGCTGCGTGGATGCGTCGCGCAGCATCCGGCCGATCTGCGCGGCGGCCCCATACCAGCACGCGGCAATACCGGCGCCGCCGTGCCAGAAGCCTGGACGCCGCACATAGGAATGCGCGCCGCCCACGAGCGTCGCCGACGCCTGGTCGAAGGTCACGTCAGCGCTTGCCGTGGCCTGCATGCCGACCGCTTGCCATTTCGACGTGTCGATAGAGATAGATGGCTGATCCATCGCGACAGCCGCCAGCACCGGTTCATCGTCCAGCCACGCGGTAACCAGCGCATGCGTGACGACACCAGCGCCCGAGCACCAGGCTTTTGTGCCTACCAGACGAAGGCCCTCGCCATCGCTTCGGATTCCTACTTTGGTCGCTTGCACGCGCGCATCGGGCGGCTCGGCGGCCCAGACACCCCACCGGCTTCCCACAGGCGGCGTGGGCCCATGCAATTCGGCGAGAATCGCAAGCGCGTCCGTGTGGCCTTCGAACAGCTTGACGAGTCCGAGATCGCACGCGGCCACTGCTGCGAGGGCGCGCCAGCGCGAGCGCGTCTCGCCGCGACCCGGCAAGGGCACAAAAGGCGCGCGGTCATACCCGTGTTCGACCAGCGCCCGCAACACATCGCCGAGCGCGGCGGGGTCATTGGGATCGAAGCGCGTGTCACGCAGAAAATTTTCAAGCGACCCGGCAGGTTGCGCATTTTTCCGGGCCCTGCTCGCCGCTGTATGGGAATCGCGAGACGCGGTCATGCCGGAACTTTGCGGCGGCCGCGCGTTGACGCCGGCCGCACGATCACGCGTATCGAGCATCGTGCCTCCCTGAAGCTGTTCGATCGAGTGCCGGCGGACTCTCAAGGGCCGCCGCGCACAAAAGACGCTCAGCAAGCGGCGTGCCGCAGGCGCTGAAACGCCTGGACACGTGACACCTTTCTTCGGGAATCAGGAATGCCGATGCAAGCCAGCCATCACACTGCTCTCGTATGAAGGAAGCGTGCGTTGCTCGAACGGCTAGCCGGGGTCGCGCCCGCTGCGCCGCGCTTCCACCTCGGCCAGCAAGGCATCGAACAGCTCGAGCTCCACCGGCTTCACGAGATGCGCATGAAAACCGGCGTCACGGGTGCGCTCGCGATCGCTCGAGTGGCCGAAGCCGGTCATGGCGGCGTACAGGGTGTGGGCAAGCTCGGGCATCGCGCGCAGCGCCGCGATGGTCGCGTAGCCGTCCATCTTCGGCATGGCAAGGTCGATCACAGCGAGGTGGGGCGCAAAGCGCGGCGCGACCTGGACCGCCTGCTCGCCCTCGTAGGCGATGCGCACCTCGTGGCCTTTGAGTTCGAGCAGCATCGCGAGACTGTCGGCCGAATCGCAATTGTCATCGACCAGCAAAATGCGCAGTGGTGCGACCTGGGTGTTCGCCGCGTTCGCCTCATCGCCCGTCGCTTCGGACGGCGCGGCGGCCAGCGGCAGACTCAGCGTAAAGGTACTGCCGCAACCCGCCCCTTCGCTGCTCGCGATAATGCTGCCGCCGTGCATCTCGACAAGCGACTTGCACAGCGTGAGGCCGATGCCGAGACCGCCCTCGCCGGCATTCTGCCCTTCCTTCTCCTGAGCGAACAGCTCGAAGATCTTGTCGAGCGAGCGCACAGGAATGCCGCAACCGGCATCGCGCACTTCGAGCACGGCCATGTGGTAATCGATACGCGCCACGACGTCGATGGTGCTGCTCACCGGCGAGAACTTTGCCGCGTTGTGCAAAAGGTTTTGCAACACCTGCACGAGACGCGTCATGTCGCCGCGCACGATCACCGGCTCGTCCGGCATATGCTGCACGACCCGCTGCTCGTGCGCATCGGTGAACGGCCGGGCTGCCTCGATCGCGCGCGCCATCACCTCGGCCAGATCCACACGGCCGAGGCGCAACTCGACCTTGTTCGACATGATCCGGCCGACGTCCAGCAGATCGTCGACCAACCGCGTGAGGTGCGTGACCTGGCGATCGATCAGGTCGCGCGAACGCGCCAGCGTGGGACTGACACCGGTTTCGAGTTGCATCACGCCAATCGCATTGCGGACCGGCGCGAGCGGATTGCGCAATTCATGAGCGAGGGTCGCGAGAAACTGCCGCATGCGTTCGCCGGAACGCTCCAGTTCCTCGCGCTGACGCCGCTCGGTCAGATCGCGCGTAACCTTGGCGAAGCCGCGCAGCCGGTTCGACTCGTCATGCATCGCGGTGATCACGACGTTGGCCCAGAAGGTCGTGCCGTCCTTGCGCACGCGCCAGCCTTCGTCCTCGACGTGTCCGATCTGCCGGGCGATTGCCAGTTCGCGCGCGGGCTTGCCTGCCGCCGCTTCCTCAGGCGCGTAGAAAACCGAGAAATGCTGGCCGACGATTTCCTCGCGCGAATAGCCTTTGATGCGCGCAGCGCCGGCGTTCCAGCTCACCACGTGGCCTTGCGGATCGAGCATGAAGATCGCATAGTCCTTGACGCAGTCGACCAGCAAGCGGAACCGCTCCTCGCTTTGCCGCAGCGCTTCCAGATACTCGCGTTGCGCGGTCAGATCGCGCGTGATCTTGGCGAAGCCGGTGAGAATGCCCGCGTCGTTGCGGATCGACGTAATCACGACGTTCGACCAGAAGGTCGTGCCGTCCTTGCGGACCCGCCAGCCTTCGTCCTCGAAGCGGCCGGTCAGCGACGCCTGTTGCAGTTCGTAGGCGGGCCAGCCGCGCGCCACCGCTTCATCGGGATAGAAACACGAAAAGTGCCGGCCGACGATCTCGTCCGTGTAGCCCGTCAGCTTCTGTGCCCCGGCATTCCAGCTAACGATCCGCCCGGTCGCGTCGAGCAGGAAGATCGCATAGTCTTCGATCGCCTGCACCAGCGTCCAGTAGTCGACGTCGGCAATCGCACTCGGGCGGGCCACGGTCGGGGCCTTGGCAGGCTTGCCGTTTTCGCCGGCAGAGGGAACATCAAGCTGTTTCATGGTGGTCCGGAATAAAGGCTACGTCCAAAAGCATACACCGCCAGTCACCGTCCGCTTCGCTTATGGTTTTACCTGAGGCCTACGCGAAAAGTCCGGCGCCGTCTTCCGCGCCGACAAAAGCGCGAGGGCAATCGCCGGGCCCCGCAATTGCTACTCGCTGATCGCACACTCATCAGAAACCAGGAGCCGCAATTGAAACAAGCATTCACCACCTTCGCTCTCGCCGCAGCGCTGGCACTCACCCACAGTGCCGCGCAGGCCGAAGGCTGTACGAAAGGCGCGGTCGTGGGCGGCGTCGCCGGCCACGTCGCGGGCGGCCACGGCGTAGCGGGCGCGGCCGCCGGCTGCGCGGTCGGCCATCACGAGGCCAAGAAGAAGGACAAGGAAGCTAGCGCGGCCGCGGCCACGAGTCAACCCGCCGGGAAATGAGTGGCATGTAGAAAAGAGCCGGTAGCGACCTGTGAATCACTACCGGCTCGATCAATCAGGAACTCACCCGGCAGCGCTGACCTTTTCCGCCAGCTTCGCGTCGTAACTGGAGTGTACGTGCACGCGCTTTTTGTCCGGATAGGCGTACGAATATGCACGGCGCAGCGCCAGCGAGGCCTCATGAAAACCCGACAGAATCAGCTTCTGCTTGTTCGGATAGTTGGCGATGTCGCCAACCGCGAAGATGCCGGGCCGCGAGCTCTCGTAGTTCGACGTATCGACATCGACGCGCCCGCCATGAATCGACAATCCCCATTGCGCGATCGGCCCGAGGTCGGCAACAAGTCCGTACAGCGCGACGAGATGCTCGGCCGCGAGTTGTGTCTCGCCCTCGATATGCCGCAACGTGATCGACTTCAATGCATCGCCTTCGACATTGAGCCCCGCAATCGCGCCGACAATAAAGTCCATCTCGCCCGCTTCGACCGCGCGCCGCATCAACTCGACACTCGAATCGGCCGCGCTGAAACCGCTGCGCCGATGCACCAGCGTCACCCGGCGCGCGACCTTGCGCAGCGCCAGTGCCCAGTCGAGTGCGGAATCGCCGCCGCCCGCCACGACCACAGTCTTGCCGGCGAAGTCGGCAAGACGTTGCACGCTGTAGTGCACATGGCGCGACTCTAGCGGCACGGCCTCGGCCAGCGCCAGCTTTTGCGGCACGAACGCGCCGTTGCCGGCGGCCAGCAGGATCGCCGCGACATCGAACACGAGGCCGCGATCAGTACGTATAGTCCAGCGCCCGTCGCCGCCCTGCTCGACCGACTCGACCCGTTGTTCGAGATGAATGGGCGGATCGAACGGCTTGCATTGGGCCAGCAGGCGCTCCACCAGTTCACGCGCGGTGCACGACGGAATGGCGGGAATATCGTAGATCGGCTTGTCCGGATAGAGCTCGATGCATTGGCCGCCGACCTTGTCGAGCCCGTCGACGATCTGGCACGACAGGCCGATCACGCCCGCCTCGAAAGCGGCGAAAAGCCCCACAGGGCCGGCGCCGACGATCAGGACGTCGGTGCGGATGGGCGGCGGTTGTTGGTCTGTGGCGGAAGTCATGCGCGATCTCGTCGGATGGGTGGATGGAGGGATAACCCACCATACCGAATCGCCCGATGCGCGGCAACGATGCCATTACCACCGGTAAGGACGCTCGGCGGGCCGCATGCGTTCGCCATTACCGAGTCGAAGTGGTTACCTGAAAATAGCCAAAATCGGTCATTTTCCAAAGCCAGTCAGGGGTCTAATCTTCACTCATCGCATCACGGAATGCGTTCTGCCCACCTCAGGAGTGAATCATGCAACAACGTCTCGACTTCTACAAAGCCAACCCTGCCGCGATCAAGGCCATGATCGGCGTTGAAGAACGCATCGGCAAATCGGCCCTCGAAAAATCGCTGACCGAACTGGTTCGTCTGCGCGCCTCGCAGATCAACGGCTGCGCATACTGCGTCGACATGCACACCACCGACGCCCGCAAGGGTGGCGAAACCGACCGCCGTCTGGCGACCGTCGTGGTCTGGCGCGAAACGCCGTTCTTCACGGACCGCGAACGCGCCGCGCTCGAATGGACCGAAGCGCTGACGCTGGTGTCGCAAGACCATGTGCCCGACGCCGTCTGGGAAGCGGTGCGCCCGCACTTCGGCGATGAGGAACTGGTCGATCTGACGCTGCTGATCTCCGCGATCAATGCATGGAACCGCTTCGCGATTTCGTTCCGCAAGCTGCCTGCCTGAGGTCACGCGCTCGAAGGCAGTTCAGTTCACTTTAGAAAAACGCCTCGCGCTGCGCCGCATCGCTCGCGACTTTGAAGGCCGCGGTCAAGTCGCTCAATTGCCGCGCCTGATCCGCGAGCGAGTTCGCGGTCGCCGCGCTTTCCTCGACCAGCGCCGCGTTGTGTTGCGTGACCTCGTCCATCTGCGTGACGGCTAGGCTCACCTGTTTGATGCCCTCGCTCTGCTCTTTCGACGCCGCCGCGATCTCGCCGACGATACGCGCCACGCGCCCGATCGCGGCTTCGATTTCCTGCATCGTATCGCCCGCTTCGTTGACGAGCCCCGCGCCGCCCTCGACGCGCGAGGTCGACTCCGCGATCAGCGCGCCGATCTCCTTCGCGGCCGCCGCCGAACGCTGCGCGAGACTGCGCACCTCGCCCGCCACCACCGCGAAACCGCGCCCCTCTTCACCGGCGCGCGCCGCTTCGACGGCCGCGTTCAGCGCGAGGATATTGGTCTGAAACGCAATGCCTTCGATCGCGGTAATGATGCCGGTCATTTTCGACGAACCCGCGTGAATCACGCGCATCGTCTCGACCATGCTGCCGACCGACGTGCGCCCGCGCGCGGCCATCTCCGAGGCACGCAACGCCAGTTCGCTCGCGTGATGCGCGTTCTCCGCGTTCAACTGCACGGTCGACGTGAGCTGCTCCATCGCCGCCGCGGTTTCTTCGAGCGATGCCGCCTGTTCCTCGGTGCGTTGCGACAGATCGAGATTGCCGGCGGCGATCTGCTGGGTCGACGACGCGATCGAATGCGAACCGGCCCGCACGGTGGTGACGGTGGCGCCGAGTTTGTCCTGCATCGACGCGACGCCGCGCAAGAGCGTCGCCATTTCGTCGTTCGAACGAATCGGCACGTGGGTCGTCAATTCGCCGGCGGCGATCGCGTCGAATTGGCGCAGCGCGTCGTTCAGCGGCGCCATGATCGCGCGGCGCAACGTGCGCCAACTAATGAACGCGACCGTCAGCCCCAGCAGAATGCTGCCGATGCACGCGTATAGCAGCGTATGAAAAAGTGTGGCCGAGCGCTCGCTCGCGTCGCTCGCCTGCTGGTTCAGATAGTCCTCCAGCGCACCCTGACTCGTGTTCATTGCCGTGTACAGACCGATCAGATGATTCGCACGGCTTTCGTCCATCCAGCTCGCGTCACCTGTGCGGATCGCCTCGATCAGTTTGTCGATGGCGTCGCGGCGCACGGCGGTGCGCTTCGTGTCGAGGTCGTCGGTGAGGTGCTGCAGTTCGGGCGTTTTCGGCAGATCACGAAAGCTGGTCCACCATTTGTCCGAATCGCCGAGCAGCATGCGCGCACGCTCGAGTTGCGCATTCAGTTGCGGCGAGTGCGGATTGCTCATCGCCCAATCGAGTCCGAAGCGCGCCCGCGACATGGCCGTGCCCGATTTGCCGAGCGCAACGACCGAGGCGAAATGGATCGTGTAGGCGTCGCGCTGCGCCTCGTTGCTTTCGTTCATGCCGAGAATGCCGAGCACGCCGGTGGCGATCAGCAGCACGCCGAGAAACGCGATGGTGATCGCGATCCGTAGATTGATGGTGAGGTTCTTGGTCATCGTGGTTTTTATCGCTCTGGCTGGTTTGGCGCTCTGGCTTATGACGTGCGGCCCCCGCGCACGTGAACGATTAAACGTTCCTTATATGGAACAATGAACCGTATATGGAAAGTATAGCGATTCACTCACTGGCGAAAGAATAAAATTTGGCGGGCGCGGTAAACGCGCAACAGGCCGGGGGCGCGCCTGTTCTGCCAATGGGCGGCGGCGCCCGGCTTGAATCGATTCGATTGACGAATTGCCAAACAACGGCACGTCGCAGTGGATCATTCTGGGATCCTATCTATATGGCACGCATCGCATGGATCCTCTATGCCGATGCGCAAACCGTCGTAGCCACGTCATTCGTGGCGCAGATCCCGGCGCCGTACGCCCTCGCCACTATTCCCCGATCCACGACCCGCGCAGATCGCTGTCGTGCAGCAATTGCAGCAGCGTGCCCGCCGGCCGGCTAAGCCGCTTCGCCGCCAGCGCGATGAATTCCACCGACGGCAGCACCGGCAGACTCGCCATGTTCAGCGGCGCCGCAAGGCCGCGCGCCGCCAGATACTGCGGACGAACCGTAATGCCGAGCCCGCCGCGCGCGGCCGCGATGCAACCGGCGTGGCTGCTGCTCGTGCACACCAACTGCCAGCTGAAGCCCGCCTCGGCGAGCGCGTCGAGCACGACGGCCCGCGTCACGCTCGGCTCGGCGACCAGAATCAGCGGCAACGGCTGGCTCAGATCGACCAGCGTGCCGGCACGCGCCAGCCACTCCAGCCGTCCGGTGAAAAGCGGCACGCCGCGCCGGTCGCCGAGCCGCCGCTTGCCGACCAGCAGATCGATCGCGCCGGCGTCGAGCAGCTCATACAGCTTGCCGGTCATGCCGATGGTGATTTCCAGCTCGACATCCGGATGCGCGTCGCGAAACGCCGCCAGCACGGTGGGTAATGGGCCGAGCGCGACATCGTCCGACGAACCGAGCCGCACGCGGCCTTTCAGACGCGGCGCGCGAAACTGCGATTCGGCCCGCGCGAGCGCCTGCAGAATCACGCTGGCGTGCGCGAGCATGGCTTCGCCGTCAGGCGTCATGGCAAGCGAATGGGTGTCGCGCACGAAGAGGCGCCGGCCCACGCTCTCCTCGAGCCGACGGATGTGTTCACTGACGCTCGATTGCGTCAGGTCGAGCCGCCGCCCCGCCTCGGTGAAGCTGTGGCAGGCCGCGACGGTCGCAAAGGTCTTGAGCCAGATAGGATTGAGCATGGGGCATTGTCGCGCCGCTTATCGGCAAAGTCGATAACAGTCAGCGTCCCTAGTGGGGTTCCCGATTGACGAGGATGTCAATATGATGACGGAATTGCCCCCAATGAATGCTTAGAGCCGGGGCGGCCGCCCGCCAGTGCCGCCACTCCGCCGCTCCGTTAAAGATGACCAAGGATTCTTCCCAGACCGCTCTGCTCTGGATCGTCGCCGCCGGCTTTTTCATGCAGTCGCTCGACACGACGATCGTCAACACCGCGCTACCTTCGATTGCGAACAGCCTGCACGTCGCGCCGCTCGCCATGCAGCCGATCGTGGTCGCCTACACCCTGACCATGGCGATGCTCACGCCCGCCTCCGGCTGGCTCGCCGACCGCTTCGGCACGCGGCGCGTCTACTTCGCCGCCATTCTCGTGTTCGTGCTCGGCTCGATCTGCTGCGCGAGCGCCCATACGCTCGGCCAACTGGTGATGGCGCGCGTGCTGCAAGGTCTGGGCGGCTCGATGCTGCTGCCGATCGGACGGCTCGCCGTCCTGCGCAGCGTCACGGGAGAACAGTACGTGGCGGCGCTCGCGTTCATTTCGGTTGCCGGACAGTTGGGGCCGATCGCCGGGCCGACGCTCGGCGGCTGGTTCGTTCAGGCGATCACGTGGCACTGGATTTTCCTGATCAACGTGCCGATCGGCGCCGTGGGCCTGTACGCGGTGCAGCGCTTCTTGCCATCGCATGGCGAAGCAAAGGCGCCACCGTTCGACTTCGTCGGTTGCGGGCTGCTCTCGCTGTGCATGATCGCGTTCTCGCTCGCCGTCGACGCGCCGGTGCCCACGCATCGCGTGGCATGGTCGGTGGCGCTGTTCGCGCTCGCCGCCGTGAGCGCGCTCGCCTACATTCCGCATGCAAGACGCCGCGTCAATCCACTCTTCAAGCTGTCGCTCTTTCGCGAGCCGAACTTCAGCGTCGGCCTGATCGGCAACCTGGTGTGCCGCATCGGTTCGAGCGCCGTGCCGTTTCTCGTGCCCTTGCTGCTGCAATTGCAACTAGGCTACTCGCCGTTGCATTCGGGCCTGATGATGCTGCCCGCGGCATTGGCCGGCACTGTCGCCAAACGCTGGATCGCGCCGCTCGTGCGCCGCTATGGCTACGACACGTTTCTGCTCGTCAACACGATCATCGTCGGTTCGTCGATCGTTGCGTTCGCACTGATTACGCGCGGCACACCGCTCGTGGTCGAGATCGCGATTCTGGCCGTGTTCGGCGCGGCCAACTCCATGCAGTTCGCGGCGATGAACAGCGTCACGCTCAAAGGCCTCTCGCATGAAGATGCGGGCAGCGGCAACAGCCTCTTTTCGATGGTGCAGATGCTCGCCATCGGGCTGGGTGTATCGATCGGCGGCGGGTTGGTGAATCTCTTCTCGGCGCAAGTGGGATCGGCAGCGCTCGGCTTTCGCCTCGCCTTCGTGTGCGTCGGCGTGATCACGCTGGTGTCGGCGTGGGTGTTTCGCCACCTCGACGAAGCGCCTGCCTCGCGCGCGGTGCACGGGCAAGCGACACAGACCGCCGGCCGCTAACCCCGGCTTTGCCTTGCTTCAGTCCGGCAAGCGAATGCCGGAAAACTCCTCGCACGCTTCGATCAAACGCTCCTGCACGGCAACGTCGCGCACCGCCGGGTGCGTCTCGCACGGCTTCATGTGATAGAAGTACGCGCCGCTGACGGTGGCCGCCGGTTCGTCGCTGGCGGCAAGCCATACCTGGGTTTTCGGAGCGGCCCGCAGATCGTCCGGTGCGCCCGGACCACCCATTTTCGTCGCCACCCAGCCCGGTTCCAGCGCGTTCGATAACACCTGAGGCCAACGTCGCGCGATCGCGAACGCCAGCAATGCATCGTGCAGTTTCGAGTCCGAGTACGCCGCCGTGCCCCGCCAGGGGCGCTGCTCCCAGGCCAGATCGGCGACGCTCGCGTCGCCGCTGCGATGCAGGCCCGAACTCAGATAGACGAGCCGCTTCGGCTTCTCGATCAAGGCGGTCAAAACGTACGGCGCGAGCGTATTGACCGCGAACACGTGCGGCAAGCCGTCGACCGTGGCGATCCTGCGCGGCTCCTGATAGCCGACGGCCGCGTTGTGGATCACCGCGTCGAAGCGGCCTAGCCGATTGACCTGCTCCGCGAGCGCGACCGTGGCCGCGATGCTCGACAGGTCGCCGGCCAGCGCGGCTTCCGCTTGCGGCACGGCGTGCAACGCTTCGTCGGCGCGCGCGGCACTGCGCGCATGCAGCACCACCTGATGGCCGGCATCGACGAGCAGACGCGCGGCCATCTGACCGAGACCATCGGCGGAACCGGTAATAAAAATACGCGACATGGGGCGTTCTCCGTTATTCAGTTCAAATATGCCCGATGCATGACGAGAATCGCATGTCTTGGTGCTTCGAGCGAACGTCAGCAGATTAACGTCCGCCGCGTGATTGACGCGATAGCCTGGCTGTCATTCCACTCATGACATGACATCATTCGCCGCCTTGCCTGGCGGCGTTTTCCCGGCGTCGGCACGTGATTTCAAACAGACTTTCGCGTTAGCATGTCACGCATTAATGAATAACAAAGGACTATCACATGCCATTTGACGAGCGCGTGCTGAACGGCATGGGCGTCTTGACGGCGATTGTCGATTGCGGCAGTTTTGCGGCGGCAGGCGTTGCGCTCGACATGTCGCAATCCGGGGTGAGCCGTTCGGTCGCGCGGCTCGAAGCGCGTCTCGGCATCCGGCTCTTTGACCGCACCACGCGCTCGGTCACGCTGACCGACGAAGGCCGGCGCTTCTACGAACAGATCGTGCCGCTGCTGGGTGGACTCGAAGAAGCCGCGGCTAGCGCCGCAGAGGGCGCGAGCGCCGTACGCGGACGTTTGCGCGTGAACATGGATCCGTTCTTTTCGCGCCTCGTGCTGGGGCCGCGGCTGGGCGGCTTTATCGACAAGCATCCCGATTTGCAGCTCGAACTGATCACCCGCGACCAGATGGGCGATCTGGTCGCCGACGGTTTCGATCTCGCGATCCGTTTCGGCGATCCGCCGGTGTCGACGCTGATCGCTCGCAAGCTGCTGGACACGCGGATTCTCACCGTGGCCGCGCCGCCGTATCTGAAGAAGCATGGACACCCGGTGAACCCGGCCGAGCTCGAAAACGGCAAGCACGTCTGCATCAAGTTTCGCGATCCGCTCACGGGCTACCCGTTCAGTTGGGAATTTCATCGCGGCCGCAAGAAGATGGCGATCACGCCGCACGGCCGTTTGACCGTGAACGACGTGGGCACCTTGCATAGCGTCTGTACAGCGGGCCAAGGCGTCGCGCAGATTCTCTCGCTCGGCGCCGAGTCGTTGATGGCGAGCGGAAAACTCGTCGAGCTATTTCCCGATTGGGGCGACGAGGTTTATCCGCTGTATGCGCTCTATCCTTCGCGGCATCATCCGCCGGCGAAGGTGCGGGCGTTTTACGATTTCATCGTGTCGCTCACGGGCGCCGCGCCGCGCGAACCGGCGGCTTGAGTCGGCGGTCCGCGACGTCCGCGCGCCGGCGAAAGGCGCTGCGCTGCGTCAGGAAATCGTGTAACGGTTTTGCGGGCCGCCGAGGTACAGGCCGCGCGCGAGCGTGAGGATCTGCTCGCGATGCCGGTCGAACGCGGCGAGCACGGCCGGTTCGTCGGAGCCCACGCTCGGGCTCAGATTCGAAATCACCGAACGGTTGACGGTAAAAGCGATTTCGCGCGCATTGTCGTAGCCCCAAAAATTGACGCAGTGGTGAGACGCGTCGTAGCTGCGGCTGGGATTCGGGAAGTTGAGGGACATTTCGTACTCCCGGGATATAGGGTTCTCCTTCCACGGTGCGCTGAATGGGGGAACGGGTCAAGGGGTTTTTGCAGGCGGGCGGAGCGGGCTCGCCGTTGTCGGGTCAGGGCGGGGTTTTCGAGTCCGGATCAGTCAATGATGTGCGAGAGACCGGCTCAATACGCGAATCAAGAGCCCAGGTCTGCCGCTTGCTGCAAAGCTCGTGTCATCCAACCAGGAGAGGACCATGAGCCAGACCAAAGAACCCGCCAAGGGCAAGCCGGACGACATCGAACATCCGCAGCCCGCCACGCATAGCGACAACGAAAAGAGCAAGCTGCCTGAACGCGACGATGAAGGACGCGATCAGTCACCCGCGGACCGTCCGGGCAAGAAACCCGGCGAGGGCGAGCCGTCGGTCAGTTGAAATATTAGAAGCCCATCCAGGAGCGGCTTTGCTGCATTTTCGCGGCGAAGCCGTATAAATTTTTCCCTTCCAACGACTTTCATAAGCCAAACATTTCTTCCTAATTTTTACCGATTATTTTTTCTGCATGATGGACTATTTTTCTGCTTGCAGCGACGTGTGCGCCAAGCGGACCAGCTGCCGCCCCTCAACAGATAACAAAGGCGACGCTCATGTCCATCTCCTCGACTCTCACCCACCGTCCCAGGGTCTCCATCTGTCTGCCGACCTGCGATCGTCCCGATCTGATCGCAACGTGCATCGATTCGTGCCTCGCGCAGAGCTACGACGATCTGGAGATCGTGATCGGCGACGACTCGAAGGACGCGCGCACCGAGCAGTTGATCGCGGCCCGTTATGCGCGGGAGCCGCGCGTGCGCTATGCGAAGAATCAGCCGCCGCTCGGCCAGGCGCGCAATGTCGCGAGGCTGTTCCAACGCGCGAGCGGCGACAAGATCCTGCTGATCCACGACGACGACCTGCTCACTACGGACGGCGTCGAAAAGCTCGTGTCGCTATGGACGCTTCACCCGCAACTCGATGCGGCATTCGGCGACCAGTACGAAGCCGATCACAGCGGCGCCATCGACTTCGAAGCGAGCGCGAACCTGAACTCCGCGTTTCGGCGTACGAAAGATGCCGAAGGCCTGCAATCTCTGCCGGGCAGAACCGGCCTGATCCAGATGTTTCCAAACAACGGCTGGATGGCCAACGCCGCACTCGTGAAACGGATCGGCTACAAGGAAGAATATGGTGTGTGCTGCGACTTCGTGTTCGGCACCGAACTGTGTCTCGCCGCGCGCGAGGTGTTCTATCTGCATGACTATGTCTCGGTGTATCGAAAGACGGCCAGCTCGATCTCGCATAGCACGCGCGGCACGGCGGTCGCGGCAACGGTCAGCGCGTATGCGTTCGTCAAGGCGTTGAGGCTGCCAGCGCAGCTCGAGCCGTCGCGCACGCTGGCATTGCGCCGTCTCGCGCCGATCGTGGTGTCGGTTCATGCAAAAAATCGTCAGGCGCTCACCGGCTTCAAGGTCGCCCTCGCCCATCTGTATGCGTACAACTATGGCCTGAGGGCGCGGCTTTACTACCATCTTCTGTTGCTTGCGCGTGGTGCATTGAGCGCGCGTCAGCAGCCCGTCGCCGCGGCGGTTGCCGCGGTAGCGGCCGCGCCTGTCGTTGCCGCGGATCCGGCCGCCGTGGTGAAGGAGCTCGTCTCGGAACTGGTAAGCGATCATTCGGAACAAGTCTGACGTGGCAACGCCGGCGCTGAACGCCGGCAAGCCTTCGCGCAATAAGCGTGTTTTCTGCTAAGCATCCTCTGCTAAGCAAACGCGGATTTGTTGCTTGGTCCGGCGCGGTGCGCTGATTACGATAAGGACGCCCCTTCACCAGCCCCGAGGTGATACACCATGTCCGACAGTGCCTGTTTCAAGCCGCGTGTGATCGAACCGGTCGTCGTCAACCAGCCTGAAGGATTGGGCCTCGCGGTGGAGTTGTGGCTCGCGCAACCCGTCGATGGAATCGCGGGGCGAGCGCTGCAGATTCATTTACGCAGCGACGCGAAAATGGCGCAAGCCGAGCAGCTGCGCGATCTGCTGCACGCATTGGGCACGGAGATCGTCGTGGCGTGAGCATGCGCCCTGCCCTCGCTGCACAGTGGGTTCGCATCGCCGGGGCCCATAAAAAAACGGCGGCCGGGATTGACCCGGACCGCCGTTTTCAAGCAGCGCCTAACTGCGCTGCTCGACGAGCCTCAAAGACTCAAGGCTCGAGGCGCAAATACCCTTCTTTCGACGGATCGCGCATCCGCAGAGCCACGAGGCCGGCAATCGCGCACAGCGCGGTGACGTACCAGTAGAACATCGATTCGTTGCCGACCGACTTCAGCCACAGCGCCACATACTCGGCCGAGCCGCCGAAGATCGCATTCGCCACCGCGTACGAGAGCCCCACGCCGAGCGCGCGCACTTCAGGCGGGAACATTTCCGCCTTGATCAGACCACTGATCGACGTGTAGAAACTGACGATCGCAAGCGCCACCACCACCAGACCGAAGGCCGCATACGGGCTCGTCACATCCTTCAGCGCGTGCAGGAGCGGCACCGTGCCGATAGTCGCGAAGAAGCCGAAGAACAGCATGGAACGACGGCGGCCGATGCGGTCCGACAAGGCGCCGAACGCCGGCTGTATCACCATGTAGACGAACAGCGCGGCGGTCATCACGTTGCTGGCCGTCTTCGCATGCATGCCGGCCGTGTTGACCAGATACTTCTGCATGTAGGTGGTGAACGTGTAGAAAATCAGCGAGCCGCCGGCCGTGAAACCGAGCACCGTCATGAACGCGCCTTTGTGCAGCCACAGCCCGCGCAGCGTGCCGGCTTCCTTGCGTTGACGCGTTTCGGCGGTGGTGGTTTCGTCGAGCGATTTACGCAGATACAGCGCGACCAATGCCGCGACCGCACCGATGGCGAACGGCACGCGCCAGCCCCATGCCTTCAGCTCTTCGGTGGAAAGCGTTTGTTGCAGCACCACCAGCACCAGCAGCGCGCACAACTGGCCGCCGATCAGCGTGACGTACTGGAACGACGCGAAGAAACCGCGCCGGCCCTTGAGCGCGACCTCACTCATATAGGTCGCGCTGGTGCCGTACTCGCCGCCCACCGACAAGCCCTGGAACAACCGCGCGACCAGCAGCAGCGCCGGCGCCAGCGCGCCGATCTGTGCGTACGTGGGCAGCAAGGCGATCACGAGGGAACCGCCGCACATCATGAACACCGACACCATCATGGCCGTGCGGCGGCCGTGCTTGTCGGCGAGGCGGCCGAAGAACCAGCCGCCGATCGGGCGCATCAGGAAGCCGGCGGCGAACACGCCCGCCGTATTGAGCAGCTGCGTGGTGGTATTGCCGCTTGGGAAGAACGCCGGCGCGAAGTACAACGCGCAGAACGAATACACGTAAAAGTCGAACCACTCGACGAGATTGCCCGATGAAGCGCCAACGATCGCGAAGATGCGGCGCCGTGTGTCGTGAGCCGAGGCCACGGTTTGGTCGGTTAGGTCGGTCATGCTGTTCTCTTTCCTTGTCTTTGAACGGAGGTAGCGGTCGTGGCGCCGCCTTCATCACCCGCGAACCGACATGCCGCAGAGGCAGTCGGCGCGTGCGTGCGCGAATTTTACAGAATCGCAAGGAGAAGATGGGGGTTTGTTAGGGGGCGCCAGACGGGGGGCATGTCGATGTTGCGGCGCGGCAGCGCTGATGTCTTGTCCTGATTGCGACTGAGCGGCCAAGAAAAAAGCCAGCTCGAAAGCTGGCTTTTTCACATTGTATCGATCGCGTTGCGTCGCAACCCGCCGATCACACTCTCACCGCGGGCGGTACATAGCGGCACTCATAACGCTTGCGGACCGTGCCGTTCTCATCGACGCTTTCCAGATACACGTCGAACTGCCACAGCCGTGCCATGTGCTTGAGCACTTCTTCGCTATCGCCCGACAGATGCCGGTTGTCGCTCATGAAGTGCCGCAGCGTCAAACTCCGGTCGCCGCGCGTGTTCACCGCCCACACCTGAATATTCGGCTCGCGGTGATGCATGTCGTACTGGCGCGACAACGCCTGACGCACGTACTGATAGCCGCTGTCGTCATGAATCGCCGAGACTTCGAGCGCGTCGCGCATGTCGTCGTCGAGCACGGAGAAGAGGCGCATCTCACGGATCAGATGCGGCGACAGATACTGCGCGACGAAACTCTCGTCCTTGAAGTTACGCATCGCGTAGTGCATGGCGGGCAGCCACGGACTGCCCGCCAGTTCCGGGAACCACTTGCGATCTTCGTCCGTTGGCGCCTCGCAGATGCGGCGAATGTCGCTCATCATCGAAAAACCGAGCGCGTACGGATTGATGCCGCTGTAGTACGGTTTCGTCACCGGCGGCTGGTAGACCACATTGCTATGCGAATGGAGAAACTCCATCATGAAGCCGTCTTCCAGCTTGCCCTGGTTGTACATGGTGTTGAGCAAGGTGTAATGCCAGAACGTCGCCCAACCCTCGTTCATCACCTGGGTCTGCCGTTGCGGATAAAAATACTGGCCGACCTTGCGCACGATGCGGATCACTTCCCGCTCCCACGGCTCCAGCAGCGGTGCGTTCTTCTCCGCGAAATACAGCAGGTTTTCCTGCGGCTCCGGCGGATAGCGCTCCTCGATTTCCTCCGGCAACGGCGTATGCCGGGTCGGCAAGGTGCGCCACAGTTCATTGACCTGCGACTGCAGATACGCTTCGCGTTCGCGGCGCGCCGCAAACTCCTTTTCCAGCGACAACTTCTGCGGGCGCTTGTAACGGTCCACGCCGTAGTTCATCAACGCGTGGCACGAATCGAGCAATTCCTCGACCCGGTCGAGCCCGAAACGCTCCTCGCACTCCGCGATGTAATTCTTCGCGTAGACCAGGTAGTCGATGATCGCGTGCGCATCCGTCCACAGCCGGAACAGATAGTTGCCCTTGAAGAACGAGTTGTGCCCATAGGCCGCGTGGGCGATGACGAGCGCCTGCATCGTCATCGTGTTCTCTTCCATCAGATACGCGATGCAGGGATTCGAATTGATGACGATCTCGTACGCCAGCCCCATCTGCCCGCGACGGTAGCTTTTTTCGGTGGAGAGAAAGTGTTTGCCGAACGACCAATGACGGTAGTTCACCGGCATGCCGACGGACGCGTACGCATCCATCATCTGTTCGGCGCTGATGAGTTCGAGCTGGATCGGATACACGTCGAGTTCATATTGCTCTGCAACACGGGCAATATGCGAGTCATACTCTTCGATCAATTCGAAGGTCCAGTCGGACGGGCACGGCAGAGGCCGTCTATCGGCTACGTTCATACGGACTTCCCTTTGCCCCTCAGTGGGCGTTCCGGTGTGTCCCCGTGCTGCAGCGGTGTCGACTGCTCCGGCTGCGGCGGCTCCCGTATCGTCCGCCTTCGCCTCGGCATGCCCCGACTGTTGCTGCTGCGGCACGCCTTTCCCGCGCTCCGGCTGGTAGCCGCGCGCTTCGTTGTGCAGGTGTTTTGTCATGAAGACGCCACCTGCTTCTCAAACAGCTCGCGAAATACCGGATAGATGTCGGCCGCGGTTTCGACCTTCTTCATCGCCATGTGCGGCTGGCTCAAGGCCAACTGCGCGTATTCGAGCCACAGATTCTGCTCTTCCGGCGTCACCTGAATATACGCAAAATAGCGCACCTTCTCCAGAATGTCATCCGAGAGTATCTTGCGGCACTTCGGCGAGTCGTCGGTCCAGTTGTCGCCGTCCGACGCCTGAGCGCCGTAAATATTCCATTCAGTTGGCGAATAGCGCTCGTCCATTACCTTCTGCATCAGCTCCAGCGCGCTCGACACCACCGTGCCGCCGCTTTCGGTCGAGTGGAAGAACGTGTCTTCGTCGACCTCTTCAGCACGCGTATGGTGGCGGATGAACACCACTTCGATCTTCTCGTAGTTACGCTTGAGGAACAGATACAGCAGGATGAAGAAGCGCTTGGCGAGGTCCTTGCGCTGCTCGTCCATTGAACCGGACACATCCATCAGACAGAACATGACCGCCTGGCTGGAGGGCGTGGGTTGCTTCACGCGATTCACGTAGCGCAGATCGAACGGATCGATGAACGGAATCCGCCAGATGCGCCCGCGCAAATGGTGAATCTCTTCTTCGAGCACTTTGATCTCTTCGCGTCGATCGTCGGGATCGGCTTTCATCGTTTCCAGTTGCCGTTCCATCTCGTGCAACTGGTTGACGAGCGGCGCACCGAGCGCAATGCGGCGGCCGAGCGCGCTGCGCAACGAACGGACCACGTCGATGTTATTCGGCGTGCCTTCCGCAGCCCAGCCCGCGCGGATGCTTTTCCACGTGGGCACGGCCATCAGATGGGTTTTGACGAGACGCGGCAGCTCGAGATCGTCGAAGAAATACTGCATGAATTCTTCGCGGCTCAGCTCGAACACGAAGTCGTCCTGACCCTCGCCTTCATTGCTGGCCTGGTTGCCCCCGCCTCCACCACCGCCGCCTTGCGGGCGCTGGATCTTGTCGCCACGGATGTAGTCGGAATTGCCCGGATGCACCATTTCCCGCTTGCCGCCGGGTCCATGCCGGAACGACGGTTCCGCAATGTCCTTGCGCGGGATGGTGATGCTCTGGGTGTTCTGAATGTCCTTGATGCTGCGATCGCGCACGGCTTCCGAAACGGCGCGACGAATATAGTTCTTAACGCGACGCAAAAAACGTTCGCGATTCGCAATGCTTTTGTTCTTGCCTGCTAACCTGCGGTCGATGATTTGATGAAGCACGCCCGGTCTCCCGTATCGATGGGCGTTAGCGCTTTAGCGCTTACGCCCATCCCATGCACCGCATGTCGATCAGAGTTGGCGCTTTAGCACTTACCCAGACCCCATGCAGCGGCACTAATTTCCGGTGCGCGAGACGCTTGCTGCTTAAGCCCACGCTATGTCCATGCAGCTTGCGCCTCGCAGGGTGCCCGCGCGGTCGGACCGCGCGGGCGGCACGCAATGCGCATCATGACGACTTGCGCACGCGCAGATACCAGTCACACAGCAAGCGCACCTGCTTCGGCGTATAGCCCTTCGTCACCATGCGATTGACGAAGTCTTCGTGCTTGCGTTGTTCCTCCGCCGAGCCCTTGGCGTTGAACGAGATCACCGGCAACAGCTCTTCCGTGTTCGAGAACATCTTCTTTTCGATCACGACGCGCAGCTTCTCGTAGCTGACCCAGGCGGGGTTCTTTCCGCCGTTGGCAGCACGCGCACGCAGCACGAAGTTCACGATCTCGTTGCGGAAGTCCTTCGGGTTGCTGATGCCCGCGGGTTTCTCGATCTTCTCCAGTTCGGCGTTCAGCGCCGCGCGATCGAAACTCTCGCCGGTGTCATGATCGCGGAACTCCTGATCCTGAATCCAGAAGTCCGCGTACGTCACATAGCGATCGAAGATGTTCTGACCGTACTCGGAATACGACTCCAGATACGCGGTCTGAATTTCCTTGCCGATGAACTCCGCATAGCGCGAGGCGAGCACGTCCTTGATGAACGACAGATACTTCTGCTCGGTTTCTGGTGGGAACTGCTCGCGTTCGATCTGCTGTTCGAGCACGTACATCAGGTGCACCGGATTGGCCGCGACCTCGGTCGAGTCGAAGTTGAATACGCGCGACATGATCTTGAACGCGAAGCGGGTCGACACGCCGGTCATCCCTTCATCCACGCCCGCGAAATCGCGGTACTCCTGATACGACTTGGCCTTCGGATCGGTGTCCTTGAGATTTTCGCCGTCGTACACCTGCATCTTCGAGAACAGGCTCGAATTCTCCGGCTCCTGCAAACGCGTAAGCACCGACATCTGCGCCATCATCTTCAGCGTGCCCGGCGCGCACACCGCATTCGCCAGCGACGAATTACGCAGCAGCTTCTCGTAGATCTTGACCTCTTCACCGTAGCGCAGGCAGTACGGCACCTTCACCACGAAGATCCGGTCGAGCAGTGCTTCGTTGTTGCGGTTGTTGCGGAACGCCTTCCATTCGGACTCGTTCGAGTGAGCCAGAATCACGCCGTCGAACGGGATCGCACCGAAGCCTTCCGTGCCCTTGAAGTTGCCTTCCTGGGTCGCAGTCAGGAGCGGGTGCAGGACCTTGATCGGGGCCTTGAACATTTCGACGAACTCGAGCAGGCCCTGATTCGCGAGACACAAGCCACCGGAGTAGCTGTATGCGTCCGCGTCGTCCTGTGCGTACTGTTCGAGTTTGCGGATGTCGACCTTACCGACCAGCGACGAAATGTCCTGATTGTTTTCGTCGCCCGGCTCGGTTTTGGCTATACCGATCTGGCGAAGGATCGACGGATAGCGGCGCACCACGCGGAACTTGCGGATGTCACCGTTGAATTCGTGCAGGCGCTTGACCGCCCACGGGCTCAGAATGCTTTTCAGGTAGCGGCGTGGAATGCCGTATTGTTCTTCGAGAATCGGGCCGTCTTCCTCGTAATCGAACAGACCGAGGGGCGACTCGTTCACGGGCGAGCCCTTGATCGAGTAGAACGGCACGCGTTCCATAAGCTGCTTCAGACGTTCCGCAATCGACGATTTACCGCCGCCGACCGGGCCCAACAGATACAGAATCTGCTTCTTTTCTTCGAGCCCCTGGGCCGAGTGCCGGAAGTAGGCGACCACCTGCTCGATCACCTCCTCCATTCCGTAGAACTCACGGAATGCGGGGTATACCTTGATGACCTTGTTCGCGAAGATGCGCGACATGCGCGGATCGTTACGAGTGTCGATCTGTTCCGGCTCCCCGATCGCCGTCAACATGCGTTCGCCAGCCGTGGCGTACGCGGCGGGATTGTCTTTGCAGAGCGCGAGATACTCCTCGAGCGAGAGCTCATCTTCTCGCGTTTTCTCGAAGCGGGTCGCGAAACTGCTGTAGATATCCATGCTACCTCCTCGCCGAAGTCTAGACCGATGTCGTGCGCGGCGCGCTATTCGGAAACGACATCGCTCGAATTCATCCTAAACCCTTTTAAATTTTTTTTCACGAACTACGTTGCGAAAATCGCGCCGCATTCGCCTCCCGACATTCCTCACTTGGAAACAAAGTTTCGACCACCTACAATCTTGCACTCATATCGCAGCGATTGCAGTCATACGTCCCTGCCTTTTGCGCTGCCGCCTTGACGCCTCATCAGCACTCTACTGCAGTGCTGCTCAGTGTTCCTCTCTTCCTGTCCTGCAATACTCTCTTGCGTAAAGCCGTTACGTTCATCGAACGATCCCACTGCTGTACCGGACGGCATGTCTGCACACACACACTTTGTTGCTGAAAAGCGCTGACGTCTGCCTGCTTTCTGTGTCCGTCACCTTTTTCCTCAACGCGCGACCCAAGCGTTCGGTCTACAGCGACACATGCCTGTTACATGTTCGTGCGCGATGCACGCGCGGTTTCACACATAAGCAAGGTCCGTGCAGCTTCATGCGGTTCGTCAAATCACGAACGTTTTTGTTCCGTCATTAGCAAGCGTGTCATGCATTGTCGTGAGCGACACGCAGGCATTAACCGCGTCGTGAGCATGGTTAGCCGCATGTATAACTGAATGACGACAACGCCATGCATTGCTTCAATAGGTGTATACGGCAAAGCCGCCGGTACGGATGCGAACAATGTAAAACGGCCACCCGCAGGCAGCCGTTTGAATGAAGCTTCGTAATACGCTGTTACAAGCGTGCGCCCTCTCAGGTCAGTTCAATCTCCACTTCCCCAAGGCCGTCGATGTGTCCGCGCACGATGCCCGCTTTATCCAGCCTGTGTGCGCCGACGTACGAACCGGTGGTGATAGTCCACTCCGGTTCGATGGTGATACCCATGGCGGCGCAATGGTTGACGAACCAGACCAGCAGCTCGCGCGGGTCGCCTGCCGGATTGCCGGTGGCTTCCGGCAGCAGCGAAGCGCCGTCGAAGCTCAGTTCCAGTTCGGGTGAAACGAAATCGAAGCCGCGCGCGAGACCCGCATAAGCGACCGGATGGCCCGTGATCAACGCGCCGTTGTTCTGCGCATCGGCCAGTTGCGCGAGCGGCGCGACATTCGGCCATTCGGCGAAGCGGCTGTCGACGATCTCGATGGCCGGCAATACGACGCCGACCTTCGAGAGCACCTCGTCGCGCGCATAGGCCCGGCCGCGCGGTTCGATCGCCTCGGCGAAGCGGAAGGCGATTTCCAGCTCGACCAGCACGCGGAAGAAACCGTCATGCGCGACGCGCGCCGGCGAGCGCAGCACCAGCGAGGCCGGAATCGGCGCGCCCGCGGCGGCGCCGCCGGGCGCTTTGGCACCGATCTTCCAGGCGCCCGTCGAGTCGCCGAGACCTGCGATGACCGCCTGCTGGATCGCATACGCGGTCGCCGCATCGGGCGGCAGGCTGTCGGGTGCGGGCGCATCGATCGGGCGATGCTGCCGGCGTGCTTCGACGAGGCGGTTCGCGAGGTCGTATGGCGTCATGTCGGTCCTTTGTGGCTGGCGCATTGAGCGGTTGGTTGTGGCGTGCTGGTGGGTGGTGGCCGTGCTTTGGGGCATGCGTTGCTGCGCTCGAAGGCGGCGGAGCCGCGCTCGTGGGCTAACGGGCCGCGTCGGCGATTGCCGCACCATGGCGGATAGCGTCCCCCAAGGGGAGTTGCTTCGGTGCGTCCGTCAATGTACCGGATCACGACGCTTGCCAGGGGACCGACTGCGGTCGCAAACGTTACTTAATGCGCACACCATAAAAAAAGACCGCGAATGCGTGCGCAATCGAGGTCTTTTTGAAGCGAGGCCGTCATCCTCTCGCGGCATCTACCCATCTAATGGGATTGGCTGCGGCGCCGGGAATGAATGTTGCAACTGACTTCCGCTCAGAACGTTTCCCAATCCTGATCGCTGCCGGCGCTAGCGGTCGCTATCGCTTTAGCAGGCGCGCGTGCCGCTGCGGCAACGGGCTGTGCCGTCGCGGCCGGCGCGTTCGTCGCGGCTGCGGCTTGCACGGCGGGTTGCGCAGCACGAGCGTGCGCGACCTTGCGTGCGACCACCGTACGTGGCGGCGTAGCCGCGCGCTTCGGCGGCGCGCTCACGGGCGCCTTGTAACCGCCTTCTTCGAGTTGGAACACGGCTACCGCGGTACGCAGTTTGCCGGCCTGGTCTTCGAGCGACGACGCTGCTGCCGCCGCTTCTTCGACCAGTGCGGCGTTTTGCTGCGTGACTTCGTCCATCTGCGTAACAGCGCGCGCCACCTGATCGATACCGCTGCTCTGCTCTTCCGACGCCGCGGCGATTTCGCCCATGATGTCGGTCACGCGCTGCACCGCGCCGATGATCTCGGTCATGGTGCGGCCGGCTTCGTCGACCAGCGCCGAGCCCGACTGCACGCGCTCCACCGAGGTGTCGATCAGTTCCTTGATTTCCTTCGCCGCCGCTGACGAGCGCTGCGCGAGGCTGCGCACTTCACCGGCCACGACCGCGAAACCGCGCCCTTCTTCGCCGGCTCGCGCCGCTTCCACGGCCGCGTTCAATGCGAGGATGTTGGTCTGGAACGCAATCCCTTCGATGATCGAAATAATGTCGGCGATCCTGGCCGAGCTTTGATTGATGTCGCCCATCGTGCCGACCACCTGGCCGACCACCGCACTGCCCTTGTTGGCGATCTCCGACGCATTGGCCGCCAGCGAGCTCGCCTGGCGGGCGTTGTCGGCGTTCTGCTTGACCGTGCCGGTCAGCTCTTCCATGCTCGACGCGGTTTCCTGCAGCGCGGAAGCCTGCTCTTCGGTGCGCGAGGACAGGTCGATATTGCCGGCCGCGATCTGGCGCGTAGCCGTCGCAATCGATTCGCTGCCGCTGCGCACGGTACGCACCGTTTCGGTGAGACTGTGCTGCATTTTGGCGATGCCTTCGAGCAACTGCCCCATTTCGTCGCGCGATGTCACGACGACCGGGCGGCGTAAATCGCCGGCCGAGATCGCGTCGAAATGTTCGAGGGCGGCATCGAGCGGCCGGGCGATCGCGCGGCTAAGCGTCAGGTACGAAATCGCCGCAGCCAGCACGCCGATCAGCAAGGCGCCCACGCTGACCATGCGGAACACATCGAAGCTGCCTTGCGCGGCGTCGTAACCCTCTTTCGCCGAGGTGAACTGGTATTTGCGCAGCGCGTCGTCGGCATTGGCGAGGTCGTTGTAGGCCACTTGCAGACGCTTGGCGCCCTCGACCAGCTTGGGCGGTTCGTTCGCGACGACGATCGCCGCAAAGGTGTCCATCTGCTGATGCAGCGCGTCGCGTTTGGCGACGACGTCCTGCGCGAGGCGGTCTTCGTCCGGGTCGCGCGGCAGGTCCATGTACTGTTTCCACCACGTGTCGGAGGTGGCGCGCATGCCGCGCGCGCGCTCGAGCGTCGGCGTCGCTTCCGGCGTGCCGATCATGAACGCCGCACGGTCGAGCGCCAGCCGCTCACGCGCCGCGAATAGCTCGGCGTTGCCGATATTGACCGCGCTCGGCATGGCGTTGGTGAAGGTGTCCTTATAGGCGTCGTTCGAACGGCTCATGCCGAACAAACCGAAGACGCCGATGGCGACGAGCAGCGCGGCGAGAAAAGCCATCGTGAGGCCTATCCGCGCCTTGATCGTAATGCCTTTGTTCAACATGCTTGTTCCTGTGCTTTACAAAATGAGAGGCTGCGTACGCAGCGCGGTTTTGCGTGTGGCGTCTGCGTAATGGCGCTTTTTCGATACGTCGCTCTAATAGTCCTGTTTACGGCCTGCGGACCGCGTACTTGAAGGATTTATATGGTATGACGAAAGGCGCTGTAAGCAACCGGAATAAATTACAAGGTGCTGACAGACGGCGGATTTGCGCACCGGTGATGCGGAACGGGCGTGCCGGTGCCTGCAGATGGAAGTGAGAGACCGCGCGACATTGCGACCGCTGGGAATGTGCTGACGGCGTCGCGCCACAGGTGTTGAATACCGCGACGGCAGCGAGCGCGCCACAAGGCTGAATTTGATCGTCTGCGTTCTTGCTACGACGAGAGCAAGCGTTGCACCGCAACGCTGTTGAGCGTTAGGACATGCGCGCGATTTCAGCGCCTCGCTCGACAACGCCTGCCAGATCTGAAGAAATGTTCAACGCCGCTGCGGGCGAGAATCAAAGGCTACGTGTTACGCCAAGCAAATCGCCCGATGACGCGCGCGGCCGCGCCGCTAGCCACAAATGCGCGTATGTATCAGCGCATCGAATCAATCACGCCGCCAGATCGCGCTTGGCCGCGCCGGCCCATGTCGCGGTCGACTCGCGCACGATCAGCCGCGGCGACACCACGCGCCGGCGCCCCGGCGCGCGCGGCGTGCCCGACGACGTGCCGGCAATCCGTTCGATCAGCGTCTGCGCAGCCATATCGCCGAGCGCGCGCACTGATTGCCCGACGGTCGAGAGCGCTGGATAGGTGAAACGCCCCAGCTCGATATCGTCGAAACCGATGATCGAGCAGTCGCGCGGCACGCTGATATTGCGTTCCGCCGCGGCGCGCAATGCGCCGATGCCCATCATGTCGTTGCCGGCAAAAATCGCCGACGGTTTGACCGTGTCGAACAGTTGCGCGGCCGCACGGTGGCCGCCGGTGCCCGAAAAATCGCTTTCCACGATCGCATCGGGCGGAATCTCGATGCCGCGCTCCGTCATCGCGCGGATAAAGCCGTGCACGCGCATCGCGCTGACCGCCGTCTGAACCGGCCCGGTGATGCAGCCGATCCGCACGTGCCCCAGTTCGAGCAGATGCCGGGTCGCGAGATACGCGCCCTTCTCGTGATCGATCTGCACCAGATCCGCGTTCAGCCCTTCGATATTGCGATCCAGAATGACCAGCGGCTCGTGCGAGTCCGCGAGCGTTTGCGCGAGCACGGCGTCGTCGCCGGCGGAAGCGACGATCAGGCCGTCGATCCGCTTTTCCTGCAGCACGCGCAGATAGTTACGCTGCTTGGCCGGATCGTCGTCGGAATTGCAGAAGAACACGCAGTAGCCGTTACGCGAGCAACCGTCCTCGATGCCGCGCGCCAGTTCCGCGAAATACGGGTTCGTGGTGTTGGGCACGACCAGCCCGATCGTCGCGGTCGCCCGTGCCTTCAGTGAGCGGGCCACCGCCGACGGAACATAGTGGAGCTGACGGATCGCGTGTTCGACCTTCGCGCGCACGTCCGCCGACACCGGCCGCGAGTTGTTCACCACGTGCGATACCGTCGTGAACGACACGCCTGCCACAGCCGCTACATCCTTGATCGTCGCCATAACCTGTTGCTCTCCCGCCTGTTTTACCCGCCGGCCGCGCCATCTGGCGACCCACCGGACGTCTTCATCGAAGACAGACCAAACCCATGAATTCTTACGCTTTACCGCTCATGACGCCGCAACCGCCCTGGTTGCGTTACTCTGCCGGCTTGCGGTGCCGGCCACCGCTCAGGCGCGCTTGCGGCGGCTGCGATACGTATCCAGCACCACCGCCACCACGATCACCGCGCCGGTGATCATGCGCTTGGTCGGCTCGTTCGCGCCGATCTGCGCGAGGCCGGCCGCCAGCACGGAAATGATCAACACGCCGAAAAAGGTACTGATCACCGAGCCGCGCCCGCCCATCAGGCTGGTGCCGCCTATCACCACGGCCGCGATCACTTGCAGTTCCAGGCCGACACCCGCGTTCGGATCGGCCGCTTCCAGACGCGATATCTGGAACAGCGCGGCTAGCCCCGAGAGCGCGCCCATCAGCGCGAACACGATGACCTTGTACGGACGCGGATTGACGCCCGCGAGCCGCACCGCTTCCTCGTTGGTGCCGATGCCGACCAGATAGCGGCCGAACACCGTGCGCGTGAGCACCAGCTGCGCGATCACCATCACCGCCACCGCGATCAGGAACGCCGGCGAGATGCCGACCGCGATCGGGTTCGACAGGAAGTCGAACGCGTCGCCGATATAGGCGGTGCGCGAATTCGTCATCTGATACGCCATGCCGCGCGCCGCTTCGAGCACGCCGAGCGAGACGATGAACGACGGAATCCGCCAGCCCACCGTCACCGCGCCGGTAATGGTGCCGGTCAGCGCCGCCGCGGCGACGCCGAGCAACGCCGACGGCAACGGCCCCCAGCCCCACTTCAGCGCGGCCACGCTCACCACCGACGCGCCCAGCGCCAGCACCGATCCCACCGACAGATCGATCCCGGCGATGATCAGCACGAAGGTCATCCCGACCGACATCACCACCAGATCGGGAATCTGATTGGCGATCGTACTGAACGTGTCGTACGTCAAAAAGTGCGAACTCAGCAGCGAGAACAGCACGATCATCGCCAGCAACGCGCCGGCGAGCCCGAGATAATTCGAAAAGCCCAGCCGCGTGCCGGCCGGTTTGCCGCTCGCGAGTGGCGCCGACGGATCGGCCGGCGGCGCAACTGTGCCAGTGCCGCTACCCGTTCCCGGCTTGTCGCCCGATGCTTCCCGCAACGGTTGATCGTTCATGACAGACTCCCTGCTTCGCTGGCGTCGGGGGCGGCGTGCAGCAACGCTTCGCGGCTGCGGTAGCCGGCGAAAGCCGCGGCCAGCAACGCATCCTGCGACCAGTTATCGCGCTCGAACACACCCGTCATGCTGCCCGCGGACATCACGCCGATCCGGTCGCAGATCAGCATGAGCTCACGCAGGTCGCTCGACACCACGACGAGCGCGCGCCCTTCACGGGCCAGCGCACCCATCAGGCCATAAATATCGAACTTCGCGCCGACGTCGATGCCGCGCGTAGGTTCGTCGAATAACAGCACGCGGCAGTCGCGCGCCAGCCAGCGGCCGATCACGACCTTCTGCTGGTTGCCGCCCGACAGCTCGCCGACAATCTGCCCCGGCCCGGACGTGCGGATCCGCATCGCCGCGATCTGCGTCTGCGCGAGCGCATTCTCCCGCTTCGCATCGACGATGCCGTGCCGCGCCACGCTGCCGATATTGCCAAGCGACACATTGGCCGCGATCGGCTGCGGCAGCAACAGGCCTTCGCCTTTACGGTCCTCGGTGATAAGCGCGATGCCCGCGCGCACCGCGTCCGAGGGCGACGCGATCTGTACCGGCGTGGGCGGCGCGCCCGGCGTTTGCGCCAGCGACACGGTGCCGCCGTCCTTCGGATCGGCGCCGTAAATCAGCCGCATCAACTCCGTGCGGCCCGCGCCGATCAGGCCGCTGATGCCGAAAATCTCGCCCGCGCGCACTTCGAACGACACCTCGCGCACCACCTTGCCGCGCGTGAGCCTGTCCACCTCCAACAGCGGCGCGCCGATGTTGCGCACGCCCAGATCGATCCGCTCGCCGAGCTCCCGGCCGACCATCCATGTGACGATTTCGTCGCTGGTCAGGTTGGCCATCGCGTCGACATGCACCAGCCGCCCGTCGCGCAGGACCGCGATCTGCTCGGCCACCCGCGCGAGCTCCTCGAGCCGGTGCGAGATGTAGACGAGCGCCACGCCGCGCGCCTTCAGCCGGTCGATCTGTTCGAACAGCAGATCGACTTCGCGCGCGGTCAGCATCGCGGTCGGCTCGTCGAGGATCAGCACGCGGCAGTCGTCGATCAGATTGCGGGCGATTTCCACCATCTGCTGATGGCCGATGCCGAGCTCGCCGACCAGCGTGTCCGGATCGATCGCGTCGAGGCCGACCTGCGCCATGGCGTGACGCGCATCCTCGCGCAGCTTGCGCCGGTCGATCCAGCCGAAGCTGAACGCGCCGATCCGCGGCAAGCGGTTCAGGAACAGATTTTCGGCCACCGACAAGGTCGGCAGCAGATTCAGCTCCTGCATCACCATGCGCACGCCGAGCGCCTCGGCTTCGGTGCGGCTCGCCGGCGCATAAGGCGCGCCGCCGAGCTGCATCGTGCCGGTGGTCGGGTCGACCAGCCCGCCGATGATTTTGGACAGCGTACTCTTGCCTGCGCCGTTCTCGCCCGTCAGCGCCAATACCTCGCCGGCGCGCAGCGACAACGAAATGTCGGCGAGCACCGGTTCGGCGTAGGTCTTGCCGATGCCGCTGACAGAAAGGACGGCAGGCACGGCGTCGTGATCGGTTGAGTCCATCGCAATCCTGGTTCCGGGGCGCCGGGCCGTGGCCTCATGCGATTCGCTCGCTTGAAGTTGCGGCCCGTGCGCCCCGTGTCATGCCGGCCCAATGCGCGGAATGCGCAGGCGCTAAAAGCCACGCACCCTCCCGTCGCGCGGCACCGTCATGACGCTTACCTCTGGAATTAACGGCGGCGCGGCAGGTTTCTTGAGCGTTTATTGAATACACGCGGGTTTGCGAGCGTATGTCATGCATTGAGCACGAAACGACGCCGGCGCAAACCCGCGTACCCGACTTACCCCGGGCTGACCGGGCGATGCTTACTTCGTGACCAGATCGCACGGCGTTTCCACCACGCCGGACAGATCCGCCTGCTTCTTGTGTTCGCTGAGCGCCTTCAGCGCAGTGTCGATGCCGAACACGGCCTGCTTGGCGGCGTACTGATCCGCCGTGGCGAGCACGCGGCCGTCCTTGAGCATCGGCTTGATCGCGTTGATGTTGTCGTAGCCGACCACCAACACCTTGCCCTGCTTGCCTGCCGCGCGCACGGCCGAGACCGCGCCGATCGCCATGTTGTCGTTGCCGGCGAGGAGCGCCTTCAGATTCGGGTATTCGTTGAGCATGGCCGACGCCACCGCGTTGCCCTTGTCGATCTCCCATTCACCCGATTGCACCGAGACGACCTTGGCGCCCACCTTCTGCATCGCGTCCTTGAAACCGGCGGTGCGCTGCTGCGCGTTGGTGGTGGTCGAGACGCCTTCGATGATGCCGACCTCGTCGCCCGCCTTGAGCTTCTTCGCCAGGTAGTCGCCGACCTTCTGCGCGCCCTTGCGGTTATCCGGTCCGACGAACGGCACGTTCAGGTCCTTCGACTTGAGCACGTCCGGGTCGAGCCGGTTGTCGATGTTCACGACGATGATGCCCGCGTCCACCGCCTTCTTGACGACCGGCACCAGCGCTTTCGAATCGGCCGGCGCGAGCACGATCGCGTCGACCTTCGAGACGATCATCTGTTCGACGATGCGGATCTGGTTCGCGGTATCAGTCTCGTCCTTGATGCCGTTGGTGATCAGGTCGAACTGCGACGGGTTGTGTTTCTGATAGTCCTTCGCGCCGGTCTCCATGGTCAGGAAAAACTCGTTGGCGAGCGACTTCATCACCAGCGCGACCTTAGGCTTATGAGCAGGCGCGCTCTGCGCGTACGCGGAGGAAAACGGCAAGGCGGCGGTAGCGGTGGCGAGGACGGCGGCCGCCAGGATGCGGCGGCGAATGCGTTGGCTCATGCATATCTCCAGGGTCTGTCAGGCTCGCAACGGAGCCTTATTTTTAATTAGTGCGCAAACGTTTGCGAGGCCCATTCTCAGCGCAGTCCATTCCGATTGTCAACGATGCGCGGTGTTGCAGTGCATCGGCGCGCGGCGATGCGCTGGCGTGCTGTGCACCGGGTCGAATCGGAGCGGCGCGCTGTTGTAGCGGGCCGGCAGGCGGCGTATTGCAAAGGGTTCCTCGCTTGGTCCGTGCGTGGCAGATTTGCCGCCGGCTGCAAGATCAACGGCCGGCGGGCCGCCTATGCTGGACTTTTATTGCGCGCGGTGCAAGCGTGGAGAACGCCGGACGGCCAGCGGTGGGTTTGCTGCGGGCGCGCTGTTGCTCAGTCCGGCCAGTTTGAGCGGATGGATGGCGGCGCCGACGGACGCCGCCCCGCCCGCTCATCAAAGCCAGCCGACCTTGCGGAAGCGCCAGTACAGCACCAGGTCGACGGTCAGCATGACCGCGAGACAGATCGGATAGCCGTACTTGTAGTGCAGCTCGGGGATGGTCTGGAAGTTCATCCCGTAGATGCCGGCGATCATGGTCGGCACCGCGAACAGCGCCGCGAACGAGCCGAGCCGTTTGGTCACCTCGCTCTCGGCCAGCGAAATCATGCCGAGATTGACCTGCACGGCGGTGACGACCATTTCGCGCCGCCCGTCGATGATCCTGACGATCCGCTCGAGATGGTCGTAGACATCGCGGAAGTACGCCTGCATGCCCCCGCAGACGCTCGGAATGCGGCCGCCCGTCAGTTTGCTGATCGCTTCCTGCAATGGCGCGATATGGTGCTGCAGAATCACGAGGCGCCGTTTCAACGAATACAGATCCTGGATGATCGCGCGCGACGCCGCCGAATTGTTGCGGTCGAAAATGCGGTCTTCGAGCGCTTCGATCTCGGTGTTCAGCGCCTCGATGATCGGGAAGTAACGATCGACGATATCGTCGGCGAGCGCATACAGCACGAACGCCGCGCCTTCCTTGAGCAGTTGCGGCTCGCGCTCGCAGCGGGCGCGCACGTTCTGAAAGCCGATGCGCGTGCCGCGCCGCACCGACAGCACATAGTTGCTTCCCACGAACACGTCGACTTCGCCGATCAGCAGTTCGCCCTCTTCGTCCATTTCCACCGTGTGCATCACGGCGAACAGCGACTCGCCGTACTCCTCGATCTTGGGACGCTGATGGCCGTTCTGCGCATCTTCGATCGCGAGTTCATGCAGGCCGAACTCGTGTTTCATCACGGCCAGCTCGCCCGGGCCCGGGTCTTTTAGCGCCACCCAGACAAAACACTCGGGCCGCGCCACGTAGTCGCTGATGCTATCGATGTCGATGTCTGCCAGCTTCCGGCCGTCCTGATAGGCGGCGCAATTGATCAGCATGTTTGGATTACCTTGAAAACGGAACAGAGCGGCCGGACGCTTACGAAACGTAAGCCTGGCGGCGCATCTGCAGGAACGGATTGGCGTTAGCCGCCATGTTAAGGGCTATGCGCGCCGCTCATGTATCGAATTGTTAAGCCGCGCGGACGCCGTGCGCAACGCCCGTGAGACAGAACACGCTATTGCGCGACCCGGCGCAGCGCGATGCGGTGATCGTCGCCGAACGTGACCGAGGCGCGGTTCGTGTAGCGCGTATCGGCCGTCACCGTGAAGCGCATTTCGACGACCGGATCGAACTGCGTCGACACGGCGATGCGATGCACGCCCGGACTCAGATAGAAGACCACGTGCTCGCCGTTCATCAGGTCGGTGACCTGCTCGCCGTCGATATACACCAGGGCATCGCGAAAGCGGACGATCACGTCACGGGAACGCTCACGGCGGACATCCACGGCGACGAGCCCCTCTCCGGCTCCGTGTAGCCTGGCTGGACGATGCGAGCGGCCGGCACTGGCTTGAACGGAACCGGCTCGGCGGGTGTCGAGGCGCAGCCGGCGAGCACGCCGAGCCTCAGCGCGGCAAGCGCGCCCAGCTTCGCCAATACGACCCACGCGGCTTGACGGTAACGGTCCGGACGCGTCGGCATGCTGGGGCTCCCGTGTTTTTGATTGTGGTCTTCTTCTTGCTGATCGGTATGCGGGACGATGCCTGGCCATCCTGATTGCTCACGTTCGTGGCACCCGCTCAACCTTTGCCATGCATGATAGCTACGCGCGGTCGTTCTGCCAGCCTGGCCGATCGGACGACCCCGCGGCCTCTTGCATGGCGCCGCGTTCTTCTTCATGATCGCTGCAAAGGGCCGTTCCGTGGGCTGCCGCGCGTTGTGTTCCCGTTGCGGATTTACCCTCGGTTCCAGCGCATGCCACTTTGCCCGCGGACATGCCGGCTTCCCTGTTCAGCCTATGCGCCGCGCTTCGGGGCCGGCCTTGCCGGACATACGACCAAGGAGACTGCAATGTGGTATTTCACCTGGATTCTCGGCATCGGCGTGGCGTTGGGCTTCGGCATCATCAACGTGATGTGGCTGGAAGCCGGAGGCAAGTTCGCGCGTGACCCGGAGCGCGCCGTATCCGCCACGCCCGAGGACACGCCTTCGTGACCCATCTGGTTTTCTTCTGCGGCCACGCGGGCACGGGTAAGACCACGCTCGCGAGAAAGCTGCTCAGCCCGTTGATGAAAGCGAGCGCCACGCCCTTCTGCCTGCTCGATAAAGACACGCTCTACGGCGGCTACAGCGCGGCCGCCATGGCCATGCTGACCGGCGACCCGAACGACCGCGACAGCCCGCTGTTTCTGCAGCATCTGCGCGATCCCGAGTATCGCGGCCTGCTCGATACCGCCCGCGACAATCTCGAACTCGGCGTCAGCGCGATGGTGGTCGGGCCGCTCTCGCGCGAAGTGCGCGAGCGGCGTTTGTTCGATCGCGCGTGGCTGGGGGTCGCTGCGGACGTGGTACTACGGGTCGTGTGGGTCTATACGTCGGAAGAGACGGCGCGGCAGCGGATCCTCGCGCGCGCCAATCCGAACGACGCATACAAACTCGCGCACTGGGACGAGTATCGGCAGCGCCGTTTCGTGCCCAGTGGCGATATCTGCGGCGATCTGCTGATGTTCGACAATACCGCGCCTACTTCGGCGGATCATGAAACCCTGCTCGCGCGCATCGTGGGCGAGCCGCAGGCGGCGACGATCATGCCGCCGGTACCTGTGTAGCAGCGGCGTCAATAAAAAACGCCCCGAATGTCGGGGCGTTTCCTCGGCTCTCTGCGGAGCCGTCTTTGCTGCTCGCGGCAGACGTTTCATGCCAGCTGCCGCCTTGTCGCACGGCCCTCGATGCCGGTCCTTCAGACAGTAGCCATCGTCTCCAGCGACTGTCCTTCGTACAACTGCCCGAAGCGGTTCGCGAGGAAGTCGCGCAGCGACACCTGCTCCTGGCGCACGAAGCCCTTCTGCGGCAGCTTCTCTTCGCGGAACAGATCGAGCACCGCGCACATCGCGCCGGCCGTGGTGATCTGGATCGCGCTCATCGGCACGCCGCACACCGTCTTCGCGAAGATCTTGCGGGTGAACACTTCCTGCACCAGTTGACCGTCGCGCATGCCGCTCACCGTGATGAACACCAGCACCACGTCTTGCGCGGTGGACGGCACCGAACGGCGCATGATGTTCTTGAGCGTGTCGCGGTCGCTGGCAAGACGCAGGTCTTCGAGCAGGAACTGCATCAGGTTGCGGTGGCCCGGATAGCGCACCGACTTGTAATCGAGCGACTCGACCCGGCCCGACAGCGTTTCGCACAGCGTGCCGAGGCCGCCGGAGGTGTTGAAGGCTTCGTATTCGGTGCCATCGAGCGAGAAATGTTCGAGGCCTTCGAGCGGCTGCACCCACTGCGTGCGGCTGTCGCGGATCGCTTCGCACGGCTGGCAGTACTCGTTGATCAGACCGTCCACGCTCCACGTCAGGTTGTACTTCAGCGCGTTGGTCGGAAATTCCGGCAGCGCGCCCACGCGCATCTTGACGTCGCGGATTTCCGTAAAGCGGTTCGCCAGTTCATGCGCGGCGATGCCGATGAAGCCCGGCGCAAGACCGCACTGCGGCATGAAGGCGTGATCGGCGTCGTCGGCGATCGCGCGGATCGCATGGGTGGCGCGCACGTCTTCCGTCAGATCGAAGTAATGCACGCCCGCGCCCTTGGCCGCCGACGCCACGTTCACCGCGAGGTAGTACGGCAGCGCGTTGACGAGCGCGTCGAAGCCTTGCACGGCGGCGCGCAGCGCGGCGGCATCGGCGGAATCCACGCGGCGGGTCGGAATACCCTGGGCGGCAAGTTTGTCGAGCGCGTGCTGGTCGCGGTCGAACGCGACGACGTCGTAGTCGCCGGTTTCGCGCAACATGTGAGCGATGGTGTGACCGATCAAACCTGCACCAACAATGGCTATTTTCATTGCGCTTCTCCTTTATCGACCGATGTCAGCGCTTTAGCGCTTACTCCGGTCCCATTTTGTGTGCTGTCTCCAGCTTGGGAAGTGCGCTGCGCTCGTGGCGCGGCGCCCGGCGGGCTGAACCCTTGAGCAACAGTTTAGGGAGAAGCAAAAACAGTTCATACGCGCAAAATGCTGCGCTATGACCATGAACTTCGACGTTATGACGAACTTTTTAGTCGATATGTCTGAAAGTTGTTAAAACGGCGTAAACGCGGGGTGGCGCTCACACCATGCCGCGATCGATCTTGCGCGCGAGGATGATCGAAGTCGTGGTCCTCTCCACGCCTTCAAGCCCGCCGATCTGATCGAGCAGATCGTTCAGGCGATCGGGCGAATCGGCACGCAGCCACGCGACGTAATCGAACTCGCCGCTCACCGCGCACAGCAACTGCACCTCGGGCATCTTGCCGAGGCGCTTCTGCACAGCCGGCCCATGCTTCGGCGCGATGATGATGCCGACGTAAGCCACGATGCTCGAGTCGAGCACGTCCTGGCCAAGCCGCACGCTGTATCCGGCGATCACATTGCTGCGTTCGAGCCGCGCGATGCGCGCGATCACCGTGGTGCGCGCCACGCCGAGCTGACGAGCGAGATTGGCAACGCTCTCACGAGCGTTGGTTTGCAGCAGCGCAACGAGGTTGCGGTCGAGGTCGTCGAGTTGGTCGAGGCGCGGAGGTCTCATCGAGAGAAAAGGAAGTGGCTCAGATGAGGCGGATTATCGCGCGTCTTCCGCGGCAAATGGAGAAGTCACCCAACCCAATCGCCTTGAACATCATCATGAGCGAAATGGCAGGCGTTGCGCGAGTCACGGGCGCGTCGCGTTAGCCGCCAAGCTCATGCGCCGAACCGCTCGATCACGAAATCGATGAAGCTGGTGAGCTTGGGCGTGGCGCGCCGATCGCGCGGATACAACAGATGGACCGGCGCGCCCTCGGGCAGATAATCTTCCAGTACCGACACCAACTCGCCGCTGGCAATCTCCCTGGCAAGCAGCGCCTCCGGCTGCAACACCAGCCCGAAGCCGTGCAACGCGGCCACCTTGAGCGCCTGGCCGTTGTTCGCGCGAAAGCGGCCGGCGCGCAACTGACACTCGGTCGCGCTCTCGCCGCCGAGGCGCCACAAACCTTCGCGGCCCCAATGCAGAAATCCCAGGCATTCATGCTGCATGAGATCCTCGGGTGTGCGCGGCGTACCGGCGCGCGCCAGATACGCCGGCGACGCGCACGCGCGCATCCGGTACGGCTTCAACGGCCGCGCGACGAAACTCGAATCAGGCAACTGGCCGATGCGCACCGACGCGTCGAAGCCCTCTTCCACCAGGTCGATCATACGGTTCGACAGATCGAGTTCGAGCGTGATGTCGGGCCAGGCGGTGAGGAACTCGGTCATCGCCGGGGCGAAGACTTCGACGCCATAGGTGAGCGGCACCGTCACCTTGAGCACGCCGCGCGGCGCGGCGGCCATCGCCTCGGCGAGCGACTCCGCATCCTTGACGTCGGCCAGGATGCGCCGGCATTGCTCGTAATACTGCCGGCCGATCTCCGTCAGACTTTGCCGACGTGTGGTGCGCGTCAACAGCCGCGTGCCGAGCCGCGCTTCGAGCGAACGGATATGCTTGCCCACCATCGCCGACGATATGTCGAAGCGCTCGGCCGCGGCCGTCAGGCTGCCCGCCTCGACCACGGCGACGAAGATCTCCATGCTGACGAATTTATCCACCCGCTATTTCCTGTTCGTTTCGGTTGTAAGCGTTTGTCGCATAAGAGCCGCATTGTAGGGATATCGTGATACTAATAGCGGCGACGGCAAAGTGGGCAGCCGGCCGCCGTGCATAATCATGACCCGCGCATGACCACTGCATGACGGGCCGCTCGCACGCAAGCCTTGTCCCAATTCGAATAGAATCAGGAGTTTCGATGAAAAAAGCACTGGTAATGCTGGCCACCGCAGTCGCCATGAGCGGCGCGTTCGCACAAACACCCGCGCCGGCGTCGGCACCGGTGAGCGCCGCTTCCGCACCCGCCGGCAAGGCCGGCCACGAGCGCAACGTCGAAGACCGCATCGCCTACCTGCATTCGCAACTGAAGATCACCTCGGCGCAGGAATCGCAGTGGAACACCTTCGCCGACGTGATGCGCAGCAACGGTCAAACGATGGGCCAGTTGTTCCAGCAACGCCGGGCCGCCACCAACGTGTCGGCGCTCGACGACATGAAGCAATACGCGACGATCGCGCAAGCGCATGCGGACGGCATGAAGAAGCTCGTCGACGCGTTCGATCCGCTGTACAACAGCTTCTCGCCAGAACAGAAGAAGCTGGCTGACGTGACCTTCCATCAGCCGGGCGGCGTGGAAGGCCACGGTCATCATGGCAAAGGCAAGGGCAAAGGCGGCAAGTCCGCGCCGGCCCCGGCAAGCGACGCCACGGTGAAGCCGTAAGCGTAAGAAACCGCCGGCGCGCAGCGCGGATTTGCCGCGCGGCGCGCCGGTTTTTTTTGCTGTGGGCGGCGGCATATGGCCGCGTTCCCCGAGCGCGTCGATCGTGTCGTCGACAGACGATGCGCGCCGCCGTCCATCGCAAAAGAAACCGGTCGCCAGATGCATCTGGCATGATGCGAGTCGTACGCGGCCCGAACACCTGAAGTCGGGCACCGCCGTAAAACTCTCCACACCTGCTCGCTTCATGACCGAACTGAAAAATCTCGACCTGAGTCAAGACGCCAACGCCCGCCGTGTCGTCAAAGACGAAACGGTCAGCGTCGAATTCGCCGCCGCCGAAGGCGAACTGATGAGCCTCGAAGGCCCCAACCGCTATGTGCGCGGCGACGCGCTGATCACGGGCTCGACGGGCGACCGCTGGGTCGTTTCGCGCGAACGCTTCGACGCCAAATACGTTCCCGCCGATGCCGCCGTCTCCCACGGCGAAGCCGGCGCGTACCGCAACCGCCCCGCCGTCGTGCTGGCCAAACAGATGCATGAAGCGTTCACGCTCGCGCGCTCGGCAAACGGCGGCGACGTGCTGCGCGGCGCCGCCGGCGACTGGGTCATGCAATACGCGCCGGGCGACTACGGCGTGGTGCAAGCCGCCCGCTTCGCGAAGGTCTACCGGCTCGCCGATTGAGCCGTATCCGCCAGTGCATTAAGCGAACGCGTCGCCGAGATCCACGGTGACATCGCGCGGCACCGCTTCGCCGTTCGCATACTGCTCCTCGAGCGAACCGATGCTCGCTTCGACATACGCGCGCAACACCGCGAAACTGCGGCCGCGCAGCCGTGCCGGCAGCGCGCGATAACGCGCCAACGCGGCCGGCGCGATCACCACGGTCATCACGATACGGCGCGCGGTCGCGCCGAAACGCATCGCCACCCAGTGAATCGCCAGCGTCGGCGTGCCGTCTTCCGCGGCGCGCTGGATGAACTGTGTCTGCTCGGGAAAGAGATCGCTGATGACGCGCGCCAGCTCCTCGAACTCGGGATTGGCGCAGTCGTATTGGTAAGCTTCTTCCATTGAAGTGTGCCGAAAGGGTGGCCTCGAAAAGAGGCCGATTGTAGAGAACGGTCGACAGTTCAAAGTGACATGCGCATCATGCGGCGCCGTCAAGTGCGGCCGTCATGCGGGCACCGCGGGACGCCTGAACGCCCGGAACAGCAACCCCGTCACGATCACCGCTCCCACGGCATACACGGCGTCCACCGCGGCGAGCGGCACGAGTTGCGCCTGGAACAACGCGGCGGGCACATCCACCAGCGCATGCAGCGCAATCGCGAGCGGCAGGATGCCGCGCCAGCCGGCTCGCAGGCCACGCCACATCAACACCGACAAGCCGATCTGGAACACCAGCGCGGCCACGCGTTCGAGCGCGAAAATGCCGGCGGTCTGCGGCGTCAGGCTGGCGAGAATCAGGTGGATGCGCATCACCGCATCGGTCGGCAGATTGCTCAGATAGCCGTCCAGTTCGCCGCGGTTTTCGAAGACCGCGAACAGGATCCATTGAATCTGCACCAGCACGCCGACGAGCCACGCTTCGGCGCCACCGTGGCCAAGGCCGTAGGTCAGCGCGGTGCCGTCGTTCGTTCCCGCCGCGAGCGATGTCGAGCCCGACTTCGCCGCCGCGCGCTTGAGCAACAGCCGCATGCCGATGAACCGCCCCACTTCCTCGCAAATACCCGCGGCCAGCGCGCCGTACACCACGAAGGCGAGCGGATTCGACAGGAAGCTCGCGGTCGCTTCGTTCCGATGCAGCACGTAGTCGTTCAGCGCGCGCTCGATCACCATGGCGAACAGCGCGAATACGGCGATGCCGGTGATGGCGTCACGCGGCTTGAGCGCGAGCGGACGGCGCAGACGGCGGTAGATCAGAAAGGGTAATGCGGCGACGAGCAGCGTCGCGACGGCGAGGCTCGAGAGGGTAAGCGGTGCAACAACCATGAGTTTCCTTGCGATGTCCGGCGCGCACCCGCTGCGCGCCGCAGCCCGAATGATCGCAGATCGGCGAGAATTCAGCGCAAAGTGGAGGCGCGGACGATCAATTCGCCCGGCAAAAGGCAGTCGCGCGCGGTGGTCTGAACGCCTTCGATGCGTTCGTGCAGGAACTCGACCGCGCGGTAGCCGATCTCGTAAGTCGGCTGACGGATCGTGGTGACGCCGGTCAATTCGGCCCATTCGGGGTCGTCGATGGAAAGCAGCGCGACGCGGGCTTGCCAGTCGGCGCCGTAGCGCGCTTTCAGATGCAACGCGAGACACAGCGCGACAGGCGCGTTGGCCGCGAACAAGGCGACGCGCGCGGCGTTGCCCGTGGCGCCGGCGTCGCGCGTGTGGGCGGCCGCGTCGATCGCGCGGTCCAGTTCGGCGAGGCTGCGCTCGACGTCGACGGCATCCGCGAGATTCAGCACTAGCGTGTGACCGCGTGCGGCGCCGTTCCCACCCTGCTCGCTCATCGCCTCACGAAAAGCCGCTTCGCGCAATTGCCGCGAGCTCACCTGCTCGAAAGGCTGAACGACGAACCAGATATCGTCGAAACCATTGTCCAGCAGATGCCGCGTACCGAGTTCGGCCGCCGCCCGGTTGTCGAGACCGACCATATCCGCGACGAGCCCATCCACCGAACGGTCCACCAGCACCGCCGGAATCCCGCCGCCGCCCACCGGTCGCAGCGTCTCCTCGCGCACGCCGAGCGCGTTGACGATCACGCCTTCCACGCGGTACGTGGTGAGCAGTTGCAGATAGCGCCGCTCCATCTCGACTTCGTTCGCCGCATGGCAGATCAGCGGCATCAGGCCGAGCGCGTGGCATGCCGCTTCCACGCCTTGCAACACTTCGACCGTGTAGGGATTCGTCAGGTCGGCGAGCAGCATGCCGATCAGGCGGTTGCGGCCACGCTTGAGGCCGCGCGCCATCTGGTTGGGCTGATAGTCGAGGCGCGCGATCGCGGCCTCGATACGCGCGCGCAGTTCGGGCGACAGCACGCTCATCTCGCCGTTCAGATAGCGCGAAATGCTGGTCTTGCCCGTGCCGGCTTCGCGCGCGACGTCGGTGATGGTCGCGCGGCGCGGCGTGGCCTGCGGCGTCGTGCTCATCGGCTGCTCGTGGATTGGCTCATCAATCGGCTCATCAATCGGCTCACTGAGCGCCTCACTTGGCGAGAACGTCGCGGTTGACGATATTGCTGGTCAGCGTGCCGTCGAGCGCGGCGACCAGGTTCTCCGCCGCATTGCGCGCCATCGCGTGACGGGTTTCAAGCGTCGCCGAACCGATATGCGGCAACGCGACCACATTCGCGAGTTTCAGCAGCGGCGAGTCGGCCGGCAGCGGTTCGGTCTCGAACACGTCGAGACCGGCGCCGTGGATCGTGCCGTTCCGCAGCGCTTCAATCAGAGCCTTTTCGTCGACGGTCGCGCCGCGCGAGGCGTTGATCAGGATCGCGCTCTTCTTCATCGACTTCAACTCAGCCGCGCCGATCATGTGCTTTGTCTCCGGCGTCAAAGGCACTTGCAGGCAAACGAAGTCAGACACGGCGAGCAGTTCCGCCAACTCGACGCGCCGCGCGCCGTACATCTCTTCGGCCTGCGGGTTCGCGCTGCGATTGGTGTACAGCACCTTCATGTTGAAGCCGAGCGCCGCGCGCCGCGCCACCGCGCCGCCGATCCGTCCGAGCCCGACGATACCGAGCGTCTTGCCCTGCACGTCGACGCCGAACTGAGCCGGGCCGATGCTGTGCTGCCAATGCCTCGCCTTCACCCACTCGGCGAGTTCGACCACGCGCCGTGCCGACGCGAGGATCAGCGAGAACACCGTGTCCGCGGTGGACTCGGTCAGCACGTCCGGCGTGTGCGCGAGCACGATGCCGCGGCGCGTGAGGTCGGCCACGTCGAACTGGTCGAAGCCAACGGAGATAGTTGAGAGCGCCTTGAGCCGCGTCGCGCCTTCGAGCATCGCCGGCGTGATTTTCACGCTCGAACCGATGCCGCCGTCCGCATCTTTCAACGCGGCCACGAACGTGTCGTGCTGCGTGGCGTCGACCTGCACGACTTGCGCATGCTGTTGCAGATACGCGAGCACATCTTCGGGCAGCGACTTCCAGGCGACGATCTTCTTCATCAGCTTATTTTCCTTGCAACGGGGTGGCGAGCGGCGGGCGCGTTGTTCTGCGCTTGCGGCTGCGGTTTGACGATCAGCGTCAGAATCACGGCGGCGATCAGCGCCACGCTCATGAACGCATACGACGCCGCGGGCGAACCGGTCGCGCCGTTCAGATAGCCGACCACATACGAGCCGACGAACGAACCGAGCGCGCCCATGCTGTTGATCAGCGCCATCGCGCCGCCCGCGACGTTCTTCGGCAGCAGTTCCGGCACGATCGCGAAGAACGGGCCATACGGCGCGTACATCGCGGCGCCGGCGATCACCAGCAATGCGTACGAGAGCCAGAAATGCGTGGAGCCGAGCGCGTACGAAGCCGCGAACGCCACCGCGCCGACCAGCAGGAACGGCCACACGAATACTTTACGGCGATTGAGTTTATCCGATGCCCACGAAGCTGCAAGCATCGCGATGGTCGCGGCGAGGTAAGGCAGCGCCGAGAGCCAGCCGGTTTCGACCATGCCGAGCGTCGAACCGTTCTTCAGGATCGACGGCAGCCACAGCACGAAACCATACACGCCGATGCTCCAGCAGAAATACTGCGCGCACAGCTTGATCACCGCGGGCGTTTTGAACGCGTCGCTATAGTTGCGCACCGGTTTGATCGCGGCCTGCTCGGCGCGCAGCGTTTCGGCGAGGTCGTCCTTTTGCTGCTGCGTGAGCCACGACACCTGCTGCGGCTTGTCCTGCACGATGAACCACCAGCACACGGCCCAGAGAATCGCGGGCGCGCCTTCTGCGATGAACATGTGACGCCAGCCGAACGAGTGCACCAGATAGCCCGACACCACCGACATCCACAGCACCGTCACCGGATTGCCGAGAATCAGAAAGGTGTTGGCGCGCGAACGCTCGCTCTTGGTGAACCAGTTGCTGATGAAAATCAGCATGGCCGGCATCACCGCGGCTTCAACCACGCCGAGCACGAAGCGGATCACCATCAGCGACGGGATATTGCTGACCATGCCGGTGAGCGACGCGCAACCGCCCCACAGAATCAGACTCCAGAACACGAGCTTCTTGACGCTGCGGCGTTCCGCGTAGATCGCACCGGGAATCTGGAAGAAGAAGTAGCCGAGGAAGAACAGCGCGCCGATCAGCGACGACAGTCCCTTGCTGATGCCGAGATCCTGGTTGATGCCGGCGGCCGACGCGAAACCGAAGTTGGCGCGGTCCAGATAAGCGAGGCTGTAGGTGATGAATACGATCGGCATGATCGTCCACCAACGGCGAATCGCAAGCGATGAGGTCATGGGGTGTCTCCTTGGACGGCTTCCCGAAACAATGATGAACGGTCATGGGGCGCTCTGTTCGAGCGCTCTTGCTGTTATCGAGGCAGCTTGACGGAACGCGGCCGGTTGCGGACCTCGCTCGCGGATCTTCAGGCCGCGGCCGCGATGGACGGCGCACCGGCCGCTTCCAGCGCGTCGAGTTCGGCACGGCTCGGCAGTCCTTCCGAATCGCCGATCACCTGAATCGCCAGCGCGCCGATGCGGTTGCCGCGCGCCACGGCTTGCGGCAGCGATTTGCCTTCGAGCAGCGCGCTCACCACGCCGACCGCGAAACCATCGCCCGCGCCGACCGTGTCCACGACATTCGCGACCGGCTGGCCGGCGATCACGGCGGCATCGTCAGCGGTGCGGAAGTACGCGCCCTGCGCGCCGAGCTTGATGATCACGCCGCGCGCGCCTTGATCCAGATAGAACTTCGCGATGTCCTCCGGCTGCGTGTAGCCGGTCAGAATCTCGCCTTCGCCGATGCCGGGCAGCACCCAGTCGGCCAGCGCGGCGAGCGCGTTCAGGCCTTCGACCATCGCGGCGCGCGACGGCCACAGCGTCGGACGCAGGTTCGGGTCGAAGGAAATCGTCTTACCGGCGGCACGCATTTCGCGCGCCAGATGGAACGCGAGTTCGCGCGAGGTCGCCGAAATCGCGGGCGCCACGCCGGTCAGATGCAGATGACGCGCCGGCAGCACATAGTCCGCCGAGTAGTCGGCCAGTGACAGATGGCTCGCCGCCGAACCCTTGCGGAAATACTCGATCGCCGGGTCGCTGCCGTCGTCGTTTTTCGACTTGAGCTGGAAGCCGGTCGGATAGCGCTCGTCGGTCGTCACGCAGCCCTGGTCGATGCCCTCTTTCGTCAACGTGTCGCGTACGTACTGGCCGAACGAATCGTTGCCGACGCGGCTCATCCAGCCCACTTTGAAGCCGAGGCGCGACAGACCGATCGCCACGTTCAGATCGGCGCCGGCGACGCGCTTCGTGAACTGCCCGACCCCCGCGAGCGGGCCGGTTTCGGCGGCCACGAACATGGCCATAGCTTCGCCGTAGGTGATGACATCGAGTGCTGCGCTTGTCTTGCTCATGCTTCGCTCCTGCGTAATCTCTCTTGCTGCCTGTTTTGCGAGTTTTGCGTGGATGCTTGCCGCTTACCGTTCGCCGCGTGCTGCTTGCCGCGTGCTGTCTCCGGTGTCGCTGCCTTCTCTCAGGTCCTGCTGCCGCTCACGCGACGGCCAGCCATGCGACGTAATGCGCCGCGTCCGTGTCGACACGGCTCGTATCGAACGGAAACTCGATGCCGCGCGGCACATGACGCGGCAGCTTGTCGAGCACCGCGGCGAACTGCGTATCGTCGGCGGCCGGGGCGGCGGGAAAGCGTCGTGCGCCCTCGCCCATCGTCGTCTTGCAATGGATGTATTCCACATGCGCCGCCAGCGGCGCGGCGGCCTCGAGCGGCGCGACCTCGCGCCAGGCCCAGTTGCCGATGTCGAAGGTCATGCCGAGCACGTCGGCGTGACCTTCGCGCGCCAACGCGTCGAACAGGCCGGTGAACTGCGCGAGCGAACCGCCCTCGGCCAATTGCCCGTTTTCGACGACGAGCCGCAATTGCGCGCAGCGCAGGTGATCGGCGATCACAGTGGCATTGGCGTCGGCGGCGAAACCGCCGAGCTGCAACTTGACGAAGCGCGCGCCGAGCGCAAGCGCCTCTTCGATCGAGAGGCGCAACGCGTCCGCATCGAGCTTGCCCTGCGCCGTGTACAGCGCAGCCGGCGTGGAGTATACGGACCACAAGCCCAGTTCCGCGATCTGCTTGCCGAGCGCGCGCAGGTTGTGCGGAGCGGCGTCGGTTTCGTCGGCGAACAGTTCGCGGCGCACTTCGAAACCCGCCGCGCCGGCCTGTTTGCTCGCTCGCGCCCACTTCAGATGACCGTCCGTGCGGACCGCTTCCATCCCGAATGCGCTTGCGACGATCACCACGTCCACTGCGTCAGCCATGTCGAATTTACTCAAATCTGTTTCTTGATCGGCATTTGGAACCGGTTCCAAACACACTTCGAAAAAAAGCGCCGAGGCGCTTGCGATGCCCGAATAGTCGCCGAGGCCGCCGACATGCACCATAGTGGAAATCCCCAGGCGCGGTTGGCACGGCGCTCGGACCTCGAGCCTCAAGGTCCCTCGGCTAGACACAGTGCGAGAAACTGCTCCACTACCCGCGATGGCGCGCTCGCATGGGGCACCAGGATCGACAGCCGCCGCGTGAGCGGCTCCGGGCTGAGCGACAGCAGGCACAGCGCGCGGTCCTCGTGCCGCATCGACATCGCCGACACGAAGCCGATGCCCATACCCGCCCGCACCGCTTCCTTCACGCCTTCGACGCCGGCAATCTCCAGCGCCACGCGCATCGGCACACCCGCCCGCGCAAACGCCCGCTCGACGATCTGCCGCACGCCCGAGCCTGCCTCGCGCAACACCAGTGGATGCTCGCCGAAGGCCGCCAGGTCTGCGGGGCCGCCGTCGCCCAACTGCGCCAACGGATGCGAGCGCGGCATGATCGCGACGATCTCGTCTTCGCGCCACGCATGCACCGCCGTGTCTGGCGGCAGATCCACGCCGACCGGCCCCTCGATCATCGCGATGTCCACCGAATCCAGCGCACCGACGATCTCCGTGGTGTTGCCGTCAGCGGTATGCAATGTGACGTCCGGATAGCGGCGATGGAAGTCGGCGATCAGATACGGCAACAAATAGCTTGCGGGCGTGGTGCTCGCGCCGATCCGCAAGGTGCCCTGCTCCAGGCCGCGCAAGGCGTCGCGGTACGCATGCGCCTGCCGCCAGGTGTCGCGCAGCCGCGTGGCGTAGCTGGCGAGTTGCTCGCCGGCAGGCGTGAGGCGCACGCCACGGCCGTCGCGCTGATACAGCGGCTCGCCGAATTCGTCCTGCAACTGCCGCAACTGGCCGGACACGGCGGGCTGCGACAAATGCAGCGCCACAGCCGCCCGGCTGATATTGCGATGCTCGGCGACTGCAGCGAACGTTATAAGTTGGTCTGGGGTCATGACGGTCAAAGTATCAGCTCAGGCGATACCTTACATTCTAAATCATGATTTTTCATATCGATATATCTAATTTAGGATTAGCCCATCGAATCTTAGTCAGTCACAGAAAAGGGCTGTTCCATGTCCACCGCTCATCTCACCGCCGCCAGTACGACGCCTGCCGGGTTTTCCACCCGCGGGCAGCTCAACGGCATTCTGTTCGTCGCGCTGTTTGCCGCTGCCGTCACGCGCATCGCCGCGATTCCCGCCATTGCCGGACTGGGCTTGAGCCCGCTGATCGTCGGCATCGTGGCCGGCGCCATTTACGGCAACGCGCTGCGCGACGGCATGCCCGCCAGTTGGGCTGCCGGCGTCAATTTTTCGGCGCGCAAGCTGTTGCGCATCGCCGTGGCCTTTTTCGGGCTGCGCGTGAGCCTGCAGGAAATCGCTCAGGTCGGCGTGCCCGGCCTCGCGGAATCCGTCCTGATCGTGGTCAGCACCCTCGTGATCGGTACGTGGGCCGGCATGAAAATCATGAAGCTCGACCGCGACACCGCCTTGCTGACCGCCGCGGGCAGCGCGATCTGCGGTGCCGCCGCCGTGCTCGCCTTCGAGTCGACGCTGCAATCGAAGCCGCACAAAAGCGCGATGGCCGTGGGCAGCGTGGTGCTGTTCGGCACGCTCTCGATGTTCCTTTACCCGGTTCTGTTCAAGGCAGGCTGGCTGCATCTGGACACGGTCGGCGCGGGCCTCTTTTTCGGCGGCACGATCCATGAAGTGGCGCAGGTGGTCGGTGCGGCCAGCAATGTGAGCCCGGAAGCGACGCATATCGCCACCATCGTCAAGATGACCCGCGTGATGTTGCTGGTGCCGGTGCTGCTGGTGGTCGGCATGTGGGTGAACCGCTCGGCGCGCCGCGATTCAGCTGCGGGCGGCATGGACGGCGCCCACGGCAACGCGCCGCGCAAGCTGGCGATTCCCTGGTTCGCGCTCGGCTTCCTCGCCTTCGTCGTGATCAACTCGCTGCATGTGCTGCCGGAAAGCGCGACCAGCACGCTCAACATGCTGGACACCTTCGCGCTGACCATGGCCATGACCGCGCTCGGCATCGAAACACGCATTTCGCAAATCCGTCAGGCCGGCCCTCGCGCACTGACCACGGGCTTCATCCTGTATGTGTGGCTGATTGCCGGCGGACTGGGTATTACATGGACCGTCCAGCACCTGTTCGGCTAAGCCGCCCTCGCCTTCACACCCACCCCGCCGCGTGCGGGGTTTTGCGCATTCTGGAGACCCATCCGTCGCGCTCGCGCGGCATACTGGTTGCTGGCGTCGTCAGCTCATGCAGCATGCTTGCGCGGCCCGCTTCTGCGCGCCGTCTTTGCGTCTGTGTCAATGCAACCGGAATGAGGATCGATCGATGAGCCTGGAACTTTACTATTGGGATGGCCTGCAAGGCCGCGGCGAATTCGTGCGGCTCGCCCTGGAGGAAGCGGGCGCCGACTACGTGGAAGTAGCGCGCGGCGAACGGTCGGAGGGTCTCGGCACGAACGCGATGATGTCGGTGATGAAGAGCAAGGACGAGCCGTATCCGCCGTTCGCGCCGCCGTTTCTGAAGGACGGCGACCTGGTGATCGCGCAGACCGCCAACATCCTGTTCTACCTCGGTCCGCGGCTGAACCTTGCGCCCACGGTGGAGAGCCTGCGCTATGTAGGCAACGGCCTGCAGCTGACCATCGCCGACATGGTCACCGAAGCGCACGACACGCACCATCCGCTCGCCAGCGCGCTTTACTACGAAGACCAGAAAGACGCCGCCAAAGTGCGCGCGCACGACTTCATCGACAACCGCATTCCGAAATTCATGTCGTACTTCGAGCGCGTGCTCAAACAGAATCCCGCCGGCGATCAGTTCATGGTGGGCGACGCGCTCACTTACGTCGACCTGTCGATGTTCCAGCTGATCGACGGCTTGCTGTATGCGTTTCCGCGCGCGCTCAAGCGTTTCGGCGAACACTACCCGCGGCTCGCCGCCTTGCACGACGCGGTGATCGAGCGGCCCAACATCGCCGCGTATCTGCAGTCCGAGCGGCGCATCGAACACAACGAGGCCTGCATCTTCCGGCACTACCCTGAACTCGACAAGGCGGCGACTTGAGCCACGCCTTCTTCCCTCGCTCACTCACCGTCTCGCGCCCGCCGTCCAAAGCGGGCGCGATGCTGTTGCCGTGCGCGCTTATCCACCCGCTTTCACGCCCCGTACCGACGACGTGCTTTCATTCCTGCTGAAGCTGCGCACCCGCGCCCAAGATCTGTTCCGTCTCTCCGAAGCCCACACGATGCTGATCTGGTCGGTCGTCGTCGGCGTCGCGGGCGCCTTCGCGACGATCGCCTTTCGCGAGGGCATTGCGCTCCTGCAATTCGCGGTGGTCGGCAAGTCCGGCAGCTTCGTCGAAATGGCGCGCGGTTTGCCGTGGACCGTGCGGATCTGGCTGCCCGCGGCGGGCGGCCTGATCGCCGGCTTCTTTCTGCTGATCGCGCAGCGTCACGCGGACAAATGCAATCACGTCGACTACATGGAAGCGGTCGCGATCGGCGACGGCGTGGTGCCGGTGAAGCTGAGCTTGTGGCGCAGCGTGTCGTCGCTGTTCACGATCTCGAGCGGCGGGTCGATCGGCCGTGAAGGTCCGATGGTGCAACTGGCGGCGCTCGCCGCGTCGCTGATCGGACGCTGGGTGCATTTCGATCCGTCGCGGCTGCGTCTGCTGGTGGCGTGCGGCGCGGCGGCCGGGATCACTTCCGCGTACAGCGCGCCGATCGCGGGCGCGTTTTTCGTCACCGAGATCGTGCTCGGCTCGATCGCAATGGAAAGCTTCGGGCCCGTGGTGGTCTCGGCGGTGGTGGCCAACATCACCATGCGTGAATTCGCCGGCTACAAGCCGCCGTACGAAATGCCGGTGTTTCCGCCGGTCGCCGGCGTCGAAGTGCTGCTGTTCGTCGCGCTCGGCGTGCTGTGCGGCGCGGCGGCTCCGCAGTTTCTGCGGCTGCTCGACGTGTCGAAGAAAAGCTTTCGCAAGCTGCCGGTGCCGCTGCCCGTGAGGCTCGCGCTCGGCGGTCTCGTGGTCGGCATTCTGTCGGTCTGGACACCCGAGGTGTGGGGCAACGGCTACAGCGTCGTCAACTCGGTTCTGCATTCGCCGTGGACGTGGACCGCGCTCGTCCTCGTGCTGGTGTTCAAGCTCGTCGCCACGGCGGCCACGGCGGGCTCCGGCGCGGTCGGCGGGGTGTTCACGCCGACGCTGTTCGTCGGCGCGGTGGTCGGCTCGCTGTTCGGCCAGGGCATGCACGCGCTGTGGCCGCACGGCACGTCGGCGCCGTTCGCCTATGCGATGGTCGGCATGGGCGCGTTTCTGGCAGGCGCCACGCAGGCGCCGCTGATGGCGATCCTGATGATCTTCGAGATGACGCTCAGCTATCAGGTCGTCCTGCCGCTGATGCTCTCCTGCGTGGTCGCCTATTTCGTCTCGCGCGCGATCGGCAAGACCTCCATGTATGAAATCACCTTGCGCCGCAATCACGAGGAACAGGAGCGCTCGCGCCTGCGCGCCACGCAGATGCGCGAGCTGATCCGTCCCGCCGAAACCGTCGTGCCGCCCAACGCGAGCGTGCAGGACATGACGCGCGTGTTCCTCGAATATCCGGTGAAGTATCTCTATGTGGCCAATGAGTCCGGCGCGTTTCTCGGCGTGGTCGCGCTCAAGGACATCACCTCCGATCTGCTCGACGGCAGCGACACGTCGGCGAAGACCGCGGCGGATTATCTACAGCCGCATTTCGACGTGCTCACGCCGGACATGCCGCTCGGCGTGGCGTTGCAGCACTTCCTCGCGTTTCAGGGCGAACGGCTGCCGGTGATCGAAAGCGCCGCGCATCCGACGCTCGCCGGCGTGGTCTATAAAACCTCGCTGCTCGACGCGTATTTCCGCATGAATCCGACGCGTTAGTCGCCACGCACAACTCGCCTTCGCGCAGCGCCCGCGCTGCCTTTGGCGCGCGTGCAAAGCGCGCCAGATTTTCTACAATGGACAGACCGCTGCGGCGAACGCCGACAGCGCGCGTTACGCCAAAACGGGCGCACCGAGACGCCCGTCCTTCGATCGGAGCGAAGATGAGCGAACCGTCCCCCGATGCCGTGCGCCGTGATCAGGCGGGCTGGATTTTCCTGCACCTTGAAGGCGAGCCGTACGATCGCGGCGAGCAACACGGCCAGTTGCTCGCCGGCGAAATCCGCAACGCGATCCACACCGCCCGCTATCTCGCGAAGTGGGACACCGGCGAAGACTTCGAGACCTTCGTCAACGCCGCCGTCTCCCAGTTCGCCAACAAGCTCGACACCGAATTCGCCGACGAAATCCAGGGCATCGCCGACGGCGCGCAACTGCCGTTCGCCGAAGTGCTGGCGTGGAACGGCTACATGGATCTGCTGCAAAGCTGGTGGCCGACCCACGCGTCGCAGAAGCAGCCGAACCTCGGCGTGAAGCCGTGGCGCGGACGGCGCGGGCATCATTGCAGCGCGTTCATCGCCACCGGCCGCGCGACCCGCGACGGCCGCATCGTGATGGCGCATAACTCGTGGGACCGCTACGCCGCCGGCGACGCGTTCAACGTGATCTTCGACATCGTGCCGGACCAGGGCAATCGCATCCTCATGCAAGGCTTGCCCGGCTGCATTTCCAGCCTTACCGATTTCTGGGTCACCGCCGCCGGGCTGATGGTGACGGAAACCACCATCTCCAACTTCGTCGGCTACAACGCGGCCGGCGCGCCCGAGTTCTATCGTTCGCGGCGCGCGTCGCAGTACGCGAACAGCATCGGCGAATGGTGCGAAATGTTCGCCATCGCCAACAACGGCGGCTATGCGAATAGCTGGCTGCTTGGCGACGCCAAGACCGGCGAGATCGCGCGCTACGAACTGGGCCTGCACTTCTCCGGATTCGAGAGCACCAAGGACGGTTTCTACAGCGGCTATAACACCGCGACCGACCTGAAGATCCGCAATCAGGAATGCCTCGGCGAAGGCGAGGACTATACGGACGTGCGTAAGAACGGCGCGCGGCGCCTGCGCTTCATGCAGCTCGAAGAAATGCATCACGGCAAGATCGACGTGGAACTGGCCAAGGAGATGATCGCCGATCATCACGACGTCTACCTCGACCGCAACGACAACCCCTGCTCGCGCACCATCTGCGGGCATCTGGAACTGGACGACGCGCGCTTTGGCGGCACCGATCACGGACCGTTCAATCCGTGGGGCGCCAACGACGGCAAAGTGGTCGACAGCGAAATGGCGCGCGAGATGGCGTTCAGCGCGCGCTGGGGACATCCGTGCGGGCGGCCGTTCGACGCGCAGGCGTTCATGAAGCGGCATCCGCAGTGGAACTGGCTGAACGGTTATATGCGCGACCGGCCGTCGTGGCCGTGGACGCGCTTCGACATATTGCGTTAGAACGGCGTCCGCCGCACTGCAACATGCCGTAGTACGACCGTTCGCGACGGCGCTGCTGCGTTGTTGCCGGCTTTCTGCCATTATCTGAAATCTACAATACCGTTTTGCCGCAAATGTGCGCGCCCTGCAGAGTTTGCGCATCTAAGATGGAAGATGCGAGTTAGCCGCCCACTGCGACACCTCGGCAACACCGCGTGTAGCATGCGCCGTCCTTTCGACGCGGGGACGGCACAGCGCTTGCTCAACTGTCAGCGCCGCATGAGCTTAGGAGGTCGGGCGATGAAAACCTCGACACTGTTGACCATGGTGACGCTGTCAGCCTCGTGTTTTGCCGCGCCGGTTCACACCGCGCCGGACGGCACGAACGCCAATAGTCTTGCCGAACGCGCCAACGCAGCACCCGTCGCCCCCGCGGCGCCGGACGTCGCCGCCACGGACGATAATCGTCCGCAACAATGGCAACATATCGCGCTGCCCAAATCGCGGCATCTCGATCGAAGCTTTACCGGACAGAACGAGCATTTGCAGACCTGACGCCGGCATGCGCAGATGTACGCGCCGGTTGTATGCGTGAGACTTCGTGGCCCTGAAACGGCGACGATGGCGAGCGCGGCTGTGCACTTTCTAAAGCGATAAGTAACGGGTCGCGCAGGCTGTGGCTCCTCATTCAGCGGCAACACTCACGTCCCCAGTTCCCATCACGTCCAACCGTATCAACAGGAGCGCTTGCATGAACGCATCGGCTATTCCCGGCGAATCGATTGACCTGCAAATCACCGACCTTCTGAGCGAAGTCCAGTTTCCGACCTACAAGGACGCGCTGGTCGACGCCGCGCGCGAAGCCGGCGCGAGCAACGAAGTGCTGTCGATGCTCGACGGCTTGCCGGAACAGGATTACGCCGACGTGGCTTCGGTGACGCGCCTCATCAGCGGCAATTACGGTCCGGGGCTCGGTGCATGAGCGAGGAACCGGCTTCATCGCCGACTGGTTCGCCCCCGCCGTCCCTTCCGCTTTCGCTTTCGTCAGGGCAGAAGCGCGGTTCCGACTGGATTTATCGCTCGCCGCAGACGGCCGGTGTGAGCGGAATCGAACGGATCGAGGCTTTCTTTCATCAGGCCGGCTACGCGATGCACCGGCACGATACCTATGCGATCGGCCGCACGCTGGCCGGGGTGCAGAGCTTTCGCTATCGCGGCAGCACCCGCAACAGCTTGCCGGGCGGCACGATGGTGCTGCATCCTGACGAACCGCACGACGGCCAGGCCGGCACCGGCGACGGTTTTCACTACCGCATGATCTATGTCGATCCGGCGCTGTTCCAGCAGGCGCTCGACGGCAAGCCGCTGCCGTTCCTGGAAGGCGGCCTGTCGAACGATCCGCGCCTGTTCGCCGCCACCGAGAGCCTGTTGCGCGCGATGGACAGCGCCATCGACCCGCTCGAACAGGACAGCGCGCTCTACGATCTGGCCGTCGCACTCGACACCGTGGCAGGCGCGCCCGATACACCACGTCCGGTGGATTACCGCGCGGCGACGCTGGCGCGCGACTACCTGCTTGCGTCGCTCGATCGCGCCGTCACGCTCGACGAACTCGCCGCCGCCGCGGGCCGCGACCGCTGGAGTCTGTCGCGCGATTTTCGCGCGCTGTTCGGCACCAGTCCGCATCGCTATCTGACCATGCGGCGTCTCGATCTCGTGCGGCAACTGGTGCTCAAGGGTGTGTCGCTCGCCGACGCCTCGGCGGCAAGCGGCTTTGCCGATCAGAGTCACATGACGCGGCACTTCAAGCACGCCTGGGGCGTCGCGCCGGCGCAGTGGCTGAAGATGCTCGGCTCGCCGGCGCCCGGCGCGCGCTGAGCGAAGGCGCGCCGGATCGTACCGCGCCGCACAAGCGCGCACAAACGTTCAAGACCCGGCTCCGGCTTGCGCCGTACGCTCCTGCCTGACACAACCGCTCAGGAGGAGCACTGCGATGTCCGACGCACAGATCACTCAACGGCCGTATCAGGCCATCAACTTCGCCGAAAAACTGCGGCTCTTCAACGACCAGTGGCAAGCACGCGTGGTCGCTGAAATGAACGACTATCAGTTCAAGCTGGTGCGAATCGAAGGGGATTTCATCTGGCACGAGCACGCCGATACCGATGAAACCTTCATCGTGCTCGACGGGCAATTGCGCATCGACCTGCGCGATGGTTTCGTGCTGATTTCGGCGGGAGAGATGTTCGTGGTGCCGAAGGGCACCGAGCACAAACCGTACGCCGAACGCGAGGTGAAGCTGCTGCTGATCGAGCCGCGCGGTGTGAAGAATACCGGCGAGGAAGTCAGCGAACGGACGGCGGCGAACGACGTGTGGATTTAGGCAATCAATCTCGCAGTTCGCCGCGGCGTCGGCCGGCACGTGGCTCATCTACGAGATTCGTCCGCGCGGCTCGCGCACGTAATAAATGTCCCATTTGCTTTCGCCGGTTTTGACGAAGCCGTGGCGGCGATAAAAACGGTTCGAGTCGCTGTCGCGCAGCGCGCCTACTTTGATCGGCAGCGATTTCGAATCCGCCTGCGCGAACAGTTCGGCTAGTACCGCTTGCCCGATTCCCCTGCCTTGCTGCGTGGGGACGATGTAGAGATGGTCCAGCACGAGGTGATCGGCCAGGGACCTGAACAGCACGAATCCGGCTTGCGCGCCGTCGATCAGAATGAACCGGCAAAACGCCGGATCGAACGATGCAACGAAGCGCTCGCGAGCGCGCACCGCATCGAAGCGGCCAACACGCTCCAGGCTTTCCCGCATCGCCGCGATGCGGATGTGCACGAGCGTGTCGATGTCGGCGAACGTCGTGCCGGCGAAACTCAGGTTCATGCGGTTCGGCTCTCCGGGTAGTCTTATCGTTATCGAACTCGTGCGGCTGCACGAGCCTCGAATCGAAGAAGATAACCCAGTCGCGCACGTCTCAGCCGAAAACCCTAACGCCGCACCTCACACGCCAACGCCCCTCGCGCGCCAAATCAAAACGGCGACGACGCCGCGATCCGCGAGCGCGCGGACTTGTGCGAAGGACGTGCCGCGTCGGCGGCCAATTCCGGCAGCGACAGGTCGTCCATGTCCGCAACAACCTTTGCCGACTCGGTCACGGAACGCGCCGGCGCCACGGTACGCGGATCGCGCGCCTGCCGGCCCGGCTGCTGGAAATACTCGACGAGGTGATCGATGAAAGTGCGCACCTTCGCCGGCAAATGCAGGCGGCTCGGATAGGCGATCGTGATTTCGATCTGCGGCAAACGGTAGTCGCGCAGCAGCGGCACGAGTCGCCCGGACGCCAGGTCACGGCCGATCAGATAGCTCGGCAGGATCGCCACGCCCATGCCCAGCAGCGCGAACTGCCTGAGCATCTCGGTATTGTTCGCGACGATCGCATTCGTGGGGCGCACGCGGACTTCGCCGTTCGGCCCGGTGAACACACGCTCCTCGCCACCCTGTTCGGCCGGCCGGCTCAGGCACGGATGCGAGAGCAGATGCTCGGGCCGGGTCGGCGTGCCGTGCTGCGCCAGGTAGGCAGGCGTCGCGCAAACCGTCAAGTAACCGGTGGTCAGCCGCCGTGTGACGATGCTCGCGCTGCGCATGTGCCGCGCCACCAGAATGCCGACGTCGAAGCCCTCTTCCACCAGATCGACATGGCGATCCGCGAGCGTGACATCGGGCACGACATCCGGATAACGCGCGGCATAAGACTGCACCACGGGCGCGAGGCTGTGCAGCCCGAACACCACCGGCGCGACGATGCGCAAAGTGCCGACCGGCTCGTGATTGCGCGCCACCACCATCTGCTCCACGCCTTCGAGGTCATCGAGAATGTGGCGCACGCGCTCCAGATACGTCGTGCCGGACTCCGTCAGCGACAGGCGGCGCGTGGTGCGATTGAGCAGGCGCGTGCCGAGGCGCGCTTCCAGATCGGCGACATGGCGTGTGACGACCGCGGTGGAAAGGTCCAGCGCGCCGGCCGCGCCAACGAAACTGCCGAGGTCGGCCACTTTGACGAATACGCGCATCGACTGCAATTGGTTCATTGGACGACTCCTGCCTCGGTAAAGCCGGGCCGGCGCACCCCTCGCGCCTGTGTCGACCCGTGCGGCAAGGCGCGCGCGGGTTTGCCCAACGATCCGATTGTATCGACCCGATCATGTCCCAACCCTGACCTGAACATGACAATCCGGACAGGTTTGCGAGGCGTTCACGTCACCTTCGCGGACTTATGGCGGGTTTTATTGCGAGCATTATTGCGAATTTTGACTAGGTATAAACCCTAGTACTCTGGTAACATAGCGCCCGAAAGTAATCAATCGCTATCGCTATGACACACCGTTTTCAGCTTTTCGAAAAAATCGCGTTCTCGCTGGTCTGCTGGTCCGCCGCCGCCTGTTCGGCCTTCATCGCTTACGAACGCTGCCCCGACATCAAGGTGGTCCTGCACGTGGGCAAAGAAGTGCTGCGCTACAGCGGTCAGTATTCGTACGTGTGCGCGACGCCGGTTGCCGACGCCTGCACCCAGTTGCCGACCAACTGATCGCGCGTTTCAACGCGCTTACGCGTCGCGCCCGAACACCACGCGCGCGAAAAATCCCGCCAGCACCGTTTCAGCCATCTCCGCCGGGACGTTCTGCGGGTCGACCGTGTAGAAAAACTGCACGCCGTCGCACAACCCCATCAAGCCGATCGCCAGCGTCTCCGGCGGCATCAGCATCGGCGTGCCGACTCGCGCCGAAAACTCGCGAATATACGCGCTCATTTGCTCGAGCTTCTCGTGCACGAATGCGTTAAAGCGGATCCGGAAGCGGCCGTCGCGCACCGCGAGCAGCTTCGCCTCCACCCACAGCAGGAAACACTTGTTCTCGCGATGCAGGTTGCTGTAGTAGCGCAGCACGCGCTCCTCCGCTTCCTCACGCGATGCCGCGCTTGCGAAAATGGCCTGCAGCCCCGCCTGCATGATCTCGTGGTCGCGCCGCAGTAGTTCGAGAAACAACTCGCTCTTGCTGCGGAAGTTCGAATAGAACGCGCCACGCGTATAGCCCGCCGCCCCGGCGATGTCCTCGACACTCGCCGCGACAAAGCCTTTCTTCATAAAAATCGCTTGCGCAGCGTCGAGCAGACGCTCGCGCGTCTGGTCCTTGCTCTGCTCGCGTGTCAGTCGTTGCCGTTTCATGGGCGCAAGTCTAGCACTGAAAAGAATTCCAATTCACCCCAACATTCAAATACAGGTGTGTATTAGAATGCACATCGTCATTCTGAATCAGTCGCGTATGCCAATTGCATGAACGGCCGGCGCGTCTTCGCTGGCGGGCCGCTGCGGCTTGCCCTGTTCGTTCGCTGTCTCGAGTTGGGGTAATTGTGAAGCGTCCCGGTCTTCCCGCATCGTTCGCGCTGCGTCCGCAGTCCCATCGGTATCGTCATCGCGCGCGCCTGCGCCGCGCCGCATTCGTGCTGGTTCTGGCCGGCGTCGTCACGCTGGCCGCGTGTTCGAAGAAAGAAGCCGCGGCGCCCGAGCCGCGTCCGGTGGTGGCCGTCGCCGTGCATGCGGACGGCAGCGCCACGCAGGCGGCGTCCTTGCCCGGCGAGGTGCAGGCGCGCTATTCGACGCCGCTGTCGTTTCGCGTCGGCGGCAAGATCGTCGAGCGGCGCGTGCGTCTCGGCGATGTCGTGAAGAACGGGCAGATCGTCGCCCGCCTCGATCCGGCTGATCAACAGAAGAACGCCGCGAGCGCGCAGGCGCAGCTCGCCGCCGCGCAGCACGCGCTCGTGTATGCGAAGCAGCAGCTCGATCGCGATCAGGCGCAGGCCAAGGAAAATCTGATCGCGCCCGCGCAACTCGAACAGACCACCAATGCGTATGCATCCGCCGTCGCGCAGCGCGATCAGGCCGCGCAGCAGGCCGCGTTGTCGAAAGATCAGTTGCAATACACCACGCTCGCCGCCGATCACGCCGGCGTGATTACCGCCGAACAGGCCGACACCGGCCAGAACGTCTCCGCGGGCCAGGCCGTCTACAACCTCGCGTGGAGCGGCGACATCGACGTGGTGTGCGACGTGCCGGAAAGCGCGCTCGCCGCGCTCTCGGTCGGGCAAACCGCCAATGTCACGCTCGCCGCGCTGCCGGGACGCAAGTTCAGCGCGCGCGTGCGCGAACTGTCGCCCGCCGCCGACCCGCAAAGCCGCACCTATCGAGCCAAACTCACGCTCGAGAATCCCGGCCCGGACGTGCGCCTCGGCATGACCGCGGATATCGAACTCGCCGCGCAAGCTAATGCCTCGGCTACTCAGCACGGCTCGTTCACCGTGCCCGCCACCGCGCTGTTCCACGACGGCACGCAACCCGCCGTGTGGATCGTGCGCGCCGCGGATAACGCGCTGGAACTGCGCCGCGTGACCGTGACGCGTTACAACGAACGCACCATCGTGATCGGCCACGGCCTCAAGGACGGCGAACGCGTCGTGCTGCAAGGCGTGCATACGGTGACCGCCGGCGAAAAAGTCCGCGCGATCGCACCGCTGCATCCCGAGGACTTCGCTTCATGAGCACCACGCATGAAGAAGGACGCTTCAACCTGTCCGCATGGGCGCTGCGCCACCAGGCGCTGGTCGTTTTCCTGATCGCGCTCGCGACCGTCTTCGGCATCCTCGCCTATACGCGTCTCGCGCAATCCGAAGACCCGCCCTTCACGTTCCGCGTGATGGTGATCCGCACCTTCTGGCCCGGCGCCACCGCGCGCCAGATGCAGGAACAGGTCACGGACCGCATCGGCCGCAAATTGCAGGAGACGCCCGCCATCGATTTCGTGCGCAGCTACTCGCGCCCCGGCGAATCGCTGATGTTCTTCTCCATGAAGGACTCGGCGCCGGTCAAGGACGTGCCCGAGACCTGGTATCAGGTGCGCAAGAAAGTCGGCGACATTGCGGCGACGCTGCCGCAAGGTATTCAAGGCCCGTTCTTCAACGACGAATTCGGCGACGTCTACACCAACATCTACACGCTCGAAGGCGACGGCTTTTCTCCCGCGCAACTGCACGACTACGCGGACCAGTTGCGCACGGTGTTGCTGCGCGTGCCGGGCGTCGGCAAGGTCGATTATTTCGGCGACCCGGATCAGCACATCTACATCGAGATCGCCAACACGCAACTCACGCGCCTCGGGATCTCGCCGCAGCAGCTCGGCCAGGCCATCAATTCGCAGAACAGCGTGTCGCAGGCCGGCACGCTGACCACCACCGACGACCGCGTGTTCGTGCGCCCCACCGGCCAGTTCAAGGACGTCGACGCGCTTGCCGACACGCTGATCCGCATCAACAACCGTTCGTTTCGTCTCGGCGATATCGCCACGATCAAACGCGGCTACGACGATCCGGTTGTCACGCAGATGCGGGCGGGCGGTAAGGCCGTGCTCGGCATCGGCGTGACCATGCAGCCGGGCGGCGACGTGATCCGCCTCGGCAAGGCGCTCGATCAGCAGATGGTGCAGTTGCGAAGGGCGCTGCCCGCCGGCTTGCAGTTAGTCGAAGTGTCGAGCATGCCGGACGCGGTCGCGCGTTCGGTCGACGACTTCCTCGAAGCCGTCGCCGAAGCGGTGGCGATCGTGCTGGTGGTGAGCCTGGTTTCGCTCGGCGTGCGCACCGGCATGGTGGTCGTGATTTCGATCCCGGTGGTGCTCGCCGTCACCGCGCTGTGCATGTATCTGTTCGATATCGGCCTGCACAAGGTGTCGCTCGGCACGCTGGTGCTCGCCTTGGGACTGCTCGTCGACGACGCGATCATCGCGGTCGAGATGATGTCGGTAAAGCTGGAGCAAGGCTGGAACCGCACGCGCGCGGCGGCCTATGCGTACACCAGCACCGCGTTTCCAATGCTGACCGGCACGCTCGTCACCGTCTCCGGCTTTCTGCCAATCGCGTTGGCCAAGTCGAGCACCGGCGAATACACGCGCTCGATTTTCGAAGTGTCGGCGATCGCGCTGATCGCCTCGTGGCTCGCCGCGGTGGTGCTGATTCCGCTGCTCGGCTATCACCTGCTGCCCGAGCGCAAACGCGAGGCGCACGAAGCGCATCTGCCCGACGATCACGAGCACGACATTTACGACACGCGTTTTTACCGGCGCCTGCGCGGCTGGGTCGGCTGGTGTATCGAGCGGCGCTTCGTCGTGCTGGCGATCACTGTCGTGCTGTTCGTGCTGGCCATGGCCGGCTTCACGCTGGTGCCGCAACAGTTCTTCCCGAGTTCGGACCGTCCCGAGTTGCTGGTGGACGTGCGCCTGCCCGAAGGCGCATCGTTCGAAGCCACGTTGCGCCAGGCCCAGCGGCTCGAAAAAGTCCTGGTGGGCCGCCCGGAAATCGATCATACGGTCGACTTCGTCGGTACCGGTGCGCCGCGTTTCTATCTGCCGCTCGATCAGCAATTGCCGCAACCCAATTTCGCGCAGTTCGTGATCACGGCGAAGTCGGTGAAGGATCGCGAAAAACTCGCGCAATGGCTCGAACCGGAATTGCGCAACAACTTTCCGGCGATTCGCACGCGTTTGTCGCGCCTGGAGAATGGGCCGCCCGTCGGCTATCCGGTGCAGTTCCGCGTGAGCGGCGACGATATCGCCACCGTGCGGTCGATCGCCGATCGCGTAGCCGCGACCATGCGTGCGGACCGCGGCACCAGCAACGTCCAGTTCGATTGGGACGAACCCGCCGAGCGCTCGGTGCGTTTCGAAGTCGATCAGAAAAAAGCGCGCGAACTCGGCGTGAGCTCCGACGACATTTCGAGCTTCCTTGCGATGACGCTCTCCGGCTACACCGTCACGCAGTACCGCGAACGCGACAAACTGATCAACGTCGATCTGCGCGCGCCGAAGGCCGAACGCGTCGACCCCGCGCAGCTCGTCACGCTGGCCATGCCAACGCCGAACGGTCCCGTGCCGCTCGGTACGCTCGGCCATTTGCGCAACGACCTCGAATACGGCGTGATCTGGGAACGCGACCGTCAGCCGACCATCACCGTGCAGTCCGACGTCGCGCCCGGCGCGCAAGGCATCGACGTCACGCATGCGGTGGACAAAGCGCTGAGCCAGATTCGCGCTACGCTGCCGGTCGGCTACCGGATCGAAATCGGCGGCTCGGTCGAGGAAAGCGGCAAAGGCCAGACGTCGATCAATGCGCAGATGCCGATCATGATCATCGCCGTGCTCACGCTGTTGATGGTCCAGTTGCAAAGCTTCGCGCGCGTGCTGATGGTCGTGCTGACCGCGCCGCTCGGGCTGATCGGCGTGGTGCTCACGCTGCTGCTGTTCGGCCAGCCGTTCGGGTTTGTCGCGATGCTCGGCGTGATCGCGATGTTCGGCATCATCATGCGCAACTCGGTGATTCTGGTCGATCAGATCGAGCAGGACATTGCCGCGGGGCATAAGCGCTTCGATGCGATCGTCGGCGCGACCGTGCGGCGGTTCCGGCCCATTACGCTGACCGCGGCGGCCGCCGTGCTCGCGCTGATTCCGCTGTTGCGCTCGAACTTTTTCGGGCCGATGGCCACCGCGCTGATGGGCGGCATTACGAGCGCCACGATCCTCACACTGTTCTATCTGCCTGCGCTGTACGCCGCGTCGTTCCGCGTGCGTGTCGATGAACGCGAGCCGCAGACGCCGTCCGCGTCCGGCGCGACGCATACGGGGAATTGAGCATGGCCACCTTCGCACTCTCCCTTTACCCGCGCATCGCCGCGCTCACCGGCATGGCATGCGCGCTCGCCGCCTGCTCGTTCGGGCCGAGCGGCGAGCCGCCCGCGATGCCGCAACCAGCACACTACGGCGCCGAAGCACAGCCGACGCAAACCGTGCCCGCGCAAGGCGTCACGCAGCAGTTCGTGGTCGGCGCGAAGCCGGTGCCCGAATGGTGGAAGCTGTATCAGTCGGACGCGCTGAACGCGCTCGTCGACGAAGGCCTGCGTAATAGTCCGACGCTCGCCGCGACGGACAAGAGTCTTGCCGCCGCGCGTGAGCAGTTGCGTGCGCAGATCGGCAGCTCGATGCTGCCGACCGTCGATCTCGGCGGCCAGGCGACGCGCAACCGCGCATTGGCGATCCCCGAGATCGGACCGAACACGTTTCTGTACAACATCTTCGTCGGTCAATTGCAGGCGCACTATACGTTCGATCTGTTCGGCGCCGCGCGTCTGGCCGACGCGGCGCTCGCGGCGCGCGTCAACGTGCAGGCGTATCAGTTCGACGCCGCGCGCCGGGCGCTGGCCGCCAATATCGTGAGCGCCGCGATCACGAGCGCCGCGCTGCGTGCGCAGATCGAAACGACCGAACGGCTCGTGACGATCGCCAACGATCAGGCTCGCGACACGCAGCGGCGCTATGCATTGGGCGCCGTTTCGCATGCCGACCAGTTGAGCGCGCAACAGAGCGCGGCGAGTCTGTCGGCGAGCTTGCCGGGGCTGAAGCAGCAATGGCTGAGCACGCGTCACGCGCTCGCGGTGCTGCTGGGCCGCACACCGGATGCCGCGCCGGACGATCTCGAACTCGCCCAGTTGCATGTGCCTGAACAGGTGCCCGTGGTGGTGCCGTCGGAACTGCTGCGCGCGCGTCCCGACATTCAGGCCGCCGACGCCGCCTTGAAGGCCGCGGCGGCCGATGTCGGCGTCGCCACGGCGCAGATGTTCCCGAGCCTGTCGTTGAGCGCGTCGATGGGACAAGGCGGCTTTAGCTGGCCGGTGGCGCTGTCCGGCGCGGGCGCGATCTGGAGCATCGGCGCATCGCTGTCACAGCCGCTGTTTCACGGCGGCGCCCTGTTCGCGCAACGGCGCGCAGCGGTCGATACGTACGATGCGACGGTCTCGCAGTACAAACAGACGGTACTCGCCGCATTCCAGAATGTCGCCGACACGCTCGCCGCGCTGGAGCACGACTCGCAGGCGCTGGACGCCGCGAACGTTGCCGCGCGTTCGGCGCAAGGCATCTTCGACGAAACCTCGGGGCGCTATCGATTGGGCGCGTTGCCTATCGCGTCAGCGCGTTCGAGTGAGCAGCAGTTTCGCAACGCGCAACTCGATGAGATTCGCTATACGAGCGCGCGTTTGACGGATACGGCGGCGTTGTTCCAGGCGATGGGGAATCCGCCGATGGAGCCGGCTGCGTCATCCGCGTCCGCTTCGACTTCGGCCTCGGCCTCGGCCTCGGCGATTCGGGCAGCGAACGCGGGCATCGCCGACTAGCCAAACCTGGGATTCCGTACTGATCGCCGCGGACTTATCCCCACTTTTTGTTGATGAGCCTGTTGAAAACTATCTGACAAGCAGGCTAACACCTTGAACGCATGGGGAATTGTGCAGGCGGTACGGAATGAACCAGCAGGCCCGGAGCGGTAGCTTTTTCACGGAACGAAGAACCTGGGATGCCTCGACGTTATCCCCAGTTTGGGTTGACAGGGTTGTTGATAACTCCGGGGCTACACGCTTAAGTGCTCGAGCCGAAGGGGTTTGTTGCTTGAGGTGCCGGTGGATGCAGCGGCGTTGGCGCCGCGACTTGTGTCTCGTTTGCCATTCAAGCCAACGCTGTCCTTCAATGGCGACCAACAAAGCACGTGACTTGTCTAAAATCCAGACAGTCCTGTTCGTGCCCCCGTGCCGGGCCGGTGCATATCGTGCGGCGATTTTGCCCTGTTCAGGGGTAGTCAGTAGGCGACTCAATTTTGATGGGTGCGTCAAACAGCTTTGGCGCGCGAGCGAAGACGTCCTGATAAGTCGATCCTCGTTGCTCGCATCCTCGTTACTCGGCGCTGTGATCGGCAGGAGACACATCAGGTATAAACCTAAGTGTCGACCAATTTGGTTGTTGCAATGGTCCATCGCCCCACCGCAAATATTCAAGCTCATACAAACGGTCGGCCGGATCGGCGAACAAAAGCAGGGATATCAACGAGCCATCCTCGTCGCTCACTTCTCCCTCAACCGGGTATAGGCTCTGGCCGCCACCATGTGGATGCTGATATCCTTCAAGGCAGATTTGGATCAATTCTCCGTCCGCCAGTTCGGCTTCTACCTGTGCGATTGCCAGGTCATTCATCAGCCTGTTGCGCGCTTCACTGTCAAGCCGTGATGCTACGCCACGGATGAAGTATTTTTCGTCGTCGGTAAGTGCGCGAATCACATCAGTATCCTTTCACAGGAAAAATAGTTCCCACACTCGCTGTGCCATTCGGCAGGATACGCACCCGGTACTCAACCAGGACGCCGTCAACGGTCATTCTGCCAACCGCGCTTGTATTGGGAAGCATGTCCGGCATCATACCGGTCACAGCATCTGCAACCTGGCCCTCTGCGTTTGCGACATTTACACCCTCCGCTTCCAAACGGGAGGCATAGTGACCCGTCTTGAAAGTAAGGTCTCCGGCACTATTCACGCCCGTTGGCTTGCACTGCTTCGCTTCCGTCGCCTGCTGAATGCCTTGCTTGCTGGCCCACATCGGGTCTTTGGCAAGCTGGAATACAAGCCAGGCAAAACGAGCGCCTGCAGCGATTGCGCACTCAGGACACACCGGCTCCAGTCCCGGCTCCTGCACGAACTGCAGCCCCCTAACCATACCGAGCAGGTTAAGCGATGGCCCTGCGGGCAAGACTCCAGACTCGACATTCTCAAGCCACTTGTCAATCTCATCATCACTGATGGAAAAGTCGGGGCCGAGATTTGTCGACACAGTACCTGCACGCGCCACCAGAGTTCCATCCGCAGCGTACGTGTAGTTGACTTTGAGGGCGCGTTGAACATTTCCGTTTAGCGGACTTGCATCTTCGAAGTATTGGAAACCGATCAGCCGTCCACGTGCGTCGTAATAGGGATTCGCAGTGAAGCCTGGGCTGTTGAACTTGATCGCCCGGTGCGCTGAATCTCGCTGGGAAACTATAAGTATGTTTCCAGTCTTCCTGTCGCTAACCGATCGCAGGTTGCCGGTCGCGTCTTGCGTTATCCCCCATTCACCCGTCAACTGCCCGTCGTCGTACATCTGGGCAAACGTCAAACGGTTCGACGAGTCATACACCATTCCGTAGGTACGGGTCGGGCCGTCAGCCAAGGCCGCGGCCAAACCATCCGCCCCTGTTGCATCCGTGGTCCGTCGCTCACTGACGCCCGTCGCATTGCCGTTCGCGTCATATACATATGTGCGGAGCCATCCTGGTTTTGCGACCATATAGGGACGCAGACTCACGGAATCAGCGTAGCGCACCGTTGTAATCGCTATACCGCCTGAATTACTGATCGAAGTCGCCTGGATGGGACGATCAGCCTCGTCATATTTGTATTGGACGTTCTTCCCAAATGGTGTGATGTCACTGGTCAGTTTGCCTCCAGTGTCCCAACCCATGCTGTAGCCAGCGTCACTTCCTGTCGCGCGCGACATTCCCCCGATCGAGGAGAAGTTCACGGTCGTCGCGCGCTGGTTGCTGGTCACCGTGGATGTGTTTGCACCGTAGGCAAATGACACATTCTGCTGCGCGTTCGGATGGGTTACCGACGTGGCACGGCCCATCGCATCGTATGCCCAGGTCGCAACACGAGTGCCTGTCTCGTCAATCACGCCAGTTAGGGCACTGGTGAAGCGCGTGTCCTCATAGGCGTAACGGCGGACGCTCCCATCTGCCCAGGTAACAGAAACAAGGTTGCTAAATCCGTCATAACCGTACTGCGTTACATTCCCGGTCGAATCCGCGAACTGAGTAATACGGTACTTCGCATCGTAAGTCAGACGGATGGTCAGATCGTAGTAGGAATTTGTTCCGGCTGCGTGTTCGGTAACCGCGACAAGCAGGCCCACTGCCGGTGCCACGGAGACGGGGGTATTCGCATCGCTGTATGTCAGCGTAGCCACCCGACCATCGTGTTGGGTAACAGACAGCAGTATTCCCTGTGCGGAATAGGCTTCTCGGTTGCCATTGGTCAAGTCATCAAGCGTCCACGATGAAGCGCTTTGCGTCAACGTTAGCGGTTTTCCGTCCGCGGACCGCCATCCGCCGGAAGCTTTATTAAATACAACCGGGTTCCCATCTTCACGGTAAGCAGTGACCCGCGACGGAACACCATTTACGTTCGCAAGATTTAACTGGCGCTGCCAGTTGTGAACCCAAAGAGACCCAAAGCCGGAATCTGGTCGCGCAACCGGACGAGCGCGGTAAGTGCGGCTGAAAATAAAAGGCCGGTCGTCGCCGCTATGAAAATCAACTTCCCTGATCGTCGTTGCACCTGAAGCTGCATAAACCGGGTCAGCCACCGGACAACTATTATCTGCACTCGTGTCGTCCGGCGGCGTCCCACACCACCGCGTGATTCGCGCCGGCTCGTTGACGCAATAGTGGTTGGACAGATTGATGGGTGTGTTTCCCCATGCATTTGCGAAACAGGTCGAGGTTCCTTGTATCGCTCCGGACCTGACATATAGTGGGGCGCAAACTCCGTCTCCACTCTCGGCATTGGCGCCGAACGCCACCAGGAGCAACATGAATGCTGCCAGCAGGCGGGCCGCCATTCCAGTTGCAGTTTCTTTGCTTCTGTTTCTTTTCATAGTTATCCTGATTGGTGGTACTTGGCTCGAGCCAGAGCCCTCTATCGGGACTGCAATGAACAGAAAATCCGAATATTCCTAAAATTACGCCTGCCTTGCACATGAACATGTTTGCCGTCGTCCACGCCCACATGTGATGTAGGAAAATAACCCGACGCCTGTCATCCATCTGACGTCAGCCTGCAAAAGGCACATTGCCCGTCCCAGCACGTTTAGGGCGCACTGACACGAGACTAGATGAGCAAAAAGATGGGGGGCGTGCAGCAGATCGTGCGGGTTGCAGTCCGGTGCTTCCCGATTGAGCTCCGGAGATCGCCATGAGCACAGTGATATATTCGCGCCATCCGATGGCAATGAAAGAGGTAACAGACTGTGACGAATGAGACTATCCACACGATGCAGATCGCTGACCCGTATGATCTCGTGACTACGAGACACGGGACGATGCTGGCCAATCGATACGATGTCTACATTGGCCACGCACTGATCGAATACGGCGAATACTGCGAATTGGAAACCCAATTTCTGCTGCAGTTCATCAACCGGCCAGGTACGATATTGGAAGTCGGAGCGAATGTCGGCAGTCAGACCATCGCTCTGGCAAAGACTGCCAAAACAGTCGGTGCCGTCGTCATGGCATTTGAGCCGCAACCGTTCGTATTCCAGAATCTGTGCGCGAATCTGGCATTGAATGGAATCAGCAATGTAGCCGCCTGGCCTTTCGCCTGTGCTGCAGAGGAAGGGTCCGTATGGCTCCCTCATCTGGACTATAGCCGCTCGAACAACTTCGGTGGTATCTCCGTACAGGCAGAGGAAATACCGGAAGGTGTCGAAGTACCCTGCGTCCGGTTGGACGACATGACTGGTGCACGGGGCGTGCGGCTCATGAAGATTGACGTTGAGGGATTCGAATTGCAGGTACTGCAAGGCGCGCAGCAGATTCTCGCCCGTGATCGTCCGGTGCTGTACGTCGAGAATGACAAGGTTGCCCACTCGCCTGCGCTCATCGAATATCTGTGGAAGCAGGGATACAGGCTGTGGTGGCATATCAGCCCGCTGTTCAACCCGGAGAACTTCCGGTGCAGAACTGAGAACCTTTACCCAAGGCTGTCCGCTTTTAACATGCTGGGACTGCCGCGTGAATCGAACATGACACTGCAGGATGGCTACGAGATCACGGATGCGGGATTTCATCCGCTGGCCGGTCCTTCCGCCTGACCACTCGGTGAATGCCATGGATGAACCTGTCTCACGGGCGGCGCGAGACAAGTCCGCGTGGGGATCGCTCGCGTTCGACCTTGTACTGCGTGTCGCTCCGCTGCCGGACATCCTTGCAGCCTAAAGTCTTCGTTTGCAGTGCGTCGCGAGACAAACTTATCCACAGTTTGTGTTGACAAATCTGTGGACAAATCACACCCTGTGATAAACAGCCACGCTGCACAGGACTTTCCGGGCGACGTGTGGGGAAAATTTCTTTCCCCTCGCGCCCTCAAACATCCATTCCCCCACGTTTCCCCATACGCTGCGGTGCGGGGAAACCTTCGTCCCCCCACCTGGGGACTGCCCTACATATTAGACATGTGTCTCGTTTGAGATTCAAGCTAACAGCGGTCCCTCGTGGGGACTTACAAGACAAGTGGCTTGTCTAAAGTTCGCACAGGTGACTTGTGCATGCTGCGCTGCGCGCCGTCTGGGTGAAGCCATGGTATTCCCCACGGGATGCGGTGATAGGGTGAACGCACAGTCGAACCAGCGCTGCCGCACAGCCTAGAATCAGACGCCGCGATTTACAGGTCGTACGGTTCGCTTCGTCGTCGCCCCCGCGCATGCCTGTTCGTGAGCTTCGCGCCGCGTCTTTTCGCTGACCTCGTTGTAGCGCCGTGCGCGTTGCCATCGCACCCATCCGGTCAGTTCGGGGTGACGCTTTTCAAGTGCCTGTTCGAAGCGCCGTCTCCACTTGCCCGCGGTCGCGTGACTCGTTCCCAGCTCGCTCGCGGCATCAGTATCACTCACGCCCTGAAGCAGCAGGCGCGCATAGCGCGCCCAATCAGCCCGGAAGGCCATGTACTGGAACGGTGTGCCTTCCAGCCGCCCGGGCGTCCGCGACATGCGCTCCACCCACGCGACGAACTGGTCCGCCTGCCGTTGCAACGGCTCGGGCATCCCAATATCGATGCGATCCTGGTGAGCCTGCCACCAGCGTTGCAGTTCAGGGGCATGCTCCTCCATCAGGAGCAGAAACTGGCGATCCCAGCCGCAGGCGCCCCGGGTGCTGATATGAAGATGCAGACTGATCGGCCAGATCGACCAGCCCGCGAGACGCAGCGTCATGAAGGCGCGCCACAGATGCGGATTGCGCATCCCCGCCAGCGGTGTACCTGTGAGCACGTTGTATGCGCCCAGGCAGTTCAGGCAGCCGTACAGGTTGCGTGGGGCTTTCGGCCCCTTGCGGAAACGGAGTTTGCGTTTCGTGCTGCCGCAGTACGGGCATCCGTCCGGCTCGCTGTCCGATATCGCGCCCAGCCATGCCAGAAAGGCGAGCGCCTGCCCGTGCAGTTGTACAGGCAGATGGCGCAGCGGATCGATGCCGGCAAGGGCGTGTTCCACTTCCTGCTGCGGTATCGCGGGCTTGCGATAGACCTTCGGCTTTCGCGCGGGACCCGGCGCCTGCAACGGGTGGCCGGCAGGTGACTCCTCCTTTGCCCGCGCAATGCCGGTCAGTGTCGTGTCCATGTCGTCGGCGACCTGATCACAGCAGGCTCGAAATAAGGTGGCAGCCGCATGTGGCATGCATGACCTTGCCGGGCGACTGGAACGCCGCGATCGGTGATCTTGTCGTCGCCTTCGATGATAATGTTCGGATTCACTTGGGGATGCATCGGACAGCTCACATGGTCGCCCCTGCGGGCTACTCGCCTCCCACCGTAGCGCATGGTCTCGGAGGCGGTGATGACTTCGCCGCCGTGGTCGGTGGTGTCACCGAGTCGGATTAGATCAATCATTGGCCCGTCCCTTATCGCTCGACAGCAGGCGGTTTGCCCGAAGCGCCCCAGATACTCTGGCCTTTGTGAAGTACCCGAAACAGCATGCCCGGCGCACAATCGGCCATGCACATTGCACGCCCTTGAGTCACCCGACCACTGTCGTTGATCGGGAAATCGGAGTAAATCAGCGGCTTGACGGGTGACGAACCGTCGATCTCTACATTATCAGCTGGCATACGTTCATCCAGTTCGATCGTATTGCGCTCCATGATGTTAATCCAAGGATGGCTGACCGTATCAACAGCTTTTGGAAACGCGTAGTTAAGATTTCCGGCATGCACGCATGCGGTTTCAAATTTAAACAGCCGTGGCTTCTTTTCTGTTGCCAGAAAGCACATGTTCTCGAATTGATAAAACCGGTAGCCTGTTCGCTTTCCCGTTGCGAGACTTGTTTCATAGTTTTCTTCGTCTATCAACATATAATCACTGATTTTGTTCGTCCGAATATAGGGTAGATAGGACGGGTTAATATCAGGATCGGGATCGTCAACCGCAAAGCTGATATTAAATTTAGCCCGGACAGGGGGCTTCCCTTTCCACAATGGGATTTCGTCAAGTGTAACGAAGTCTCTCTTAGCAGTCTTTACGGGAGCCTCGCCTTGGGCGCCGGGAAAGGAGTAGTTTTCATCCTGTGTTGCTTGGTATTTTTTACATACATCGTTAGATACCATCGCATAACGACTCTTCGAGTCCGCAGGTTGATGCCGGAGGAGCAACGCACATCGTGGTTGCAAATAAGCCGCATCATCATCGAAGTGTATCTTGGTTCCGTTATAAAATACTGCTCTTTCGGCTGTTACGCCAACGCGATAAATTCCCAAAACGGTACATGCTGCAAGAAAAAAAATTCCTACCTTTTTGAAAGTCATAACAATCCATTTTTCTACTATAGAACGTTAATTATTATTTAACTGTGACATGCATATGCGCGTCATGCGGAATAACCCAGTTAAGCCATGGCGTATAAACCGCTGCTGGCGTCACTTGCTGGTCCGTTCTCAACTCACCGTACAGGGCTGCAAGTTTCCGGCCTCCCGGATCAGTCGGGAACGGATGATTTCTATCGTAATGGTCGTGATTGTGAACCGTAAAATGAATGTTCTCATCGGCATCATCAAAATGCGTGACATCCAGCGCAACGCCCATCCTGTGCAGCTTGGAACCCAGCATGGGCCGCCATGAACTGGAAAAATCAACCGAACTGATGTGAAGGCGCCACGCCGCCTTCAGAACAGCTGCAAATGCGCGCGGAGAGGTCCGGCGCAACGCCTGCTGGACGGTCGTGCGATTGCTGGTATTCACCGCATTGGCGACGGCCCGCGCGGTGAACCTCACAGTGATGCCCAGCGCATCCACCCGGACGCTAAAAGCGGCCATTGAGCGGGAACCCGCGCCCGCGCCATAGATAGGCTGAAGCACCTCTCGCCAGTTAACATTCAGCGACTGGGTGTTGCCGGCCGCCTGGAGCGACGTTTGTGGTTGTGCCTGCGGTAATGGAGAAGCGGGATGCGGTCCGCCGGGGACGGGTCCGGCGTAGGTCTGCTGGTTCGGTTGCACGCCCTGCGTTCCCGGCGCTGCTGCTGGGGGCACAGGCGGAATGGCGTTTCCCGCACTGCCCTGCGGGGCCGCCGGATGTTGTCCGGGAAGGAGGGAACGCGTCAGCGTTTCCGGTGGGCAAAGCCTGGTAATTTCATCATCCGTGAATTCATGGCTAATCCGCAGCCACAGGTCACCGTTCAGATATCCCTGATATTCGTCAGTTGTTCCGGGTTTGAGTCCAAGTGTGTTTTCGGCTGGCGGGGCACCAAAATGGTTTTCTATTGAAAACCGCTCCTGCAGGTCGGATCTGACCTCGTAAACATGGACCTTGGTATGGGCGGCATCCGGCATTGTCCAGGCAAAAAGCTGGAAGTTGCGGTGCTGTGCATGGGCATCGTTAGCAATGTGCAGCGCAATGCGGGTGACGTGATCAGGAATATTGATCGGGGGCAGTGAATGTTTGAAACGCTGTCCATCATGCAGGGTGTTCGTCGACACCTTGGCCGGAAAGGTTGCGGTCCTGCCATCTGTACTGTTGTACGGATAGATCACCGCGTGCGTATCGGCATCGACCACCACGTACGGCATTCCATTCAGGTACGGCGCGGAGTCGGTGACACCTTTGTGCGTGTCGTCATTAGGGTACACAGCGTTATACAGAGGATTGCCAGAATCGTCTCGCGGCGCGCAATAAAAAGTAAAGCTCACTTTGCGCGTCATGCATTGCGCAGTCTGTGTCGGCATGTTCGGTCCGCACATCATGGTGCCGATCGGGGTTTGATTCGGGCCAGTCATTTATCGTCCTTTTCTCTGGTGAGAGGGAATGCTCAGCAATCGTGGGGATCGTCGTCAGGCGGGGCATCATCCGGTTGCTGCGCCTCGTGCGGATGCGCCCTGAGATTCTGCTCACTGGCAGTCCAGACGCGCTGGGTCAAGCCGTTTTCGTCCGTGATGCCGTACCAGGTTGGCCCGTTCTCTGCATCGAGCCGATACGGGTAGTTGCGTAGGATGGCGCCGCTGCGATCCTGAATCACGAACTGCGCGCTGAAACTTTTCTCGCCAGGCAGATCAGGCAACGGCATGCGCCTCGAATCCGGTCCCGGTACGTCCCAGCTCGCCCCCTTCTCCAGAATCGGCCCCGGCGAACCATTGACAATCTCATTGCCGTTGATCTGGATATAGGAGCCACCCGCGCCGATCCAGACTTCCTTCGATGCCGTGATGACAATCCTGCCGTCCGTACTGCTGATCGTGATGTCCTTCAGGGCCGCGAGCGCCATCTGGTCGCTCTGTGCCTGTATCTCGACCTTGCCTTTCGCGGCGATCAGTTTCAGCCCGAGCTGGTAGGCGAACATCGAGATCGCGCCGCGCACCGACGCGAACAGGGAGCGACCCGATGACACGCTCACGTCGCGGCCCGCCGTCACGGCATGATCCTGTCCACTCACGATGTGCGTTCCCTGCGTGGCGGTCATGCCGATGCCCGCCGCGCTCGCGAGCGCAAGATCGGGCCGCGTCATTTCGGGGAACGGATTCTCACGCGTGCGGACCTCGCCGCCCCGGATCGCATCGTTCTGCGCCTTGATGGCTTTCGCGGCGTCGTGCTGGCTCGCGCCGGGTGACTGCGCGTTGTGCTGCTGCGCGAGCTGCGCCAGGTCCTCATGCTGTTCGCGCGCCTGCGTGAGCCGTTGCACGGTCTCGCCCATGTCCTTTACCGGAGCGGTGGCACCTGATCGCGTCTCGGTGGTAACCAGCAAGCCCTTGTTGGCGCGCGCCACGCCCCATGCGTCTGTCGCCAGTTCCCAGCCTTCGCCCCGCGCTTCCGTGCGCCCCTTGTTGCCGTCGATGCGCGTGTTGTAGCCGACGATCAGCCGTGACTGCGCATGGTCGCTGCTGACCTGTACCTGAAGTTTGCCGGGCGTGTCGTCGGCGACGATCTGGTTGGCCTGAAACCCTTTCAGTTCCTGCGTCCGCGTGCCGCTCAGTGCGTAGTTGGCTGGCAGTAACCACGGTGGCTGCCTGAACCGGTTGACCATGCG
>NZ_JBNNWQ010000002.1:356244-1100469 GCF_050281145.1 Paraburkholderia sp. NPDC080076 | reverse complement strand
ATCGTATGCGGTATTAATCCGGCTTTCGCCGGGCTATCCCCCACTACAGGACACGTTCCGATGTATTACTCACCCGTTCGCCACTCGCCACCAGGGTTGCCCCCGTGCTGCCGTTCGACTTGCATGTGTAAGGCATGCCGCCAGCGTTCAATCTGAGCCAGGATCAAACTCTTCAGTTCAAACCTGTTACTGTTTTCGGTTCATTTAAGAACCGGTCGCTCACTCAACGTACTGACGATGATTTGATTGCTCAAACCTTCCTCTAATACTGTGTGAGACTTGATACTTTCGCTTGGTCGGCAGATCCCGAAGGATCCACCTCGCGTCGCGCATCAAGCGCCCACACTTATCGGCTGTTAATTTTTAAAGATCGGTTACGCATTCACTACCGGACCGGCACCGCGCGTCGTCAACATCACAACTACCCGGCACCGCTTCGTTCTGCGTCGCTGCATCAGCAGCAGAGAAACGAGATTATGAAGGCTCTTTTTCGTTTCGTCAACAACATTTTTTCGCTTTCGCTTAAAACCTTGTTGACGCTACGGCCGCTGGTTTCTGCCGCGGCCCTCGTTCGCAAACGAGGAGGCGAATCTTAGGCGAACATCAGCCATATGACAAGGGTTTGACCGAAATCTTTTTTGCAAGTCACCTGCGGGTCGATTTCACCACTGCGTCCATCGGAACCGCCTCAGCCATAGCTGTGTAGCCGGCGTCGCTCGGATGGATGTGATCGCCGCTGTCAAAGCCACGCTGCAGGCGGTCCGGCTGCGCCGGATCGCGCAGCGCAGCGTCGAAATCGACGACGCCGTCGAAAGCGTGGCTGGTCCGAATCCACTGATTGACGGCGAGCCGAATGCTTTCTCGCTGCGACGGAAGCGACGCCGGCGTCAGCGTCGCGCCGAACACCTTCACGCCGGCATGCCGTGCCGCGGCGATCAACCGCTGGTACCCGGCGATCAGATCGGCAGCCGTCACCGAGGTGTGCGGGAAGTCGCAGTCGAGGCCGTTACGCGGCGGCATCGCCGCAAAATTGATGTCATTGATACCGATCAAAAGAATCGCCGTCTTGACGCCCGGGCGCGTGAGCACGTCGTGCTCGAAGCGCGTCGCGAGCGCGTCGCCGTAGCAAGGGGAGTCGCTCAGCAAGCGGTTGCCGCTGATCCCCAGATTGACGATCGCGGTCGACCGTTCGCCGCTAGTGGCGAACCGGCGCGCCAACGCGTCCGGCCAGCGGCGATTCTGGTTCAGGCTGGAACGCATGCCGTCCGTGATCGAGTCGCCGATCGCGGCAACGGCGGTGGATGCAGGCGCCGCGTCCACCGACAATCCTGTCACCCATACATATTGCGTGAACCGGGCGCGAAACGCTTCCGCGGAAGCGTCCGCCGCGTGGTTACCCGGCGCCGAAACGTAGTTCACCTGGTTGGACACGCGGTGCCAAGCCACGATACGTTGCTCGGGACCCATAAACGCGCTGACCGCATAAGGCGCACCTTCGGCAATATCGACAGCGACGGGGTCGCTGTCCAACTCGCCACCCGGCGGAATCGAAACCGCACTCTTGCCACCGAACGTCACGCGCGCCTCGCCGTTACCAGCCGCCGCCGCGCCACCCGCCGAGCGTGCGATACGCAGATCTTCGATGACGAGCGGAGTCTTGCCGTACCGGTTGCTGAGGTGGACTCGCGCTGACTTTCCGGACAGTGTCGGATACACAATCTGACGAACCGTGCGCCCGGCTACTTCCGGCGCGCGATAGAGCGGCGGCAAGTCCGCCCGCTGTGGGATAGGTTGCAGCGCTGTCGCCCAGGCGGTGACCCAATGTGCCGGGGCGTCGGCGGCGAAAACGGTTGGGGAAACGGCAAATTGGACAAGCAGCGCCGCGCCGCATGCGGCAGCCAGGGTGCGAATGGTCATTCGGGTGGTCGGTTCGAGGCGAAACGTGCATTGTGCCCGATCACACGAGCCGTCGCGTGTCCGCGCGACGGCACTCCAGCGCTTGCCGACTCAGGCCGCCTGTGCCCCGGCCATCTTCAACGCGAGCGCTTCAGCGACTTCGATTCCGTCGATGGCCGCCGAATAGATCCCACCGGCATACCCTGCGCCTTCGCCAGCCGGATACAGACCTTCGACGTTCATGCTTTGATAGTCGTCCCGCCGACGCACGCGAATCGGCGACGACGTTCTCGTCTCGACGCCCGTCAGCACCGCGTCGTGCATTGCAAAGCCGGCGATCTTCTTGTCCATCTGCGGCAGAGCTTCGCGAATGGCCTCGATCACATAGTCGGGAAGCGCGGTGCTGAGATCGGTTGGATGCACGCCGGGTTTGTACGACGGCACCACCGAACCCAGCGACGTGGACGGTCGGCCGGCGATAAAGTCGCCGACCAGTTGGCCCGGCGCCATATAGTTGCCGCCGCCGAGCTCGAAAGCCCGCTCTTCCCACTTGCGCTGAAAAGCGATGCCGGCGAGCGGGCCGCCCGGATAGTCGTCCGGCGTGATGCCGACGACGATCCCCGCGTTGGCGTTCCGCTCCGCCCGCGAGTACTGGCTCATGCCGTTGGTCACCACGCGACCAGGCTCGGACGTCGCCGCCACAACGGTGCCACCAGGGCACATGCAAAAACTGTAGACAGCGCGGCCATTGCTGCAGTGATGCACCACCTTATAGTCGGCGGCGCCCAACTGTTTGTGACCGGCAAACTTGCCGAAACGGCTACGGTCGATCAAACCCTGCGGATGTTCGATGCGGAACCCGAGTGAAAACGGCTTCGCTTCAATATAGACGCCGCGGTCGTTGAGCATCTGGAAAGTGTCACGCGCGCTATGACCGACCGCCAGCACCACATGGTCGCAGCGCAGCGTTTCGCCGGTCGACAGCTTCAGCCCGCGCACCTTGCCCTGATCGATCTCGATATCGTCGACGCGGCTTTCGAAACGCACCTCGCCGCCCAGCTCGTGGATGGTCGCGCGCATTTTTTCGACCATGCTCACAAGCCGGAACGTGCCGATATGCGGTCGGCTCAGAAACAGAATGTCTTCCGGCGCGCCGGCTCGCACGAATTCCTCGAGCACCTTGCGCCCGTAGTGCTTCGGATCCTTGATCTGGCTGTACAGCTTGCCGTCCGAGAAGGTGCCCGCGCCGCCTTCGCCGAACTGCACATTCGACTCGGGATTGAGCACCGACTTGCGCCACAGGCCAAAAGTGTCCTTGGTGCGCTCGCGCACGGCCTTGCCGCGCTCGAGAATGATCGGCCGGAAGCCCATTTGAGCGAGGATCAGACCGGCGAACAGGCCGCACGGCCCCATGCCGATCACGACCGGGCGCAGCGCGGTCATCTGCGTCGGCGCTTTGGCAACGAACCGGTAGGCCATGTCAGGTGTGACGCCGCAGTGCGGCACATCGGCGAGTCGCTTGAGCGCGGCCGCTTCATCCGTGACCTCGACATCGACGATGTACGTGAGTTTGATGTCGGCGCGCTTGCGCGCATCGTGCGCGCGGCGAAATACGGTGTATCGGATGAGCCCGTCCGCGGCCACGCCGAGTTCCACGAGGCGCGCACGCACGGCGGCTTCGAGGGCGCTCTCGGGATGATCGAGCGGGAGTTTGATTTCGCTTAAACGTAACATGAGTACCGGGGGATGCAGGAAGGCCGCAAATCGTGGCCAATTCGCAATTTTATAGGTTTAGTGTGGGGGCGGGGCGCCGGCGCAGACGAAACGCTTGCCAAGGAAACCGCCCAAGCCCCTATCGGCCCAATCGACCCATCTCAAAAAATTTATTAACCGACCGGTCGGTTGGTTTATACTGTGCGCACACAGACAACTTCCGCAGAGAGCGTCCCCATGTACACGCAATCCCTGGATATTCCCGGCAATGTCGCCCCGCTGGATGCGGGCGCAGACTCGTCCGAGCAGACGCAGTTCGACGCGGTCATGGCCGCCGACGGCAAGATCGAAGCTCAGGACTGGATGCCGGAGGCCTACCGCAAGACGCTGGTCCGGCAAATTTCGCAACACGCGCATTCGGAAATCGTCGGCATGCTGCCAGAGGGTAACTGGATCACGCGCGCGCCCAGCCTGAAGCGCAAGGCAATTCTGCTTGCCAAAGTGCAGGACGAAGCCGGCCACGGCCTCTATCTATACAGCGCGGCGGAAACGCTCGGCGTGTCGCGCGACCAGTTGATCGCAGCGCTGCACTCGGGCAAAGCCAAATATTCGAGCATCTTCAATTACCCGACGCCCACATGGGCCGACGTCGGCGTGATCGGCTGGCTGGTGGACGGCGCGGCGATCATGAACCAGATTCCGCTGTGCCGTTGCACGTATGGCCCGTACGCGCGCGCCATGATCCGCATCTGCAAGGAAGAGTCGTTCCACCAACGCCAGGGTTTCGACGCGCTCATGTCGATGATGGCCGGCACCGAAGCGCAACGTGAACTGGTCCAGCAGGCGGTGAATCGCTGGTGGTGGCCGGTGTTGATGATGTTCGGCCCGAGCGACAAGGATTCGATCCACAGCAATCAGTCGTCGAAATGGGGCATCAAGCGCATTTCGAACGACGACCTGCGTCAGAAATTCGTCGACGCGACCGTCGACCAGGCCAAGGTTCTCGGCGTCACGTTGCCCGATCCGGACCTGAAATGGAACGAAGCGCGCGGCCATCATGACTACGGCGACATCGACTGGGAAGAATTCTGGCGCGTGGTGAACGGCGACGGTCCGTGCAACCGCGAGCGTCTCGCCACCCGCGTCAAAGCCCACGACGACGGCGCCTGGGTTCGCGAAGCCGCCCTCGCCCACGCCGACAAGCAGCGCCAGCGCGCACAACAGCACGCCGCCTAAGCAGCGCGGCATGCCAGACAAAGCATCTCAGGAGATCTGCAATGAACAAGGAATGGCCGATTTGGGAAGTCTTCGTGCGCAGCAAGCAGGGACTCGACCACAAACACTGCGGTAGCCTGCACGCCGCCGACGCGCCGATGGCGCTGCGCATGGCGCGCGACGTCTACACGCGCCGCCAGGAAGGTGTGAGCATCTGGGTGGTGCCGTCGTCGGCGATTACGGCGTCCGCGCCGGAAGACAAGGCGGAGCTGTTCGAACCGGCTGGCGACAAGATTTACCGCCACCCGACGTTCTATACGCTCCCCGACGAAGTCAACCACATGTAAGCGCGGCCATGAACATCACGCCCCAACATCTCCAATACGTGCTGCGCCTCGCGGACACCGCGCTGATCCTCGGTCAGCGCAATACCGAATGGTGCGGCCACGGCCCGATCCTCGAAGAGGACATCGCGCTGTCGAACATGAGCCTCGACCTGATCGGCCAGGCGCGCCTGCTGTACACGCACGCCGCGTCGCTCGAGCAACAACTCACCGGCAAAAGCCGCACGGAAGACGACTACGCGTACTTTCGCGCCGAGCGCGAGTTCGCCAACTACACGCTCGCCGAGTTGCCGCATGTCGGCCCGCTGTCGGCCACCGCGCAAGCCGAGAAGGATTACGCGGTCACGATCGTCCGCAATTTCCTCTACTCGACGTTGATGGCGCATCTCTGGACGGCGCTCACGGCATCCACCGACGAGCAACTGGCGGCGATCGCGTCGAAGTCGATCAAGGAAACCAGCTATCACGTGCATCACGCGCGCGAGTGGCTGATCCGTTTCGGCGATGGCACCGAGGAATCGCATCGCCGAGCGCAAGCCGCACTGGACTATCTGGTGCCGTACACGCGCGAATTCTTCAGCACGGACGCCGTTGAGGAAGTCGTTGCGGCAGCCGGCATCGGCCCGTTGACGTCGGACCTCGAAGCGGCGTGGCTCGACGACGTGCGCGCTACGCTCGACGAAGCCACCTTGACGCTGCCCGAGCCGGTCAAGCACATCACGACCGGCAAACACGGCGAGCATTCCGAGCACATGGGTTTCGTGCTGGCCGAAATGCAGAGCCTTGCACGCCAGCATCCCGGCGCCACCTGGTAATCCGACGATGACGACTTCGACTGCCCTTCGCACAAACGACATGACCGACACGACCGACGCCGCGCTCGCACGCGCATGGGCCGTGCTCGAAGCGGTGCCTGATCCGGAGATTCCGGTGGTGTCGATTCGCGAGCTCGGCATCCTGCGCGACGTGCGGCGCGCCGCCGACGGCACGCTCGAAGTCGTGATCACGCCGACCTACTCCGGTTGCCCGGCCATGTCGCAGATTGCCGAAGACGTCGCGCATGCGCTCGACGTGGCGGAGCTCAAGCCTTATCGGATCGCCACGGTGCTCGCGCCTGCCTGGACCACGGACTGGATGACCGCCGACGCACGCGAAAAACTGCGCGCCTATGGCATCGCGCCGCCCACGGGAAATTGCGGTTCGCCTGCGCCCGTGCAGGAAAAAGTGATGCGCTTCGTGCCCCGCGCGCTGCCCGCGCCGTCGTGCCCGCGCTGTGGCTCGGCGCACACCGAGCGTCTCGCGCAATTCGGCTCGACCGCCTGCAAAGCCTTGTACCGCTGCCTCGACTGCCGCGAACCCTTCGACTACTTCAAACCATACTGATATGGCCACCCCGCAATTTCACCCGCTGCGTATCCGCGAAGTACGGCCCGAAACCGCCGATTCGGTTTCGGTCGCCTTCGAAGTCCCCGCTGAACTGCGCGACCACTATCGCTTCACGCAAGGCCAGTTCGTCACGCTGAAGACGCATATCGACGGTGAGGAAACGCGCCGTTCGTATTCGATCTGCGTCGGCGTCACCGATTACGACCGCGACGGCGAACTGCGCATCGGCATCAAGCGCGTACGCGGTGGGCGTTTCTCGAACTTCGCCTTCGACACGCTGCAGCCCGGCCACACGATCGAGGTGATGACGCCGGACGGGCGCTTCTTCACCCATTTGAACGCCGATCAAGGCCAGCAATACCTGGCGTTCTCGGGCGGCTCGGGCATTACGCCGGTGCTGGCCATCATCAAGACCACGCTCGAAGTCGAACCGCGCAGCACCTTCACATTGGTGTACGGCAACCGCAGCGTCGATCAGATCATGTTCGCGGAAGAGCTCGAGGATCTGAAGAACCGCTTCATGAACCGCTTCGTGCTCTATCACGTGCTGTCCGACGATCTGCAGGACGTCGAGCTGTTCAACGGCGTGCTCGATCAGGAGAAGTGCGCGGCCTTCATCGAGAATCTGTTGCCGGCAGATGCGATCGACGAGGCCTTCATCTGCGGCCCCGGTCCGATGATGGACGCCGCCGAAGCCGCGCTGAAGGCCGCCGGCGTGCCGTCGGAAAAGGTGCACGTGGAGCGCTTCGGTTCGCCGCTGCCGCAAGCGGGCGTGCCGCCGGTCGAAATCACCGAAGACACGCCGGCTGCCGATCTCGAAATCGTGCTCGACGGCAAACGCCGCAAGCTGCGCCTGCCGTATCAGGGCGTGAGCGTGCTCGACGTCGGCCTGCGCGCCGGTCTTGCGCTGCCTTATGCGTGCAAGGGTGGCGTCTGCTGCACCTGCCGCGCGAAGGTGCTGGAAGGCGAAGTGAAGATGGAAAAGAACTACACGCTCGAAGAACACGAGATCCGCGACGGTTTCGTGCTGACGTGCCAATGTCATCCAATCAGCGACCGCGTGGTGGTGAGCTACGACGAACGTTGAACCGCGTGCGGCGGGCGAGCCTGCTAGACGTCCGCCGCGCTTTCAGCAGTTCCGCGATCCGCTTACACTAGGGGCCGCTCGCGATCGGACACCTGTTCCGGTCGATGAGCGGCCCCTAGTGTTGTTAACCGCCCTACGCCACTGCCGATGAGCACGATCCACCTCACCAACGGCGATGTCGCCGCCGAGTCACTGCGCACCGCATTGCGGGATGCCGGCCGCGGCGATTGCGTGCACGCCTTGCGCGACGATCTCGCGGTCGGCCCGCTACGCGGCGTCGACGACGCACCGGACGTGCGCGCGGACTTCTGGGATCGCGTGAGTGCGGACACCCGGCGTGATTTCCTTCGGGAATTCCGCGAACAGGCTGCGGCGCTGGAGAATATCGCGCGCGGCGAAGCGAATCTGGTGGTGTGGCACGGGGAAAGCGCATCGGATCAATTGATGCTGCGCCGCGTCTGCTACCACCTGCGCAACAGCCCGCAGCGCCTGAACGAAGTGCGTCTGTCGATTCGCGATCTTACCGATCCGGGCGCGTGGGCGCACAGCCGCAAAGACCGCGCGACGTCGGTCGGCATGTTCGCGCCGGCCGTGCTGCAATCCCGGCTGCCGGACGCCGCGCCGATTTCCGTACTGCGCATCAGCCGGCTCGCGCTCGAATGGCAGGAAGTCAAACACGCGAACGGCGAAACGCGGCGCTGGCGCGACAATACGTTCACGAGCGGCAGCTTCGCGGAACTGGACGCGCTGATTTTCGAGCACGTCACTGAAGACTGGCAGCCCGCCGCGCGCGTTGCCGCCGAATTGATGACCGCCGAACTCGGATTCCTGGTCAGCGACAGCATTGTGCTGTGGCGCTTCCGCGAACTGGCCGCGACCCGGCGCATCAGGCTGCGCGGCGACGCGAGCGCATGGCGCACGCTCGAATTGTGCGCGGCCTTCGCCCCCTGTCCACACTAATACAACAGACGACTATGGCCCGCACCCGTGCCCCCGACCACGAAACCCAGCGCGAGCAGATTCTCGAACTCGCCGCGGCAAAATTCGCCCAGACCAGCTATCCGAGCACCTCGATGGCCGATCTCGCCGCCGCGAGCGGCACCTCGAAAGCGCGCCTCTACCACTACTACGCGAGCAAGGAAGCGATCCTGTTCGATCTGCTGGACCGTTACACCAAGCGGCTGATGCTGATCATCGCCGAGGTAGAAGGCGCGAGTCAGCGGCGCGGTTTGTCGGAGCGGGAAACCTTCGCCGAGCTGATCCGGGCGTTTTTGTCGGAGTACGAGACGTCGCACAGCCGGCACGTCGCGCTGTTGAACGACGTGAAGTATCTGGTCGATACCCAGCGCGAAGTGATCCTGAACCGTCAGCGCGACGTGGTCGCCGCTTTTGCGCGACAGTTGGCCCGCGCGTACCCGGAGCGCGCCACGCGCGACAACCAGACCGCGCTCACCATGATGGTGTTCGGCATGATCAACTGGACATTCACCTGGCTGAAGCCGGATGGCCGGATGGGCTACCGTGAATTCGCCGAGCAGGTGGTCGGTATGGTGGACCACGGATTGAGTTCGAACCCAGCCTGATCCCGCACTGCAGCAATATTCAGACGAAATAATGGACCAGAGTGCCCGATGTGCGACACCGTGTCACGAACGTCTGTTCCATTTATTTATGATTTAAAATCAATAACCTAAAATTAGGGCGCCACCTTTTTAGGCATCTCCTTCAAATATTGATACGGGTTTTCCCTAGTGATCGGTCTGGATCTCCGCTAAAATTGCTTTTGCGGTGCACCACGCCGCTCGACTAAAAGGAGAACCCGACCATGAACTTGATTACACCCCGCGCCGCTGAGCCGATCGTCGCGCACGATCGTTTGACGCAGCCAGCCGGTCGTGCGCCTGCTCTGGTCCGCGAGCTCACCGCTGTCGACCGCGAGCGTCTGCTGACCCACTTCCTCGCACTCGACGAAGACGACCGGCTCCTGCGCTTCGGCCAGATCGTGCCGGATCACGTCATCGAAAACTATGTTCGCGCGATCGACTTCAAGCGCGATACCGTCTTCGGCGTGTTCAACAATCAACTGCAGTTGACCGGCGTCGGCCACCTGGCCTATCTGCCTGCCGAAGGCGACAAGCGCACGGCGGAGTTCGGCGTGTCCGTGCTGGAAAGCGTCCGCGGCCAGGGCATCGGCACGAAGCTGTTCGAGCGCGCCGCCATTCGCAGCCGCAATACGCACGTCACCATGCTGTACATGCACTGCCTGTCGCGCAATTCGACCATGATGCACATCGCGAAGAAGGCCGGCATGAAGATCGAATACGCCTACGGCGAGGCCGACGCTTACCTCACGCTGCCGCCGGCGGATCAATCGAGCATCATCGCTGAAATGCTGCAGGAGCAGGCTGCAGTGTTCGACTACGCGCTCAAGCGGCAAGCGCGTCAGGCGTCGAAGCTGTTCGAGTCGTTCATGCCGACGGAAGTCGCAGCCTAAAACGCTTGCGCTTCGGCAAACAACAAAGGGCGGCCCCGTGGCTGCCCTTTTTGTTTGCTGGGCGGTCGCACGCCACGCCGTCGTGCTCACAAAATCGGCAGCGCCGTCGTCTCCTTGATCTTTTCCAGTGAGAAGCTCGTTTTCACGTCGATCACCGACGGATGGTGTAGCAACTGGTCCTGCACGAAGCGCGAAAAGTGCGCCATGTCCTCCACCTGGACGCGCAGCAGGTAGTCCATCTCGCCCGTCATCGCATGACACGCCACCACTTCCGGCCACGTCTGGACGGCCGCGCGAAACAGATCGGCATGCGTGGCGTCACCGCGCGGACTGAGCGCCGGACCGCCGCGCTTTTCCAGCCGCACATTCACGTACGCGAGCAAGTCGAGCCCAAGCCGCTGCGCATCGAGCAACGCGACATAGCCGCGGATCACACCGCTCTCTTCCAGCCGCCGGATACGCCGCAAACACGGACTCGGCGAAAGATTGATGCGCTCGGCGATCTCCTGATTCGACAGCCGGCCATTCTCCTGAAGGATCGCCAGAATCCGCCTGTCGATGGCGTCTATCTCTATATTGGCCATTTTCTGCCGTCCATTCAAAACATTGAGCTATAAACTAGCGTCAGCGTATCGATGCGCGATTAAGTTCGCAAGTTTTCGCCGCAGGCAGGCCTTTACACTTGCGTCATTCAGTCGCGCTCAATCGCACATCCGGAGACAGACATGCAGGTTTCAACTTGGGAAAATCCGCTCGGCACCGACGGCTTCGAGTTCATCGAATACACCGCGCCGGATCCGAAGGCGCTCGGCAAGCTCTTCGAGCAGATGGGCTTCACCGCCGTCGCGCGGCATCGTCATAAAGACGTGACGCTGTATCGCCAAGGGGAAATCAACTTCATCGTCAACGGGGAGCCGGATTCGTTCGCACAACGCTTCACGCGTCTGCACGGCCCGTCGATCTGCGCGATCGCTTTCCGCGTTCAGGACGCCGCCAAGGCGTACAAACAGGCTCTGGAAAAAGGCGCCTGGGGCTTCGACAACAAAACCGGCCCGATGGAATTGAACATTCCGGCGATCAAAGGCATTGGCGACTCGCTGATCTATTTCGTCGACCGCTGGCGCGGCAAGAACGGCGCCGAGCCGAACAGCATCGGCAACATCGACATTTACGATGTCGACTTCGAACCCATTCCGGGCGCGAACCCGAATCCGGTCGGCCACGGCCTGACCTACATCGACCACCTGACGCACAACGTGCATCGCGGCCGGATGCAGGAATGGGCGGAGTTCTACGAGCGTCTGTTCAACTTCCGCGAAGTGCGTTACTTCGATATCGAAGGCAAGGTGACGGGCGTGAAGTCCAAGGCGATGACCTCGCCGTGCGGCAAGATCCGCATCCCGATCAACGAAGAAGGTTCGGAGACCGCCGGCCAGATTCAGGAATATCTCGACGCATACCACGGCGAAGGCATTCAGCACATTGCCCTCGGCAGCAACGACATCTACCGCACGGTGGACGGCTTGCGCGAATCGAACATCTCGCTGCTCGACACGATCGACACTTATTACGAGTTGGTCGATCGCCGCGTGCCGAATCACGGTGAGCCGCTGGACGAATTGCGCAAGCGCAAGATCCTGATCGACGGCGCACCCGATGATTTGCTGCTGCAGATCTTCACCGAAAACCAGATCGGCCCGATTTTCTTCGAGATCATTCAGCGCAAGGGCAATCAGGGCTTCGGTGAGGGCAACTTCAAGGCGCTGTTCGAATCGATCGAACTGGATCAGATTCGCCGTGGCGTGGTGCAGGACAAAGTCTGACGGCTTGCGCCGCTTCACGAGAGCGGACACATAGCTCCAAATGAAAAGGGCGAAGATCTCACGATCCTCGCCCTTTTCATTGGCGCCGTTGTCTCAGGTGAAACCTTGGTCGGACAACGGCTGGTTATTCAACCGACACACCGCCTGCGCGGCGCATCACGAATTCTGGTCTTCCTCGTCGGACTTGGTGGATCGCGTGACGCGGTCCATGGCAATGCGTGCGGGCGCGACCTGCGCCGTACGGGTTACAGCGTTCGACAGCGCGCCTGCACTGCCCGAGTTCGAGCGCACCGGTGCGCTCATGGCGAAAAATGCGGCCGAAACCATCAGGAACGTCTGGATGTTTCTCGTGTTCATGCGTACTCCTTTTCTGACTGCCCTGTTGTCGTGAAGCTCCGCCGAATGCGGAGCGTTGCGCGGACATTGCTCACAGGTTGGGGGTTAGACAGACATTTCAACTGCGGTTCCGCACATTTGTAGTTTTTACAGCTTGTTACAGGCCGTCGCAGGAACAGCGGGCGCGCACACGCCGAGCGGCCGCACGCCTACATCGGCCGTATCGCTGCAGTCCCCCTTTTTTTCGCAGCCTGCGGCGGGTTTTCACCAGTGCTACCATCACTTAAAACACGTCAAGATGACGGCCCCGGCCCTACGCATTCACAAGATGCCGCGGCCCAAAAAAGTTTTGGTGATCCCAAACTGGTTGGAGGAGTACACATAATGAACGCCCCGCTAGACGCAGGTCAGCGAGCCTCGCTCGAAGCCGCGTTGTCTTCCGTCACGCTCGACGACAAATACACCCTCGAACGCGGCCGCGCGTACATGAGCGGCATCCAGGCGCTGGTGCGTCTGCCGATGCTGCAACAGGAACGCGACCAGGCCGCCGGGCTCAATACCGCCGGCTTCATCTCCGGTTACCGCGGATCGCCACTCGGCGGACTCGACCAATCCCTGTGGAAGGCGAAACAGCATCTCGCCGCGCATCAGGTCGTGTTCCAGCCAGGCGTCAACGAAGACCTCGCGGCCACCGCCGTTTGGGGTTCGCAGCAGGTCAATCTGTACCCGAGCGCCAAATACGACGGCGTGTTCTCGATGTGGTACGGCAAAGGCCCGGGTGTCGACCGATCCGGCGACGTCTTCAAGCATGGCAACTCGGCCGGCTCGGCGCGCAACGGCGGCGTTCTCGTGCTCGCCGGCGACGACCACGCGGCGAAATCGTCCACGCTCGCGCACCAGTCCGAACACATTTTCAAGGCGTGCGGCCTGCCGGTTCTGTTCCCTTCGAATGTGCAGGAATATCTCGACTTCGGTCTGCACGGCTGGGCGATGAGCCGCTATTCCGGCCTGTGGGTCGCGATGAAGTGCGTAACCGACGTGGTCGAATCGTCGGCATCGGTCGATATCGATCCGCACCGCACGAAGATCATCCTGCCGGAAGACTTCGCGATGCCCGAGGGCGGCCTGAATATCCGCTGGCCCGATCCGCCGCTGGTGCAGGAAGCGCGTCTGCTCGACTACAAGTGGTACGCGGCGCTCGCCTACGTGCGCGCCAATAAACTGGACCGCGTCGAAATCGATTCGCCGCATGCGCGTTTCGGCATCATGACCGGCGGCAAGGCGTATCTCGACGTGCGTCAGGCGCTGACCGACCTCGGTCTCGATGACGAAACGTGTTCGCGCATCGGCATCCGTCTGTATAAGGTCGGTTGCGTGTGGCCGCTCGAAGCGCAAGGCGCGCAGGCTTTCGCGCGCGGCCTCGACGAAATTCTGGTGGTCGAGGAAAAGCGCCAGATTCTCGAATACGCGATCAAGGAAGAGCTGTACAACTGGCCCGACGCACAGCGTCCGCGCGTGTTCGGCAAGTTCGACGAGAAAGACGGCGCGGGCGGCGAATGGTCGGTGCCGATGGGCAACTGGCTGCTGCCGGCGCACTATGAACTCTCGCCGGCGATCATCGCCAAGGCTATCGCCACGCGGCTCGACAAATTCGACCTGCCGTCCGATGTGCGCGCTCGCATCGCCATGCGCATCGCGGTGATCGAAGCGAAGGAAAAGGCGCTGGCGCGGCCGCGCGTCGAAGCCGAACGCAAGCCGTGGTTCTGCTCGGGCTGCCCGCACAACACATCGACCAATGTGCCGGAAGGCTCGCGTGCGATGGCCGGCATCGGCTGCCATTACATGACGGTCTGGATGGACCGCAGCACCAGCACGTTCAGCCAGATGGGCGGCGAAGGCGTCGCGTGGATCGGCCAGGCGCCGTTCAGCAACGACAAGCACGTGTTCGCCAATCTCGGCGACGGCACGTACTTCCACTCAGGGCTGTTGGCAATTCGCGCGGCGATCGCGTCGAAGGCCAACATCACCTACAAGATTCTCTATAACGACGCGGTCGCCATGACCGGCGGCCAGCCGGTCGACGGCGTGCTGACCGTGCCGCAGATCACGCACCAGCTCGCCGCGGAAGGCGCGACGAAAATCGTGATCGTCACCGACGAGCCGGAGAAGTACTCGGCGAACGTGGGCCTTGCGCCCGGTATCGACATCCACCATCGCGACAAGCTCGACGAAGTGCAGCGCCAACTGCGCGAAGTGTCCGGCACGACGATCCTGATCTACGACCAGACTTGCGCGACCGAAAAACGCCGCCGCAGGAAACGCGGCACGTATCCGGATCCGGCGCGCCGCGTCGTGATCAACGAAGCGGTGTGCGAAGGCTGCGGCGATTGCTCGGTGAAGTCGAACTGCCTGTCGGTCGAACCGCTCGATACCGAATACGGTACGAAGCGCCAGATCAATCAATCGACCTGCAACAAGGACTTCTCGTGCGTGAACGGTTTCTGCCCGAGCTTCGTCTCCGTTGAAGGCGGTCAGTTGCGCAAGCCGAAGGCCGCCTCCGGCGTCGCCGGCGACGCGATGCCGCCGGTGCCGGAACCGGAATTGCCGTCCATGGAGCGGCCGTACGGCGTGCTGGTGACGGGCGTCGGCGGCACGGGCGTCGTGACGATCGGCGCGTTGCTCGGCATGGCCGCGCATCTGGAGAACAAGGGCGTCACCGTGCTCGACGTCACCGGCCTCGCGCAAAAAGGCGGCGCCGTGATGAGTCACGTGCAGATCGCGAAAAATCCGGCCGACATCCACGCGACCCGCATCGCCATGGGCGAAGCAAGCCTCGTGATCGGCTGCGACGCGATCGTCACGGCCAGCGACGAATGCGTGTCGCGCATGCAGGCAGGCCGCACACGCGTCGTGTTGAACAGCGCGCATACGCCGACTGCCGAACTCATCAAGAACCCGAACTGGCGCTTCCCTGGCAGCAGCACGGAAGCGGACGTGCGCGCCGCCGCCGGCGACGACGGTGTCGATACGGTCGACGCGAATCACTTCGCAGTCGCGCTGCTCGGCGATGCGATCTATACGAATCCGTTCGTGCTCGGGTATGCATGGCAACGCGGCTGGGTGCCGCTCATGTATGAGTCGCTGATGCGCGCTATCGAGCTGAACAACGTGCAGGTCGAGAAGAACCGCGCGGCGTTCGAGTGGGGCCGCCGTGCAGCGCACGATCTGGCCGGGGTTCGCAAGCTGGCGCAATCGCAAGGACGCGGCGCCGCGGCGGAAACGGCGAGCAGCAAGATCATCTCGCTGCACACGCCGAAGGCCCTCGACACGCTGATCGACAAACGCGCCGAGTACCTGACAGCTTGGCAGAACCGCGCGTATGCCGAGCGTTATCGCGCGGTGGTCTCGCAAGTGCGTGCGGCGGAGTCGGCGCTCGATTCGATCGACGGTCAGTTGCCGTTGACCGAGGCGGTCGCGAAGAACCTGCACAAGCTGATGGCCTACAAGGACGAGTACGAAGTCGCGCGCCTGTACAGCGATCCGGCGTTCATCGAAAAACTGAAGTCGAATTTCGAAGGCGATTGGAAGCTGCACATTCACCTCGCGCCGCCGACGTTCTCGAAGAAGGATGCCAAGGGTCATCTGGTGAAGAAGAAGTACGGCCCTTGGGTTTTCAGCGCGATGCACGTGCTGGCCCGCTTCAAGTTCCTGCGCGGAACCGCGCTCGATCTGTTCGGCAAGACGGAAGAGCGTCGCACCGAGCGCGCGTTGATCGGCGAATATGAAGCGCTGGTGCGTGAACTGATCGCCGGCCTGACTGCGCAGAAGCGTGAGCTGGCCATCGAACTGGCGAATCTGCCCGACGGCATCCGCGGCTATGGTCACGTGAAGGAAAACAACCTGAAGGGCGTGCGCGTCAAGTGGAACGAGTTGCTCGCGCGGTGGCGTTCGCCGGAGGCTGGCAAGACGCAACACGCGGCGTGATCGGAATGGCTTGACCGGCTCGCCGGTCTGAAAACAAAAGGCGGCTGTCCTCGCGGACAGTCGCCTTTTTTTACGTGCTATGAGACGTGACGCGTAACGCCGGCGCAACTACTGCGCCAATAAAAAAGCCACGGGTTTAGCACCCGTGGCTTTTGTTGCAAACTCGTCGCGATCGCCTCGACGAGGCGCCGCTCCGAGTCTCAAAGCATCCGCATTACTTCGCGTTCACTGCCTTGCGTGCGTTGGCCGACGCGACTGCCGTCATGTTGATGATCCGGCGCACGGTCGCAGCCGGCGTCAGAATGTGCACCGGCTTTTCCGCGCCCAGCAGGAACGGGCCAACCGTCACGCCTTCGCCGCCGATCATCTTCAGCAGGTTGTACGTGATGTTCGCCGCTTCCACGTTCGGCATGATCAGCAGGTTGGCTTCGCCGGTCAGCGTCGTGCCCGGGAACGCCGCCTTGCGCACCGCTTCCGACAATGCCGCATCGCCATGCATCTCACCGTCGATCTCGAGCGACGGCGCACGTTCGGTAATCAGCTTGCGAGCCGCAGCCATGCGTTGCGACGACGACGACGGCGCGCTGCCGAAGTTCGAGTTCGACAGCAACGCCACCTTCGGCGTGATACCGAACTTCTCCATCTCACCCGCAGCCAGCATCGTCATATCGGCGAGCTGCTCGGCGGTCGGCGTTTCGTTCACGTAGGTATCGCAGATGAACAGATTGCGGCCCGGCAGCATCAGCAGATTCATCGCGGCGAAGTTCTGCACGTTGTCCGCCTTGCCCAGCACCTGTTCGATGAACTTCAGATGCGTGTGGTACTGACCGATCATGCCGCAGATCATGCCGTCCGCTTCGCCGAGGCGCACAAGGATCGCGCCGATCAGCGTGTTGAACTTGCGCATTGCGGCCTTCGCCACGTCCGGCGTCACGCCTTCGCGCGCACCGAGTTCGTGGTACGCCTGCCAGGATTTCTGATAACGCGGATCGTCTTCCGGATCGACGATCTCGAAGTCGTCGCCGCACTTGAGCTTCGAGCCCATCTTCTTCAGACGCATCTCGATCACCGACGGACGGCCGACCAGGATCGGCTTGGCGATCTTTTCCAGCAGCACGAATTGCGCGGCGCGCAGCACGCGCTCGTCTTCACCTTCGGCGAACACGATACGCGCCGGCTCCGACTTGGCCGCGGCGAACACCGGACGCATCACCATGCCCGTGCGATACACGGTCGTGCCGAGTTCTTCGCGATACGCGTCCATGTCCTTGATCGGACGGGTCGCGACGCCCGAATCCATTGCCGCTTGCGCGACGGCCGGCGCGATCTTGATGATCAGGCGCGGATCGAACGGTTTCGGAATCAGATACTCGGGACCGAATTCCAGCGAGTGGCCTTCATAGGCCTTCGCAACTTCATCGCCCTGATCGGTTTCTTCGGCCAGTTCGGCGATTGCGCGCACGCAGGCGAGCTTCATTTCTTCCGTGATGGTGGTGGCGCCGACATCCAGTGCGCCACGGAAGATGAACGGGAAACACAGCACGTTGTTGACCTGGTTCGGATAGTCCGAACGGCCGGTCGCGATGATGCAGTCCGGACGCACTTTCTTCGCGTCTTCCGGGCGGATTTCCGGTTCCGGGTTCGCCAGCGCGAGAATCAGCGGCTGGGTGCCCATTTCGGCGACCATCTCCGGCTTCAGCACGCCTGCGCTCGAGCAGCCGAGGAACACGTCGGAACCGCGGATCGCGTCAGCGAGCGTGCGTGCCTCGGTGTTCGCCGCGTAGCGTTCCTTCGACGGATCGAGGTTGCCGCGGCCTTCGTAGATCACGCCCTTGGAGTCGGTGACGAGAATGTTCTTCTTCGACAAGCCCAGGTTCACCAGCAGATCCAGACACGCGATTGCCGCGGCACCGGCGCCCGAACACACCAGTTTCACTTCGTCGAGCTTCTTGCCGACCACTTTCAGGCCGTTCAGGATAGCCGCCGACGCGATGATCGCGGTGCCGTGCTGATCGTCGTGGAAGACCGGAATCTTCATACGTTCGCGCAGCTTCTTCTCGATGTAGAAGCACTCGGGCGCCTTGATGTCTTCAAGGTTGATACCGCCGAGCGTCGGCTCGAGCATCGCGATCGCTTCGACCAACTTGTCCGGATCGGACTCGGAGAGTTCGATGTCGAACACGTCGATGCCCGCGAACTTCTTGAAGAGACAGCCCTTGCCTTCCATCACCGGCTTCGCGGCGAGCGGGCCGATGTTGCCGAGACCGAGCACGGCCGTGCCGTTCGTGATCACGCCGACCAGGTTGCCACGCGAGGTGTACTTCTGCGCGTCGAGCGGCTCCTCGTAGATCGCCATACAGGCCGCGGCGACGCCCGGCGAGTACGCCAGCGACAGATCGAGCTGATTCGATAGCGGCTTGGTGGGCGTGACCGAAATCTTGCCGGGTTTCGGATTCTGGTGGTATGCGAGAGCGCTTTGCTTAAGTTGTTCGTCCATTTTTTGGCCTGCGAGACGTAAGAAATTGGGCCCGGCACACCGCACGTCAGCGTCGCGTGCATCTATCGAATGGATAATCGACCGAGGCGGTTTGCGCATGCGCCGGTTGAGCGCGGCGTCGAACCTCGCCGGAGGACAGGACGATGCGGAGTGCTTCGCGGGTCGGTTAGTGTACACCCCGAATGAGTCGATGCACTGACTGGTTAACGCTGCTCGCCATCGGCGAAACAGCGCTCGCGCAATGCTGCAGCGCCGCATGCGGCGGCCCTTTCGCGGTTTGTCATGCGCAGGTCACGGACAGGCTGTTTGCGCTCACTCGAGCTCGGCGCCGCGTCGTTCGGGAATCAGAAAGAGTGTCGCGAAGATGTCGAGCAGGTAGATCGACGCAAGCAAAGCCAGCGCCGCGCCGAACGAATAGCGCGCGGCCAGAGCGCCCACCACCACCGGCCCGAAACCGCCCACCGCCCGGCCGATGTTGAACAGCACATTCTGCGCGGTGGCGCGCGCATCGGTTGGATAAAGCTCGGAGATCAGCGCACCGTATCCGCCGATCATGCCGTTGACGAACACGCCCATCGCCGCGCCGCCCATCAGGAGCGCCATCGGCGTGCTCAGGTGAGCGTAGACGAACACCATCACCACGGCGCCCGCCTGGTAGAACAGAAAGGTCGGCTTGCGGCCGAAGCGGTCGGCGGCGATGCCGAACAGCCAGATGCCGCACGCCATGCCCAGAATCGTCGCGGCGGTCCACAGGCCGGATTTGGTCAGCGAATAGCCGAAGGTTTTCGACAGATAGCTCGGCAGCCAGATCATCAGGCCGTAGTAGCCGAAGTTCTGCACTGAACAGAGAATCGCCACGCCGGTGCTGGCGCGCGTGGTGCGGCCATCGGCCACCAGCAATTTCAGCGGCAGCTTGCGCATGCCGCGCGCCACGCGCTCGGTGAAGAGCGCCGGTTCCTCGACCTGGCGCCGCACGAAAAACGACACCACCGCCGGCAACAGCCCGAGCGCGAACATGCCTCGCCAACCGATCACCGGCAATAGCAGCGGCGTCAGCAATGCCGCAGCCAACACGCCGAGCTGCCATCCCAAGCCGACGTACGACGAGACGCGCGCGCGCTGTGACGCCGGCCATGCCTCGGCCACGAGCGTCATGCCGATGCCGAATTCGCCGCCAAGCCCGATTCCGGCGATGGTCCGGTATGTCAGCAGATCGGCATAACCTTGCGCCAGCGCGCACAAGCCGGTGAACACCGCGAAGATCAGGATCGTCCACGTCAGCATGCGCACGCGGCCGAAATAGTCGCTCAGCACGCCGAAAATCAAACCGCCCGCCACTGCGCCGATCAGCGTCCACGTGACGAGCGAACCGGCCTGCGCGGAACTCAGATGCAGATCGGCGGCAATCACCGGCAGCATGAAGCCGAGGATCAGCAGATCGAAGCCGTCCATCGCGTAGCCGAGCACCGAGGCGATCAGCGCCCGGCCGGCGTAACCATTTCTCACGGATGCGCGGGGGTCGGTGGTGGAGGGAGCGGTGTTCATTGAAAGCATTCCGTAGGTCGAATGGGCGGCAATGGCGGCAGGCGCCCGAGAAATTCGCGTGAGTGTAAAGGCGCCTCTGACGCCTCACAAGCGAACCAAAAAGCGCTCGTGGATGCGGGTGCCCGATGCGCCCTTCGATGCCAGCCCAAGCCTGCCCGGTGCGCCCGTTATGACCGTCATTCGCCGCGGCCACGCACGACGGGTTCCTCGGAAGGGTCCGTTTCGGGTAAAATGTCGGCCTACGCGCGCAGCAAAAACCGGCCTGCACTCCACTGACCGGCTGCGTATTCCGCCCGGCATGGCGCGGAATACCACGCTTGCTGCGCCACCGGGCCCCGCGCCCGCTTCTCCCCGCTCACACCCAAGGATCCGCCCATGACAGGCTTCGATCGCCAGACGATCTCCGACACGACCGCCAAAATGCTGCTGGAAGTGCAAGCAGTGCACTTCAACGCGGAGAAACCGTACATTTTCACGTCCGGCTGGGCGAGCCCGGTTTATATCGACTGCCGCAAGCTGATCTCGTATCCGCGCGTGCGCCGCGGCCTGATGGAAATGGCAGAGTCCACGATTCTGCGCGACGTCGGCTATGAGCAGATCGACGCGGTCGCCGGTGGCGAAACCGCAGGCATCCCGTTCGCGGCGTGGCTCTCCGATCGCCTGATGGTGCCGATGCAATACGTGCGCAAGAAGCCGAAGGGTTTTGGCCGCAACGCGCAGATCGAAGGCCTGCTGACTGAAGGTCAACGCGTGCTGCTGGTCGAAGACCTGACCACGGACAGCCGCAGCAAGATCAACTTCATCAACGCGCTGCGCACCGCCGGCGCCACGGTGAACCACTGCTTCGTGCTGTTCCACTACAACATCTTCAAGGAAAGCGTGTCGGTGCTGAAAGACATCGACGTCGATCTGCACGCGCTCGCCACGTGGTGGGACGTGTTGCGCGTCGCGAAGGAAAACAAATACTTCGACACCAAGACGCTCGACGAAGTGGAAAAATTCCTGCACGCACCGGCTGAATGGTCGGCTGCGCACGGCGGCGCAACCTCGACGCCGCAGTAAGCCTCTCCGCCTCGTGCGGATCGAATAAAAAGGGCGCCTGTCTTATCGACAGGCGCCCTTTTCTATTTTTGCCTTAAGCCTCGTATGCGACCTTAAGACGTTCCGCCTGTGTTTTCCGTTGAATGCGACGACAGGTTCAGCAAGCCATTGCTTTGCGCGTACTGGAACAACTCGGAATCGCGCTCGATGCCGAGCTTGCGCATAGCGGTGTTCTTCTGCGTGCTGATGGTCTTGATGCTGCGGTTCAGATGTTCCGAGATTTCTTTGATCGTCATGCCCGACACGAACAGACGCACCACTTCCAGTTCGCGTTTCGACAGCATCACTTCGTCGTTCTTGCCACCGGCATTCATGCGCAGTGTGTCGAGCGATGCCTTGACCGACGGGCTCATGTATTCGAGGTGGCGGCTGACGTGCTGCACCGCGAGCCCAATATGGCTGAGATCATCCGACTTGTTGACGACAGACGTCACGCCGAGTTCGCTCAGCCGCTTGAGCAACGCGGCGTTCTCGAGCATCGTCAGGACGACGATGGGAAGGTTGGGGAAATTTCGCCGCAGATAGCCGATCAGCGGCAACCCATCGCCGTACTGACCGCCTGGCATCGCCAGATCCGTGACGAGCACGTCGCAGGCAATGGTTTGCAGCACCTTGATCAATTCCGTTGACTGTCGCGCACGCGCGACGACCTGCAGACCGGGAAACTTGAGCAAAGCCTGTTCGGCGCCGAACAGAATAACCGGATGGTCATCAGCGACCACGACCCTGACTGGATCTTGCATTGCCCTCCCCTCGACAGATAAACCACTCTGCAAAACTTCCGACATGTCTTATGTATTCTAGCTACTGAAACGGGTGAGGACGCGGCCTATCTCCGCGGGCAATTCCTCTGACTATAGCCGATTCCGGTGCGCAAATTCCAGCGGACCACAACAATGATGTGTCGTAGAGCTAATGTTAGACTTGAATCGACCTTGAGGCACAAAATAGGGACAATAACCATCGCGAGGACAACCGCCTCGCGCCCTCACAGGAGAACCGGCACATGCGCTCGCGTTGCCTGGTTGTTTCGATTGCTTCGCCGTTCCGCCGTCTGCCGTCGTTCCCCTGCGCCATGCTGGGCCTCGCCCTCCTGGCCGCTCACGGACCACACGCCCTCGCCGAAGGCGCGTTCGCGCTGACCAGTGCCAGCTTCCGTGCGGGCGGCACCGTGGCGGACGCTCAGGTTTTCAATCAGGACGACTGCAAAGGCGGCAACCGCTCACCGCAACTTTCGTGGCACGACGCGCCGCCCGGCACGCGCAGCTTCGCGGTCACCATGTTCGATCAGGATGCGCCGGGCCGCGGCTGGTGGCACTGGTCGGTGGCGGGCATTCCGGCCACGGTCAGCAGCTTGCCGGAGAATGCGAGCTCTTCCGGCTTCCTCAGCAAACTCGGTGCGGTCGAAGCGCGCAACGACTTCGATACCGACGGCTATGGCGGCCCCTGTCCGCCGCCAGGCAAACCGCATCGCTACATCGTCACCGTTTATGCGCTCAGCACCGCGGACCTGCGCCTCGCGCAAGGCCGTCCCGCGCTGATGTTCGATCACGAGATCGGCACCGCCACACTCGGCTTTGCGCGGATGGTGGTCAATTACGGGCGCTAGCGCGTATCGAAGCGCCTCACGTGCAAGCGGCACTGTCAAGGCCGCCGACGCAAGCCGAGGCTGGCGTACGGATTGCGTCGCATTGCCGCCCACGCGGAAATGCTGTCATCCGCGCACGCTAATGTGCAGCCTGGTGGTGTGCGCCATGCTTGCCGCTGCCGCGCCGCTGCAGATGCGCACCATTGCCGTGCCCGACCCATCGTCTTTTCACTTTGCTGGAGTTTGTCATGTCGAAGATCGTCATCGTTTATCACAGCGGCTACGGCCACACGAAGAAAGCCGCCGAGTCAGTGCTGGCGGGTGCCCTCGAAGCCGGCGCGGACGCCAAACTGATGCCGGTCGGCGAGGTCGACGACGCAGCCTGGGCCGAACTGGCCGCCGCCGACGCCATCATCTTCGGCGCGCCGACCTACATGGGCGGCCCTTCCGCAGACTTCAAAAAATTGGCCGATGCGAGCTCGAAGCCGTGGCTCGAGCAGGCGTGGAAGGACAAGATCGCGGCCGGCTTCACCAACTCCGCGACCATGAACGGCGACAAGTTCTCGACGATCCAGTACTTCGTCACGCTGGCCATGCAGCACGGCATGATCTGGGCGGGCACCGGCATGATGCCGTCCAACACCAAGGCGGCGACCCGCAACGACCTGAACTACGTCGGTGGCTCTACCGGCGTGCTCACGCAGTCGCCGGCCGATGCCTCGCCGGAAGAAGCACCGCCCCCCGGCGATCTGGAAACAGCGCGGCTGTTCGGCGCACGCGTAGCCGCGGTCACGGCGCGCTGGACCGCCGCGGCCCGCTAACGCGCGGATTGCCGCGATCGGCCGGCATCGGCGTGCATCTGCCGCATAACGGGTCACGCCGATGTCATGTTCGGCGCGCATCGTCGTTTTTTCACCCCCTTTTGCACGTGCGGCGCCATCAGGTCTTAAAATGACGTTCCGGCGCAGCGTCGCGCCCCGTTTCCAGCAAGCCAGTGAGATCGAGATGAGCACGAAAGTTTTTGTCGACGGACAGGAAGGCACGACCGGCCTGAAGATTTTTGAATACCTGTCGCAGCGCGCCGACGTTGAGATCCTGCGTATCGAAGAAGCGAAGCGCAAAGACCTCGAAGAACGCCGTCGTCTCATCAACGCGTCGGACGTCACGTTCCTGTGTCTGCCCGATGTCGCCTCGCGCGAATCCGCTTCGCTGGTCGAAAACGATCACACCGTACTGATCGATGCCAGCACCGCGTTCCGCACGTCCGCCGACTGGGCCTACGGCCTGCCCGAACTGGCCCGCTCGCAACGCGAGCGTCTGCGCTCGGCGAAACGCATTGCTGTGCCGGGCTGCCATGCATCGGCCTTCGTGCTCGCCATGCGTCCGCTGGTCGAAGCAGGCGTGGTGGCGCCCGAGTTCGCGGCGCACGCTTACTCGATCACCGGCTATAGCGGCGGCGGCAAGAAAATGATTGCCGACTACGAAGCCGGCGGCAACGACAAGCTCAAGAGCCCGCGTCCGTACGCGCTCGGTCTCACGCACAAGCATCTGCCGGAAATGGCCGCGCATACGGGCCTGAAGTCGGCGCCGGTCTTTACGCCGATCGTCGGCGACTTCTACAAGGGTCTCGCGGTCACCACCTTCTTCTCGCCGAACCAGTTGGCGAAGAAGGCCACGCCGCAAGACGTGCAGGCGCTGTTCGCCGAATACTACGCGGGCGAGGCGTTCGTGCATGTCGCACCGTTCGACGCGGAAGCGAACCTCGACAGCGGCTTCTTTGACGTGCAGGCAAACAACGACACGAACCGCGTCGACCTGTTCGTGTTCGGCAACGAAGAGCGCTTCGTGACCGTGGCGCGTCTGGACAACCTGGGCAAGGGCGCATCGGGCGCGGCGATCCAGTGCATGAACCTCGCGATCGGTGCCGCTGAAGAAAGCGGCTTGAAACGTTAATCAAGTTCGAAATTACGGACGGTAATTCGCCGTCAATATATTGAAAGGCCGGCCTGCAAAGACCGGCCTTTTTGTTTTAAAAGTCCGCCATTCAAAATTCCCTCTCCGCGTTTAATCAGTAGTAGCCCGTATGTCCTAAAAAATAAAAATCGGACTGCTCAAAAACCCGCCGGTAATTCATTCCTGATATCGACGCATAGCGCATAGTTTTCCGCATAGGGAAATTCCTGATTTTTTCGCGAACGGTCGTTCGCAGATGATAGAGCCATTTTGCTCAAAGGCTTGCCTGGCAAGGGAGTGCGGCGAAGCAACGATGTCGCCTTCCAAGCAAAAAATCGTTTTTTGTTTAAAAGATCCGCAGATGTCCACGCGGCGCGCGCGCAGCAAAAAATGCGCTGTTTGAATCGGTCTTTTTAGACGGCTCATTCAATTGACAGCCATTATCCGCGCAGCGAAATTAGCTCGCACAATTACATGAAGGGAGACAGCTGCATGTCGCACGCCATTACTCGAAGCCTCGCGATGGCCATTGCCACGGCCCCATTCCTGATCGCTTGCGGCGGTGGCAAGGCCGACAATCCAGGCGCGATCAACGCACCGCAATGTTCCGGCGCGAGCTGCGGCGTGCAAGGTCCGCCCGCCTCGGGCGCCGGCGCGGCGGCGTTGTGCCCGGCAACTGCCGACATCGTCAAGAGCACCTTCCTCGGTGGCGCGGGCAGCGGCGAAGTGGTGCAGCTGAACATCGACGCGACGGCGATGACCTACACGCTGAAGTGGCTCAAATCGCCGATCCCGCTGACCAGCGCCGACGTCACGATCACGCGCGAAGGCACGCAGATCACCGGTGCGGTGATTCATCCGCCGACCGGCACGCTGCCCACCGCCGAGCAAACACGTTGCGCGTTCATTCTCGGCAAAGGTACCGGCACCGCGCCTGCCAACGGCACGACCTACACGACACCCGATTTCGTCAACAACCCGAACCCGCCGATGATCCTGGTCGGCCAGGGCGTGGCCGGCGGTGGCATTCCGGGCGCGACCGTCGAGTACGACGGGCTGACCATCATTCCGGGCATCATCGATCACGTTGGCGCAGTCCCTAACCGGCATTTCGATTTCTATCCGTTCCTCGGCTTTGCCAGCACGACGAACGACGTCACCAAGCTGGCCGGCACCTACAACGGTCTCCTGTATCACCTGGTGCCGTCCGGCTCGTACGCGGCGACCGCTACCAACACGGTCGAAACCTTCGACGCGGCCGGCAACTGCACGGGCTCCAATCCAGCGAACGCGGCCTTTACGCCGAGTTCGAGCGGCTGCCTGACGACGGGCACGGCGTGGACCGCGAACAGCAGCGGCTACTTCGACAGCCAGAATGCGCCGCAGATCGGTACGCAGCTCAAACTGCCGCCGCTGAATCAGCCGAGCGGCGTGTCCGCGCAAGCGCACATGATTCTCGGCCAGATCAACGGCGCGACGGTGCCGCTCGTGATCCGGACGGGCTCCGTGAATCTGGGCACGGCAGTGTTGCTCCACTCCGACGCCAAAGTCGACGACGAGTCCGGTATCGCGATGCTCGCCGCTGCCACACTGCTTGCCTCCGGCGGCTTCGACGGCGGCTACGTGGGCGCCGACTCCAACTTCAAGTACACCGCGGCGTTGATCCAGGGCGGCGTCGGCACCTTCATCAATCCGTCGACGTCCGCAGGGGAAGACGGCTTCGGCCTGGGCTACGCGTTGCCGAGCCCAGGACTGGTCGGTGTCCAGCAGGCCAACGGCCAGAAAGGCCTCGCGATCGCTTCGGGTGGCCTGTACGCGATCGAGATTCAAGGCACCGTCAACGGGGGCGTCGCGCCGACGTCGCAACTCAGCAGCACGGCTTCGAGCGCGCCGTACTTCGGCATTGGAGCGCAAATCAGCAAGTAAGGCACGCAAGTAAGGCACGCAAATAAGCCAGACAACCAAGCCACAGCGGACCGGCAGTGGGCAGTACGAGAGACAAATAGCAAAAAGGTGGCGGGACTGGGAGCCGGCCACACACAACGAGAAAATTCTGGAGGCGGTATGAAATGGAGAATCCTTTCGGTGCTCACTCTTGCTGCACCGTTGCTGGGGGCGTGCGGTGGTGGCGGCGGAGGCGACGGGCCCGTGACGGAAGTGCGTCTGTGTCCGGCGTCGCTGGACTACAGCACGGTATTCACGGGCGGCGGCGGTGACGGCGAACTGGTCAAGCTGCAACTCGATACGACCAAGATGACCTGGCAGGTCAATTACATCGAGTCGCCGATCCCCGCGACCACCGGCACCGTCGTCCCGACGCGCGCGGGCCAGACCGCCAGCGGCACGCTGACTCAGGAAACCCAGCTGCCGACCAACAAACTCAACCAGTGCGCGTTCCGCCTGAATGGCGCGAGCCTCGATCCGAATCGTCCGGCGCGGATCTTCGTCGGCGAAGGGGTGGCGGGCGGCACGATCCCCGGCGCGGAAATTTCGTTCGGCGGGATTCTCGGCGTAGGCGCCGTGCCGGATACCAAATTCCCGTACTACCCGTTCATCGGTTTTTCGTCGATTGAAACGAATCTCGCGAACGTGGCCGGCACCTACAACCAGCTCGGCTATCACCAGGTGCCGTCGCAAAACTTCGCGCCGGTCGCGGTCGATTCGAAGATCACGATCAACGCGGACGGCACATGGACCGAGTGCGACAACTCCGGGGTCAACGCGGGCAAGTGTCAACAGCCGGGCAGCAACTTCGCGCAGTCGGCGGACGGCAGCGGCGCGTTCCAGACCAACAACTTCCTGGGCCAGGCCAAGCCGACGCTCGCCACGACCCCGGAAGCGCGCGGCTACATGATCGTCGGCAAGCTGCGTAACCAGCTGGTGCCGATCCTGGTGCGAACGGGCGCGGCGAACTCGTCTGTGACCGTGCCGCAAAACGGCGCGCTCGGACCCTACGCCGACGACGAATCCGGCATCTCGATTCTGGCGCCGCAGAGCGCGATCACGGTGAACTCGCAGAACGGTGAGTACATCGGCGTGGATAGCCAGTTCGACTACCGCACCACCGCGCTCGAAGGTGCCGAGGCCACGCTGCTGGATCCGTTCAATGCATCGCAGGCATCGCTGGCGACGGCGCTGAATCTGGACTTCACGCAAACCGTGCCGGGCGTGGTGACGACGACGCGAGTCGGTGCCTCCACCGGCACTACGCCGACCGGAAAGATGATCTTCACGGGTGGTGTGTTCGGCTATCTCGATCTGACCAACGCGGCCTCGCCGTACTTCACGATCGGCGCCTTCGTCCAGTAACGGACTCAGCACGCGCCGCCAATCCGCAACGTGGCGTTCGCGTCCCGGCTGCCGCGCAGCGCAACCGCGCGGCGGCCGGCGCCCACCGAATATGCAGCGCGCCGGCGCGGTCGCCAACCCGCCGCCGCTTGCCGCGCGCGATGAGTTTCAGCGCGCCTCAGGAGGAACAAGATGAAAAAAATCTATTTCGCGTTACTGGCCGCCTGCCTGTCAGCCGGTGCGCACGCCCAGCAAGCGGGCGACAACGTCGCAGCGCTCGGCTGGTTCCACGTGATGCCGCAGGATTCGAGCACGCCGCTCACCACCCATGTCGCGCCGACGCCGATCAACACACCGCTGCGTCTACCGAGTTCATTCACCTCGGCCGGCACGAGCTTGTCGACCAGTAACGCCGACACCGTCGGCCTGGTGTTCAGCCATTACCTCACCGATCACATCGCCGTGACGACGGTGGCAGGCGTGCCGCCGGTCTTCAAGATCTACGGGCACGGCACCATCAAGCCGCCGGGACCGGCCGGCGCGCTCGGCCAGCAGGATCTGGGCGATCCGCAAGCCAACCCGATCGTAAAAAGCGTGCGCCAGTGGAGCCCGGCGCTGCTCTTCCAGTACTACTTCAACGCGCCGACAGCGAAATTCCGGCCGTTTGTCGGCATTGGCGTGTCGTACAACTGGTTCTCCGACATTCAGTTGAGCCCGAATTTCGTGACATCGACGCAAAACAATCTCGGCGCCGTGCTGGCCGCCGGCGCGGGCAAGCCGGGGCAGACGCAGGTGTCGGCGAAAGCGTCCTCGTCGTGGGCGCCGGTGTTTAACGCGGGCCTCGTGTACAACATCACCGAGCACTGGGGCCTTCTGGCGTCGGTCACCTACATTCCGCTGAAGACGACCTCGTCGGTCATCATCAAGGCGGCGGACGGCACGGAGCTGGGTGTGTCGAAGGCGGACCTGAAGGCCGACCCGATCATTTCGTTCCTCGCCCTCTCGTACAAATTCTGAGTTCGGTTCTGACGCAACAAAGGCGGCTGCCCTGCGCAAGGGTCAGCCGCCTTTGTCTTGTATGGGACGCTGGAAATTCAGGGCAAAAAAAAGCCCGCCTATGTGGGCGGGCTGAATCCATATCAGAGGAGACATGGAGGAGACAAGACAAACTATAGCAAACGGCTTGGTGCGGCGCAACATGAAAATTAGGGTAGACCCTCTGCGTTGTAAATTCGCAACACTCTGCAAGATGTCTTGCCGCCGCCGTTGACCAGCGGCTGCGCCTTGCGTCTAGTGCCGCACCAGCGCCATCATCGCGCCGAAGCCGACGAATACGCCACCCGTCAGACGATTGAACATGCGGGCGACGCTGCGGCTCTTCAACTTCGCGCCGATTCGCGTGCCGAAACCCGCGTACACAAGATACCAGCTCACCTCGATCACGGCGAAAGTAGCGACGAGCACGCCGAACTGCGGCAGCTTGGGCTGCGCGGCGTCGATGAATTGCGGCAGCAGCGCCGCGGCGAACAGAATCGCCTTCGGATTGCTCCCCGCGACGAGAAAGCCGTTGCGGAACAGCGCGAAGCGCGAGCGCGCGGGCTTGACGGCCAGTTCGTCGGCATCGCCGGCGGCGGCTTCGTCAGCCGGCGCGCGCCACGCCTTGATGCCGAGATACACGAGGTACGCCGCGCCGATCATCCGCAGCGCGTTGAACATGGCCGGCCACGCCTCGAGAAACACGCCGAGGCCCGCCGCCGACACCGCCAGCATCAGCACCAGCGCCGACAGGCAACCCGCCATGGTCGCGCTGGAGCGGCGCAAGCCGTGCTGGGCGCCGTGCGTCATCACGAGCAGCATGTTCGGACCGGGAATGGCGGAAACGACGAAGACAGTGGCGACGAACAGCCACCAGGTATGCAGACTCATGGGAATCAGGGCGGATAAAGGATCGGGCGGATATTATGCCCGCCCGCGCCCGTCAGTGCCGTTCCTCAGTGGCTCTTCAGGGCCTTGTCCATTGCTCTTAGCGCCCGGCTCGCCGCGCGGCGACCTGGCCCAGCACCGCGAAATCTTTCTCGCCGTCGCCGTGAGCCATGGCTTCGAGCAGGCTGTCGCGCACCACGCTGGCAATCGGCAGCGGTGTCGTGACGGCGTCGGCCGCGGCCAGCGCGAGCCGAATATCTTTCAGGCCGAGACGCGCCTTGAACAGCGCCGGCTCGTAGCGCTGCTCCGCGATCAGCTTGCCGTAGCCAGAATAGACCGGTCCCGGAAACAGGCCGCTCGTGATCACGTCGAGGAAATCCTGCATGGCGAGACCGTGTCCGGTCACCAGTGTGGCCGCTTCGCCGAGCGTCTCGACTGCCGCGCCGAGCATGAAGTTGGCGGCGAGCTTCATGACGTTCGCCTGCTGCGGGAGCGAACCGATGCGCCAGGTCTTCTGGCCGATCGCGTCAAAAATCGGCTGGACGCGGTCGATCGATTCGGCCGGGCCGCCCGCGACAATGGTGAGCTTGCCCGCCGCCGCGACATCGGGCCGACCCATCACCGGCGCGGCGACGTAGTTGACGCCGCGCGACGCGTGCGCCGTCGCCAGTTCCTCGGCCAGCGCCACCGAGATCGTCGCCATGTTCACGTGGATCAGCCCGCGCGGAGCATGTTCCAGCAGCGAAGCGGTGATGACCTCGCGCAAAGCGCTATCGTCGGCGAGCATCGAGAACACGGCGTCGCCCGCAAACGCTTCGGCCGGCGTCGCGACGACCCGCGCGCCGGCGTCGGCGAGCGGTTGCGCGCGCTCCGGTGAGCGGTTCCACACGCGCACCTGATGCCCGGCTTTCAAAATGTTTGCAACCATCGCGGCACCCATCTCGCCGAGACCGATAAAACCGATGTCCATCTGTCGCTCCGTCTTCTAAAGAACTGGAAGTAAAACACACCCATGCGACACGTGCAGGACAGCGCGCAAAGAAACACGGTGCGATACTGCGGTGATGGTGACCGCGACATTCCGCTTCTACGAGGAGCTGAACGATTTTCTCGCCCGGCCGCTGCGCCGGCGCGCGTTCAGCTACGCCTGCGCGCCGGGCGCCACCGCGAAGCACATGATCGAAGCGCTCGGCGTGCCGCATACCGAGGTCGAGCTGATTCTGGTCAACGGCGAGTCGGTCGGTTTCAATCATCCCCTCGCGGACGGCGATCGCATCGCCGTCTACCCGAAGTTTGAAGCGCTCGACATCCAGCCGCTCCTGCGCGTGCGCGAACGGCCGCTGCGGGTGGTGCGTTTCATCGCCGACGCGCATCTGGGCGGCCTCGCGCCACTTCTACGGCTAGCGGGCTTCGATACGCTGTACGACAACCACTTTCCCGATGCCGACATCGAAGCGCTCGCCGCCGAGCAGCAGCGCATCGTCCTGACACGCGACCGCGAGCTGTTGAAACGCCGCAGCATCACGCATGGCTGCTACGTCCGCACGCTCAGGCCGCGCGAACAATTGCGCGAAGTATTTGAACGGCTCGATCTGGCGGGCAGCGCGCAACCGTTCCGCTTGTGTCTGATGTGCAATGTGCCGCTGCGGCGCATCCCCAAAGAGGAAGTCGGCACGCGCGCGCCCGACGGTGTGCTGGAACGGCATGCCCAGTTCGTCACCTGCGACGTGTGCCGCCGCGTGTTCTGGGAAGGCACGCATTGGCAAAGAATGCGCGCACTGATGGACAGCGTGGCTGCCGCGCCGGGCCGGTCCGAGTGAGTTTCGATTCAGAGTCATCCCGGTTCGCATTGCACGTGGCAAACCACGCGCGCGGAAGCTGAACGCCATGCGTTCGCGCGACGCTCGGCGCGATGCGTACAATGCGGGATTACTTATCTGGCAGAGGCCTTCCGTATGGCGATGAAAAAAACCGACCTTGAAAAGAACAAGGCACTCAAGCTGAACAACGCAATGAAGCTGTCGACCGCCGACCGTTTCGGCAAAGCCGCCGCAGCCGAGCCGAAGCTCGATCGTCGCGAACAGCGCAAGCTCGACCAGGCGCAGGGCCTCGTCGCGTTTGCCTGCAAGCTGAACGGTGATCTGGTGACCGAACTGAAAGAGCGCGCCGCGACCCATCCCGAAGGGATGACCGGTTTGCTCAACGAAGTCATCAAGCGCGGCCTTGCCGGCTAATCGCCGCAAAAAACCCGCCTCGAATGCAAAAAGGCCAGAGCTCGTGCTCTGGCCTTTTTGCTTGCGACGCCTTCATCCGAATCGCGCTGCACTAGCCGGCTAGCGGCGCCGTGCAGTCGACCGGCGAAGCTGACCCGAAGGATCGGGCGACAGCTTAGTTTTGCGTGCCCTTGTCGTTCGTGCCAGCTGCCGAAGCAGCTGCCGAAACCGGAGCGCGCTTACCGTGCGTCGTCAGCTTCTTGACGTGATGCTTCTTCGGCGCGCTTGCTGCAGCAGCCGGCGCTGCGTCCGACGCTTGTGCGAAAGCTTGAACAGAAACCAGCGCGATCGAAGCGGCTGCGAGCGAGACGATAACTTTTTTCATGTGTTGTTCCCCAAACCTGGACGACTGAGTCAATGTGAATGAATAAGCTGCACGGTGAAGCAGACAGGGCTTGAGGCGCCTTCCCGCTCCCCGCGGGAGAGTATTACCCAGTGTAGGCGGTTTGTCATGCCCAAAACTCGATATGTATTTTCCGGGAGACAGCTTTGCTTTCGACCCGCTTTCACTCGTTAAGCATCCCGTACCAGGGGATTCACCTAGACCACGTCAAACGAGGTTGCGCAGCAGGCTGGCGTTCTCCAAAAGGGTCGGCAACACCCGGTGCAGCGCGGCATTGGCCGACTCCTGCCCGATCGGCATGCTGACGCTGATCGCCGCCACGACCGAACCATGCCGGTCGCGCAACGGCACCGCGACGCCGCGCACGCCCAACTCCAGTTGCTGATCCGTGACCACGTAGCCATTGCGGCGAATTTCGCCGAGCACTTCGCGCAACTGTTCGATCGTCGAGTAGGTGTGGGGCGTGAACACCTTGATCGGATACGACGCCAGCCACTGCTCGATGTTCTCCGCCGCCTGGAACGCCAGCAGGACCAGTCCCGCCGACGACAACGGCGCGGGCGCGCGCGAGCCGAGCACGAAACCGACCGCCATTGCCCGGTTCACGCCGTTGCGCGCCACGTACACCACATCGTGTTCGTCGAGGATCGCGACCAGCGCGGTTTCCTGCACGGTCGCGGTAATGCGCTGGAGGAAAGGCTGCACGGTGCGCGGCAAGCGCGCCGAATCCAGATACGACTGGCCGAGCCGCAAGACACGCGGCGCCAGCCAGAACAGCTTGCCGTCGGTATCCACGTAGCCGAGTTCACGCAGCGTCAGCAGATAACGGCGCGCCGCCGTGCGCGACAGACCCGCGCGGCCGGCGACCATGGTGGGCGTCATGCGCGCGTGCTCTTCGTCGAATGCTTCGATGATCGCCAGCGCTTTCGCGGCGCCGGCGATCCAGTCTTTCTCGTCCATTGCGTTTGCCTGAAAATCGGCCGGTCGTTGGGTCAGTCGTGTCCGAGGTCCGTGGCCGACTGGCGCGATTATCGCGCGAGTCGACTAGAGAACGAACCGCCATGAGCGGATTCAATCATTTGAGGTCTCAGCGCATCTGCTCAGGGACGCGGTGTGACTCGGCGCACTGCCGATATCAGGCTCTCCCGCCAGCCCTTGAACCGCAGTTTGTCATGCGGCGATCCCGAGTACCTTGAGAAGACGTCGAAGCGGCATGCCGACATTTCGGATTCCCGATCGACGCACCGCTCAATTGCGCGATCAATAGCGATAAGTCAGTGCCGTAATCGCGAAGTAGTTATTCTTCGACTGCACGATCGGGCCGTTCGCCGAAGCGCCGAGAAGCCGCGTCATGCCGCCAACTCGCGCCGCGCAAAGACGTGCGCGAACTCGATGAACTGGTCACAGAATTGCTGACCTTGAGCCGTCTGGAACAAGGTGCGGGACATCTGGTGCTGATGCGCGTGTCGGTGGACGAACTGCTCGATAGCGTGGCCGCGAGCATGTGCAACGATGTCGTCGACCGCTCGCTGACGCTTTCGGTTTCCACGGGCGGGGCGGCGGTTGCGCAGGCGCCCACGTATCATGTCTGCGATCCCAAGCTGGTCGCGCGTGCGCTGCTGAATCTGATCCGCAACAGCACACGCTATGCAAAGCGGGCGATTTCGCTGGGCGCGGAAGTCGATGGGACGGGCGCGCTGGTGCTGACCGTCGACGATGACGGTCCTGGCATTCCGCTCGCCGATCATGACCGTGTGTTCGAGCCGTTTCATCGACCTGATTCGAGCCGTGACCGGCATACCGGCGGGTACGGCCTCGGCCTTGCGATCGTGCGGCGTGTGGCACTGGTCCATGACGGCGACGTGCGGCTCGAGTCGGCCGCCTCAGGCGGCGCACGCTTCGTGATGACGCTGCCGGCGTCAAGGTTGCCGGCCAACGCGACCGTTAGCTAACCAGCGCCGCGCCTCTGTCGGACCACGAGCAACTTGTCACACAACAACTGAATTAGACAGACCACCTTTGAAAAACGAAACCCGCCAACACCTGCGCGCCAATGTCCTGATGCTGATCGCCGCGATGATCTGGGGCTCCGCGTTCGTCGCGCAACGCTTGAGTCTCGACGCGATCGGACCGTTCCTGTTCACCGGACTGCGCTTCCTGCTAGGCGCGCTGGTCGTGATGACGCTGATCGTTTGCGTGCGGCGCTCCGCGCTGGCTGAACTGTCGAAGCGCGAACCCGGCGGCGCACGCGAGCTGCTCGGCGCCGGCGCGCTGCTCGGCGTGGTCCTGGCCGCCTCGATTTCATTGCAGCAGATCGGCCTGCAATACACGAAGGTCGCCAACGCGGGTTTCATCAGTTCGCTGTACGTAGTGATCGTGCCGCTGCTGGGCGTGCTATTCAAACATCGCACGGGGATCGGCACATGGCTCGGTGCGGCGCTCGCGGCCGTCGGCATGTATTTCCTGAGTGTCAACGAGCACTTTTCGATGCTGTATGGCGACTGGTATCAGCTCGCCGGCGCGCTCGTGATCTCCATTCAGATGATGCTGGTCGGGCGTTTCGCGCTGCGCCACGACACGCTGATGCTCGCGCTCGTGCAGTTCGTGACGTGCGGACTCGCCTGCCTTGTTGTCGGTCTCGCCGTCGAACCGTTCAGCCTCGCGGTGATTGCGCGCGCCGCGCCGACCATCCTGTACGGCGGGGCGCTGTCAGTCGGTATCGCTTACACGATTCAGGTGGTCGCGCAAAAACACGCGGCGCCGTCGCACGCGGCGGTGATCTTCAGCATGGAAGGTGTGTTCGCCGCGCTTGCGGCCTGGCTCGTGCTAGGCGAAACGCTGACGGCGCGCGCGCTGTTCGGATGCGCGCTGATGCTCGCGGGTTTGATCGTGTGTCAGGTGATGCCGGCGTGGCAACGCGGACGTGAACGCGTGACTCGCGCGTCGTCTTGAGGATGCAGCCAGCCACCCCATTCGACGCCAAAGCGTGCGAGATATTTGCGCAGGCGTTCGGCGTCGTTGGGTTGCTTGCTGCCCTCAGGCCGCCCGCGGATGCGCAAACAAAGCGGGCGTATCGGCGGTTGGCGGAAACACGCACCAGCAGCCGTCGTCGTGACGAAAGAAGAACAACCCGCGCGAGCCCCTCTCGAGCGAAGTCTCGACGCGGACATAACGCCGCCCTCCGAGGCGAGTACGGCTGAATTCAGTGACGTGAACCGGCGCCGAAGGCTCCGGAGCAAGCCATTTCTCAACCAGAAACCGCAGCGACTGTTCGCTTGCCGTTCTCATGATCCGCTCCGGGCCGGCTTGTCCTGGTGCGCGTCGCGCGTGGCGTCGCTATTCTCGTCACTGTCGGCGAGGTCCGCTTCGTGTTCAGCGGATGCGTGCGCGATGGCCCGATTGGTGGCTGCCGCCCGCAGCGTGCTGCAATGGGTGGCATGTCGGATATCCGAGAGAAGACGGACAAGCTGTCGAGCTGTTCTGCGTTTCATTCCACACCCCCCGCACTGCACCAATAACCTCAGAAAACACTTTAACTCTATGCCTGGATCGGGCGTTGCCGAAATGGTTTTGACTAAATAGCAACAGTTGCGCTTGCAAAAAGAGAGACGCAATCTTTGTACCGTCCGTCTTCAATGTGCGCGTCTGGCAGGCAGCGGTCTGTACGGTGGCGAGCGCTTGGGCAACTTGAAAAACTTGCCCGGCAACGGTTGGAGAAACGACTGCGAACGCGAGTTATCCACAATTCCCTATGAATAACTTCGGGATAGCGCATGGAACAGCCTGTGTGCGGAATCTTGATAAGACGGCGCATGAGGCAAGCCCCGTCAAAGTTATCCCGGTTTGGTAGTTTTTCTACAGACGTGTTCCGCAGGGTTATCGAGTTTGCATGGCGTTGATGTGACGGAACATTCGGGAGTTATCCACAGAAGGGGTTAACCCTTGTTAACTATTACTACATATATATACGTATGAAGTAAAAGACATAGGATAAGTAATGCTTCGCGATGAGATTGAAGGCTGATCAGGTCTTGACCAGCCTCGACACCGCGAACGCCCGCGGATAGATCAGGGCGCTACGCCGACTCCGCTCGCCGGCTGCACGGACGCCGCCTTGCCGATGGCATCGGGCATCTCGGGAACGGGCACTGGAGCCGTCACTTCGACTGGCACCGGCAGCAGGCGCGTCTCGATGCGGTTATTGGCGACCGGCTGCGTGCGCACCACCGTCTGCAGATAATGATCGACGAGCCCGAAGAAACGGTCGTAGAACTTGCCCGACGGAATGGTCTCGCTCGAAATCTTGACCATTGCATCGCTGTTCGAACGGATCGGCAATGACAGCGACCCCAGCACGCTCAGTCCGACGCTTGCCGACGTATCGCTTTTCTTCAGCGCAAAGCCGTTCTGCACCGCATTGACATAGACGATGCTGGTATCGCTCGCTTCTTCTCCCGGCGTACAGACCACGTGAAATTCGACGACCACGTGCGTGTCGCCCGTCGGCTGGAAGTTCTTGGTGCCGTCGACGGTATCGTTGCGGGTCATCGTCGTCAGATAGCCCTGGCTCAAGAGCGCCCGGCGCGCGGCCTCACAGCTATCCGTGGTACTCGAATTGAAATTGCGTGCGTACGGGCTCGCGCCGGTTTCGAACAATTCCTGCTGGAATTTCGGCTGCGGCGTGCTGCTACAGGCGGCGAGGGTCAGCAGGCCGGCAAACGCGGCGGCTGTGGATCTGGAAAACGAGGTCAACATGGTCGATCGAAAGAGACGCTGCGTCAGCGCGAATGGGAATGCATTGTAGAGCGGTTGCCCACTGTGCGTAAAAAGGGCGCAACGTGGCGTCGTACAGGACGTGACAATGCATGACCGCGGCTGCGACGCTGCGGCAGGAAAAGAGACGAATGGCGCTTAGTGTGACGTCGCGGGAAGTCCCGTCGCCGACGTCGCCGCGCCGTTCAATCCGGCGGCATTAACGGCCGGGACGGTGAACGCATCGGCCCAGTTGCCCGGTGCCGCGCAACGGTCAGACGCAGGCCGTGCCGCGCACATGCCGGCCTGCACGTCCGATTGCTGTGCAGCGTCTTGCGACGGCGCGACCGCTGCGAAGTCTCCGACGCGCAAGCTCACCTTCTGCGCGTACGCTTGCGATCCGCCGTAGCTCTTGAGCGCGGCGTTCATGTCGCCGTTGGCCGAACGCATGTAGCCGTACAGAATCGCCGAGCCCACTTCGATATTCGCGGTTGGCTCGGTCAGGTCCTTGACGTTCCTCAGCAGTCCGCGATGGGCGCCGGGCACGACCTGCATCAGCCCGGTCGCGCCGTTGGCGCCCTTGGCCTTTTCCTTGAAGCGGGATTCGATCGAGATGATCGCCAGCAGGAGCGCCGGCGGGAGGGAATATTTCGAGGCGGCCGATTGCACCGCGTCGGAAATCTTTTGCGCCTTTTCCTTTGCCAGACCGAATTTTTGCGTCAGGTACGCGGACATGCGGTCGGTATTTTCGTCGGCCGTCGCGGTCTGCATCAGGCCGAGCGAAAGCACCATCAGGCAAAGTAACCGGCTCATAGCGGAGGACGGGAAAGAAAAGGGAATCCGGCCATTATAGCTCTGCCCCCAAATTAGACCCAGAACGAACCGAAATTCGTCTGAAGTATCGCCGCTGGTGGGCGTCTTTCGCATGTCAATGTGGCGGCTTCGGTTTCAGCATGTAGTCGTCGTTCAGCGTCGCCAGGAAAGCGGCGACGTCGTCGATATCGCGCTCCGACCAAACCGGACGCTCGCCGGCTTTGCGTGTGAGCGGTTCGTCGGTCGTGTCGGCGTTGACGCGCCGCGCGGCCGGTTAATCGTTGAATTTGTCGACCTGCCCCGCCCGTAATTCTGGATTGCGTGGCACGCCGAGCGCTTGGAAGTTTGAAATCCGCGAATAGCGGATGAGAGCCGTCGACGCCCACCTAATCGATATGGCAGGTGGCGGAATTGCCGCCCGCCGGATTGTCGACCAGTTTTTTCCCTCTCAACTCTTGTGCCGTTAGTTGCAATTTATTGTCCAAGTAGTAGTCGGACTTGCTTGTGTACGGACGAAATCCCGGATCTTCGAACTCGAACCGTTCGATCGCATACGTGGCGTGCATGGAGGCTTTGGCGCGTTCGACGAAGATGTTCTCACCGAAGACTTCCTTGAAGCGCGCCGCGTACGGCGTCCGCTCCAGTTTCGCGAGCACGCCCGCTGGATCCTTGTTGGCCCGTTCGGATTGAACAGCGGGAAACCAGCCTGATCGTGCAGACGGCTAAAGCGGCCATTACATCCGACACCGTCCACCGGGCGCGTTTCCCGTTTCGCCCAGACGCTCGGTCATGCTCGCCGCCTGCGCGTGACTCCGCATCGGCGTGCGGTTCAGCACGTAGCGCAGGCCCGGCACGGCGCGCTTGCCTTGCGAACGCATGTGCCACCCTACCCAACTGTGCCGCGACGCCGTCGGGCGGCCCGCCACGTGCGAAGGGCACTCTCACGGCGTCATTCCGCGTAACGTCGATGCAACGCCGCCGCGATCTCCGACATGCGCGCGCGCAACTCAGGCGGCGCCAGCACCTCGGCCTCGGTGCCGAAGCGCAGCAATTCCGCGCACGCCTGCCTCACGGAACCGACCGGCAGCGTCACGGTGCGCCAGCCATCGATGGGGTCCGGCTCGCCAATGATCGCCGCCGAGCGCGCGAACGGCGACACGAAGATTTCGAGCATCCGCATGCCCCAAGGCGACAGACGCAGCGTCGCTTCGCTCGCATGCATTTCTTCGGAGAGACGCTGCGTGCTGTCCTGCCAGTAGGCGGCGAGATCGAAAGCGGGCGGCCGCTCGAACGTCTCGGCCAGCAAGCTCAATTCGAGAATGCGTGAAATGCGGTAAATGCGCACGTCCGGCGCGACGCGCCCGACCACATACCACGCGCCGCTTTTCAGCACGATGCCGAGCGGCTCGATCCGGCGAAACTTCTCCGCTTTCCAGCTCTGATAGCGAATCTCCAGCGGATGCTGCTCCCACACCGCACGCGCGATCGACGGCAGATAAGCGGGCTCGTCCGCGTCCGAAAACCACGCTGGCGCATCGAGATGAAAACGCGAGCGCATGCGCTCCGCGGTCGAGCGCAATTCGACCGGCAGCGCGGCCAGCAACTTGGTCTGCGCGCCGGCCATCACCGCGCCCAGGCCGAGCGCCTGCATCGGTCCCGGCAGGCCACCGAGAAACAGCGACTCTGCTTCCTGCGAGGACAAGCCGTTCAGCCGCGTGCGGTAGCCGTCGAGCAGGCGATAGCCGCCTTCCGACCCGCGCTCGCTATGAACCGGGACGCCTGCAGCGCTCAGGGCGTCGATATCGCGATAGATGGTGCGCAGCGAGACCGCGCATTCGTCGGCGAGCGACTGCGCTGTGACGCGGCCACGCGCCTGCAGCGTCATCAGGATGGAAAGAAGGCGGCTCGCTCTCATGCGGACAAGTGTAGTGATACCTGACACAAACTGACAGGTATGGACGCTTAGGATGAACGCATCCCCCCGGCGCTTCGTTGCTGCCTCAAAGCCGGTTTTTTCGTCCACCACGCACATTCGGGAAGGCTCAAGCCATGACCACAGACCGCACGATCACCCTGTTCCACTCGCCGCAATGCCGCTCCGTCAGCGCGCTCACGCTGCTGGAAGAGCTCGGTGCACCGTACCAGTTGAAGGTGCTGAACATGAAAGCCGGCGAGCAGCGCAGAGCGCCCTATCTCGCCATCAATCCGCTCGGTAAAGTGCCGGCGATTCTCCACGGCGACGCGCTGGTCACCGAACAGGTCGCCATCTTCATCTATCTGGCGGACCTCTTTCCTGAAGCCGGTCTCGCGCCGGCGCTCGATGATCCGTCGCGCGGGCCGTATCTGCGCTGGCTGGTGTACTACGCAGCTTGCTACGAACCGGCGCTGGTCGACAAAGCAATGAAGCGTGAACCCGCTCCGCCCTCCACTTCGCCCTACGGCGATTTCGATTCGATGCTCGCAACGGTAACGAGTCAGTTGCAGACCGCGCCTTATTTGCTCGGGGACACGATGTCGGCGGCGGATATTTTGTGGGGCATCGCCTTGCATTGGGGAATGATGTTCAAGCTGGTGCCCGACACGCCGGCCTTGCTTGAGTATGTCGAACGCATCTGCTCGCGGCCGAGCTTCGTGGGCGTGAACGAGCGAGACGTCGCGCTGGCGGCCGAGCACGCGGCGGCGGTCAAAGACGCTTGAAGATGCCGACGAGCGGCCGTGTTGCCGGCCACCGCTCGGCGCGTGTTGGCTCGCCGGTTGAATCCGCCCGGATTTGAGACAATGAAGCCCGCCGGCGAATATCCTCCCCGGACAACCGGGTGTAGGCTTGGCATTCGTGCCGGTGCCGGCCCATCGAACAAGAGATGTTTTCAGGTATGAGCAAGACCGCATTCATTCCTAGCGCCCCCGCGACGTCGGAGGACGATTTTGAAATTTCGGCCACGTCGAAGCTGGCCGGCTATCGGCGTTTCTTCGGCGTGTTGAAAGTGGTTCGAACCACCGACGGACGCGTGCTGTTTCCGTTCGACGGCGCGCCCGAACTCGGGCCGTACGCGACCAAGCTCGAAGCGGTCGCGGCGGCGCAGGTGTACGGCGAACATATCGTCATCAGCGATCTGGCGCGGCCGGAGTTGTAAGCGCGAGTGCGTGGCCGGTTTTGCGTTGGCCGATTGCGTTGACCGTTGGTGGCGATCACTTCGGGGCTGCGAATGACCTGTGCGCGCAAAGTCGGATCATCGGCCGCTGTCATGTGGCGTGCGGCTTCTCTCGTGAGCGTGCTCGCTGCGACGCTCTGTCAATCGAGCTTCGCGCAGGATGCCGACGCCCCCGCCGGACAACAGGCGCTCGGACGCGCCGAAGTGATTCACGCGCAAGTCCGCGTGGTCGCAATCAATACCGCCACGAATAGCGTCACGCTGCGTGGTCCGCGCGGCAATCTCGCTGACGTGGACGTCAATCCTGCCCTCGCCGATGTCAGCCGGCTCAAGATCGGCGACAAGCTCAACGTTGCGTATCAGCAGGCGCTGCTGGTCAACATCGACAAGCTCGCGACCAAGGGTGTGCGAGAACGCGTGGAGACGACCGCGGCGATACCGGCTTCGGCGGGCTACGCGTCGTCGGCGCATAGCGTGAAAGTGGTCGCGACGGTGATGAAGATCGATCGCAAGACCCGCATGGTCACGCTGCGTGGCCCGAAGCATCAGCAGGTGCTCAGGGCCGCAAAGGGGATTTCGCTCGATCGGTTGAAAGTCGGCGATAGCGTGCGCGCGGAGTTTGTTTCGGCGGCGGCGGTGGAGTTGGTGAGGGAGTGAGGATGAGGTTCGTGGGACGCCGACCGTAGGCGCGAAAAAAAGCCACCTGTGAACGACAGGTGGCTTTTTTCCAGCAATAGAGCAAGCAACAGCTACCTCACTCCACTGTCACCGACTTCGCCAGATTCCGCGGCTTGTCCACATCCGTACCTCGCGCACACGCCGTGTGATACGCCAGCAACTGCAGCGGCACCACATGCAAGATCGGCGACAACAAACCGTAGTGCTCCGGCATCCGGATCACATGCAAACCTTCGTCGTTAACGATCTTCGTATCCGCATCGGCGAACACATACAGCTCACCGCCGCGCGCGCGCACTTCCTGAATATTCGACTTCAGCTTTTCCAGCAGCGCGTCGTTCGGTGCCACCGTCACCACCGGCATCGCCTCCGTCACGAGCGCGAGCGGCCCATGCTTCAACTCGCCAGCCGGATAAGCCTCGGCGTGAATATACGAAATCTCCTTGAGCTTCAGCGCGCCTTCGAGTGCGATCGGGTAGTGCAAGCCACGCCCGAGGAACAGCGCATGTTCCTTGCGCGAAAACTCTTCCGACCACGCGATGATCTGCGGCTCCAGCGCCAGCACGCTATTCAATGCCGCCGGCAAGTGGCGCAGTTGCTTCAGGTACACCGCTTCCTGCTGTTCACTCACACGGCCACGCATCTTGCCCAGCGTCGCCGCCAGCACGAATAGCGCAACCAGTTGCGTCGTGAATGCCTTGGTCGATGCCACGCCGATCTCGCGGCCCGCGTGCGTCAGGAACGAGAACTCCGTCTGGCGCACCATCGCGCTCGTACCGACGTTGCAGACCGCCAGCGTATGTTTGTGGCCGAGTTCCTGCGCGTGCTTGAGCGCCGCGAGCGTGTCCGCCGTTTCGCCCGACTGCGAGATCACCACCACCAGCGACTTCGGATTCGGCACCGACTCACGGTAGCGATACTCGCTGGCGATTTCCACCTGAGTCGGAATCTTGGCGATCGATTCGAGCCAGTACTTCGCGGTCAGCCCCGAGTAGTAGCTGGTGCCGCACGCAAGGATCAGCAGGCTGTCGATCTCCGCGAACACCTTCTCCGCGCCCTCGCCGAACAGCGAGGCATCGAACGAATCGGCTTGCGGGATCGTGTCGGTGATCGCACGCGGCTGCTCGAAGATTTCCTTCTGCATGAAGTGGCGATACGGTCCGAGTTCGACCGCGCCGCCATACGCCGCCACTTGGCGCACTTCGCGCTGCGCTTCATTGCCGTCGCGATCGGCGATGCGCACACCTTCGAGCGACAGTTCGCAGACATCGCCTTCTTCGAGGAAGATGAACCGTTCAGTGCTGCCCGCGAGCGCCAACGCGTCCGAAGCGAGGAAGTTCTCGCCGTTGCCGAGCCCGACCACCAGCGGCGAACCCTGCCGCGCGCCGACCACCGTATGCGGCTGATCCTTATGCAACACGGCGATCGCATACGCGCCGTGCAATTGCCCGACGGCTTCACGCACCGCCGCGAACAGATCGCCGTGGTACAGGCTGTGAATCAGATGCGCGATAACCTCTGTGTCGGTCTGCGAGACGAACGTATAACCCTTGCCACGCAACATTTCGCGCAGCGTTTCGTAGTTCTCGATGATGCCGTTGTGTACCAACGCAAGCGCATCTTTCGAGAAGATCGGGTGCGCGTTGTCCGTGACCGGCGCGCCGTGCGTCGCCCAACGCGTATGGGCGATACCCGTGATGCCTTCGAGATGACTCTCGCGCACCTGTTCGTCGAGATCGGCCACCCGCGCCACGCTGCGCGCGCGGCGCGGACCGTCTGCGCCAAGCACGGCCACGCCGCACGAATCGTAGCCGCGATACTCGAGGCGACGCAGTCCTTCGATGAGGACGGGAACGATATTACGTTGCGCTACCGCGCCGACAATGCCACACATGGCTCATTCCTTTTCAGTGCTAGTGCTGCGTTTCAGGGAGCGCGCGTTGAGCGCGCGTCATGACCATCAGCTCTTTTTCTTGGTCGGGCGCACGTAGCCCGTTTTGCTCGTTTGCGTCTTGTCGTTCAGGACCAGCGCGTCGGCCTCAACGTCCTTCCAGACCGTGGTGCCCGCCGCGATCGTCACGCCGCGCTTCACGCGCACCGGCGCAACCAGTTGCGTATCCGAACCGACAAAAACGTCGTCTTCGATGATCGTGCGGAATTTGTTCGCGCCGTCGTAGTTGCACGTGATGGTGCCCGCGCCGATGTTCACGCGCGCGCCGATATCCGCGTCGCCGATGTACGTGAGGTGATTCGCTTTCGAACCGTGGCCGAGCACCGCGTTCTTCACCTCGACGAAGTTGCCGACATGCGACTCGTCGTGCAGCGACGCGCCGGGACGCAACCGCGCATACGGTCCGAGCACGACATTCGCGCCGACTTCGGCGCCTTCGATGTGCGTGAACGCGTCGACGCGCGTACCGGCGCCGATGTTCGCATCGCGGATGACGCAGTTCGGCCCGATGGTGACGTTCTCAGCCAGCGTCACGCGGCCTTCGAACACGCAATTCACGTCGATCGAGACATCGCGGCCGCATTCGAGCGTGCCACGCACATCCAGCCGCGCCGGATCGGCGAGCGTCACGCCCGCGACCAGCAGCGCATCCGCCACGTTGTGCTGATGAATCCGCTCGAGTTCGGCAAGCTGCTGCTTGCTGTTCACGCCGAGCGTTTCCCACTCGTCGTCCGGCTGCGTGGTGACGACTTCAAGGCCTGCTTCGATCGCCATCTCGACCGCGTCGGTCAGATAGAACTCGCCTTGTGCATTGTCGTTCTTCAGCGCGGCAAGCCAGCCGCCCAGACGCTCGGTCGGCGCGACGATGATGCCGGTGTTGATCTCGGCGATCTCGAGTTGCTCGGGCGTCGCGTCTTTCTGCTCGACGATGCGCGCCACTTTGCCTTGCGCATCACGCACGATGCGGCCATAGCCGCTCGGGTCCGCGAGCGTGACGGTGAGCACACCGTAGCCGCCCTGCCCCGCACGCTCGGTCAGCGCCTGCAGTGTGCTGGCGCGCGTGAGCGGCACGTCGCCGTATAGCACCAGCGTAGGCGCGGACGGATCGAGTAGCGGCAACGCCTGCTGCACCGCGTGGCCCGTGCCGAGCTGCTGTTCCTGCACGGCGAACTGCACGTCCGGCGCGGCGACGGCCTTGCGCACGGCTTCGGCGCCGTGGCCGATCACCACCACGAGATGCGTGGGTTTGAGCGCGCGAGCCGTGTCGATGACGTGAGCGAGGAGCGGCCGGCCAGCCAGGGGATGAAGCACCTTGGGAAGCGCGGACCGCATGCGCTTGCCGGTGCCTGCCGCCAAAATCACAATGTTCATGGCACGGCAAATAGACGAGTTTGGAGGCGTCGATTCTAACACGCACCCTCTAGCGAAAAAGGCCGCTGTGGCGGCCTTGATGCGTACTGCAATGTGCGGAAACACCCATACGGCGAGCGTTTTCGTCAAAGATCGTCGAACTGGACGATGGAGATCGATTTTGTTGCGCTGGGCATCGCGCCGTCGCCGGCATCGGTCGAACACGGCTCCTCGTCGAAGGCGATATCGCCTTGCGGATCGGCCTCGCCGGTCGCACGCAGGCTCGCGAACGGGAACAGCTTGTGATCCATCAAATGCGAGGGCACGACGTTCGACAGTGCTTTGAACATGTTTTCGATGCGACCCGGGAAGCGCTTCTCCCAGTCGCGAACCAGCGCCTTCATTTCCGCGCGCTTCAGATTCGGCTGGCTGCCGCACAAGTTGCACGGAATGATCGGAAATTCGCGCAGCTCGGCGTACTTCTCCAGATCGGTTTCCTTCACGTAGGCGAGCGGGCGGATCACGATATTCTTGCCGTCGTCCGATTGCAGCTTGGGTGGCATGCCCTTCAGCTTGCCACCGTAGAACATGTTCAGCAGCAGCGTTTGCAGAATGTCGTCGCGATGATGGCCGAGCGCGATCTTGGTCGCGCCGAGCTCGCCGGCGACGCGGTAAAGAATGCCGCGCCGCAGCCGCGAGCACAGCGAACAGGTGGTCTTGCCTTCCGGTACCAGCCGCTTGACGATGCTGTACGTATCCTGATTCTCGATGTGAAACGGAATGTCGAGCTGCTTCAGATACTCGGGCAGCACGTGCTCGGGAAAACCGGGCTGCTTCTGGTCCAGATTCACCGCGACGATATCGAAGTTGATCGGCGCACGCTCGCGCAGCCGCATCAGAATTTCGAGCATCGCGTAGCTGTCCTTGCCGCCCGACAGACACACCATGACCTTGTCGCCGTCCTCGATCATGTTGAAGTCGCCGATCGCCTGGCCGACCTGGCGCGCGAGCCGCTTGAACAGCTTGTTGTTCTCGTACGCTTCCTTCTGTTCGCGGCGCGTGAGCGGCGACTTGGCGCGCGAGGCGGCTTGCGTGGCCTCGGTTGCGGCAGCGGCTTCGGCGGTTGCGGCGCCGTTCAGGATCTCCGGAGCATTCATGGCTCAATCCTCTTTGATGCGGAAGACTTCGACGCCCACCGCGTCGCAATCAGGATAAACGTCCGGCTTTTCCGTCGACACACGCGCGGCTCGCACTTGCGGATGCTCGAGCATGGTCTTGACGAGGTCGTCGCAGAGCGTTTCCTGCAAGTGGATGTGGCCTTGCTCGACGCGGCGCGAAATGGTCGAGCGCATGAAGTCATAGTCGACGACTTCGTTCAGCTTGTCCTGAACCGGCGTGGACAGCGCGAGCGGCACGAACAGTTCGACGTTGATCACGACGCGCTGTTCGCCGCGCTTTTCGAAGTCGTGCACGCCGATGTTGATGTGCACTTCGTAATTGCGCAGAAAAAGCCGGCGGCAATCGGCGAGCCGGGGATGCGAAAGAGCGGCAAACATGTTCGTTCCAGTCGAAAAAAGCGTGCGGAGCACGCAAAGGGGCGCTTCACAGCGCGGCGGCCGCCGCTACAACGGCTGGCCGCGCGCGCTTCAGGCGCCCGTCAAAAACATAACGTCGCGCGGCAGCGGCACGAGGTGCTGCCCGCCGTCGACCACCAGCGTCGTTCCGGTGACGCCCGCTGCATCCGCGAGATACAGCGCGGCGGCGACAATATCCTCGGCCCGCGACGCGCGGCCCAAGGGCGTAGTACGGTGAGCGGCCGCGAAACCGTCCGTCGTTTGATCGCCGGATTGCATCGTCAGACCGGGCGCGAGCCCGACCACACGCACTTTGGGCGCCAATGCCTGCGCCAGCGCGACCGTGGCTGTCTGCAACGCCGCCTTGGTCAGCGTGTACGACAGATAGTCCGGGTTCATGTTGTACAGCTTCTGATCCAGCACGTTGATGACGACGCTGCGCAGGCTTTCGTCCGTGCGCGCGGCTTCCGGCGTCGCCTCGAACAGCCTGCGCGCCAGCACCAGCGGCGCGCCGACGTTCATCGCGGTCAGCTTCAGCAGCAAGTCGTAACCGACGGTCTGCGCCGTGTCCTCTTCGAAGCGCGACGCATTGTTGACGATACACGACGGCCGGCCCAAGGCGTCGATACAAGCCGGCAAAAGCCGCTCGACCTGGGCCTCGTCGCCCAGTTCTGCCTGCAAAGCGACCGCCCGGCGGCCCAAGGCGGTGATTTCAGCGACCAGTTCGTCGGCCTGTTCCCGCGAGGCGCCGTAGTGGACGGCCAGGTCCCAGCCACGCGCGGCAAAGCCGAGCGCGAGCGCCCGCCCGATACGGCGGGCGGCGCCGGTAATCAGCACGACGCGCGGCGTTTCGGGCGCGCGGGCGGCGGCGGTGTCCAGAGAGGCGGTCATTTACAATGCGGGGATGAATCCGAAAGCTCACCAACCCGATAGTTTACCTGCTCCCGGCCCGAGCGCGCTTGCGCAGTCCGAAGCGCTGGTCGCGCAGATCCGAACGGAGCTCGACGCCGCCGGCGGCTGGCTGCCGTTTGACCGCTACATGGAACGCGCGCTGTATGCGCCGGGGCTCGGCTACTACAGCGGCGGCGCCCGCAAATTCGGGCTGCGCGGCGACGACGGCAGCGACTTCGTCACCGCTCCGGAACTGTCGCCGCTGTTTGCCGCGACGCTGGGCCGCCCGGTCGCGGAAGCCTTGCAGGCGAGCGGCACGCGCGACGTGATGGAATTCGGCGCCGGCACGGGCAAACTCGCCGCCGGCTTGCTCAACGCGCTCGACGCTTTGGATGCGGAATTCGACAGCTATTCGATCGTGGATCTGTCGGGCGAGCTCCGCGAGCGCCAACGCGAGACGATCGAGGCCGCTGCGCCCGCGCTCGCGGCCAAAGTGCGCTGGCTGGATGCTTTGCCGGAGCGCTTTGAAGGCGTGGTAATCGGCAACGAGGTGCTGGACGCGATGCCGGTGCGCCTGTTCGCCTTCACCGGCGGCGCGTGGCTCGAGCGCGGCGTGGTATGGCGCGACGACGCGTTCGCCTTCGACGATCGGCCTGTGTCCGCCGCTGCGGACCTCGCGCTGCTGTCGGAAATCGAAACCGCCGGCGAAGACTACGTGACCGAAACGCACGAAGCCGCGAGCGCCTTCACACGCACGATCTGCACGATGCTCGCACGCGGCGCGGCTTTCTTCATCGACTATGGCTTTCCGCGCCACGAGTACTACCATACGCAGCGTGCGCAAGGCACGTTGATGTGCCACTACCGGCACCGGGCGCACGGCGATCCTTTCCTCTATCCGGGCTTGCAGGACATCACGGCGCACGTGGAATTCACTGGCATCGCCGAAGCCGGCGTCGAGACGGGCGCGGACTTGCTGGGCTTTACGTCGCAAGCGCGGTTTCTGCTGAATGCCGGGATTACCGAGGCGTTATCCGGAATCGATCCTACGGACACGGCGAGATATCTGCCTGCGGCGAATGCGGTGCAGAAGTTGTTGTCGGAGGCGGAGATGGGCGAGCTGTTCAAGGTGATCGCGTTTTCGCGCGGACTGGATGACACGCTGCAAGCGTTTTCCAGTGGCGACCGGTCGCATACGCTATGAAGTTTTGCTTCAGGAATTGGCCATGATCCGCTGGCTGTTGACTACGTTTATCGCGGTGGCGGTGTTGTCGTCTTGCTGGCCGTGGCTTAGGAAGATTGGCATTGGGCGCCTGCCGGGCGATGTGACTTTGCGGATCTTTGGGCGGGAGTACCCGTTTCCGTTTATGTCGACGTTGGTGTTGTCGATGGTGCTTTCGCTTCTGGCCAGATTGCTCTAGTTTGCCGTTGACGGCAGCGGCAAAGAAGCAGGCTCCAAGCCGCCGCCCAAGAAGTCAAAAACGGACTTAGCCGATCGCCGCTTCCACAGCCCTGACCCGCTCCTGATGCACGGCATCCTTGATCCCAGCGGGTGCATCGACAAGCCGCTTAGCCACAGCACCGGCATCCACGCCACGCGCAGCGACCAGCGCGACTCTCAACCGCTCAGCCTGCGGATAATCCCGCATCTCAAACCCAAGCCGCCCGCGAGCATCCGCCTCGCACGCCTGCAAGGCTTCGGCGAAACGCGCGGGTTTGCGGATCGCATCGCTGCGTTCAAGCAGCCTCACCAGCGCCGCGGCCCCCATCTCCATCACACGATGAATATTGCCGTGCTCACGCGCAACCAGCACCGCGAGATCGCGGCAATCGTTCGGCACCCGCAGCCGCTCGCATAACGGCTTCAACAGATCCACGCTGCGGCCCTCGTGGCCGATATGCCGCGGCAGCACGTCTTCGGGCGTAGTCGCCTTGCCGAGGTCATGGGCCAGCGCGGCGAACCGAACCGGCAACGCATAGCCCTGCTGCGCGGCATGATCGATCACCATCATCACGTGCACGCCCGTGTCCACTTCCGGGTGATAGTCGGCGCGTTGCGGCACGCCGAACAGCGCGTCGATTTCCGGCAGAATCCGCGCCAACGCGCCGCAGTCCCGCAGCACCTCGAACATGCGTGACGGCTTCTTCTCCATCAAGCCGCGCGACACTTCCTGCCACACGCGTTCGGCCACCAGCGCGTCCACTTCGCCGTCGGCCACCATCTTGCGCATGAGCGTCAGCGTCTCCGGCGCGACCGTGAAATCCACAAAGCGCGCCGCAAACCGCGCGATCCGCAAAATCCGCACGGGGTCTTCGAGAAACGCATCGCTGACGTGGCGAAACAGACGCGCCTGCAAATCACCCTGGCCGTTGAACGGGTCGATCACCGGGCCGGTCAACTCGCCGTCCGGACGCACCTCGCGCGCCATGGCGTTAATGGTCAGATCGCGGCGCGCCAGGTCTTCTTCGAGCGTGACGTCCGGCGCATAGAAGAACTGGAAGCCGTGATAGCCGGCCGCCGTCTTGCGCTCCGTGCGCGCGAGCGCGTATTCCTCGTGCGTCTGCGGATGCAGGAACACCGGAAAATCTTTGCCCACCGGACGGTAGCCTTGCGCCACCATCTGCTCCGGCGTCGCGCCGACCACCACGTAATCACGGTCCTGCACCGGGACGCCCAGCAACTCGTCGCGGATCGCGCCGCCTACTGCGTAGATGTTCATGGGCAGTCGTCTTGATACGGAACCGTGTGCGTTTCGCTCAGCGAGTCGTCGATCCACGCTTTCACCGCCGGCAGTTCCGTTACGCGCCGCACGTAAGCTCGGGATAATTCCGACAGCGCCGGCTGCCACGTGTTAAAGCGCATCACGACCGGCGCGTACATCGCGTCGGCAATGCTGAATTCACCGAACAAAAACGGGCCGCCGTAGGTGTCGAGACAGTCGCGCCAGATTGCCTCGATACGCGCGATATCAGCCAACGCGCCCGGTGTCGCGTTCTTGCCCGGGAACGACGCGCGAATGTTCATCCACATGTTCGAACGCAGTTCGCCGAAGCCCGAATGCATTTCCGCGCTCACGCTGCGCGCGCGGCAGCGCGCGGCCGCGTTGCGCGGCCAGAGCGCATGTTGAGGAAATCGCTCAGCCAGCGTTTCGGCGATCGCCAGCGAATCCCACGTGGCCGAACCGTCGTCGTTGACCAGACATGGGATCTTGCCCGAACCCGACGGCGCAAGTGCCAGCACTCTCGCATTGGTGTCCGGCTGATTCAGGTGGATCAGCACTTCTTCGAACGGAATGCCGAAGTGTCTGAATAGCAGCCACGGCCGCATCGACCATGATGAGTAATTCTTGTCACCAATAAGCAGCTTCATGCTTTGTATAAGGAATGAGAGAAAATTTAACGTCCCGCGCTGGCGCGGAATGTGTCGAAGCGCGAACGCGTGGACGTGCCGGTCAGATAAATCGGCGCGATCGTTTCGATACTGGCCGGCTCGATGCCGAGTTCAGGCGCAAGCGGTCCGCTCAACACGTTGTCGACTTTCATCGAATCGAGATTGTCGCGCGAGATCACCGGTTCGCCGGGTGCCATTTCGAAGGTCAGCGCCTGCAGCCGCGCGAGCGCTTCCGGCAAGCGGATGATGCGTGCATGCTTGCCGATCACATCGCCGCAATACTTGACGAGATCTTCGAGCGAGTAAACAGTCGGGCCGCCCAGTTCATAGGTGCGGCCGCCGGCGGCATCGAGGTCGAGCACGTTGACGATCGCCTTCGCGACGTCGCCGACGTACACCGGCTGGAATTTCGCATCCGGCATGGCGAGCGGAATCACCGGAAACATCCGTTGCAGGAAGGCGAATTTGTTGAGGAATTGATCTTCCGGGCCGAACACCACGGAGGGCCGGAAAATCGTCCACGCCAGATTCGCCGCGTGCACGGCCTTCTCGCCATCGCCCTTCGAGCGCGTGTACATGCTCGGGCCGTTCGAGTCGGCGCCGAGCGCGCTGATATGAAGCAGCCGGTGCACGCCCTTGCCTTCGCACGCGGCGACGACTTTAGTCGGCAATTCCACATGCATCCGCGCGAACTCCGGGCCATACGGCGTGCCGCGTTTGCCGTGCAGCGTGGCCACGAGGTTGATCACGCAATCGGCGCCTTCGACGAAGCGCGCGAGCTGGACCGGATCGAACACGTCCGCTTCGATCACGTCGATGGGCAACAGGGTGAGATGACGGGCGTTGTAGCGCCGCCGGGTGGCGATGCGCACGTCCTTGCCCATTTCGACGAGGGCGTTGACAAGATGGCTGCCGATAAAACCTGAGCCGCCGATGATCGCAATGGCTTTATGTCGCATTTTCGACTCCCTGGTGGAAGCCGCGGCAACGGCTGGCGTGGCGCGCCGCCGCCTCGGAACGAGGCGGCGGCGGCACGGCGCTTACGGCGCGATATAACCCAGCCGCGCCTTCAGCGATTGCGGACGGCCTTCGAACAATGCCGCGTAGTAGACCGTGTTGGACAACACATTCTTAACGTAGTCGCGCGTTTCCTGGAACGGAATCGCCTCGGCGAAGATCGCGCCTTCCACCGGATGCTGCAAGGACTGCCGCCAGTTGCGCGGACGGCCCGGGCCCGCGTTATAGCCCGCGGTGGCCAGCACGGCCGACCCATCGAACTGATTGTAGATCATCGACAGGTAGTTCGTGCCGAGCAGGATGTTGGTGTTGATGTCGTTCATCTGCTCGCGCGAGATCGGCCCCAGGCCGATCTTCTTCGCGACCAGTTGGGCGGTGCCCGGCATCAACTGCATCAAACCGCTCGCGCCAACTTCCGAGCGCGCGTTCATGATGAAGCGCGACTCCTGGCGAATCAGGCCATAGGCCCATTCCACGTCCAGTCCATTCGACTGCGAATCGCGCTCGACGATATCCTTGAACGGCGACAGATAACGCAGCGAGAAATCATGCTCGCTCTTCGTGCGATCCGCCGTGTTGACGGTGCGGTCATACAACTCGATACGGCGCGCGTATTCGGCGGCCGCGATCAGTTGACGGTCGCTCATGGTGCGCAGCGGCCAGTTCCATTCGCGATTGCCTTCGAGCCGCAGATTCAGCGCGTAGAAGCGCTGCGCCAGATCGAAGCCGGGCGTGTTGCCGGCCTGTTGCACCTCGGCGTCGCTTACCGTGGTTTTCGGCGGAACCGTGATCTTCTGGCCCAGTTCTTCCGCGGCCAACTGACCGTAGAAGTTGAAGCCCTGCGAAATCGACTCGAATTCCTGATTGGCCGTGGTCGTGTCGCCGGCCTGCTTGAGCGCACGGGCATGCCAATACACCCACGACGGCTGATTGCGCAGCGCAGCGGGCATCTGTTCGATCGACCAGCGCACCATCGTCCAGTCGCCCGCGAGCAAGGCGGTGCGGGTGCGCCATTCATACGCGGGGTTCGACAGCGGCGCATTCACCGACAGGCGATACCAGTCCACCGCGCTCGGCATCTGCTTGGCGGCGGCCTGATAGGCAATCGTGCCCCAGCCGATGGCGCGCTCGGGCGAGCTCAGCGACGGCGCCACCGAGGCAAACGTGGCCGCGGCCATGGCCGGATCGTTGCGCGCCATGCGCGTGATAGCCAGCAACGCCAGTTGATGCGACTGCGTATCCGGACCGACGCCGCGCGCCAGCAGCAGCGGCGGCGTAGTGGTGGCCTGATTGAACAGCACCGGATCGGGCGGCTCGTTGCTGAGCGCGTCGACGAGTTTCGCGCCCGTGTTGGTGTAGTTCTGTTCGTAGGCGAGGCGGATCTGTTGCCACACGTCGGCCGAATTGAACTGCTGGTTGATAGCCAGCGAGTTGATCAGATCGACGCAGCCGTCACCGTACCACTTCGGATCGACGAGCAGCGCGCGCGCCGCATCCGCGACGTTTTCGCCGCGCGAGGCGCGCGATTCGAGCGCGTAGCACTTCACCTGCGTGTCGTCGTTCAGCACGAAACGGGCGTATTGCTGATCGAAGTTGCGCCAGTCGTGACGCGCGCCGAGCACCGTGAGGTAGTCGTTGCGCATGCGGTCGGCGATCGCCTGGCCGTCGTACTTTTGCAGAAACGACAGCACCGGCGCGTCCGGCGCGTCGATCCGCGCGTGGCCGCTCGAATCGAACAACTGCGGCTTGATCTGGAAGTACTCCAGATACGAAGGCGCCGGATAGCTCGGGATCATGCTGGCCAGCTGCGCTGCGCGCGCCGCGTCGTTATTGCGGGCGGCCTCGCGCAGTTGGACGAAGATCTGGTCGTCGTTTGTGAGTTGCGAAAGGGGAAGGGGCTTGACGGCGGAGGCCGTGCTGCACGCGACGAGTGCCGCAGCGGCAAGCGCCAGACCGGCCGCGCGATATACTCGGTAAAGGCGTTTTGACATCGTTGTTTCTGGAGCGCGAATTGAACCCAAGCATAGCATGCAACCCTGCAGCGGAATCGAAAAAGGCGCTGCGTAAAATGCTATTGGAAGCAAGGCTACAAGCCGCTTCTGAGCCCGCGCACAATACCGCGCTCGCACGGCACCTGCTGGATGCGTTAAAGCAGTACGGTGTGAATAGCGTGGGATTCTACTGGCCGCTCGCCGGTGAATTCGACGCGCGCGCCGCCATCTCGGTCTGGCTAGCGGCAAGCGCGGAACGCGAGGCGAGTCTGCCGGTGGTCAAGGAGCGCGGCGTGCCCCTCGAATTTCATGCATGGACGCCCGCAATGCCGATGAAGATCGGCCATCATGAGATCGCCGAGCCGACGTCCGGGCGCGTTGTGATTCCCCAACTGCTGTTCGTGCCGTGCGTGGGTTTCGACGCTCACGGCTACCGGCTCGGTTACGGCGGCGGCTATTACGATCGCACGCTGGCTGCGTGGCCGAGTGCGGCCAAGCCGATCACCGTCGGCATCGCCTATGAAGCGTGCCGCGCACCGGCATTGATACGCGAAGCCCACGACATTCCGCTCGACCTGATCGTCACCGAGGCGGCGCTCTACCCGCGCCCGGCGGATTGAGCGTTTGGCGCGCGCCGCGCTTTTAGCCTCGGCGCGGCGCGCCGCCGCAAAACAAACAGTCCTGCGTTATAAAGACGCTGCCGCCCGCGCAGCCGTGTCGTAAAGACCGGACGCGTTGCGCATCAACTGCGCCGCTTCGCCGATCTGCTCGTTGGTCAGGCCGCTTTCCTTCAACGTCGAAATCAAACAGCTCTCGCGCACCTCGCGATATTTCAGACAGAGTTCGCGGCCCGAATCGGTCGCCGAGAAGAACACTTCCTTGCCGGTCTTTTCGCTTTTTACATACCCTCTAGCTACGAGCTTCTTCAACGCGTAGGTGGCGACGTGCGTGTCTTCGATGTTCAACACGAAGCAGATGTCCGCCAGCTTCTTGCGTCGCTCGCGATGGCTGACGTGATGCAGCAGCGAGACTTCGATGGCGGTCATGTCCTTTTCGCCTGCCGCCGACATGCAGCGCACCATCCATCGGTTGAATGCATTGCCCGCCATGATGAGCGCGTACTCGAGTTCGGACAGTTCCGCGCTGGTCTCGGACACGAGATGTTCCGAGGAGACGATCTTGGTGGGATGGCGCGACATGGTGACGATTCTCGACAGACAGGTTGGGAAGGTGTCGGGAGTGTACGACGCGCGTTCGATCCCAGGGAGCCTGGCACAAACGCTTATTGAGAAATTGTTGATATTTTATTGATAATGTACGCTTCAACCGTCGCCTGCCCGATGCCGTTAACCGTTCAAAGGGTGTGCTGTGCCCGAATCCATCGACTCGACCTGGGCTGTTAATCCATGAGCCAACCAAGAATTTTTCCGCTCGGCGATAGCGCACTAGTCTGCGAAGCGCCGCCGCCGGCCACGCTGGAATGCCAGCAGCGCGTGTGGGCGGCCGCCGAGGCCGCGCGCGACTGGCCGCACGTGCTGGAGGTGGTGCCGGGCATGAACAACCTCACGCTCGTCTTCGATCCGCTCGAGGCCGACCGCGACGCGCTGGTGAGCCACCTGCAGACGGCTTGGAATGCGGTGAGCGATGCGCCCGCGCCCGGCCGTGAAGTCGAGATTCCGGTGCAGTATGGCGGCGAGTTCGGCCCCGATCTGCAAGCGGTCGCCAATCACACGGGCTTGAGCGTGCGCGAGGTCGTCGAACGTCATTCGCGGGGCGAGTATGTCGTGTTCTTTCTCGGCTTCCAGCCAGGCTTCGCCTATATGGGCGGGCTCGAAACCGCGCTGCACACGCCGCGCCGTTCATCGCCGCGGCTGGAAGTGCCGGCGGGGTCCGTCGGCATCGGCGGCGAACAGACCGGCATTTATCCGGCCACTTCGCCCGGCGGCTGGCAGTTGATCGGCCGCACCGAGCTGCCGCTGTTCGACCCGGCGCGCCGCCCGCCCACGCTGCTGCAGCCGGGCGACCGGGTGCGCTTCACCATCGCGGGGATACACGCATGATCGATGTGATTCGCGCGGGTCTCTTGACCACGATTCAGGATCTCGGCCGTCACGGCTACCGGCATCTCGGCGTCGCGATGGGTGGCGCGCTCGATCGTCTGTCGCTCGAAGTCGGCAACCGGCTGGTCGGCAACCGGCCCGACGCGGCGGGTCTGGAAATCACCTTCGGCCCGACCGTGCTGCGCTTTCTGCGCGCCACGCGGGTCGCTATTACGGGCACGGAATTCGGCGCGACACTCGACGGCAAGCCGGTCTACTCGTGGTGGAGCCTGCCGGTGCGGGCCGGCCAGGAACTGGTGCTCAATGCGGCCAAGCGCGGCATGCGCGGCTACGTGTGCGTGGCGGGCGGCGTCGACGTCTTACCGATGCTCGGCTCGCGCAGCACCGATCTCGCCGGTCATTTCGGCGGACTCGGCGGGCGCGCGCTGCGCGACGGCGACCGCCTGCCGATCGGCGCGCCGCCGCAGCGCGGCCATCTCGGCTTTACGCCGGAGGCGCCGGAGTTCGGCGTGAAGGCGCCCGCCTGGTGCAAATTCGTGCTGGTTCACGAGCCGCTGCGGCGCGGCCGTCATCCGTCGGGCGTGCCGTGGGCCGTGCCGATCCGCGTGCTGCGCGGACCGGAATACGAAAGCTTCACCGATGAAGCCCACGAGTCGTTCTGGTCCGATGAATGGCTCGTCACGCCGAACAGCAACCGCATGGGCTACCGCCTCGCGGGCAACGAGCTCAAGCGGACCCGGAAAACCGATCTGCTTTCGCACGCGGTGCTGCCCGGCACGATTCAGGTGCCGCCGAACGGCCAGCCAATCGTGCTGATGAGCGACGCGCAAACCACCGGTGGCTATCCGAAGATCGGCGCGGTGATTCAGGCCGATCTGTGGAAGCTCGCGCAGGTGCGCCTGAACGCCGCCGTCCGCTTCATCCCGACGACGCCTTACGAGGCACGTCAGGCCTTATTGGAAGAACGTACGTATTTGCGGCAGATCGACGCCGCGATCGCGATGCACGAAGAACGCTGCGCGCGGCAAGCGGCCGTCGCAACACTGTAACGATGAGCGCCCCCAACCTGGCGCTTCGCGCCGGCCCCGCAAGGGGGCCCCAAGAAAACTTGGGGCGGCCCGGCGTTTTCTTGAAGAGCAGAGGAACACCATGGAAATCGATTTGAACGCCGATCTCGGCGAAGGTTGCGGGTCCGACGAGGCACTGCTCGACCTGGTCAGCTCGGCGAACATCGCGTGCGGCTGGCACGCGGGCGGCGCCAACGCGATGCGCGATTGTGTGCGCTGGGCGGTGCAGAAAGGCGTGTCGATCGGCGCGCATCCGAGCTTCAATGATCCGGAGAATTTCGGTCGCAAGGAAATGGATCTGCCGGCCAACGACATCTATGCGGGCGTGCTGTATCAACTCGGCGCGCTGTCGGCGATTGCCCAGGCCGAAGGCGGGCGCATCGCGCACGTCAAGCCGCACGGCGCGCTGTACAACCAGGCCGCGCGCGACAACAAGATCGCCGACGCGATCGTCTCGGCGGTGCACGATTTCGATCCGTCGGTGGCGGTGTTCGCGCTCGCCAACAGCGGTCTCGTGACGGCCGCGCGCAACGCGGGTCTGGTTGCCGTCGAAGAAGTCTTCGCCGATCGCGGCTATCGCGCGGACGGCTCGCTGGTGCCGCGCAAAGAACCCGGCGCGTTGCTCGACGACGAAGACGAAGTGCTGACGCGCACGCTCGCAATGGTTCGCGAGCAACGCGTGCAGGCTGTGGACGGTCAATGGGTGTCGCTGAACGCGCAGACCATCTGCCTGCATGGCGACGGTCCGCATGCGCTGGCGTTCGCGCGACGCATTCGCGGCGCGCTGCAGGAAGCGGGCATCGAAGTCCACGCGGCCGGCGCCGCCCGCGCCTGAAGCGCCGGCCGAACCGCGGGACGGACAGCGCGATTCAAACCTGGTGCTCCTTGCAACGCCCCGCTCCACGCGGGGCGTTTGCCAGGTACACGACGCATTGCAGTACCCGTAGTCGATCAGCGGGTGCAGGTGTAGTTCGAAGCAAACGCGGCCATCAAGAGCCGTGGCAGCAAGACGGCGTCTGGACCACCCGGCGCCGGCCCACGTTAGCCGTCACAAGCGGCGAGGTTGAAACCCTGTTTGGAGATCCAGATGCAGACAACAGTTAGTCTATGGCCGCTCATTGGCGTGGCCGTCATCATCGTCGGCTTTTTATTACGGTTCAATCCGATGCTGATCGTGGCGGTCGCCGCGATTATCACCGGCCTGGCCGCGCACTTCCCGCCTGAAAAGATTCTTGCCGAGATCGGCACCGGTTTCATCAAGACCCGCAATATCCCGTTGATCATTCTCCTGCCGCTCGCCGTGATCGGTTTGCTCGAACGGCATGGTCTGCGTGAGCGCGCGCAAACATGGATCGGCGGCATCAAGGCCGCCACCGCCGGGCGTCTCCTGATCGTCTATCTGCTGGTGCGCGAGCTGACCGCGGCGGTCGGTTTGACCGGACTCGGCGGCCATCCGCAGATGGTGCGTCCGCTGATCGCGCCGATGGCCGAAGGCGCGACCGAAACCCGCTTCGGCAAGATCAGCGACGCGGTGCGTTTCAAACTGCGCGCGTTCTCCGCGGCGACCGACAACGTGGGCCTCTTCTTCGGCGAGGACATCTTCGTCGCGTTCGGCGCGATCGTGCTGATGACCACCTTCCTGAAAGAAGCGGGGATCATCGTCGAGCCGATTCACGTGGCCGTGTGGGGCATTCCGACCGCCATCTGCGCGTTCATCATTCACGGTTTCCGTCTGTATCTGCTCGACCGCAAGCTCGAGCGCGAACTGCGCGGCAATGCCCCGGCGAGCAACGTCGCTGGTTCGTCGACGCAATCCGCCGCAGGAGACAAAGCATGACGCTCACGATCACCTATCTGTTCTGGCTGCTGGGCGTGGTGCTGCTGGTTGTCGGCGGCATGATCGTCACGGACAAGGATCACCCGCGCCGTTTTACCGCCGGCGGTTTCTGGATTCTCTACGCGCTGATCTTCCTGATCGGCGACAAGCTGCCGCCCGCCGTGGTCGGTGTGCTCGTGATCGTGATGGCGCTGATTGCCGGCTTCGGCGGCGTGACCGCGGGCAAGCCGAAAGTGCTGTCGCTCGAAGCGCGTAAGGCTAGCGCCGCGCGTCTGCGTAACAAGCTGTTCGTGCCCGCGCTGACGATACCGGTCGTCACCGTGATCATCACGCTGTCGGCGAGCCATCTGGTGTTCGGCGGCATGCCGCTGATCGAGAAGGCCAACGTCACACTGATCGGTTTCGGCATCGGCTGCGTGATCGCGCTCGCGATTGCCTGCGTGATGACGCGCGACACCGTCGGCCAGTCGATGAAGGAAACGCGCCGGTTGGTCGATGCGCTGTCATGGGCCGCCGTGCTGCCGCAGATGCTCGGCATGCTCGGCCTCGTGTTCTCGGACGCAGGCGTCGGCAAGGCCGTCGCACACGTGACGACGGCCTACATCAGCCTCGACTATCGCTTCATCGCGGTGGCCGTGTACTGCATCGGCATGGCGCTCTTCACCATGGTGATGGGCAACGGCTTCGCCGCGTTCCCGGTGATGACCGGCGGTGTCGGCGTGCCGATTCTGGTGGGCGTGTTTCACGGCAACCCGGCGGTGATGGTCGCGATCGGCATGTTCTCCGGCTACTGCGGCACGCTGATGACGCCGATGGCCGCGAACTTCAACATGGTGCCGGCCGCGCTGCTGGAATTGCCGGACAAGAACGCGGTGATCAAGGTGCAGATACCGACCGCGCTGACCTTGCTCATCGTGAATATCTTGCTGTTGAATTTCCTGATGTTTCTGTAGGACTCTTACCGTTGATGTGAAGAAACGCCGACGTATCGCAGGATATCTCCGCGATACGTCGGTGAAATGGACTCACTGCACGGCACGGATGCAACCGAATTAGGATGCGTCCGATCGTCGGGAAATGGGGGGCGACCATACGATGCTGGACGCTCTCCCATCCACACGCGCCGGTACGCGCAGCGCGCGCCGCCGACGCTCTCCCGCAGATTCCATGGAACATCAATCCCAGTCTGATCGCGCGCGCAACGAACCGCCGCACGCCGCTTACCTCGCCTCATTGGTCGACGCCGCGCTCGAAGCGCATCAGGCCAACCGGCTCGACGCCGCCGAATCCCTCTATCGCGAAGCCCTCGTGCTCGATCCCGTCCATACGGGAGCGCTGCACTACTTCGGCGTGCTGCAATACCAGCGCGGTGATCACGACGCCGCCGCCAGCCTGATGAGCCGCGCGCTCAAACTCGACCGTCACGATGCCGCCTGCTGGAGCAACCGAGGACTCGTGGCCGCCGCGCTCGGCCATCTCGACGAAGCGATGATCTGCTACGACCAGGCGCTGCAACTCCAACCTGATTTCGCCGACGCGCACAACAACTTCGGCGTCGCACTGCAAGCGCACGGAGACCTGGACGAAGCGATCGAACAGTACCGGTTGGCGTTGGCCTCGAACCCCACGCTGCTCGACGCGCATTTGAATCTCGGCACGGCGCTCAGCAAACTCGCGCGTTTCGACGAAGCCCTGGCGTGCTATCGCGGGGTCTTGTCGCTCGATCCGACATCGGCGGAAGCGCACTTCAACGCGGGCAATGCACATAAAGCGCGTGGCGACCAGGACGCGGCGATCGCCAGCTTCGAGCGGGCGCTGGCGCTGCGTGCGAATTATGCGGAGGCGCACGTCAATCTGGGCAGCCTGATCGGTAAGCTTGGCGACTACGCGGGCGCCGAAGCGCATTACCGGCATGCGGTCGCACTCAAACCGATTCCGGCTCACCTCGTGTGTCTGGGCGGATCGCTCGGTGCGCAAGGCCGGCTGGACGAAGAGGAAGGTTTTTACCGCCGGGCGCTCGCACTCGATCCGCACTACGCCGACGCGCATCAGAATCTCGCGTGGCTGTTGCTCAAGCGCGGTGACTATCGGCAAGGCTGGGCTGAATTCGCGCTGCGCTGGCGCAAGAGCGACTATGACGCAATCGCGGTGCCGGGCGTGGCCGAATGGCATGGCGAGCCGCTCGAAGGACGTCGTCTGCTGCTGGTCGGCGAGCAGGGTTTCGGCGACCACTTCCAGTTCCTGCGCTTTGCAAGCGTGCTCGCCCAACGCGGCGCGACGGTCGACCTGTGCGTGCGCGAACCGCTGCTACCTTTGGTCGAACGGATCGCGGGCGTGCATCGCGCATTCAGCGGCAAGCCCGACGGCGAATACGATTTCTGGGTACCGATGATGAGCGTGCCGTCGTGCATCGGCATGGATCTCTCCGACATTCCCGCAGACGTGCCCTACCTGTTCGCCGATAAAGCGAAGATCAAGGCATGGCGCAAACGGCTCGGCGCGGCCGACAAATCGAAGCGCAAGGTGGGCCTCGTCTGGGCCGGCAGTCCTACATTCGGCAACGACCGCTATCGTTCGATGACGCTTACCGACGTGAGTGTGCTCAGCGAGTCGGACTACGTCGCCTGGTACGCGCTGCAGAAAGGCCCGGCGCATGCGCAACTGGCCGACGCGCCGCCGGCTTTCCGTGCCCACGATTTCACCGCCGAATTGAACAGTTTCGAAGACACGGCCGCGTTGATCATGAATCTCGACCTGGTGATCGCCGTGGACACCGGCGTCGCGCATCTGGCGGGCGCATTGGGCAAGCCGGTGTGGTTGATGTTGCCCGCCAATTCGGACTGGCGCTGGCTGGAATCGCGCCGCGACTCGCCGTGGTATCCGGGGATGAGGTTGTTCCGGCAGGCGGCGCTGGGGGATTGGGCGCCGGTGGTCAAGGAAGTGACCGAAGCGCTAAAGGCCGCTATGGCTGCGTGTGCCGCGAGCAGTTTGCGGCACACGTGAGCGTCGGACTGGGCGCTTCAGATGCCGGTTCCGTGATGGCCGAACGGCCGATACGGTTTAGGACGTTTGAGTCGCTGCGTAGATCTCGTGCCGGGCTGCGATGAAGCTCAACCCGCCTCCACCACAAACCCGTGCTGCCGCAAAATCTGCAGCACGCCTTTGCGGCCACCCAGATGCAACGCGCCGATCGCCACGAAAACCGGCTTGTTGGGCGCGGCGATCAGCAGCATCCGCGAAACGAAGCGGCGGTTGCGGTCGTAGACGATCTTGTTGTCGATCGAATCGGAGATGCGTTTGTCGCGGGCCAGTTTTTCGGATTTCGCGGCCTGCCAGGCGGCGATCGCATCCGCATCGCCCACGCGCCACAGACGGTGCAAGGTCCGCACATCCGCGACGTTTTCCGCCGGCGTCTGCACCAGATCCTGCGCCAGCATCTCGCGCTGCTGCGCGAGCGACAGCCCCGTGAACGCGCGCATCTGCTGCGACAACGTCTCCAGACCGACGATCTTGCCGCGCGTGCGGAGATAGACGTTTTGCAGTTGCGCTTCCGACCCGTACTCAGTCTGCAGGCCGGCACTCAGCGAATCGTAGGTTTCGACCAGCAACGAAGCGAGCCACGGCCGCATCTTCTTGATGGCGTCGAGCGCCGCCGGGTTGCCGTGCAGCCGGAGGGCCAGCTTGTGCCACAAAGGCTCAGGCAGCAATCCCGGCAGACAGTCGCGCCGGCAGACGCCGTACTTCGAGACGTCGTCTTGCGAAACCAGCAGTTCGTCGGGTGACAGTTCGAGCGCCAGCGTCGGCGAGGCGGCGAGTGCGCCGAGGATCGGTGCGCGGAAAGGCTGATTGGCGGGGTAGTCGGCGGGATCGCCGACATGCAGCGTGCCCAGCACGTAGATGGTGGTCGTGCCGCGTGTCGCGACATAGAACGGCATGCGCGCAGGCTGCGCGCGCACCGGGCCGCTCGCCGTGGTGCCCGGCAAGGCAGGCGGCGCAACGGGCGGCGGATTGAGGCCCGGCAAACTGGTGCGTGGCGGCGCCGGCATGTTGGGCACCGGGAGCGCCGGACGCCCCGCCTGCGCGGGTGCATTGGCGGCCGCCCCGGCGGCATGCGCGACGCCGATCGGCCCGACGCCGGGATGAAATACGGAACAAACGCCGAAGAGCGCGGCACCGGTCAGTGCACGCGCCCTCCAGCGCCGCGTGAAAGCAGCATTCAGGCCGCCATCACGCAAGCGGCGCGTAAGACGACGCGCCGCCAACCCATCAGGCATCCACGTCCCCCACCTCCTCGGCGCGGTGACACGAGACCTGGCGGCCATCCACTTCGCGCAGCTTCGGTTCTTCGCTGCGGCAGCGGTCGATCACGTACGGGCAGCGCTGATGAAACGTGCAACCCGACGGCGGATTCAGCGGCGAGGGCATTTCACCTTGCAGCTTGATCTTGATCGTGCGATCCGCCTCGAAGATCGACGGCGTGGCCGACATCAGCGCGCGCGTGTACGGATGACGCGGGTTCGAGAAAATCCGCTTCTTGTCGCCGAGCTCCGCCACGCCGCCGAAGTACATCACCATCACGTCGTCGGCGATATGCTCCACCACCGAGAGGTTGTGCGAGATGAACACGTAGCTGGTCTTGAACTGCTCCTGCAGATCCATGAACAGATTCAGAATCTGCGCCTGGATCGACACGTCGAGCGCCGACACGGGTTCGTCGGCGACCACGATCTGCGGGTCGAGAATCATCGCGCGCGCAATCGCCACGCGCTGGCGCTGACCACCGGAGAACATATGCGGATAACGCTTCGCATGTTCCGGACGCAGGCCGACGGTGCGCATCATCTGCGCGATCCGTTCGGCGCGCTCGGTCACGCTTAGTTGCGTATTGATCGCAAGCGGCTCGCCGAGCGTCTGCTCGACGGTCTTGCGTGGATTCAGCGAGGCAAACGGGTTCTGGAACACCATCTGCACGCGCCGACGCAGCGCCGCGATTTTCGCGTGATCGGCGCCGGCCACGTCTTCACCGTCGATCAGCAGACGGCCCGCGGTGGGCGCTTCGATCATGGTCAATTGACGCGCGAGCGTCGATTTGCCGCAGCCGGATTCGCCGACCACCGCCAAGGTCTTGCCGCGGTCGAGCGCGAACGAGACGCCGTTGAGCGCCTTCACCGTGCCCGACGCGAACATGCCGCGCTTGACCGTGTAGTAGCGCGCCAATTGCTCCGCGACCAACACGTGATCGCCCGCATGGTCCGACTGGCGCCGCGTTTCGAGTACTGCGTTCATCGTGCGCCTCCATGGGTGTGAACGTTGGCGTCGCCGCTCAGGTTCAGGGGTTTGATGCAGCGCACGCGCGCCACTTCAGCGTGACCTTGCATCGGCGCGAGCGCGGGCCGCGCTTTCATGCAGTCGTCGACCACATACTTGCAGCGCGGCGCGAACAGACATCCTTTGGGACGATCGTCGCGACCCGGCACCATGCCCGGCAATGCAGCGAGCCGCACGGCGCCGACATTGTGCTCGGGAATCGCCGCCAGCAACGCTTCCGTGTACGGATGATGCGGCGCGGCGAAGATGTCGGGCACGCGGTTGGTCTCGATCACTTCGCCAGCGTACATGACCGCGACGCGTTGCGCGACCTCGGACACTACGGCCAGATCGTGCGAGATCAGCACGAGCGCCATGCCGCGTTCCTTCTGCAGCTTGATCAGCAGCTCCATGATCTGCGCCTGGATCGTCACGTCGAGCGCGGTGGTCGGCTCGTCGGCGATCAGCAGCTTCGGGTTGCAGGCAATCGCCATCGCGATCATCACGCGCTGGTTCATGCCGCCCGACATCTGATGCGGAAACGAACCAATGCGGCCTTTCGGGTCGGGAATGCCGACCTGATCGAGCAGTTCCAGCGCGCGCTTGTCCAGCGCACTACCGCGCAAGCCTTCATGCAGCTTCAGCACTTCCTTGATCTGATAACCGACGGTGTAGCTCGGATTCAGACTGGTGAGCGCGTCCTGGAACACCATCGCGATGTCTTTGCCGATGATCTTGCGGCGTTCCTTCGCTGACGCCTTCAGCAGGCTCTTGCCGTTGAAGGTGATTTCGTCGGCGGTCACGATGCCCGGCGCGTCGATCAGGCCCATCAGCGCCATCATCGTCACACTCTTGCCCGAGCCCGATTCGCCGACCACGCCGACCACTTCGCCCGGCGCGACATCGAGGTTGATCCGGTCGACAGCGGGCAGTCCGTTGAAGTTCACCGCCAGATTGCGGATGGTCAATAAGGTACTCATGTCAGGCCATCCTTTTCAGTTTGGGATCGAGTGCGTCGCGCAGCCCGTCGCCGAGCAGATTGATCGCGAGCACCGAGATCAGGATGGACAGACCCGGCATGGTGACGATCCACCAGGCGCTGTCGATGTAATCGCGCGCCGAGGCCAGCATCGCGCCCCACTCCGCCGACGGCGGTTGCACGCCGAGGCCGAGAAAGCCGAGTGCCGCGGCGTCGAGAATCGCCGACGAAAAACCCAACGTGGCCTGCACGATCAGCGGCGCGGTGCAGTTCGGCAGCACTTGCGAGAACATCAGACGCAAGGTGCCGGCGCCCGCCACGCGCGAGGCCGTCACGTACTCCTTCTGCAACTCGCCTTGCGCCGATGCGCGCGTCAAACGCACATAGCCCGGCAGCGCGACGATCGCGATTGCCAGCATCGTATTGACGAGACCCGGACCGATGATCGCCACCACCGCGACGGCGAGCAGCAGCGACGGCAACGCGAGCAGCACGTCCATGATGCGCATGATCGGCGTGTCGGCCCACTTCTCGAAGAAGGCCGCGATCAGACCGAGCACGACGCCCGGAATCAACGCGAGCACCACCGAGACGAAGCCGATCCAGAACGACAGCCGCGCGCCGTACATCAGACGCGAAAGGATGTCGCGGCCCGCTTCGTCGGTGCCGAGAATGAACTTCCAGTTGCCGCCCTCGAGCCATGCGGGCGGAATCTTCACGAAGTCGCGGTATTGCTCGATCGGACTGTGCGGCGCGATCAACGGCGCGAAGATCGCGATGAAGATCAGCACGAGCACGATGACGCCGGCGCTGACCGCGCCACGGTTACGCGAGAAATTCGCCCAGAATTCCCGGGCGGCGATAGCGCGGCCACTCGGAGGAGTGACCGACTGGGGGACTGTATTTTGAATGTCTGCCATTTCGGTTCACCTCGTATGGCGGATGCGCGGATTCAGCACGCCGTACAACAAATCGACGACGAGGTTCACGACGATCACCAGCGTGGCAATCATCAGGATACCGCCCTGCACTACCGGATAGTCGCGCCGGCCGATCGCGTCGATCAGCCACTTGCCGATACCCGGCCACGAAAACAGCGTCTCGGTCAGCACCGCGCCCGCGAGCAGCGTGCCGACCTGCAGACCGATCACCGTCACCACCGGAATCAGCGCATTGCGCAATGCATGCACGACGATCACGCGCCCCGGCGACAAGCCCTTCGCGCGCGCGGTGCGGATGTAGTCCTCACGCAGCACTTCGAGCATCGACGAGCGCGTCATGCGGGCGACGACCGCCAGCGGAATCGTGCCGAGCACGATGGCCGGCAGGATCAGATGGCTCAGCGCGGACTTGAACGCGCCTTCGTCGGTGGACATCATCGCGTCGATCAGCATGAAGCCGGTCACGTGCGGAATGTCGTATTCGACCGCGATGCGGCCGGACACCGGCGTCCAGCCGAGCTTCACGGAGAACACCATGATGAGGATCAAGCCCCACCAGAAGATCGGCATCGAGTAGCCTGTCAGGGCCGTGCCCATCACGCCGTGATCGACCACCGTGCCGCGCCGCAACGCCGCGAACACGCCCGCCGGCAAGCCGACGATCAGCGCGAACAGCATCGCGCAGATCGACAGTTCGACGGTAGCGGGAAAGCGTGCGAGGAATTCGCCCATCACGCTTGTGTTGGTGATGATCGAGGTGCCGAGGTCGCCGTGCAGCGCGCGTCCGATGTAGTGGACGTACTGCATCGGCAAGGATTCGTCGAGCCCGAGCCGGTGCATCGCGGCGGCGTGCATGGCGGGATCGACGCCGCGCTCGCCCATCATCACTTCGATGGGGTCGCCCGGTATCAGGTGAATCAGCGCAAACGCGAGGATCGTGATGCCGATGAAGGTCGGAATCACCATGCCGATGCGGCGCAAAACAAAGCGGAACATGGTTCGTCCCTATGGTCTTGGTGAAGAAAAAACGCAACCGGCGACGAGGGCTCGTGACCCCGGTCGCCGGACCATTTCGACCAGTTTTCTAACCGTGCGAAAAGCGTACTGCGCGAATTTTACGACTAGCTTGACGAATTACTTGATGCTGACGCCATCGAAACGCGCGTAGCCGAGCGGTTCGATGCGCATGTCCACCACCTTCTTGCTGACAGGCTGGTACACCGTGGAGTGAGCGATCGGCGAGAACGGCAGTTGTTGCGCGAAAATCTGCTGCGCCTGCATGTAAGCCGTCGTGCGCGCGCCCTGATCGGACGTGACGCGACCCTTCTGGATCAGGTCGTCGAACGGCTTATAGCACCACTTCGAGAAGTTGTTGCCGTTCACCGCTTCGCAGCCGAGCAGCGTGCCGAGCCAGTTGTCCGGATCGCCGTTGTCGCCGGTCCAGCCAATCAGCATCGTGTCGTCCTCACCTGCGTGAGCGCGCTTGATGTACTCGCCCCACTCATACGTGACGATCTTCGCCTTCACGCCGATCTTGGCCCAGTCGGCCTGGATCATTTCCGCCATCAGGCGGGCGTTCGGGTTGTACGCGCGTTGCACCGGCATCGCCCACAGCGTGATGTCGAAGCCGTTCGGGTAGCCAGCCTTCGCCAGCAGGGCCTTGGCCTTGTCGGTATCGTAAGACGCGCCCTTCAGGTTCTTGTCGTACGACCATTGGGTCGGCGGCATCGGATTCGTGGCAGCCTGGCCCGCGCCCTGGTACACGGAGTCGATGATCGCCTTCTTGTTGATCGCCATGTCGAGCGCCTGACGCACTTCGACCTTGTCGACCGGCTTGTGCGTCACGTTGTACGCGAGGTAGCCGAGGTTGAAGCCCGGTTGCGACGGCATCGCGATGTTCGCTTCAGCCTTCAGCGGCGCGATGTCGGCGGGACGCGGATAGCTCATCACCTGGCATTCGTCGCGCTTGATCTTCTGCACGCGCACGCCGGCGTCCGGCGTGATCGAGAAGATGAGCTTCGAGATCTTCACCGTGTTCGGCTTCCAGTAATCCGGATTGCCGTCGAAGCGGATCGTCGCGTCCTTCGTGTAGCTGCGGAAGATGAACGGGCCCGTGCCGACCGGGAACTGGTTGATGTCGGCGGCCTTGCCGGCTTTCATCAACTGGTCGCCGTATTCACCCGAGAGAATCGACGCGTATTCCATTGCCAGATTCTGGATGAACGGCGCGTTGACTTCCTTCAGCGTAAACTTGACCGTGTACGGATCGACCTTTTCGACGCTGGTGATCAGCTTGTCGAGGCCCATGTCCGTGAAGTACGGGAACTGAACCGGGTAAGCCTTATGAAAGGCCGAGTTCGGGTCCAGCATGCGCTGGAACGTGAACACGACGTCGTCCGCATTGAATTCGCGCGTCGGCTTGAAGAACGAGGTGGTCTGGAACTTCACGCCATGACGCAGATGGAACGTGTACGTCTTGCCGTCCGCGGACACGTCCCACTTTTCGGCGAGGCCCGGTTCGACCTTGGTGCCGCCGCGTTCGAATTCGACGAGACGGTTGTAGACCGTGAACGTATTAGCCGTGAAATCGGTGCCCGTGGTGTATTGGGCAGGATCGAAACCCGCAGGGCTGCCTTCTGAGCAGTAGACCAGGGTTTTGTTCGGAATCTCAGCGCGGGCGACACTTGCGCCCACCATCGATGCCGCTGCAGCTGCGACGAGCGTCGTAACACGCGCGGCGCGCAACAGATTGTTTTGCTTCATGTTTCCTCCAGGTTCGTGGCCGGCTCCCGCCGGCGTAGCGCGATATTACTTGAGCTTGGCTCACAGCACCAAGCGGAGGAAATTCCAGGTGTGTCGATCGGAGTTACCGCTTTGCCGGTTACTCCGATCCCACGCAGCGTGGACGATCGGAAACCATTCGGGCATAAGGGCCGCCGCACGCCGGCGCTGGCCGGAGCATGCGGCTTTAGAGGGTCGTCTCAGCAAAAAACGGCCCGCGGGCCTTATTTCAGACCCACATTCATGAATTGCGTCGGGCCGAACGGGTCGATCTTGAAGCCCGTGACGTTCTTGCTAATCGGCTGATAGACCGTGGAGTGGGCGATCGGCGTGAACGGAACCTGATCCTTGAAAATCTCCTGGGCTTCCGTATAAGCCTTGGTGCGCTCAGGCAGAGCGGTCGTGCCACGGCCCTTTCTGATCAAATCGTCATAAGGTTTGTAGCACCATTTGGAAAAGTTACTGCCGTTGACCGCGTCGCAGCCCAGCAATACGCCGAGCCAGTTATCCGGATCGCCATAATCGCCGGTCCAGCCGATCAGCATGGCTTCATGCTCGCCGGCATGGCCGCGGCGAATATATTCGCCCCATTCAAAGGTGGCGATCTTCACTTTGACGCCGATCTTCGCCCAATCGGATTGCAGCATTTCCGCCATCAGCCGCGCATTCGGGTTATAAGGCCGTTGAACCGGCATGGCCCACAGCGTCAAATCGAAGCCGTCCGGATAACCTGCCTGTTTCAGCAGCGCTTTGGCTTTTTCGGTGTCGTACGGGGCGTCCTTCAGATTCTTGTCGTAGCCCCACTGGGTCGGCGGCATGGGGTTGGTCGCCGCCTGGCCCGCGCCTTGATACACCGACTCGATAATCGCTTTCTTATTGATCGACATATCGAGCGCGCGGCGCACCAGCACGTTGTCGAGCGGCTTTTTGGTGGTGTTGTAGGCGATATAGCCGAGGTTGAAACCCACCTCGTTCGGCATGACGAGCGACGCATCGGTTTTCACCGTCGGAATATCGGCGGGACGCGGATACGACATCACCTGGCATTCGCCGCGTTTCAGTTTCTGCAGACGCACGGCCGGATCGACGGTAATCGCGAATATCAGCTTGCCGACTTTGACAACGCCCGGCTTCCAGTAGTCGGGATTACCGTCGAAGCGAATCGTGTCGTCTTTCGTATAGCTGCGGAAAATAAATGGACCGGTGCCGACCGGATACTGATTGATATCCGACGCTTTACCCGCTTTCAATAACTGATCGCCGTATTCCGCCGAGAGAATCGAGGCGAACGGCATCGCGATCTGTTGTAAAAACGGTGCGTCGACTTCCTTCAGCGTGAAACGCACCGTGTACGGATCGACCGCTTCGACCTTCGTGATGTTCTTGGCGAGGCCCAGATCGGTGAAATACGGGAACGGCACCGAGTACGCCTTGCGGAACGGTTGCTCCGGATCGAGCATGCGCTGATAGGTGAAGACGACGTCGTCCGCATTGAATTCGCGCGTCGGCTTGAAGAACGCCGTGGTCTGGAACTTCACGCCGTGGCGCAAATGAAACGTATAGGTCAGCCCGTCCGGCGACACGTCCCATTTCTCGGCGAGACCCGGCTCGATATCCGTGCTGCCGTGCGCGAACTCGATCAGGCGGTTGTAGACCGTGTACGACCCCGCGCTGAACTCGACGCTGGTGGTGTATTGCGCACTGTCGAAGCCCGCCGGACTGCCCTCGGAGCAGAACACGAGGGTCTTGTCAGGCAGCTTGGCCGCGTCGGCGACGGCGGGCGAAAACCCGGCGCTCAGAACCGCACAGACGCTCAACGCCGGAAGGCAGGTTTGGCGAACTGCAAACAGCAACTTGGATACCGTCATCACGTTCTCCGCACAGCAGCCACGTCAGCTGCGCTTTGATCATAGACAGCACAAAAATCGGGTTCAATGCGGGCTTACGCGCCGCAAGCTTGGGTCGGGCAGGCGTGTTTGTTGCGACGCAGCAGCCGTTGCGACGATTGTGCCAGCGTCGGATTGGTCATTCCGGCTACATTCGCCTGACGCTCGCATGGCATTTGTGGCGCGAAAAAAAACCGCACGGCTGCGTCAGCCGCGCGGTTTCGTCTCGACAACGTGATAGGAGCTTAAACGCCCAACCGTTCGCAGATCGCTTTGGTCGCTGCGGCGCCGTTCAGCGTGTAGAAGTGCAGACCCGGCACTTTGGCGTCGATCAGACGCCCGCACAGGTCGGTCACCACATCCAGCCCGAACGCGCGAATCGACTCGCGGTCGTCGCCGAAGCTCTCCAGGCGGCGCGCGATCCAGCGTGGCACTTCAGCGCCGCACATCTCCGAGAAACGCATCAGTTGCGAGAAGTTCGTGATCGGCATGATGCCCGGCACGATCGGCACATCCACGCCGAGCTTCTTCGCGTCGTCGACGAAACGGAAGTACGCGTCCGCGTTGAAGAAGTACTGCGTGATCGCCGAATTGGCGCCGGACTTCACCTTGCGGGCGAAGTTTTCCAGATCGTGACGCGGCGAGCGCGACTGCGGGTGGTATTCCGGGTAGCCGGCCACCTCGATCCAGAACCAGTCGCCGAACTCGGCACGAATGAAGCTCACCAGTTCCGACGCATAGCGCAGCTCGCCGACTTCGCCCATGCCGGACGGCAGATCGCCGCGCAGCGCGACGATGTGGCGAATGCCATGCGCGCGGTATTCGTTGAGAATAGCGCGCAGGCTCTCTTTCGACGAGCCGATGCACGACACGTGCGGCGCCGCTTCGAGCCCTTCCTTCGCCATATCGACGACGGTATCGAGCGTGCCCTGTTGCGTCGAGCCGCCGGCGCCGAACGTGACGGACACGAACTTGGGCTTGAGCGTGGCGAGCTGGGCGCGTGTGGCGCGCAGCTTGTCGACGCCTTCCTGCGTTTTAGGCGGGAAGAATTCGAATGAAAGTTCGATCGGGTTCATGATTCAGTGGGTCAACCGAGACTGCGGTTGCCAAAAATAAGCGCGGACAGCAGCCACGAAACGATGCTGTACAGGATCGAGCCGAAGAACGCCGACCAGAAACCCGACACTTCAAAGCCCTTCAGCAGCGACGCGCACAGCCAGAAGCACAGCGCATTGACCACCAGAATGAAGAGTCCGAGCGTGAGAATCGTGACGGGCAGCGTCAGCAGAATCAGCAATGGCCGCAGGATCGTGTTGATCAACCCGAGCACCACCGCGACGATCAATGCGGTGCCGAAACTGCGGATATGAATCGACGGCACGAGGTGGGTGATGATCAGGAGCGCAAGCGCGTTGATCAGCCAGGTCAGCAGCACGGTCATGTAGAGCTCCTTTGGCAGGATGTCCGATAACGGGAAAAAGCGCGCAACGGAGAGCGGCAGGCGGGCATGGCGAACAAAGCGGCGCATGATGCGCCGCCCTGTCGTCAAACTGTCATGCTGTCAAACCGCCTGCAGCGCGCTTAATAGCGGTAGTGGTTCGGCTTGAACGGACCGTTTTTGTCGACGCCGATGTAGCCGGCCTGATCGTCCGACAGCACGGTCAGGTTCGCGCCGATGCGCGCCAGATGCAGGCGTGCGACCTTCTCGTCCAGATGCTTCGGCAACACGTACACCTTGTTCTCGTACTTCTTGCCTTGCGTGAACAGTTCGATCTGCGCGAGCGTCTGGTTCGTGAACGAATTCGACATCACGAACGACGGGTGACCGGTCGCGCAACCCAGGTTCACGAGGCGGCCTTCAGCCAGCAGGATCACGCGCTTGCCGTCCGGGAAAATGATGTGGTCGACTTGCGGCTTGATGTTGTCCCACTCGTACTGACGGCTCGACGCCACGTCGATTTCCGAGTCGAAGTGACCGATGTTGCAGACGATCGCGTTGTGACGCATCGCCTTCATGTGGTCGTGGCCGATCACGTGGTAGTTGCCGGTTGCCGTCACGAAGATGTCGGCCTTGTCCGCCGCGTATTCCATCGTCACGACGCGGTAGCCTTCCATCGCCGCCTGCAGCGCGCAGATCGGATCGATTTCGGTAACCCACACGGTCGCGCCGAGACCGCGCAACGATTGCGCGCAGCCCTTGCCCACGTCGCCGTAACCGGCAACCACGGCGATCTTGCCCGCGATCATCACGTCGGTCGCGCGCTTGATACCGTCGACCAGCGACTCACGGCAGCCGTACAGGTTGTCGAACTTCGACTTGGTGACCGAGTCGTTGACGTTGATGGCCGGGAACGGCAGGCGGCCTTCTTTTTCCATCTGATACAGACGGTGCACGCCGGTCGTGGTTTCTTCCGTCACGCCCTGGATGTGTGCGAGGCGCGTGGAGTACCACGTCGGGTCAGCGTCCAGATGACGCTCGATCGACTTGTACAGCGCGACTTCTTCCTCGTTGGTCGGCTTCGAGATCACCGAGCGGTCTTTTTCAGCCTTCGAGCCGAGGATCAGCAGCAACGTGGCGTCGCCGCCGTCGTCGAGGATCATGTTGGCGAATTCGCCGTTCGGCCATTCGAAAATGCGGTGCGAGAATTCCCAGTACTCGTCGAGCGATTCGCCCTTGAACGCGAACACCGGTGTGCCGGCCTTGGCGATCGCCGCGGCGGCATGATCCTGCGTCGAGAAGATATTGCACGATGCCCAGCGCACGTCCGCGCCGAGCGCGGTCAGCGTCTCGATCAGCACGCCGGTTTGAATCGTCATGTGCAGCGAACCTGCGATGCGCGCGCCCTTCAGCGGCTGCTGCGCCTTGTACTCTTCGCGCGTCTGCACGAGACCGGGCATTTCCGTCTCGGCGATGTTGAGTTCCTTGCGGCCCCAGTCGGCAAGCGACATGTCGGCAACAACGAAATCCTGGGAATTTTTGGAATCGATAACTGCGGCGTTCATCACGCCCTCCTTTCTAAGAAATTGACTAGAAATTTGACGTGAGCGCGGTTCGATGCGGTGGATGGGAAAGCGCTATGCGCATCCGAGCCCTCCGATTGAAGTCTCCGAGCCTGGCGGGCAGCCGGCGAATAGCCTGATTCGCGGTACCCGTCGCAACGCTCCTCGGCGACGAACGGCGATTGTAGCAAATCGAGATGGCTTCGGGGCGCGCGCGTTTTCTTGGATTTCGTGTGTGCGCGAAGCCGACGCGATGGATGCCGCGTGACTTACGACGCGGCAGTCTCCGCCATCACGTTAGCCGCGCGCAATTGCGCGATGCCTGCGCGCGCGGTGTCGACGAACTGCCTGGAAACACGGAACGCTTCAGCGACATCGGCGGGATCCGGAATCTGCAGTCCGAGTGCGATGCGGAAATAGCGTTCGGCGTGAATCCCCGCGTGGTAATGCATGCGCACGCGCTTCACGTCATTCAGCCGCGGGTTGCCGAATATATCGCGCAGCGCCCACGACAACGCGCCGTCTTCGCCGCCTATACGGCGAAACGCATCGTCCGTTGGAAAGCCGCCGAGTGCGAGGTACACGGCGCGGCGAATGAACAGGCCGCTCGGCACCGTATTGCTGAGCGTCGCCGCGTGCGCGGCGAAGTCGGGATGGGCCGTGAGGTCGCGCGGAAAATCCGCGTACTCGACGTCAAGCCGCACGGACACGTCCTTCGGGTTTTGCGCGAGGAATGCACTCGCGGCGGAGAGTGCGCCGGGAAGGTATTCGTCGTCGGCGTCGAGGAAGGCGATCAGGTCGTGCGACGCATGCATCGCGCCCCAGTTGCGCGCTCGCGCCGCGCCGCCGTTGTAAGGCATTCGTAGCAGACCCACGCGCGCGTCGACGCGGCCGATTTGGGCCACGATGTCCGCGGAGGCATCGGCCGAGCCGTCGTCCACCACGATGATCTGTGCGGCTTCAGGCTGAATCCGGCAACTTTGCAAAGCACGCGCGAGTGTCGCCGCGCCGTTATAGCAGGGAATGATGATCGAAACGGGCGTCATGATGAACGGGCGAGATGGGCGGGGCGGCGGTGGAGATCCACAGATGTTATGCCGTTCGCGCGCCGCTCCATCTTGAAATGGGTGCGACGTCTTCTCCTCGGCGCAGAGCCTGACTTCGGCCGAACACAACGACCGCGTTTGTCGACCGCGACGCCGGCGCGCAGCCATACCGACCGCTCCGTACGACCTTTCTGCAATATAAACATATTGACTTACAATCACTGAGATCATTCCAATTTGGAATTCTGGAGCCTGAGATCGTGGAACTACGTGCGCTGCGGTATTTCGTCGAAGTGGTGCGTCAGCAAAGTTTCACCGTCGCCGCCGAGCAGATGTTCGTCACGCAGCCGACCATCAGCAAGATGGTCAAGTCGCTGGAGGATGAAATCGGCTCCCCGCTTTTGCTGCGCGACGGGCGCCAGATGGTGCTGACCGATGCCGGCCGGATCGTCTACCAGCGCGGTCAGGACGTGCTGGCGGCGCACGCGCAGTTGCAAGCTGAACTGAACGATCTCGACACGCTCGGCCGCGGTCAACTCACGATCGGCATTCCGCCGATGGGCGGCTCGCTCTTCACGCCGGCGATCGCCGCGTTTCGCCAGCGCTATCCGAAAATCGAACTAAAGCTGTTCGAGCAGGGTTCACGCGCCATCGAGACGGCGCTGATCAACGGCGAACTGGACTTAGGCGGCGTGTTGCAACCGGTCGACCCGGAAAATATCGACGTGCTGCCCATGACGCGTCAGTTGCTATGGCTGGTCGCGCGCACCGGCTCTAGCTGGGACGATCTGCACGAAGTGCCGCTCGCGCAACTCGCCGACGAGCCGTTCGTGTTTTACGGCGAAAGTCTCGCTCTCAATGATGTCGTGCTGAACGCGTGCCGTACCGCCGGCTTTGCGCCGACCATCGTCGGACGCAGTGGGCATTGGGATTTCATGGCGGCGCTGGTGCTTGCCGGTGTCGGCATCGCGCTGTTGCCGGCGCCGTATTGCCGGCGTCTCGACCCCGCGCAGTTCACCTGCCGGCCGGTGGTGGAACCGGAAATTCCGTGGGAAATGGCAATCGGCTGGCGCCGCAATGGTTATCTGTCGCACGCCGCGCGCGCATGGCTCGAGGTCGCCCGTGAGGCGTTGCCCGGTCAGGCCGGCGACGATTTCATGCTTGGGCCGGGCATCGGCGTGACCGGCATCACGACGCCGTTTCCGACACCGCCCGCCAAATGACAAGACGATGCCGCCCGACGTGAACCGGGCGGCATGTCTCGCATGCTTGGTCCTGGCCGTGCTTACTATTGCGCAACGAACTCGATGCGGCGGTTGGCGAAGCGACCGCTCGCCGTGTCGTTGCTCGCGACCGGACGCGCTTGACCGTAGCCTTGCGCCATCAGCGATTTAGCCGGGACGCCCGTCTTGACGAGATAGGCACGCACCGCTTCCGCACGTTGCTTCGACAATTGCAGATTCGCCTGTTCGCCGCCGACGTTGTCCGAATAGCCCGCCACTTCCAGCCGCGCCGTCTTGCCGTTGCGCGCGCAGGCGTTCAGCACGCGCGCCGACTGGTTCAGATCTTCCACCGCCGAAGCAGGCACATGCGCGCTGGCGCTCGCGAAGTTGATCACCTGCAGGTTCAGCACCTTGACCACGTCTGCTGTGACGCACGGGCTATCCGGCGTGAGCAGGCTCTTGATCGCGCCGCGGAAGTTCTCGTTGGCATCGGCGACGGCGTGCGCGACGTCGAACGAACCGATCTGATACGACGTGCCGAGCAGCGACTTCAGTTCGTCGAGCAAGCCGAGCTTCTTGTCCGCTGCGGTGCCGCTCAGTTCGATCTGCGTGCCAAGCACTTTCACTTCCGCGCCGGGCAGCGACAGCAGCGGCAACAGGCCGTCGAAATGGACCAGCCAGTCGGCCGGCTTCGTGGCCGGATCGACCGTGATGTTCGGGACGAAATTGTATTGACCGAGGCGCTTGGTCAACTCATCCATGAATTGGGTCTTTTCGGCTTCGCTGCCGACGGTGGCCGTGAGCGTCGGTTTGCCGGCGGCGTCGACGGTGAAGCTGAGCTGGCTGTCCTGGGTCGGCGCGGGTGCGGCGGCTGGTTGCTGCGCGTCGCTTGCGCCGCTCGCTGAACTCGCGGGCGTCAATGCGCTGGCTGCCGACGCCAGCACCGCCGCATCGCTGGCGGCTAGCACAGCAGCTGAAGCCTGAACCGGCGCCGATGCCGGCGGTGTGGTCACCGCCGCTTCGGAACTGCCGTGCCCGTCGGCGCGGCTGACGCTCTGCTGGCTTTGGCAGCCGCGCAGAAACAGAAAGGCCAGCACCGCCGCGACGACCGCGAGCAGCCACCACAGCCACGTGTGCGAATGGCGTTCTTCGCGCACCACAGCGTCCACAGGCACGTGGACGTTCGACAACGCGTCGGCCACCGGCTTGGCCGCGGGCGTCGGATGATCGATATGCGACGAAACGGCCTTCAACTGCGCCAGAATGTTGCCGACAAACGCGCCAAGGCCGCTCAGGCCGAGCGTGGCCATCAACCGGTCGTTCAGATAAGGCGCAATGACCGGCAGTTGATGACCGAGCAGCGTGGGCAATTGCCCGGCATTGCCCTGACCTTCGAGACAATGCCGCTTCAGCAAGCCAAGCAGGGTTGCACCGACGATGCCCGTCATGGCATGCGTGGCGTGCGCCGGCACCCCGGTTTGCGAGGCGACCTCATCGCTCAGCGCGTCGACGGGGCGGTCCAGCGCCCGTTCGAGCAACTGCCGCCCGGCCATTTCCAGTTGGCTCACGCCGTTCGTGCTGCCAACCAGATGCGGCAACTGTTCGGCGATATGGCCGTTCACCTCCGGCGAGAGAATCGTAGCGAAAAGCGAACGCGCGCCGTCAAGCGTCGCGCCCTTTTGCATCAGGCCCGCGATGAGCGACGGCGCCGTGGTGGCCAGCACCTTTTGAGTCGCGTCCGGCGGCAGCCCGAAGCGCCCCGCTAGCTGCCGTACGACACCGTCCGTCATGGCGGACTGAATCAATTGAATTGCGTTGATGCTCATCGCTTCGCTTCCTGGAGTTCCCGAACGCGCCACCTGACGCGCTGCCTTTTGCGGCGCGATTATAAGTTTCAGGAAATCTCATAAACGAAACGGCACAATTTATGACGAATTGGCAGACGTTCACCCAATTTGTCTCATATTTACCAGCAGGAAATGAAAACGTCGCCGAACGCTCAGGCGGTATTCGTCGCCACGCCAGCCCTGCCGAGTGACGCCATCTTCAGGTCCGCTTGCGACTCGCGTCGTGCCGCCGCGATCAGATCGGCCGCGCGTTCACCGATCATCACCGTCGGCGAATTGGTATTGCCGCCGATCAGCGTGGGCATCACCGAGGCATCGACGATCCGCAGCCCCGTGACGCCTCGCACTCGCAATTGCGGATCCACCACCGAGCGCGCGTCGCCGCCCATCCGACAGGTCGCCACCGGGTGATAGATCGTGTCGGCATGCTCGGCGATCGTGCGGCGCAACTCGGCGTCCGACTGGCCGGGATGCGTGTACAACTCGCTGCCGCCATGCAGCGCGAGCGACGGTGCATCGAGAATGCGCCGCGCCATCCGCGCGCCGTCCACCAGCAGATCGAGATCGCGCGGATCGCTGAAAAAGCGTGGGTCGATCACCGGCGCGGTGCGCGCATCGGCGTTTGCCAGCGTCACCGTACCGCGGCTATGCGGCCGCAATACGCACACGTGCAGCGAATAACCGTGGCCCCAATGCATGTGACGGTTGTGATCGTCGACGATGGCCGCACAGAAATGCAGTTGCACATCCGGCCGGTCGAGCGTCGGATTGCTCTTCAGAAAGCCGCCCGCCTCGGCGACATTGCTCGACAGCATGCCGCGCCCGTGGCGCATGAACGTGACGAACTGCGGCAACATCCGCGCGATGCCACGAATCGAAAACCCGGTCGGTTCGATCGACGAAACCTGTTTGTTGATGGTGAAATCTATGTGGTCGATCAGGTTCTGGCCCACCTCCGGCGCGTCGTGCAGCACGGCAATGCCGAGCGATTGCAGATGCGCCGCCGGTCCGATACCCGAACACATCAGCAGTTGCGGCGAATTGAACGCGCCCGCGGCGAGCACCACCTCCGCGCGTGCTTCGAGCGTTTGCGTGCGGCCGCCGCGCACGATCTCCACGCCGCTCGCGCGCTTGCCGTTGAAGGCCACGCGCAGCACCGTCGCGTCGGCAATCGTGTGCAGGTTGGGACGCTCGCGGTCGTAGATATAGGCGCGCGCCACACTGCAGCGGCGTCCGTCGCGCTGCGTCACCTGGTAGAAGCCGATCCCTTCCTGATCCGCGCCGTTGAAGTCGCCGTTCGGCTTGTATCCGGCTTCTATAGCCGCCTGCACGAAACGGCGCGAAAACGGATTCTGATAACGCAGATCGGAGACGGTGAGCGGGCCGCTGTCGCCATGCCATGCATCGGCGCCGCGCTCATTGCCTTCGGCGCGGCGGAAATACGGCAGCACTTCCGCCCATGACCAGCCTTCGCAGCCCAGTTCCGCCCATTCGTCGTAATCGAGCGGATGGCCGCGCGTATAGATCATCGCGTTGATCGCGCTTGATCCGCCGAAGCCGCGCCCGCGCGGCTGATAACCTTGTCGTCCGCCGAGCCCCGGCTGGGGCGTGGTCAGATAACCGTAGTTGGTCTTGAGTTTGTGCGGCACCACGGCCGCCACGCCGACCGGCATGTTGACGAACAGATTGCGGTCCGTGTGCGGGCCGGCTTCGATCAGGGCGATCGTCGCGTCCGGGCAGCTATCCGCGAGACGGCTCGCCAGCGCGCAACCTCCCGAGCCTGCACCGACGATGATGTAGTCGTATTGCATCCGCTCCTCCTGATGGGCGCGCATTGCTCGCGAACCCTGTCACGTGCACACTTGTCTACGTGCGCTTTACCGGCATTGTAGGGAGCGTTCGGATAGCGCGGCGGGTTCGCGTCAGAGCGATTCCTCTAAACGTAAGCGGCGCCGCGACTCTATGATGAAAGACGCGCTTGCGCCCGCCGGGCGGCCGCGCACGGCATTCAAACACGGCGTCGTACGCGCCGTCCTCTCGGCCCGCGGCACGACACGCGGCGATCAAACAGCGCACTGCCGACCGACGCCGGCGAGCATGCGTTGAACGGAGACAGCAGATGGAACGGCACAGCTTCGGCCAGACTCACGAGGTGACCAATCAGGTTCCACCGCTGGCGGACTACAACCTGTTTTCCAGCGACGCCGCGTTGTCGGCCGCCCTCGAACGCGACGGCGCCGGGTGGCATCGCGGCGCGTTGCTGCAGCACGGCGCGGCGCTCACCGCGCCGGACACGCTGGCGCTCGCCGAACTCGCCAACCGCCATTCGCCTGAATTATTCACGCACAGTCCACGTGGCGAGCGCATCGACGCGCTGGAGTTTCATCCTTCGTGGCACACGCTGCTTTCGCTCCTGCGCCGCGAAGGTCTGCACGCGCTGCCGTTTTCCGATCCGCAACGCGGCGCAATGGTTGCACGCTGCGCCGGCTACTTCCTGCATGCGCAAATCGAATCCGGTTCGCTCTGCCCGCTGACGATGACCTTCGCGAGCATCCCCGTGTTGCAACGCGAACCCGCGCTATTCGCCACGTTGCGCGACAAGCTCTACGCGCGCGAGCACGATCCGCGCGACGTGCCGCTCAAGCAGAAAACCTCTGCGATGATCGGCATGGGTATGACCGAAAAACAGGGCGGCTCGGACGTGCGCAGCAATCAAACCCGCGCCTATTCCACCGCCGGCAGCGGCCGCGGCGCCGCCTACCGGCTCGTCGGCCACAAGTGGTTTTTCTCCGCGCCGCAGTGCGACGCGCATCTCGTGCTCGGCCGCACCGACGAACACGAAGGCCTCTCGTGCTTCTACGTGCCGCGCTTCGCGCCGGACGGGCGCAAGAACAACGTGCAGATCCAGCGCCTGAAAGACAAGCTCGGCAACCGCTCGAATGCGAGCAGCGAAGTCGAATTCCTCGACGCGTTCGGCATCATGATCGGCGACGAAGGACGCGGCGTGCCGACCATCATCGAAATGGCGAATTACACGCGGCTCGATTGCGTGATCGGCAGCGCGGCCTTGATGCGGGCGGCGCTCGTGCAGGCCATCCACCACGCGCGCCATCGCAGCGCGTTCGGCCGGCATCTCGCCGATCAGCCGCTGATGCGCAACGTGCTCGCCGACCTGGCTTTGGAATCGGAAGCGGCGACGGTGCTGTTCATGCGGCTCGCGCGCGCTTTCGAGGAGTCCACCGACGCCGCCTCCACCTCGCTTGCCGAGCGCGCGTGGCGCCGCATCGTCACGCCCGCGGCGAAATACTGGGTCTGCAAGCGCGCGCTGGAATTCACCGGCGAGGCGATGGAAGTCTGGGGCGGCAACGGCTACGTCGAAACCGGTCCGATGGCGCGCTTCTATCGTGAAGCGCCGGTGAATTCGATCTGGGAAGGTTCCGGCAATGTGATGTGCCTCGACGTGCTGCGCGCGATGGAGCGCGAACCGGAAGCGGCGCAGGCATTGTTCGCCGCATGGCAAGCGGACGCGCAAGCGCATCCGGCGTTGAGCGCCGCGCTCGGCAAACTCGCCGCTACGCTCAACGGACCGGCCGAGCACCGCGAAGCCTCGGCGCGGCGGATCGCGCAGCAGGTCGTGCTGATCGCTCAGGCGACCTTGCTTCTCAAACATGCGCCTGGCGAAGTCGCAGAAGCATTCATTGCCACGCGTCTTGCCGACGGCTGCGGTGAGAGCGGCCGTGTGTACGGCACGCTGCCGGCCACGTTCGATCACGCGGCGATCAGCGAACGGGCTTTTCCCGCCTGACGTTCGGCACGCCGCGAAGCAGCACGAGCACATCCAATAAAAGCGCGACTCGACGCGCAACGATATCCGTCAGGGAGTGGACACATGAAGAACGATCTACCAGAGGTCGTCGCGCTCGAAGCGCTGCTGCGCGATCAGCGCCACGCATATCTGCGTACGCCGTATCCGTCGTGGGAGACACGCGCCGCGCATCTGAAAGCGCTGCGCAAAGTCATGCTCGACAATCGCGACGCGCTCGCCGACGCGATGAACGCCGACTTCGGCAATCGCGCGAAACAGGAAGTGCTGCTCGCCGAATTCCTGCTGGTGAAAGAAGAGATCAACGGCGCGCTGAGACACGGCAAGCGCTGGATGAAACCGCAGCGCCGCAGCACCAACAAATGGCTGCTGCCGGCGCGCGCGAAAGTCGTGCCGCAGCCGCTCGGCGTGGTCGGCATCATCGTGCCGTGGAATTATCCGGTGTTGCTCGCCGTCGGACCGCTCATCAGCGCGTTGACCGCCGGTAATCGCGCGATCATTAAAATGTCCGAACTGACGCCACGCACCTCGGCGCTGTTCGAGCAGTTGATCGGACAAACCTTCGCGCGCGATCACGTCGCGGTCGTGAACGGCGACGCCGCGCTCGCCGCCGCGTTCAGCGCGCAGCCCTTCGACCACTTACTGTTCACCGGCTCGACCAAGGTCGGCCACGAAGTGATGCGCGCCGCCGCCGAGCATCTGACGCCGGTCACGCTCGAACTGGGCGGCAAGTCGCCGGCCATCATCGGCGCGCACGCGCGCTTCGACAACGCGGTGGACAACCTCATCGCCGGCAAGACACTCAACGCGGGACAAACCTGCGTCGCGCCGGATTACGTACTGGTGCCGCGCGGCAAGGAGCAGGCGTTCATCGAACGGGCGCGTGCGCGGATGACGAAGATGTACCCGAACTTCGGCAACAATCCGGATTACACCTCGATCATTTCAGAGCGCCACTTTGCGCGCCTCGAACGTCTCGCCGACGAAGCTCACGCCGCCGGGGCGCAACTGCACGCGCTCACCGACAGTTCACCCGATGCAACAAGCCGCCGCTTCCCGCTGATCGCCGTCACCCACGCGCCCGACGAATGCGCGCTGATGCAGGAGGAAATCTTCGGGCCGCTGCTGCCGGTCGTGCCCTACGACACGCTCGATGACGCGATTGCATGGATCAACGCCCGGCCGCGCCCGCTCGCGCTGTATCTCTACGCCGACGACGCCGCCACGATCGACCGCGTGACGCACGAAACCATCGCCGGCGGCATGGCGATCAACGAAACGCTGATGCATCTGGCGTGCGAAAGCTTGCCGTTCGGTGGCGTCGGCGCGAGTGGAATGGGCGCGTATCACGGCTACGAAGGCTTCGTGACTTTCTCGAAGATGAAGCCGGTACTGACGCAGGCGCGTCTGAACGCCCGTGGCTGGATTTCACCACCGTACGGCAAACGGGTGAACGCGCTGCTGAAACTGATGATGCGGTTCTAACGTTCAGCGCGCCGCCGGGCCGCCTTCGATTTCGGTGGCCTCCACGTCGATGACGTCTTGCGCGTCGACACTCGCGGCTTGCGGCGGCTCGTTCTCCGCGCCGCTTTCCAGCCGATGCAGCCACGCGAGCATTTCCGCCACCGCCTGGTAAAGCTGCGGCGGAATCCGCGCGTCGAGATCCACCTGCATCAGCAGGGAAACCATTTCAGGCGCCTCGTGCACATACAGGCCGGCTTCCTTGGCCCGTTGCACGATCATCTCGGCCAGCATGCCGTAGCCTTTGGCGATCACGCGCGGCGCGGGATCGCCGCCTTGGGCGTCGTAGACGAGCGCGGCCGCGCTGCGGCGATGTTTGCGACTCATCTCACATGTCCCAATCAAAATCGTCGAGCGGCGCGGGTTCCGTGCGGCTGGTTCGCGCCGTGCGGCGCACGCCCGTGGTTCGGTTCGTTGCCGAACCGGCCGCACCGCCCGCCTCTGCCGAACTGCCCGCCGAAGCTGACCGCGCATACGCCGACGCTGCCGCCTGAGCGGCCGCCGCACCCGCTGCATTCGCGGCGCTGGCGGGCGCGCCGCCGCCGATCTCGCGAATCGTCAACCCATTCAATTGGATGCCCGCCGCCGCGAGCCGCTGACGGAAACTCTCGCCCTGCATCGCAAGGCGCGCGGCGCCGTTGGGACTCGCCTGCACGCGCGCGACGAGCCGCGTGCCGGTCAGTGTCAGTTCCGCGTCGACGGTGCCGAGCGTCGGCAACGACAGCGTCAGGCGGGTGCGCCACGGCTGGTCGTCCTCGCTCGCCGAGCCGCCGCCGCTGCGGTCCCATTCATCGCCGTCCTGTTCGATGGTCCAGTCGAGTTTGGCGCCCGGCCACGCTTCGCCGGTCCAGCGAAACTGGCCGGTCGCGAGCAGATCGAGCTGCTGGCGCACCAACGGCACGGTTGCGGGATGAACCGCGGCGGCCATCGACTGCGAATTCTGCGAGGCGCCGCCGTCGACGGTTTGTGCCGCCGCGCTATGCAGGCTCGCACGCGTGGGTTGGCCGTTCAGGTCGGACAGGGAACTGGCCAGCACCTCGCCGGCCACGAAACGCGCGGCTTGCGCGTTAGGAATCGAGGGCGCCCCGCGAGCGGCGGCGCCGGCGTCCGGCGCGCCGCTGTTCGATGAACCATTCGGCGCCGCACCCGTGCCTTGCCGGGCGGACGGATTGGCGGGGGCCGCCTCGCCGCCGTCGTTCGCCCAGTCGAGCGGCAGTTGGGCGGCAGCGGCCACGAGTTTGTTTTGCGCTTCGCCCGCGAGCGAAGCGGGCGAACGCTGGCCCGCCAGCCATTGCGCGAGATGCGCTTCGTAGAAGAGGCCACTGTCGCCGACAGTCTGTTCGAGCGCGGCCGCGAGCGCCGCGACCGGCACTTGGGCCGCCGCCACATTGGCGGTGGCCGCGGTTCCAGCGGCATTGGGATTGGTGGTGGGAGCAGCGGAACCCGTCGCAGCCGCGGACGTGTCGAACAACGGCAACACACCGACTTCGACGTCGAGCGCCGGCGCGGCCGGCCAGATCGGCGTCTGGCCGATCACGGCGGGCGTCGCCTCGCCGCCCGAGCGCACGATCGCATTGAGCGTCAGCGCGACAGCGGACAGCGCGGTCTGGGCGGAAGGCTGCGGCACGGGCGTCTCAATGAGCGCCGGCATGGTCGGCGCGGTTTCGACGCCCGCCGTGCCGGCCTGCGAAGCGGCCGCACTGCCTGGCGCGATGTTGAGCAGACTGTCGATCCGGCTCGCGAGCACCGAAGCGACAGCCGTGTCGATTCCGTTCATGCCGATTCCTTGGTCACATTGGCGGCGTCGCGCTCAAATAAAGTCAGTCGGCCGGATGGATAGAGGCGCCGCCGGCGCGCGCGGCAAATCTCAGCGCGCCCCGTACAGCTCCTTGAGCACGCGCGTCGGCCGTCCGGCGAACAGCGCGGACAGATTGGCCATGCGCGGATTCGCCAGATCGCGGATCGCAGCGTCGTCGGCGAGGATCTGGCGGATCAGCGCGTATTTGCGCAGACGCTCCGATTCGTCGAGCTTCACCCCTGTTTCGGCGTCTTTCAACCCGTCCACCAGATGGCGGTATTCGTCTTGCAGGTGGACCAGATCGTTCCACAGTGCGCGCCGGGCAGCCATCAGCATGCGGCAGGAAATCGCTGCAATCGCCTCATAACGGGCGAAGTATTCTGCGTTCGATGTCATCTCATGCTTTCCGCGGCGGGCTGGGCTGCCATCCGCGCGATCTCCGGGGCAATCCCGATCCATGCCTCTTCGAGTGTGGCCAGAAGACCATCCACCTCGACCAGCATCGCCTCGCTTTGTTTTATGTTGGCTTCGAGCAACCGGCGCGACATATAGCTATATAGCGCGTTCAACCGCTCCGCAATCTCACCGCCCGCTTCGAGGTTGAGCGACTGCTGCAGCCCGCTTTCGACGATCTGAATCGCCTTGCCGATCGCATCTCCGCGCGCCGGCACATTGCCCTGCTGCAGGTGCATGCGCGCTTGCGCGATCGCCTGCCGGGCGCCCTGATACAACATCACGATCAGACGATGCGGACTCGCGCCCATCACCCCTGTCTCGACGCCGACGCGTGCGTACGCATTGGCTCCAGAGTGTCCTGGGGAAAACATCGGCGCTCCTCCTCTCTTGCACTGCGGTTGGTCGTGGCACCCCATCCGGGCACGTTGCCGCACCCCGATCTCTGCCTGTACCTGGTTATCGGATAGGCAGCGGGAAAGCTTTAGGCCAGCGTAAGGAGGATTAAGGGGCCAGATGGCGTGGCCCTCGTGGGCCACACGGCGCGCACGCGTTCGGGCGGGCGGAACAGCCTTGCCGCCCGAGCTGCGTTCACACCGACATCTGCATGATGTCGTTATAGGCGGACACCAGCTTGTTGCGCACCTGCAGGCCGAACTGGAAGCCCACGTTGGCCTTTTGCATATCGACCATCACGTCGTTCAGCGACACGTTCGACGAACCGAGTTCGAACGCCTGCGATTCGCCGACCGCCTTGGTCTGATCGCCGCTGATCTTGTCCAGCGAAGCTTTCAGCGCCGAGGCAAAACCGGTGGGCGTAGCCGCGCCGGACGTGTCGGCCGCGGCATTACTGCCGCCGGCCGCCTGCGCCGCCATCGACTGAATCTGTTGCAGCGCCGACGAAAGCGCGTTCACGGGGAAAGTCATGTTTTCTCCAGAGAAGGACGACCGGTATGCCAAACCGTACCGATCTGGACGAAAGCATAGCAGCGGGCCATACGGGAAAGCCCCGAAACTAGGGGGGAAACCCGGCTCTATTCAAGCAATCGGGTTGAGCCGCGCTGCGGATAATTTCGATGGTGAAAGTCTCTGTCCGTGCGCCCGCCGATCCTCGGTGCGGCAGCGGGCAGAACGCAAAAGGCATCCCGGAGAAACCCGACGCATGGATTCGTCAGCCAACTCTTTGATCAACCCCGACGCCCGCATGGGCCTCGCCGGCGCGCAGCCAGGCGTCGGTGCGGCCGGTGCCGGCCAGGCCGGTGGAGCAGCAGACCTCGGCGGCCTGGGGAGCAACCTCGGCGGCAACTTCGGTCAGCGCCTGTCCGGCCTCGCGCAAATGCGCGGCAACCCGCGCGCTCCGCTGATTTTCGCGGTGGCGCTGCTGGTCGCCGTGGTGGCGGGGCTGTTCCTGTGGTCGCGGGCGCCGGACTACAAGGTGCTCTACAGCAACCTGTCGGACCGCGACGGCGGCGCCATCATCACCGCGCTCCAGGCAGCCAACATTCCCTATAAATTCTCCGACGCCGGTGGCGCGATCCTCGTGCCGGCCGAACAGGTGCACGAAATGCGTCTGCGCCTCGCGTCGCAGGGCTTGCCCAAGAGCGGCTCGGTCGGCTTCGAGCTGATGGACAACCAGAAGTTCGGCATCAGCCAGTTCGCCGAACAGATCAACTATCAGCGTGCACTGGAAGGCGAACTGGAGCGCACGGTCGAGTCGATTTCGTCGGTGAAGTCGGCGCGCGTGCATCTGGCGATTCCGAAGCCGTCCGTGTTCGTACGCGACAAGGAAGCGCCGTCCGCCTCCGTGCTGGTCAACCTCTACCCGGGCCGCGCGCTCGACGAAGGCCAGGTGCTGGCGATCACCCATATGGTGTCGTCGGCGGTGCCGGATATGCCGGTGAAGGGCGTGACCATCCTCGACCAGGACGGCAATCTGCTGACGCAGCCGTCCACCGGTAGCGGACTCGACGCCTCGCAACTGAAGTACCGCCAGCAGATCGAGCGCAGCACCCAGCAGCGCATCGACGCCATCCTCGCGCCGCTGTTCGGCTCGGGCAACGCGCACTCGCAGGTCAGCGCCGATATCGACTTCTCGCATAGCGAGCAGACCTCGGAAAACTACGGCCCGAACGGCACCCCGCAACAGGCGGCGATCCGCAGCCAGCAATCGAGCAGCGCCACCGAAATGTCGCAAGGCGGCGCCTCGGGCGTGCCGGGCGCGCTGTCGAACCAGCCGCCGCAACCGGCTTCGGCGCCGATCAACGCTCCGAACGGCGCGAGCGGCGTGACGACCACGCCGGTCAGCGACCGCAAGGACTCGACCACCAACTACGAACTCGACAAGACGGTGCGCCATCTCGAACAGCCGATGGGCGGCATCAAGCGCCTGTCGGTGGCGGTGGTGGTGAACTACCTGCGCGTGGTCGACGGCAAGGGTCACGCCACCATGCAGCCGGTCACCGCCGACAAGCTCGCGCAGGTCAACCAGCTGGTGAAGGACGCGATGGGTTTCGACCAGGCGCGCGGCGACTCGGTCAACGTGGTCAACAGCCCGTTCACCACCGAAGTCGATCCGAACGCCGACCTGCCGTGGTGGCGCACGCCGGACATGATCGCGCTCGCCAAGCAGATCGCTACTTACCTCGGCATCGGCGCGGTCGCCCTGTTCCTCTACCTCGTGATGGTGAAGCCGGCGCTGCGCCGCGCTTTCCCGCCGCCGGAGTCGGCCGCCGCCGCGGCGCTGCCCTCGCCGGACGAGCCGATCCTGCTGGACGGCATTCCCGCCGCCGAGCGCGCGGGCGCGAACACGGTCGCCGAACTGGAAACCGACAGCGAACTGCTCGCCCTCGAAAGCTCCAAGCACAAATACGAACGGAACCTGGAATTCGCGCGCAACATCGCGCGCCAGGATCCGAAGATCGTTGCAACCGTCGTGAAAAATTGGGTGTCCGATGAGCGCTGAAGGCGTAATGAAGAGCGCGCTCCTGCTGATGTCGATCGGCGAGGAAGAAGCCGCGCAGGTGTTCAAGTTCCTCGGGCCGCGCGAAGTCCAGAAGATCGGCGTCGCGATGGCCGCACTGAAGAGCGTGACCCGCGAGCAGGTCGACGAAGTCCTGCAGGAGTTCGTGCGTGAGGCCGAGCAGCACACCGGCATGTCGCTGGATTCGAACGAGTACATCCGTTCCGTGCTGACCAAGGCGCTCGGCGACGACAAGGCCGGCGCGATCATCGACCGGATTCTGCAGGGCAGCGATACGAGCGGTATCGAAGGCCTGAAGTGGATGGATTCCGCAGCGGTCGCCGAACTCATCAAGAACGAGCATCCGCAGATCATCGCGACCATCCTCGTTCACCTGGACCGCGATCAGGCGTCGGAAATCGTCGCCTGCTTCACGGAACGGCTGCGCAACGACGTGCTGCTGCGCATCGCGACGCTCGACGGCATCCAGCCGGCCGCGCTGCGCGAACTCGACGACGTGCTGACGGGCCTCCTGTCCGGCAGCGACAACCTCAAGCGCAGCCCGATGGGCGGCATCCGCACGGCGGCCGAAATTCTCAACTTCATGTCGAGCAACCATGAAGAAGGCGTCATCGAGAATGTTCGCCAATACGATGCGGAACTCGCGCAGAAGATCATTGATCAGATGTTTGTGTTCGAGAACCTGCTCGATCTGGAAGACCGCGCGATTCAGCTGTTGCTGAAGGAAGTCGAGTCCGAAGCGTTGATCATCTCGCTGAAGGGCGCGCCGCCCGCGCTGCGCCAGAAGTTCCTGTCGAACATGTCGCAGCGTGCCGCCGAACTGCTCGCCGAAGACCTCGACGCGCGCGGTCCGGTGCGCGTCTCCGAAGTCGAGACGCAGCAGCGCCGCATCCTGCAGATCGTGCGCAACCTGGCCGAAGGCGGCCAGATCGTTCTAGGCGGCAAGGCCGAAGATGCATATGTCTGATCAGAACTCCGCGGCGAAGGAAAGCCTCTCGGCCTACCAGCGCTGGGAGATGGCCTCGTTCGATCCGGTGCCGCCGGCGCCGCCCGAACCCGAAGTCGACGACGGCGCTTTCGAAGCCGAACTCGAACGTCTGCGCGACGCCGCTCATGCACAGGGCATCGCGTCCGGCCACGTGGCCGGCCAGGCGCTCGGTTATCAGGCCGGTTACGACCAAGGCCATGCGCAGGGTTTCGAGCAAGGCCAGAGCGAAGCGCGCGAAGAAGCCGCGCGGCTCGCCGCGCTGGCTGAAACCTTCAAGGCCGCGCTCGATGGCGCGCAAGGCGCGATCTCCGAGACGCTCGTCGCACTCGCGCTCGACATCGCGCAGCAGGTGGTGCGCCAGCACGTGCAGCACGACCCGACTGCGCTGATCGCCGCCGCGCGCGAGGTGCTGGCCGCCGAGCCCACGCTGGTCGGCGCGCCGGCTTTGATCGTGAGTCCCGCCGATCTGCCGGTCGTCGAAGCCTATCTGATGGAAGAATTGCAGACGCGCGGCTGGACCGTGCGCACCGATCCGGCGGTGGAACGCGGCGGCTGCCGCGCGCAAGCCGGCACCGGCGAAGTGGACGCCGGCATCGACACGCGCTGGGAGCGTGTGGCTGCCGCACTCGGCAAGGTGAGCACATGGTGAAGCCGACGCTCGAAGAGATCCGCGCCAGCGACCTGACGCCGCTCGAACGCGAACTGGCGCTGGCGTCGTTCGGCGCCGAGGCGCTCGCGGAGGTACCAGCTGCGGTGACACCCGCCGCGGCCGCGGTCGCGGCGATCGAAGCTGCCTTGCGCGATCCGGCGCATGCCCATCCGGCGACGGGCGCCGCCGCGAGCCGCGTTGCAGCGCCCGCGAGCCCCGCTTCCGCCGCTGTTGCCCACGCGCCGTACGATCCCGCGCTCGACAGCAATCCGCACATGCAAGCCTGGCGCGGCCGCCTCGACGCACTGCGCGCGCGCAATGCCATCGCCAAGCCGATGCGCGCCTGCGGACGTCTCACGCGCGCCGCTGGTCTCGTGCTCGAAGCCGTGGGCCTGCGCCTCTCCGTAGGCGCCGAAGTGATGATCGAACTGCCGCAAGGCAGTTCGCTGCCGATGGCCGAAGCCGAAGTGGTCGGCTTCTCCGGCGACAAACTGTTTCTGATGCCGACCACCGAAGTGATCGGCCTCCTGCCCGGCGCGCGCGTCTTTCCGCTCGAAAGCGCGCCGATCGCCGACCCCATGGCGGGCGCAAAGCGCCTGCCGGTCGGCTGGGAATTGCTCGGCCGCGTGCTGGACGCCTCCGGCCGTCCGCTCGACGGACTCGGTCCGCTCGGCACGCATGCCGACGCCCCGCTGTCCTCGCCGGTGATCAATCCGCTGAACCGCGAGCCGATCCACAAGGTGCTCGACGTCGGCGTGCGCGCGATCAACGCGCTCTTGACCGTCGGCCGTGGCCAGCGCATGGGATTGTTCGCCGGTTCGGGCGTCGGTAAGTCGGTGCTGCTCGGCACGATGGCGCGCTACACCAGCGCCGAAGTGATCGTGATCGGCCTGATCGGCGAACGCGGCCGCGAAGTGAAGGAATTCATCGAGCAGATTCTCGGCGAGGAAGGCTTGGCGCGCTCCGTGGTGATCGCCGCGCCGGCCGACGTCTCGCCGCTTCTGCGTATGCAGGCCGCATCGTATTCGACGTCGCTCGCTGAATATTTCCGCGACCAGGGCAAGCACGTGCTGCTGCTGATGGACTCGCTGACCCGTTACGCGATGGCGCAGCGCGAGATCGCGCTGGCCGTGGGCGAGCCGCCCGCCACCAAGGGCTATCCGCCTTCGGTGTTCGCCAAGCTGCCGGCGCTCGTCGAGCGGACCGGCAACGGCCCCGCGGGCGGCGGCTCGATCACCGCGTTCTACACGGTGCTGACCGAGGGCGACGACCAGCAGGATCCGATCGCCGACTCGGCGCGGGCGATTCTGGACGGCCACATCGTGCTGTCGCGCTCGCTGGCTGAAGCCGGCCACTATCCCGCGATCGACATCGAAGCGTCGATTAGCCGGGCAATGACCGCGCTGATCGACGATAACCATCTGGACAAGACGCGTATGTTCAAGCAGATGCTGTCGCGCTATCAGCGCAACCGCGATCTGATCAACGTCGGCGCGTATTCGAGCGGGCGCGACGCGCTGCTCGACCGCGCGATTGCGCTGTATCCGCGAATGGAAGCATTTTTGCAGCAAGGTTTTCGCGAGTGCGCGAACTTTGAACCGAGTCTCGAGATGCTGGACGCGCTGTTTGCCCAAGGAGGCTGACGATGGCGAAACACTTTCCGATCAAGACCCTCATCGGCCTCGCCCAGGACGATGTGGACGCCGCCGCGCAACGTCTGGGCCGCGCGCAGCGCGAGCGCAACGACGTGCAGTCGCAGCTCGACGCCCTCGTGCAGTACCGCGACGAATACCACGCACGCTTCACCGCGACGGCCCAGACGGGCATGCCCGCAGGGAACATGCGCAATTTCCAGGCATTCATCGACACACTCGACTCCGCCATTGAACAGCAGCGCAACCTGCTGGTGACGGCCAACGCGCGCGTCGAGGCCGCCAAACCCGATTGGCAGCGTCAGAAGCAGAAGCTCGGTTCGTACGAAGTGCTGCAGGCGCGCGGCGAGGCAGCCGAAGCCAAGACCACGGCGCGGCGCGATCAGCGCGACGCCGACGAACACGCCGCCCGGATTCTGAGGATGCGCGCAGAAGGCGCATGACGCGCATGAGCGCCACCTCGATTGACTGAACACCGTTTGACCGATTGACAGGATTCCCTATGTCGCTTCTTTCACAGATCGGCTCGCTGCTCGGCTCCGCCAGCAGCACGTCAACCAGCGCGGCCATCGCCGCTGCGGCGAACGCCAAACCGTTCTCGCAAACCCTGCAGCAGAGCATCGACCAGCAGAACAGCGCGGCTGCGCTGAGCGCGAGCCAGCAGCAGGCTGCGGCTGCGGCGTCGTCAGGCTCATCGTCGTCTTCGTCGAGCGTGCACGACGCGCCGCCGCCGGCCGATCCCGCACCGAAAAGCGCGGACGACGCGAGCAACAGCAAGGACACCAGCAAGCCGACGAGCTCGGCTTCGTCAACGGCTTCGTCGGGCGATACGCAACAGGCTTCGACCGACAAGACGAACGCCACGCCGGCGAAAACCGGCAACACGGCGAACCAGACCGACGCGGGCACCGCGGCGGCCGCCGCTGCCGCTCAGGCCCAGGCACAAGCTCAGGCCGACGCGAACAGCGCCAATACGCCGACAACCGCCGACCCCGCAGCAGCCTTGACCGATGCCGCGACCACGCTACCGGGCACGGCCACGGACGCCACGGCCGGCGGCACGCCGGGCAAGAAATCCGCCGCCACCGATCCGAAGTCACTGCAAGACGCGCTGCAGGCAGCGTTGGCCGCATTGGCGAACGGCCAGGGCGTTCCCGCGCAAGCACTGGCGAGCGGCGCAGCCGCAAGCGCCGCGACCTCGGCAAACGGCCTGGCTGGTACGAACACTGGGCTGAATGGCGCCACCGACGGCAAGAACCTGGCGGCTGGCCTGTTCGGCGACGGCAAGGGATCGACCGCATCGAAAGCCGCGATGACGACGGCGGCGACGACCGTGGCCGACCCATCGGCGGCCGCAAAAGCGGCGGCTGACGCAATGACGGCGACGGCAGCCGGAGGCACGCAAGCCGACGATCTCGCCTCTTTCAAGAGCGCGACGGATGCAGCAACAGCGGCGCTAGCCGCTTCGCAAGCCTCGGCGAGCGCAGCGAGCACGACGGCAGCCGTCCAGACCACTGGCAACGCCGGCGCGGCGGAAGCGGCGAACGCGCTGTCACCGCAGGTCGGCACGACTGACTGGGAAGACGCGTTGAGCCAGAAGGTGGTGTTCCTGTCGAACGCACATTCGCAGAGCGCCGAGCTCACCTTGAACCCGAAGGATCTGGGGCCGCTACAGGTTGTCTTGCAGGTTGCCGATAACCATGCACATGCGTTGTTCGTGTCGCAGCACCAGTCCGTGCGCGAAGCCGTCGAAGCAGCGCTGCCGAAGCTGCGCGAGGCGATGGAATCCAACGGCATCGGCTTGGGGAGCGCGAGCGTCAGCGACGGCTTTGCGCGCCAGAGCGGCCAACAGCAAAGCGCCGACTCCGGCCGTTCCGGCGGCCGCTCGAGCGGGAGCGGATCGTTTGGCGGCAATAGCGGCACAGACGCGATCGACACGGCGGTCAACGTACCCGTGCGCCGCACGGTAGGCCTGGTCGACACATTCGCTTGAGATTGATGCCTTGAGCGCCGGCATTCGCCGTGCGCCAAAGCATTTGCCGAACATTGATTTTGCAGACAGTTGATCCGCGGCGCCCACCAAAGGGCGCCGATTTGCGTCGGGCGGTTAAGTGAAGTACCGCCACGGCGCGCGCAGCGTCGCCGGAAGAATGAGCGCCTTGTCACTCACGCGGAATGCGCGAGAACACTGATTCCAGATGGACCACTACTGCGACTGCGCGAGGGGCCTCCTTATGAGCTGGCGGTGTGAAGCGGCTTTCTTTGCCTACTTTCTTTGCCGCGGCAAAGAAAGTAGGTGCCGCCCCGCACAGGGGCAACGCCAATAGACCACAGCGACCTCAAGGAAAGGCCAACACCCCAAAGCGGACCAAAAGAAAAGCCCAACAAAAAAGCAAAAACCAGAGATAACCCTCAATCCCCCTTCTTTTCGACCCATCGCGCCGCAGGCAAATCAACAACAATCACCATCACCAGCACTAAAGGCAAGCAAAGCAAACCTCATGGCAACCACAACCGCACCCCAGCAAGCCGCGCCCGCCTCTCCGGGCCCGATGAAGCGCATCATCCTGATCGTCCTCATAGCGATCATTGCCGCGGGCGCAGCCGGCGCAGGCGTGTGGTTCTTCATGTCGAAGCGCGCCCCCGCCGCCGCATCGGCTGAAACCGCCAGCGCGCCAGCGCCACTCGCCGCGCCGCTGTTCTTCCCGCTCGAATCCATGACCGTGAATCTGCAATCAGACGACGGCCAGCAGCATTTCCTGCGCATCGGCCTGACGCTAAAACTCACCGACGCCAAGACCCAGCAAGAGCTGACAGACCACATGCCCGAAGTGCGCAGCCACATCCTGCTCGCACTCTCGAACAAGCACCCTGACGAACTCGCGCCGCTCGAAGGCAAGCGCGCGCTCGCCACGGAATTGCGCACGCTGATCGAGCAGCCGACCGACAAGGGCGCCGCGCCGATCCATGTCCAGGACGTGCTGTTCACCGAATTCGTCGTGCAGTGACGCCGGTCGTGACGTTAATCAGCGCTGCCATCATCAACCGCCACGGGACGCACGAGGAATAAGGAATGGGCCACGAAGAGTTCATGTCCCAGGAGGAGGTCGATGCCCTCCTCAAGGGCGTAACCGGTGAAACCGACTCGGAAGCCGAGCAAAGCGACCGTGCGGGCGTACGGCCTTACAACATCGCGACGCAGGAACGCATCGTCCGCGGCCGGATGCCCGGCCTTGAAATCATCAACGACCGGTTCGCGCGCCTGTTGCGCGTCGGCATTTTCAACTTCATGCGGCGCTCGGCGGAAATCTCCGTCGGTCCGGTGAAGGTGCAGAAGTACAGCGAATTCACCCGCAACCTGCCGATCCCGACCAACCTGAACCTGGTCCACGTGAAGCCGCTGCGCGGCACGTCGCTGTTCGTGTTCGATCCGAACCTCGTGTTCTTCGTGGTCGACAACCTGTTCGGCGGCGACGGGCGTTTCCATACCCGCGTCGAAGGCCGCGATTTCACGCAGACCGAGCAGCGCATCATCAACAAGCTGCTGAACCTGGTGTTCGACAACTACACGGCCTCGTGGAAGAGCGTGCGTCCGCTGCAGTTCGAATATGTGCGCTCGGAAATGCACACGCAATTCGCCAACGTGGCGACGCCTAACGAAATCGTCATCGTCACGCAGTTCTCGATCGAGTTCGGCACGACCGGCGGCACGCTGCACATCTGCATGCCGTACTCGATGATCGAACCGATCCGCGACATCCTCTCATCGCCGATCCAGGGCGAGGCGCTCGAAGTCGACCGCCGCTGGGTCCGCGTGCTGTCGCAGCAGGTGCAGGCAGCGGAAGTGGAACTGACCGCCGACCTGGCTCAGGTGCCGGTCACGTTCGAACAGATCCTGAACATGCGCAAGGGCGATGTTTTGCCGATCAACATCCCCGAACACATCACGGCGAAAGTCGACGGCGTGCCGGTGATGGAATGCGGCTACGGAATTTTCAATGGTCAGTATGCGTTGCGGGTCCAGAAGATGATCAGCGCAGCCGAAACGATGAAGGAAGGTGGATATGAGTGACCTGAACGCAAAAACTGAGGCCGAACTGGCCGCTGGCGAGCCGCAATTTGCCGCCGACGCAGCCGCAGCCGAAGACGACGCGGCCATGGCGGACTGGGCCAGCGCGCTGGCCGAGCAGAACGACAATACGGAAGTCAGCGCAACGACGGCGGGCGTGTTCCAGCCGCTGTCGAAAGTCGAGCCGACCTCGACGCGCAACGACATCGACATGATCCTGGACATTCCTGTTCAGATGACCGTCGAGCTCGGCCGCACCAAGATCGCGATCCGCAATCTGCTGCAACTCGCGCAGGGTTCGGTGGTGGAACTGGACGGCATGGCCGGCGAACCGATGGACGTGCTGGTCAACGGCTGTCTGATCGCGCAGGGCGAAGTGGTGGTGGTGAACGACAAGTTCGGTATCCGTCTGACTGACATCATCACGCCGTCCGAACGTATCCGGAAGTTGAATCGATGAAACGCGTTGCCGGTCGCGCCGTGTTGCGCACTGTTCTGAATCGCGCTGCACAGGCCGCGAACGTCGTGGCGGCGCTATGCGCCCCGGCGTCGATCTTCGCGCTGCTCGCACCGTCGGCCGCTCACGCGGCGGACATGAACGCGGTCAACAACGCCGCGAAAATCGCCTCGGGCGTCGGCGCGGGCACGGCTGTTCCGGCGCTCGGCGTCGGCGCGGTATTGCAAACCATCGTCGGCCTGCTGGTCGTGATCGGTCTGGTGTTCGGTTGCGCATGGCTCGCTCGCCGCTTCGGCTTGCAGCCGGCAAACCGCGGCGGTCTCGTGAAGACGGTCGGCGGCGCCTCGCTCGGCGGCAAGGAACGGGTCGCGGTGGTCGAGATCGGCGATACGTGGCTCGTGCTCGGCACGGCGCCCGGCAATGTCCGTCTGCTTCATACGATGCCGGCCGGTTCGGCCGCCATCGATCCGCTCGGCGCCACGCAGCCCGGTCCGGCAAGCACGCGGGCGACGGGCACGGCACTCCCAGGCACCTTCGGCCGACGCTTTCGCGACGCTTTGAAAGGCGAAGTGGGCAAACGTTTCAACGGGCAAGGCGGCGGGGTTCGGTAATGCAGTTCAGTCTTACTTCGGCGCGTCACGCGCAATCCGCTCGCATGTCCAGCACCTCCTCGAAAGTGATTTCAGCCGCGCGCCGCGTTGCGCCTGTCGCGTTGCCGGCGCTGATGCTCGTGCTGCCGACATTGTCGTTCGCGCAAACCGCCGGCTTGCCGGCCTTCAACACGAGCCCCGGCCCGAACGGCGGCACGACCTACTCGCTGAGCGTGCAGACGATGCTGCTGCTCACGATGCTGTCGTTCCTGCCGGCGATGGTGCTGATGATGACGAGCTTCACGCGCATCATCATCGTGCTCTCGCTGCTGCGCCAGGCGCTCGGCACGACCACGACGCCGCCTAACCAGGTGCTCGTCGGACTCGCGCTGTTCCTCACGTTGTTCGTCATGTCGCCGGTGCTCGACAAGGCCTACACTGACGGTTACAAACCGTTCTCCGACGGCACGATTCCGATGGAGACCGCGGTGAACCGCGGCCTCGCCCCGTTCAAGACGTTCATGCTGCGCCAGACCCGCGAAAGCGACCTCGCGTTGTTCGCCCGCATCTCGCACGCCGCGCCGATGCAAGGTCCGGAAGACGTGCCGCTGTCGCTGCTGGTGCCCTCGTTCGTGACGAGTGAGCTGAAAACCGGCTTCCAGATCGGCTTCACGATTTTCATCCCGTTCCTCATCATCGACATGGTGGTGGCGAGCGTGCTGATGTCGATGGGTATGATGATGGTGTCACCCGCGACCATTTCGCTGCCGTTCAAGCTGATGCTGTTCGTGCTGGTCGACGGCTGGCAATTGCTGCTCGGCTCGCTTGCACAGAGCTTCGTTTAACCGCGCTTTTTAACCGCGCCCGCGCCCTTCACGCTTCCGATCCCATCGCCATGAATCAAGAATCCGTCATGACGCTCGCGCACCAGGCCATGTATGTCGGCCTGCTGCTCGCCGCGCCGCTGCTGCTGGTCGCGCTGGTGGTCGGTCTGGTGGTGAGCCTGTTCCAGGCCGCCACGCAGATCAACGAAAGCACGCTGTCGTTCATTCCGAAACTGCTCGCGATCGCCGTCACGATGGTGGTCGCCGGCCCGTGGATGCTCACGACCATGCTCGACTATCTGCGCCAGACGCTCACCAACATTCCGACGCTCGTCAACTGAGCGCGGCGCCGGCTCTCACCTTCCCTTCCGACCCGCGATGTTCTCCGTCACCTATGCGCAACTGAACGCCTGGCTCACCGCGTTCCTGTGGCCGTTCGTGCGCATTCTCGCGCTGGTCGCCACCGCGCCGGTGCTCGGCAACCGCTCGCTGCCGATCCGCGTGAAGATCGGCCTCGCGGCATTCGTCACGATCATCGTCGCGCCCACGCTCGGCGCGCTGCCGCAAGTCACGGTGTTTTCCGCCGAAGGCGTGTGGATCATCGTCAACCAGTTCCTGATCGGCATCGCGCTCGGCATGACCATGCAGATCGTGTTTCAGGCGATCAGCGCGACGGGCGATTTCGTCGGTCTCGGCATGGGGCTCGGCTTCGCGACTTTCTTTGACTCGCAGGCAGCCAGTTCGAGCCAGGTGCTGTCGAGCTACATGAACACGATCGCCATGCTGGTGTTTCTGGTGATCGACGGCCATTTGCAGATGATCAGCGCGCTGCTCGCCACGTTTCAGTCGGTGCCGGTGTCGGCGAACATTCTCGGCGCGCCCGGCTGGCGCACGCTGGCGAACTTCGGCAGCACGGTGTTTTCGGCGGGCCTGCTGTTGTCGCTGCCGGTGGTCGCCGCGCTCCTCATCACCAATCTCTCGCTCGGCATACTGAACCGCGCCGCGCCGCAAATCGGCGTGTTCCAGATCGGCTTTCCGCTGACCATGCTGATCGGCATGCTGCTGCTTCAGTTGATGACCCCGAACATGATTCCGTTCTTCATACGGCTCTTCGACGTCGGCCTCGATCAGATGGGGCGCGTGGCGGCGGGGTTCAAATAGCACGCTTCGCTCGCCGGGCAGTGCAATGAAAAAAAGAAGGGCGGAACCGGCTCACACCGGCTTCCGCCCTTCCCCGTTTCAGACTGCTCGTGCTATCAGTTCAAGTACTGGAACAGCGAGATATTCTGAATCTTCGCGAACGCCTGCTGCGCCGCTTGCAGTGCGGCCTGCGTCATCGTGTACTTGCCGATCGTCTTGACCATGTCGGTCTGCGTCAGATCCGCGAGATTGCTCGACGTCTGCAGCGTGTTGGTCTGCGTGACCGTCTGCAATGCCTGCACTTCCTGCTCGCGGCCACCCACTGCTGCTTGCGCCGTCACGACGTTGTTCATCGTGTTCTCGAGCTGGGTCATGCTGGTGGTCAGCGCGCTCTGGAAGCTGGCCGTCGAAGCGCCGCCCGACACCGGCGTTTGCAACGTGGTGATCAACTGGCTCAGATTGGCGAACACGTCCATGCTGCCTTGCGTGGCCGGCGTCACCGTGAAGCTGTCGCCCGCGTTCGGCGCGCCGGTGATCGATACCGACTGGCCGCCGAGCGTGATCGCCGAACCGGCCGTGAACGCTTGCGGCGCGCTCGTGGTCACCGCGCCGGTCGCCGGATCGGTCTGGCTCACGGTATAGGTGGTCGCCGACGAGAAGTCGATCGAATACTTGTCCGCGTTGGTCGGATCGGTCGGGTTGTTCAGGCTCACCGTACTGATCACGCCCGTGCCGGTGTTGCCGGTTTTCGCGGCCGGCACGGAACTGGTGCCGATCGGCGCAACGCTGCCGAAGATCGCAATGCCGTTGTCGCCGGTCTGCACCACGTGCGAGTCGGTGATCTGCACGCCGGGCGTGCCGGTGTCGCCGGAATAGGTCACGACGCCGGCCGAATTCGTGGTGTACGGCTGCGCGCTGCTTTGATAACCGGCGAACAGGTAGTTGCCTTGCGGGTCGGTCGAATTGGCGAGCGTCATCAGCTGGCTGCGCAAGCTTTGCAGTTGCGTCGCGATTGAACCGCGGTCGCCATCGTTCAGCGAACCGTCGCCGGCACGCAGCACCAGCGTATGGATGGTTTGCAGCACCGTGTTGACGCTGCCGAGCGTGGTGTCTTCCTGCTGCAGCGAAGCCAGCGCGGTGCCTTGATTGGTCGTGTATTGCGACAGGGTCGTCGCCGTCGAGCTCAACTGCACGGCCTGCGCCGCGCCGAGCGGATTGTCCGATGGCGTGGAGAGGCTCACGCCGCTCGAAATCTCGGCATACAACTGCGACAACTGAGCTTGCTGATCGCTCATCGTCGCGACGTTCATGTTGAAGTACTGCGTGCTGGAGATGCGCATTGTCAACGCCTCACTGGAAGATGCCGAGTATCGTCTGGAACAGGGTTTGCGCGGTCTGGATGACCTTGCTGTTTGCCTGATACAGCTGCTGATACTGAAGCAGGTTGGCTGCTTCTTCGTTGATGTTCACGCCGGAAACCGACTGCTGCGCGGTGGTGATCTGCGTCACCAGCGAGCTTTGCGCGGTGCTCGACGTCTGAATCTGATTGGTCTGGTTGCCGATATTGTTGACGTAGTTCGCATACGCGCCCGTCAGCGTGACCGTGCCGCCCGACAGCGATTTCGCAGTGGACAGATTCGACAGCGCCAGTGCGTTGCGGCCGTCGTTGTTCGCGCCGGTGTTCGGGCCGATGGTGAACTTGTCGCCGGCCGCCGGTGCGCCGCTGATCGTCACCGAGACGTTGTTCATCTGGCCGGCGGTCGTGTTGTTGATCGTCAGCGAAGCGCCGGTGGCCGACGAATACGGCACCACGGTCGTCGCACTGGTGATCGAATACGTGGTAGCGGGGGAACCGGCCACCGTCACCGTCGAACCGACCGGGAAACCGGACAGGCCCGTGCCGTCGTACGACAGCGTGGTGGTCGAGTTCGGCATGGTGTAGCCGGCCGTCACCGTGCCCTGCGTGATCGTGCCGGTGCCGGTGTTGCTCGACGCGGCCGCGCCCAGCACGGGCGCGGCCGCGGCGATCGCCGATGCGTCGGTCGTGGCGGTCGCGAAGCTGTTCAGCGCGCCGCGGGTCGGCTCGACCGTGAACGAGTCGCCAGGATTCATCGTCCCGGTGGTCGAGAAATTCAGGCCGTTGATCGGCTGGCTCAGGTTGGTCGCCGAACCCACCACGCTGCCCGTCGAATTGTCGGTCAACGTATAGGTGGTGCCGTTGTAGGCGAGCGTGTAGTCGCCGGTGGTCGGTTGCGTGGGATTCGCGAACGACACGTTCAGCGACGCATTGCCGGTGTTCTGCGTATTCGCATAGACCGTCGGGCCGCCCACTGAGAACAGCGCGCCACCCTTGGCGCCGGCGAGCGTAATGCCCAGCCCGTTTTGCGCGTTGACCTGCGCGGAGAAGCTCACGGCGATCGCGCCGAGTTGCGCCTCGCCCGGATCGAGCGTCTGGCTGCGGAACGCGAGCAGGCCGCCGAGCGTGCCGCCGTCGATCTTGCTGTCGGGCAGGTTCTGCGGCGCGGCTGCCGGGTTCGCACCCGCTTGGCCGAGATACTGAACGGACAATTCGCTGGTGTCGCCGGTCGAAGGCGCCGTACCCAGGTTGTAGCTGTTGTTGGAGGACACCAGCGGCTGGCCGTTGCTCATGAAGACGCTGTAGCTGCCGTTGCTGTTCACGACGTTCACGCCGATCAGTTGCGACAGGTTGGACACGGCGAGATCGCGCTGATCCATCAGCTGGTTCGGCGGCTGGCCTTGCGTGCTGGCCTGGGCGATCTGACCGTTCAGTTGCGCGATCTGCTGCGTGTAGCTGTTGATCTGCGAAACGGTGTTGGTGAGCTGCGTGTTGACGCTCTGGCGCAGCGCGTCGTATTGCTGACCCGCGGCGTTGATCTGGTTCACCAGCGTCTGCGCGCCGCTCATCGCGGTCTGACGCGTAGCCAGGCTCGACGCGTTGTTCGAGACGTTCTGCAAGCCGGTGAAGTAGCCGGTGATCGCGCTTGCAATCCCGGCGGTCGGGCTGCCGATCAGGTTGTTCAGTTGCGAGATCAGCGTGTTGTACGTCGACAGCGCGCTGCCCGAGCTCTGCGCATTGTTCAGCTCAGTGGTCAGATACTGGCTGTACTGGCGCGTCACGGTCGTGGTCGAGACGCCTTGCGGCAGATAGCCCGAGCCCGTGTACTGGCCACCGCTTTCCGCATACACCGGCCTTTCGATGGTGTAGCCGGGCGTCGACGCGTTGCTGATGTTCTGGCCGGTCGTCGTGAGTCCCCACTGGGCTGCGTTCAGTCCACTGAGGCCGAGATTGATGAGATTGGACATGCGTCATCCTGAAGGGCGACACCGTACACATGCCGCCGCGTTACTTGAACATCTTGTTTAACGGCCTCAACAAGGAAAAATTGAGGTCATTCCGATGCGTGTTCGACGTTTGTTTCAACGTTTGCGAGGCTTGCCTGCCGGGCTTGTCACCCATCGCGCAGAGACGCGCGCCGGTACGGAAAACAGGTGACAAGGATGTGACGATGAGCCGGCAAGCGAACACGGTGCGCAAGCCACCCCTCTCACGCACCGCGGATCCAACATTTCAATCAGCGCACCAGCGAACGGCGCTTCATCTCGAGCTGCGTGATCAGACGTTGCAGCGTGTTTTCCGCGCTGCCCGGCAGCGTCAGAAAGCGGAAGCCGAGTTGGAACCGCTGCGTGCCGTTCGGCAACGCGGTGGAGCGATGCGACACGAGTTGCAGATCGAGCGAGAGCCGGCCAAGCGCGCCGAGCGACAGCTCGCAATCGAGCAGGCGCGTGCCCATCGGCAATTCGGCCACGCGTTCGTCCGAGGTGCGCATGCCGACGCCGCCGAGCGACAGGTCGTGCACTTCAAAGCGGAACGAATCCCCTTCGGGCAAACGGCCGGAGCATACGTACGGATCGAGAATCGGCGCATCGACGCGGAAGTACTCGCGGCGCTGCACGTAAAACAGCACCTCGGGGAAATCGGCCTCGAATGCGGGCAGTCCTTCGAAACGGGTCTCGCGCGGCGTGCCGGTGGCGAATTCGACACGCACGCCGTCCGGCTGCGCGTGGAACTGGCAGCGCGGCGCGCTCAGCAAGCCTTTGTTCTGATCGGACAACGCGCCCCAATCGAACGTGAAGCTGCGGCCGCGCACGTCGACGTCGAGTAGACGCGTGACGAGCTGTCCGCCTGCGTATTGAACGGTGAGGAAATCGCCGCGATTGACGAGATTGCGTAACTGGACGCCGATCTCCAGCGGATTGCGACGGCCGAAATCGTTGCCGCCTTCGTCGGTCGGAGCGTGCAGCTGGCCGTGTGTGTCGGTCTGGCCGTTCGACTGGGTAGTATCCATGGGCTTGCCGGTATGCATGTTCTTGCGGGCGCGTGCCAGGGCTCCTGCCGGGGCTTTCGCGCGGTCTTCATCGAAGCCGCAGCACGCGCATCCCAACCGGACATTACAACGCTTTCCGGTATTGGGTCTAACTGATTAGCGGCAGCATCCGGCCAAAATTTAGGGGCCTGTAATGAATTATTTGCCGCAAACGTTAAAACGCGCCATGCCTCTCGCGGGTGGACCGGCCGCCCGTGGGCGGCCGGCCTCGTCCGTCTTGCCATGCACCTGGCCCCGTCGCGTGCATGGTTTTGATTCGGTTAAGTGATCGGTTGATTCGAACTGCGGTCACTGCGGATCAGCCCATCTTCTGCATGATGGACATCAGTTTTTTCGCGTAGTGCGGATCGGTCGCGTAACCGGCGCGCTGCATGCCATTCGCGAAGCCGTTCACGTCATGCGCCGAATTGATCACCTGCGCGTAACGCGGATTGCCCTTGAGCAGGCTCGCGTAATCGGTCATGGCTTCCTGATACGAGTCGTACGCGCGGAATTTTTCGACAACGCGCTGCGGCTTGCCGTTCACATATTCGGTTGTGACCGTCGACACGGTCTTGCCGGTCCAGTCCTTGCTCGCCTTGATGCCAAACACGTTGTGGCTGGTCGAGCCGTCCGCCTTCTTGATCTCGCTCTTGCCCCAGCCCGATTCGAGCGCGGCCTGGCCGATGATGAAGCGCGCCGGAATGCCGGTCGCAGCGCTGGCGGCTTGCGCAGGTTGCGCGAGCTTGTCGACGAAAGCGTCGACCTTCGGCGAGCTGCCGTCGCCTTTCAGCGGCGGAGTGAGCGCGCTGTTGGCCGAGTAGCCCTTGCCCATCGCCAGTTGGCCGTTGGCCTGCGCATTGCCGTACGCCTTGGCGAGCGCGTTCAGCGCCGCGGTCTGGCCTTCGTCGCCGCCGCCGCTGCCGCCGCCCAATGAGTTAGCCATGCCGGTCAAACCACCCGCACCGCCGCCCACCTGCATGCCTTGATTGCGCATCAGTTGCTTGAGCATTGCGTCAGCCACGCCAATGCCCTTTTGCGACATCTGTTGCGACAACTGCTGATCCATCATCGACGTGAAGGTGGCGCTGTCGTGCGAATCGAACGGACCGTCTTGCGGGGTCGCGTCGCGCATGCTCTTCAACATCATCTGCGTGAACACCGCGTCGAACTGCTGCGCGGCCATCTTCATGCCGGCTTGCGGCGACGCCTTGGCTTGCGCGCTCAGCTTCGCGAAACCCTGCACGTCGAGCGCGAAGCGCTGGGTCAGGTCGTTCGCCGAAGCGGCGGAATTGGTCGTATCCGAATTCATCCTGTGTCTTCCTTAGATGATTTCCAGGTCGGCGCGCAGAGCGCCCGCCGCTTTCATCGCCTGCAGGATCGACATCAGATCCGCGGGCGTCGCACCCAATGCGTTGAGCGCCTTCACCACTTCGGCGAGATTGGCGCCGGCTGTCACCAGCTTCAGTGCGCCGTTGTCCTGCTTCATCTGAATCTGCGACTGCTTGGCCACCACCGTCTGGCCGTTCGAGAACGCGCCCGGCTGGCTCACCACCGGCTGCGTATTGATCACGACCGAGAGGTTGCCGTGCGCCACCGCGCAGTTCTGCAGCGTGACCATCTGATTCATCACGATCGAGCCGGTGCGCGCGTTCAGGATCACCTTCGCGGCGGCTTGCGCCGGCTTGACGTCGAGGTTCTGCAACTGCGCCATGAAGGCGACCTGCTGCTCCGGATCGCTCGGCGCACGCAGTTGAATCGTGCGGCCGTCGAGCGCGGTTGCCGTGCCGCCGCCGAACGCATTGTTCACCGCGGCCACCACGCGCTGCGTGGTGTCGTAGTCCATTTCGTTCAGGTCGAGCTGCATCGTGCCCGCTTGCGACACCGAAGTCGGCACCGCGCGTTCGACAATCGCGCCGCCGGCGATGCGGCCCGCGGCCAGCGTGTTCACCTGCACCTTGCTCCCGTTGGCGCTTGCGCCGGCGCCGCCGACCGCGAGATTGCCCTGGCCGAGCGCATACACCTGGCCGTCGGCGCCCTTCAGCGGCGTAAGCAGCAGCGTGCCGCCGCGCAGGCTCTTCGCATTGCCGAGCGACGACACGGTCACGTCGATCGCTTCGCCGGGACGCGCGAACGGCGGCAGCACCGCCGTCACCATCACCGCGGCGACGTTCTTCAGCTGGATGTTCGACAGCGACGACTGCGAGTTGCTCGAACCCGCCGCCTGGTTGTTGATCGAGATGCCGAGGTTCGCCAGCATGTTGGCGAGCGTCTGCGTGGTGAACGGCGTTTGCGTGGTCTGGTCGCCCGTACCGTCGAGGCCGACGACGAGGCCATAGCCGATCAGCGGATTGTCGCGCACGCCCTGGATCTGCACGAGGTCCTTCAGCCGTTCGGCATGAGCAGGCGTGGCGGCCGGCAGCGCCGCGCAGGCGAGCGCGACGAAGGCCAAGGCACGGCCGAAACCGGCGAATCGTGCGAGGCGGATGCGGATGCGCATACGGAAGAGGACGGTACGCATGATCACCACGGCGACACGTTGAGGAAGAAGCGCTGCAGGAAGCCCATGTTCTCGGATTCGTCGATATAGCCCTTCGCGGAATATTCGATCTTCGCGTCGGCCACCTGGGTCGAGTACACGGCGTTCAGGTTGGAGATCGTGTTGGGATTCACCACGCCCGAAAAGCGCACGAATTCATTGCCCTGGTTGATCAGCATCTGCTTTTCGCCGCTGACCATCAGGTTGCCGTTCGGCAGCACGCCGGTCACCGTGACGGTGATCACTCCGCTGAACGTGTTCGACGCATTCGCGCCGCCCGTCGCGGCGAACTTGTTGGCGCCGTTCGCACTCAGGTTGACCTTGCCGAACAGGCCGCTGAGAAAGCCGGAGGTCGGCACGTCGAAGTTGGTGTTGCCGCTGCGGTTGACGCCCGCGCCCGAGGACTTGGTCGCGTTGACGTTTTCCTGGATCACGATCGTCAGGATGTCGCCGACATTGCGCGGCCGCTGGTCTTCGAACAGCGGACGGCCCGCGTAACCCGGGTTGTAGATCGAGCCCGGCGACTGCGCCGACGGCGGCATCGGCGGCAGCGCAGTCATCGGTTGCTGCGTGATCGGCTGCTTCGGCACGAGGCCGCAGCCACCCAGGGTCGCGAGCAGCGTGAGCTGCACGAGCGCCTGAGCGGTGCGCGAATGAACCGGATTGCGAGTGAAGTGCGACATCATCATTACCGCCTGTTAATTCCCAGTCCCTCGAGCCTTAAACCTGCATCTGGCTCAGGGTCTGCAGCATCTGGTCGGAGGTCGTCACGGCCTTGCTGTTGATTTCGTAAGCGCGTTGCGTCTGGATCATGTTCACCAGTTCCTGCACCACGTTCACGTTCGATGCTTCCACATAACCCTGATTCAGCGTGCCGGCGCCGTTCAGGCCCGGCTGCGCGACGTTCGGTGCGCCCGACGAAGCGGTTTCCGCGAACAGGTTTTCACCCTTCGCATCCAGACCGGCCGGGTTGATGAAAGTCGCGATCTGCATCGAGCCGAGCTGCTGGCTGTTGGTCGAGCCGGCCACGGTGATCGACACCACGCCGTCGCTGCCGATGGTGAGCGAGGTCGCGTTGTTCGGGATCGTGATCGCCGGGATCACCTGGTAGCCGCTCGATGTCACGAGCTGGCCTTGCGCGTTGGTCTGGAACGAACCGTCGCGGGTATAGGCGGTCGTGCCGTCGGGCATCTGCACCTGGAAAAAGCCCTGACCGTTGATGGCGACGTCTTTCGAGTTGCCGGTCTGTTGCAGATTGCCCTGCGTGTACAGACGTTCGGTAGCAACTTGCTGCACGCCCGTGCCGAGCTGGATGCCGGACGGCAGTTCGGTGTTCTGCGTCGAGTTCGCGCCCGGCTGGCGGACGGTCTGATACAGCAGATCCTCGAACACCGCGCGCGAGCCCTTGAAGCCGTTGGTGCTGACGTTCGCGAGGTTGTTCGAGATCACGTCCATCTGCGCCTGTTGCGCATTCATGCCGGTCGCGGCGATGTAGAGTGAGCGATTCATGGTTCTTCTCCGGTGTCGATCGGTGTTGGCGCTTTAGCGCCTGCTCCGATCTCATGCAACTTGTTTGCTGCGCCTACGCGCCCGTTAGCTAAAGCTGAGCAGCTGGTTGGCGGACTGGTCGTTCTTGTCGGCGCTTTCCAGCAGCTTCGTCTGCATCTGGAACTGGCGCGCGTTGGTGATCATCGAGACCATCGCGCTGACCGGATTCACATTGCTGCCTTCGAGCGAGGCCGGCGCGAGCGTGACAGTCGGATCGGCGTCGGCGGCATTGCCGTCGGCGGTGCGAAAGAGGCCGTCGTCGCCGCGCGTCATGGTTTGCGGATCCGGATTCACCAGCTTCAACTGATCGACCGTCACCACCGCCGTCGGCGGATCGCCCGGCGTCAGCGCGGACACCGTGCCGTCCTTGCCGATGGTGATTTCCGCGCCCGGCGGCACCGACACCGGGCCGCCGTTGCCGAGCACCACCTGATTGGTGGCGTTCACAATTTGGCCGTTTTCGTCGACATGCAGATTGCCGGCGCGCGTGTAGGCCTCGCCGCCGTCGGCGGTTTGCACCGCCAGCCAGCCCGGTCCCTGAATCGCCACGTCGAGTGGGTTGCCCGTCTGCTGGATCGGCCCGGGCGTGTAGTCCGCGCCCGGCGTCGACGACAGCACGAAGGTGCGCGTGGTGTTGTCGTTGATCGAACTGCCGTCGCCGAACGACATCGGCACGGCGCGGAAAGTCGCCAGTTGCGCGCGAAAACCGGTGGTCGATGCGTTGGCCAGGTTGTTCGCGACGATTGCCTGCTGTTCGAGCGCCTGCGTACTGCCCGACATCGCGGTGTAGATCAGCCGATCCATGATGGGTTAGTCCCGGTCGCTTACAGGTTGATCAGGGTCTGGTCGACGGTCTGCTGGGTCTTGATCGTCTGCGCGTTCGCTTGATAGTTGCGTTGCGCGGTGATCAGGTTCACCAGTTCACTCGTCAGATCGACGTTGGAGTTTTCCACCGCGCCGCCTTGCAGCACGCCGTGGTTGGTCGAGCCCGGCGCCGAAATCTGCGCGACGCCCGAAGCCGAGGTTTGCTGGAACTCGTTGTTGCCGAGGTTCACGAGACCGTTCTGGTTCGAGAAGTTCGCCAGCACGATCTGGCCGAGAGCCGCGGTTTGCTGGTTCGAATAGTTGCCGGTCAGCGTGCCGTCGGCGCCGATCGTGAAGCTCGTCAGCGTGCCCGCGGCGAAGCCGTCGGGCTGCAGCGAGTTCACGCCGTCCTTGCCGCCGAACTGCGTCGTGCCGGCGATGTTCAGCGTCAGCTTCTGCGGCGTCGACGAACCGTCGGTAGTCGGGATCGAGAAGTTGTAGGCAAACGGCGTGGTGGTGGCGACACCCGACGCGTCCGTCGTGCCGAGCAGCGTGCCCGACGAGTTGAAGTTCGCGTGGCCGACCAGTTGCGCCGTGCCCGTCGAGGTGCCGGCGTACACGTTCCACGTACCGGCCGACGTCTTGGCGAAGTACATGTTGACCGTCTGCGAGCCGCCGAGCGTGTCGTAGACCGTCGTGCTGGTCGAGTAGTTGTACGTCGACGAGCTGTTCTGGTTGAACGCCACCGGGGTCGGCGCGATCGCAACGCTGTCGCCGGTCGCCGGCACGCCGTTGAACGTGATGGTCTGGCCGTTGCCGAGCGAGATCGCCGTGCCCGCCGTGTAGGTCGCGGCGGCGGACGTCGTGCCGAGCGTGGTGTCGGTGACCGTGTAGGTCGTCGGGCTCGTGAAGTTGACGGTGTAGCTGTCGTTGTTCGTGCCCGAAGCGGTGTTCGTGATGGTCGCGCCCGGCGTCGTCAGCGTGCTGCCCGTGACGAGCGTCGGCGTGACGGCCGGGGTGCCGAGCATCAAAGGATCCTGCGCGTTCAGGTTCAGGCCGGCGGTGATCTTGGTAGTCGCTTGCGGCGCGATGTTCGCGGTCGGCACGGTGAGCGGCACGGTCTGCGCGGTGTTGATGATGCCCGAGCTGTTCGCGGCATAGCCCATCAGCTGCAGGCCTTGCGCGTTGGTGATGAAGCCGTTCTTGTCGAGCTGGAACACGCCGTTGCGCGAGTACACCAGCGAGCCGTTATTCGACAACTGGAAGAAGCCGTTGCCGTTGATCGCGACGTCGAGCGCCTGGTTGGTGCTGGTGATCGTGCCTTGCGAGAACTGCTGCTGCACTTCGGCGAGTTTGGTGCCGATGCCGACCTGGTTGCCCACTGCGGTCGCCACGGAATTGGCGTACATGTCGGCGAATTGCGCAGCGCCGCTCTTGAAGCCAACCGTATTCGCGTTGGCAATGTTGTTGCCGATCACGTCGAGGTCGCTCGACGATGCTGACAAACCACTCAAACCTTGTTGGTAACCCATGACGGTCTCCGTATCTGGAAAGTCGTAACTGACAGAATCTGAATCAGAGGATGGCGGCGACGCTGGTCAAGCCGACCGTCGAGCCGTTCGACAGCACGAGGCCCGGCGTACCGTTGGGCTGCATGACGACGCTTTGCACCGTGGAGCCCGTGAGCGTGGTGGCCGTGGCCTGTTGACCGTTGATCGTGCCGACCGCGCTGATCGTGTAGGTGCCGTCCGGCAGCGCATTGCCGGCCGTGTCGGTCGGCGTCCAGCCCACCGGAATCGTGCCGGCCGACTGCTTGCCGAGGTCGATCGTGTTGACGATCTGACCTGCCGAGTTCTTCACGACGACCTGTAGATCGCCCACCGAGTTGGCGAGCTGCACGCCGAACGCGGCGGCCTTGCCGCTCGCGACCGCCACCGAGCTGCCCGGGGCGAGCACGGTCGAGCCGATCAGCAACGCGGCTTGCGACTGCTGGCCCGCCGACATTTGCGTGGCGAGCGAGCTGAGCGTGGTGTTCAACTGGCTGATGCCCGAGACCGTGTTGATCTGCGCCAGCTGCGAGGTCATCTGCGAGCTGTCCATCGGATTGGTCGGGTCCTGGTTCTTCAACTGCGCGACGAGCAGTTGCAGGAAGGTGTTCTGCAGATCGGTCGCCGAGGTGCCGGACGTGCTGCCCGTCGAACTCGAGGCACTGTTCGTGCCGTTCATCGTGTCGAGCAGCGTTTGCGACACAGTCGTGCCGCTGCCGCCAATGGTGGTGTTGGTGGTCAAGGAGCTCTCCTCAGGTTCCGATCGTGAGCGTTTTCAGCATCAGTGTCTTGGCGGTGTTCAGGGTCTCGACGTTGGCCTGGTACGAGCGCGAGGCCGAGATCATGTTGACCATCTCCTGCACCGGATCGACGTTCGGCAACGTGACGTAGCCGTCCGAATTCGCGGCCGGATTGCCGGGGTCGTAGGCGGTCTTCATCGGCGTCGGGTCGTCGACCACGCCGGTGACCTGCACGCCGCCAACCTGCTGGCCGGAAGCCGTGCGCGCGCCGCCGAGCGGGCTGACCGCGAACACGACCTGCTTGGCCTTGTACGGCTGGCCGTCCGGGCCGGTCGTGCTGTCCGCGTTGGCGAGATTCGACGCCGTCACGTTGAGCCGCTGCGACTGCGCCGACATCGCGGAGCCTGCAACACCAAAAATGTTCATCAGGGATGGCATGTTTCCTGACTTCTCCTGCCGGTTCGAACCGGCTCAAGTGTTAATCCCGTAGCGATTGTTCTTGCGTACTGCTGAGTCTGTCGCCGTGGCTTCTTACGAGCCCGACTGGATTGCCGACAGCATCGTTTTGATCTGGCCGGATAGCACCGTCATGCCCGATTCGAAGTGCAACGTGTTGTCCGCGAACTGCACCCGCTCGGTATCGATGTCGACCGTGTTGCCGTCGAGCGCGGGTTGCGTCGGCACGCGGTATTGCAGGTTGCCGTAGTCGTCGGACGTGCCGCCGGTCGGCGTCAGCGTCGACTTGCCGGCCATGTGGCCCGGCGCGGTCGACACCATCGACATGCCGCTCGTCACACCCGCGGGCTGCGTCATCGCCAGCGTCGCGTTGTTCGACGCGGCGGTTCCAGTAGCGCCGCCGCTCTTCTTCAGCGCGCCGGCGAGCGACGAGGCGAAGTCGACGTCGCGCGCCTTGTACCCGGGGGTATCGGCGTTGGCGATATTCGACGACAGCAGCTCCTGCCGATAGGCGCGTACATCGAGCGCTTCACGGCCAAAGGCGAATTCGGCATCGAGTTTGTCCAGCATAAGAATCTCCGGAGAACGTTCCCGAGGCTTCCCGTGCATGCCTCGCGTGAGGACTGCACCAGGCGGGAAGACCTTTTTGCATGAGGTGCATCTTATGGGCCGAACGCAAGCGGCAATCGGACGAATAACCGGGAAAGGGGGCTTCTATTCAACGTTTGCGCAATGGGGGCGCTCACTAGAATGCAAGGCGTACCGATGCATTCGATGGAGAAACACGATGGACCAGCCCGCCTTCGATCCGACGCACCGCGCGAATTGCGCGGCGGCGCATCGCGTGGGTGCGGGCGCTGGCGTCGCGCGGCGTGCCGCGCGCACGGCCTCGCGTCTCCTGATTCGCCTTGTGGTGAGCCTGACGGTGTGGGTCGCCGGCGGCATCGTGCTGCTGCCGGTCAACGCCCAGGCTCAGGAAGCCGGCGGCCCGATCGTGATTCCGGGTCCGGGAGAAAAGAATCCGGCCGCGCTCGCGGATCTGGCCGAGCACATGCAAGCCGCGCCTGCAAAACGCACGGGCTCCGCCGCGACCTTGGCCGCCGCCACCGCGCAGTCGCTGACGCCGAATTCCACGGCTCGCGACGCCGATTCATTCACGCGCGCCGCCAATGCGAGCGGCTCGATCGTCATTCCGGGCGCGGGCGAACCGCCGGCCGCGCCGCAAATGATTCGCACCAGCTTCAAGCCCGACGCCAGCGGTGTCGTGACGATTCCCGCGCCGGGCAGTGGCAATGCCGTGGACGGTGTCGCCAGAGTCAACGTCGTGCCGGGTTCGCGTCAGGCGGTTCCGGTCGTGGTGACGCCTGCGCCGCAGGCGAATGGCGCACGGCAAGCCGCGGGCGTTCAGCCGGTGGCCGCCAATGCGCCGCTCAACGCAGCCGCTGGGGCCTCCGCGGCGGCAGGATTCGATAGCCTCGCTTCACGCGGAGAGCCGCCGCAGTTGGGCGCGAATGGCAAGCCGGTCGCGACCCGTGCCGCTGTCGCGCCGGCTGCGACGGCCGCGCCCGCTCCGGCTGCTATCGCTCGCACACCCACAGTGCGGCAAGTCGCTCCCGCCGTCGCGCAACAGAATCTTCGCCCCGCGACGCTCGCGCCAGCTGCGCCGCTGCCCGGCCAGCAAGATCCGGAAGCGATCCGCAGCGCCGCGCTCGCGTTCCTGCAGCAGCAGTCCGCCGGTTTGCCCGGCAAGGTCGACATCACCGTGGCGCCGGCGTTTCCGCGCGGCCTCGCAGACTGCACGATGCTCGAACCGTTCATGCCGAGCGGCGCGCGCCTGTGGGGCCGCATGACCGTCGGCGTGCGCTGCGCGGGCGAGCGCCCGTGGACCATTTATCTGCAGGCGCGCATCTCGCTGCACGCCACCTACTATCTGGCCGCGCGCGCCATGGCGCCGGGCGAAGTGCTCACCGCCGCCGACCTCGTCGCACGCGACGGCGACCTGACCGGCTTGCCCCAGGCCATTGTCACGGATCCGTCGCAAGCGGTCGGCTCGGTCACGCTGACGCGCGTCGCCGGCGGTATGCCGCTGCGCCGCGACATGCTGAAAAGCGCGTCGGCGGTATCGATCGGACAGACGGTGCGGGTCGTGGCGGCCGGCGATGGTTTCGCGATTTCGGCGGAAGGCAGCGCGATGAACAATGCGTCGCCGGGCCAGCAGGTGAGGGTCAAGACGGCCAACGGCCAGATCATTTCCGGCATCGTGAAAGACGGCGCGACCGTGGAGATTCAGCTGTGAGCCGGGATGCGCACGTCCTGCCGGTTCATCGCTTAAGGCCCGTCCCGACTTGCGCCAGCGGCGCGACGGGCAGCGCTGAAATCAGGCCGGTCAACGGGTCGGCCGGAGATGTAAGGAAAGGTAACGCCTTGATCGATTGCGCTAAAGTTTTGATCAGCGGTAGCCGTTATAAGGATCAAATCGTTCAGGAAGCCAATCGTGAAAGTCGATTCCACAACCAATTCGAATCTGCCGACGTTGAAAGACGCCCTGTCCCGTTCGCAACAAAGCGACGCGACGACCGCGAACAGCAACGCGCAGAATGCGGGCACGGCCTCGCAGACCACCACCAGCGGTTCGGGCGATGCCAGCGTCAGCCTGTCGGGTCTGTCGCAGCATCTGCGCAGCCTCGCGGCGTCCGGCTCGGCCGATATCGACACGGCGCACGTCGAGTCGATCAAGCAAGCCATCAAGGACGGCTCGCTGAAGATCGATTCCGGCAAGATCGCCGACGGCGTGCTGAACACCGCACGCGAACTGTTGCAAAGCAAAACCTCGTCGGCCGGCAACTGATCGACGCATCGAAGTACGGTGAAGTGCCGGGCGGCGTTCGACAAACCCGGCTCGCGGAGCATTCGCGAGCCGTCGTGTTCAGCGAGTTGTTGAGATGAAAGACGCCCTGCTTGCCACCCTCATCGAAGAATATTCGGCCGTCGAGGCATTTGCCTCGATTCTGACGCTCGAGACCAAGGCGCTGACTGCCTTGTCGCCGCTGGAATTGCTGCCGCCGATCGTCGAGAAGAAAACCGAACTGATCGGCGAGCTCGCCAAGCTCGAAGCCACGCGTGACGGGCTGCTCGCCGAGCTGGGCTTTCCGGCCGGCTGGCCCGGCATGGAGCTCGCGGCCAGTACCGACGCACGAATCGCCGAGCAATGGTCGCTGCTGCAGAAAGCCGCCGAACGCGCGCGGCGCTGCAATACCAGCAACGGTGAATTGATTCGCGTGCGCATGGACTACAACCAGCGGGCACTCACGGCGCTGCAGGTGGCTGTGCCGCAGAAGGTCGGTTTTTATGGTCCAGATGGCCGGATTCCGGCGCGTCCCACCGTGTAAAGACTGTCGTTGGACCCGCATGGCCTGACGCGCGGGTCTGGCCGAAACAGCTGTATTGAAAAGGGCTCGTCTTTTGACGAGCCCTTTTTGCTTTTCAGGCATTCCGTATCGATCACGCCGCTCTCCTTCCCACACACGTTAGCCATCCGGCCAGGTGGCGCGGAATCGCCACCCGCGTTGAAATCACGGCTTCCCCCTTACTGAGTCGCTCCGTCGTCCCGGGGCTTTTTCAAGGCTATCCGGACGTGCATCAACGGAGTGCTAAGCACTAGCGAGGTTGTGTAATGGTGTGTATGATTCGAGGAGTGCAGTATGAAAAGTGCCGAGGTCGTGAAACTCATTCAAGCGGCGGGTTGGCAGCTGGTCCGCATATCGGGCTGCCACCATCATTTTCGTCACGCGGCAAGATCCGGTCTCGTGACCATCCCGCATCCGAAGAAAGACCTTCCGCCCGGCACGTTGAACAGCATCCTGAAACAGGCGGGCCTGAAATGAAAAACCTGACTTTCCCCATCGCGATTGAACCGGGTAGCGCGGATCACGCGTTCGGCGTCATCGTGCCCGACATTCCGGGCTGTTATGCGGCAGGCGACACACTGGAGGAAGCCTACGCGAACGCCAAGGAGGCTATCGAGGCACATCTGGACCTGCTGCTCGACGAGGGCTTGCCGATTCCCGCGCGACGAACGCTGCAAGAGCATCGGCGCAATCCCGACTATGCGGATTTCACGTGGGGACTTGTCGCCACCCGGAATATTCCCGCCTTGAAGAAAGCGGTACGTATCAATATCTCGCTGCCCGAAGCGCTGGTCCAGGAGATCGACACTTATGCCCAGGCGCGTGGCATGTCGCGCTCGGCCTTCCTGGCACTGGCCGCGGAACATGAAATGGCCGAGGCATGAGGAAAAGCGGATGCGCGACGCCCCGCTCACCGCTCATTCATACCATCGAGTATCGAACTTCAGGTCGCCTCGGCGTTCGCCCAGGCCATCTCGCGCAAGCGCGTGCGCAAACGCGCCACGGCCTGGCTGTGCAACTGGCACACCCGTGATTCGCTGACTTCCATCACCGCGCCGATTTCGCGCAGGTTCATGCCGCGTTCGTAGTACAGCGACATCAGCAACTTCTCGCGATCCGGCAGGCGGTCGATCGCCTCCACCAGCGCCGAGCGCAGGCTGTCGTCGAGCAGCGCCGACAGCGGGTCCGAGTGATCGACACAGTAGCGGTCGAGGAACGGCTCGTCGTCCGCCGAACGGTCGAAGTCTTCGTAATAGATCAACTGGCTGCCGTGCAGATCCTGCAGCATCGACTGATACTCGTCGAGCGGCATTTGCAGGTGCTCGGCAATCTCCGTTTCGCTCGCCGAGCGGCCCAGGTTCTGTTCCACCTTGTGCACCGCCGTTTCCACTTCACGCGAGGTGCGCCGCAAGCTGCGCGGCAACCAGTCGTTGCTGCGCAACTCGTCGAGCATCGCGCCGCGAATCCGCTGGCTGGCGTAAGTCTCGAACTGCGCGCCCTGGTCTTCCTTGTAGCGGCTTGCCGCGTCCAGCAGTCCGATCATGCCGGCCTGGATCAGATCGTCGAGATCGACGCTCGCCGGCATCTTGGCGACGAGCTGCAAGCCGAGGCGACGCACGAGCGGTGCGTACTTCGTCAGAACTTCGGCTTGGGAAATCTTTCCCTGAGCGTTGTACATCGTGCTCCCCTTGTCCTTGTGCCGCCTCTAGGCGTGCTGCGCAGACGGTTGGTCGGCGTGTTGCGCCGCTGTAACTGTCGCAGGCGCCATCCACGGCGTTTGCGACGACATCGCTGGCCGCATCGGCCAGTACTGCAATTCGGCCGCGAGGTGCCGGAAGTCGCGCGCAGCCGGTGTCGATGGAAACGCATCGACGACACAACGCGACAACTCCAGGGCTCGCGCCATCCGCCCGTCGGCGGCAATACAACCGGCGTCTTCCAGCGCCACCGTCAGGTAGCGCCCGGCCACGCCGGCCAGGTTTGCAAACGCGGTATGCGCGTCGTTCGCGCTCTGCACGTGGTTCACCAGCACGCGGAACTGCGCGATGGCGTGCCCGTAGTGCAGGCGCTTCATGCATGCGTACGCGTCGGTGATCGCCTGCGCGGCCATGCGCGTGACGATCATCACGTCGTGCGCCTGCATCGCGAGCGCCGACAGGTGGCCTTGCGGATCGAGTTGCGCGTCGATCAGCACGACATCGGCGGAGCCCCGCAACACCACACCGAACTCCGCAGCCGTATGGCCTTCCCGGTTAGGACGCGAGGCGGCCAGCACCGAGAAGCCGAGCGCGTGCCGCGCGGCGGCGTCGTCGAGCGTCATCTCGCCACGCATCACGGCGGCGAAATTGCCTGCGCCGCGCACGCCGCCGAGCATCGCGCTCACCGACTTCTCGCCGAGGCATTCGTCGATTACCAGCACGTCTTTACCTTGCTGCGCCAGCGCGGCGGCGAGGTTCACCACCGTCGTCGTCGAGCCGACACCGGCCGAGCCGCTCGTCACCGCAATCACGCGCGAGCCGCTGCGAGCCAACATCCGCCGCAGTCCTTCTGCCTGATCGGAGATGAGCTTATCCAAAGCGGACCTCGTGCAACTCGGACGTGGAACGCGCGGACAAAGCGGACAGCAAAGCCGGAATGTCGTCGTCGTGTGGCACGAATGGCGAGTTGTCGCGCGGTATGCAGAAGGCGCTCTTGATCAGGAATTTCCTCGTCGCGACGTACAGGTTCTCCGGCACCTTCTGACCGGTCGACACGTAGTGCACCGGCAGCTTGTAGCGGATCACCGTATCGAGCACGCCGCCTAGATTGGTGGCTTCGTCGAGCTTGGTCAGAATGCAGCCGGCGAGCGGCTGTTGATCGGGCGCGCGCTGATAGGCCTGCACGACTTCGTTGAGCGTGTCGCCGTGACTCGTTGCGTTGAGCAGCAACAGGCGCTGCACCGGCTGACCAGCGTGGCACAGCATTGCGATCTGGTCGGAGACGAGGCGGTCGCGCTGGCTCATGCCGATCGTGTCGATCAGCACGATGTGTTTGTTGCGCAGTTCGGAGAGCGCGAGTTGCAGGTCGGCACCGTCCTTCACCGCGTGCACCGAAACGCCGAGAATCTTGCCGAAGATGCGCAGTTGTTCGTGGCCGCCGATCCGGTAGCTGTCGGTGGTGAGCAACGCGACCTTGCTGGCGCCGAAGCGCATCACGCAGCGCGCGGCAAGCTTGGCGGTGGTCGTCGTCTTGCCGACGCCCGTCGGGCCCATTAGCGCGAACACACCGCCGCGCTCCATCAGCGCGTCTTCGTCTTCCATCACCGGCAGGTTCGAATCGAGCACCGAGCGGACCCAGTCCATGCCGCCTTCCATGTTCTCGACGTCGTCCGGCAGGTTGTCGACCATCATCTGCACGAGCTGCGCGGAGAAACCGGCGGCGAACAGATGCTTGGTGAGCGAGGCGCGCACCGGATTGCGGCGCTGGCGCTCGCCCCACAGCAAGCCGGCGAAGTGTTCTTCCATCATTCCGCGCATCGACGACAGTTCGCTCATCACGGTGTCGTTGACGACCTGCTCCATGCGCGCCTTGATCGCTTCGGCGACCGAAGCGGGCGTGCGGGCGTCATCGCTCGAGGACGGCGCGGGTGCGTTTTTTTGCGCGGCGCGGCGCGCGGCGGCTTGCGCGCCTTCGCGCGCCCAGTCGGGCGTGTCGACGGCTTGCGGTGCGGGGGTCTTGCCCGGCTCGACGGCGGCGCCGAGGCCCTTGGCCATCGCGGCGGCCGGCGTCATCGCCGCGGGGCGCGCGCTGTATGCGCCTTGCGGCTGCTGTTCGGCGGCGATGCGGCGCGCGTGGTCGATCAACCATGGATTCGATTCGGCCATCGTGCGCGGCGTTTGCGCGTCGGTGCTCGGCGCGCTCGGCGCAGCCGATACGCCGGCCGCTTTGAGCAGATCGGCGCGGATGTCTTCGGTGAGACGCGACGCCGCGGCGCGGGCGCTCGGTTGTTCGAGGGCGATCGGTTGCGACGGCAACGCCGCTGCTGGCTTGACCGGTGCCGCTGCCTTCACCGGCGCGGCTGGCAGCGCTTTGGGCGTGCCCGCCGATGCGGCCTTCGGCGCATTCGCGGCCGGCTTCATGATGGCGGCCGGTGCGTCGTTCGCGTCTTCATCGGCGTGCATGGAATTGGCGTGGACCGAACTGTTGCCCGCATTCTCCGCGCCCGCTTCCGGGCTTGCGCCGAACACCGACGAGAACACATCGGGCATGCCGCTCGCATACGGATTCGCCTGCATCGCCGATGTTGCCGGCATGGCACGCGGTGCGGCGAGCGCCGGTTGTCCAGCCATGACATTCATCGATCCAGCCTGCGTTGCGCCGGCGCCTGCGCGCGGAACCTTCGGCGTGATGGCGGCGAGGTCGCTGTCGGCCAGTGCGACGATCTCGACGCTGCCGTCGTCCATCGTGCGATTGGACAGTACGACGGCATCCGCGCCCAACGCTTCGCGCACGAGACGCAGCGCATCACGACTGGTAGCACCGACAAATTTACGAATGTTCAAGCTGGACCCCCGATGAGGTAAACGGACTAACGGACCGGCAACATACCGCTTCCCATTGAGATCATTATTGCGAAACCCGTCGAGTCACGATCGATGGATAAAGACCGTTAAACGTGGGCAATTCGGGCGATGGAAACGCGCCGCAAGTCATGCGCACGGCGGTTTTAAACATGCCTTTCCCGCGCGCGCCGCGGCGCTTTCTCGAACGCGGCATGGACTCCGCCGTCCGCTCGCGGCATGAAAAGTCAGGCGCCGAAATGAAAACCGGCGCTCGATGAGCGCCGGCAAGAGACATCGGCCGGAAGCAGGCCGCGGTGAGCTGGCCGAGTCAGCCGTGCGCGCCGATCAGATTCACCACCTTGATATTGCGCGTGTCGGGCACTTCCGCATACGACAGCACCTTCAGCTGCGGCAGGCTGCGGCGCAGGAAACGCGCGAGCATCGGCCGCAACGCATGCTGCACGAGCAGCACGGGTGCGAGCCCGAGGTTCTGTTGACGCGTCATCGCCTTCTGGGTTTCGTTCAGCAGCGTGTGCGCGAGGCCCGGCTCGAGACCCGGATTGGAGCCGGTCGAGAGCGCCTGCGAGAGCACCCGCTCGAGATTCGAATCGAGGCCCATCACCTGCATGTCGCCGATGCCCGGGAACCACTGCTGCGTGATCGCGCGACCCAGCGCGAGGCGCACGGCGGCGGTGAGGTCGTGCGCGTCGGTGATCTTCGGCGTGTGTTCGGACAGCGCTTCGAGGATCGTGCGCATGTCGCGAATCGGCACGCCTTCTTCCAGCAGGTTTTGCAGCACCTTTTGCAGCGTGGTGAGCGGCAGCGACTTCGGCACCAGATCGTCGACCAGCGACGGCGTGTCCTTCTGCATCCGCTCGAGCAGCGCCTGCACTTCCCGGCGGCCGAGCAGTTCCGACGCGTGCGTGACCACGAGGTGATTCAGGTGCGTCGCCACCACGGTGCTCGAATCGACGACCGTGTAGCCGTACACCTGCGCCTGTTCGCGCAGGTTCGTATCGATCCAGATGGCCGGCAAGCCGAAGGCGGGATCCTGCGTCGGCGTGCCCGGCAGCGCGGCGGAGACCTGGCCTGGATTGATCGCCAGCCACTGGCCCGGATACGCTTCACCGACACCCACTTCGACGCCCTTGAGCGCGATGCGATAGCCGTTCGGCCGCAACTCCAGGTTGTCGCGGATATGAATGACCGGCGGCAGAAAGCCGATTTCCTGCGCGAACTTCTTGCGGATGCTCTTGATCCGCTTGAGCAGTTCGCCGTCCGAGTTCTTGTCGACGAGCGGAATCAGCCGGTAGCCGACTTCGAGGCCGAGCGTGTCGATCATCGTCACGTCGTCCCAGCTCGCTTCGGTGTTTTCGACCGGCGCCATCGCGGCCGGCGCGACATCGACGAGTGCCGTGGTGTTCTTGCGATCGTCGGCGCGCTTTTTCATCGTGCGGCCGAGCTGGATCAGACCGCCGCCGAGAATCAGAAACGCGAAGTGCGGCATGCCCGGAATCAGGCCCATCAGCACGAGAATGCAGCCGGTGATCACCAGCACGCGCGGATTCGTGAACAACTGGCCGGTAAGCTGCGTGCCGATGTCCTCGTTGGTCGCGACGCGCGAGACGATCACACCGGCCGCCGTCGAAATCACCAGCGACGGAATTTGCGCGACGAGGCCGTCACCGATCGTCAGCAGCGTGTAGTTCTTGCCCGCGGACGCGAAGTCCATGCCGTGCTGGACCATCCCGACGATCAAGCCGCCGACGATGTTGATCACCATGATCAGTAAACCGGCGATCGCATCGCCGCGCACGAACTTGCTCGCGCCGTCCATCGAGCCGTAGAACTCGGCTTCCTGCGAGACTTCGGCGCGGCGCTTCCTGGCCTGTTCTTCGTTGATGAGGCCGGCGTTCAGGTCGGCGTCGATCGCCATCTGCTTGCCGGGCATCGCATCGAGCGTGAAGCGCGCGGACACTTCCGCGATCCGCCCCGCGCCCTTGGTGATCACCATGAAGTTGATCACCATCAAAATGATAAAGACGACGATACCGACCGCGAAGTTGCCGCCCACGAGGAAGTGGCCGAACGACTCGATCACCTGGCCGGCCGCGTCGGGACCGGTGTGGCCTTCGAGCAGCACGACCCGCGTGGACGCCACGTTCAGCGAGAGGCGCAGCAAGGTCGAGAACAGCAGCACGCTCGGGAACGCGGCGAAGTCGAGCGGCTTCATCGTGTACATGCTGACGAGCAGCACCATCACGGACAGCGCGATGTTGAAGGTGAACAGCAGATCCAGCAGGAACGGCGGCAACGGCAAAATCATCATGCCGAGGATCATGCAGATCAGCACCGGCCCGGCGAGGGCGCGTAAATTGGTGCTGCTCAAGGCATCCGGCCGTCGAGCGAGGAAACCGGCGCGAGCGTTCATGCGGAGGCTCCTGAAGCGTCGTCGTTATCTGGGTTGACAGCGGGGTTGAGCGTGTCGGCGGCTTCCTGCTCGGCTTCGTCGTCCGATACGCCGCCCTTGTCGAGTTCCGCGGGCACGTCGAGTTCGGTCGGTGCGAGCGGCACGTCGCCGCCTTCGGTCTTGAAGCGCCGCAACTGGTACACCCACGCGAGCACTTCGGCGACCGCGCCATACAGCGGGCCCGGAATCTCGCGGTTCAGTTCGACGTTGTGATACAGCGCCCGCGCGAGCGGCGGCGCTTCCAGCAACGGCACGTTGTTTTCGGCGGCGATTTCGCGAATTCGCGCCGCCACGAGGTTCACGCCTTTGGCGACCACCTTCGGCGCGCGCATCTCGCCGTCGGTGTATTGCAGCGCCACGGCGAAGTGCGTCGGGTTGGTCACCACCACGTCGGCCTTCGGCACGTTGGTCATCATGCGGCGACGGGCAATCGCGCGCTGCTGCTGGCGAATCCGGCCTTTGACGTGCGGATCGCCTTCGCTTTCGCGGTGTTCGCGCTTCACTTCTTCCTTCGTCATGCGCAGCTTCTTGTGGAATTGCCACAGTTGATACGGCACATCCATCGCGGCGACGACGAACATGCCCGCCACCGTCATGCCGCAGCACACAGCGATCAGATGCACGGTGTTGGCAAGCGCGAGATGCAGCGGCTGGGTGGCCAGCGCGAGAATCTCCTCGCGGCGATTCCAGACCGCGGTGCCGCCGATCACGCCCACCACCAGCGTCTTCGCGAGCGACATGCCGAGTTGGATCGGTCCGTTGATCGAAAATATCTTGCCGAGGCCGGCGATCGGATTGAGGCGGTTGAACTTCGGTTCGAGGCCTTTCGCCGACAACTGCCAGCCGCCCAGCGCCATCGGCGCGAACAAGGCGGCCGCGCCGGTGAAACCGAGAATCGGCAACAGCGCGTAGAGCCCTTCGCGGCTCGCCACGCCCGCGCCGATCATCATGCGGCGGGTTTCGAACGCGCTGGCGTGATCGAACGTGAAGGCCGCGCGCAGCATGCTCTGCAAATGTTCGCCGATGCTGCCGGACATCCCCCACACGCCGAAGAAGCCCGCCGCCAGCAGGGCAAACGTGGACAGCTCCCGCGAACGCACGATCTGCCCTTCCTCGCGCGCCTTCTGCAGGCGCCGGGGAGTGGCTGATTCAGTTTTTTCGAGGTCGCTATCCTCTGCCACAAAAGCTCTCCAGTCGGCTGAGGCACGGCGCCTCTTTCCAGTGAGAGCGATTATTCCCGCTCGACGCAAGCACCGATCGGCGGATAAGGGCGGAGAAAGGGGGGTATTTCGAGGGATGGAACAGCCGGGAAGCCGGCCGGTCGGGCTTGCTGGCTGCGCCGCGACTGTGTGGTCGACGCGAGCGTGCCGGGACGGCGCGGCGCGCTCAGTGTAAGCGCGCCGGCGCGGGCAGGTTTTCGCGGCCGATTAGTGATCGATCCGCGCAAAGCCACCGCTCGCGGCCGAACCGGACGCTCGCGCGGGTCTCGCGCGAGCGTCGGTCCCGCCTCAGCCTTCAGTGCGGCGCTTCGATCAGAACGCCACGAAAGGCGCCTGACCGCCGTTCGCGGTTTGATCGATGCCGTAGTACACGTGGCGGCCGTAGAAGAACGGCAAGCCCAGATCGAAGCTGCTGTTGCCGCCGATCTGCCCTGCCAGGTCGTTGAACGCGTAGTTGCTGCCGTTGCCGAACAGCGTCGACGCACTCAGGATGCCGATGCTGGCGCTCGCCTGCGTGTTGTTCAGCCCGACCAGCGTCAGCGTCCGCGTTTGCGCCGACGACGGGCAGTAAAAGCCCGCGAAGTTGCTGCCGCACTGCGCGAGGGAGCTATCGCCGAAGAAGTAGGCGTTCGAGCCCGAATCGAGGAAGGCTTGCACCGTCGTGCCGTTGAACACGCTGTTGTCCAGGTCGCCGAAAGCGTCGGTGGTAAAGACCTGGACCCCGGTGAGCGCATTGTTCGACTGCGTGCCGACACCGAACACCAGTGTGCCGGTTGCCGACGGCGCGCCGGTATTCGACACCGGCGGCATCTGCACGATCACGCCGTTCTTGTCGACCGGGAAGAACGGGACCGGATTGGCCACCTGCTGCGCGAGCGGCACCGCCGTGCGGGCGCAAGACGCGCCGTTCGGACAGGCGAAGTAATTGCTGAAGTTGGCCGCCGTCCCGGCATCCACGCAGGTCACACCGCAATCGGTCGGCGACGTCCCAATGCCGAGAATGCCGTTCGCGCCGAGATCGCTGGCGGTGTTTTCGTCTGAGCCGTTGCCGCAACTGCTCGTGGGCACCGTGCTCGAGTCCTTGTCGCCGATGATCTGCATCGGAATCGCCGCCGTCGTTCTCTCGCCGCCGATCGCGATGGTCGCGGTGCGCACCGTGCCCCACGTGAAGCCATCCGCGAACGTCGCGCACTCGGCAAGCTGCGCGCCGCCGACGGTGCTGACCGGCAACGCACTGAGCAGCGAGCCGTTGAAAGCCGAACTGACCACGCGCAGTCCGTACGAACCCGTATCGACCTGGATATTGTTAATAGTCTGACAATTCGAGGTCGAGCCGGGCGCGCAAACCGTCACGCTGACCGTCGGAATATTGACGATGCCGGTCACGCCCCGGCCGACCGTGATGGGCACGGTGTTCGCCGCGTTCGCGGCGATTGGCTGCTGGGTTGGGCTCGGCGGCAGCGAGCCGCCGTTCAGCGCGTTCGACGAATTGTTATTGGAATCGCCACCGCCGCCGCATGCGGCGAGCGCCGACACCAACGCCAAGGCCGCGACGGCCTGCATCCAGCCCTTGAGCTTCACAGCAATATGCTTGGTTCGCATGTTTCGTCCTCGCTATTACTGGATGTCTGAACCGCTGACGCCGGCGGGCAGCGCCGGGGGCAGCCACGCCTGGCCGTTGAACGAGCCCATATGGCCCCCGGAGCGCACCACGAGGCCGCTCTGGTCGACCGAGACAGGGCCGCGGCCGCCGCCGCGCGCCGCGCGCACCGCCTTCACGCCGGCCACGTACTGCGGGAAATAGCTGCCGAGCAGATCGTTCAGATCCGGCATTTGCGGGCCGCGCCATGCAATGCCGAAGACGGAGCCGTTCGCGGCGAGATATTCGCGGACCACGGTGCCGTTGCCGAGCGCCGTCTCACGCACGGTGTAGGACGCGGAAGTGGAAGTGGAAGACGCAGCGTTCGATGCTGAACGCATCACGCCCTGCGCCGCATTGGCGGCGCTGCTGCCGGGCTGGATGGTACGAGTTGAAACTGACGAGCCCGTGGGCGGCGTCATGGGGGCGCCGCCCAGTCCCGCATGAGCGGACTGCACGGCGATGAGCGAACATGGTAAGGCAAGCGCCGTAACGATCCCGGCGCGGCGTACACGACTCCACATGACGAGGCTCCTCCCGAGCTGCTGCTCGATTCGCACGTCGTGCAAACCGGCTGCATGTATGCAGATCATACGGCACCGCTGCGGTTGCACTGCGGAGGGTTTTTCCCCATCGTGCTACCGACCGGTGTGTGTCCTCACCGGAGCGCCGTGCCGCTGCTTGAGCTCGTAGTATGCCTGTGGTTTGTGTCGGTAGACAGCAAGCCGGCGCGGGCGCGCGGCTTGCTATGCGTACTGGTTCGATCTGGCGCGCCCTTGGCGGGCCGCCGCGACGTGCTATGACCCCGGCAGATCAGAAGCCGAGGCTTGCCAGCAGATCGTCGACTTGCGACTGGTCCTGCACCACATCCGTTTTGCCTTCCGGATTGATCTGCGGACCGTTCAGCAGATGTTCGGGGCTGCCGGTCGGTGAGACTTCGGCCGCCAGCGCCGCCGCGTTCGCCGCGAACTGCTCGCGCCGTTCGAGCGCGATGTTCTCGACCAGCACACCGAGCAACTGCTGCTCGATCAGGTACACGACATCCGTGATCTTTTTGATGACCTGGCCGGTCAGATCCTGGAAGTCCTGCGCCAGCATGATCTCCATCAGCTGCGAGTTGGTCGCGCTGGTCGCGTCGGGCACACCGCGCAGGAAGGTCCGCGTGTCGTTCATCAGCGCGCGCACTTCCTCGCGCTCGATCGGCGCCGCATACCACTGCTCCCAACGCGCGTCGAGTTCGCCCGCGTCTTTCCGCAGCTGCTCCTGGATCGGCTTGGCGACGTCGATTGCGGACAGGACGCGCTCGGCGGCCTGCTCCGTCATATTCGCGATGTATTTCAGACGGTCGCGGGCATCGGGCACGGCTTCGGCCGCACGCTCGACATGCTTGTCGAGCCCGAGCTCGCGCATCGAGTCACGCAGCGTGCGCGTCAGTTGTCCAATGCGGGCGAGGATGCGGTCGGACGCGAAGTCGCCGCTCTCGTTGACCGCGTCGGCGCCTTGCGCGTTGGTCGGCAGATTCACATCAGCTCCCGGTCTTGGCCATCTTCTCGAGAATCTTGTTGAGCTTCTCGTCGAGCGTCGCGGCCGTGAACGGCTTGACGACATAACCGCTCGCGCCGGCCTGCGCCGCCGCGATGATGTTTTCCTTCTTCGATTCAGCCGTCACCATCAGCACCGGCAGGTGCGTGAGGTTGGCGTCGGCGCGAATTTCCTTGAGCATGGCCAGACCGTCGAGGTTCGGCATGTTCCAGTCGGAGATCACGAAGTCATACGTACCTCCGCGCAAACGCGCGAGACCGGCCTGACCGTCTTCCGCCTCGTCGACGTTCGAGTAGCCGAGCTCTTTGAGAAGGTTGCGAACGATCCGGCGCATCGTCGGAAAGTCGTCAACAACCAGAATCTTCATTCCCTTATCCATTTCATTCCCTTTGCTTGATCCATGGTGCGGCGCCTGTCCGCCTCAAACTAACGCCTCAAATCCTACCGGCGCGCATCATACCCGTTGAACGCGGTCGCCCATTGCCGAGAGACGCGCCATCACGCGCCGGCTCATTTCCGGCAACGCTGCGATCTCGTCCGCCGCGCCGAGCGCAATCGCTTCACGCGGCATGCCGAACACGATACAGCTCGCTTCGTCCTGCGCAAGGGTGTACGCCCCTGCTTTTTTCATGTCCAGCAGTCCGGCGGCGCCGTCGCGCCCCATCCCGGTCAGAATCACACCGACCGCGTTCTTGCCCGCATGCTGCGCGGCCGAACGGAACAGCACGTCCACCGACGGACGATGCCGGTTCACCGGCGGCTCGTCCGACAGGTGAGCAATATAGTTCGCGCCACTACGGGCAAGCAACAGATGAGCGTGCCCAGGCGCGATATACGCATGTCCGGGCAGCACGCGTTCGCCGTGCTCTGCCTCTTTAACGGTAATCCGGCACAAACCATTGAGGCGTTGTGCAAAAGATTTTGTGAAGCCCGGCGGCATATGCTGCGCGATCAGCACCGCGGGTGCGTCCGGCGGCAGCGGCACCAGCACTTCGCGGATCGCTTCCGTGCCGCCCGTCGACGCGCCGACGATGATCAGCTTCTCGGTACTGAGCAGCGGATTGTTGAAGAGCGGCGCGGCGCCGACCGGCGCCTGCGCGGCCTGCGCCGCCGCGTGCTGCGCCGGCGCGGCCTGGCGCACGCGTGCGCGAGCGGCCGCGCGAATCTTGTCGGCGAGCTTTTCCGAGTAATCGAGCATGCCGTCGCGAATGCCAACCTTCGGCTTGGTGACGAAGTCGACCGCGCCGAGTTCCAGCGCGCGCAGCGTGATTTCGTTGCCGCGCTCGGTCAGCGACGAGACCATCACGACCGGCATCGGCCGCAGACGCATCAGCTTCTCGAGGAAGTCGAGGCCATCCATGCGCGGCATTTCGACGTCGAGCGTCAGCACGTCCGGATTGTGCTGCTTGATGAGTTCGCGCGCGACCAGCGGGTCGGGTGCGGTCGCCACCACCGTCATATCCGGCTGGCCGTTGATGATTTCCGTCATCAGGCTGCGGATCAGCGCCGAATCGTCGACGCACAGTACTTTGATCTTTTGCACAGCGCTCACGCCTCCTCTGTAGTTCTGGCGTTGTTTGAATTAAGCGGGCGCGGGCCTGCGCCGAACAGTTCGATGCGCGGCTTCGCTGCGCCCGGACTGCCCGCTGCGGTAGCCGCTGTTCCCGCTGCCGCGCCCGCAGACGAGCCGAACAGCTCGATCTTCGGGCGGGCGGTGGCGGGCGTCGAAAACAGTTCGACCTTGGCTCTCGACGCGGCCGACGTCGAGAACAGTTCCACCCGCTTGCGCGCCGCGGCGAGCCGCTCGACGCGCGCTTCGGCGCTTTGCCGCATCAGCGCCTGTTCGCGCTCGGCCACGCCCGCTTCCTGCTGCAGGCGCAACTTCTTCACCATCACCTGGCCCGTGCGCGGCATGAACGCCACCTTGCGCGGATGCGAGCCCTGCAAGTCCTCGGCGACAATGCGGATTTTTTCCAGCGCCAGATAGCGGCGCACGAACTCCGAGTTGCGGTCGCCAATGTTCATCGTCGTCATGCCGGCTAGCACCGCGCCGCCGCCGAATACCTTGGCTTCGAAGCGCTCGCGCCGGCCGCCGGCCTTGATCAATTCGTTGATCAGCACTTCCATCGCGTAGGCGCCGTAGCGCATCGAATCCGATGCGGCCTGCGCGACGTCCGCGCCGTCGTCGGGCAACATGAAGTGATTCATGCCGCCGATACCGGCCGTGCGGTCCTGGATGCAGGCCGCGACGCACGAGCCCAACACGGTGACCAGCACCATGTCTTCATGCGTGGTGTAAAACTCGTTCGGCAACAACTTCACGCCGGGGCGCTGGAAGTGGTTGTCGAAATACAGATTGGTGGCGATCGGCAGGGCGCTGCTCATACGGTCACCCCGTTCGTCGTGTGATGCGCCGCCGTTGCCGTCGCGCGCGCCGGCGTGCGCACGCCGGTCGCGTCACGCGTCAGCTCGTAGACGGTCTGGCCGCGCAGCTTGAACGCCTGCGTGACGTACGTGAAGTTTTCCGAGTGGCCAGCGAACAGCAGGCCGCCCGGCTTCATCAGCGGCTCGAAGCGCGCGAGCACTTGCGCTTGGGTCGGCTTGTCGAAATAGATCATCACGTTGCGGCAGAAGATCGCGTCGAACTGCGAGCGCAACTGGTAATCGCGATCGGTGAGGTTCAGTTGCTCGAAGCGCACCAGCGCGCGCACTTCCGGGCGCACCTTGACCATGCCGGCATGCGCGCCGGTGCCCTTCAGGAAGAAGCGTTTCAGCCGCTCCGGCGAGAGATGCTTCACCTGATCGAACTGGTACGTGCCGGCTTCGGCCTTGGCCAGCACCTGGGTGTCGATGTCGGTGGCGAGCACCGAAGCCTGGCGCGCGCCGCTGTCGCCGAGCGCTTCGATCAGCGTCATCGCAATCGAGTACGGCTCTTCACCGGTCGAAGCCGCCGAGCACCATACCGAAACCGGCTGCGGACGGCGCGGCACGAATTCGGCGAGGATCGGAAAGTGATGCGCCTCGCGGAAAAACGCCGTCAGGTTGGTGGTCAGCGCATTGGTGAAGGCTTCCCACTCGGCCGGATCGTTTTCCGCTTCGAGCAGATCGAGATACTGCTTGAAGGTGTCGAGCCCGCGGGCACGCAGACGGCGCGCCAGACGACTGTACGCCATGTCGCGCTTGTGATCCGACAGCGAAATGCCCGCGCTGCGGTGAATCAGTTCGCGAATGCGAGCGAAGTCCGCCGACGTGAATTCGAAGTCCCGTGCCTGCTCACCGGATCTAACCGGCTCTGCCCCAACGGGACGTTGCTGTGCGCGCGTTGCCATCATGAAAGTTCCTGCCTGCGATACGAGCCATCCCGCTCTCCTGCCAAGGCATCGCCTCGAAAAGAAGGGATTGTGTTCGCGGGGTCGCGCCCGCCCGCGAGTTTCTCCAACACGCAGTCGGCCCGCGACACGCTGATAAAGCGTGCTTCGATGATTCGCTCCTCATGGAGCGAGATGCCGAATGACCGCATGTCTTTGTGCCACTTCCTAGAATGTTTCCCAGTCCGCGTCCGAGCCCGCCGAGGCCGCGCTTGCCGCGACCGGACGTGCTGCGGATTCGGATCCCGCACGGGCCGTCTTCGGCTTCAGCGCCGGTTCGACGCGTGCGGCGCCGGCATCGTGACTGCCCGAAGCCGATGCTGTGTTTGCCGCCGGATGCGCCGTGCTAGCTGCCGGATGCGCTGCGCCGCCGTTCGCGGACGCATGCGGTGCGGCTTTGCCCGCCGGCTTGCTCTTGCTGCCGGTCACACGGGACGCCCCCGATTGCGAACGCGTTGCCGCCGCGCTCTTATTCACCGCGCCGCCGGCCACTTTCCAGCCGTTCACCACGGCCTGCAACTGACGCGTCTGATCTTCGAGCGAGGCCGCCGCGGCCGCCGCCTGTTCGACCAGCGCGGCGTTCTGCTGGGTGACTTCGTCCATCTGCACGACCGCGCGATTTACCTGTTCGATGCCGCCCGACTGCTCTTCGGACGCCGCGCTGATTTCGCCCATGATGTCGGTCACGCGGCGCACGGCCTGCACGATCTCGTCCATCGTCGTACCGGCGCGGCCGACCAGTGCCGAGCCGCTTTGCACCTTGTCGACGGAGTCGCCGATCAGTTCCTTGATTTCCTTCGCGGCACTCGCGCTGCGCTGCGCGAGGCTGCGCACTTCGCCCGCCACCACCGCGAAGCCGCGGCCCTGTTCGCCGGCGCGCGCGGCTTCGACCGCCGCGTTCAGCGCGAGAATATTGGTCTGGAAGGCAATGCCCTCGATTACGCCGATGATGTCGACGACCTTGTTCGAACTGCTCGCGATGTCCTGCATGGTCGTGACGACCTGGCTCACCACGTCGCCGCCGCGCGTGGCGATGTCGGAGGCATTGACGGCCAGCTGGCTCGCCTGACGCGCGTTCTCGGCGTTCTGCCGTACCGTGCCGGTCAACTGCTCCATGCTCGACGCGGTTTCCTGCAACGAGGCGGCCTGTTGTTCGGTGCGCTGCGACAGGTCGGTGTTGCCCATTGCGATTTCGCGCGCACCGGTGTCGATCGATTCCGTGCTGCTGTGAACCGCCCTCACCATCGTCGACATGCTGTCCTGCATGCGCTTGATGCCGGCGAACAGCCGCCCGATTTCATTGCGGCTGAAGACGTTGATCGATTCGGACAGATCGCCCGAGGCGATGCGCTCGAAGCACGCCGTCGCGTCGGCGAGCGGCTGCACGATCAGGCCGCGCAGCGCGAAGCGGATGCCCACCACCACCAGCAGCGCGAGCACGGTGACGGCGATGATCAGCGTCGTCATCAGCGAGATGTTCGATTGCGCGCTCGCCTGCTGATCCACCGCGTGCTGTTGCAAGCTCTTGACGACAGCGGATGCGGCGTTGTCGTAAGACACGAACCACGGGCTGATCTTCGTATCCGCGATCGCGTGATAGGCGGCCAGATCGTTCGCGCGCAGCGCGGCGAACTCCGGCTCCAGGCCGTCACGCATCAGCGCCGTGCGACGCGCCAGCAGTTCGTCCAGCTGCGCTTGCTCGACGCCGTTCTTGGGCGCGTCGAGATACGCCTGCCAGCTCTGATTGCCCTTACCGTACAACTCCTGCGCACGATCGAGCACCTTCTTCGCCTGCTCCGTGTCGCCCGACGCGCTCAACGCGTTGAAGCGATCCAGCGACACGCGCGAGCGCAGCAGGTACGACGAAGCATCGTCGAGTGCATGGATGGCGGCCAGATCGCCGCGCGCAATGCGGTCGAGCGACTGGCTCGCGCGATTCAGCGCGGTCAGCCCAAGCACGCCGACCGCCACGGTCAGCGCGACCAGAATGATCCCCACCATCGTCAACGACGTGCGAATCGACCACCTGCTCAGCATTTCAATGCTCCCTGTCCCAATCGTTTCGTGAAGGCTGCCGCGTTAGACGCCGAGCGTTTCGATCAGCGCCATTTCGCGGCTGGTCATGAGCTTCTCGATGTCCATCAGGATCAGCATGCGGCCGTCGACGGTGCCCAGACCCGTGAGGTACTCGGTCGTCAGCGTGGCGCCGAATTCCGGCGCCGGCATGATCTGGTCGGTGGCGAGCGTGAGTACGTCCGAGACGCCGTCCACCACCATCCCGACCACGCGATGCGCGACGTTCAGGATGATCACCACCGTCTGGTGGTCGTACTCGACACGGCCCAGATGGAACTTGATGCGCATGTCGACGATCGGCACGATGATGCCGCGCAGATTGATCACGCCCTTGATGAATTCAGGCGCATTGGCGATCCGCGTCACGTTGTCGTAGCCGCGGATTTCCTGCACCTTGAGAATGTCGATGCCGTACTCTTCGGCGCCGAGCGTGAAGACGAGGAACTCCTGACCGCCGGCGTCTGCCTGCTGCGCGTCGCGGCGGCCATTCGTACCGCTCGCGTTTGCGACGCTCGAATTGATGGATTGGACTTCTGCCACGTTAGCCCCCAAACGGTTGGGATGAATTGAGTTGAGTAAGTGTTACGACGAGTGTGACGGACATCATGCGAGACTCATCGCGCCATGCGCGTGGCGCGTTTCGCGGTTCAGCGCCGCCACGTCGACGATCAGCGCGACGCTGCCGTCGCCGAGAATGGTCGCGGCGGAAATGCCGTGCACCTTGCGGTAGTTCGTTTCCAGGTTCTTCACGACCACCTGCTGCTGGCCCACCAGTTCGTCGATCAGCATTGCAAAGCGGCGCCCTTCCGTTTGCATGATGGTGACGATGCCTTGCGTCGGTTCCTGCTTCGCCCCTTCGACGTTGAACACTTCGTGCAACGCCACGAGCGGCAGATATTCACCGCGCACCCGCACCACGCGCTCGCCGTTGGCCACCGTGTAGATGTCCTCGGCTCGCGGCTGCAGCGACTCCATCACGAAGTTCAGCGGCAGAATGAAGATCTCGTTGCCGACCTTGACGGACATGCCGTCGAGAATCGCCAGCGTGAGCGGCAGCACGATGCGCGTGGTGCTGCCCTTGCCGGCGTGCGAAGTGATTTCCACGTGACCACCCATCGACTGGATGTTCCGCTTCACCACGTCCATGCCGACGCCACGGCCCGACACGTCCGTGACCTGCTCCGCCGTCGAGAAGCCCGGCAGGAAGATCAGGTTCCAGACTTCTTCGTCGGTCATGGTTTCGCTGACCTGCATGCCCTGCTTGGCCGCCTTCGCGAGAATCTTGTCGCGGCGCAGGCCCGCGCCGTCGTCGCTCACTTCAATGACGATGTTGCCGCCGTGATGCGCCGCCGACAGCACCAGCTGGCCGGTCGAATCCTTGCCCGCCGCGCGCCGCGCTTCCACGGTTTCGATGCCGTGGTCGAGACTGTTGCGCACGAGGTGAGTCAGCGGATCGATGATCCGTTCGATGAGGCTCTTGTCGAGTTCGGTCGCCTGACCGAAGGTGACGAGTTCCACTTCCTTGCCGAGTTTCGCCGCCAGATCGCGCACCAGACGCGGGAAGCGGCTGAACACGTAATCCATCGGCATCATGCGGATCGACATCACCGCTTCCTGCAGATCGCGCGCGTTGCGCTCGAGCTGCGCCATGCCGTTGAACAGGCGGTCGTGCAGCGCCGGGTCGAACGTGCTGGTGGTTTCCGCGAGCATGGCTTGCGTGATCACCAGTTCGCCGACCAGGTTGATCAGCTGATCGACCTTTTCGACGCCGACGCGAATCGAGCTGCCTTCCGCGCCGCCCGCTGCCGCAGCCGGACGTGCCGCCTTGCGGTCCTGCTCGGCGGGCGCGGCTGCGCTCGCCGCGCTGGCCTGAGCCGGCGCGCTCGGCGCCGCCGCGGGTTGAGCCGCGGCATGCGCCGGCGCGGCCGGTGCGTCGAACAGGCCGTGCGCGGCGGTTGATGCGGGTGCAGCGGTGTCGGCCGCCGGTGCCGACGATGCTGCGTGGCCCGCGTGAGTTGCCTGTACTGCTTGCGCCGGGGACGAATCGGCAGCGTCGGGCGTTCCAGGTTCGCCTTGCTGCGCGTCGTCCGCCGGTGCGGTGCCGCGGCCGATCACGATCTGACTTTCGTCGATCACGAAACAGCACACGGCGATGATGTCGTCGGAGGTCACATCGGTCGCGAGCCACAGCGTCAGATCGCCGCCGCTCTTGACCTGCCCGACGATGTTGCCCAGGTTGCCGAGCTCTTCGGCCAGCAGTTCCTGGTCCTTCTCACCAACGCCCCGTAGCGTAATTTTCAGATGTGGGCCGGATTCTTCGCCGGCTCCCGTGGCTTGCCCGGTCTGTGCCGGTTCGCCGTCAATCCATTCACCCGCCGCCTGCACCGCCTGTTCGACGACGTGCTCCGGCGGGGTCCCGCCTTGTACTGCCTGTGTTGCAACCGGTGCCGCGCTCGCGACAACGGCCGCCGCAGCCGGCGCCGCGCCGTCGCGGCTCTCCGCGTTCAGGCGTTCGAGCTTCGCGCAGATTGCCTTCGCGGTCGCCGCGTCCGGCTCGGCGCTCGCGCGGTAATCGGCGAGCTGGCCGGACAACACGTCCTTGGTTTCGAGGAACGTGTCGATCATGTCCTTGCGCAGCACGAGTTCGTTATTGCGCGCGCGGTCGAGCAGCGATTCGAGAATGTGGGTCGTTTCCGTCAGCGCGGTAAAACCGAACGTTGCCGCGCCGCCCTTGATCGAGTGCGCCGCGCGGAAAATTGCCGCGAGGTCTTCAGGGTCCGGGTGGGCGATATCCAGATTGAGCAGCAACTGCTCCATCTGCGCGAGCAGTTCGTCCGCTTCGTCAAAGAACGTCTGATAGAACTGAGTGATGTCGAGTGTCATGCCTGGGTCACCGCGAGAGTTCCTGTCTTGGCTTGGGCTGCCGTGCCGCCGCGTCGAGAGCTTCTATAACTGGGTCTATGGGTAGTGCTTACGCGTGATCTGGCTCGGCTAGCGCCGCCACCAGTTCGGTCAGCATGTCCGGGTCGAGCGGCTTTTCGATCCAGCCGGTCGCGCCCGCAGCCCGCGCCGCTTCCTTGAACGGCTCGCCCGATTCCGTCGTGAGGACGAGGATGGGCGTGGCCTGGTAAGCCGGGTTGTTGCGCAGCGCGGCGATCAGATCGAGGCCGGTCTTGCCTGGCATGTACTGGTCGGTCAGCACGAGATCGAACGACATGGCGAGCGCGTTTTCGAGCCCTTCGTCGCCGTCCGCCGCGAGCGTCACCTCGTAGCCTGCCGTCGTCAGCGTGGCGGCGAGAATCTGCCGCATCGATGCCGAATCGTCGATTGCCAGGATGTGCCTGATCATGAAAACCTCGCTGCACGTACGCTATGGATCGCCCTTCCGTCCGCGCCGGCAGGGCGCATGAACGGGCGAGGCGATCGCTGTCTGTTACTGGGCCGCCGGCGCTGCCGCCGGCAACTTCGGTGCAACCGTTACCGGCTGCGCAAGCTTTTGCAGCAACGGCTTGGAGCCGGCTGCGTCGTCCGACAAGGTGGTCGTGGTGGAGTCGTCATGGTTCAGCGCCTCCTCCGACTTCTTGTTCAGCACGATGATGCTGATGCGGCGGTTCTCCGGATCCATCGGGTCCGCCTTGTTCAGGTTTTGCGTCGACGCGAGGCCGAGCACGCGCATGACCTTCGCTTCGTCCATGCCGCCGGCGATCAGCTCGCGGCGCGACGCGTTGGCGCGGTCCGCGGACAGTTCCCAGTTGCTGTAGCCCTTCTCGCCGCCGGCGTACTGCGCGGCGTCGGTGTGGCCCTGCACGATGATGCGGTTCGGCACGTCGTTCAGCGTGTGGCCGATTTCGCGCAGAATGTCGCGCATATATGGCTCGACCTGGTCTTTCGCAGTCGCGAACATGGGCCGCTTCTGCGAGTCGACGATTTCGATGCGCAAGCCGGTCAGCGTGGAGTCGATGCGGATCTGCTGCTTGAACTGGCGCAGCACCGGATTCGCTTCGATCGCGGCCATCAGCTTGACCTGCAGATCGTGCAGGCGGACCTGCTCGCGACGTTCCAGCTCGCCCTGCAACTGCTTCATCGAATCTTCGTTGTTGTGCGAGACGCTGCGCTCGGAGCGGTTGTTCGAACCGTCGGTGGAGCGCGTCACGCCTTGCGCGTCGGTCGAGATATCGCGGCCGCCGCCCTTCAGAATGCTCGAGTCCTCGGCGCTGCGGTCGCCGCCCCACAACGTGATCTTCAACGGCTGGTTGAAGTAATCGGCAATGCCCTTCAACTGCACCGTGGAGGCCGAGCTCAGCAGCCACATCAGCAGGAAGAACGCCATCATCGCGGTCATGAAGTCCGCATACGCGAGCTTCCAGGCGCCGCCGTGGTGACCTTTCTTGGCCGGCGCGGAGCGCTTGACGACAATGGCGCGGTCTTTGTCCTTGCTCATCGGTTCGGTTCCCGGCGCCCTTTACTTGGCCTTGACGCGGCGCACGTGCTCTTCCAGCTCGGCGAACGACGGGCGTTCGGTCGAGAAGAGCACCTTGCGGCCGAACTCGACGGCAATCGCCGGCGCGTAACCGTTCAGGCTGGCCAGAATCGTCACCTTGATGCACTGGAACATCTTGGTCGACTCGGTCACGCGCTGTTCGGCGACGCTCGCGAGCGGCCCGATCAGCCCGTACGAAAGCAGAATCCCGAGGAAGGTGCCGACCAGCGCCTGGGCGATCATCTCGCCGAGCACGGCGGGCGGCTTGTCGGCCGAGGCCATGGTGTGCACCACGCCCATCACCGCGGCCACGATCCCGAACGCCGGCATCGCGTCGCCGACCTTGGTCAGCGCGTGAGCGGGCGCTTCGCCTTCCTGGTGATGCGTCTCGATCTCCTCGTCCATCAGGCTTTCGATCTCGAACGCGTTCATGTTGCCGCCCACCATCAGACGCAGGTAGTCGGTCAGGAATTCGATGATGTGATGGTCGGCGAGAATCTTCGGGTATTGGGTGAAGATCGGACTCTTCGACGGATCGTCGATGTCCGCTTCCAGCGTCAGCGTGCCTTCCTTGCGCGCCTTGGCCAGCAGGACGTAGAGGAGCGCCATCAGCTCCATATAAACGTCCTTGTTGTACTTCGCGCCCTTGAACAGGGTTGGAATGACGCGCAGCGTGGCCTTGATCGTCTTCATTCCGTTACCCAGAATGAATGCGCCGACGCCGGCGCCGACGATCATCAGCACTTCAACGGGCTGCAGCAGCGCGCCGAGATGGCCGCCTTCCAGCGCGTAACCGCCGAAAACGGACAAAAGCGTCACGAGTGTTCCCACGAAAATCAGCACTGCCGAGCCCTCACAAAGAAGCGACGGTGACCGTCGTTAATCTGGTTTACGGCAACGAAGCGGAAAACTTTGGCGGAAAAGCGGCTCGTCGCTCCGGTGTAAACCAGAGGCGGATGCGGCCGGTCCGGCTGGACCGGGCGTCGCGCGGGCGGGCTGGAAGGCCCGCCGCAGGGGAGATGGAAGGCGCACCGCGCACCGGCGGCCGCGTTCCGGGTCAAGCTTCGAGGGCGGCGAGGCTCTCGCGGGCCCGGGCGTCGGCAAATTTCTTTGTCTTACCGGCGCGCGAGGGCGGCTGGCACAGGCCGCAGACGAATGCGTGCTGCGGATCGTGCGCATGCGCGACAAAATGTCCGCCGCAGCGGCAGCAGGCGGTCATTTGCAGCATCCCGGAGTCGAAAAAGCGCACCAGCGTCCAGGCGCGCGTGAGACTGAGCACGGGCTCGTCGTCGTGCAACTGGACGTGTTCCAGGTACAGCCGGTAGCTCTTCACGATCGACTGGATCGTCAGGCAGCCGCCATGATCGGCCATGAACCGGTAAATGTTGTAGAACAGCGATGAGTGAAAGTTCGGCTGCCAGGTCATGAACCAGTCGGTCGAAAAGGGCAACATACCCTTGGGCGGCGAGACCCCTTTCAGTTCTTTATATAGCTTGATGAGCCGGTCGCGCGACAGGCTGGTTTCCGCTTCCAGCAATTGCAAACGCGCGCCAAGCTCGATCAGTTCGATCGCCAGGGTAATTTCCCTGACTTCGAGCACAACACTTTTATAGGCCATCCGTTTGCGTTTTCCCCGTCCTGATCGCTTTGTTTGGAATGCAACGTGCCATCAGCCGAGTTGCTCGACTGGCTGGCTTGCCATCAGGATCGCGGAATGCGCCTGAGCCACGGCGCTGGATTTGCCTTTGTCCGCCAGAGCGGACAGCACGGCATGGTCGTCGAAACGGAAACGGCACAACACCTGATTGGACGCCGCCAGCTTGACGGTCTGCGCCAACGACAGATTGGCGAGCACATCGGCTAACTGGTCCGAAATCCCCATGCGAAACATGCCCATCGGCTTGTCTTCGCGCAGCAGTCGCTGGGCGAGCAGGAGATAAGACAGGTTAACTTCTCTGATCTCATTGAGCATATCGCTTGTCGCGCTCATGATTCCCCCGGGGTGTATCTGGCTGGTCAGGCCGTTACGGAAACGTTTGCTCGAACGCGCGCACTGAAACCGCACGAATCGGCTCGTTTCTGGTCTTGCGAGCATTGTGGCGAAAGGGGGAGCGGACGAAAATCGGACAGACACCCAGCCTTATTGACGGATTAATCCGTCATTCGTGTAGGAATTTTTCCTACAAAGGCGGGTCGGAGAGGGCTTGATGGAACCCCATAGGCGCAATTTAGAAACTTTCCGTGCGCATCGATGAGGTTGCTGGCAATGATGTGAACTAAATGGTGAGTCTGATTGACTCACGGTCCGCACCGTGCAGCGGTGAGGAAGAATTATAAGACGTTTTCACTTCTCTGCAACACGCCGCGTGTAGGGGCCGATCTCCACCGCCCGGGCCCGCGCCTTGCTGATGGCTTTGCAGCGTCCGAATATACGACCGGCGATTTCTCCCGATTATCGGGATGGCCGTTCCGACGACCTGTAACGGGTCATGTTTCGCGCTGTAACAACATTAAGCGTTTGAAAAATAACTCGAATTAGCGCGGCCGATCCCGATAATGAAGCTAAGGGATTACCCGATGCAGGTTCGGAGCACCCCCGGGCGGCGGCTTACCGCGCCCAACCGTCCGTCAGGCATTCGCTCCTCGCTCGACTCGAGCGCCGCTGTGCGATGCCGTTCTGATTAGGAGAAAACGCATGCGAATCGCACAAATTGCGCCGTTGTATGAAGCTGTCCCGCCGAAACTTTATGGTGGCACCGAACGCGTCGTGTCGTATCTGACCGAGGCACTGGTCGACCTCGGCCATGACGTCACGCTGTTTGCGAGCGGCGACTCGGTTACTTCGGCCAACCTCGACGCCTGCTGGCCTCGTGCGCTGCGTCTCGATCCGACGATCCGCGACGCGCTCGCTCCGCACGTCCTGATGATGGAAAAGGTGCGCAAGGTGGCGCATGAGTTCGACGTGCTGCACTTTCACCTCGACTACATGCCGTTCCCGCTCTTCACCACGATGGACACGCCGTTCGTGACGACGCTGCACGGCCGCCTCGACTTGCCGGAACTGCAACCGGTGTTCGATGCTTTCTCCAACGTGCCGGTGGTCTCGATTTCCGATTCGCAACGCGCGCCGCTACCGCAAGCGAATTGGCTCAACACGGTTTACCACGGTTTGCCGGAGCAGCTGCTCACGCCGCAAACGCATAAGAAGCCGGAATACCTGGCGTTCCTCGGCCGTATTTGTCCCGAGAAGCGCGTCGATACAGCTATCAAGATCGCTGCACAAAGCGGTTTGCCGCTGAAGATCGCCGCTAAGGTGGACAAGGTCGACCAGGAATACTTCAAGCGTGAAATCGAGCCGCTGCTGTCGCAGGCGCATGTGGAGTTCGTCGGCGAGATCAATGAAGCGCAGAAGCCCGAGTTTCTTTCCGGCGCCAAGGCGTTGCTGTTCCCGATCGACTGGTCGGAGCCGTTCGGCCTCGTGATGATCGAGTCGATGGCGTGCGGTACGCCGGTGATCGCGTTCAACCGCGGTTCGGTGCCGGAAGTGATCGACCACGGCGTGACGGGTTACATCGTTGAGGACGTGCAGGGCGCGGTCGCGGCGCTGCAACGCCTGGACGAACTGTCGCGCACCGAAATCCGGGCCCAGTTCGAACGCCGCTTCAGCTCGAAGACGATGGCTCAGAATTACGTGGATGGCTATTCGGCACTGATCGAAGCCACGCGCCGCCCGGTGTTGCGTCAAGTCGCAGTGGGCTAAACGCCGAGCTAAGCGGCTGGGCACTTTCGCTCAGCCGCTTGAGTAACGAAATCCGCCGCGTACGACGTTTCCGATTTGTAGGTCAATAGTGAGTCAATTCGTCGTGTGAATCGTTTGCGCGAGCGGTAATTTCAGGTTATCCCGCTTCTTTGTCCAGAAAAGCCGCCCCTCAAGGGCGGCTTTTTTAATACGGGCATGGATGCGCTTCCATCGCCGATTAGCGCTCAGCGAATAAAGACCGAGTACCAATAAACCTTCAGTTGGCTTTCGTCGCGACCGGCAATCGGCTCATGCAGCACCAATCAGAAAGCGCTCGCGATTCTTACCGACGATCCATTTGGGCGGTTTGCCGCGCCCGCTCCACGTATTGCCCGACTTCGGATCCTGATATTTCGCCGGCAGCGGCGCCTTCTTGGGCGGGCGGCCGCGCTTGGCGGCGACGGCAAAACCGAGGTCCTGAGCCGTCAGACCGTATTCAGCGATCTTTTGGCGGATGTCGGCGACCACATTGTCGATTTCAGTACGGCGCGCTTCTTCTGCTTGTGCCTGCAATTTGGCGATCTGCGCCTTGAGGTCTGCATATTGAGACATTCCGGTTCTCCCCTTTTCTAGAACTCATTGGCTCGCAGACTAACTGCAATTATAAAAATTCGCAATGGACAAGAATACCGATTTAGCAAGATATCCTCTGATAATTATTAAGACCGGTGAATTGTAAAACGGTATCTTTATCTCGCAATAAAAAGGTAAAGGCGACACCACATTGACAATTCTTGACACCTGATTTGCCCGCCTTTCCCTAAAATTGCGCGTTCAAGGCATGCAGACGGACATAGCCGCGCGTGCTAGCGGAAGCCTCCATCTTTTTAGGATTACCAACCATGCAGTTGTCAAAGCGCCTCGCTGCCGAGTTGTTCGGCACCTTCTGGCTCGTGCTCGGGGGCTGCGGCAGCGCTGTCCTCGCCGCTAACTTCGCCGGCCCGGTTCATGGTCTGGGCATCGGCTTCGTGGGCGTGTCGCTCGCGTTCGGCCTGACCGTGCTGACCATGGCTTTTGCAATTGGCCACATTTCCGGCTGCCATCTGAATCCGGCGGTGAGCGTCGGCCTGACCATCGCCGGCCGCTTTCCGGCGCGCGATCTGCTGCCGTACATCGTCGCGCAAGTGATCGGCGCGGTGCTGGGTGCGCTGGTGCTGTCGCTCATCGCATCGGGCAAACCCGGGTTCGATCTCGTCGCCAGCGGCTTCGCCAGCAACGGCTATGGCGAGCGCTCGCCCGGCCACTACTCGCTCGCCGCGGCATTCATTTGCGAAGTGGCGATGACCGGCTTCTTCCTCTTCGTCATTCTAGGCGCGACCGACAAGCGCGCGCCCGCCGGCTTCGCACCGATCGCCATTGGCCTGTGCCTCACGCTGATTCACCTGATCTCGATCCCGGTGACCAACACGTCGGTGAACCCGGCGCGTTCGACCGGCCCGGCGCTCTTCGTCGGCGGTGCGGCGATGGATCAGTTGTGGCTGTTCTGGGTTGCGCCGATCCTCGGCGCAGTGATTGCAGGCGTGTTGTACCCGGTCATCGCTGAAAGCCGCAGCGGCAGTTCGCAGAAGCTGGCGCTCGACTGATTCTCGCGCGCGGTCATTCGGGCAAACAAAGCGGGCGCTACGGCGCCCGCTTTGTTTTGTGGCGGAAGCGTAAGCACCTCGATATCGCGCCGATGGCTTATTCGTGCCCGCAGTAGAATCGTGCGACTTCCCAAGCTCGTACAGGTGCCACCTATGAAGCGTTTCCGCGGATTTCTGCATGGCGTCGCACTCTCCATCGGCGGCTTGTGCGCGGGTGTGCTGGCGCTACCCACCGCGCATGCGGCCGACCGCCAGACGGAAACGCTCGTGTTCGTGCGACACGGTGAGAAGCCTGCCCAGGGCTACGGACAACTCAACTGTCAGGGACTCAACCGCGCGCTGGCCTTACCGGCGGTGATCGCGGCCAAGTTCGGCAAACCGGATGCGATCTACGCACCCGATCCCGGCCAGCAAAAAGACGACGGCGGCAAGCCCTACTACTACATCCGGCCGCTTGCGACGATCGAGCCGACCGCCATCCAGTTCCAGATGCCGGTGCAAACGCCCTATGGTTTCGCTCAGATCGACCAGCTCGGCACCGCGCTCGTCAATCCGGCCAATCGCAACAAGCTGATTGTCGTGGCGTGGGAACACAAGCTGATCGTGAAGCTATTGCGCCAGATGCTGAGCGCGCATGGCGGCAATGCCGCCGATGTTCCGAACTGGAAGAGCGACGACTTCGACAGTATCTATGTTGTTCGCCTCGACTGGCAAAGCGGCACAGCGCACGCCAGCTTCAAACATGATCGTCAGGGGCTGGATGGACGCGCGACCGACTGCCCTTGCGCGGCACTGCCGGGCGCGTCGGCGGCGACCGGATCCCCGGCTTCCTCGAGTGCGGCAAATTAAACGGGTAATACAGATGTAAGCCGCAATTACGCAGGCGGCCATCAGATTTGGGTAAAGCGTGGTGCCGGGCGCGCTTCGCCACGGCGCAAAGCGCCGCGAATCCTTATGCACCAGTGCTTTGACCGAACGGCGTGCGGCGCGCGACGTACTCACGTACGCCTGCTCACAGCTTTCAAAGCCTGCGACGATGCTTGCAGTCCGTAACATCTGGTCGCAGTACCCATCGACGGGAATGCGTAGATTGATCCTGTGCGACAAACATACGTCGCCTCACAGGAGAACAAACATGAAACGCATCGTCACTCACTTGCTGGTTGCTGCAGGACTCGCGGCGGGCGCATGCGGTGTCGCGCAAGCGCATACGGATCTGAACATCGGCCTGTCGCTCGGCGCACCGGTTTATACGCGTCCGGCCCCGGTCTACGTGGCGCCGCAGCCGGTCTACTACCGCAACGGCGGCTGGGACCACCGCTACGATCGCGGTGACTATTATCGCGGCGACCATCGATATGATCGCAACTGGAATCACAATGACCGCGGCTGGGGCCACGATAACCGGGGCGACCATGGCGACCGCCGTGGCGGATGGCACGGGTAATTTTCCTGGTGCGACTGACGGCGGCAAATGAGGCGGCTTGCCGGCCTTGATAGACCTCGGCGGCGCAACGCCGTCGACAGCAGCCTGAGCCACCAGACGTGCCGCTCAAAGAAACGGCCCGCGTCCATGAAAATCGACGCAGGCCGTTTCCATTTCCACTCAGGACATCAGTTCGTCGTCGAGCGAGAAGAGCTTGCGCAAATGGTGTGCGACGCCCGCTTCAAAGTTGTTGCCAATGCGCGGCACGTTTGGCAGGCGCGTCATGAGGTCGGGATTGGCGTTGTTCATCATGAACGGATGGCCGGCCGTCTCCAGCAGATCGATGTCGTTCATGTTGTCGCCGAAAGCGACGCATTGCGAGGCATCGACGCCGAGGCGCTCGAGCACGATCTGCAACGCGCGGCCCTTCGATACGTTTGCCGTCATCACTTCCAGACAGTCCGGCAGCGAATAGGTCACGTACAGTGCGTCGCCGAATTCGCGTGCGAGATTCGTCGAGACCTGCGCGAGATCAGCGGGCTCGCCGATATAGAGGGCCTTCGCGATGTCGACGCCGTCGTGTTTCGGCAAATCGGTCACTTCGTAGGTGAAGCCCGAATCCTGGTGAAACTTCAGCAGATCCGGCGCGTCGCGGTCGATCAGCCACGCCTGATCGGCGAACAGGTTGACGATCACGCGACCATGCGCGCCAGCGATTTCCGGCAGCACCAGTTTTTGCACAATGGCCGGAGGCAGGTCGTCCGCGTGGATCACCGTGTTGTCCGGCGCGTGGATGCGCGCGCCATTCGATGTAATCAGATACGGACTGATGCCCAGCACGTCGCGAATACCGGCGACATCGCAATAATGGCGACCCGTTGCAATCACGAACCGCAGCCCGTCGCTTTCAAGTTTGCGCACGGTGGCGACCGTGAACGGGTCCACCTGGTGATCCGCGTTGAGCAGCGTGCCGTCGAGATCCGTGGCGATGACTTTGTACATAGTTTGAGCAGGCGGGCAGCGTCGAAGCTGCGTATTTTACCGTTGCCGGCCGCGTTCGCCGGAACGCGCCGGTCATACCGGCGATTTTTCAGCCGTAATCACACGATTCGCACACGCCGCGACTCGCCGTTTTCAGCCGCCGACTCGGAGCGCTTCACGCTGCGCCAATTGCAAGCCGCCGTGCGCGGAGTCTGCCAGCGGCTCGCGTAAGCGCGCCTGATAGATCTGCGGCACGTACTCGCGCAACGGTGCGCCAAGGCCGCCGCACAACGCGACCGGCAGGCTCGCCGACGGGTCCAGTGCGGCGATCATCTTGCCCACTTCGACGCCTGCCTCGCCGAGCAAGCGCGCCGCGAACGGATGCGTGCGGTGGGCGATGACGATCGGCGCGAGCCTCGCATAAGCTGTCTGATTCGCTTCGCAGAGCCAGACGACGAGACTGTCGCGGTCGTGCGCGCCGGTGTGGGCGACCAGCGCCTCGGCCAGATCGTCGTGAGTGCCACGACCGTCGAGCGCTTGCTGTGCGTGCACGATGGCCCGCAGTCCGAGCCACGCGCCGCTCGCTTCGTCGCCCGATGGGAATCCGTAGCCACTCACCTGGCGGCATTCGCCCTCGCCATCCAGCACGGCCGCGACGCTGCCGGTGCCGAGCGCGACAATCACACCATGCGCGCCGCCGTGCGCGCCCAGCAAAGTGGTATAGGCGTCGCTTTCCACGGCGAGTCCCGCTAGCGCGGGCGCTTGCGCGCGAAACGCGGCCAACCAGTCGCGATTGTTGACGCCCGCCAATCCGCAGCCGAGGACGCAGCGCGACCAGTCCAGCGTCATGCCCGCACTTGCAAATGCTTCGCTGCAGCCGGCCGCGATGGCCTGCCATGCACGTTCGACGCCAAGTCCCAAACCCGACGGCCCGCTTGCCGCCTGCGCCAGTTCGCGGCCTTGCGCGTCGCCGAGCACGACCCGCGTGCCGCTACCGCCGCCGTCAATGCCGATCAGAAAGAAGTCTTTGTTCATGGAATCGAGTGAGTTCCGTGGATGAATAGCGCATAGCGTGGCAGGTCGGTTTCAATCCGGCAATTAGCCGAATGGCCAGCTTGCAGTGCGCACGGCTTCGGCTATGCTGGCGGGCGACATCACAACGCAGGAGCGCGACAGTGACACAGCGATGCAACTGGGTATCGAGCGAAGCGCTCGCACAGTATCACGACGCCGAATGGGGCGTACCCTCGCGCGACGACCAGCATCTGTTCGAGATGCTCGTGCTGGAAGGCGCTCAGGCCGGCTTGTCGTGGTCGACGATTCTTAACAAACGGGCCGGCTATCGCCGCGCTTTTGCGGACTTCGACATCGCCAAGGTTGCGCGCTTTACGCCGAAGCACGTCGAGGCGCTGGTGAAGGACGAAAGTATCGTACGCCATCGCGGCAAGATCGAAGCGGCCATTACCAACGCCCGAGCCGTCCAGCAGATTCAGGCCGAGCACGGATCACTGGCCAACTTCGTCTGGTCGTTCGTCGATCAGACGCCGATCCAGAACGACTGGGCTTCGTACAAGCAGGCACCTGCATCGACCGACATTTCGGATGCGCTGAGCAAGGGGCTAAAGCGCTATGGCTGCAAGTTCGTCGGCTCGACGATCTGTTATGCGTTCATGCAGGCGGTCGGCATGGTGAACGACCACGAGGCGAGTTGCATGTGCCGCGCGCGATGCGCGGCGCTTGGCAAGAAAGGACGTAATCGCAAAGCGGGCTGAGGCGACCCGGGTTCACCAGCGCTTAGTGCCGCTGTTCTAACAAAGGACGGCGGCTCAGGGAAAGTCCCAAGCGACGCAGCGGGTGTCCGGTCATTACCTCGCTACGCAAGGCCTGGAGGACGAGAACACGACGCCGGATTCCTCGCCATGCACCCATTCGGTAAAGCCCTGCTGCGCTTCTGGGGCATCTCGGTCGTTATACGGTTATGAGTTGCGGCTGCGGCAGTCGACGGGCCCTGCGACATGGGGAGCATTGCGAAAAACAAGCCAAATTCGGGAATTGACGGCTTTTCGCCTTGCTAGTCCGGGCTTCGCCGAATGGAGCACGCCCGATACTGCTAGTCGTGCGCTCAAACAACGAATAACCGCTGCGTAACGCGTGGGAGACCAACCATGAAAACTCTTAACTTTGTGACGCATCAGGAGATTTTCGATCAGGCCGTGGGGCACTTGCTGGGCCAGAAGCGCGCCGCGCTGCTACCGCGCGGCGGCGGGGCTTATCGAGGCTATTGCGGCGGCTGCCCGGTCGGCAGCTTCATCAAGCCGCGCGACTACATGACCGCGATGGAAGGTATTCCGGTGCGCTTCATCGGCAAAACGCCGGCTGAGATGCCCGCATATATGGACGTCGGCGTGTCGGCGCTGAAGAAGGCGCTGCTGCGTTCCCGCATCAACGTGTACGACCCGGCGACCGTCGATCTGCTCAGTTGCCTGCAAAACGTGCACGACGTATTCGGCACTTGGGAATGGCTCGAGCGTCTGGGCTCGATTGCCCGCCAGTTCGGCCTGTCCGCTGATCGGCTGAAGAGCGCGGCGTAAGCCGGAGACAGCTGCGGTGCCGCTCTACGGCGTCGCAGCGCCCACCGTCAATCCTCCGCGCAGCACACCCCAGGTCGCGCAGCCCGCATTGACCTGAGCGATCCACCTGACGCCCAAAAAGCAAAACGGCGATGTGGCTTCTTTCGAAGCTCACACCGCCGTTCGGCCGTGCGGAAAAAGCGTGCTTAGTGCAGCTTCTTCGGCAGCATCTGGCTGCGCAGGCGCTTGTGCAGGCGCTTCACAGCAGCAGCCTTCTTGCGCTTACGTGCCGTGGTCGGCTTTTCGTACGATTGGCGCTCACGCAGTTCAGCGATCAGGCCATTCTTTTCGATTGCGCGACGAAAGCGGCGAATCGCCACTTCGAACGGCTCGTTTTCTTTCAGAAGAATCGTCGTCATTTAATTCCTAACTCAATCACTTGATAGGGGTAAATTGCGTGGCGGCATACCGCTCACGCGCCGGCCCTCCGGTCGTCTCAGTTCATGGCCAGTAACAGGCAAACGCGGGCAGAACCCGGCCAAACCACGAATGAAACGAGAGGCAAAGCGGCCACGGAGGCCGGAAAAGAGAGGTGGGGAGTTCACCGCGGAACGCGGACAGACATAATGCAAAAGCCGCGTCTGCTGCCGTTTCGCCAACCTTTCATCAACAAAGAAACATTGACGAAACAGGCAAAGATCTCAATTCACTCCCGATGATATCAGGAAACTCTCCATCCTACCAGGGGTTTAGGGATTGCGCCAGGTCACCTTTCGCGCGCTCAGGCGCTCGCTTCGTCGAGTTCGCGGACATCGGCGCCCGTCAGCATCAGATGAACCGCCGCCGCGAGGCTCTTGAGCTGATCGATCGACGTCGCGCTGGCAATAGGGGCCGTAACGCTGGGCCGCGCGATCAACCATGCCAGCGCGACGGTGGCCGGCGTGCTGCCATGCGCGTCGGCAACCCGGTCTAGCGCGTCGAGAATCCGCAAACCGCGTTCGTTCAGATATTTTTCGACCCGGCTGCCGCGCGCCTTATTGGCCAGATCGGCCTGCGAGCGGTACTTGCCGGACAGAAAGCCGCTCGCCAGGCTGTAGTACACCACCACGCCGAGCTGATTGGCGAGCGCCACCGGTTCGATGTCGCGCTCGTATTCCGCGCGGTCATACAGGTTGTACTCCGGCTGCAGCAGCTGATATTCGGGCAGGCCATGCTGGCGCGACACGGCGAGCGCCTCCTCGACCCGCGCGCCGCTGTAGTTCGATGCACCGATCACGCGTACCTTGCCCGCCTCGATCAGCTTCTGATATGCGCCAAGTGTTTCGGCGAGCGGCGTTTCGGTGTCGTCGTCGTGAGAAAAGTAGACGTCGATGTAATCGGTTTGCAAGCGCCGCAGCGAATCCTCGACCGCTGCCTGAATGTTGGGCGCCGACAGTCCCTTGCGCAGCGGATGCTTCGAAACCTTGGTGGCGAGCACGATCTTGTCGCGCTTGCCGCTCCGACGGAACCACTTACCGATGATGGTTTCCGATTCGCCGCCCTGGTTGCCGGGCACCCACGCGGAATAGACATCGGCGGTATCGATAAAGTCGAGACCGGCATCGACAAACGCATCCAGAATCGAAAACGAGGTGGCTTCATCGGCGGTCCAGCCGAAAACATTGCCGCCGAACATAAGCGGCGCGACCTGTAATTCCGAACGCCCAATCCTGCGCTTTTGCATGATTTCTCCAGGGTTTGTCACAAGAGAAAAAGAGAATACGCCGTCTTTTCAATACCTGCAGTGCGTCCGCCGATCAAGGCTGCAAGCGGCTTTCAGCGGCATTGCAATAAACCAGCATGGAAAACGTTTGGCTTGCCATTGCACAAAGTTCCTCAAGTTTTTTTAAGGGACGCCGTCAACCTTCACTGAGGCGGCCAGCAATGAACGAGTGCTTCCGCCGATGCCAACGTGGCGTATTGGGCTCAAGGCTTATTTAGGAGATTTTCCATGCTCGGAATCAATAGCAACATCAACTCGCTGGTTGCACAGCAAAACCTTAATGGCTCGCAAAGCGCCCTTTCGCAAGCCATCACCCGCCTGTCGTCGGGCAAGCGCATCAACAGCGCGGCTGACGATGCAGCAGGTCTGGCAATCTCGACGCGTATGCAAACGCAGATCAACGGCCTGAACCAGGGCGTGTCGAATGCGAATGACGGCGTGTCGATGATTCAAACCGCATCGAGCGCACTGTCCTCGCTGACCTCCAGCCTGCAACGTATCCGTCAGCTGGCTGTGCAAGCATCGACCGGCTCGCTGTCGTCGAGCGACCAGGCAGCGCTGCAGAAGGAAGTTTCGGCGCAGATCGCTGAAGTGAACCGTATCGCATCGCAAACGACGTACAACGGCACGAACATTCTGGACGGCTCGGCAGGCAGCGTGACGTTCCAGGTCGGCGCGAACGTCGGTCAGACGATCAGCCTGGACCTGAGCCAATCGATGTCGGCAGCGAAGATCGGTGGCGGCCTGGTGCAAACGGGTCAAACGGTCGGCACGATCGCCGTCAGCCTGAATGCATCGGGCGCATACACGAGCACCGGCGCGACGATCACGTCGATCAACGTGCTGTCGGACGGCAAGGGCGGCTACACCTTCACCGACCAGAACAACACGGCGATCACGTCGGGCGTCTCCAGCGCGATTTTCACCGCAGGCACGGCCGCTGGCACGGGCACCGCCGTGACCAACCTGACGCTGAGCGCATCGGCAGTGACGACGGCAGGCGCAGGTTCCGCGGCAGCCGTCGCAGCAGTGGCTCAGATCAACGCGATCAACAACCCGCCGACGGTTTCGGGCCTCGACATCAGCACGGTCACGGGCGCGAACGAAGCGATGGTCTCGATCGACAACGCACTGCAGACCGTGAATACGCTGCAAGCTGCACTGGGCGCCGCGCAAAACCGCTTCACCGCAATCTCGACGTCGCAGCAAGCTGAATCGACCGACCTGTCGTCGGCACAATCGCAAATCACGGACGCCAACTTCGCACAAGAAACGGCGAACCTGAGCAAGGCGCAAGTGCTGCAACAAGCTGGTATCTCGGTGTTGGCGCAAGCTAACTCGAACCCGCAGCAAGTTCTGAAGCTCCTGCAGTAAGAGCTGACGCGGTAACGGCGATGCGCCGCGCGCATGCGGGGCGCATCGCCGGGTTTCAAGCAACGGGAGGCATGCCTCCCGCTGTGCATTTCCGTCACTTAGTGATGTAGCATCGCGCACCACCCAATACAGATTTCCAGACGCCCGGAGCCTCTGCATGTCCTCGATCTCAACTTCGTCTTCTACAGCTAGCGCCAACGCCGCGCTGCAGTCGGCTGCTCAATCGATCATCAGCGGCTCGACGGGCAATTCGTCGATGGACGTGTCGACGCTCGTCACGGCACTCGTGAACGCAAAGGTCGCCGGGCAAGCCTCGGCTCTGGCGGCACAGCAAACCAGCGACAGCACCACGCTGTCGGCGTATGGCGCACTGAGTTCCGCGCTCAGCGCATTGCAGTCGGGCATCACGAATCTCGCCAACGGCAACACGCTGGCGACGTTCGCGGCGACCGCAAGCGGCACCGGGCTGACCGCGACAGCGGGCGTCGGCGCCGTGGCCGGCAGCTATTCGATCGCCGTGACCCAGATCGCCAGCTCGCAAGCCCTGTCGTCGGCAGCCTTCGGCTCCACGACGCAACTGGGCACCGGCACGCTGTCGATCTCGATGAACGGCAAGTCGATGGATATCAACGTCGACAGCACCAACAACACGCTGTCGGGCATCGCGTCGGCGATCAATGCGAGCAGCAGCAACCCCGGCGTCACGGCAACGATCGTGACCGGCACGGACGGCGCTCACCTTGTGCTGCGCGCGGCGAACACCGGGGCGGCCAACGTCATCAACGTCTCGACCAGCAACATCACCAGCGACACCGGCCTGTCGAGCCTCGGCGTGACGTCGACCGCCAGCACCACGGGCGGCCAGTCGACCATTACGTCGGCCAATTCGGGCAGCGCCTGGACGCAGAGCGGCTTCGCACAGGACGCGGAGTACACGATCGGCGGAATCGCGGGCAGCAGTTCCAGCAACGCGGTGACCGGCGCTATTTCGGGCGTGACGATCAACCTGACGGCGGCGGCCGTGGGCACGCCCGCGGGCACCCCGCAGATGCTGACCATTGCGCAGGACACCACCGCGCAGAACACCGCGATCAACAATTTCGTGAGCCTGTACAACACCGTCGTGACGACGATGTCCACGCTCACGTCGTTCAGCTCCGGCTCGACGTCGCAAGGGCCGCTGTTGGGCGACTCCACGCTGCAGACGATCAAGAACACGCTGGCCAACATAGTCGGAGGCTCGGTCGGCTCGGGCAGCACCGGCACCACGCTGGCGGCGATCGGCATCACGCTGAAGGACGATCCGGCCGACGGCACGATGGTGGTCGACAACAACGCGCTGAACACTGCGCTGACGAGCAGCCCGGCCACGGTCGCGTCGCTCTTCAACTCGACCAACGGCATTGCCGAGCAGTTGAACGCCAGCATCACCACGTTCACGCAAACCGGCGGCATCATCGACACGCGCAACACCGCGCTGAACGCCGACCTGAAGAGCATCACCACGCAACAAACCGCGCTCGCCGACTACACGACACAACTGACGAACCAGTATCAGGCGCAGTTCACCGCCCTGAACACGCTGATGGCGACCATGAACAACAATTCGCAATACCTGACCGCTCTGTTCGGCGGCACCAACAGCGCGGGCGCGCTGGCCACGAACAAGAGCTAAGCCATGGACGCGCACAACATGAACCAGACGGAATTGGTCGAGCGCGTGCTCTCCATCACGCGCGAAATCGAGCAGGCGGCCTCGCTGGCGGATTGGCCGGAAGCCGCCCGCCTGACCGAAACGCGCTCGCCGCTGCTGATGTCGCTCAGCGCGGATCAGGAACCGGGCGCGCTGGACATGATCCGTCAGATCCAGGCGATCGACGCGGCGCTGCTTGCGGACGCGGCAGTCACCCAGAACGAACTGCATATCGAGTTCGAAGCGGCGATGGGGCGCACCAAGGCCGCCGGCGAATACCAGCGGATGGCCCGCCTGTAAAAATCACCCGGAGCGGAGCCGCGCAAGGCGACATCCGCTCCCCCAAAGCCGGTTCAGCCGGCCGACCGAATAATAAGAACTACGTGCCGAAGTGAGGCACGCTCGTTCCCTCAGCCCGCCTCGTGCGGGCTTTTTTCTTGCCTTCCGGCTTTCCGCCACCCTCCTCCATACGCTAAACAGGCGGCTTTTTTACCGTCATCTCCGCGCATCGGAAAGACCGGCCTCGTCGCACAATTTCCTCCATAGAACATTTTGCGCCGAGACCATGACTCTCCTGTACGAGCAGCCGCCTGCTGAACCCCTGACGCCCGAACAACAACTCGAGCAGGACATTGCGCTCGTGTTGCAAACGGCGCTCGACCATCACCACAAGGGCGAATTCGACGACGCGCAAGCGCTGTATCGGGCCATTCTCGACGCGAATCCGAAACACGCCGACGTGCTGTACAACCTCGGCGTGCTGCTCGGCCAGACCGCCCGTACGGCGGAAGCGCTGCCGCTTTTCGAGCAGTGCCTGGGACTGCATCCTCACAACGGCCAGTACTGGGCCGCCTATATCAGCGCGCTGATCGACGCCGGCGAAACCGCCGCGGCATGGCTGGCGCTCGAGATGGGTCAGAAGCAGGGCTTGAAGGGACCGGCGGTGGACGGCTTGATCGTGCGCATGGCCAACCCCGGCAAAGTCATCCATACCATGCCGGTCGCGGCGCAGAAGCCGCAAGCTCAGCCGGCCGCTGCAACAGACACGCCGCCGGCTGCGGAAAGCACGCGCACCACCATCGCATCGGGCCGCCGGGTCAGCCAGCAGGAAACCAACCGCTACACGGCGCTCTACAACAAAGGCAATGTCGTCGAGGCGGTGAAACTCGCCCGCTCCCTGACGCAACGCTTCCCCGCCGACGGCAATTCGTGGCGCTGGCTCGGCATCGCGCTGCACCGTCTGGGCCGCTATGACGAAGCACTTGCCCCGCTGCGCAAAGCCGCTGAACTGATTCCCGAGGAACTCGAAAGCCGCACTGTACTGGCCGATACGCTACGCCTGAAAGGCTTACAGGCGGAAACGGAGCAGGAGTGCCGCGCGATTCTGGCGATCAATCCGAACTACGCCGAAGCGCAGCGGATCTTCGGCATGTCGCTGGTTCATCAGGGGCGCGTAGCCGAGGGCCTGGCCGCCGCACGGCGCGCGATCGAACTCGCGCCGAACAATTCCTCCGTGTACAGCACGCTTGGAGTGTTGCTGCTCGATCTCGGCTTCGTGGGCGAGGCGGAAAAAGAATTCCGCGCCGCGCTAGAGAAGGATCCGAAAGACTACATCGCGGCCAACAACTTCCTGTTCACGCTGTCGCACAACCCCGAGGTCGATCACGACACGCTGTTCGCCGAGCACACCAACTTCGCGCGTCAGCATGAGGATCCGGTGCGCGCGCAGTGGCCGCGTCACGTGAACAAACGCTCGCCGGATCGCAAGCTGAAGATCGGCCTCGTTTCAGGCGACCTGTTCCGCCACGCCGTCGCGTCGTATTTGCTGCCGATCATGGAGCATCTGGCCAAGGACCCGAATCTGTCCTTGCATGTGTACAACAACCACATCGCCGAAGACGACTACACGCAGTTGCTGCGCAATTGCGCCGATGAATGGCAGCAGATCACCGGCATGCCGGACGCGCAGCTCGCCAACAAGATCCGCGACGAACGCATCGACATTCTGTTCGATCTGTCCGGCCACACGGGCCGCAACCGCCTGTTGACGTTCGCGCGCAAGCCCGCGCCGATTCAGGTGACCTGGATGGGTTATCCGGGCACCACCGGCCTGAGCGCGATGGACTATTACCTGGCGGACAAGTACGGCGTGCCGTTCGGGCCGGCGGAAAACCTGTTCTCCGAAAAGATCGTCCATCTGCCGTCGAGCGCGACGTTCCTGCCGGAGCAGAGCGCGCCGCCGGTCAATATTCTGCCGGCCATGCATAACGGCTATGTCACGTTCGGCAGTTTCAACCGCCTGAACAAACTGCGCCGCGACGTGATCGCCCTGTGGGCCGAATTACTGCACGCACAGCCGACCGCAAAGATGTTGCTCGGCGCAATCGCCACCGACGAAGACGAACAGTTGCTGATCGACTGGTTTGCCGGAGAAGGCATCGAGCGCGAACGCTTGATGTTCCGCCGCCGTTCAAGCATTCCGGTCTACCTGCAGCAGCATTTCCACGTCGATATCTGCCTGGACACGTTCCCGTACACGGGTTCGACCACGGTGCTGAACTCGTTGTGGATGGGCGTGCCCACGCTGACCATCGCCGGCGACACGCTGGCGAGCCGCGCGGGTACGACCTGGATGTCGCATGTCGGGCTCGAAGATTTCGTGGTCGCGAACAAGGAAGAATTCGTTGCGCGCGGCGTGGCGCTGGCCTCCGACATTCCCGCGCTCGCCGAGATTCGCACAAGCCTGCGCGAACGCTGCGCGGCCTCGGCAGCGTTCCGTCCCGACGTGGTCGCGGCAGGCGTCTCACGCGCACTGCGGATCATGTGGCAACGCTGGTGCGCCGGCGAACCGGCCGCCGCCTTCGAAGTTTCGATGGAAGACATAACCGGCGCCGCCAGCGAAGCGCCCGTGCTGTCCGATAAAGGGGAATCCAAGTGAACGCAGCTTTGCCGCTTCGCGCTATCGAGTCACCGATCGACGAGCGTATCTACGTTACCCAGCCACATCTCGCGCCGCTTGAAGAGTTCATCCCCTACCTCCAGCAGATCTGGGACAGCAAGGTGCTGACCAACGGCGGTCCTTTTCACCAGCAGTTCGAAGCGGCGCTGTGCAAGTATCTCGGTGTCAAGCACCTTGCGTTGTTCACCAACGGCACGCTGGCATTGCTCACCGCGTTGCAGGCGCTGCGCGTGACGGGCGAAGTGATTACCACGCCCTATTCGTTCGTCGCGACCGCGCACTCGCTGGTGTGGAACGGCATCAAACCGGTGTTCGTCGACGTCGATCCGGACACGCTCAATCTCGATCCCGCAAAGATCGAAGCGGCCATCACGCCGCAGACCACCGCGATCATGCCGGTGCACTGTTACGGCAAACCGTGCGATGTCGACGCCATCCAGAAGATCGCCGACAACTACAACCTGAAGGTGATCTACGACGCTGCCCACGCGTTCGGCGTCCAGTCCGACACCGGCAGCGTGCTCGAACACGGCGATCTCGCCGTGCTGAGCTTTCACGCCACCAAGGTGTTCAACACCTTCGAAGGCGGTGCGATCATCTGCCAGGACGCGAAGACCAAGCAGCGCATCGACCATCTGAAGAACTTCGGTTTCGTCGATGAAACGACGGTCGTGGCAGCCGGCATCAACGGCAAGATGAGCGAGATCAATGCCGCGTTCGGTCTGTTGCAACTGCAGCACATCGACGAAGCATTGGTCCGGCGCGCGCGAATCGATGCGATCTATCGCGAGCGGCTGCGCGATATCCCCGGCATCCGCTGCATGCGGAAGGGCGGCGAGAAAGTGTCGAATCACTCGTACTTTCCGATCCTGGTCGGTCCGGAATTCCCGATCAGCCGCGACGCGCTGTATCAGAAGTTCCGCGACCACGATATCTACACGCGCCGCTACTTCTACCCGCTGATTTCCGACTTCCCGATCTATCGCGGTTTGCCGTCCGCACGCCCTGAAAATCTGCCGATCGCTCACGCCGCCGCGCAACAGGTGCTGTGCCTGCCGATTTTCCCGGCGCTGACCGACGGCATGCTCGACCGCATCATCGGACTCATCGCGGATTGCTGATCATGACGTCCTCTGTTCGATCCGAGCGGCTACAAGCGCGCATTCTCGATATCGCCGGTTTCCTGCCCGAGCAGGTGCTGACGAACGAGCAGCTCGCGGCGCTTTATCCGGAATGGCCAGCGGACAAGATTCTGGCCAAGACCGGCATTCAGCAGCGGCATATCGCGTCGGCCGAACAGACCGCGACGGACCTCGCTTACGAAGCGGCGCGCAATCTCTTCGCCCAAGGCGTAGTGAGCGCGCAAGACGTCGACTTCGTCATTCTGTGCACCCAGGCGCCCGACTATGTGCTGCCCACTTCGGCCTGCCTGTTGCAGGACCGGCTTGGCATTGCGACTCACGCCGGCGCGCTCGACGTGAATCTCGGCTGCTCCGGCTACGTGTACGGACTTTCGCTCGCCAAAGGTCTGGTGGAAACCGGCTCCGCGCGCTGCGTGCTGTTGCTGACCGCCGACACCTATTCGAAATACGTGCACCCGCTCGACAAGAGCGTTCGCACCTTGTTCGGCGACGGCGCCAGCGCGACGGCGATCACCGCTTCCACGGACGGCAACGCGTCGATCGGCCCCTTCGTGTTCGGCACGGACGGTCGCGGCGCGCAAAACCTGATGGTCAAGGCGGGACTGTTTCGCGAGCCGAAGAGCGCGCAAAGCGCAGTCGAAAAACAGGATGCGTCCGGCAACGTGCGCACCGACGAACACCTGTACATGAACGGCGCCGAAGTGATGGCGTTCTCGCTTGCCGAAGTGCCGAAAGCGGCGACATCGCTGCTGGAAAAAGCCGGCATGGACCGCGAGGAAATCGACTTCTTCGTGCTGCATCAGGCGAACCGTTTCATGCTCGAAGCGCTGCGCAAGAAGATGAAGGTCCCGGAAGCGAAGTTTCCGATCCTGATGGAGCAATGCGGCAACACCGTTTCCTCGACGGTTCCGCTTGCATTGAAGCAGATGAAAGACGACTGCCTGCTTCAGCACGGCAGTCGATTGATGTTGTTGGGCTTTGGTGTCGGCTACTCATGGGCCGGCTGCATCGTGACTTACTAGCAGGAGTGGACATGGAAAACTTTTACGAAGGAATGGCCGAAATCTTCGAGATCGACGCGAGCCTGATTACGCCGGAACTCGATTTGCACGAGCACAACTGGGATTCGCTCGCCGTCGTGTCGACGATCGCTCTCGTCGACGACTGCTTCAACGTAATGCTGAGCGGCCAGACGTTGAACAACTGCAACACCATCGCCGACATCGAAGCGTTGATCAGCACGGCGAAAAAAGCAGCCTAAGGAGTTGAGCATGAGTTCGCCGGACTTCAGCGCAGGACGCGAGTTACGCACGCAAGGCGCCCGCATCGCAGGCGTGGTGTCGTGCGTGCCGTCGAGACAGGTGGATAACGACTACTTCGTCGAGAGGTTCGACGCGTCTGCCGTCCGCGATGTGGTCAAGATGATCGGCGTCAACCGGCGCCGCTGGGCGGACGCGCAGACGAGCACCGGCGATCTGTGCCGCAAGGCCGGCGAGAAGTTGCTCGCCGAACTCGACTGGCAGGCGGACTCGATCGACGCGCTGATCTTTGTCTCGCAAACGCCGGACTACCGCTTGCCCGGCACGGCGTTCGTATTGCAGGCGGACCTTGGCCTGCCGACCTCGTGTCTCGCGTTCGACATCAATCTGGGCTGCTCCGGCTATCCGCAAGCGCTCTGGCTCGGCATGAACCTGATTCAGACAGGCGCCGCGAAGCGCGTGCTGCTCGCGGTGGGCGACACGATCAGCAAGATGATCGACCCGACCGACCGCTCGACCACGCTGCTGTTCGGCGACGCGGGCACGATGACAGCGCTCGAAGCCTCGGCAAGCGATGCGGCCGCGCACTTCATCATCGGCGCGGACGGCAAAGGCGTACGCAATCTGATCGTGCCGTCGGGCGGATTCAAGTCATACGACGCCTCGGCCGACGAACGCATGGCCGGCAAGTCGCCGGAATGCCTCTTCATGGACGGTGGCGAGATTTTCAATTTCACGCTGAACGCGGTGCCGAAGCTGATCTCGCGCACGCTCGACATCGCCGGCCGCGACAAGGACACATACGACGCCTTCCTGTTCCATCAGGCCAACCTGTTCATGCTCAAGCATCTGGCCAAGAAGGCCGGCCTGCCGGCCGAACGCGTGCCGACCAATATCGGCGAGTACGGCAATACGAGCTGCGCGTCGATCCCGCTACTGATGACCACCGAACTGAAGCACCGCCTGAAGGAAGAGACGCTGCAACTGGGCATGTTCGGCTTCGGCGTCGGGTATTCGTGGGCATCGGCGGCACTTGCGGTCGGGCCGCTCACCATCGTGGACACGATCGAGACATGACACTCTTTGCCGACAACTGCCTCGCCGGCGGCCTCTATCTCGTGACCGGCGCGTCGTCGGGCATCGGCCAGGCGAGTGCGAAACTGATCGCCGGCCTTGGTGGACGTGTGATCGCCGCCGGACGCGACGAGGCTCGCCTTCAGGCGACGCTCGCCGGGCTTCACGGCAGCGGCCATGCCGCCGCCGTCGCATCGCTCGCCGACGCCGACCAGACCGCCGAATGGGTCAGCCATCTCGCTGAAACGCATGGCACATTCGCCGGCGTGTTTCATGCGGCCGGCGTCGAGTTGATCCGCCCCGCGAAGCTAACCAAACAGGAACAACTGGACCAAGTGTTCGGCAGCAGTCTGTACGCAGCGTTCGGGATTGCCCGCGCGGGCAGCAAGAAGAATGTGATCGCGGACGGAGGTTCGCTTGTCTTCATGTCGTCGGTGGCCGGTTCGACGGGCCAGGCAGGCATGACGGCTTACTCCGCCGCCAAGGCCGCCATCGACGGACTGGTCCGCTCGCTTGCCTGCGAAATGGCGCCGCGCAAGATTCGCGTCAACTCGATCGCGGCCGGCGCGGTTCACACCGCCATGCACGAGCGGCTGACGGGCGGCAGCCCCGACGAAGCGCTCGCGGCCTACGAGAAGAGCCACCTGCTCGGCTTCGGCGAGGCCGACGACGTCGCGCAATCCGCGCTGTTCCTGCTGAGCGAGGCAAGCCGCTGGATCACCGGCACCACGCTCGTCGTCGACGGCGGATATAAGGTTCGATGATGGTGAAGCGACTGATTGTGGCCGGCTGCGGCGCTTTCGCGCGCGAGCTGATCAACTGGGCGCAAGACGCGGCCGACGCGGGTCGGGGCGCAAGCATCAGCGCCTTTCTCGACGCCAATCCGGCCGCGCTGGAAGGCTATCCGTACCAGCTCGAATGGCGTGGCGACATCGACGACTACCGTGCGCAGGATGGCGAAGCCGTGCTCGTCGCCATCGGCGACCCCGCCGCCAAGCGCGCGGTGGTGGCGCGCCTGCGTGAACGCGGCGCGGTGTTCGCGAGCCTCGTGCATCCGAGCGCCGTCATCGCGCGCTCCGCCGTGCTCGGCGAAGGCGTCGTGGTGTGCCCTCAAGCGGTGGTATCGGCCGACGCCAATGTCGGCGACTTCGTCGCGGTCAACGTGCTGTCGAGCGTCGGCCACGACGTCAAACTCGGCGCCTATTCGACGCTCAGCTCGCACGTCGATCTGACCGGCTACGTGCAAACCGGCGAGGGCGTGTTTTTCGGCAGCGGCGCGAAAATCCTGCCGAAGCTGAAGATCGGCGCACGCGCGAAAATCGGCGCCGGCGCCATCGTGATGCGCTCGGTGGCCGAAGACGCCGTGATCTATACCGCGCCCGCCAGGAAGCTCTGAGATGACGCTCGACCGGATTCTGTTCGATCAGTACTGGCATCTCGCCTGCCATCGCCGTGAGCTCGCCAACGACGGCGACTTCATCAAATTCGATGGCTTGTCGGGCGAAATCGTCCTGTTCAACGACAACGGCGAGATCGTTGCATTCGACAACACCTGTCCGCACCGCGGCGCGCGCATTTATACCGACGAGCACGGCAACCGGCCGGCGACCTGCGGTTATCACGGCTGGACTTATAAGAACGGTACGATCATCGTGCCGGAGAAGGCACGCTTCAAGTCGTGCGATATCGACCGCGCGCACTTCAATACATTCCAGGTCGACTGGTGTGGCGACTTCGTGTTTTTCGCGATCAAGCCGCGCACGGGCTTGTACGAACAATTGGGCAAGAGCGCGGATATCCTCGAGAACATTTCGTTCAATGTGGACCGGCGCCTCGATCTGAACCGTTACGACTACGAGTGCTATTGGCCGCTCGCCGTCGAGAACGCGCTCGAGCCGTATCACATCGCCGCGGTCCACACGGAAACGCTCGCCACCTTGCAACTCGGCGACGGTCAGAACGTGTTCGACGGCGCCAATTCGATCTGGTACGCGCCACTCGGCAATGCACGTCTTGCCAACCAGTTGGCTCGCCTGCGCAAGCTGTTCAACATCGACTATCAGTACGAGGGATATATGAGTCTCTATATCTTCCCGTTCACGATGATTTCGTCGACGTACGGCTACTCGTATTCCCTGCAGAACTTCTTCCCGGCCCCGCGCGGCGAAAGCCGTACGCGGTTCACTAGCCGCCTGTACGCGTCGAACACGCTGAATGGGAACGCCACGCGCGTGCTCGATTCGTTTTTTGAATCCACCGTGCGAATGAACCGGCAGGTGTTTGACGAAGACCACGACATCTGCAAGCTGCTTCCGAAAGAAAACTGGTCGACGGATGCGCTCCGTTTTCCGTCGGATGCGGAAGTGAAGATCGACCATTTCAGGCAATCGTGCCGCGCCGTCGGCGAGACGAGCCTGGCCGTGCTGCACCAGATCCAGACATCGATCGACGAAGCCGCTTCGCTCTACGCGGCCGGCGCCGTCGATTGAAGCCAACACCCCAGCGAGAATTTCACCATGGCGACGCCATCTAAATTCGATAACGACACCTTCCCGCTCACGCGGGAACACATGGACGCGTTCGTGCGGCGCACCGCCGACCGACTCGCGGAACACACCGGCAAGCTGCTCGAAGTCGGACCGCAAGATCGGTCTCTGGTGCGCCAGTGCTTCACGAACTTCAGCGTCGACACGTTCGATGTAGTCGACACCTATAAGCCGACGATCGTCGGCGACATCACCAAGGTCAACGCGGCGATTCCGGAAAGCGCGTACGACGTCGTGGTGTGCATGGACGTGATCGAACACACGCTGAACCCGTTCGACACGGTCAAGGAAATTCGCCGCATTCTGAAGCACGAAGGCCACCTGATGATTTCCGCGCCACTGAACTGGCGCATTCACGGACCCTCGCCGGATTGCTGGCGCATCACCGAGCACGGCTGGAACGTGCTGCTGCGCGACTTCGATATTGTCGAGATCGACATTCTGGAATCGCCGGAGCGCGAACTGTTCCCGTTGAAATACAACGTGCTCGCGAAGTGCAATAAGTTCAAGAACACCCAAGACAACGAACTGACGTTCCGATTCATCTAGCCTTCGACATGAAAAATACCCTGGCATCCGTTGAAGCGGTCATCGATCAGATCGCCTCGGAAACGTTCAATCCGGACGTCTTCAAAGAGACCGGCGTATTCGTGATGCGCAACGCGATTCCGCAGTCTGTCGTGCAGGAATGGCAAGCCGAGTGGCAGGCGTTTTACGACGCGCAGCTGGCCGAGAGCCGCGACGTCAACAAGGCGAATCCGGTTTCGCTCACCGAGCAACTGCCGCCGAAGCTGGCCTCCATGTACAAGGAGCCGGTCTTTGCCGAGACGTTCAAGCAGATCTTCGGAGATCACGTCGCGCTGTACAACCATCGCTTCGTGATCAAGGACAGATTCAGCTCGAACAAAGTGTTCCTGCATCAGGATAGTTGCTATCACCTCGGCAATCTGAACAAGTGCAGCATGTTCGTGCCGCTCAGCATCGTCAACGCGGACAACGGCGGCATGTCGTTTTACGCGGGCTCGCACAAACTGGGCGTGCTCGGCGATGCCGGTGAGATCAATCCCGACAGCTTCGAGTTCAAGTGGCCGAAGGTCACGCCGGAACTGAATCCGGGCGACTTCGTGATCATGAACAGCGCGCTATGGCACGAGTCCGGCCCGAATGTGTCGGGTATCAACCGCATCATGGCCGACACCATCGTGCAGCCCGCGGACGATCCGACCGGCAAGGATCTGCTGTGCGGCGAATGGCAAACGGATATTTTCTATTCCCCGACCAACTACATTCGCTACTTCGTCAATTCGCGTGTGTTGAAGCTCATCAAGTATGAGAAAGAGCGCGCCGCCGCTGCGGTGTAATCGCGGGCTTGCTGCGCGCTGCGCAGCGCACAGTGCTTGCGCCTTCTGCCGCGGCGTTACTGAAACGTCGCATTGATCGACAGTTGCACGACGTTGCCCTTCGGCCGGTTGCTGGTGTTGAATTCGTTAACCCAGCGCAGCGCAGCTGAAATGGGCGTTTTCTGGATCTTGCCCGACCAGGTGATCATCGGCCCGAGGCCTACGGAATGGCCCTGAGCGCCGCCGACAATGTCCGCAATGCCGCCGCTGTCGCTGCCGATCTGCTGGATATAGCCGCCCACCACGCCGACGCCCCAGCCGCTGCTGAAGCGCTTGAGCGCAAGCAGATCGAGCACGCTGACCGGCGCGTTGTGATAGTGGGTGTCGTTATTGGGCGTGTAGAACTCGAGGCCGTAATTCAACGACAGCTCGATGTTCTCCTGCGGCAGCAATTTCGTATAGGCGATCGTCGGCGTGAAGGTCCACGTGTTCTGTCCGGCGTTGGCGAGCCGGTTCGGGTTGTACGCACCAGTTGGCGCGTAAATCTGCACGCTCAACGCGACGTGGTCGGTCTTGGTCAGGTGATAGCCGGCGACCACCGGCGCGAAGAAGATATCGGCGAACTGCGTGCCGTGGTCGTTCGGTAAGCGGCCGTGAAACGACGAGATGTCGGTGTACTGAAGCGGCACGCCAAACGACGACGCGAAATTCCAGCCGCCTACCGTAATGCCCCACGTCTTGACCGCGTTGAGAATGGTGTAGACGGCCGTCACGTCGACGCCGGCCGTCACCTGTCCGGCGATCGGAATCGACTTGCTCGCGCCGAGCGAGCCTTCGTAATAGATCGTGGCGGCCGACACGATCCAGTCGCTGGTCGGCGGGACGACGCCGCCGTAGGGCATCACCTGCTGGCCCGTGATCGGACGGCCGATGCCGCCTTCCGTCGCCGACGCCGTTTGGGAGAGACTCACGCCGACGGTGGTCAGAAGCGCGCCCTTGCACAACCCGGCAACGAGCCGCCTGGCTGCGAAAATACAGTTAGGTTGACTCATAATCGTCCTCATCGAATGGAAGTTCGGCATTCTCACTCCTACGGAACCGCATCCGGGCGGGCTGCGTCCGCAAGCCGCACTGCGCGCGTACGCGCAGGCGTCAGGCTTCGCGCACGATTGGCGGCGGCGTCCAGTTGCCATCCAGCAGCGCTTGCTGCGGCCAGTAGGCGCGCAAGTACAGGGAGAACACCTCGTTGGCCGGCGCCGGCAGCCAATTGGCGAATTTGTCGTCGCTGGGTCTCGCGTGTTGTACGTGGAGCGTGAGCGAGCCGTCTGCGTCGAACTTCAGGTCTTTGTTCTTCGTACCGAGTGTGTAGCGGTTTTGCGGGTTGGGTGAAAGAAAATGGTGCGAGTCATATAGCGTCAGCGACCAGAAGCCTTTGACAGGCGGCAACCGGTCTCTATGCAAGGTCACAGTGTAGCGCCCGCTGCCATCAAGACATCGGTCCGATGCATCGGTATCCGAATAAAAACACTTTATCTCGTTGGCCTTGTTGATAAAGACGTGCGACGCCGTTATTGCCGTTCTCGAGTAGTAATCCGTACCAAAGGCCGCACCGTTGCTAAACGTGTTCCAGTTTCCCGCAAGCCGCTTGCCGAACAGATTGAAATTGGAGAGCGGTGCGATCAGATCCGCTTCGGCTCTCGCCGTTTCGTCGATGATGGCGCTTCTGAGTGCGCCGTCCCGGCGCGTGGCGGCGATCAGCGCACGTGCCTGCGCATAGAGCGCCTCTTCGCCATGTTGCGGCGGCGCTTCGTCGAGCACGGCGGGCAGTGTGTCCCAGAAACGGTTCGGATCGACCCGTTCGATCTCTTCCGCGCTTGCGTGCGTCCCACTGCGGGCCGCGCCGAAACCGGGCAGTGCCGACCAGTCCGTTTCCTTGAACTGGCCGTCGTAGTCCGCGAGTGGATACACGCCGATTTTGCTGATCAGCGACTGCACCAGCGCGCGATCTTCCGGCGTGTCGTCCATGAACACGCGCGGAATCAGCATGCCTATCGCGGTGGGCGAGCGGAACATCTGGCGGATGCCCTTCGGCGCCGGGCCATGCCAGTCCGGGCCCGCCAACAGATAGAAGCCCGGCCGCGAGCCATACATCTTGCCGAGGCTCGTGAAACTATCAGTGCGCAGATCGACGGCCTGATAGACCCAGAAGCGTCTGCCGAAATCCGGTACCTGGACGATCGCCGGCATAGTGCGCAAATCGAGCATCGCGCAACCGTCGATCAGATCGCGATTTGGGCAGCCGACGTGCCGCGTTTGCGGCTGAGCATAATCGCGCAGCATCGCAAGACGGTTGGGCGGAGCGACCGGCGCGACGCCACCATTCAGCCCCGGCCGCGGCACCTGCTCCATCGCCAGCAATCGGCGGTAGACATTCACCAGCGGCCACGCCCAGAAATAGGTCTGGCGCGCCACCAACCGCGCGTACTCCTCCGACATCGTGTCGCCCGCCACCGGACCGGGCACGGCCGCCGCGCCGGCCGTCGCGGCAGACCACGGACGCTGCTGCGTCTTCGCAAGGATCGGCGCGGCAACCGACGCCAGCACGGCCGCCGTCACCCATGTCGCCGCCTTCCTGTGCGTGTCGATGTCCGGGTCGTCCATGCGCGCCTCAGCGCTTCTGCAGCGTCGGAAACGTCCAGCTGCCGTCGAGCACGGTCTGGTCCGGCCCGTAGATTCGCATGACGAGGTCATACGCACCGACGGGCGCGGGCAGCCAGTTCGACATTTCGTTCGCGCCCGGCGGCGTGTTCTGCACGTAGATATCCAGCGAACCGTCCGCACCGTATTTCAGTCCCTGAGTACGATCACCGACCGAGTAACGGTGAATCGGATTCGCCACCAGATGGCGCGCCGGCAAATCGTAAAGCGTCATCGACCAGAAGAACTTCGCCGGCGGCAGATCTTTTTTGTCGAAGTGCAGGACGTAGGGCTGTGAACCGATCAATTGCTGATGCTCGGCATTCACGCGCGTCCCGACGTACACCGCTTCCTCCTTCGTGTTGCCGTAGATGCCCATCGCCGCGGCGACGGCGCGCGTCGTGTAATCGTCTTTCAGATCGGCGCGGCTGCCGAACAGGTCGAAGGAACTGGTGGTGCGCTTTTCCGCGTCGGCCAATGCGGCTTTGCCGTCGGCGACGCCCGCTTCGAGCGCCGCGCGTGTGTCGGCTGGCAACGCGACCGGATCGAACGGTGCGCCAGGTGCAATGCCGATCTTCGCGAAGCGTCCCATCAGTTCGCGCTCCGACGGCGCGGGCGGCTGCGTGAACTGCAACAGGAAGTTCAGGTAGGCAATGAAGTCGACCGAGGTCGCCTTCGCTTCGTCCCATTTCGGAAAGCTCAGTTTCGCGGCGGACGGTGGTGCGGCCGTGTGTTCGAAAGCGGACAACGGCGTGAGCTTGTACTGCTTCTGGATCGCCTGCACGTTCTTGACGTCGCTCGCGCCGTTGAGCGCCGTGCGGCCGAGCGTCAGAATCAGGTCGGTCTCCGAGCGGAACACCTTGTCGATGCCCTTGGGCGTGTCGCCGTGCCAGTTGGGTCCGGCGAACAGATAGTGGCCCGCGCCGTTACCCGTGGTGCGCGAACCGACGTACGCGAAGTTATAGGTAAACAGGTCGATCCACTGGAACACGTAGTAGCGCTCTTTCGGCACCGCCGGCACCGTCAGCACCCACGGTTCGCGGCGCAGATCGAGCCACGCCCACGAGTACGGCGTGTCGTTGTTCGGCGTGACGATTTCCTTGTTCTCGGGACCGTACGGCCGCGAGTAGTTGCGGAATTTGCCGAAGCCGCCCACGTACGACTTCGAAGTGGGATCGACTGCCTGCTGATAGAGCGTCTTATAGTTGAACAGCATCGGATAGGCGTACAGGTACGCATCGCGGGCGATGCCGCGCGCTTCGTCCGGGGAAGCGGTTACCGCGGCGGCCGGGGCGCTCGTTTGCGCCGTCGCCGGCACCTGCGGCAACACGGCGAATGCCAATCCGGCGACGCATGCCCTGACTCCCAGGCGCTTCAAAAACGTCATGGCTAAGCTCCCTCGAGTTCTCGTCTATTTGCCGAACGTCATGTTCAGGCCAGCAAAAATCGTGAACTGCGGCACGCCCGCACCGGAATGCGCGATCGAGTATTGCGGTTCGATGAACGCGTTGTAGATCGTCGAACCGCCCTTCCATGCCTTGCCCGCGCCGAGGCCGACGGGGATGTAGTAGCTGCCGTGCTGCAGATCGAACGTCCATATGCCGGTCGAACGGATGTACCAGCCGCCGGGCAGATTGAATATGCCAAAGGGCTGCGCGGTCAGCGATTGCGTGGTGGGCCGGCTGCTTTGTCCGGCGAACGAGTGCTGCCACTGCACGAGCCCGCCGATCAGCCGCGCCCGGGTGGCGCTCACGGCAACAGCGGCAAGACCCGCCTGCCACTTGCCGGTGCCGAGGCTCGGATCGGTCGCGGTCGGCATGGTGACGAGCGGGCCCACGCCGAGCTGCACGTCGCCTTCCGAGAGCAGAAAGATGTCGAACAGATTGAGGTCGCCGAGGCCGGTGTTGTAGCCGACGCTCGGATCGGGCCGCGTACTGAGCGGCACCGTGCCGCGGAAGATTTGCGGCACGCCGATCAGGCTATTCGTGCCGACCGGCACGGTAGGGCGAAGCAGCAGGTCGTTGGTGTGCGCACTCGCGCCGAATACGCTCGGCGTGTAGTAATTCTGGATGTTGAATGAGGCGGCGAGATTGAGCGGGTTATTGCTTTTATTGGCGTCGTCGGCGGATGCCTGAGCGAAGACCGGCGACGATACGAACGCGGCAGCGCATAATGCCCCCGCCCCAAACACGCAGCTGTAACCCATTATCGAGCCTCGTTTTCTGGCCATTTCTTATAGGCGAGCACCTGCCTTTGCCTGACGCGAAATCATTTCAAAGGGATGGCGTTCGGGTGACTGATTTAAATCGAATTCATCTCGCGCGCGTGGTCGCGCGTCCGGGCAGCCATGCGCAGCCGGACGCGATGTCACGCAAATAACCCGCGTTATGTCGCTTGAACATCTGGAAAGACGGCGCAGCTGGATACACGGCTTGCATGAGCGCTCCTTGAAACGAGAGACGCCGCATCAAACGAAGCATGCGGAAAGAAGAAGATTCACCACGCTGGCATGGTTAGGAATACTAGCAACGATTCTGGAAATTACAGAGATAAATTTGTAACACGGCTGAAAGCCAGATCAATCGGGTCCGACTTCCCCGCTTATTCAATTGGCATTTTTTATGGCGGAACAGGCTCAACCGTCATGTCGAAAAAATCCCACAAGGGCTGCAATAACCGCTTTGGCCTATTAGACTTGCGCTCGCTTGAATTCGACCCACCGCTTTCGATGAGGCTTTCATGATTCGCACGTTGCACCGGTACTGCATTGCCTTCACAGTTGTCCTGCTTTCCGCTTGCTCCGTGACGCCGCGCCAGGACGCCATGTCGCAGACCGGTGCAGCGACGGCCGCCGGGTTGGCGTCATGGAACGACACGAAGACCAAACGCTCTATCGTCGACTTCGTCACGCTGGTGACGACGCCCGAGTCCAAGGACTTCATCCCGCGCGCCGACCGGATTGCCGTGTTCGATAACGACGGCACGCTGTGGCCGGAGCAACCGGCCTCGGTGCAACTGGTGTTCGCGCTGCAACGTGTGAAGACGGTGGCCGCGCGGCATCCGGAATGGAAGCGTCAGGAACCGTTCCGCTCGATCCTCAAAGGCAATCTCAAGAATGTGGCGGCAAGCGGCGACGCCGGTTCGATGCGGGTGTTGGCGGCGGCCCACGCCGGCCTGACGGGCGACCAGTTCGCCGCACTCGTGCACGAATGGTTCGATGCCGCGAGCGACCCGCGCTTCAACCGGCCTTACGTCGATCTCGCGTATCAGCCCATGCTCGAGTTGCTCGCCTATCTGCGCGCGAACGGCTTCAAGACCTATCTGGTGACGGGCGGCGACGTCGAGTTCGTCCGCGACGTGGCTCAGCGCATGTACGGCATTCCGCCCGAGCAGGTGATCGGCAGCACCGTGAAGTATCGCTACGGCCAGAGCAACGGCGCGGTCTCGCTGACGCGCCTCGCGCAAGTCGACACGCTGGTCGACGGCTCGGCCAAGCCGCTTGCCATCGATCGCGTGATCGGCCGGCGTCCGGTGATCGCGTTCGGTAACGCGGACGGCGACGCGCCGATGCTCGAATGGACCTCGGCAGGCGACGGCCCGCGCCTCGCGGCGCTCGTGCATCACACAGACGCGCAACGCGAATACGCGTACGACCGCGCGGCGAAGAGCGGCAAGCTCGACAAAGGTCTGGACGAGGCCGGCGCGAAAGGCTGGCTCGTCGTCGATATGAAAGATGATTGGAAGACCGTGTTCAAGCCTGAAGGCGCGACGACGGCAGCGGCGCCGGCGACGCCCCCGGCGAACTGAGCCTGAACCGCTGAAGGCCACTCGTAAGCGGCCTTCAGCGGTTGTTAGAGTTGTCGCGCAATGTATGGCTTTAGCGCCGCGTCTAGCGACTCAGCGTAATCGCCAGATATGTGGCATAGAGCACGCCGCAAACCAGCAACGCCCACACCGGCACGCCGCGCTCGCGCACGTTGAGCCGCAGCCACGCCGCCGACGCGAGCGTGATCACGATGCCGGTCACCACTTCGATGCGCGGCACCCACGGCGTCAGCAGAATACCGATCGCTGGCAGCAAGGTGCCTTGGAACACCATCGCGCCGGTGATGTTGCCGAACGCCAGCGTGTCCTTGCCGCGGCGAATCCACAGAATGCTGTTGACCTTCTCGGGCAACTCGGTGGCGATCGGAATGATCAGCAGCGAGAGCAGCAGCGGCGACACCCCAAGCGCCTGCGACACGCCGCGCACACCATGGATGAAGCCTTCCGCGCCCCACACCAGCAGCGCGACGGCCAGCGCCAGTTGCACCACGATGGTCGCGAGATTGGTCGGCACGCCAAGGCGCGCGATCAGCATCTTGCCCGGCGCTTCGGTGCCGTGACCGGCATCGACCAGATCATTCGATGCGCGGAAGGTCATCACCACATAAGTGACGTACACGCCGACCAGCGCCACGCTGAAGAACGCGCGCACCATCATCTGCTCGTGCGGCACGTACATCGCTGCGGCAGCCAGCACGAACGCGCACAGGAAATAGTTGAGGTCGCGCGTGAAACCCGTACGCTCTGGCGCGACCCAGCCGCGCGCGCCGCGTGAACCGAGAATCGCGAGCGTCATGAGGAAGGTGGAGAGGGTGGAGAGCATCAGCGGCGCGCCGAGAATCGCGCCGACGCCGATCTCCTGATTGACCGCGCTATCCGTCGTGCCGCCGGCGATCGCGAGCAGCGGCACTAGCGTCTCGGGCAACGCTGTGCCGACAGCGGCGAATAGCGAACCCGTTACGCCTTCGGAAATCTTGAGGCGTTCGCCCAGATGCTCGAGCGCATTGGTGAAGAGCTCGGCCGCCACCAGAATGACGACCAGCATGATGCCAAGTTCGAACAGGAGACCGGTCATGCGCGGCGCTCCGCATACACGCAGAAGCAGCGGCGCGGCGGACGGGCGGAAGGGGAGACTGGCAGGGTACGACGATGTTTCACAGGGCAACTCCGCGGTCGGACGTAGATGACAAACCAATGACGCACCGCCGCCCGTCCGACCAGAACGAGGCAGTGCGTCAATGGTCTCGCCAAACCGACGCGGTCGAACGCGCCATGACCCGCAGGCCAAGTATGTTGACGCGCTCTCCTTCAAAGGATGAAGGAAGTCGGGACACGACGAGGCCGCAAAAAACAAAAGGGCTTAGCGCATTCTGCGTAAGCCCTTGAACGAGATCGACTCTCTATGGTGCGCCCGGCTGGGATCGAACCAGCAACCCCTGCCTTCGGAGGGCAGTACTCTATCCATTGAGCTACGGGCGCTTCAACACGAAAGCGCGGCAACCAGAACGGATGCGACGCCAAAGCGAGACCGAAAGGATACCCGGTTTCGGCCACACCGTCCACCGGACGGCCCCAATCACCGGGTCCGGCGGCTTTCCGACAACCCTCGCGATGCGGGTAAACGCCTGCTGAACACCCCGCCGCGCCCCTCGCCGCCGTCGAAATGTTCCGTCTATAATCGTCCGTGGCTGATTAAAGAACAAGAAGTTGCCGTCACGCTGTACCGCTCACATACCCACGGAGACGAGACAAGCATGAGCGAAGCACCACACGGAGCCCCGATCAAAACCCCCGGACAGCTCGTCGCCGCGATCATTGCCAGTTTTGCGGTACCGATCGTCATCATCGTTCTGCTAGTGATCTACGTCGACAATTCGACGCGCACCGGCGCCGGCACCGACTCTCTCTCCGAAGCCGAGGTCACCGCCCGCATCAAGCCGTTCGCCCAGGTCGACATTCGCGACGCCAACGCGCCGCGCGTCTACAAGAGCGGCGAGGAAGTCTACAAGGCCGTGTGCTCCGCGTGTCACGCGTCGGGTGCGGCAGGCGCGCCGAAATTTACCAATGCCGCCGACTGGGCGCCGCGCATCGCGCAAGGCTTCGACACGCTGCTGCACACTGCCCTCACCGGTAAAGGCGCGATGCCGCCGCGCGGCGGCACCAGCCCGGACGACTACAGCGATTTCGAGATCGCCCGCGCGGTCGCCTATATGGCCAACAATTCGGGCGGAAGCTTCCCTGAACCGGCTCAGCCGGCAGCAGGCGCCGCTGCGGCGTCCGGTGCAGCGGCCGCGGCGCCGGCCGGCGCTTCCGACGCGGGCGCGGCTCAGGCCGCCGCAGCGATGGCCGCCATGGCCAGCGTGCCGCAAGCGGCCGCGCCGGCAGCGGGCGGCACGCAAAGCGCGGACGCGTCGCAAGCCGGCAAGGCGTTGTATCAGCAGGTTTGCCAGGCCTGTCACGCGGCTGGCGTGCTGAACGCACCGAAGTTCGGCGACAAGGACGCCTGGGCACCGCGTCTGAAAGAGCCAATGGACACGGTCTATAACTACGCGCTGCACGGCAAGGGCGCGATGCCTCCGAAGGGCGGCTCGACTGCCTCCGACGCGGACGTGAAGGCCGCCGTCGACTACATGGTCAGCGCGGTGAAGTAAGACGCACCGCTCGCGGCGTTTGCCGCGTGACAAAAAATCCCTGCACCGTGGCGACGCGGCGCAGGGATTTTTTTATATCTCGGCCAACAGACAGGCCTACGAGATTCGCGTTATGCGCCAGGTTGGGCGCTGTCCGCGAGCGGCTGCGCACTCGACGTTTCGAAGCGCCCACTCAAGGCTTCTGCAACAGCGCCTTCAAACTCGCGAGCCGGTCTTTCGGCGACATCGGCGCTTCTTCGGGCGTCGGCGGCGGGGCATCGTCGAGCAGCATTTCGGGGATGAAGCGCGACGGCTCGCACACCACCGTTTCACGCGCGCGCTTGCGCTTCTTGCACCAGTTCAGATGCAGGCTGCGTTGCGCACGCGTGATCGCCACGTACATCAGCCGGCGTTCTTCTTCGATGCGCGCGTCGTCGATTGGCTCGTCGTCCGGACCGCCGCGATGCGGCATGATGCCTTCCTCGACGCCCACCAGAAACACGTGCGGATACTCCAAACCCTTCGACGCATGCACCGTCGAGAGCCGCACCGCGTCGGGATCTTCCTCGCGGCCTTCGAGCATCGACATCAGCGCCACGGTCTGGATCAGGCCGAGCAGACTCTTGCCGGTGTCGCCGAGACCGTCGGCGGTGTCGTAGCCGGTGGCTTCGTCATTCGCCGCGCCCGCGGGCTCAGCCTTGGTGCCTTTGCGCTTGAGCCACTCCATGAACTCCAGCACGTTTTGCCACTTGGCCTGCGCCTGGCGTTCGTCGAACGCATCGTACAGATAGGCCTCGTAGTGGATCGCATCCATTAGTTCGTCGAGTAGCGTGCCGGCGGCATCCTTCTCGGCGCGATCGGTGAGGCGCTGCATGAAGTCGCAGAACACGCGCATGGGTTCGATCTGCCGTGGCGACAGACGCGCCTCGATGCCGCCCATGTACACGGCCTCGAATAGCGACACCTTGGCCTGGCCCGCGAACGAGCCGAGCGCCTCGAGCGTCGTATTGCCGACGCCGCGCCGCGGTGTGGTGATCGCGCGGATGAACGCGGGGTCGTCGTTCGCGTTGGCGATCAAGCGCAGATAAGCGCAGATGTCCTTGATCTCGGCTTTGTCGAAGAACGATTGCCCGCCGGACAGCACATACGGAATCCGCTCGCGCCGCAACACCTGCTCGAAAATGCGCGCCTGGAAATTGCCGCGGTACAGGATCGCGTAGTCGCGGAAATTCGCGCGCCGCTCGAACTTGTGTGCCGACAGGCGAAACACCACGGACTCGGCCTCGTGCTCTTCGTCGTTGCACGGCGTGACGGTGATCGTGTCGCCCATGCCGTGTTCGGACCACAGCTTCTTTTCGAACAACTTCGGATTGTTTGCGATCACGTTGTTCGCGGCGGTCAGAATGCGCACCGTCGAGCGATAGTTCTGCTCCAGCTTGATCAGATGCAGCTTCGGAAAATCCTTGCTGAGCTGGCCGAGATTCTCTAGCGTCGCGCCGCGCCAGCCGTAGATCGCCTGATCGTCGTCGCCAACCGCCGTGAACGCCGCGCGCTTGCCGGCCAGCAGTTTCACCAGTTCGTACTGGCAGGCATTGGTGTCCTGATACTCGTCGATCAGCAGATAGCGCAATTTGTTCTGCCAGCGGTCGCGCACCTGCTCGTTCTTTTCGAAGAGTTCGGCGGGCAGACGGATCAGGTCGTCGAAATCGACCGCCTGATACGCATGCAGCGTCGCCACGTAATTGCGGTAGACGATCGCGGCCTGATGTTCGTCCTCGTTCGCGGCGATCGCGATCGCCTGCTCGGGCATGATCATGCCGTTCTTCCACAGCGAGATGATCGACTGGATCTTGCGGATAAAGCCCTTGTCCGTCGAGCCGACCTGCTCCTGGATCATGCCGAAGCAGTCGTCCGAATCCATGATCGAGAACTGCGGCTTCAGGCCGACGTGCTCCGCTTCCTGCCGCAGAATCTGCACGCCGAGCGAGTGGAAAGTGCAGACCGTCAACTGATTGACGGGCACTTTGCGGCCTTCCTTGCCGGGCGTGGTCAGCGTCTTGCCTTCGAGCAGCTTGCCCACGCGCTCGCGCATTTCCAATGCGGCCTTGTTCGTGAACGTGACAGCGGCGATGTGACGTGGCTCGAAGCCCTTGGCCTCGATCAGATGCGCGATCTTCTGCGTGATCACACGCGTCTTGCCGCTGCCTGCGCCGGCGAGCACGAGACACGGACCGTCAAGATAACGGACCGCTTCATTTTGAGCGGGGTTCAGGCCTGCGGACATCGTCTGTGGATGGGTGATGCGGTTGAAAGCGGCGGTTGAGGGCGTAGCGGCGTGGCGACTGCCGGCCGAAGGCCCGGGGGCATGCTGCGCGGCCCCGGCGGCTGGAACGGGCGCCCTGCGCGGTGCGAGGGTGTTCCGGCCCGCTGCGGTTCGCGCGAGAGGAGCGATGTTAACACGGATGCATGCACCAGATGCCCGCCTCATAAAAGCAATATCCAATCAACATGCGCCGAGCCGACGACGCTGCCGGTCCACCTTCAGGACATGCCACAATTGCGGTGTTGCGCGCCGTCGCCGCGGTGGCAAAGCGGCGCGCCGATTTTGCAGGAAGACAAGCATGTCCGCATCGCTGAAGATTGGATTGATGGGTTACGGTTTCGCCGGCGCGACCTTCCATGCGCCGGTGATCGAGCACTGCGGCCGCGCGAGCGTCGCGGCCATTGCCACGAGCCAACCCGAGCGCGCGCTCGCCGACTATCCGCACACGAAGGTGGTGGCCGACCTCGACGCGCTGCTGGCGCTCGAAGAAATCGACTGCATCGTGATCGCCACGCCGAACGATACGCACTTCGACCTGGCGCGCCGCACGCTGGAAGCAGGCAAGCACGTGGTGGTCGACAAACCGGTCACGCTGAACGCCGCCGACGCCCACACGCTGGCCAACATCGCGCTCGCCCGGAGCAAACTCTTCATACCGTTTCACAACCGTCGCTGGGACGGCGATTTTCTGACCGTGCGCGACCTGCTCGCGAGCGGCGAATTGGGACGGATCACGCAATACGAATCGCATTTCGACCGTTTCCGGCCTGAGGTGCGGCAGCGTTGGCGCGAGGAAGCGTCGCGCGGCGGCGGCTTGCTGCTGGACCTCGGGCCACATCTGATCGACCAGACGCTGGCCCTGTTCGGCGCCCCGCAAACCGTGTCGGCCACCGTGCGCACGCATCGCGACGACGCCGGCGCACCCGACTACGTGCATATCCAGCTCGGCTACGGTGAGTTCGAAGTGGTGCTGCACGCCAGCGCGTTGACGGCACTGGTCGCGCCGCGCTTCACCATCCACGGCACGCGCGGCAGCTATATGAAATACGGTCTCGATACGCAGGAAGATCAGTTGAAGGCGGGCCTGCGGCCGGGCGACGAGGGTTTCGGCGCCGGCAATGCCGCCGGTGTGCTGCGCGTGCAGGAAGGTGATCAGGAGGTCGAGCGCGAGTTGCCGACGCGCAATGGCGACTACACCGGGTTCTACATCGCGGTGGCCGACGCCATCCAGCACGGCGTGAAATTCCCGGTCAGCGCACAGGACGCCGTCGACGTAATGACGGTTATCGAGCTTGCCGCCCGCAGTTCGGAAGAAGGCGTCCGGCTGCCGTTTGAGCGGATTCGCTGACGGTTTGGCCTGCGTGTCGAAATGGCTTGTGTACCTAAAACAGCACTCGCCGCCCACGCCGCGCGGGCCAAACCCTGACAAGCCCGAAAGGAACATAACGTTACAAATAAGGCCGCGCTGCCGGTCAGCGCGGCCCGGCAGTCATCCGTTGCTACCGGGTAGCACCACACAACGACAATGACTTCCGGAGAGTTCATGCCCCGTACTATCCGCGCGCTCGCCGCGTGCGCCTTGCTCAGTTCCCTCGCCGCCTGTGTGGTGGCGCCTCAACCCCAGCCGGCGCCTCGTCCCAACCCGCAACAGATCGCGGATCAGCGCCTGCGTCAGGTCGACGGCCGCATCGACAATCTCAGCCGCCGGATCGACAACCGCGTGAATCAGGGCTATTACCCGCCGCCCCAAGGCGGCGCGCTGCACCATCGCCTCGACGTGATCCGTCAGGAAGCGCACGACATGGCCGCGCAACATGGCGGCGGCCTCTCCAGCGACGAACAGCGCGTGCTGAATCAGGAACTGGACAACGCGGCGCACGCCATCGGCGAATAGTCGCTCCACGCGTCAGGTCAGGCACCAAAAGCGGCACGAGCGCGGCATCACGTCCCGCGCTTTTTTTGACAGGCGCGAGAGCGGTGCGTCAACCGCCGCGCCGCTCGCGGGCCTTTATTTGACAAGCCCCCGGCCCTCGCGTACATTCGCCGCACGCGTCGGGAGAGCGCGCTGGCCGCTGAAAATCGCAGGCCGCGCCGCCGAAGGGGCACACCCGCAAACTCTCAGGCAAAAGGACCGACCGCGTCGAAAAACCCGCGTCCAGGCAACATCGAGGCACTCGTTTTTCGCACTCTGGAGAGCGGCAGTAGCCATCTGCATCGTTTATCGAGCAGATTCTGGCAAGCTGCCCACCGAAGGGGCGCGCGTTTCACCGTGGCACGTCAACGTGATCACGGTGGCGCAATCTCTCAGGTATCGAGGACAGAGGGGTCATGCAGGACCACGCTCGCAGCCAGAAGGCCGCGAGGCGTAGCGCCGCATGGCCTTTTTTGTTTCGCGAGATGCCCGAGGCCCTATGACCGAACTCAAACACACCCCGCTCCACGCCACCCACCGTGCGCTCAATGCCCGCATGGTCGATTTCGGCGGCTGGGACATGCCTGTCAATTACGGCTCGCAAATCGACGAACACCGCGCCGTGCGCACCGACGCCGGCATGTTCGACGTCTCGCACATGTGCGTCGTCGATTTCACCGGCGAGCGCGTGCGCGCCTTCTTCGAATACGCGCTGGCGAACAATGTCGCCAAACTGCAAACGCCCGGCCGCGCACTGTACTCCTGCCTGCTGAACCCGAATGGCGGCGTGATCGACGATCTGATCGTCTATTACTTCGGCGAAGATCACTTCCGCGTGGTCGTGAACGCTGGCACCGCTGATAAAGACATCGCCTGGTTCGGCCAGCTCAACGCCGAAGGCGGCTTCGGCCTGACCGTCACGCCGCGCCGCGACTACGCGATCGTCGCCGTGCAAGGCCCGAACGCCCGCGAAAAAGTCTGGCAAACCGTGCCGGCCGCGCGCGCCGCCACGGAAGCCTTGAAGCCCTTCAACGCCGCCCGCATCGAAAACACGCCGTTCGGCGAATTGACCGTCGCCCGCACCGGCTACACCGGCGAAGACGGCTTCGAAATCATCGTGCCGGCGGATCACGTCGAAGCGCTGTGGAACGCATTGCAAACCCAAGGCGTGCGCCCGGCCGGTCTCGGCGCGCGCGACACGCTGCGCCTCGAAGCCGGCATGAATCTGTACGGCCAGGATATGGACGACAACGTCTCGCCGCTCGACGCCGGCCTCGCCTGGACCGTCGACCTCACCTCGCCGCGCGACTTCGTCGGCAAAGGCAAGCTGGAAGCGGACGGTTCGCAGGCCGCGTTCGTCGGCCTGATCCTGCTGAAGGAAAACGGCAAGGCGGCAGGCGTGCTGCGTGCTCATCAGAAAGTCGTCACGCCGCAGGGCGAAGGCGAAATCACCAGCGGCACGTTTTCCCCGACCATGCAGGAATCGATCGCCTTCGCGCGCGTGCCGAAGGGCGTGCAGCCAGGCGACACCGTGCACGTTCGGATTCGTGACAAAAACGTTCCTGCAAGCGTGGTAAAACTGCCGTTCGTGCGCAATGGCAAAGTGCTCGCGGTTTAAGCAACCGGCGCGTTCGTCCACTTTTTTCAAGTCACTACCGAATCACACCGCATAGGAGCATCCGATGAGCATCCCGGCCGATCTGAAATACACCGAATCGCACGAATGGGTCCGCACCGAAGCGGACGGCACGCTGACGGTCGGCATTACCGACCACGCGCAGGAAGCGCTCGGCGATATCGTCTTCTTCGAAGTCCAGGAACTGGGCAAGACCGTCACGGCAGGCGACACCGTCGCCGTGATCGAATCGGTGAAAGCCGCTTCCGATATCTACGCGCCGGTTTCGGGCGAAATCATCGAAGCGAACACCGCCGTGGCCGACACGCCTGATTCGGTCAACAGCACGCCGTACGAAAGCTGGCTCTTCAAGATCAAGCCGGCTGCGGACGCCACGCAGGACCGTCTGATCGACGCCGACGCGTACACCAAGTCAATCGGCGCCTGATTCACCTTTACGTTTAACCCGACAGGTGCGGCGTCCTTTTCGAACGGACAGCCGCACCGCCAGGAACACCCATGAAGCTCGAACACCCGGATCGTCTGATGAACCGCACTCCTCTCTCGCTCGCCGCGCTCGAAGTGCATGACGCCTTCGCCGAACGGCACATCGGCCCGGACGCGGCCGACCAGCACGCGATGCTCGAAGCCCTCGGCTTCGCGTCGCGCGCCGCGCTGATCGACGCCGTCATTCCGAAGACGATCCGCCGCACCGAAACGCTGCCGCTCGGCCCCTTCGCGCAACCGAAGAGCGAAGCGGAAGCGCTCGCCGCGCTGCGCGAACTCGCGGACAAGAACCAGGTGTTCCGCTCGTACATCGGGCAGGGCTATTACAACGCGCACACGCCGACGGTGATTCTGCGCAACGTGCTGGAAAATCCGGCGTGGTACACCGCGTACACGCCGTACCAGCCGGAAATCTCGCAAGGCCGTCTGGAAGCGCTGTTGAACTTCCAGCAGATGATCGTCGACCTGACGGGTCTGGCGATCTCGAATGCGTCGCTGCTCGACGAAGCCACCGCTGCCGCTGAAGCAATGACGCTGCTGCAACGCATCGGCAAGCCGAAGTCGAACGTGTTCTACGTGGCCGACGACGTGCTGCCGCAAACCATCGAAGTGGTGAAGACGCGCGCCACGCCGGTCGGCATCGAAGTGAAAGTGGGCCCTGCTGCGGAAGCCGCGAATGTGAACGCGTTCGGCGTGCTGCTGCAATACCCGGGCGTGAACGGCGACGTGCGCGACTACCGCGCGCTCACCGAAGCAATCCATGCAGCGGGCGGCCACGTGGTGGTCGCCGCCGACCTGCTCGCGCTGACCGTCCTCACGCCGCCGGGCGAATGGGGCGCGGACGTGGCCGTCGGTAACACGCAGCGCTTTGGCGTGCCGGTCGGCTTCGGCGGCCCGCATGCGGCATACCTCGCCGTGCGCGACGAATTCAAGCGTCAGATGCCGGGCCGTCTCGTCGGCGTGACCGTCGACGCGCAAGGCAATCCGGCCCTGCGTCTCGCGCTGCAAACGCGCGAACAGCATATCCGCCGCGAAAAGGCCACCTCGAACGTGTGTACCGCGCAAGCGCTGCTCGCGATCATGGCCAGCATGTACGCCGTCTATCACGGCCCGCACGGTCTGAAGACGATTGCGCTGCGCGTGAACCGCATCGCCGCGTTGCTGGCGGAAGGCGCGAAGCAGCTCGGCTACACGCTCACCAACGAAACCTTCTTCGACACGCTCACGTTCGAATCCGGCGCGCGTACGCAAGCGCTGCACGACGCCGCGCAAGCGAAGCGCATCAATCTGCGCCGCGTGAGCGACACGCAAGTCGGCCTGTCGATCGACGAAACCACCACACGCCGCGATCTGGCCGATCTGCTCGAAGTGTTCGCGCAAGCCGCGGGCGCGAAAGACGTGCCGCAAGTCGACACGCTCGACGAAAAGCTTGCCGCGTCGAACACGGCGTCGGTCCCGGCCGCGCTCGAACGCACCAGCGCGTATCTCACGCATCACGTGTTCAACCGTCATCATTCGGAAACGGAAATGCTGCGCTATCTGCGCAGCCTGTCGGACAAGGACCTCGCGCTCGACCGTTCGATGATCCCGCTCGGCTCGTGCACGATGAAGCTGAACGCGACCTCGGAAATGCTGCCGGTCACGTGGCCTGAATTCGGCCAGATCCATCCGTTCGCGCCGGCTGAGCAAACCGTCGGCTACCGCGAAATGATCGATCAGCTCGAAGAGATGCTGGTCGCGGCCACCGGTTACGCTGCCGTGTCACTGCAGCCAAACGCCGGCTCGCAAGGCGAATACGCCGGCCTGTTGATCATCCACGCGTATCACGCGTCGCGCGGCGAAGCGCATCGGAATGTCTGCCTGATTCCTGCTTCGGCGCACGGCACGAACCCGGCGTCGGCGCAGATGGCCGGCATGCAGGTGGTCGTGGTGGCGTGCGACGCGCAAGGCAACGTCGATATCGAAGACCTGAAGAAGAAAGCCGATCAGCACGCCGACAAACTCGCGGCGATCATGATCACGTATCCGTCCACACATGGCGTGTTCGAGCAGAACGTGCGTGAAATCTGCGAGATCGTGCACGCGCACGGCGGCCAGGTGTATGTGGACGGCGCGAACATGAACGCGATGGTCGGCCTGACCGCGCCGGGTCAGTTCGGCGGCGACGTCTCGCATCTGAACCTGCACAAGACCTTCTGCATCCCGCACGGCGGCGGCGGACCGGGCGTCGGGCCGGTCGCGGTCGGCGCGCATCTCGCGCAGTTCCTGCCGAACCAGATTTCGTCGGGCTATGAACGCGCGCCGAACGGCATTGGCGCGGTGTCGGGCGCACCGTACGGTTCGGCGTCGATCCTGCCGATCTCGTGGATGTATATCGCGATGATGGGCGCGAAGAATCTCACCGCCGCGACCGAAACCGCGATCCTCAACGCGAACTACGTCGCGAAGAAACTCGCGCCGCATTATCCGGTGCTGTATTCGGGCCCGGGCGGACTGGTCGCGCACGAATGTATTCTCGATCTGCGTCCGATCAAGGAAACCAGCGGCATCACCGTGGACGACGTCGCCAAGCGTCTCGCCGACTACGGCTTCCACGCGCCGACGATGAGCTTCCCGGTGCCGGGCACGCTGATGGTCGAGCCGACCGAATCGGAATCGAAGGAAGAACTCGACCGTTTCATCGAAGCGATGATCGCGATCCGCGAGGAAATCCGCGCCGTCGAAGAAGGCCGCTCGGACCGCGAAGACAATCCGCTGAAGCACGCGCCGCACACGGCAGCGGTGGTCATCGCGAATGACTGGAAGCACGCGTATGCGCGCGAAACCGCGGCGTATCCGCTGCCCACGCTGATCGCGAAAAAGTACTGGCCACCGGTCGGCCGCGCGGACAACGTGTACGGCGACCGCAACCTGTTCTGCTCCTGCGTGCCGATCGCCGACTACGAGTAAGCTGGACAGTTATCGCGCATCGCCCGTTGCCTCGAAAAGAGGCGGCAGGGCGGTGCGTGGTTCTGCCCTCGGTTCTCTGTCGCTCCTGGCCGCAAACGGCTAACATCACACACCGAATCAGCCTAACGAGGAGTTTCGCATGGCGCGAAAGGTGCGATTGATGCAAAGCCGGACCGAAGCAACGCGAGCGCCGACATGGCGGCAAGCCTGCACGCTGCTGTTGGCTGGCGCAGCCGTGCTGCTGCCGCTGCGGCAAGCACAGGCCGCGATGAATTTTTGTGCGGCGCCCGCCCTGCAAACCAGCGAACGCACGAACGCCGATCCCGGCGTGAAAGCGCTGGTGAGCAATGTGCAGGCGCATCTGAACGATCAGCCGCATGCGCTGGCGAAACTGCACACCGAAGGCACGCTGCCGCACGAGGGCATTTACGACCAGAGCGTCGAAGCGGAGAAAGATCTCGATCTGTTGCGCGACGCCGCGCTCGCCTGGCGCGCCACCAGCGACGACCGCTATCTCAAGCTCGTCGACCGCTTGTTGTTTGCCTGGGTCACGACCTATCAACCGAGTTTCAATCCGATCGACGAAACCCGTTTTGAAGGACTGATTCTCGCGTACGACATGACGGCAAGTGCGTTGCCGGTGAAAACGCGCAATGCGTCGATGGCGTTCCTGACGAAACTCGCGAACGGCTACATCGGCCAAATCGACGCGCAACCTCGGCCGCTCAAAGGGACGTTCAAGAACAACTGGCAGAGTCATCGGATCAAACTGATTGCGATGGCCGCGTTCACGCTCGATAACCGCAAGATGATCAACGCGGCGCAGCGTCTGTTCGTCGAGCATATCGGCGACAACATCGAGCCAGATGGTTCGACAATCGATTTCAGCGAACGCGACGCGCTGCATTATGTCACCTACGATCTGCAACCGCTCGTGACAGCCGCGCTCGCCGCGCGCCGCCATAACCGTAACTGGTTGCCGGAAAAAGGCGCGGACGGCGCCTCGCTGCAAGCCGCGCTCAACTGGCTGGAGCCGTATGCGGCCGGCAGCAAGACGCATGAAGAATTCGTGCATTCGAGCGTTCCGTTCGATGCAAGACGTCGCGAGGCCGGCTTGCCCGGCTATTCGGGTCAGTGGGACCCGAAGAACGCGACGGAACTGTTTCACCTGGCGGCGCGCCTCGACGGGCGCTATACGCCGATCGCGCTGCAGCTCGCACCGACGCCGCCCGCTTGGCTCGCCGTGTGTTTGCCGCTGTCGGCGCGGTAAACCAACTCAATATCCGCAGGGAGCAGTAAATGGCAGTCAGCGTGTTCGACCTCTTCAAAATCGGCATTGGTCCGTCCAGTTCGCATACGGTCGGGCCGATGCGCGCGGCGCTGATGTTCGCACAAGGGCTCGGACGCGATGGGCTGCTCGCTGCGACCGCATCGGTGAAAGTGGATCTGTACGGCTCGCTCGGCGCGACGGGCAAGGGCCACGGCACCGATCGCGGCGTCATGCTCGGCCTGATGGGCGACGCGCCCGACACCGTGGACCCGGACACGATCGTTGAGCGGCTCGAAGCCGTGCGCCTGTCCCGCAAGCTGGCGCTGCTCGGCACGCACGAGGTGCCGTTCGTGCAGAAGGATCACATTTCGTTTTATCGTCAGGCGCTGCCCGAGCATCCGAATGGTCTGAAGTTGCGCGCGTTCGACGCGCAGGGCGAAACGTTGCGGGAATCGACCTATCTGTCGGTGGGCGGCGGCTTCGTGGTCACGGCTGGCGCGCCGAACACGAAGGTGCTGAGCGCCGTCGATCAACTGCCGCATTCGTTTCGCAGCGGCAACGAGTTGCTCGCGCTGTGCGAATCCACCGGCAAGAGCATCGCTCAACTGATGTGGGACAACGAGCGCGTCTGGCATACGGAAGAAGAGACGCGCGCGGGCTTGCTGAAGATCTGGGACGTGATGCAATCATGTGTATCGCGGGGTTGCGGCATCAACAATCCGGCCGCCGACGGTAACTTGCCCGGTCCGTTCCAGGTGAAGCGTCGCGCGCCGCAGTTGTATCGCGCGCTGTCGGGCAATCCTGAACTGGCGTTGCGCGATCCGCTGTCGATGATCGACTGGATCAATCTCTATGCGATCGCCGTCAACGAGGAAAACGCCGCCGGCGGACGCGTGGTGACAGCGCCGACCAACGGGGCGGCCGGCATCATCCCGGCCGTGCTGCATTACTACACGCGTTTCATGCCGGGCTCGAATCAGCAAGGCGTGATCGACTTCCTGATGACCGCCGCGGCGATCGGTATTCTGTACAAGCTGAACGCGTCGATTTCCGGCGCCGAAGTGGGTTGTCAGGGCGAAGTGGGCGTCGCGTGTTCGATGGCGGCGGGCGCGCTTGCTGCCGTCATGGGCGGCACGCCACGCCAGGTCGAGAACGCCGCGGAAATCGGCATGGAGCACAACCTTGGGCTAACGTGCGATCCGGTCGGCGGCATGGTGCAGATTCCGTGCATCGAACGCAATGCGATGGCGTCGGTGAAGGCGGTCAACGCGGCGCGCATGGCTTTGCGCGGCGACGGCAGCCATTACGTGTCGCTCGATTCGGTGATCAAGACCATGCGCGAAACCGGCGCGGATATGAAGACCAAGTACAAGGAAACGTCGCGCGGCGGGTTGGCGGTGAATATCGTCGAGTGTTGAGTTGCGCGCTTTCCGGGCTTTACGATGAATGACGACGCGGGCTATAAGGCCCGCGTTTTTATTTGCGCGGCACGTAATGCGCGAGCACCAAGGTTGCGCTGCGCCGTGACAGCGCAGCCGCGCCCGGCGTAAGCTGTCGAAGCGCCGTATCGGCTAGCGTCCCGCCGATGCGGCATCCTCACACCGCACTCATGCACTGCCTGGAGGCTTCACCGCAATGTCGCAGCCGAATGCTCCTGTTTCCGGTTCCCCCGCCGCTCAAACCACTGGCGCGCGTCTCGTCGTCGATGCTTTGCTCACGCACGGTGTCGAGCGTGTTTTCTGTGTGCCTGGCGAGAGTTTTCTTGCCGTGCTGGATTCGCTGCACGACGAGACCGAACGCATCCAGACCATTGTTTGCCGTCACGAAGCGGCTGCCGCGAATATGGCGGAGGCCGTCGGCAAATTGACCGGCCGGCCAGGCGTCGCACTCGTCACTCGCGGACCGGGCGCCACGCATGCGTCGATCGGCGTGCACACCGCGTTTCAGGATTCCACGCCGATGATTCTGCTGATCGGCCAATGCGCGCGCGAGCATCTCGACCGCGAGGCATTCCAGGAGATCGACTATCGGCGCATGTTCGGCCAGATGGCGAAGTGGGTCGCACAAATCGACGATCCGAAACGCATTCCCGAATATCTCAGCCATGCGTTTCACACGGCGACTTCCGGGCGTCCAGGGCCCGTGGTGTTGTCGTTGCCGGAAGACGTGTTGAGCGATGCATGCGAAGCCGTGGCCGGCGCGCCGGCGTATCAGCGCGTCGCGGCGTCACCGTCGGCGGCGCAGATCGAGAAGTTGCGTGTATTGCTCGAAGGCTCGCAACGGCCGATGGTGATTGCGGGCGGCAGCGGCTGGACGCCTGCTGCGTGCGCGGACTTTCGACGCTTCGTCGAAAACTGGCAACTGCCGGTTGGCCTCGCGTTCCGCTTTCAGGACACACTCGACAACGAGCATCCGAACTATGCCGGCGACGTCGGCTTGGGTATCAATCCGGCGCTGGCGCAACGTATCCGCGACGCCGACGTGCTGCTCGCAATCGGACCGCGTTTGGGCGAAGCGACGACCAACGGCTACACGCTGCTCGACATTCCGAAGACCAAACAAACGCTCGTGCATGTGCATCAAGGTGCGGAGGAATTGGGCCGCGTGTATGCGGCGGATCTGCCGATCGTTTCCGGCATGCCGGAGCTGGCAGCGCTGCTTGCGGAGTTGAAGCCTTCGTCCGATAAACTCGCCTGGTCGGGCGCGACGGACGAGGCGCATCGAGCGTATCTCGACTGGCGCAAACCGCGTCAGATTCCCGGCGACGTGCAGATGGGCGAAGTGATCCAGCAGTTGCGCGCGCAGCTACCGGACGACGCGATTCTCACCAACGGCGCGGGCAATTACGCGACGTGGCTGCATCGGCACTTTTCGTATCGCCAGTACCGTTCGCAGCTTGCGCCGACGAGTGGTGCAATGGGCTACGGAGTGCCGGCGGCGATCGCGGCGAAGTCGATGTATCCGCAACGCGCTGTCGTTGCGCTGGCCGGCGACGGCTGCTTCATGATGGCCGCGCAAGAACTCGCGACGGCGATGCAATATGACCTGCATGTGCTGTTCATTGTGGTGAATAACGGTCACTTCGGCACGATCCGGATGCATCAGGAGCGGCACTATCCGAACCGCGTGCATGGCACCGGGCTCACTAATCCGGATTTCGCGGCGTTCGCGCGTTCGTTTGGCGCGCATGGTGAGACGGTGGAGCGGACTGAGGATTTTCTGCCTGCGCTAAAGCGTTCGATGGAGGCGAAGTGCGCGGCGGTGATCGAGATTCGCATGCCGCAGGAAGCGAGCACGCCGGGCGCGACGTTGGAACAGATTCGGGAGCAGGGGAGGAAGATGAGAGGAGAGTAGTTGCGTTGTCGTGCCATTCGGCACGCGACGTCGCCAAGCACCAAACAAAAAGCCCTGCGTTCGAAAACCGCAGGGCTTTTTTTGCATCGGCTGCCGCGTCAAACCATCACGCGGCAGCCGAGTGCTCTAGCAGGTAGAGCAGCTTACTTCCCACCCACGCTTTGCAGCGTCGTCCACTTGCCGTCGACAACCTTGTACAGCGTGATGCCGCCGTTCTTCAGGTCGCCCTTGCTGTCGTACGCGAGGTTCGACGCCGTCACTGCCGGCATCGAGGTCTTCGCGAGCACCGGCAGGTACTTGGCCGGATCGGTCGAGTTCGCCTTCTTCATTGCGTCGAACATGGCCATTGCGCCGTCGTAAGCGTACGGCGAGTACGTTTGCACGTCTTCGTTGAAACGCTTCTTGTACTTCGCGACGTAGTCCTTGCCGCCCGGCATTTCTTCCAGCGGCAGGCCGGCGAGCGACGCCACCGTGCCGTTCGCCGCGTCACCCGCGATCTGGATGAACGTCGGCGTGTGGACCATTTCGCCGCCCATCAGCGGCGCCTTGATGCCCAGTGCCTTCATCTGCTTGACCATCGGTGCCGCTTGCGAATCCGCGCCGCCGTAGTAGATCAGATCCGGTTGCACCGACTTCAGCTTGGTCAGGATCGACTTGAAGTCGACGGCCTTGTCGTTGGTGTATTCACGATCGACGATCTGGCCGCCCGCTGCCTTCGCTGCCTTTTCGAACTGATCCGCCAGACCTTGGCCGTAGGCCGTGCGGTCGTCGACGATCACGATCTTCTTCATGCCCAAAGTCTTCACGGCGAACGTGCCGGCGACCGAACCTTGCTGCGTGTCGGACGTCATCATGCGGAACGTGGTCTTGAAGCCTTGTTGCGTGTATTCCGGCGCCGTCGCCATTGCGATTTCGGGGATGCCCGCGTTCGCGTAAATGCGCGAAGCCGGGATCGTGGTGCCCGAGTTGAAGTGGCCGAGCATGCCCTTGATGCCGTCATCCACCAGCTTCTGTGCAACCGTCGTGCCGGTGCGCGGGTCAGCCTGGTCGTCGGCCGAATCCAGCACGAAGCGGACTTGCTTGCCGCCGATCACCGGCTTGGTCGCGTTCATGTCTTCCACTGCCAGCGTGATGCCGTTCTGGAAGTCCTTGCCGTAGTGCGCCTGCGCGCCCGTCATCGGGCCGGCGAAGCCGACCTTCACATCTTCCGTCGATTGAGCATTGGCCGTCCCCGCCAGCGACATCGCTGCAACCAGTGCAGCGCCTGCCAGCTGTTTCATCTTGTGTTGCATAGCTTCTCCTTGGTACCAGGTGTGGATGGAGCGGTTTCGGGGTCGCCGTACCGCTTCCTTCTTTTTTGAAAAGATCGTTAAGGTTCGCTCAACCGATCGTCATCAAATTCGCATTACCGCCGGCTGCTGCCGTATTCACGCTGACCGAGCGTTCCGTCAACAGACGCTCGAGGGCGTAATCCTCATCGCCGCTTTCCAACGCGCGTGCCGCGACGCCCTGCACCGAAACGATCGGGCCCGGACGCTTCGCGACTTCCTTCACCAGCGCCAGCAGTTCGTCGCTATCGCCTTCGAACAGCACGGCGTCGAACGGCGTGTCAGCGCTCTTCTTCACGCTCGCATGTGACTTGAGCGTGGCGGGCAACTGCGCCACCAATTGTTCACCAGCAGCGCCTTCGAACAACGCGCGATTTCCCGTAGCCAGCGCCGCGGCGAACTGCACGCGCGCACCGCTCGCCGTCGATGCAACACACAGCACCGTGCCGCGCGCGCCGAGCGTGTACGTGTTGCGCTCCCCAGTCGGTCCCGACAGTACCGCGGTGGCGCCCGCCGGCACATGCGACAGATAGCCGTCGCAGCGCGCGGCCAGCACCGGCTGTTGTTCCGCGATCAGCCAGTCGCGATACGCCGTCAACGCAGCGGACGGATTGTCGCTGTTTTCCGCTGCGTGCGGTACATCCGCGACCAATGCCTGTGCGAGCGACTTCGGCAAACCGGCCGGACGCGTCGCCAGTAAACGCTGCAGATACAGCGCGCCGCCCGCTTTCGGACCCGTGCCCGACAAACCTTCACCGCCGAATGGCTGCACACCCACCACAGCACCGATCACATTGCGGTTCACATAAATGTTGCCGACGTGCGCACGGCTGATCACGTGAGCAATGGTTTCATCGATCCGCGTATGGATGCCGAGCGTCAGGCCGTAGCCGGTCGTGCGGATCTGTTCCAGCAGCTTGTCGAGCTGGCTGCGGCGATAACGCACCACGTGCAGCACCGGGCCGAACACTTCGCGCTTCAATTCGTCGATGCTGTCGAGTTCGATCAGCGTCGGCGGAACGAAGGTGCCTTGTGCGCAACCGTCGGGCATCAGCAGTTGCTCGACCTTGCGGCCTTTCTCGCGCATCGCCGCGACGTGCGAGTCGATGCCGCGTTTCGCGTCGAGGTCGATCACCGGACCGACGTCGATCGACAGACGATCCGGATTGCCCACGGCGAGTTCGCGCATCGCGCCGGTCAGCATCTCCAGCGTGCGGTCCGCAACATCGTCCTGCAGACAAAGAACGCGCAGCGCGGAACACCGTTGACCGGCGGAGTCGAAAGATGATTGCAGCACGTCCGCGACCACCTGTTCAGCCAGCGCCGACGAGTCGACGATCATCGCGTTCTGGCCGCCCGTTTCGGCGATCAGCGGAATCGGCTTGCCGTCCGGATCGAGGCGGCTCGACAGCGTTTTGTTGATGAGGCGCGCCACTTCCGTCGAACCGGTGAACATCACCGCGCGGGTGCGCGGATCGGCCACCAACGCAGCGCCCACCGTTTCACCATTGCCCGGCAGCAGTTGCACCGCGCCCGCCGGCACGCCGGCTTCGCGCAGAATGCGCACGGCTTGCGCGGCGATCAGCGGCGTTTGTTCAGCCGGCTTCGCGAGCACGGTGTTGCCGGCAGCAAGCGCCGCGGCCACCTGGCCCATGAAAATCGCCAACGGGAAATTCCACGGGCTGATACAGACCACCGGACCGAGCGGGCGATGCGTGTCGTTGGAGAACTCGTCGCGAATCTGCGTGGAGTAATAGCGCAGGAAGTCGATTGCTTCGCGGATTTCCGCGACCGCGTTGGCCAGCGACTTGCCGGCTTCACGCACCACCAGACCCATCAGCGTATGCATCTGCGCTTCGAGCAGATCGGCGGCACGCGCGAGGCAATCGGCGCGCGCTTCGACCGGCGTGGCTTGCCAGATCGGTGCAGCGGCGACGGCATGCGCCAGCGCGGCGCTCACATGCTCCGGCGTCGCTTCCACGACCGTGCCGACGAGGTCGCGATGATCCGCCGGATTGCGCACGTCGCGCGCGACGCCGACGGCGATCTCGTTGTCCTCGAGCATCGGCGCGGCACGCCACGGATGATGCGCGCTCGCCAGCAACGCCGACGACAGCGACGCCAGCCGATGCTCGTTCGACAGATCGAGGCCCATCGAATTGAGACGCTCGGCGCCGTACAGGTTGCGCGGCAGCGGAATCTTCGCGTGCGGCGCGCCGAGCGGCACGATCTTCGAGGCTTCGTCGACCGGGTCGGCGATCAGGTCCTTGATCGCGACGCTTTCATCGGCAATGCGATTCACAAACGACGTGTTCGCGCCGTTTTCCAGCAAGCGGCGCACGAGGTACGCGAGCAGCGTTTCATGCGTGCCGACCGGCGCATACACGCGACACGGACGATTCAGCTTGTCGCGGCCGGTGACTTCCTCGTACAGCGGCTCGCCCATGCCGTGCAGGCACTGGAACTCGTACTGGCCGGGATAGTAGTTATTGCCCGCGAGGTGATAGATCGCCGAGAGCGTGTGCGCGTTGTGCGTGGCGAACTGCGGATAGACTGCGTCGGGCGCGCTCAGCAGTTTTTTCGCGCACGCCAGGTACGACACGTCCGTGTAGATCTTGCGCGTGTAGACCGGATAGCCTTCGAGGCCATCCACTTGCGCGCGCTTGATTTCGGTGTCCCAGTACGCGCCCTTCACGAGGCGCACCATGATGCGGTGACGGCTACGGCGCGCCAGATCGATGATGTAGTCGATCACGAACGGGCAGCGCTTCTGATACGCCTGCACCACGAAGCCGATGCCGTTCCAGCCGGCCAGTTCCGGATCGAAGCACAACGCTTCGAGCAGGTCGAGCGAGATTTCGAGGCGGTCGGCTTCTTCGGCGTCGATGTTCAGGCCGATGTCGTAGCGGCGCGCGAGGATCGCCAGCGAGCGCACGCGCGGCAGCAGTTCGCTCATCGTGCGTTCCTGCTGCGAACGCGAGTAGCGTGCGTGCAGCGCGGAGAGCTTGATCGAGATGCCCGGGCCTTCGTAGATGCCACGGCCGCCGGCAGCCTTGCCGATCGCGTGGATCGCCTGTTCGTACGACGCGTAGTAACGCTGCGCGTCAGCTTCGGTGGTGGCCGCTTCGCCCAGCATGTCGTACGAGTAGCGGAAGCCGCGCGCTTCGTACTTGCGGCTATTGGCCAGCGCTTCGGAGATATTCTCACCTGTGACGAACTGCTCGCCCATCAGTCGCATCGCCATATCGACGCCCTTGCGGATCAGCGGCTCGCCGCCCTTGCCGATCAAACGCGTGAGCGCCGACGAGAGACTCGTTTCGCTATTGGTCGTCACCAGCTTGCCGGTGATCATCAAGCCCCAGGTCGCGGCGTTGACGAACAGCGACGGCGCCTGGCCGACGTGCGATTTCCAGTCGCCCTTGCTGATCTTGTCGCGGATCAGCGCGTCGCGCGTGGCGCGGTCGGGAATGCGCAGCAGCGCTTCGGCGAGGCACATCAGCGCCACGCCTTCCTGGCTCGACAGCGAGAACTCGTGGATCAGCCCTTCGACGCCACCGCCCTTGCTCTTCGTACGCAGCGTCTCGACGAGCTTGCCGGCCATGGTCTGCACATCGCCCGCGAGGTTTGCCGGCAAGCGAGCCTGCCCGACCAGGAACGGCAAGCATTCCGGCTCGGGACGACGATAAGCAGCCGTGATCGCCGCGCGCAACACCGACTGCGGTTGCACGTTTTGCGCGAACTCGAGGAACGGGTGCGACGCGCCGTCTTCTTCCTGCTCGACCGTGGCGCCGTCGGCGAGATCCGCCGAGCCCGTCACGCCCGACAGCTCGGGCGGCAACTGACCGTGCTCGATCTTTTCGAGGTACGCGAAGATGGCCTGCTTGATGAGCCAGTGCGGAGTGCGTTCGAGACGAGTGGCGGCATCTTTCAGCCGGGAACGCAGGAGGTCGTCGACCTTGACGCCAAGGGTGGTGCTAGCCATGTTTCCTTCTTCGGATACCAGACGAATGTGCTGGAAAAAGACTAAAAGTTGGGCGAATCGTACGCCTCCCAATAAAAAGGTGCAACCATGTTAAACGCATGGTTGCACCCTGATGGGAGCCTTGTGCGGCGGGGGTTTGCGCTAGATGGCGCTGAGCGCGGGTACGGCGGTTGCGCTTAGTACTTTCCCTGGCGTGATTCTTTTTGCATTTACCCTTATCAGAACAGGTCGGCGCGCCGTTATACGGAACATAGCGGCACGCGGCCTCCGGGTACGCACAAAAAACGGTACGGGGTTTTAGAGGACAGGCGAAATGGAAAAATGGCTGGTGATATTGGGCATCTGGGCGATGTGCGCGACTTGCGCGGTGCTGTTCATCCGCGGCGCGACGCGTGGGCCGGGAAGGCGCGATGCCGAGGGACACACGCCCGCGGCATCGCGCGCATCGGCGAGCGACGCGCGGACCGCATTAAACGAGTGAATGGTCGCGTCCGGCGTTCCGTGCCGGACAGAGCGACGCCGATCTCCGGCTGGCACAGCGGCAGGACGCATGCACCGCCCGGCTCGACGCCGGGGCGTGGCTTAGGCGCGTGTCAATGTTTATGAAGCGGTTCGAACTGCGCGCAGCTGTCGCCGGGCGAAACGAGTTGATCGTGCAGCCGGCAAAGCCGGCTGTCCGCCACGCTCGCGCCGAACGCGGAACCGAACACCGCGAGACCCGGAATGCCCTGCTCTAACGAATCCCGCTTCTCAGCGCGATACCGGCAGCCCGCGCAGCACGGCGCGCGCGTTTCTTCGCGCGCCTGTGCCGTGTTGTCGATGCGGCCCGCGTTGCGCATCACGAGCCCTGCCCCAAGCTATTCCAGTACGGCGCGAACACGTGCGCGGACAGCGCGTAGCCGATGGCGATATTGACCACCACGCCCACTGTAAAGGCGAGGAACGGCTTCAGGCCGGTGGCGGTGAGCGAGCGTAAGCGCGTGGTCAGCCCGATGCTCAGGAAGCAGAAAGTGAACGCCCACGTGCGCAACGCCGTAATCGGCGCGACGAATTCCGGCGTCACCACCTTGCGGTAATCTGCCAGTGAATAGTGGCTGGCAATCCACGTCACCAGCGCCGACGCGATCACGAAGCCGATCACGAACTTCGGAAAGCGCGCCCAGATCTCGCCGGCATTGGCCTTCGCTTTGACGCCGCTGTCTTGGGACTCCCAGCGCGTCGTCGCGACGATCGCCAGCACGAACGCCCAGATCCCGATCCAGATATCGCGGCCGACTACTTTCATCAGCGTGAACGCCTGCAATGACGCCTCCGGCGCGCCCGCAATCGCGCCGCCCGCATGCTTCGCGAAATCGCCATACGCTTGCGCGGCCGCGATGCCGGCGGCGTCGGCGAATTCGGACGTGCCTATCCAGGCGCCGGCGACCGCGGTCGACAGTCCGAGCGAGCGGGACGCGAACGGCAACACGAAGATCATCACGATCGCCCACAGCACCACCAGCGTAATCGCCACCGAAGCCTGTTCGCGCTTGGCCCGCACCGCGCCGGCAATCGCGATCGCCGCCGAGACGCCGCACACCGCGCCGCCGACGCCGAGCACGGCGGCAAAACGCCGGTCGAGGCCGAATGCCTTCGCGGCAAAGAAAATCACGAAGAAGGTGACAAGCGAGACGATGGTCGCCTGCCCGACCGCCACCGGTCCCGCCCACACCAGCAATGTGAACGGCAACGTCGCGCCGAGCAGCACGATACCGACCTTGATATAAAACTCGACGCGCAAGCCGGCAGAAAACCATTCGGGCAGCGTGAACACGTTCGAGATCAGCAGGCCCAGCGCCAGCGCGACGAGCGGCGGCTCGAGGTTGTACTTCGACGCGTTGACCCACGCGCCGAGCGTGAAAATCAGCGCCGACGCGATGAACAGAATCAGGAACGACGCCAGGAACGCGCCGACCCGCTGCTTCAGCGCTGCCAGGCTCACGCCGAATAGCAGGGCGAACGTGATAAACAGTGCGGCATAGTTGGGCAAACGCTTGCCGATATCCTGCGCGGCCTGCGCCACGCTCGACCATTTGGCCGGCGCCACCGCCAGCCACTTAATGCTGCTGCCCGACGCGAACAGCGCCCAGGCGACCACGATCACCAGCAGGCCGACCCACACTGCCCACCAGTCTTCTGTCGAAAAAAGTCCGCCACCGTGCGTGCTGTGCCGATTCGTCGGCGCCGTGCCGGGTTGCAGCGTCGGATTGGTATCGCTCATCGCCATGCCCCGAGGAAGTTGAGGTGCATCGGCGCGGGAATGTTGGAGTTTTGCCTGAAGGTGCGCCGATCCGGCGAAATATAGGCGAGCGGCGTCGCAAAACGAAACGACCATTCGCTCTAAGAATATGACCGAAAGGAGTAACGACGGCGCCGGCCCGGCGACGCGCCTTAGATGTCGAGCGGATCGACTTCGAGATTCCACCGCAGCACGCCTTTCAGACCGCGCAGCAGCGGCTGCCAGGCACGCAAGGTCGCCTGCAAAGCGGCCCGCGACGCGCTCTCGATCAGCAACTGCGCGCGATGCACGTGCATCACCTTGACGATGGTGAGCGGCACGGCATCGTAGACGGTCACGCGTTCGGCGGCCGGAATACCGGTGAGTTCGGCCGCCGCCTGCTGCAGGAAGGCGAGCGCGGCTTCGAGCGTGCGGCCTTCGGCGCGCAGCAAAGCCTGATAGACGAATGGCGGCAAGTGCGCGTCACGCCGCTCGGCCAGCGTGGAGTTGGCAAAGCCGACGTAGTCATGGCGGCCTAGCGCGTGGTAGAGCGCGTGGCGCGGATAACGTGTCTGCACCAGCACTTCGCCGGGCAGACCCGCGCGGCCTGCCCGGCCGCTCACCTGCATCAGTTGAGCGAAGAGTCGCTCGCTCGCGCGGAAGTCGTGGGAAAACAGCGCGGTGTCGGCGTTCAGCACGCCGACCAGCGACACGCGCTGGAAGTCGTGACCCTTGGCGATCATCTGCGTGCCGACGAGGATGTCGACCTCGCCCGCATGGACGTCGGAAAACAGCGCTTGGGCGCTGCCTTTGCGGCGCGTGCTGTCGGCGTCGATTCGCAATATTCGCGCGCCGGGCACCGCGCTCGCCAGTGTTTCTTCGACGCGCTGCGTGCCTCGGCCCATCGGCGCGATGTCGACGTTGCCGCACTCCGGGCACGAGCGCGGAATGCGCGCTTCCCAGCCGCAATGGTGGCAGCGCAGTGCGCGCTCGGGCTTGTGGAGCACGACATAGGCGCTGCATCGCGGACAACCGGCGACCCAGCCGCAGGCATCGCAGGCAAGCTGCGGAGCGTAACCGCGGCGGTTCAGGAACACGAGGCTTTGCTCGCCGCGTTCGAGTCGCGCCTTCAGCGCGGCGATCAGCGGCCCCGACAAGCCTTCCACCGATGCCCGTCCACGCCGTCGCTCCTCTTCCAGATCGATCAGTTTGACCGTGGGCAGCACGGCCTCGGCGACGGCACGGCGCGACAACGTGAGCCGTTTGTAACGCCCCTGGTCAGCCTGCCACCAGCTCTCCAGCGACGGCGTGGCCGAACCGAGCACGACCGGCAGGTCGAGTTGCTTGGCGCGATAGATCGCCAGATCGCGCGCCGAATAACGCAAGCCTTCCTGCTGCTTGTAGGCCGGATCGTGCTCCTCGTCGACGACGATGATCGCGAGCTTGGGCAGCGACGCCAGCACCGCCAGTCGCGTGCCGAGCACGATGCGCGCGCGGCCGGTGTGCGCGGCGAACCAGTTGCGGGCGCGCTCGCCTTCCGCGAGACCGCTATGCAGTGTGACGATCGACGTGCCTTCGAGCGCGGCGAAGCGTGCGCGGAAGGCCGCCTCGAACTGCGGTGTCAGATTGATTTCGGGCACGAGGACGAGCGCCTGGGCGTCGGGCTTCGCGGCCAGTATCTCGGCGAGCGCGCGCAGATAGACCTCGGTCTTGCCGCTACCCGTCACGCCGTGCAGCAGGAACGGCGCAAAGCCTTCGGCGTCGCGGATTGCTTCGACGGCGGCCGCCTGCTCGTCGGTGAGCGTGGGCAGCGTGGGCGCGGGCGCGTCAAGCGAAGCAGCGGCGGCAAGGACGGCGGCGGCTTCAATGATGTCCAGCGCAACCCAGCCTTCCGCTCGCCACGCGTCGAGCGTTGCGATCGCTTTCGGGTGCAGTGCGCGGGCGTCGGCGGCAAGGAGGAATTCTGTCTCCGCCAAGGCTTGCGCCAGCTTGCGCAACGCGCTTGCCCGAGCCGGCACGGCATCGGGCAACGCCGTGCGGCCTTCAGGCGTCAGGCTGTAGCGCTCTTCCGGCGCGAACAGGCGCGACCAGCGGGACGCATCGCGCAGCGCCTGCGGCAACGCGGGCAACGCGACTTCCCCGAGACCACGCTGGTAATAGTCGGCAGCGAAGGCAGCCAGCTTCAGCCACTCCGACGATATCGGCGGACAAGCTGTGCATACGCTACTGACCGAGCGAAGACGGTCGGACGGTACGTCGCTGTGAGCGGTCACTTCGCAGACGAGCCCGACGACATGGCGCTTGCCGAACGGCACGCTCACCAGGATGCCCGGCGCGACGGGTTCGGGCGTGTCGCACCGGTAGTCGAACAGGGTCGGCAGCGGATGATCCAGCGCAACGCGGACGAACACGTCACTCACGCGCGCGTGGAGATCAGAAGAATGGGCGCGACACGACGCCGCATCTTGGTGCCCGTTACGCAGACGGTGAACCCGTCGAAGTTAAAGTAAAACTTCAATTTCGGCGCTAAGTTTTGGATTCCGCTGAACAATTGCAATCGGTCCGCGTGCCTGTGGATAACTTTGTTGAGAACTTTGCCCGGACAGCCCGGGAACCGCGCCGCAGCGGCCTTCTGTGGGATTCCGCACATTCTGTACTGATGCCGTGAAACCCTTGCCAGACAAGGCTTAGATCAAATGCGCCTGCAATGTGCAAGGGCCAGGACACGACTAAAGCTTCTACCGCGCCGCAGCGTGATGAATGTGCATAAGTCAAGTCTTGACTTTCTCAGGACCGCCATCTGACGGCCCGCTAGCTGCAAATTTTCCCTTAGGCCGAGAGCCCACTTCGCTGCATTGCAACAAAAATTGGTAACGATTACGGCTTCATACCGGTGCATGAGCGCCACTGCGAATCGCCCGGCTGTGACGATGCACCTCGTCGACGAGTTCGGCGACGTTCTCCGGCGGCGTGAACTGCGAAATGCCGTGGCCGAGATTGAATACGTGGCCCGGATGATTCCCGAAACTGTCCAGCACCGCACGCGCTTCCATGCGGATCGCAGCCGGCGGCGCGAACAGCACCGAGGGATCGATGTTGCCTTGTAGCGCCACCTTCCCGCCCACGCGCTCGCGCGCCTTGCTCAGGTTCACTGTCCAGTCGAGGCCGACCGCATCCACGCCGATCTCGGCGATCTCGTCGAGCCACAGGCCGCCGCCCTTCGTGAAGGTGATCACCGGCACTTTTTCGCCGTCGTGATCGCGCTTCAGCTGGCTCACCACCTGCTGGATGTAGTGCAGCGAAAAGCGTTGATAGACGCCGTCCGCCAGCGCCCCGCCCCACGTGTCGAAAATCATCACGGCTTGCGCGCCTGCTTCGATTTGCGCGTTCAAGTAAGCCGCGACCGAGCGCGCGTTGACGTCGAGAATGCGATGCATCAGATCCGGCCGCGCATAGAGCATCGACTTGACCGTGCGGAAATCCGCCGAACCGCCGCCTTCGACCATATAGCACGCGAGCGTCCACGGGCTGCCTGAAAAGCCGATGAGCGGCACGCGTTGACGGCCTTGGGCGTCGGTGAGCGCGGTGCGAATTTCGCGCACGGCGTCGGTCACGTAGCGCAGCGTCGCGTCGATGTCCGGCACCGCGAGGCGCGCGACGTCATCTTCCGTGCGTACCGGGCGAACAAACTTTGGGCCCTCGCCGGTCACGAACTCGAGGCCGAGCCCCATGGCGTCGGGCACGGTCAGGATGTCGGAGAACAGGATCGCGGCGTCGAGCGGGTAACGCTCGAGCGGCTGCAAGGTGACTTCCGTCGCGAACGCCGGGCTCTTTGCCAGACCGAGGAAACTGCCCGCTCGACCACGCGTGGCGTTGTATTCCGGCAGGTAGCGGCCAGCTTGCCGCATCAGCCAGATCGGCGTGTAGTCGGTCGGCTGGCGCAGCAGCGCGCGCAGGAAAGTGTCGTTCAGGAGTTTATGGGCCACGTTGCGTACGACTGAGGGCAAAGGGGCATTTTACCGGACCCGGCTCACAGCATCGTGCTTGATCCGGCCAATAACTGTTGTGCGCGTCGCTCGCGGCCGGTTTTCCGCAGGCTGGCAGTGGCGGCGCGACCTGGCTGAACGGCCAATGTTCAAGCGCGAATTGCCGGGCTATTATCCAACGGACTTACCAAACAATTACATACAACCAAGGAGACTCGATGAACAAGGCAGCATTCGCACTGCTCGGCGCGCTGGCCGGCGTTTTGATGCACGCAAGCGTGGCCGGGGCACAGACCAGCGCCACCGCCGCCGCGCCCTCGCGGCTCGACGACATCCTCGCGCGCGGCACGCTGCGCGCCTGCACGACTGGCGACTACAAACCGTACTCGTTCTATAAGACAGACGGCCAGTTCGAAGGCATCGATATCGACATGACGGAGTCGCTCGCTAAATCGCTCGGCGTCAAGACGGAGTACGTCAAGACATCGTGGTCGAACCTGATGAACGACTTTGTGGCCAAATGCGATGTCGGCGTGGGCGGCGTGTCGCCGACCCTCGAACGGCAAAAGCGCGCGTTTTTCACGGAGGCCTACATGGTCGACGGCAAGACACCGATCGTTCGGTGTGACGACGGCAACAAATATCAGACCGTGGCGCAGATCGACCAGCCGGCGACGCGCGTGATCGTCAATCCGGGCGGCACCAACGAGCGCTTCGCAAAACAGTACTTTCCGCATGCGAATCTGACCGTCTATCCGGACAACGTGACGATTTTCAAGCAGATCCTCGCCGGCAAGGCAGACGTGATGGTGACGGATGCGTCGGAGACCCTGTTGCAGCAGAAGCTGAATCCGGGACTTTGCTCGGTGCATCCGGACAAGCCGTTCCAGTATGGAGAAAAGGCCTGGTTGCTGCCGCGTGGCGATGTGGCGTTCCAGCAGTACGTCGATCAGTGGTTGCACCTTGCGCGCGCCACCGGCGAATACCAAGCTATTTCAGACAAATGGCTGAAGTAGCATAATGCGTTTTTCGGCCGCCTTACTTTTCGGTCTCCACTGTAAGGCGGCGTCGGTCGGGATACGCCAAAAGGACCTGCCTTACGCGCCAATCATGTAACGGTGCAGGGCGCTGTTAAGTAAAAGCCGAACAATAACGTCAAATCGATTAATCAGCGAACCGGCCCTTGTGCCCCGATTGCGTATAGGAGGGATGTTGCAACGCAGCCAGGCGACATTATTTGGATTCCGGAAATCGGTCCGGGCGGGCAAGCACCTGTAACACGGGCGATTCCTGTTCCAAAAGATGAACGTGCAACCATTTCATGCGGAATCGACTTAACGGATTACGCCGCATTATGCATCGCGAATAGCATCAATCATGCGTACGAAATTGCGAGCGAGTCATCGGTAAAAATTGCGTTTTAAACGTTTCCCTTTGGCAATTTATCCTGCAGCGCCTTATCTGGCGGGCGTTACAACCTGAAACACTTTGTTACCGCGCTCGTAGGTTAATTCGCCCACAATGCCCTCAACGGTTTCAACACGGATGTGGCTGGGTGCGTGGTGTGAGCGGATACGATGCACTTGCCGGTCGGCGTATGCCGAAGCCCTGTGAAGGGGCATCCCTGCTGGGGCCGTGTCGACGCAGGGTCGTCGTCTCAGTCGGTTCCTTCTTTGGTCTCCTCGCGCTAACCCCGTAGCGTGTGGTTTTTAGCGGGCTCCAGGCCCGCTTTTTTTTCGTCTGGCCAAACGTTTGCGCAGCGCGGTAAGGCGCTGTTTTGGGCATATTCGCGGTACTTGCGCGACCTTGCGCGGCAAACGGTTCGCCCTTCCGGTTTTATCTCTTGTACCTCATTGGTTGATCCGCTTCGTGCAATGATGTGCCGCGCGCGGACCAGCCGTTGAGCGTTACGCCGTCTTGTCTTCCCGCAGCTTCAATTCACTGATCATCTGCTCGCGCATGATGAACTTCTGCACCTTGCCGGTCACCGTCATCGGCAGTTCGTCGACGAAGCGGATGTACTTCGGCACCTTGTAGTGCGCAATCTGCCCCTGGCAGAACTGCTGGATCTCTTCAGCCGTCGCTTGCTCGCCCGAGCGCAATACGACCCACGCACAGACCTCCTCGCCGTACTTCGCGTCGGGCACGCCGAACACCTGCACGCTCTGGATCTTCGGGTGGCGGAACAAAAACTCTTCGATCTCGCGCGGATAGATGTTTTCGCCGCCGCGAATCAGCATGTCCTTCAGCCGGCCGACGATGTTGCAGTAGCCTTCGGCATCGAGCGTCGCCAGATCGCCGGTATGCATCCAGCCGTCGACAATGCTTTCGCGTGTCTTCGCCTCGTCACCCCAATAGCCCTGCATCACCGAATAGCCGCGCGTGCACAGTTCGCCGGTTTCGCCCACCGGCACGATCTCGCCGAGCGGGTCGACGATTTTCACTTCGAGGTGCGGCTGGATGCGGCCGACCGTCGTCGTGCGCTTGTCGAGCGGATCGGTCGTCGAGCTCTGGAAAGAGACCGGGCTGGTTTCCGTCATGCCGTAGGCGATGGTGATTTCGCCCAGATGCATTCGAGAGACGACCTTCTTCATGGTCTCGATCGGGCAAGGCGAGCCCGCCATGATGCCGGTGCGCAAGCGCGAAAAGTCGTAGGTGGCGAAGTTCGGATGGTCGAGTTCGGCGATGAACATGGTCGGCACGCCGTGCAACGCGGTGCACTGCTCTTCCGCGACCGCGGCCAGTGTTGCAGCCGGCTCGAAGCCCTCGCCCGGAAATACCATATTCGCGCCGACCGACACGCACGCCAGCACCGCCAGCACCATGCCGAAGCAGTGATACAGCGGCACGGGGATGCACAAGCCGTCCTGTTCGGTCAGCCGCATCGCCATCGCGATGTAGCGCGCGTTGTTCACCACGTTGCTGTGGGTCAGCGTCGCGCCCTTCGGATTGCCTGTGGTGCCGCTGGTGAACTGGATATTGATCGGCTCATGGCAGGAGAGCGTGGCGCCAATGGCCTCGAGCTTCGCCACGTCGAGCGACACGCGCCCCTGCTCGATCACGTCGGAAAAACTCACCATACCCGGCGTTTCGGTGTCGCACATGCGAATCACGTAGCGCAATTCCGGCAACTTAGCCGCGTGCAGTTCACCAGGCGCTTGCGTGGCCAGCTCGGGCGCGAGTTCCTGCAGCATTTCCAGGTACATAGACGTCTTGAAACGCTCGGCAGCGATGATCGCCTTGCAGCCGACCTTGTTCAGCGCGTACTCGAGCTCCGCAAGCCGATACGCCGGATTGATGTTGACCAGCACGGCGCCGATGCGCGCGGTCGCAAACTGAGTCAGCAACCATTCCACGCGATTGGGCGACCAGATGCCGACGCGGTCCCCCTTCTCGATACCGAGCGTGAGCAGCCCGGCCGCCAAAATGTCGACTTCTTCGGCGAACTCCTTCCATGTCCAGCGAATGCGCTGCTCGCGAAACACCACCGCCGGACGGTCCGGAAAGCGTGCGGCCGTATCGCGCAGAAACTGGCCGACTGTTGCTTCGCTCAGCGGGATATCGGTCGACCCACGGACATACGACAGTCCGTCTTTGGGTTCGATGAGTGCACCTTCGCCTGACACGTGCGTTGCCATGGTGTTGTCTCCGTGAGCTGAGCAGAAGCTCGCCTATTGAAATGAATTTGAAATCGATTGTGCCACCGGCGCGTGTCTGTCCGGCATCAAGTCTTACCCGCAGCGCATTTCCAGACTGCCAAGGCGTGGCGCCAATCGATTCGAAAACCCGATTTTGCTGACCTTTCCGTAAACGTCAAGCCGTGGTCAAAAAAAAGCAGCCCCGAAGGCTGCTTTCTCTCTGATGCGAATTGCTTTAGTTCTGACCGCGCAGCTTGCGCAGACGCTGAATCGCAGCGAGCTGAGCCGTCGCGTACGCGAGTTCCGCTTGCGCGGTTGCGTATTCGAGGTTCGAACCCGTGTTCTGCAGCGCTTCTTCCGCACGCTTGCGTGCATCTTCAGCCTTGGCTTCGTCGAGGTCCTTGCCGCGGATAGCCGTGTCGGCGAGAACCGTCACAGCGCCCGGCTGGATTTCGAGGATGCCACCGGCGACGAAGACAAACTCTTCTTCACCGTTTTCAGCTTCGATGCGCACCGCACCCGGACGAATCCGCGTGATGAGCGGCGTGTGGCCCGGCAAAATGCCGAGTTCACCTGCTTCGCCCGGCAGCGCGACGAACTTCGCCTGGCCCGAGAAGATTTGCTCTTCCGCGCTAACGACGTCTACTTTAATGGTTGCCATATCGACTCCTGGTGAGCGTAATTCGAGGGCACCGACATGGGTCGGCGCCCGCTTCTATACACCCGACCTTTACTGGATCTTCTTGGCCTTTTCGAAGGCTTCGTCGATCGTGCCGACCATGTAGAACGCTTGCTCCGGCAGGTGGTCGCACTCGCCGTCAACGATCATCTTGAAGCCACGGATCGTTTCCTTAAGCGGCACGTACTTGCCCGGCGAGCCCGTGAACACTTCAGCGACGTGGAACGGCTGCGACAGGAAACGCTGGATCTTACGAGCGCGCGCCACGGCGAGCTTGTCTTCCGGCGCCAGTTCGTCCATGCCCAGAATCGCGATAATGTCGCGCAGTTCCTTGTAGCGCTGCAGCGTTTGCTGCACGCCGCGCGTGATCGAGTAGTGCTCTTCACCGATCACGTGCGGGTCGATCTGACGCGAGGTCGAATCGAGCGGGTCGACTGCCGGGTAGATCCCCAGCGAAGCGATGTCACGCGACAACACGACCGTTGCGTCCAAGTGGCCGAAAGTCGTAGCCGGCGACGGGTCGGTCAAGTCATCCGCAGGGACGTACACGGCCTGAACCGACGTGATCGAGCCGGTCTTGGTCGACGTAATACGCTCTTGCAGCTTACCCATTTCTTCAGCCAGCGTCGGCTGATAGCCCACTGCCGACGGCATACGGCCGAGCAGTGCCGACACTTCCGTGCCTGCCAGCGTGAAACGGTAGATGTTGTCGACGAAGAACAGCACGTCGAGACCTTCGTCACGGAAGTGCTCAGCCATCGTCAGACCGGTCAGCGCGACGCGCAGACGGTTGCCCGGCGGCTCGTTCATCTGGCCGTACACCAGCGCGACCTTGTCCAGAACGTTCGAGTCCTTCATTTCGTGATAGAAGTCGTTCCCTTCACGGGTACGCTCGCCAACACCGGCGAACACGGAGTAACCACCGTGTTCCTTAGCGATGTTGTTGATCAGTTCCATCATGTTCACGGTCTTGCCCACGCCGGCGCCACCGAACAGGCCAACCTTACCGCCCTTGGCGAACGGGCAGATCAGATCGATAACCTTGATGCCGGTTTCGAGCAGTTCCGTCGACGGCGACAGCTCCTCAAACGCCGGAGCCTTCTGGTGAATACCGCGAACCACGTCCGAGTTGATCGGGCCGGCTTCGTCGATCGGGCGACCCAGCACGTCCATGATCCGGCCGAGGGTCGGCTTGCCGACCGGCACGCTGATCGGCTTGCCGGTGTTCTTCACCGTCGTACCACGGCGCAGACCGTCCGATGCACCCAGACAGATGGTACGGACGACGCCGTCACCCAGCTGCTGCTGGACTTCGAGGGTCAGTTCCGAACCTTCGAGAATGAGCGCGTCGTAAACCTTCGGCATGTGGTCACGCGGGAATTCCACGTCGATCACCGCGCCGATGCACTGTACGATCTTGCCTTCTACCAAAGCAGTAGTACTCATCGCTTTTCCTTTAGATACTCAATTCTTCACTTGCGCAAAGGCGCAGTTTCGGTGGGTGCGCCACGAAGGCGCACACGAAGCGGCATGCCTGACCGTCAAGGTCAGACTGCCGCCGCGCCACCGACGATTTCCGACAGTTCTTTCGTGATCGCGGCCTGACGGCTCTTGTTGTACACGAGCTGCAGTTCGCTGATGACCGTCTTCGCGTTGTCCGAAGCGGCCTTCATCGCGACCATCCGTGCCGACTGCTCCGATGCCATGTTTTCCGCGACGGCCTGATAGACCAGCGCTTCGACATAACGCACCAGCAGTTCATCCACTACTGCCTGCGCATCCGGCTCGTAGATGTAGTCCCACTGCGTGCTCGGCGTCGTGCCGTCTTCTTCCTGGCGCTCGAACTGATCTGCCGACAGCGGCAGCAGTTGCTCGATCACCGGCTCCTGCTTCATCGTATTGACGAAGCGCGTGTACGCCAGGTACACCGCCGAAACCTTGCCTTCCGAGTACAGGTCGAGCTGCACCTTCACCGCGCCAATCAGCTTTTCCAGATGCGGGGTGTCGCCCAACTGCACGACGTTCGACACCACATGGGCGCGCAGACGATTCAGGAAACCCAGCCCCCTGGTGCCGATCGCAGTTGCTTCGATCGTCTTGCCCTGGTCTTCCAAGTCCTTGAACTTCTGCAGCGACGCACGCAGCACGTTGGTGTTCATGCCGCCGCACAGACCCTTGTCGGTCGTGACGAGGATGATGCCGGCCGCCTTCGCGCCTTCGTTCGACACCATGAACGGGTGACGATACTCCGGGTTCGCACGGCTCATGTGCGCAGCGATATCGCGGACCTTGTCGGCATATGGGCGAGCAGCGCGCATGCGCTCCTGGGCGCGGCGCATCTTCGATGCGGCCACCATCTCCATCGCTTTCGTGATCTTGCGCGTGTTTTGCACGCTCTTGATCTTGCCGCGAATTTCCTTCATTCCAGCCATTGCTTGCTCCTTGTCGGCCCGAGTTAGCGCTTTAGCGGTTACTCGGGTCCCATGCAAAGCGATCGAAGTAGCGCGGGTTCAGTTTCCTGCGACCCGCGCCGCTTCAAGGTCCGTTATGCCTTGCGGATCACTCGCGGATCAATAAGCGCCGGACTTCTTGAAGTCTTTGAGAGCCGCATGCAGCAGGGCTTCGTCGTCCTTCGAGAGTTCCTTGGTATCTTCGATGCGCTTGACCAGGTCAGCGTGGCTCGACTTCAGGTGTTCGCGCAAACCCTTTTCGAACGGCAGCACTTGCGAAATTTCCAGATCGTCGAGGTAGCCGTTGTTCGCAGCGAACAGCGCAACCGCCAGTTCCCACACTTGCAGCGGCTGATATTGCGGCTGCTTCAGCAATTCCGTCACGCGGCGGCCGCGCTCCAGCTGCTTGCGGGTGGCTTCGTCGAGGTCCGAGGCGAACTGCGCAAACGCAGCCAATTCACGGTACTGCGCGAGGTCGGTACGGATACCGCCCGACAGTTTCTTCACGACTTTCGTCTGAGCCGCGCCACCGACGCGCGACACCGACACGCCGGCGTTAATTGCCGGGCGGATACCTGCGTTGAAGAGGTCGGTTTCCAGGAAGATCTGGCCGTCGGTAATCGAGATCACGTTCGTCGGAACGAATGCGGTCACGTCGCCTGCTTGCGTTTCAATGACCGGCAGTGCCGTCAGCGAACCGCTCTTGCCCTTCACTTCGCCGTTCGTGAACTTCTCGACGTACGCTTCCGAGACGCGAGCGGCACGTTCCAGCAAACGCGAGTGCAGATAGAACACGTCACCCGGGTAAGCTTCGCGGCCCGGCGGGCGGCGCAGCAGCAACGAGATCTGGCGGTATGCCCAAGCTTGCTTGGTCAAATCGTCATACACAATCAGTGCGTCTTGCCCGCGGTCGCGGAAGTATTCGCCCATCGTGCAGCCGGCGTACGGAGCGAGGTATTGCATCGCAGCCGATTCCGAAGCCGAAGCAGCCACGACGATCGTGTACTCCAGCGCGCCGGTTTCTTCCAGCTTGCGCACCACGTTCATGATCGACGAAGCCTTCTGGCCGATCGCGACGTAGATACAGAAGAGGTTCTTGCCCTTCTGGTTGATGATCGCGTCGACTGCGACAGCGGTCTTGCCGCACTGGCGGTCGCCAATGATCAGCTCACGCTGGCCACGGCCAATTGGCACCATCGCGTCGATCGACTTCAGACCGGTTTGGACCGGTTCCGAAACCGACTTACGCCAGATCACGCCCGGAGCAATCTTTTCGATTGCGTCGGCTTTCTTCGCATTGATCGGGCCCTTGCCGTCGATCGGGTTGCCCAGTGTGTCGACCACACGGCCGAGCAGTTCCGGGCCCACCGGCACTTCCAGAATGCGGCCGGTCGTCTTGACCACGTCGCCTTCCGAAATGTGTTCGTACTCACCCAGAATCACGGCGCCGACCGAGTCGCGCTCGAGGTTCAGTGCGAGACCGAAGGTATTGCCCGGGAATTCGAGCATTTCGCCCTGCATCACTTCCGACAGGCCGTGAATACGCACGATACCGTCGGTCACGGAGATCACAGTGCCCTGGTTGCGAACGTCTGCGCTCGCTTCAAGGCCCTGGATCCGGCTCTTGATCAGCTCGCTGATCTCAGAGGGATTGAGTTGCATTATTCGCTCCTGATAGTCAATTCTGTTGCGTGCCAGCCGCTTCAGCGCTTTAGGCGCTTCAGGCCGTCAGAGCCGTCTGCATGCTGACAAGCCGCGCGCGGACCGAGGTATCGAGCACTTCGTCGCCAACCGTCACGCGCACGCCGCCGATCAACGACGAGTCGATCTCGACCGTCGGCTTCAGCTTGCGTTTGAACTTGCGTTCGAGACTTGCGACGAGGTCGTTCAACTGCTCGCCTTCGAGCGGGAAAGCGCTGACGATCAGCACATCTGCCGCCCCTTCGCGGGCGTTCTTCAACTCTTCGAACTGCACAGCGATTTCCGGCAGCAATTGCAGACGATGGTTGTCCACCAGCATTTGCACCAGATTCTTCGCTTGCGCATTGTCCTTGAGCGGCGACTTGACCGCGGCCAGCAGCAGTTCGCTGACCTGGGCGCGGCTTACTTTCGGGCTCGAGGCGATCGACAGCACTTCGGGCAGACGCGCAACCTGTGCCAACTCCTGCACGAGCGTGGACCAGGCGGCGATGTCACCAGCTTCGGCCACGCCAAACAGCGCTTCTGCGTACGGACGGGCGATGGTTGCAAGTTCGGCCATGATCAGAGCTCGGCTTTCAGTTGATTCAGCAGGTCAGCGTGAGCTGCCTGGTCGACTTCGCGCTTCAGGATCTGTTCAGCGCCCTTCACAGCGAGTGCAGCGACTTCGCCGCGCAGCGTTTCGCGCGCTTTCACGACTTGCTGTTCCGCGTCGGCCTTCGCTTGCGCGATGATACGAGCGGCTTCAGCCTGTGCTTGAGCCTTGATTTCGTCAGCGACTGCCACAGCGCGCTTTTCTGCGTCTGCAATACGTTGCTGACCGTCGTTGCGTGCCTGAGCGAGTTCCTGGTCGACGCGCTTGTGAGCGGCTTCGAGTTCTGCCTTGCCCTTTTCAGCAGCCGACAAACCGTCAGCGATCTTCTTCGAGCGCTCGTCGAGGGCGTTGATCAGCGGCGGCCACACGAACTTCATCGTGAACCACGCGAGGATCAGGAACACGACCATTTGCGCAAACAGGGTTGCGTTGAGATTCACGGTGTTTCCTTAAACGTTGCTAGTTCGGAAAGTGAAACGGCAAGGCGCTCATCGATTCTGTATTCGATCAGCGCCCAAGTGCCCGTTCCGCCCTGCGCCTTTACCAGTTATAGCTCAGGCGCAAACTTCCGAGGAACCTCAGCCTGCCAGCTTCGACAGCAGCGGGTTCGCGAACGCAAACAGCATTGCCACACCAACGCCAATCAGGAACGCAGCATCGATCAGACCAGCCAGCAGGAACATCTTGGTTTGCAGCGGGTTCATCAGTTCAGGCTGACGTGCACATGCTTCGATGTACTTGCCGCCCATCAGGCCGATACCGATACAGGCGCCGATTGCACCCAGGCCGATGATGATGCCGATACCGATGGCGGTCAGACCCTGGATGTTGGCGATGAAAGCTTGCATGATCACTCCTTTGTGAAAAGTCTTTTAGAACTGGTTGGAACTGGGATTTAATAAAACAAAACTAAAAACAATTCGTCGTTCGACACGCCGTGATTAGTGGCTGTCGTGTGCCTGTCCGATGTACACCAGCGTCAGCATCATGAAAATGAACGCTTGCAGCAGAACGATCAGGATGTGGAAGATTGCCCAAACCGTGCCTGCGATGACATGGCCGATAAAGCCGAGCACTGACGCGTCCGCGCCGAAACCCCACATGCTGCCGAGCAGGGCAATCAGCAGGAACAACAGCTCGCCCGCGTACATGTTGCCGAACAGCCGCATGCCGAGCGAAACCGTCTTTGCGACGAACTCGATGATGTTCAATGCAAGGTTCGGGATCCACAGCAGCGGATGCGCGCCGAACGGAGCCGACAGCAGCTCATGCACGAAGCCGCCGGCGCCCTTGATCTTGAAGTTGTAGTAAATCATCAGCGCGAACACGCCGAGCGCGATGCCGAGCGTGCCGTTCAGGTCGGCGGTCGGCACGATGCGGTGATGGGGGATCACTCCCGAGAGGCCCAGCCAGCCGATCACACGGCCCGGCAGGTCGACGGGGATAAAGTCGAGCGAGTTCATCAATGCGACCCAGACGAACACGGTCAACGCGAGCGGCGCGATGAACGTGCGGGTGCCGTGGATCATCGATTTCGACTGATCTTCGACCATCTCGACCAGCATTTCGATCGCGCACTGGAAACGACCCGGCACACCGGACGTCGCCTTGCGGGCTGCCAGATGCAGGATGGCGATCGTGGCCAGACCGCAGACGATCGACCAGAAAAGGGTGTCCAGATTCCAGACGTGAATGTCGAAAATCGACGTCTGGTGCGCGGTGGAAAAGTTCTGCAAGTGGTGCGCGATGTACTCGGACGGATCCAGAGCGCGCGTGCCTTCGCTAGCTGCCATATCGTTAATGCCACCCAAATTGTCGAAAATCGTCTTAGCCCGAGCCCACAGCAATTCTGTGTTGCGGGAACGCGCCGGGTGCGGATCGTGTCATATCCGCACTCCTTACGCCAGCGCTGCGCGCCAGCCTGAATTTTTTGCTGCTACTTTTGTTGCTGCTACCTTAGCGCCAGGCTAAGGCGATCCAGTACGTCTTGAGCGCGACGAGGTAAGTCACGAGCAGCGGAACCCAGCGTACGTCGTGATACCAGAAGGCGATGGCTACAAACATCGCGATCGTTGTCCCCATCTTGAGCGCTTCGCCGATCATCCAGCTCATCACTGTTTCAGCGCCGCTCAGCGTTCTAAGTCGTGCCGCGAACAACGCGCCTGGCACCCAGCAGATCGCCCCCCCCAGGAACGCGGACAGCGCAGCAGCGCCCGGCGGCTTGTAAAACAGCCACCACACCAGCGTAGCACCCAGGGACAAAACCATTTGCGCCGCCACGACCTTGAAAGGCGTAACGCGCGATGGACGACTCACGTTGGGACCAAATAGCTTTTCAGCTTCAGCCCGCGTGAGCGGAACGATATTGTTATCTTGCTGCTCGACATCCCACGCTTCGTCAGGTGTCGCTTGCTGACCGGTGGACGCAACGGAAGCTTTGCGTTCATCGCGGTGTTCGTCGTGCCCATTCTTCGGCGCTTGATTCGACGTTTTGACCGCCATCGCAGTGTTCCGAAAGTCTTGTTCCAGCCCGCGAGCTTACGCTGCGCTTACGGGGTTCCCGTGCAATTAAATCCGGGCGATTGTAAGCGATAGTTGCAGGCAATTCAAGACTTTAGGCCGTTCAATAACCAGCGTGAAAAGCCTCTCCACCATGCGGGAACGACCGCTTCGCGGGGTGAAAGACGTCAAATGTAAGGCTGTCGGGGGGTGCAAAAACATGCGGTTTGACTCGGGTGAGTTTGCACGCGTCGAGAGGCCGTTTAAACGTCGTAGCAGACGTCTCGAAAATGCAACAAACGTAGATTTTCGCCTATGCAGGTGGACATGGCGGACGGCGCCGGGTAGGCGTGAAGTAGTGCGCGCTTATTCGTGAACTAACTGGTGTGTGACGATCCACGAGAAAGGCTTTCGCGAAGTATCTCGCTCCGCTCGCGTCCAATGAGTGCGCTAGTGAGTTGGCGGGCAGCTTTCAGCTTTTGCGTCGGGCACGCCCTCCTCCATGAGATTTATTCGCGCGGAGATTGCAGCATAACAACTACGCGGGTGCCCGCCATAATCCTCGCGGCCAATGAGTCCCGTTGGACGTCTCGATATATGAGCAATCCTGATTATCTAGCGCCGCTTTTATTTAGGAATCCATCGAACGTTGATATGGATCACCGATCGGTCGCAAAGTCCGATCAGTGCTCCATGCGTTTGTTTTGCAAGCCCGCCACCCCAAAGCACTCATGGCGTACCCAACAGCTTGCGATCGGCATTCAGGCCTATCGCAAGCCTATCAGGCGCCCTTCCCATTCGACTCGCCGATCAGGCAGTGGCGTTGCCACGCAACCGGACCAGAATGCCTTCCAGCGCGTCCAGATCACCGAAGTCCACCAGCACTTGCCCGCGCCCGCGTCGGCCGAGCTTGATCTTGACCGTCGCCGCCAGCAAGTCCGACAGCTCCTCTTCGAGCCGCCGCGTATCGCGGCCACCATCGGGATTTGCACGCGCCTTCACCGCTGGCGCAGTCTTTGTGGTCGCCGTCACCAGCTTTTCGGTTTCGCGCACCGACATGCGCTTGTTGACGACCTGGTTGGCCAGTGTGATCTGGGTCGCGGCGTCGACGGCCAGTAGCGCACGAGCATGCCCCATGTCCAGATCGCCAGCCAGCAGCATCGTCTGTACGGGCGACGCGAGGTTGAGCAAACGGAGCAGATTCGATACCGCACTACGCGAGCGTCCGACCGACTCCGCAGCCTGTTCGTGCGTAAAATTAAACTCGTCGAGCAAGCGCTGGATGCCTTGCGCCTCTTCCAGCGGATTCAGGTCTTCACGCTGAATGTTCTCGATCAGCGCCATCGCGGCGGCGGCCTGGTCCGGCACGTTCCTCACCAGCACCGGCACTTCGTCGAGGCCCGCGAGACGCGCCGCGCGAAACCGCCGCTCGCCGGCGATGATCTCGTACTTGTCCGCCGACACAGGACGCACGAGGATCGGCTGCATCACCCCCTGAGCGCGGATGCTGGCCGCCAGTTCCTGCAATGCGCCCTCGTCCATACGCGTACGCGGCTGATACTTGCCCGCCTGCATCTTGCTGAGCGGCAGCACGTTGGGTGCACCTTCGATCGTCACCGCCTCGGTAATGTCAGCGGTGCCACCCAGCAATGCTTCCAGGCCGCGACCCAATCCCTTTTTTCTCGCTACTGCATTCATCGTGCTTCCTCGATCCGCTTAGGATGCTTGGGGCGCGTCATTCAATGCGCGCACCCGCTCAATCATTTCTGCGCCGAACTGCACATACGCCTGCGCACCGCGCGATGCCCTGTCGAACACCACGCCCGGCAAACCATAGCTGGGTGCCTCGGCAAGACGCACGTTACGCGGGATCACCACGTCGAACACCTTGTCGCCGAAATGTTCTTTCAGCTGATCTGAAACTTGCTGTTGCAACGTGATGCGCGGATCGAACATCACGCGCAGCAGACCGATCACCTTCAGGTCGCGGTTCAGGTTCGCGTGCACCTGTTTGATCGTGTTGACCAGATCGGACAAGCCTTCGAGTGCAAAGTACTCGCATTGCATCGGAATCACGACGCCGTGCGCGGCGCACAGGCCGTTGAGCGTCAGCAGCGACAAAGCCGGCGGGCAGTCGATCAACACGAACTCGTATTCGTTTTCGACCGCCGCGAGCGCGGCCTTCAATTGACGCTCACGGTTCTGCACGCTGACCAACTCGACCTCGGCCCCCGCGAGTTCGCGGTTCGCGGGCAGCACGTCGTAACCGACTGCTTCCGGCCGCACCCGCGCATCGGCCACTGCGACGCCGTCGACCAGCACTTCGTAGACGGTGTTGGCGCACGCTGCTTTATCGATGCCACTGCCCATCGTGGCGTTGCCCTGCGGGTCCAGGTCGATGAGTAGGACTCGCTGTCCCTGCGCTGCCAAGCTCGCGGCCAGATTGACTGTGGTCGTCGTCTTACCGACGCCGCCTTTCTGGTTCGCAACGCAGAAGATTTTTGCCATCGTTGGTGTGTCCCTTTTGCAGCTTGGATGAAGTAAAAATCGTGGGTGATACTGATGCGACGTTGCGGCTCGCCGGCGCCAGCCTCCAGCCCGCTAGGCGCCCGCGTCTACCAAAACCTTGATCAGGTGCCGCTCGGCGTCGAGCGAAGGCACGTTCAGCCGAATAATCTGTTCCACGTGGGCGCCCGCCGGCAAGCGTTCGACCTCGCCGTCCGGCCGCACCCCTTTCATGGCCCAGATCGCGCCCTGCTCCGCAACCAGATGACGGGCCAGTGTAACGAAATCCGCGAGCTCTGCGAATGCGCGCGAGACAATTACGTCGAACTTTGCCGGTACTTCGGCGCCCGGCCGCAAAGTCTCGACCCGGCCGGTCACTACCGAGAGGTTCGTGAGGCCGAGTTCGGCCTTGGCCTGTGCCTGAAAAGCCGTCTTTTTATGAACGATGTCGTTCACGGTGACGGTCCATTCCGGCAGAACGATCGCCAGCACGATGCCTGGCAGGCCACCGCCGGAGCCGACATCGAGTACGGAGGACGGGCCGAGCGGAGCCAGATACGGCACGATCGAAAGCGAATCCAGAATGTGCTGAATTAGCATCTGCCGCGGATCGCGGATCGCCGTGAGGTTGTAGACGGCATTCCACTTCGACAGCAACGCGACGTAGTCGAGCAGCTTGCCCAGTTGCGCGCTGCTCAAGTTAAGGCCGAGTTCGCGAACACCGTCCTCTAGCAACGGCGCCAGTGCGTCCCTACCACCTCCCTTCTGGCTCACCGTCATTGCGTCACCGGCGCACTGTCGGTACCCGGCTCGGTGGGTTTCGTCGGACGACGACCCAAGCCGCGCTTTAGATGGACCATGAGCAAGGAGATCGCTGCCGGCGTAATGCCCGAAATGCGCGACGCCTGGCCAATGGTTTCGGGGCGGAATTGCGTCAGCTTCTGGCGCGCTTCGAACGACAGTCCTCGGACTTCCGCGTAGTCCAGCCCCTCGGGCAGACGCGTGCTTTCGTGCGCCTCGTTTCGTTCGATTTCGCCTGCCTGGCGGTCGATATAGCCCTGATATTTGATGCCGATCTCGATCTGTTCCTTGATCTGAGCGAGCAGCACGTCGTCTTCTGCCAAGGTTTCAGGCGCGGCACATGCGCCGGCGCGCAATCCGCAAACCCCGTCGTACGACACGCCGGGGCGACGCAGCAGATCCGCCAGGCTGTACTCGTGGTCAATCGGCTTGCCGAGCAAGGCCGTCGCTTCGTCAGCCGGTAATGTCTTAGGATTCACCCAGGTCGTGCGAAGACGCTCTGTTTCACGTGAAACAGCGTCGCGTTTGTGGCCGAAAGCGTCCCAACGCACGTCGTCAACCACGCCCAACTCACGGCCAACCTCGGTTAGACGCATATCCGCGTTGTCTTCACGCAGGCTCAGACGGTATTCAGCACGGCTCGTGAACATGCGATACGGCTCGGACACGCCACGCGTCACCAGATCGTCGACCAGCACACCGAGGTAGGCCTGATCGCGGCGCGGGCACCATGCTTCCTTGCCTTGCACAAACAGACCCGCATTGATCCCCGCCAGTAGACCCTGTGCGGCCGCCTCTTCATAGCCGGTCGTGCCGTTGATCTGACCCGCGAAGAACAAACCATTGATCACCTTGGTTTCCAGCGACGCCTTCAGCCCACGCGGATCGAAGTAGTCGTACTCGATTGCATAGCCCGGCCGTAGGATATGTGCGTGCTCCAAGCCGCGCATCGAGCGTACAAGCTCCAGTTGCACATCGAACGGCAAGCTGGTGGAAATTCCGTTGGGGTAGAACTCGTTGGTCGTCAGCCCTTCCGGTTCGAGAAAGATCTGATGCGATTCCTTCGACGCGAATCGGTGAATCTTGTCCTCGATCGACGGGCAATAGCGCGGCCCCACTCCTTCGATCACGCCGGTGTACATCGGCGAACGGTCGAGACCGCCGCGGATGATGTCGTGCGTACGCTCGTTGGTATGCGTTACCCAGCACGGCACTTGTCGTGGATGTTGCTCGACGCGACCGAGAAACGAGAACACCGGTACCGGATCCAGATCGCCCGGCTGCTCTTCGAGTTGCGAGAAATCGATCGTACGGCCGTCGATACGAGGCGGCGTCCCCGTCTTCAGGCGCCCTTGCGGCAGCTTCAATTCCTTGAGGCGAGCAGACAGCGACACCGCCGCCGGATCGCCGGCGCGGCCACCGGTGTAGTTGTTCAAACCCACGTGAATCTTGCCGTCGAGGAATGTCCCCGCCGTCAAAACCACCGCACGTGCGCGGAAACGGATGCCCACTTGCGTGACGGCACCGACGACGCGATCGCCCTCCACCATCAGATCGTCGACTGCCTGCTGAAACAGCCACAGGTTCGGCTGGTTCTCGAGCCGATGCCGGATAGCCTGCTTGTACAGCAGACGGTCAGCCTGAGCGCGCGTCGCGCGAACGGCCGGGCCCTTCGACGAATTCAGGATGCGGAACTGAATGCCGCCCTCGTCCGTCGCGGCCGCCATCGCACCGCCGAGCGCGTCGACTTCCTTCACAAGATGACCCTTGCCAATACCGCCAATCGACGGATTGCAGCTCATCTGGCCGAGGGTTTCGATGTTGTGGGTCAGCAGGAGCGTCGTATTGCCCATGCGCGCCGAAGCTAAAGCAGCTTCGGTACCGGCATGACCGCCGCCGACGACGATTACGTCAAATTCTGTGGGAAAGAGCATCGCGGATCTCACGCCAGATCGTCGCGTGAGCCTTTCAAAGGAAAATGTATGGGCGAATTATAACGGGTTCGGTTTAGGCCCGAATTTCGTCCGAATAGCCAACCAACAAAAAAGCGGTGTGTTTCACGTGAAACACACCGCTTTGATCAACGGGAAACAGCAACCAACCTAAGCGCTAAGCCACTTTTTTGGCCAGCCCAAGGTACGTTTCGATCACGCGCGGATTCTGCGCCAAATCCGCCGCCGGTCCTTCCAGCGCCAACTCGCCGGTCTCCAACACGTAGCCGTAGTCAGAGATTTGCAACGCGGCACGCGCGTTCTGCTCGATCAGCAATGTGGCAACGCCGGTCTGCCGCAGAGCGCTAATAATGTGGAAAATTTCTTTCACGATCAACGGCGCAAGACCGAGACTCGGCTCATCCAGCATCAGTAGGTCCGGCTTGGCCATCAGTGCCCGGCCCACTGCGAGCATCTGCCGCTCGCCACCGGATAAAGTACCGGCAGCCTGCTTGCGTCGTTCCTTCAGCCGCGGAAACAACGTAAAGACCGGCTCAAGCTGGTCGAGGAAGTTGCGCTCCCCTGCCCGCTTGCGCCGATAGGCACCGAGAACCAGGTTGTCTTCCACCGTCATCGACGCAAACAGCTCGCGCTTTTCCGGCACCAGGCACATCCCGCGCGCGACGCGCTTTTCGACTGGCACCGCGCTGACATCTTCGCCCTGATACAGGACGGCGCCCTTCGCATGGCCCGTGGTCGGCAACGCGCCCATGATTGCGTTCAGCAGCGTGGACTTGCCAGCGCCGTTCGGGCCGATCACCGAGACGATCTGCCCGGGCCGCACCTTGATCGCCGCGCCGTGCAGCGCCTCGACCTTGCCATAGCGGACCGACAACCCGTCCACGTCGAGAATCGGACCAGCAGCATTCATCGTGTTCTCCATCACTCCACCCCGCCGAGATACGCTTCCAGCACAGCCGGGTCTTGTTGTACCTCTTGCGGCAAACCTTCCGCGATTCGGGTTCCGAACTCCATGACCACGAGCCGATCGGTGAGATTCATCACGAAATCCATATCGTGCTCCACCAGCAACACGCTCATACCCTCTGCCTTGAGGCGGCGTAGCAGGTCGGCCAATTGCAGCTTTTCCTGATAGCGCAAACCAGCGGCCGGTTCATCCAGCAGCAGCAGCGTCGGGTCACAGCACAACGCGCGAGCGATTTCGAGAATCCGCTGCTGCCCCAACGCGAGGCTGCCGGCTTCGTCGTACATGTGCTGTTCCAGGCCGACGCGACGAATCTGACGAGCCGCCTCCGCCATCAGCCGTGCTTCTTCGGCGCTATTCAGGCGCACGACGCTTCGCCACACGCCGGCCTGCCCGCGCAGATGCGCGCCGATCGCAACGTTCTCGAGCACTGTCATCCCCGGCAGCAACTTGACGTGCTGAAAAGTGCGGCCGATTCCGCGTTTGACGATTTCACGTGAATTCAGCGAATCGATACGCTCGCCGCGGAACGTGATCTCACCGCTGGTCGCCTGCAACACGCCCGTCACCAGATTGAAGGTGGTCGACTTGCCAGCGCCATTCGGGCCGATCAGGCCGATGATCTGCCCTGCTTTCACCTCGAAGCTGACATCGTTCACCGCAACCAGACCGCCGAATTGCTTGCGCGCCTTGTTCACCGTCAGCAGGTCCTCACCGGCCGCTGGTTTGCTGCGCTGCGGCAACGGTTCAGCGTGATCCGCCAGATGAGCGCGCGGACCCTTCGGGAAAAACCGCGCGACGAACGGCCATACGCCTTGGCGCGCGTACTGAAGCAACAGCACCATCAAGATGCCGAACACGATCACTTCGAAGTTGCCATTCTCGCCGAGCAGCTTGGGCAGCAACGTCTGCAGATAATCCTGCAGCACCGTCAGGATCGCCGCGCCGAGCACCGCGCCCCAGACGTGGGAGACGCCGCCAACCACGGCCATGAACAGAAACTCGATGCCGTGGTTCAGACCGAACGGCGTCGGGTTCACCGCGCGCTGCAGATGCGCGTAAAGGAAGCCCGACACCGACGCCAGCACTGCCGCGTACACGAAGATCACCACGCGCATCCAGCCGGTGTTCACGCCCATCGCTTCGGCCATCATGCCGCCGCCGCGCAACGCGCGGATCGCCCGCCCCGGCCGACTATTAAGCAGGTTCTGAACTGAAATTACCGCGCCTAGCACGACCAGCCAGATCAAGTAGTAGATGTGACGGCCCGACTCCAAGTTGATGCCGAACACATTCAGCACCGGGATCCCGTTGATGCCGTCGTACTTGCCGAGCATTTCAAGATTGCCAAACAGGTAGAACAGCGCGAGTCCCCATGCAATCGTGCCGAGCGGTAGAAAGTGCCCGGACAGGCGCATCGTCACCAGCCCGAGCATCAGCGCGATCAACGCCGTCACCACTACGCCCGCGATCAGCGCGAGCCACGGCGAAACGCCGTACCGTGTCGTCAGATACGCGGTCGCATAGGCGCCGATCCCGACAAATGCGGCCTGCCCAAAGCTCGTCATTCCGCCAATACCGGTCAGCAGCACGAGGCCGATCGCCACGATCGAATACAGGCCGATGTAGTTGAGCAGCGTCACCCAGTACTCAGGCACGTGAATCGGTTGCGGCAACACCGGCAGCGCGAACAGCACCACGAGGAACAACCAGAAGAACTTGTTTTGCATAATCCGTTTCATCGCGTCACTCCTCTTCCTCTTCGGCGTGCGGGCTGGCAAGACTTCGCCAGAGCAACACCGGGATGATCAGCGTGAACACGATCACTTCCTTATAAGCGCTCGCCCAGAACGACGAATACGATTCCAGCAGGCCGACCAGGATCGAGCCCGCAGCCGCCAGCGGATAGCTGACGAGGCCACCGATAATCGCCCCCACGAAGCCCTTCAAACCGATCAGGAAGCCCGAGTCGTAGTAGATGGTGGTCAAGGGCGCGACGAGGATGCCGCACAGCGCGCCGAGGCCCGCCGCCAGCGTGAATGCGAGGCGCCCTGCTTGCGTCGTGCCGATGCCGACGAGCCGTGCGCCGAGCCGGTTCACCGACGTCGCGCGCAAGGCCTTGCCCGAGATCGAGCGGTCGAAGTACAGATACAGCGCGCCGATCAGCACAACCGCGGTGCCCACCACCCACAAGCTCTGCCCGGAAATCGTCAGCGTACTGATGTTGAAGGTCGCATCGGAAAACGCAGTGGTGCGCGAACCTTCCGCACCGAACATCACGAGACCCAGGCCGACCATGGCGAAGTGCACCGCCACCGCCACGATCAACAACAGCAACGTGGTCGCCTCCGCGATCGGCTCATACGCGAGCCGGTAGACGAACGGTCCCATCGGAATCACGATCAGCAGCGTCAACGCGATCTGCGCGATCATCGGCAGCTGATGCATGAAAACGCCTTGCGTGAGCGCGTAGACCGCGATTGGAAACAGGAGGTATTTGCCGATCAGCATGATCAGCGTGCGAGCCGCATGCCGGCGCCGTTCGGGATGCCGCACCAGCCCCGCTATCTCGACGACGAAGCAGGCCGCGCCCATCGCCATCAGCAACCAGCACGTGGCCGGAAATTTTTGTGTCTGTAGTGCGGCGAGCGTCAACGCGCCGTACGAAACAAACTCCCCCTGCGGGATGAAGATCACCCGCGTCACGGAGAACACCAGCACCAGCGCGAGCGCGAGCAGCGCGTAGATCGCGCCGGTGGTGATGCCGTCCTGCGCGAGGATCGCCGCAATTGATAGATCCATACTTCCTCGTCCTGAAGCGTCGATATCGAAACTGGGAAACAGTCGTGGCGGCAAAACTCGCGGCCGTCCACCGACCCGCAATGCCTGAAAAGGCGACCGCCGCGCCGGAACACGGCGCGGCGGTCGATGCCATTGTCATCGAACAGAATGGCAATGCGGCGTCACATGCCGCACGTTGCGCGAGAGGCGCGTACCGCTCTTGTCGTTAGTCGTTCTGCAGCTTCCACTTGCCGTCGACGATCTGCACGATCACGCGTGCGCGCTTGTCGAGGCCGTTGTGATCGGTCGTCGTGGTGTTCATGATGCCGTGCGAGACCGGCAGTTCCTTGATGTTCTCAAGTGCGCCGCGAAGTGCCACGCGAAACGCTTCGGTGCCCGGCTGAGCACTCTTCAGCGCGACCGGAATCGCCGCTTGCAGCATCTGGCCGGCGTCCCACGCGTGACCGCCGAAGGTCGCCACCGAGCCCGCACCATACGCCTTCTCGTACGCCGACTTATAGGCCAGCGACGACTTCTTCACCGGGTTCGAGTCAGGCAACTGATCCGCCACGAGGATCGGACCAGCAGGCAGGAATTCGCCTTCGCAATCCTTGCCGCACACACGCAGGAAGTCGTTGTTGGCGACGCCGTGCGTCTGGTAGACCTTGCCCTTGTAGCCGCGCTCCTTGAGCGTCTTGGCCGGCAGCGCCGACGGTGTACCCGCGCCCGCGATCAGCACCGCGTCGGGATTCGCGCCCATCGTCTTCAGCACTTGGCCCGTCACCGATGCGTCCGTGCGGTTGAAGCGCTCGTTGGAAACGATCTTCAGATTGTGTGCCGCGGCCGCTGCGGTGAAGACGTTGTTCCAGCCGTCGCCGTAGGCGTCCGCGAAGCCAATGAAGCCCACCGTCTTCACGCCGTGATGCTCCATATAGTCGGCGATCGCGTCGGCCATCAGGCTGTCGTTTTGCGGCGGTTTGAAGGCCCATGCGCGCTTCGCATCCATCGGCGAAATGATCGCCGCCGATGCCGCCAGCGAGATCACCGGCGTCTTGCCTTCAGCAGCGGCGTCGAGCATCGCGAGCGAATTCGGCGTGACGGTCGAACCGATGATCGCGTCGACGTGGTCTTCGTCGATCAGCTTGCGCGTGTTCTGCACGGCTTTGCCGGTATCGGATCCGTCGTCGAGAATGATGTATTGCACGGTCTTGCCGCCGATCTCTTTCGGCAGCAGCGCAATCGTGTTCTTTTCAGGAATCCCGAGCGATGCAGCCGGCCCCGTCGTGGAAAGCGTCACGCCGATTTTCACCTGGGCGAACGCCGCGCCCGCGCCGCACATCAACGCCATGGCGATGCCGGTGCGTACCCATTGCTTTGTCTTTGTCATTGCAAGTCTCCAAACGCTTTGAAGCGCGTATCTGTAATCCGACTCACGGGCCGGGTGTCTGAATCTAGTTATAGGGTTCAGGTGTGCCAAGCATGGTTTTCCCTGCTCAGCGCGAATACCTTTGCCGCTTTGGTGCCACTCCCTGCTGCGTACGACGACTGCAAACTGCTGCGAAATCCTGTGAACAAAACACTAACATGTTAGTAGTATTGCGTTCTGCATGAACGACGGTCAATAGACCGCAACCCAAATGCGGGTTTGTCCTGAAGCCGCGGAACCACACTTTTTCACGCGATGCGGACAATAAAAAAGACGCGTCAACTGCACGCGTCTTTTGTTTAATGGAGGTCCATATCGCTTAGCCTTCGCTCAATCGCCGGACAACTTCCACTTGCCGCCGACAATCTCCACCATCACGCGCGCCCGCTGGTCGAGACCAGCGTGGTCGTTCGCGCTCATGTTGAAGATGCCGTGCGACGCGGGCATGTCTTTGGTGCTTTCCAGCGCGGCACGCAGTGCTTCGCGGAACGCAGGCGTGCCCGGCTGACCCTTCTTCAGCGCCAGCGGAATCGCGCGTTGCAGCAGCAGGCCCGCGTCCCACGCGTGGCCACCGAAGGTCGACACCGAGCCGGCGCCGTAAGCACTTTCGTACGCGCGCTTATAGGCGAGCGAACTCTTCTTCACCGGATTCGAATCGGGCAGTTGCTCAGCGACGAGCAACGGACCCGCCGGCAGATACGTGCCTTCGCAATCCTTGCCGCACACGCGCAGGAAGTCGTTATTGGCGACGCCGTGCGTTTGATAATACTTGCCCTTGTAGCCGCGCTCCTTGAGCGTTTTCTGCGGCAGCGCGGCCGGTGTGCCGGCGCCCGCGATCAAGACCGCATCTGGATTCTGCGACATTATCTTCAGCACCTGGCCGGTCACCGATGCGTCGTTGCGCGCGAAGCGTTCGTTCGCGACGACCTTGATCTTCGCGAGGTCCGCGGCCTTGCCGAACTCTTTGAACCAGCTCTCGCCATAAGCGTCAGAGAAGCCGATGAACGCGACCGTCTTCACGCCGTGATTCGACATGTGCTGCGCGATCGCGGTGGCCATGAGAATGTCGTTCTGCGGCGTCTTGAAGACCCACGCGCGCTTCGCATCCATCGGTTCGACGATGCTCGCCGCGGCGGCCATGGAGATCATGGGCGTGGAGGTTTCGGCGGCGACGTCGATCATGGCCAGCGAATTCGGCACGACGGTGGAGCCGATCAGCGCATCCACGTGATCTTCGCTCGTGAGCTTGCGCGTGTTCTTGACGGCCTGGGTGGAATCCGTGGCGTCGTCGAGCACGATGTAATCGATCTTCTGGCCTGCCACCTCTTTAGGCAGCAGCGCGATCGTGTTTTTTTCCGGAATGCCCAGCGACGCGGCCGGGCCCGTTGCCGACACGGTCACGCCGATTTTTACGTCCGCGAATGCATGGCCGCTCCATGCCGCGCTCACTCCGGTGGCGACCAATGCCGCACTGATCCAACGCAATGCCGACTTCATTCCGCTCCTCTATCTACCCCGTCATTCATTCGAATTTAAATCCGTGGATTTAAATCCCGACCAGGCGGTCGGTGAATAGCGAGTTTAGCGGACGAAAGCCACGTGCCGCAAGCGTTTTGCGGGGTTGAGCCGTGTGAAATAAAGACATGTTCGGTGAATAAAAAAGGGTCACCGAATTAGCGGGGGATTTGAATGGCGAATAAGCAAAAACACAAATAAAAAGCGCTGTTGGATATCAATCCAACAGCGCTTTCGTCTGGGCACTGAGTGCCTCATTGTCTCCTCGTTCTCCACCTGCAAATTTCGTGGTGCATCAGAACTGCATGAAGATTAAACGAGCACCCTGCGTACTACAACTAGCAATTACCCTAGTGGTGCACTGCGGCACTGAATTGGGGCACGTTTGCGCGAGCCTTGCCGGGTATGCATTTCGACTCGATTATCGATCCAAACTTGCTGCATCAAAACGGCCGGATTATATCGGATGCCGAAGCAATTGCGCGTGTCACTGCGCATCACGCTCGCAACGGCCGTACCCGCGCGATGATTTCGCCGACGATGCCGCGACGGAACGCCAGCACGCACGCAATGAAAATCACACCGGTCACAATGGTCACCGATTCGCCCAGTGAGCGGAACCACTCGACGCCCGTGGTCGTCGCCAACGCTCCACCGATATCGCCGAGCCGGTCTTCGAGCGCCACAATCAGCGCCGCGCCGAGTAACGGCCCGAACAAGGTGCCCATGCCGCCGACGAGCGTCATCAGGATCACGAGGCCGGACATGGTCCAGTACGCGTCGCTCAACGTCTCGAAGCCCTGCACCAACACCTTGAGCGAACCCGCGAGACCCGCAATCCCCGCCGACAGAATGAACGCGAGCAGCTTGAAGCGATCCGTATCGTAGCCGAGCGACACCGCACGCGGCTCGTTTTCCTTGATGGCCACCAGCACCTGCCCGAACGGCGAATGCACGATCCGCACGATCAGCAGGAACGCCAGGACCATCACGGCGAGCACGACAAAGTACAACGCCACGTCGGACGACAGATCCAGCAGGCCGAACAGCTTGCCGCGCGGCACGCCTTGCAGGCCGTCCTCGCCATGCGTGAACGGCGCCTGCAGAAACACGAAGTAGACCATCTGCGCGAGCGCCAGCGTGACCATCGCGAAGTAGATGCCTTGGCGGCGAATCGCGAAGATGCCCACGATCAGGCCGAGCAAGGTCGCCGCCGCGGTGCCGACGAGCACACCGAGCTCCGGCGAGAAGCCGAGCGTCTGGATCGCATAACCCGTGACATAGCCGGCCGAAGCGAGAAACATCGCGTGGCCGAACGACAGCAAGCCGGTGTAGCCGATCAGCAGATTGAACGCCGCCGCGAACAGTGCAAAACACAGCACCTTCATCACGAAGAGCGGATAGATGCCGAGCACGGGCACCGCGAGAAGCACGATCAGCAGCAGACCGTAGAGCACTTTTCTCTGCATCATTTTTCCTTGCCGAAGAGACCCGCCGGGCGCACCAGCAACACCAGTGCCATGATCACGAAGACGACGGTCGCCGACGCTTCCGGGTAGTACACGCGCGTCAGCCCTTCGATCACGCCGAGTAGCAAGCCGGTGAGAATCGAGCCCATGATCGAACCCATGCCGCCGATCACGACCACCGCGAACACGGTGATGATCATCGGCTGCCCCATCAGCGGCGAGACCTGAATCACCGGTGCGGCGAGCACGCCGGCAAACGCCGCGAGCGCGACGCCGAAGCCGTAGGTGAGCGTGATCATCAGCGGCACGTTGATGCCGAACGCTTCGACCAGTTTCGGGTTTTCAGTGCCGGCCCGCAGATAGGCGCCAAGGCGCGTCTTCTCGATCACGAACCACGTCGCGAAGCACACCGCCAGCGAGGCCACCACGACCCACGCGCGATAGTTCGGCAGGAACATGAAGCCGAGATTGGTTGCGCCGGAAAGCGCCGACGGCACGTCGTACGGCTGCCCGGAGGAACCGTAGATGGAGCGGAACACGCCCTCCACCACCAGCGTGAGCCCGAAGGTCAGCAAGAGCCCATATAGATGGTCGAGCTTGTAGAGCCAGCGCAGCATCGAGCGCTCGATCGCGATGCCGAACAGTCCGACGATCAGCGGTGCCAGCACCAGCATGACCCAGTAAGGCAGGCCGAAATACGAAAAGCCCATCCACGCGAGCATCGCGCCCAGCATGAACAACGCGCCGTGCGCGAAATTGATCACGTTGAGCAAGCCGAAGATCACCGCCAGCCCGAGGCTCAGAATTGCGTAGAACGAGCCGTTCACGAGCCCCAGCAGCAGCTGGCTCAGCATCGCCGGTAGCGGAACGCCAAAGATTTCCATTGAAGCCTTAACCCATCGCCAAGGTGAGATCGGTCACGCACGATCCGGCCGGCGCGCGATCAGCGGCAAAGACGCCGATCGCGCGCGGCATGTGAAACGGTTCGCCGTCAGCCTGTGTACCATCGTGACAGTACGCATCGCCCGACAGGAGCAGCAGGCAGACGGCCATCTGGTTACGAACCAGCGTTTATTTCCACAACGCGCAGCGCGTTTCCGCCTTGGTTGTGAACGCCTGCTCGCCGGGGATCGTCGCTGTGATCTTGTAGTAGTCCCACGGCTCTTTGGATTCAGCCGGCGTCTTGACCTGCATCAGGTACATGTCGTGAATCATGCTGCCGTCCTGACGGATGTAGCCTTTCGCATAGAAATCGTCGATCTTGGTCTTCTTCAGTTGCGCCATCACCTTGTCGGAGTCGGTCGAACCCACCGCCTTCACTGCGTTCAGATAGGTCATGGTCGCCGAGTAGTCAGCAGCCTGCAGGCTCGACGGCATCTTCTTCATCTTTTCGAAGTAGCGCTGCGCCCACTTGCGCGTGGTGGCGTCCTTGTTCCAGTACCAGCTGTCCGTCAGCACGAGGCCTTGCGTGGTTTCCAGACCCAGGCTGTGCACATCGTCGATGAACATCAGCAGCGCGGCGAGTTTCATCGTCTTGGTAATGCCGAATTCCTTGGCCGCCTTGATCGAGTTGATCGTGTCGCCGCCCGCGTTGGCGAGGCCGAGAATCTGCGCCTTCGACGCCTGCGCCTGCAACAGGAACGACGAGAAATCCGAAGCCGACAGCGGATGGCGCACCGCGCCCAGCACCTGGCCGCCGCTCGCTTTCACCACGTCCGACGTATTCTTTTCCAGCGCCTTGCCGAACGCGTAGTCGGCGGTCAGGAAGTACCAGGTCTTGCCGCCCTGCTTCGTCACCGCCGAGCCCGTGCCCTTGGCCAGCGCCGTGGTGTCGTACGCGTAGTGGATCGTGTACGGCGTGCATTGCTCATTGGTCAGCGTGTCCGCGCCCGCGCCGATGCTGATGTAGACCTTCTTCTTTTCCCCGGCTACGGTGTTCATCGACAGACCGGTCGCCGAGTTCGTGCCGCCGATCAGCAGATCGACGCCGTCGCGGTCGAACCATTCACGTGCGCGCGACGCTGCGATGTCCGCCTTGTTCTGGTGGTCCGCATACACCACCGTGATCGGCTTGCCGTTCACCTTGCCGCCGAAATCCGCCACCGCCATACGGATCGCTTCGAGTCCACCCTGCCCGTCGATATCCGCATACAGACCGGACATATCGGTAATGAAACCGATCTTGACCGCGTCGTCAGCCGCTTGCGCGCTGCCCATCGTCAAAGCGGCGCCGGCGGCGACCGCGAAACAAAGTGTGGCAAGCCGCGCGAGTGGGTTCTTTTTCATTCCTGTCTCCTGGTTTCTTCGCTTGTGGTTATCAGAGGCAATCGGGCGTTTTTATACGCCCAGTAGATCGTGCAGGACCGGCATCTTGCTTTCGAGTTCACTCGCCCCGAAGTGCTCGACAATCGCGCCGTGCTCCATCACGTAGAAGCGATCTGCAAGCGGCGCGGCAAAACGGAAGTTCTGTTCGACCATCACAACGGTATAGCCCCGCGCCTTGAGTGTCATGATCATGCGCGCCAGCGCCTGCACGATAACAGGCGCGAGCCCTTCCGAGATCTCGTCGAGCAGCAGCAAGCTCGCGCCGGTGCGCAGAATGCGCGCCACCGCCAGCATCTGCTGTTCGCCGCCCGACAGCCGCGTACCCTGGCTCATGCGGCGCTCTTGCAGATTCGGAAACATCGAATAGATTTCTTCGAGCGACATCATGTGTGCCTTGTCGCCGACCGGCGGCGGCAACAGCAGGTTTTCCTCGCACGAGAGGCTCGAAAAGATACCCCGTTCTTCCGGGCAATAACCCACGGCGCAATGCGCGATGCGATGCGTGGGCAGGTTGATGGTTTCGCGTCCGCCGATGCGGATCGAACCGGTGCGCCGTCCGGTCAGGCCCATGATGGCGCGCAGCGTGGTGGTCCGGCCCGCACCGTTGCGACCCAGCAGCGTGACGACTTCGCCGCGGTTCACCGTCAGATCGACGCCGTGCAGAATATGGGACTCCCCGTACCACGCCTGCAAACCCTTGATGTCCAGCGCGGGAGCAGCGTTCTCCGTCCCGCTTACGTCGAGGCTTTCACGCTCGGCAATCGTATTCATGCGTGGGCTCCGGCGAGCGCCGCGTCGGCGCTGCCCATATAGGCTTGCATCACGAGCGGATTCTTCGACACTTCGGCGTAGCTGCCTTCGGCGAGCACTTCGCCACGTTGCAGCACGGTAATCGTGTCGGAGATGCCGGCGATCACATTCATGTTGTGCTCGACCATGAGGATGGTGCGGCCGCTCGATACTTTTTTGATCAACGCCGTCACGCGGTCGACGTCTTCATGGCCCATGCCTTGCGTGGGTTCGTCGAGCAGCATGAGCTCGGGTTCCATGGAAAGCGTGGTGGCAATTTCCAGCGCGCGCTTGCGGCCGTAGGAAAGTTCGACCGTCAACACATCGGCGAAATCGGTCAGTCCGACCTGGGTGAGCAGATCCATTGCGCGGTCATCGAGTTGGCGCAGCGTACGCTCGCTCTTCCAGAAATGAAATGCCGTGCCGAGCTGGCGCTGCAAACCGATGCGCACATTCTGCAATGCTGTCAGATGCGGAAACACAGCAGAAATCTGGAACGAGCGGATAATGCCGCGCCGCGCGATTTGCGCCGGGCGTTCGCTCGTGATGTCGATGCCGTTAAAAACGATCTGACCCGCGGTGGGTTCCAGAAATTTGGTGAGCAGATTGAAGCAGGTGGTCTTGCCTGCCCCATTCGGGCCGATCAGCGCATGGATCGAGCCACGGCGCACGCGCAGGTTCACACCGTTCACGGCGATGAAGCCTTTGAACTCACGAGTGAGGCCGCGCGTTTCGAGAATCGTATCGCCGAGAATCATGTTCCCTTCCATACGGAGTAAGGCGAAGCATTACGATCTTACGCGCGAACCGCTGCGCGACTTTTTATGACGGCGGCACCCCGTGCCGCTCGTTGGCGTGCTGCACCAATCCGGACGGTGATCCATGGGGCGGCACGCAGCATGGCTGCCATTGTCGCGCCAATGATGCAGCGCATTCATTGGGATTTGCACTTAGTGGATGATGCCCGCCCGAGCGGGACCCATACGTGCGAGATGCCCGCCGCGCATGACGGACGGGCATCTCATGCGGCTCGTGCGCTAGCTGTCACACGGCGGACATGGAAGGCGCCGAGCTCGTTTGCGCCGCGAAACTGCCGGCCACGCGCGCACGGCGATCTTCGCGGATCATCTCGCTGGCGCGTTCGGCGATCATCAGCGTGGGCGAATTGGTGTTGCCCGAGGTGATGTTTGGCATGACAGAAGCATCAACCACGCGCAGTCCGTCAACACCGATAACCCGTAGCCGGTTGTCGACCACGGCGCCGGGGTCGTCTGTCGTGCCCATGCGGCAGGTGCCGACCGGATGGAAGATGGTCGTACCGACCGCGCCGGCGGCCTGCTGCAACTCTTCCTCGGTCTGGTACTGAACGCCCGGCAAAATTTCCTGCGGTCGATAGCGAGCCAGCGCGGGCGCTCCAGCAATGCGGCGCGTAAGACGCAGCGCATTCGCGGCAACGTGCCGGTCGTAATCGGTGGAGAGATAGTTCGGCGCGATCAACGGCGGCGTTGAAGGGTCGGCGGATTCGATGTGAATGCTGCCACGCGAAGTGGGCCGCAACTGACACACCGACGCCGTGAACGCATTGAACCGATGCAGCGGTTCGCCAAAGCGGTCGAGCGAAAGTGGCTGGACGTGATATTCGAGGTCGGGCCGCGTAAGCGAGCGATCGTCCGGATCGGATTTGGCAAACGCGCCAAGCTGAGACGGCGACATCGACATGGGCCCGCTTTGAAAAAACGCGTACTGCATGCCGATCAGCAGCTTGCCCCACCAATGCGCGGACGCAGTGTTGAGCGTGCGTACGCCGTCGACTTTGTAGGCCATGCGCAATTGCAAATGGTCCTGCAGATTTTCACCCACACCACGCAGATCGTTGACCACCTCGATGCCGAGATTCTGCAGACGCGCGCCATTGCCAATGCCGGACAGTTCGAGCAATTGCGGTGAGTTGACCGCACCTGAACTGAGGATCACTTCGCAGCGGGCCTTGGCCAGATAGTCCGTGTCGTTGCCGCGATATTCGACGCCTGTGCAACGGCGTCCTTCGAAGACGACGCGCTGCGTGTGCGCACCAGTGATCACGGTGAGATTCGGCCGCTTGAGTGCGGGACGCAAAAACGCCTTCGATGCATTCCAGCGAATGCCGCGCTTCTGATTGACGTCGAAGTAGCCGACACCGGTGTTGTCACCGCGATTGAAGTCGTCGGTGGCGGGAATACCGGTCTCTTGCGCAGCGCGTGAAAACTCTTCGAGAATCTTCCATTTCAACCGCTGTTTCTCGACGCGCCACGGTCCGCCCGCGCCATGCGATTCGGTTGCGCCGGCATGGTGGTCTTCGCTGCGTTTGAAGACAGGCAACACCGAGTTCCAGGACCAGGACGGGTCGTTGGTGACTCGCGCCCATTCATCGTAGTCTTCGCGCTGACCACGCATGTAGATCATGCCGTTGATGGAGGAACTGCCGCCTAAAACGCGTCCGCGCGGATACGAGAGCGAGCGGCCATTGAGGCCCGCTTCCGCCTGCGTTTTATAAAGCCAGTCCGTGCGCGGATTGCCGATGCAATAGAGATAACCGACCGGCACGTGAATCCAGTGGTAATCGTCCTTACCGCCGGCTTCGAGCAGCAATACCTGCACGTCGGGATCCTGGGTCAGGCGATTGGCCAGCACACAACCCGCCGTCCCCGCGCCCACGATGATGTAGTCGAACTCGCCTTCGAGGCGCCGGGCCGCGGGCGTCGTATCGGTATGGCTCATTGTCCAGTCTCCTAAGCTTTTTTGTCGGCGAGTCGCATGATTGTCATGCGACTGCAGCGTCGGGCTCTATTTGTGTTTTACGCCTTTCTTCTGCCCGTTTAGCACTCGTTTCCGCCACGGCCTTCGGCAAGCCACCACAAGCCTTGCCGAAAGCAAATGCCTCACACTACTTCGCTACCGGCATCGTGAACTCAGCGCCCTTGGCAATACTGTCGGGCCAGCGCTGCATGATGCTCTTGTAGCGCGTGTAGAACCGCACGCCTTCTTCACCGTACGCGTGATGATCGCCGAAGAGCGACTTCTTCCAGCCACCAAACGAGTGCCATGCCATCGGCACCGGAATCGGCACGTTGATGCCCACCATGCCGATTTGAATCTGCCGCGAGAAAGCGCGTGCGACGCCGCCATCGGACGTAAACAACGACACGCCGTTGGCAAACTCGTTGGCGTTGATCAGTTCCACCGCGGACGCAAAATCCGGCACGCGCACCACACACAGTACGGGTCCGAAAATCTCTTCGCGATAAATCTTCATATCGGTCGAAACATTGTCGAACAGAGTGCCGCCGAGAAAGAAGCCCTTCTCATGACCGCTGACCTGATGGCCTCGTCCGTCGACAACCAGCTTCGCGCCCGACGCGACACCCGAGTCGATATAGCCGACCACTTTCTCGCGATGCACCGCCGTCACCAACGGACCCATCTCGGCATCCGATTCCATGCCGTTGAGAATCTTCAAACTCTTCACGCGCGGTGTGAGCCGTTCGATCAACTCATCGGCGATATGACCCACTGCGACGGCCACCGAAATGGCCATGCAGCGCTCGCCCGCCGAACCGTACGCCGCGCCGATCAAGGCATCGACGGCCTGGTCGAGGTCCGCGTCCGGCATCACCACCAGATGATTCTTCGCTCCGCCCAAAGCCTGCACACGCTTGCCGTGCTTCGTGCCTTCCGTGTAGATGTATTCGGCAATCGGCGTCGAACCGACAAACGACAACGCGCTGACTTCCGGATGCACGAGCAGCGCATCGACAGCAACCTTGTCGCCGTGCACGACGTTAAACACGCCGTCCGGCAAGCCGGCTTCCTTCAACAATTCCGCGAGGCGGTTCGAACAGGACGGATCGCGCTCCGACGGCTTCAGCACGAACGTGTTGCCGCACGCAATCGCGACGGGGAACATCCAGCACGGCACCATCATCGGGAAATTGAACGGCGTAATGCCGGCGACCACGCCGAGCGGCTGACGCAGATTCCAGTTGTCGATGCCGCCGCCGATCTGATCGGTGAAGTCGCTCTTCAACAGATTCGGAATGCCGCACGCGAACTCGACGATCTCGATGCCACGCATCACCTCGCCCTTCGCATCCGAAAACACCTTGCCGTGTTCACGCGTGATCAGTTCCGCGAGTTCGTCGTGGTGACGGTCGAGCAGTTCCTTGAACTTGAACAGGACACGCGCCCGCTTGATCGGCGCGGTTTCACTCCACGCGGGAAAGGCGGCACGGGCGGCGGCGACGGCGGCATCGACTTCGGCGACGCTCGCGAGCGGCACGCGCGCACTCACGCTGCCTTGCGCGGGATTGAAGACGTCGCCGAAACGGCCGCTCGTGCCATCGAGCGTCTTGCCGTTGATGAAATGGGTCAGCGCGCGGGCGCTGGTCGCGCTGCGCTGGGTTTCGTCCTGATATGTCTCGCTCATGGTGTCCTCTTTCCTGTGAAGTCTTCCGCCCCGGCGCCCGCGGCGTGATAAAGGCATGCTGAAGCTGAAGCGTACGGCGCTTCGGGTCGACAAATCCAATGAGTAATGCTCAACTGCGCTATAAGACGAGCTAATATCAGGATATGGATCTGACTCTACTTCGGGCGTTCGTCACCGTGGCACGCGAGGGCAATCTCACGCGTGCCGCGGTGCATCTTCACCTGACCCAACCCGCCGTCAGCCTGCAAATCAAGCATTTGCAAGAGACGCTCGGCGTGACGCTGTTCACGCGAACCTCGCACGGGCTCTCGCTCACGCGCGACGGCCAAGCGCTGCTGCCCCACGCCGAACGGGCGCTCGCCGCGGCGAACGACGTGCAGCGGGCGGCGCAGTCGCTGCGTCACGAAGTGCGCGGGCGACTGCGGATCGGCACGATCCTCGATCCGGCGTTTCTGCGCCTGGGCGGCTTTCTCAAGCAGCTCGTGGAGACCTGGCCGCACATCGAGACGGCCTTGCGCCACGGCATGTCAGGCTGGGTATTGGACCAGGTTCGCGCGGGTGAACTGGATGTCGGCTACTACATCGGCCTGCCGTCCGAAGACGAACCGCGCGACGGCCCCGCTTTTCATGCGGTCACGTTGACTCATTTCCAGTACCGTGTGCTCGCGCCGGCCGGCTGGAAAGACCGCGTGAAAGGCGCGCGCGACTGGCGTTCGCTCGCGGCGCTGCCGTGGATCTGGACGCCGCCGGCATCGGCGCATAACCGGTTGTTGTCACGCTGTTTCGACGAGGCCGGCGTGAAGCCGGTCAAGGTGGCGGAAGTGGACCAGGAGCCGTCGATGCTCGACCTGGTCAAATCGGGCGTCGGTCTCACGCTGGCACGCGACGCCACCGCCATCGCCGAAGCGCATGCGCACGCGTTGACCATCGTCGAAGGTGTCACCGTGCCGACTCAGCTCACCTTTATCACGCTCGTGCAGCGCAAGGAGGAACCGGCGATTGCCGCGGCGTTGAAGCTGATCGAGCAGCAATGGACGACTTGAGGCGCAGGTGAACCGAGTTTGCGTGTAGGACACAAGGACGCCAAGGCGAGCGATATGAGCCCCTCTCATGACACGCCCATCAAATCGTGCGGCCCTCCTGGCGATCTCCTTGCGCGGCACCTTCGCCAGCGCCGATCGCGGAACACGATCGCCCGCCCGGCATCCGAAACCACACCGTCACGCAGTTTTTGTTAGATTGAGGGTTCGCGCTCACGCGCCGGCTCCGCATCCTTTTCCGTTCCACTTGACTTTGTCCTTCCCGGCAGCTTCGCCCCGGCAACACCGGAGGCCGCCGACCACTCCATCCTTCGACAGGAGCCTGACATGGCACGCAACATTGAAATCAAAGCCCGCGCCCAGCATTTCGAGCAACTCCGCGAACGCGCGGCGCAGCTCGCGCCGGACGCGCCGCTGATCTTCCGCCAGCAGGACTTTTTCTACGACGTGCCGCGCGGCCGCCTGAAGCTGCGCCAGTTCGACGACGGCACGCCGGCCGAGCTGATCTTCTATCAGCGCGACGACCGTGACGGTCCGAAGGCGTCGTATTACACGCGTAGCCCGGTGACCAACCCGGAAGCCATGCACGCGCTGCTCGCCACCGCGCTGACGACGCGCGGCATCGTTACCAAGGAACGGCATGTGTATCTGACCGGGCGGACGCGGATCCATCTGGACCGGGTCGACGGCCTGGGCGACTTCGTGGAACTCGAAGTGCTGCTCGCTCAGGACGACGACGAAGAAGGCGGCCACGCCGAAGCGCATGCGATGTTCGCCACGCTCGGCGTGCCGGAATCGGATCTGGTGGCGGTGGCTTATGTCGATCTGCTGAGCCCGGACAGCGAGCCGAAGCAAGCGGCATAAGACTGAGGCAATACGGGGCGCAGTGCGAAGTCAGCTCGCCAGGCGCCGCACCCATACTGCCGCCGCATCAAGCGGCGGCTGTCCCCGGCGACAGATGGCCCAGCGGCAACGGACCATTGCGCTTGAAGGTGGTGAGCACGATATTCGAACGCACGCTATCGACGCCCGGCACGCGCATCAGTTTCTTCATCACGAACGTCGACAGATAGTTGAGATCAGGCGCGACGATGCGCAACAGATAGTCGGCGTCGCCCACCACGGCATGGCACTCCAGCACTTCAGGCAGCACGTCGATTTGCTGCTGGAATTGCTCGATGATCGAATCGCCGTGGTGCTTCAACTTCAAACTGGTGAACGCGGTGACGCCGAGCCCGAGCTTCTCCGGCCGCAGCACGACGCGATAGCCGTCCACCACGCCCACCTGCTCCAGACGCTGCAAACGCCGTCCGATCTGCGACGGTGACAGCGGCACCTGCTCGGCAAGTTGCTGATGTGTCGCCCGGCCGAAACGCTGAAGCACGTCCAGCAGCGCAAGATCGAAGTGATCCAAGTCGAACATGTCGAATATCCGCATTAAATGATCTGTCGATGCACGATTATTGCATATTCTCATTGTAAACCGCCATCATTGCGCCCTTTCCGCACTCACGCCGCTCTACACTTGCATCACCTATTTATATCAGCCGTCACCGTAGAGCGCAGCATCATGTCCACCGCCAGTACCGCCAAACTGAAAGAGCAATTCGACGCCGGCCTCGAAACCCGTGCCGATTTCACCATCGATCAACCGACCGAACGCTACGGCGCGGTCGATCACGCGGTATGGCAACAGCTTTACGCGCGCCAGACGGCGCTGCTCAAAGGGCGTGTGTGCGACGAGTTTCTGGCGGGCGTCGAAACCATCGGCATGCCGGGCGACCGCGTGCCTTCGTTCGAGGAGATCAACGCGAAGCTCACGCCCGCCACCGGATGGCAGATTGTCGCCGTGCCAGGCCTCGTGCCGGACCAGGTATTCTTCGAGCATCTGGCGAATCGCCGCTTTCCCGTGACGTGGTGGATGCGCCGCCCGGATCAGCTCGATTATCTGCAGGAACCGGACTGTTTTCACGATCTGTTCGGTCACGTGCCGCTGCTGATCAACCCGGTATTCGCGGACTACATGCATGCATATGGCCGCGCCGCGCTCGCCGCCCATGACGCCGGCGCCCTGCCGCTGCTCGCGCGCCTCTATTGGTACACAGTGGAGTTCGGACTGATCCGCGACGCGGCGAGTCCGAACGGCGTGAAGATCTATGGCGCGGGCATCGTGTCGAGCAAGGGCGAAACGCTCTACAGCCAGCAAAGCGCCGCGCCGAACCGCCTCGGCTTCGACCTCGAACGCGTAATGCGCACGCGCTACCGCATCGACACGTTCCAGAAGACCTACTTCGTGATCGACGACTTCGCGCAGCTCTTCAACGTCGCGCAAACCGATTTCGCGCCGCTGCTGGCCAGGCTCGCAGCCGAACCGGCGTTCGCGGCCGGCGACGTCCTCGAGCACGATCGCGTCATCACGCGCGGTTCGCAGGAAGGCTGGCTGGCCGACGGCGATATCTGAAAAGCAAGGCTGACGGGGCCGTCTGCGGGCGGACGGCATCCGTGAAAAAATAGCGGATGCGCACGTCCACCGGCGTGCCTGTTCAGATCAAATGAGGTGGCATCATGATTCACAAACTGACATCCGAAGAACGCGCCACGCAGATCGCCGGCTTGCATGGCTGGCAAGCCACAGCGGGCCGCGATGCGATTCAGCGCCAGTTCAAATTCGCCGACTTCAACGAAGCATTCGGCTTCATGACGCGCGTGGCGATCAAGGCGCAGGAAATGGATCACCACCCGGAATGGTTCAACGTGTACAACAAGGTAGAGATCACGCTGTCCACGCATGAAGCCGGCGGTTTGACAGAGCGCGACATCAAATTGGCTAAGTTTATCGATAGTATTACCGCGTAATACAAACGTACTAGTACGATCAGCGGGTTTAAACGCCGTAATTTGAGTATTTCTGCGGAAATGAAAGGGCTTTGCAGGTAATCCCTTGTCCAAACCTTCAGTTCTACAGGCTATTCTTAAGGTGCACGTAAGAATCCCACGCAAGCCTCGCAACCGTGTCCAAACGATCCGGTGATAGCGTGTGCTGACGCTGTACAATCATCAGCGCATACGGCTTGGAGAGCGCGCTTGCCTCCTTGCACAGAACGAGTTCGTCGCCGCTCGAAGGTGAGCGGCCGCGCCAGAAGTTGATTGCGGCTTCCAGTTCGTGAATGCTTATCTCGGACATGACTTCGTGATCGCTCTCAAGAAAACGCCGGGCCGTCCCAGGTTTTCTTGCCCCTGCGAGGGACTGGCGCGATGCGACAGGTCTGGGGGCGCCAGGTAGGCGCTTCAAGGCCGCTCGATGCCTGCTTCGTGGCCGCTTCGTGCCAGTTCGGTACGGCCACGCCGCACGCTGCCTGTGCAGCAGGCGCCCCGGCGAACCGCTTGCCCAAACGCCTAACCCATTGTACTTGAGCGAAATCCATGCGACTCCTTCTGATCGAAGATGACCGCCCCATCGCACGCGGCATCCAAAGCAGTCTCGAACAAGCCGGCTTCACCGTCGACATGGTCCACGACGGCATTTTCGCCGAACAGGCCCTCACGCAAAATCGCCATGAGCTGGTGATCCTCGATCTGGGTCTGCCCGGCATCGACGGCATGACGCTGCTCTCGCGCTTCCGTCAGAGCAATCGTCACACGCCGGTGATCATCCTCACCGCGCGCGACGAGCTCAACGACCGCGTGCAAGGCCTGAATTCCGGCGCCGACGACTACATGCTGAAGCCGTTCGAACCCACCGAACTCGAAGCGCGCATCCGCGCGGTCATGCGCCGCAGCGGTCCGCACGGCGATATGCCGCGTCCGGAAGTGTCGCTGGGCGGTGTGCGCCTGTCGGGCGTCGATCGCCGCATTTTCAACGACGACAAGCCGCTCGAACTCTCGCCGCGTGAATTCGCGGTGCTCGAAATGCTGCTGTTGCGTCATGGCCGCGTGGTCAGCAAGGCACAGCTGCAAGACCATCTGACGCATTTCGGCGGCGATCTCGGCGACACCGCGATCGAGGTCTACGTGCACCGGGTGCGTAAAAAGCTCGAAAACTGCCGTGTCGAGATCGTCACGGTGCGCGGCTTCGGTTATCTGTTGCAGGAAATCCGTCAGGCCGCATAATCGTCGTGAAGGCCGCACGTTGCATTGCGGCCTGACGGCGCCGGGCCGGCGCCGCGCACTCGGTGCGCATTTCGCCGGCATCCAGTGAAATTTCACGGTGCTTGCGCCGTTGCTACTTTCCCGCGCGTTCGATCATGCCCCAGCCGGCCGCCAATAGTCTGCGCCGCACGCTGCTGCGGCGCCTCGCTGCTCCCCTTTCGCTGCTCGCGCTCATGAGCGGCCTGATCGCTTACTGGCTAGCTTGGCAGTACACGCAGCACGTGGTCGACCGTTCGCTCGCCGATCTCGCCACCGCGATCTCCAAACAGATCCAGATTGCCGGCCCGAATGCGCGCATCACGGTGCCGCCGCTCGCGCAAGCCATGTTTTCGGACCCGGTCGAGCACCTCGTCTACCGGATCAGCACCGGCGAAACGGAAATCGCCGGCGATCACAATCTTCCGCTGCAAGGCACGAGCGTGCGGCGCATGCATTACGCGTACGTATTCGAAACGCAGCATCAAGGCGTGACGGTGCGGGTGGCGCAGGTGCGGGTCGATCAGCCGACGGGCAATCCGATCGTCGTCGAAGTCGGTCAGCCGGTGCATCACCGGTTTCGCATCGCCGCCGAGTTTCTGGTCGCGATCATGATGCCGCTGTTGCTGCTGCTGCTGGCGGGCTGGGTGATCGTGTGGCGGGTGGTCAATCAGCAGCTCAATCCGCTCACCGATCTCGCGGACTCGCTGAACCGGCAAACGCACACGTCGCTGGAACCGGTCGACGAAACCTATGTGCCGGTCGAAATTCGCCCGCTGACCGGCGCGTTGAACGCGCTACTCGGTCGCCTGAAAACGGCACTCGACGGCCAGCGCAAATTCATCGCCGACGCCGCGCATCAACTGCGCACGCCGCTCACCGCCGTCAAGCTGCATGCCGAGCAGGCGGCCATCGCGCGCGACCCGCAGCAAACGCTAGCCGCTGTGCGTGAACTGCGCGCCGCAGCTGACCGCGCAGTGCGGCTGTCGAATCAACTGCTCTCGCTCGCGCGAGCCGAGCCGGGCGAACAGGCGGCTCGCTTCGTCAACGTGGACATGGCCGCGCTCGCGTTCGATACGGGCGCCGAATGGGTGCCGCGTGCGCTGACGTTCCATGTCGACCTGGGCTTCCAGCGTCTGGACGACCCCAGCAACGGCCATCCGTTGATGGCGCGCGGCAATCCCGTGCTGCTGCACGAAGTGATCGCCAATCTGCTGGATAACGCACTCAAGTACGTGCCGCCGTCGCGTTTCGATGGCGGCCGCATCACGGTGACGGTGTCGCAAACGGTCATCGACGAACTGCGCATGGCGGAGATCATCGTCGAAGACAACGGGCCGGGCGTGCCGCGCAACCAGCAAGCTGATCTTTTCAAACGGTTCTTCCGCGGGGACGGTCAGAGCGACGCCGGCGTGGATGGCGGCGCCGGTCTCGGCCTCGCGATAGTCCACGACATCATGGTGCTGCATCACGGCAGCGTGCATTACGAGGACGCACCGGAAGGCGGCGCACGTTTCATCGTGCGCATTCCGCTCGTGCCGATCAGCGTGCAGAGCACCGTGGAACCCGAACCACGGCGGCCGGCAAAAAAATCGGCGCACTCGGCGCCGGTGGATAGCTAACGGTTCAGATGCTCGACGGGCTGCCTGGCGATCACACACATGATCGACTCAGGCAGCCCGGATGTCATTTCTTCTTCGCTCTCTTCGCCGACGTTTTGGCCTTCCTGGCCGACTTCTCGGACTTGCCGTCGCCCTTCTCCTTCTCAGGCGGCGCCAGCATCGTGCCGCGGCACTTACGCGCGCCGCAACGGCATTCATATTCCTTCTTGAGCTTCTTGGTCTGACGCGCGTCGATCACGAGGCCGTAGTCGTAAAAGACTTCCTCGCCTTCAGCGATATCGCGCAACGCATGCACGTACACGTGACCGTCGATTTCTTCGGCTTCGCAGTTCGGCGCGCAGGAATGATTGATCCAGCGCGCGCTATTGCCGTTCACTTTACCGTCAATGACCTTGCCGCTATCGAGTGCAAAATAGAACGTGTGATTCGGTTCGGCCGGATTGTGCGGATGACGGCGCAACGCTTCTTTCCAAGAGATCCGCTCGCCCTTGTATTCGATTAGGCGCTCGCCGGCCGCAATCGGTTCGAGGGCAAACACGCCTTTGCCGTGCACACCCGAACGGCGCACGGCGATCCTGCGTGAACTCATTGAATGAATCCTTGTGAAGAACTGGGGGTGAAGTTCGGCAGCCGTCAGAAATGCCCGCGTCTGACGCGCTGCTTTTTTCTGACGCGGATAGCAAACGCGGCGCCTTGCGAGCGCCGCGTCGACTTGCGACGCTCGCGCGCCACAACCGGCATCCTACACGCTGAATACGGCTTCGTTCAACCGTCAAAAAGACGCGCACGTATGACGGGTTGCCAACTTCACCGTTGTCCGAACGAAATGTCGCCGAACAGTGCCTTTTGCTCGCGCGGTTGCGAACGCCAGTACTGCGGTGGCGCTTCGACCGTCGCGCCCAGTTGTGCCGCGGCGTGCCACGGCCAACGCGGGTTGTACAGCAACGCGCGCGCCAGGGCGATCAGATCGGCGTCGCCGTCTTCGATCAGTTGTTCGGCATGCAATGGGTCGGTGATCAAGCCTACGCCGATGGTCGTGAGGTCGGTGGCTTCCTTGACCGCCTTGGCAAAGGGAATCTGATAACCCGGTTCAAGCGGAATCCTCTGCAACGGCGAGACGCCGCCGGACGATACGTCGATCCAGTCGCAGCCGCGCTTTTTCAGTTCCTGCGCGAACGCGATCGTATCCTCGAGCGTCCAGCCACCTTCGACCCAGTCGGTTGCGGAAACGCGCACGCCGACCGGTTTGTCGGCGGGAAATGCAGCGCGCACGATATCGAAGATTTCAAGCGGAAAGCGCATGCGGTTTTCAAGCGAGCCGCCGTAGTCGTCGTCGCGCTGATTGGCGATCGGCGAGAGGAACTGGTGCAGCAGATAGCCGTGCGCCGCGTGGACTTCCAGTGCGTCGACGCCGAGCCGCGCGGCGCGGCGCGCCGAGGCGGCGAAAGCTTCGCGGATGCGGTTCAGCCCAGGCGTGTCGAGCGCCAGCGGCGGCTCTTCGCCAGCCTTGTGCGGCAACGCGGACGGCGCGTGCGGCAGCCATCCACCTTGCGATACCGGAATCAGCTGGCCGCCTTCCCACGGCGCGTGGCTCGACGCCTTGCGCCCGGCGTGCGACAACTGCATCGTGACCTTGATGTGCGAATGCTTGCGGATCGCGGCCAGCACGGGCACGAGCGCGGCTTCGGTGACGTCGTCCCACAAACCGAGATCGCCGGGTGTAATGCGGCCGTCCGGCTCGACCGAGGTCGCTTCGATACAGAGCATGCCGGCACCGGATAACGCCATGCTGCCGAGATGGATCATGTGCCACGCCGTTGCCTCGCCACGGTCGGCGGAATACTGGCACATCGGGGACACGACGATACGATTGGGAAGCGTCACGCTACGCAGCGTGAGCGGAGAAAAAAGCGCGCTCATGGATTACGCCCAGTAGAAACCCGAGAGCGATCGAGCATAGCACCGCAAGTGATTTAGTGCTGGCCCGCGGACTTTCAGAATTTCAGGGTTTCGCCTCGACCTGGTCGAGCCACTCGCCAAACATGCGGCACGCGGCGGCTTCGAGCGCGGGACCGAACTTCGCGGTCTCGGCCCGCAACTGGCGCGCGTCGATGCCGTGACCAACCAGCTCACCGGCGTTACCGATCAGCCAGGGCTCGAAGCGATCGGTACGGATCTCCGGATGACACTGCAGACCCAGCACATGATTGCCCCAGGCGAAAGCCTGGTTTTCGCAGGCTGGCGTCGACGCAAGACGCGTTGCATTGTCGGGAAGATCGAAGGTATCGCCATGCCAATGCAGCATGGAGGTCTGCGCGCCATCCAGATGACGCACCGGTGACGCGCGGCCGGCGTCGGTCAGCGTCAGCGGTGTCCAGCCGAGTTCGGTATGGCCTGCGGGATAGACACGGGCGCCAAGGGCACGCGCGATCAATTGAGCGCCGAGGCAGATGCCGAGCGTCGGCAAACCGGCCGCGATGCGTTTCTCGATCATGGACAGCAGCGGCACGAGCGTCGGGTAAAGCGCGTCGTCGGTTGCGCTGATCGGGCCGCCGAGCACCACCATCAGCGATGCGGCGACCGGGTTCGGCGCCTCGATGCGAGCAAAGCCGACATCGAGATAACGGACCGGGCGCCCGCGCTCGCCGAGCACCAGCTCGAGACTACCCAGATCCTCGAAGTGCACGTGGCGAATGGCCAGAACTTCGCGATTCATCGGCCTGCCCCACCTTCAGGTTGACTAAAGACTTGCCGCCACGCGGCACCAGTCGGCTGACAGGCGGCATAGGCCGCCTGCCGAAGCCGGCTTGGCAGTGTAGCGGATTGTCCCGGAAGAAGCCGCCTTACTGGGCGAAGATCTTCCAGGTCTTCTTCTGGGTGGCGACGTCGGCCGTCTCGTACACCGAGCAATCGAGGCGCAGATCCGTATCCGACATGTTCAGATCGAGCAACGCGCAATGATGCGGCGTCTTCTTCGGGTTCTTGCTCGGCTCGAAGTGCGTGCAGCTCAGGCACATGCGGTGCGGCGGAATCGTGCCCTGCGCTTCCAGCTGATGCACGGTCTTGAGCAGCGTGCGATAGAACACCGCCTGCTCGTCGTCACGCAGCGTGCCGACCGCCTTGGCCAGGAAGTCCGGCCATTGCGCGGCGCGCTTCGCCGCCGTACGGCCACGCGCCGTCAGGCGAACCGCGAGGGCGCGGCCGTCGTCGAGGGCACGGCGCTTTTCGACCAGCCCTTTGGTTTCGAGCGTGCTGACTGCATCACTGGTCGTCGCGGCGGTGAGCGCCGTTTCACGGGCAATTTCGCCGAGACGCATCGGGCCTTTGCGCTGCATCAGCAAGACCAGAATTTCGCCTTGAGTTGGTGTCAGGCCAGCGCCCTCCGCCCATTCCCAAGCCTGGCTCCGCATTGCCGTGCTCAATCGCAATAGGCTGTGGGTCACCCGCCCGGTCGCCTGTTCTCCGTATACGCCTTCGCTCATAATCTTCGATTGGTTTATTTACAGCTTTCGTACGATGCCGGCGAACTGCTTGCCGACCGCGCCCGTAGCCTGTGTGGGGTAGCCTTGCCCAACTGCGACAAGACGGTTTTCTACTATCTCAAAAATTTACCGCCTTGCAAGGCAAAGCAGCGAAAACGACATTCTATGCGAGAGCGGCGAATCGTACAGCTAACTTATCCAACACAAGCTGTGGATAACCATGGGAAAACTTAGGGATAGCTTGTGCGCTGATTCTTGATAAGCACCCAGGCCCGCTCTACCCGTCCCAAAGTTGTCCTCGTCTACCGGCGCCGATGCGCCCTCGATCAGCTCAGTTATGGTTTACGCAGCGCATTGACTTTGCAGGGAATTATTCAGTTGTCCACAGGCAGATGCAATGCTTGTTAACTACTACTACGTTTGTATACGTTAACTCTATAAAAACCAAAGGCACGCCGAGCTGGAAAATTAATTTACTGAAAAAAACCCGCTCGAGGCGGGTTTCCTTACGATTTGACGTAAGCAATCCTGTCTTTGCCTACGCCCGCCACTGCAAGCACTGTTGCCTGACAGCTTCATGCAGAGACTTCTCCCGTTCGACCACACCGCGTAACCAGGTTGCATCATTGACCTGACCGCGAGCGATCGCGCCGATTTCAGCAAGCGCATTACCCGAACCCAACGCTTCGGCGTGCGGAGCGATCAGATCCAGCGTTTCGAGGATGTCTTCGGAAATCGTCTTGCGCTCACCCGTCTGCGGATTGATGCAGGTGCCGGCAAGACCAAAGCGGCACGCTTCGAAACGATTGAACGTATAGACGAGGTAATCGTCTTCCTGCGGCGTGATCGGTTTGTCGAGCAGCAGATGCCGGGCAAGCGTCTGGATATAGCAGGCAATCGCCGCCGCGCGATCGACCGACAACGGCGTATCCATCACACGAACTTCGATCGTGCCGAAACCCGGCTTCGGCCGGATGTCCCAGTAGAAATCTTTCATGCTGTTGACGACGCCGGTGTGGACCATCTTCGAGAAATACTCCTCGAAGCTATCCCACGTCAGCACGAACGGCGCGCGGCCCGACAGCGGGAACGCGAACACGGAATTCAGTCGTGCCGAATGAAAACCGGTATCGACACCCTGCACGAACGGCGACGATGCGGACAACGCGATGAAATGCGGAATGAAGCGTGACAACGAATGCAACAGATAGAGCGCGCTGTTCGGATCCGGGCAGCCGATGTGCACGTGCTGGCCGAACACGGTGAATTGCTTGGCAAGATAGCCGTACAGCTCGGAGATGTACTGAAAACGTGGCGTATCGACGATCTGCCGCTCGCTCCATTGCTGGAACGCATGCGTGCCGCCGCCGCACAAGCCGACGTTCAGACGGTCGGCCGCGGACACCAGCGTGTCGCGAATCTTGCGCAAGTCGGTGACGGCCTGCTCATGCGTCGTGCAGATGCCCGTCGACAACTCGATCATGCTTTCGGTGATTTCCGGCGTGATGTTGCCGGGGATCTTTTCGTCCTTGATGAGGCGCATCAGATCCGAGCCGGCTTTGGTCAGATCATAGTCGTGCGTATTGACGATCTGCATCTCGAGTTCGACACCGAATGTAAACGGTTTCGAATCGATGAAGGGTTCGAGTGACATGGCGTCCCCTGAGTCAGGTCGGCCGGGTGTGAGTCACATACCCGGCCGTTTTTGAATCGAATATAAGTTGGATAAAGCGTGTCAAACATCGCGCCTTGAGTAGCGCAGCGCGCTCATTGACTTGCGCTTACACTTCACGCCGTTCAGCCACCAGCGCCAGGCTGCGATAGACGAGCCACGGCCCGAGAATCTGCAGCACGAAAATGGAACACATCACGATAGCCCGCAGTTGCGGATCGAAGTTCGGATACAGGTTGTAGGTGTCGTCGACCAGCAGATACGCAAGCGCCGACATCGGCGATAACGACAGACCGAGCGCCATCCCCTGCTTCCAGTTCAAGCCGCTCGGCTTGGCGAACGCCAGCACGCCGACCAGCTTAGCCACCAGGCGCGCAACAATCAGACCCAGTGCCGCGACGCCGCCAAGCGCGATGTCTTTCCATTCAAACGAAGTCAGCGTCAGCACGAACAAAATCACCGTCAGCAACCAGCCGGCCGTGCCGAAATGCTCCGGCCACAACTGCGGACGCGCCTCATGATTCTTCACAATGATGCCGGCGGCCAGCAACGCAAGAATGGTCGACAGCTTGAACAGATGCGCGACCGCAATGGCCAGCAGCACAAGACCGAACAGCGCGACGAACGAGTGCTCGTCCTGCATGTTCAAACGTCGATAGAAGAACGTGCAGGTGCGCGCGAGCAGATACGCGAGCACGAGCGAGCCGACCAGCAGATAAAGCGGTTGCAGGATGGTCGCAAATACGTTGCCGTAAATTTCCTGATGCAGCCAGCTCGACACGAGCTTTTCGATCACCACAGCATACATGCTGTTCAGCGCGGTCAAGGTCAACAAACGCTGGGTGACCTGGCCTTCCGCACGCAATTCTGTTTTCAGCTGAATCACCATGGCCGGCGATGTCGCCATGGCGATCGCGGCGAGCACCGTTGCCACCATTAGCGGCACGTTCAGGAACAGCAAAACCGGCAATACGAGCGCGAATGTCAGCGTAGCTTCGGCGACGCTCGACAGAATCAGCCAGGGATTGCGACGGATCCAGCGCAAGTCGAGCCGGCTCCCGAGTTCGAACAACAGCAAACCGAGCGCGACATCGAGCAGCGGCCGCGCGGCGCTCGCGGAATCCGCATCGATCACGCCCGAACCGGCCGCGCCGGCAATCAGACCAATGACCGCATACCCGGAAATGCGCGGTAAACGCCACGCGCGATAGCAAAGCTCACCGCACAGACCGGCGGCGAGCAATGCGAGACCAGCCCAAAAAATGGCGTCGGGTGAAAGCGGCCAGGCTGGAAAAAATGAAAACGCCGAATTCATCGTGATGGGTTCTCCTTTGCAGCAACGGCAGACGACACGAACCGGCGCAAACACCGGCGAGCGAGTGGGCACATGACGCGCTCACTGTCGCGATCGCTTCGCGTGGCCAGCGTTGCGAGTTTTCAACGATCGGATGATCTGAATGCGCGGCAACAGCAAGGAAGCTGGCGCATTCGGGGTGCGGCCGTAGCAACCGGCACGGTGAAAGAACGCCGTCGACTTTGAATCAGATTCTGATTGAGCGGCACCGTTCCGTTTGCTGCGTGTGCCGCTGTAGAGACAAGGCACGACGCGGAAAAGAACGGCGATTGTGCCATAGCTTTTTCAGCCTCGACCGAAAAGGCGCGAACATGCTGGCAAAACGGTAAAAACGTACGGTATCTCGCCGACATGAGGAAAAACCGACCGTTTTGGCTGCAAATCCGGCCGTGCTACCGGCTAGTTTGAACGCGGTAGATGTGCTTTTCGGGACATCGCCGTGGAAGTTTTGCACGGGTTTAAAGAGCGCTCGAGATCCGCCGACGGGCTCTCGTCCAGCCACGGTCTTTCTGTTTACAGGTTTACCGTATGTATACGTAGTAATAGTTAACAAGATGCCTCGGTTTCTGTGGATAACTCCTGTTTACCGAAATGAATCATCGGTTTGCCGACGGCATAACAGGATGCACAGCATGTGCGGGAGCGGCGCGTATACAAGGGTAACTTTTTGCGCTTTTGGGCAGCGGCAAAGTTACCCCGTTTACGTCCACAACGGTTCCACACCAGTTGCACCGGTAAACGGCGTGGTTATCCACAACTCTCAGTGGATAACTTATCCGGCGAGCATGCTGGTTGGAGTCCGAAGTTAACCCACCGTCCCCTGACGCAGTGCGCGCAACAGGAAGCGCGCCGGGTCGATGTCTTCAGCCAGATCCCGTTCGAGCGGCCACGGTTCGCCTTCCAGTTGCGAGGCGATCAGTTCCGCGCCGAGCGCCGCCCATACGAGCCCGCGCGAACCGTACGCGAAAGCGCCGTACAGGCCGTCCGTGCGCGGCAGGTCGAGCGGCCATGCGCCACGCAGGCGCTGGGCATCGTGCGTTGCCTGCGCTTCGTCGGCGAGTTGGCCGATCATCGGCATGCGATCGCTGGTGACGCAGCGGAACGCGACACGCCCCATCAACGCCGCCGACTGAGCCCGAGCGACGACGCCAGCAAATGCCGGCAGCATCTGCGCGACGCGCTCCAGGTTCTCCAGATGGCCGGCCGCACGCAGCAATGTGTCGGGGTCGTCGAGTTCGTAGGTGGCGCCGGTTAACGTGACGCCGTCTGCGAGCGGCACCGCGTAGCCTTCGCCGATCACCGGCATCTGAAGCGGTGGCTGCACCGTGCCGGCCGGCAGCAAAGTAAGTTGGCCGCGAATGCTGCGAGTCGGCGCATGCCGCAAACCGGCGATGCGCGCGGCATCGTGAGCGCTGGCGACGATCACCACCGGAGCTTGAGCGATGGCCTCGCCCGAGTTGTCGAACACGGTCCATTGGCCGTCGGACCGTTCGATCCGTGCGACGTCCACGCCGAAGCGGCGCTCGAGTAGATGACCCGCCGCGGCGCACTGCGCAGCGCACAGCGACGCCGGGTCGATCCAGCCTCCGTGCGCAAAGAACCATCCGCCGTGCGCGAGCGGCATGCCGACGAGCCGCTGAGCTTCGTCCGGCGAGACAGGCGTCACGTAGTCGGACGGATAGCCGAATGTGGAGATCGCTTCGCTGATCGAGCGGGCTTCATCGTCGTCCGCGGCGATCTGCAGCAAGCCTTGGCCGCCGCGCAACGGCGTGTGACCGAGCCGCTCGAGCGCGGCCCAACGCCTGAGCGTATACAGAAAGCCGGCACGCGTGACGCGCGACGCGACGCTGTCGTCGCGCGAAATCATGGGATGGAACACGCCCGCCGGATTGCCCGATGCGTCCTGCGCCACCGAAGCGTGCCGCTCCAGCGACGTGACGCGCCAGCCGCGCGCGGCGAGCCGTTCGATCACCGCGCAGCCCGCAAGCCCCGCTCCGATCACTACCGCATGTCGTTCATCGACCGCGAGCGGCGCGGGCGGTTCATGACGCCGCACGCGCCAGCGCGGCGCGAAGTGGCCGACCAGCATCGCCCGCTTCCAGCCGAAGCCGTCCACCTTGCGGTATTCGAAGCCGCATTGCGTCAGCGCGCGTTTGATGTCGCCGGCGCTGCTGTAGGTGGCGAACGTGGCGCCCTCGCCTGCCAGCCGCGCGAGCGCCTTGAAGATCGCCGGCGTCCACAGTTCGGGATTCTTGGCCGGCGCGAAGCCGTCGAGGTAAAACGCATCGGCGCGCAGCCTCAAGGCCGGCAAGCTCTCCTGCGCGTCGCCGAACACCAGTGTGAGCACGACGCGCCCTTCATCGAATTCAAGCCTGTGCGTGCCGGGAACGAGCATCGGCCAGGCGTTCGCGAGGGCTTCCGCGAGGCCGGCAATCTCCGGATCGGAAATCGTCGCCGCGACCACCTTGCGTAAATCGGCGACGGTAAAGGGATGCTTCTCAGTCGACACGAAATGCAGCCGCTCGCAACGCGACGAATCTGCGCGCCATGCGGCCCAGGTCATCAGAAAGTTGATGCCCATGCCGAAGCCGGTTTCCAGCACCGTGAACGCGCGGCGGCCCTGCCACCGGTCGGGCAGCGAATTGCCGCGCAGGAAAACGTAATGAGCCTGTTCGAGACCGCCTACGGCGCTGTGATAGATGTCGTCGTAAAGCGGCGAAAAAGGCGTGCCGTTGTCGCGAAAAGCGAGGACGGCGGGGATCAGCGGATCGGTCATGCGCGACGGAAAATGACGCTCGGAAAAATGCCCCCAGAACCCGTCGCTTCGCGCCGGAGCCCCCGAGGGGTGAGGAAACCTGGAGCAGCCCGGCGTCGTCTCACACGCGGGTCGAACGTTACCGCCCGCGCGCGCAGCTCGCCGGAGGGCGAAAAAGACGCGCCGAACGTTGGCAAAAACCAACGTCAGGCCCCGTCCATACTGGGTTTCAGCCCTCGGTTGGGGGTCGTGGAGCGCAAAATTTGCGGTTTCCTTGCGATATCGACCCCGGAACCGCGTAATTCTTCGAAACCCTTATCCTGATTGGGTTTGCGCTGCGCTATCATAGCAAGCGCCGCGAAGGGAGCGGCAGCACGGCCGCCGGACAGTCATCTGTGCGGCGCCATTGGTCCGGAGGGGATCCGGAGCCGGCGCTGCTCGACGGCGCGGCCCGCGCACGTATAATCGGCGCGTTCGCGCTGTTCGTGTCAACCTAAACTCAGAAAGGAACCTTAATGAACAAACAGGAACTGATCGACGCCGTCGCAGGACAGACGGGCGCCAGCAAGGCTCAAACCGGTGAAACGCTGGACACGTTGCTTGAAGTGATCAAGAAGTCTGTGTCGAAGGGTGATGCGGTCCAGTTGATCGGCTTCGGCAGCTTCGGTTCGGGCAAGCGCGCAGCGCGTACGGGTCGTAACCCCAAGACCGGCGAAACTATCAAGATTCCGGCCGCCAAGACCGTCAAGTTCACGGCTGGTAAGGCGTTCAAAGACGCAGTCAACAAGCGCTAAGCAGACTACTGCCAGGCAGTTGACACCCGCCAACGGCGGGTTTTTTTTCGCCTGGGCATTGTGCAGAGGATGGCCGCAACGGGCGTCGCGGCTCGATTCCGCCGAGCGGCGAAAGCCGCTCAGTCGTGACGATGCACGATTTCACCGTGGCCATGACCATCGTGATCGTGGTCATGATGGTCGTGATCGTGATCATCTTCGTCGAAGTCCCAGGCCGGGAACGGATCGGCGAACTGCTCCCATGCTTGCGGTCCCTGCGCGTATTCCTCGTCGGTCAGCAGACACGCGTCGAACTTCGTTTTCCAGACAGTGGGATCGATGCCGACGCCGATCATCACCAGCTCCTGGCGACGGTCGCCGATGCTCAGATCGTCCGGATCGCCGAACCAGTCCGCGGCAATTTCGGCGGCCAGCTCGTCATCACCGTCGGGCCACTCGCTGCGATCCTGAGCCGCCCACCACATGCCCGCCGGACCGTGCCGGCAAGCACCACCCGCCTGCGAGAGCGAACCGGCTATATCGTTACGCGTGGCAAGCCAGAAGAAACCTTTGCTGCGCAGCACGCCCTTCCACTCCTGATGCAGCAGCGCCCACAGGCGTTCCGGGTGAAACGGCCGGCGCGCCCGGTAAATGAAGTTGCCGATGCCGAACTCATCCGCTTCGCCCTGATGAGCATGGCCGTGCTCGTGATCATGCTCATGATTGAGCGATGCCAGCCAGCCTGGCGCGCTTGCCGCCTCGTCGAAATCGAAGCGGCCGGTGTTCAGCACTTGCGCGAGCGGCACCTCGCCGAAACGGGCGACCACCTGCAGGGCGCGCGGATTGATCCGGGCGAGAATGCGTTGCAGGCGCGTGAGTTCGTCCGCGCTCACCAGATCGGCCTTGTTCACCACCAGCACATCGCAGAATTCGATCTGCTCGATCAGCAGTTCGACCAGCGTGCGATCGTCTTCCTCGGTCGCGGCGATGCCACGCTCGGCAAGCGCGTCGGCCGAACCGTAGTCGCGCAGGAAGTTGAACGCATCGACCACGGTCACCATCGTGTCGAGCCGGGCGACGTCGGAGAGCGACGCACCTTCATCGTCGACGAAGCTGAAGGTCTCGGCGATCGGCATCGGCTCGGCCACGCCGGTCGATTCGATCAGGATCGCGTCGAAACGCCGCTCTCCGGCCAGACGCTTGATCTCGACCCGCAGATCGTCGCGCAGCGTGCAGCAGATGCAACCGTTCGACAACTCGACGAGTTGTTCCTCGACGTGAGAAAGCGCGGCGGCATCGCGCACGAGGGTCGCGTCGATATTGACGGCGGCCAGATCGTTGACGATCACGGCCACGCGTAAGCCGACGCGATTCGCGAGGATGTGATTCAGGAGCGTGGTCTTGCCGGCGCCCAGAAAACCGGAGAGCACGGTGACGGGCAATAGCGGCTGGTTCATTGCAGTACGGGAAAACTAGAGGTTTGAAGGCGTGCCTGGCTGAGGGCGTATAATGCAGACCGCAACCGGGCCGAGCCTCGAAGGCTGCACGAAGCCGCATTGTGCATCAAAACGGACGGAGGCCGCGTGACAGGCGGGATCAGCGCGCAGCCGGCATCAGATTCCACTTGCGCAGGATCGCGGCGATCTGCTGCGAGTACTTGTCCCGCAGCGCCGGCGTCTCGGAGTGATAGGCGCCGATTGCCTGCCAGGTGTTGCCGTACTTGTTCATCTGGCGGCGCAGATGCCATGCCGCTATGTAGACGTTCTTGCACGGTTCCATCAACGTGCCCTGCGAGATGCCGTACTGTGCGAGCGTGGGCAGATGGATCGAATTGATCTGCATCACCCCGTAGTCGGTCGAGCCGTTCGCATTCTTATGCGTTGCGTCGGGGCGATTATGCGACTCCTGCCACGCGATGGCGCGCAGAATCAAGGGGTTGACCTTCTGATATTTCGCTGCTTCATCAAAGCAATCGGCGCGTGCGGACCCTGCTGCTACCAGCACGGCAAGTCCTACGGCGACGGTGACGAAGCTTCGTTTCATCAGTCAAGACCACTAAGCAAAGGGCAAGAGTAAGGTTCGGTAAGGCGTCGCATCGGCCATACTTCAGCCACTGACAGCCGCCGAGCCGCGCTGGCCGGGCGTTGGTCTGACACTGGGGTAAACCCGCGTCGGCATCTCGCAACCAGGGACTCGAACGGCTCGTATGATACCGGCAGGCGGACCCCCGTCAAGTTGGCTAACCGACATAAGAGAGCAGAAAACGAAGCGTTTTCGAGCTCATTCGTACGACTATCCATTAGCTTTCAATTGTTTGACAACAGGTGGCGGCCTCTAGAGAAATCGCACGAGGCGGTTCGTTTTGTGACAAATCCGACATGAAAAACTGTTACTGTTCATTTTTTTCGGACATCGGACGGCGGGCAACGAGGACGATGATCGTCAGCGAGGCCGGCCGGCAGATCGACAGGGCGGCGGCCTGCTCCCATGTCCGCACTGCATGACCGTCGGCGGCTACGGCTGTTGGCATCGATACCCTATTCCATGAGAAGAAATCGTATGGCTTTGCGTCGCGTTGCAACGGCGCTGCTGGTGGCTGGCTTGATCACCGCGCAGACAGCACAGGCACAGGTGACACTCAACTTCGTCAACGCGGACATCGATCAGGTGGCCAAGGCGATTGGCGCGGCAACCGGCAAAACAATCATCGTCGATCCGCGCGTGAAAGGTCAGTTGAATCTCGTGTCGGAAAACGCGGTGCCTGAAGATCAGGCGCTGAAAACCTTGCAGTCCGCGTTGCGGATGCAGGGCTTCGCGCTCGTGCAGGACCACGGCGTACTGAAAGTCGTGCCCGAGGCCGACGCGAAGCTGCAAGGCGTGCCGACCTATGTCGGCAATACGCCTACGGCGCGCGGCGACCAGGTGGTCACGCAAGTGTTCGTGCTGAAGAACGAATCGGCCAACAATCTGTTGCCCGTGCTGCGTCCGCTCATCTCGCCGAACAATACCGTGGCGGCCTACCCAGCCAACAACACGATTGTAGTCACCGATTACGCCGACAACGTGCGGCGTATTGCCCAGATCATCCAGGGTGTGGATTCGGCGGCGGGCCAATCGGTATCGGTGGTGCAGCTGAAGAACGCCAACGCGATCGACATCGCCACGCAACTGAACAAGATGCTCGACCCCGGCTCGATCGGCAGTACCGACGCGACGCTGAAGGTGTCGGTCACCGCCGACCCGCGCACCAACTCGCTTCTGATCCGCGCGTCGAACGGCGCGCGTCTCGCGGCGGCGAAGCAGCTGGCGAAGGAACTCGACACGCCGACCACCATGCCCGGCAACATCCACGTCGTGCCGCTGCGTAACGCGGACGCGACGAAGCTCGCCAAGACCTTGCGCGGCATGTTCGGCAAAGGCGGCGGCGACAACTCGTCGGGCAACGCGAACGACGCGAATTCGTTCAACCAGAATAGCGGCGGCGGCCTGGGCGGCAATAATTCGACGGGCTCGTCGGGTACGCCACCGCTGCCGTCGGGCGGACTCGGCAACAGCTCGCTGTCTTCGCCGATGGGCGGCGGCAGCGGAGGCGGGTACGGTGCGGGCGGCAGCAACAATGCCGGCGGCCTGCTCGGCAGCGACAAGGACAAGAGCGACGACAATCAGCAAGGCGGGATGATCCAGGCGGACTCCGCGACGAACTCGCTGATCATCACGGCGGCCGAGCCGGTGTACCGCAATCTGCGCGCGGTGATCGACCAGCTCGACGCACGGCGCGCGCAGGTTTATCTCGAGGCGTTAATTGTCGAATTGAACTCGAACACGGCCGGCAATCTCGGCATTCAGTGGCAGGTTGCGAACAACTCGATATTCGCCGGCACCAATCTGGCGACCGGCAGCGGCAACAGCATCATCAATCTGACGGCGGGGGCCGCAGCGGCCGGGGCCACCGGCGGTCTTGCTACCGCGCTCGCCACCCAACAGTTGCAGCAAGGGCTGAACGTCGGCTGGATTCACAACATCTTCGGGGTGCAGGGCCTTGGCGCACTGTTGCAGGCACTCTCGACGACCGCCGATGCGAACGTGCTGTCAACGCCTAACCTCATCACGCTCGACAACGAGGAAGCGAAGATCGTCGTCGGTACAAACGTGCCGATCCAGACGGGTTCATATTCGAACCTCACGAGCGCCACCGCGACGTCGGCGTTCAATACTTTCGACCGCGTCGACGTCGGCCTGACGCTGCACGTTAAGCCGCAGATCACCGACGGCGGCATTCTCAAGCTGCAGCTCTACACCGAAGACTCGGCGATCGTGACCGGCACGACCAACGCGACGACCAACCCGGCCGGCCCGGAATTCACCAAGCGGTCGATCCAGTCGACGGTGCTCGCCGATAACGGCGAGATCATCGTGCTGGGTGGCCTGATGCAGGACAACTACCAGGTCACCAACAACAAGGTGCCGCTGCTCGGCGATATTCCGTGGATCGGCCAGTTGTTCCGCTCGGAACAGAAGACTCGCAACAAGACCAACCTGATGGTGTTCCTGCGCCCAGTGATCATCAACGATCGCAGTACCGCTCAGGCTGTGACGTCCAATCGCTACGACTACATCCAGGGCGTGCAGGGCGCGTACAAGCAGGACAACAACGTGATGAAGGACAATGACGATCCGGTGGTTCCGCCGATGCCGATCGGTCCGAGCCAGGGCGGTTCGCCCGCGATGAATCTGTTCGATCTCGACAAGATGCGCCGTCAGCAGCTGACGCCGCCGCCGGCCAACGCTGGCCCGGCCACCGTCGGCCCGGCGCCGGCCACGAACGGCACCGTGCAGACCAATCCGGTCACCGTGGCGCCTTCCACGCAGAGCAGTCCGGTCACTGTGGCGCCTTCCACCGCGTCGCCTGGAGTGCGGCCGTGAGCACGCCGTCCACGCCGCCGTCAGCGTCTGCGTCGCCCGCAGCGGTGCGAGCCGGTGCCGCGACACAAGCCGCGGCGATGTCGCCCGCGGGTGTAACCGAGCATGCCGTGCGCGAGGCGCCTTCGGCCATCGCCGCGCGGCTCGTGCCCTACGGTTTTGCCCGTGCCGGCCAGATTCTGGTCGCGCATCAGCACGCGGACAGCCTCGAAGTCTGGATCAGCGAACGCACGAGCGACGCCGCGCTTTCCGAAGTGGCACGCAACTTCGGCGCAGTGTCGATCGTACGTCTGCCCGCCGACGAGCTCACGCAGGCGATCAACCAGGCGTATGCGCGCCAGGACGGCAGCGCTGCGCAGGTGGTCGGCGAAGTGGAAGGCGAAGTCGATCTCTCGCGCCTCATGCAGGACATTCCCGAGGTCGAGGATCTGCTGGAGTCGGAAGACGACGCGCCGATCATCCGCATGATCAACGCGTTGCTCACGCAAGCGGCGCGCGAGCAGGCATCGGATATTCACATCGAGCCGTTCGAGACTTCTTCTGTGGTGCGCTTTCGCGTCGATGGCACGTTGCGCGACGTGGTGCGGCCGAAGAAAGCGCTGCACGGCGCGCTGATCTCGCGGATCAAGATCATGGCGCAGCTCGACATCGCCGAGAAGCGTTTGCCGCAGGACGGCCGTATCACGCTGCGCGTGGGCGGCCGCCCGGTCGACGTGCGCGTCTCGACGCTGCCGACCGGCCACGGCGAACGCGCGGTGCTGCGTCTGCTGGAAAAAGATGCGTCACGCCTGAACCTCGAAGCGCTCGGCATGGGACCGGATACGCTCGGCAAGTTCGACAAGCTGATCGGCCGGCCGCACGGGATCGTGCTGGTGACCGGGCCGACCGGCTCCGGTAAAACGACCACGCTGTATGCGGCGATGTCGCGGCTCGAAACCGCGACCACCAACATCATGACGGTCGAAGATCCGATCGAATACGACCTGTCCGGCATCGGCCAGACGCAGGTCAACGAACGGATCGGCATGACCTTCGCGCGGGCGCTGCGCTCGATTCTGCGGCAGGACCCGGACGTCATCATGATCGGTGAAATCCGTGACCTGGAGACCGCGCAGATCGCGGTGCAGGCATCGCTGACGGGCCACCTCGTGCTGGCCACGCTGCACACCAACGACGCGGCATCCGCAGTGACCCGTTTGACCGACATGGGCGTGGAGCCGTATCTGCTGGCGTCGTCGCTGCTCGGCGTGCTGGCGCAGCGACTCGTGCGGCGACTGTGCCCGGTGTGCCGCGAAGAGCGTGTCGAAGAAGACGGCAGCGTGCGCTGGCATCCGGTCGGTTGCGACCGGTGCGGCCACTCTGGTTATGCGGGACGGCGCGGCGTCTACGAACTGCTGCTGATCGACGACAACATCCGTACGCTGGTTCACCGCAACGCAGCCGATGCGGAAATTCTCGCGGCCGGTCGTGCGCAAGGCATGCGCACGCTGCGTGAGGATGCGGACCGCTGGCTCGCTTCCGGGCTGACATCGCTCGAAGAAGTGATCCGCGTGACGGGCGGAGCATAAGCGCATGCCGGCATTTCGTTTCGAAGCGATCGACGCGGCGGGCAAGGCGCAAAAAGGCGTACTCGACGCGGACAGCGCGCGCGGCGCGCGGACCAATCTGCGTTCGCAGGGACTGACGCCGCTCGTCGTCGAACCGGCGGCCACGCGCACGCGCGGCGAGCGTAATCAACGGCTGTCGCTGGGGCGGCGTTTGTCGCAACGCGAGCAGGCGATCCTGACGCGCCAGCTCGCCAGCCTGCTGATTGCCGGCCTGCCGCTCGACGAAGCGCTCGCCGTGCTGACCGAGCAATCCGAGCGCGACTACATTCGCGAACTGATGGCGTCGATTCGCGCGGAAGTGCTCGGCGGCCATTCGCTGGCCAATGCGCTGACGCAGCATCCGAAAGACTTCCCCGAGATCTACCGCGCGCTGGTCGCCGCCGGTGAACATACCGGCAAGCTCGGTCTGGTGCTGTCGCGGCTTGCCGACTATATCGAGCAACGCAACGCGCTGAAGCAGAAGATCGTGCTCGCGTTCACCTACCCCGCCATCGTCACGCTGATCGCTTTCGGTATCGTCACGTTTCTGCTGAGCTACGTGGTGCCGCAAGTGGTGAACGTGTTCGCCAGCACCAAGCAGCAACTGCCCTTCCTCACCATCATGATGATGGCGCTCTCGGGCTTCGTGCGGAACTGGTGGTGGGCAATGTTGATCGGCGTGGTCGTGCTGGTGTATCTGGTGCGCTCGATTCTCAAGCAGCCCGGCCCGCGCCTCGCGTTCGACCGTTGGCTGCTTACTGCCCCGCTGCTCGGCAAACTCGTGCGCGGCTATAACACCGTGCGCTTTGCCAGCACGCTCGGCATTCTCACCGCGGCGGGCGTGCCGATTCTGCGCGCGCTGCAAGCCGCCGCCGAAACGCTCAGCAACAACGCGATGCGCGAGAACATCGACGATGCAATCGTGCGTGTGCGCGAAGGTACGTCGCTGTCACGCGCGCTCGGCAACACGAAAACGTTCCCGCCCGTGCTGGTTCACCTGATCCGTTCGGGCGAAGCGACCGGTGACGTGACCACGATGCTCGACCGCGCGGCCGACGGCGAAGCGCGCGAACTGGAACGTCGCACGATGTTCCTGACGAGTCTGCTGGAGCCGTTGCTGATTCTGGCGATGGGGGGCGTCGTGCTGGTGATCGTGCTGGCGGTGATGCTGCCGATCATCGAGTTGAACAACCTGGTGCAGTAAGGCTGGGAAAGGGACGGGATTGTGCGATGACCGGTGCGGTCACCGCGCAATCAGTTGAAATGAAGCGGTTGTGCGCCTGGCTTTAGCGCACGTAGATCGTCGGACCTGCGGGGTTGGCCGGCAGGAACACTTCGGAATGCGCGCCGTTGCGGTCGATGATGATCGAGCGGGCGCGGACTTCGGAGAGTTTGGTGCCTTGCATCAGCGCGCTGCCGAGCGACACGGCATGCGGCGGTTCGCCGCCCACGCTGACGATGGCCGCGGCGCCTTCCCGCAACGCGAGGATGCCGAACAGTCGCACGTCCTGGTTGGCGTTGCGCGTGAGCTGGCCGCCGAACAGCGTGGCAGCCTGCTCGGTCGAGATCTGCGCGTGCGCGGCGGCTGCGGGCAACGGCGCACCGGACATCGTGCTGAGCGTGATGACCCAGTAGGTCAACGTCGCGCAGAACACGGCGAACAGCGCGAGCGACAGAAGGCGGATTTGGATGGCGTTCATGCGCATCATTGTACGGACTATTGTGAAAATTGCGTGGGGTTGAAAGCGCCCCAACCTGGCGCATCGCGCCGGGCCCCCCGAGGGGTGAGCAAACTTGAGGCGGCCCGGCGTTTTCTCAGGGCCGTTCAACTGCATGACATTAAAATGACCGGCCGGGCGTGTTCAATGGCACCCTGATTGCCAAAACGCGAATCCCGCCCAGTCAAAATTTCACCTGAAAAGAGGTAGCAAGCTATGCAACTGTCGACCACTCGCCGTCATGACATCGCGGGTCCGCGCAGCCGTCGTCAACGTGGTTTCACGCTGATCGAAATCATGGTCGTGATCGCGATTCTGGGCATTCTGGCCGCGTTGATCGTGCCGAAGATCATGAGCCGTCCCGACGAGGCGCGCCGTGTCGCCGCCAAGCAGGACATCGGCACGGTCATGCAGGCGCTGAAGCTCTACCGTCTCGACAATGGCCGTTATCCGACGCAGGAGCAAGGCCTGCGCTCGCTGATCGAAAAGCCGAGCACGGATCCCGTGCCGACCAACTGGAAGGACGGTGGCTACCTCGAGCGTCTGCCGAACGATCCGTGGGGTAACGGTTACCAGTATCTGAATCCGGGTGTGCACGGCGAGATCGACGTGTTCAGCTACGGCGCGGACGGCAAGGCGGGCGGCGAAGGCAATGATGCCGACGTCGGCTCGTGGCAGTAGGCGCTTAGTCGGTGATTTTCATGCGCGCGGCGGGATTGAACCTCGCGCGTTCCTGTCGATGCATCGTCGTTTGATTTTGAGTTGATCGTTCGTGGCCGGCACTATGCGATTGTCCCCTTGCAAGTCCCGTGTGGACACGCCCTGTACGGCTTCATTGCCGCGCGTGGCGTGTGCCGGCGCGCGCCGTCGTGGCGTGCGCCGCTCGGGTGACGCGGGCACGCGCGGCGGCAAACGCGCGGCGGGTTTTACGCTGCTGGAAATGCTGGTGGTGCTGGTGATTGCGGGCTTGCTGGTGTCCTTGACCGCGTTGACGATGACACGCAATCCGCGCACCGATCTGAACGAGGAAGCGCAGCGTCTCGCGCTGCTGTTCGAATCGGCCGGCGACGAAGCGCAGGTGCGCGCGCGGCCGATCGCCTGGCAACCGCTCGATGGCGGCTTTCGTTTCGACCTGCGCACCGAAGATGGCTGGCGTCCGCTGCGTGACGATCTGCTTGGGCCGCGTCGCTGGGAAGGCGGCGTGACCGGCGTGGCCATTAGCTATCCCGGTTCGGATGCGCAGCCCAGCCGTATCGTATTCGGCACCGAGGCGATCGACGTGCCCGTGCAGATCACGCTGTTTTCGGCAGCCGGGAGCGCGACGATCGTCGGCACCGGCAATGGCCGCTACGAGGTGCACTGAGATGCGTCGTTGCAGGAGCATGACCGCTCGCCAGATGAGCCACGGCGCGCAGCGCGGTTTCACGATGATCGAAGTGCTGGTGGCGCTGGCGATCATCGCGGTGGCGTTGGCCGCTTCGTTGCGTGCGGTGGGCAGTCTCGCGAGCGGCGAGGCCGATCTGCACCGCCGTTTGCTGGCGTCCTGGAGCGCGGACAATACGTTGGCGCAATTGCATCTGGCGCATGCCTGGCCGAACGTGGGTTCCACGAGTTTCGATTGTTCGCAAGGCAACTTGCAGTTGATCTGTACAGAGCATGTGACGGCCACGCCGAATCCGGTGTTTCGTCGAGTGGAAGTGATGGTGACGATGCCGGGCGGGTCCGGCAATCTGGCTCAGATGGTGACGGTGGTCGCGAATGAAAACAACCGTTCGCTCTGAGCGCCGCCGCCCATTGGGCGCGAGGGGCGCGCGTGGTTTCACGCTGATCGAATTGCTGGTGGCGATTGCGATTCTGGCGGTGATTGCCGTGCTGTCGTGGCGCGGGCTCGACCAGATCATCCGCGGCCGGCAGACGATTACGAACGCGATGGAAGACGAGCGCGTCTTTGCGCAGTTGTTCGACCAGATGAGGATCGATGCCCGGCAGGCGGCGTCGGATGATGAGGCTGGGCAGGCGGCTGTGTCAGTGTCGGGCAGCGTGTTGCAGATCGTGCGGCAGATGAACTTGCCGGGAGCGGCGCCGCGGTTGCAGGTGGTGCGGTATCGGGTGTCCGATGGGCGTGTGATTCGATATGCGTCGCCGCCGTTGGGGAATATGGGCGAGTTGCGACGGGCGCTGCGCGGCAGCGAAGGCGAGGGATGGAGTGGCGTGCCGTTGATGGGCGGTGTGGGTTCTATTTCTGCTCAGGTCTACGTGCCGAAGGTGGGGTGGACGACGCAGATGGGTGATGTGCAGAGCGCCATTACGGAGGCGGACAATAATCTTAAGGTGCCCCAGCTTGGGAGTGCGCCGCTGCCGCGGTCTGTGACGGGGCTTCAGGTGAGTGTCGGGGCTAAGTCTTTGGCGCGGCCTGTTACTCGCGTTTTTCTCGTCGGAGAGTGAAATGAAGTTCTCTTTTTTGTCTTTCCGACGAGTTGGGGTGTGTTCCTTTGGCGTTGGCCTTTGCTTGAATTCATGGTGGTCTATTGGCGTTGCCCCTGTGCGGGGCGGCACTTACTTTCTTTGCCACCGCAAAGAAAGTAAGCAAAGAAAGCGGCTTCAAACCGCTAACGTACAAGCGGTCTCCTCGCACAGCCACGGTAGTGGCACGATCAACGAACGATCCCCCGCACAACACACGCCAGTGACCAGGCAGTCATCCGTTCCGGCGGCGCTGCGCGCGCCGAGCGGCAAGCAACAAAACCCCCCGTCCTTGCCGACGTATGACTGCAGCTCACCATATGTTCGGTCCGCATCCGTTTCCGTATCCGCCTCGGCGCCTCGCCGAGGCGAAGCCGATGGTTCCCACCACGCCCAAACGAAGCCATCGGTCTTAAGCCATACCCTTCCGGCGAGCACGGAGTGCGAGGCGGGGGGTATGACGGCTTTGTCACTGGGGTTGAATGTGCGAGGTGACGGATTCCAGATGGTCCACTACCGTGGCTGTGCGGGGGACCCGCTTAGCATTAGCGGTGTGAAGCGGCTTTCTTTGCCTACTTTCTTTGCCGCGGCAAAGAAAGTAGGTGCCGCCCCGCACAGGGGCAACGCCAATAGACCACAACGAATTCAAGGAAAGGCCAACAAAAAGAGCCAAAAAACCCAAAACGGCGTAGCAATCATCAGCGCCCTGCTGGTAGTAGCGCTATCCGCGATTCTGGTCTCGGGCATGCTCTGGCGCCAGCAAGTCCAAATCCGAAGGATAGAAAACCAGCGCCTGCTCTCCCAGGCACAATGGGTATCACGCGGCGCCTTGGATTGGACGCGCCTGATTCTCCGCTCAGAAGGCGACACCTCCGCGGGCATCACCTACTTAGGTGGCTTATGGGGCGTCCCCATCGCCAAAACCCGCCTCTCGGATTTCCTAGGCCAGATCGGCGAAGTAAGAGCGCAACAAGGCGCAGAAACGTACCTATCCGGTTCAATCGAAGACGCCCAGGCAAAATTCAACCTGAGAAATCTGGTCGAGAGCCCGGCCCCAGGCGTCATGCAACTAGACATGGACCAAATCGGCGCCTACCAGCGCCTACTGGTATCGCTCGGCGCCAACAGCCAGCTGGCAAAAACCACAGCACTCCAGGTCCGCGCGAGCCTCGCGCAATCGGCAACCCGTTTCCAGACCGTCACATCCACGAACGGCACAACCGCGACTCCGCCGCCGATCCAGGGCGGCGCCACCGGCGGCAGCTTCACCGACAAACCCGGCATCGAAGACAGCGACGACAGCTCCGCGAACGCACCGATCCAGATGACCAGCGTCGACTCGCTGCTCGATATCCCCGGCTACACGCCGGAGATGGTCGCTCGCTTGCGCCCCTTCGTCACCGTGCTGCCGACGGTATCGGCAGTCAACGTGAACACGGCTTCGGCCGAAGTGATCGCGGCGGTCATCCCGGGCATGAGCGTGTCGACGGCGCAAGCCTTCGTCGCGCGCCGGCAGACGGTATTTTTCCGTAACGTCGGCGACATCCAGCTCGCGTTGCAAGGCGCCGGCGTGCAGTCGACCTCGATCGATCCGAGCGAACTCGACGTCAACTCGAATTACTTCCTGATCCACGGCCGCGTGCTGCACGAACGCGCCGAGGTGGACCGCACGACCCTCGTCTATCGCGACGCATTGACTCACACTACGCGTATCGTGCGAGTAGAAGACCAACTATGAATAACGCCTTTCCCAGAGAGAGTGGCCTTTGAGCACGCTGATCGTTCTATTGCCGCCGCGTGATCCGGCGGTGCCATCGCAGGAATGGCAACTGCCGGAGCTGCCGTTCGTGCTGCTCGACAAATCGGGCCGCGCCCAGCGCGCCGGCCGGTCGGCACTCGCGCTGCTGCCGCGCGCCTCCACCACGGTGCTGATGGTCGCCGCGCGCGACCTGCTGATGATGCCCGCCACACTGCCGCCGTTGCGCGGCCCGAGGCTGCGTCAGGCATTGCCCAATATCGTCGAGGATCAACTGATCCAGGACCCGCAGACCTGTCACATCGCCGTCGATCCGAAACCGCTCGCGGGCGGGCGGCAGCTGCTGGCGATCATCGACCGCGGCTGGTTCCGGTTTATCTGCGAATCGTTCTCCAATGCCGGCCACCGCAGCTTGCGCGCGGTGCCGGTCACGCGCTGCCTGCCGCAGGCGGCCACGCTCGATGCCGACGTGCTCGCCGAAGTCGCGGAAACGGTGAACGCCGGTGAGCCGGCCCTGGCGGGCGCCGCGGGTGTGGCGACGCCGCTGGCGGATGTCGCGCCAGCGGTGGCGCCCGGCGCAGCGGTCGCCGTGCCGATGGTGGCCGCCGTACTCGGCGCGGTGGTGCAGACCGCGCCCGCCATGCTGCTCGAAGGCGTCGTGGACAGCGCGGGCGACAGAAGCGTGCCGCGCGTCGAACTGGCGATCGCACGCGGCGTGCAAGGTGAAGGCTTGGCAGTGCCGGCCAACGCCGTGAACACGACGCTCGGCGCGCTCGCCGGGGCGGCGAAGGTCTCGCTGCATATGCTCACCGAAGTGCCCGGCAACGAGCCGAGTCTCGCCCCGAATAGCCCGGCGCGGCTGGCTGCGCACATCCACGGCGCCAGTCCGCTGCCGTTCGAGCAACTCGCGCGGCGTGCGCTCGAGTGCCGCTTCGACCTGTGCCAGTTCGAGTTCGCTTCGCAGCCGTGGCGGCTCGACCGCGCGACGCTGCGGCGTCTGCGTCTGCCGGTTTTGCTCGCGGTCGGCGCGCTGCTGATTGCGATCATCGGCGCGAACGTGCAGTGGCTGATGCTCGCGCGCCAACGCGATGCGATCAACACACAGATGACCGAACTGCTGCTCAATACGTTCCCCAAAACGACGGTCGTGCTCGATGCGCCCGATCAGATGGCGCGCCAGTTGCAGCAGTTGCGTGTCGCCGCGGGCGAGCTGTCGCCGGACGATTTCCTGCCGCTCGCCGACGGCCTCGCGCGCTCGCTGGCGCCGGTGCCGGTCAACGGCATCGCCGCGCTCGACTATCACGACCGGCGGCTCGACGTGAACTTCAAGCCGGAGGTCAAGCTCGATCCCGATTTCGCGAAGCGCCTCGCCCGCAACGGCCTGAGCGGCGCGATCGATAGCAATACCGGCAAATGGACCATCAGGAACGGACAATGAAAGCTGAAATCGCTCAAACATGGGCCGGATTCTGGGAGCAGCGCACCGAGCGCGAAAAAGCCATCCTGACGTGGGGCGGCGGGATTCTCGCCGTGGTAATCGCGTGGTCGGTGCTGTGGGCGCCGGCGCAGGAAGGCCGCTCGCATCTGCGTGAAACGCTGCCCGCCATGCAGCGGCAGTTGGCGCAGATGACCGCGCAAGCGAACGAAGCGCGCCAATTGTCGGCGGCGGCTCAAGGCGTCGCGCCGACCGGCGCTGCGCTGAAGGACGCCCTCACCGCTTCACTCAGCGATCACGGCCTCGCGGCGACGCAGGTTCAGGTGATCGGCAACGCGGTCCAGATCCAGTTGAAGAACGCGTCGTTCCCGGCGTGGACGAACTGGGTCGACGACGTGCGCAAGCAGTTCAAGGTGCAAGTCTCGGAGGCGCACGCCACGGCGCTCAAGGAAGACGGCCAGGTGGACCTGACGGCGTCGTTGCAGCCGTCCACCGCGAAATGAAAATAACCGCGACCGCGCCGTCACAGGATCTCGCATGAATTACTGGATGCGGCGCTCGCGCGTCGCCCTGCCCTGGCTGGTGATCGCGGTGCTGTCCGCCGCGCTCGTGATGCTGGCGATGCTGCCGGCCGCCTGGATCACGCCGCAGTTCGCCAAACAGACGAGTGGCCACGTCAATCTGGTCAATCCGGCCGGCTCGCTGTGGCACGGTTCGGCCACGCTGATGCTGGCCGCCGGCTCGGACATGAGCGCGGCAACGCTGCTGCCTGGCCGGATCGAATGGCACACGGCGTTCTGGCCGCTGTTTACCGGCCGCGTGCGCATGATCATGCGGCACAGCGAAGCGATGCCGGAGCCGATCACCGTCGATGCCACGCCGCGCACGGCGACCGTCACGCCGGGCGCGATTGCCGTCCCGGCTTCGCTGCTGAGCGGCCTTGGCGCGCCTTTTAACACGCTCGATCTGCAAGGCAACGTGCAACTGTCCTGGTCGGACTGGCGCAGCTTCAATCGCGAAGCGTTCGGGCAATTGACCGTCACGCTGACCGACGTCAGTTCGCGGGTGTCGATGGTCAAGCCGCTCGGCTCATACCGCGTGCTGTTTCAGGCGCAGGGCGAGTCCTCCACGCTCGATCTGACCACCACCAAGGGCCCGTTGATGCTGACCGGCAATGGTACGGTGTCGGCTGGGTCAACGTCGTTTCAGGGGACGGCCAGCGCCGCGCCTGAGGCGCGCGATAACCTCGCGGGATTGCTGAACCTGTTGGGGCGGCCGAGCGGGCCGGACACGGTGACGTTGACATTCGTGCACTGAGGCGCGCAATAACCTCGCGAGGCTGCTGAACCTATGGGTGGCCGAGCGTCGACGCCATAGAAAAAGAGGCATGGCCGTGAAATGCGGCATGCCTCTTTTGCTTTGCCTCGACGGCCAGCGCTTCTACTCGGTGTGCATCCGCGACGGCGATGTCGTACCGTTTTGCGCGACAGGCGCCGCCGATGACGCCGGCAGCGGCGCCGGCGCCGCCACATCGCCTGTTTCGCGATTCATCTGCGACACGTCCCAGCCGCCGCCCAGCGCCTTCACCAGACCCACCGACGACACCATCCGCTGGCCGGCGATGATCTCCAGCTTCTGCTGGGCCGTGAAAGCGGTGGTCTGCGCCGTCAGCACGTTGACGTAGCCGACCGTGCCCGCCTTGTACTCGTTCGTGACGATGGCGAGCGCCTGAAGCGCCGAATCCACCGCTTGCTGCTGGACGACGATTTCCTGTGCAAGGATGCGCTGCGACGCGAGGTTGTCCTCGACGTCCTGGAACGCGGCCAGTACCGTCTGACGGTAGGTCGCGACATTGCCGTCGTAGGCAGCGCGCGCGGCGTCGGTCTGGGCCTGGCGCAGACCGGCGTCGAACAGCGTCGCGGCGAGTTGCGGGCCGAGCGTCCAGAAGCGCGACGGCGCGGTCAGCAATTGCGAGAACACCGAGTTTTCGAAGCCACCGGAAGCCGACAGCGTCAGCGACGGGAAGAATGCGGCGATGGCGACGCCGATCTGTTCGTTCGCCGCTGCTGCCTTGCGCTCGGCCGAAGCGATGTCCGGACGCCGTTCGAGCAATGCGGACGGCATCTGCGCCGGCACGGCGGGCGGCGTGGCGATGAGCGGTATCGGCGGAATCGAGAAGGTCGAGGCCGGTTCGCCGACCAGAACGGCGATCGCGTGCTCGTCCTGAGCGCGCTGCACGCCGTTGTCGATCGCGGCAGCCTGCGCCGATTGCAATTGCGTTTGCGCCTGGATCACGTCGGAGCGTGCGGCAACGCCGGCTGCGTACTGGTTCTGCGTGAGTTGCAGCGAGCGCTGGTAGGCGGCGACGGTGTCGTCGAGCAGCTTCTGGGTCGAATCGAGCGAGCGCAGCGCGAAGTAGGTCTGGGCGAGTGTGGCCTGAGCCGACAGGCGTGCGTTGGCGAGGTCCGCCGCAGCGCTTTGCTGGCCGGCCTTCTGCGCGTTGACCGAGCGGCTGACCGAACCCCACAGATCCGGCTCCCAGCTTGCGTCGAGCTGGACATTGAAACTGTTGCCGACGCCGGATCGGCTCGTCGCAGTGGTCGAGTTGCCGCCGGACGATGTCCCGTTGCCGGAGCGCGTTGCACCCGCCGACGCACCGATGGTCGGGAAATACGCCGCCCGCGCCTCGCCGACCAGCGCGCGCGCTTGCCGGTAGGCGGCGGCGAATTGAGCGACGGTCTGGTTTGCGGTGTTCAGCCGCTCTTCGAGCGCGTTGAGCTGCGGATCTTCGTAAATGGTCCACCAGTCGCCGCGATCCTGCTGATCGGCCGGTTGAGCGACTTTCCAGCCGGGCGCGGCTTCCTTGTACGACGCCGGAATTTCGGCGGCGGGCCGCTTGTAGTCGGGGCCGACTGCGCAGGCCGCCAGCAGACTGGCGAGGGCTGCGGCTACGGCAATAGTCAGGGCGCGAGGCGCAAGTGTCCGCGCGCGCGAGATTCGATCAGACTGCATGCAATGAATTCCTTCTGGACGCCGCGGCGCGGCCGATGGCGACACCGCCGGCCGGGCGAGATCTTGGTCTGCCGGAATGTTAGCGTATGAGCCCGCTGGACGCGGGAAACTGAAAGGGTAATGCGAGGAAGGAGGCAGGTGTGTTACTGAGGGTGTCGCGAAGGTTACGCGCTGTTACCGGCCAGGCCGTTACACCCGTGATTCCGTAGACTTGGCCTGGCGGGCCAGCTTACCGGCGGCGGCCCGGCACGGCGCATCGCCACGCGCCTGGCAGGCGCCGGCGGGGCCTACGTGCTTTTCCGCGCCTGCAGGAACAACAGCCGCGTTCACCGCAGGCACCGACGCGGCGACCAATTCCACTTTCGCCGTCTTGACGCCCTTTTGTCCCCGCCGATGCTCGAACCATGCCAGCACCGCCACGCCGACCGATCCGCCAGGCAATACGAACAGCACGGCGAACAGCGCCAGTTTCCACCAGCGGTGCGGCCCTTGAAAGGTGCTGAGTGCGGAATCGGTCAGGGAGCGGCTCAGGCCGCCAAGCGTGTTTTTGAGGTACAGCATCGGGGAAATCCTTTTCGCACGGCGCGCGCGCGGCGTGCAGACAATCGGTCAGAACATGGTCTCGGGTGGCGCGGGTCGCGCGTAACTCGTTGCCTACAATAATATTGACTATGCAATTAAATTTCAAGATACTTCCTCCCACGCACGTCGGACGTGTTGTTTTTCTGCCGTTCGCACTACGCGAAATCATGTTTGACTTGTCTGCTTAGGCAGCTAAAATCCGTTCTGCCTGAGACGTTTCCGGATACACGATGACTGACGGCCCCTACAAGGCGGACGAGATTCACCTTGAATCGAGTCTTGGCTACTACCTGACGAAAGCTCGAAATGTGCTGGTCGAGCGGACGGACCGTGCGGTCAAACCATTGGGACTGACCACGCAGCAGATCGGCGTGATCCTGATGTTGTCGTCGCGGCGCGCGAGCACGCCGTTCGAGTTGTCGCGCGCCATGTCGTACGACAGCGGATCGATGACGCGACTGCTCGATCGCCTTGAAAAGAAAGGCTTTATCGTGCGCTCGCGCAGCGAGACCGATCGCCGGATGGTGAAACTCGAGTTGACGCCGCAGGGTCACGACGCCGCGCGGCAACTACCTGGTCTGGGCGCGACGGTGCTGAACGAGCAGTTGCGCGGGTTTTCGGCAGCCGACCACGCCACGTTGATCGACCTGCTCGGCCGTTTCATCGCGAACGGCATCGACGCGGGAGCAAGCGCGGGATGCGGATTGGGGCCGCAACAGGAATCGCTGGACGAATCACCCGAAGAGTCGCCGCGGGAACACGGCGAGGACTAACCAAGACGCTCTTTTCAAGAGCGTAACTGTTTGAAGATATCTGTCTGGGCAGAGAGTGATCCGGCATGTAAGCACGCCATTTGGACCAGGCGATAAAGCTGTCGCGACAAGCTTTCCAGGTTGAGGAGAAGAAATATGGACGCCACGGCTTCCGCCGCTGCCCTACCCGCCGCCGAACCCGCTCCGCTCAAAGGCGGAGCCTTGGCCCTGCTCACGGTCGGGCTCGCACTCGGCACCTTCATGGAGGTGCTCGACACGTCGATTGCGAACGTCGCGGTGCCGACCATTTCCGGCAGCCTCGGCGTGGCGACCAGCCAGGGCACCTGGGTGATCTCGTCGTATTCGGTCGCCTCCGCGATCGCGGTGCCGCTGACGGGCTGGCTCGCGCGGCGGGTCGGCGAAGTGAAGCTGTTTACGCTGTCCGTGCTGCTCTTTACGATCGCCTCGGCGCTGTGCGGCTTCGCCCACAACTTCGAGTCGTTGATCGCGTTCCGGCTGGTGCAGGGGCTCGTTTCCGGGCCGATGGTCCCGCTCTCGCAGACCATTCTGATGCGCTCGTATCCGCCGGAAAAGCGCGGACTCGCGCTGGGCCTGTGGGCGATGACGGTGATTTGCGCGCCCATCTTCGGGCCCGTGATGGGCGGCTACATCACCGACAACTACACGTGGCCGTGGATCTTCTACATCAACGTGCCGATCGGACTGTTCTCGGCGGTGTGGGCGTTCCTGCTGCTGCGCGGCCGTGAGACGAAGACCACGAAACAGCGCATCGACGCGGTCGGCCTCACGCTGCTCGTGATCGGCGTGTCGTGCCTGCAGATGGTGCTCGACCTCGGCAAGGATCGCGACTGGTTCAATTCGACGTTTATCGTCACGCTGGCGGTGATCGCGGTGGTGTCGCTCGCCTTCATGCTGGTGTGGGAGATGACCGAGAAAGAGCCGGTGGTCGATCTCTCGCTGTTCAAGGATCGCAACTTCGCGCTTGGCGTGGTGATCGTCTCGTTCGGCTTCATGGCCTTCTTCGGCTCGGTGGTGATTTTCCCGCTGTGGCTGCAAACCGTGATGGGTTACACCGCCGGGCTGGCTGGTCTGGCGACCGCGCCGGTCGGTCTGCTCGCGCTGTTCTTGTCGCCGTTGATCGGCAAAAACATGCACCGGCTGAACCTGCGCGTGGTGGCGAGTTTTGCGTTCATCGTGTTCGCGTTCGTCTCGTTCTGGAACTCCACCTTCACGCTCGACGTGCCGTTCAATCACGTGATCTGGCCACGGCTCGTGCAAGGTATCGGCGTCGCCTGCTTCTTTGTGCCGATGACCACCATTACGCTCTCCAGCGTGCCGGATGAGCGGCTGGCGAGTGCTTCCGGCCTGTCCAATTTTTTCCGGACCTTGTCAGGCGCGATCGGCACAGCGGTCAGTACGACGTACTGGGAGAACGACACGATCTACCATCACGCGATGCTGACCGACTCGGTCAACGTTTACGCCGCGAACACGAATGCTTATACCAATGCGCTGGCCGGTATCGGCCTCTCCGGCGACGGCATCACCGCGCAGTTGAATCAGGTGGTGACCACGCAAGCTTACATGATGGCCACCAACGATTTCTTCCGCATTTCCTGCGCGGCGTTTCTCGTGCTCGCGGTGCTGGTCTGGATCACCAAGCCACGCAAGGGCGTTGGCCCTTCAATGGGGCATTGAAGTTCGACGATGCCTTTCAGCGGACGCGCGCCGACACGGTATTTTCCTTCGACTCTTCGCGCGCGTCTTCAGCCGTTATTGCGTGACGGCTTCGCCATTCGTCGCCGGGATCGATTGACCCTGCATGGCATCCGGATGCGGGGTCGTGGGCGCGGCTTGCGGGGGTTTCGCGCCGCTTTGCGGCGTGCCGGGCGCAGTGCCTCGCACGTATTGTTTGAAGTCGGCGCCGGCTTCCCATGGGTTCGGCTTGCAGCCCATCGAGCCGTCGCAATGCGCGGCAAAACCGATCGTTGCCGTGCCGTCCGGATTCGCGGCGCGCGTGATCTGATACGCCAACGCGCGCTTGCCGCCATCCGGGCCGACTGTCTGGATCAAAGTGTCGGTCGAGGCATCGATCTTATACGTCGAATGGCCCGCCACCCACGCTTGCGCCCGTTGCCACCAGACATCGCATTGCGACTTGTTCGAACACGTCAACGGCGTGGTCGCGATCTGCATGACGTCCGGATCGACCTGCCCTTGCGTCGAACATCCAGCCGCCGCTACGCACAGCATGGCCAACAGATTTTTTTTCATCACGTTGAATCCTCCCTCTGTGGTGCGCGTCATGTAAGTTTGGACCGTGGCGTCGGTACGGTGTTTCATCTGGATCAGAGAATCGTCAGAACGCGCGGAGAATTTGCCGATAGCGTTCGCGAGGCGGTCGCACATTGCGTAGACGTTACCGGCGCGAAATAAAAAAGCGGCCACGCTGGCCGCTCTTTCTTCACCTTGCCCGCAAGCGTTATTCAGACGCTAAACCGGTTCAGCGTGTACGCTCGATAGGCCGCAACGAACGCGTCGAACGAACCGACTTCTTCCTGTTCGAGTTTGGCCTGCTCAGCGAGCGATTGCGCAGCGAGATCGGTGAATGCCTTGGTCTGCTCCGCATCCAGCGGACGCGTGCGGAAATGCGCGGCGTGCGCTTCGCTTTGTTCGAGGCCGAAGGCGAGGAAGCTCTGCTGCTTCTCGCGCATGGTCTGCAGCACGCGCGCCGACGGCGTCACCGATGCATCCGCCAGCTTCGTGCGTTGAACCGCGACGGCGCGCGCATGCGCGTCGCCGCCATGCAATGCGTCGAGCGTAGCCGCCGCCGCGTCGATTTTGACGAGCAGTTCGTTCGCCCATTCCGTCATCGCAACCGGACGGCCGTCGCGTGTCAGTTCGAGGCCCGGCTTGCGTCCTTCCATTGTGACACGGCCGAAATTCTGGTTGGCTTCGGCGTAAGCGTCGGGCGGCAACGGCGCGCTGTCGTCGAGCGCGCAGACCAGCAGGTAGGCGTCGAGAAAGCGCGACGTCTCGAGCGAAATGCCAGTCGGCTCGAACGGATCGATGTCCATGCAACGCACTTCCACGTATTGCACGCCGCGCGCGGCCAAAGCGTGCAACGGACGTTCGCCGGGATACGTGACGCGCTTCGGACGGATCGTCGAGTAGAACTCGTTTTCGATCTGCAGCACGTTCGTGTTGATCTGCACCCACTCGCCGTCGCGCTGGGTGCCGATTGCCTCGTACGCGGGATACGGCTGGCTCACGGCTTTCGCAAGCGCGTCGAGGTAGCCCGGCAGCGTGTCGTAGTCGGCGTGCAGCGCGGCTTGCGCGGTGGTGTTCGAATAGCCGAGGTCGCTCATGCGCAGACTGGTCGCGTACGGACGATAGAGCGTGTCGGCGTCGAACGTGTCGAGCGTGTGTTTGCGATCGCGGAGGAAACGACGATCCAGCGCTGGCGAAGCGCCGAACAGATACATCAGCAGCCAGTTCGTGCGGCGGAAATTGCGGATCAGCGCGAGATAGCGATCGGACTGGAAATCGACGGCATTCGCGGTGGATTGCTGGTCCGCGTGCAACAGCCGCCACACTTCTTCGTTCAGCGAATAGTTGTAGTGGATGCCCGCGATGCACTGCATCGTGCGGCCGTACCGAAGCGCGAGGCCGATGCGGTACACGTACTTCAACTTGCCGATGTTCGAGCTGCCGTAGTTCGCGATCGGAATGCCGTCGTCCGTGTCGGGCAGCAGGCCCGGCATGGAGTTGTTCCACAGGATCTCGTCGCCGAGTTCCGCGTAGACAAAACGGTGGAGCGTGTCGAGTTTCTCGAGCGTGAGCGCGACGTCTTGCTCAGCTGGCGTGATCAGTTCGAGTAGTGCTTCGGAATAATCCGTGGTGAGCGATGGATGCGTAAGCGCCGAACCGAGTGCGCGCGGATGCGGCGTCAAGGCGAGCTTGCCCTCGTGCGTCACGCGCAGGCTTTCCTTTTCGATGCCGCGCAGGCCGCGTATCAGCGCGTCGCGCTGCGGGCCTGAAGTCAGCACGGACAGGCGGTGCGAGAACGCGTCGGTCGTGCGGGAAGGTGTCGTGTTTGGCATTGATGCGAGTCGGGCGTTGTCGGCCGCCATGTGCCGCAGCACTGCGGTTGACAACGTTCGGCGGAATTTTCAGTAGCGGGCACTTTAACATCTCGCCAGAACGGCTGCTTGAGGCCGCCTCGGCGGCTCATCGGAGCACTCCGGGCCGCCTCTTTCCTGGGCCAATCCGCCTGCCTTTTGCGCCATTTCGTCGGCCGCGCGCCACATCACTCTGCCCGTCACGCGGCTCGCGCGCGAAACGCTTTTCTTCCCAGGAGGCGCCTGCCTTCAGCCGCCACGCGCGGCGCCCACGCGGTCCGCTACTTCATTCCACAGATGCATCGCGGCGTACGCGCGCCACGGCCGCCATGTGTCGGTGCGGGTGCGTTGCTGCGTGGGCCGCACGAGCGACGGATCGCGCGCGCAGATCGACTGCATCAGCACGAGATCCCATGCGGGCCACGCGTCGGCATCGCGCCACGCGCGCATGGCGACATACTCGACGGTCCACGGACCGATGCCGGGCAGCGCGAGCAGCGCGGCGCGCAGGCTGTCGGCGTCGGCCGTGTTGCTGTCGAGCGGCACGTCGCCGGTAGCGACCGCGTGCGCGAAGCCCTGCAACGCCGCTACACGTTTACCCGGCATGCCGATTTGCGCGAGATCCACGGCGGCCAACGCGGCGGGCGTCGGAAAGCGCCAAGCGGTGTTCTCATGCGGATGCCCCTCGATGCGCTCCCCGGCGCGCTGCACGAGTCTGCCGATGATAGTGGTCGCCGCCTTCACGCTGACCTGCTGCCCGACGATCGCGCGGACCACCAACTCGAAGCCCGACCACGCGCCCGGCACACGCAAGCCGGGCACGGCTTCGACCAGCGGCGCGAGCCACGGGTCCGTGGCGAGTTCGGCGCCGATCTTCTTAGGATCGGCCTGCAGGTCGAACATCTTGGCAATCGGCACGGCGAGCGCGTCGGCGTGAATGCTCACGGGCCCTTCGATGCTGGCGACAAGGCAGCGCTTGCGCGGATGCAGACTCACGCTCAGCGTGCCGCTGTCGCCGGCCCAATCGATCGCGCGACGGTACGCGCCGTCTTCCACCGCTTCGACGCCGGGCGTCGCGCGTCCGCCGAAGAAACGCAGCAGGCGCGGCCAGTCGAAGGGTGGTTTGAACGGCAATTCAAGGGTAGCAACTTCGTCAAGCGTACTCACGCGGCGTGGTCCAGTTTGGTGGTGGTTTCGGTGTCGTTGCCGACGTCTGCATGGGCGCGCTGGTTGCGTTCGCCTTTGACGCGCGAAAAGTCGCCGGCGTGTTGCGCCTCGTTGTCCAGCAGCGCGGCTTTGCGCGGCAAACCCCAACGATAGCCTGCCAGCGCTCCGCCCTTGGCCACCACTCGATGACAAGGAATCGCCAGCGCGACCGGGTTGGTCGCGCACGCGCTGGCCACCGCGCGTACGGCGCGCGGTGAGCCGACTGTTTCGGCGATCTCCGAATAGCTGCGCGTCTCGCCGTACGGGATGCGCCGTAACGCTTCCCAAACACGCTGCCGGAATGCCGTCGCGGCGATATCCAGCGGTAGATCGAAGTCCTGACGGGTGCCGCGCAGATAGGCGTCGATCTGCGCGATGAACGGCGCCAGGTGTTCGGTATCTTCCAACAGGCCGGCGTTGGCGAATTCGCCGCGCAGGTCGTCGGCGAGCATGGCTTTGTCGTCGCCGAAACCGATCTTGCAGATGCCCTTCTCCGTCGCCGCGACCAGGACGTAGCCGAGCGGCGTCGGCGCGCTGGCATAACGCACGGTGAGTCCGGCGCCCTTGCGGCGATACGCGGACGGCGCCATGCCGAGTTCGGCCGAGGCGCTGTCGTACATGCGCGACGGCGAGCCGAAGCCGGCGTCGAGCGTAGCACGGGTGACGTCCGAGCCGCTCTGGAGCGCGTCGCGCAACGCGGCGCCCCGTTGCGCGGCCTGATATTGGCGCGGCGACACACCCACCACCCGCTTGAACAGCCGTTGCAGATGGAACGGGCTGACGTGCACGGCGTCACTCAATTGCGCGAGCGTGAGGCGCTCTTGCGGGTCGGCGTCCAGCGCGGCACACGCACGATTGACGATTTCCAACTCGCGCGGCAGGCCGCCGGGCTGGCAGCGCTTGCAATCGCGAAAGCCCGCGGCGCGCGCGGCAGCGGCATCGGTAAAAAAAGCGACGTTCTCGCGGCGCGGCAGGCGCGAGGCGCACGACGGCCGGCAGAACACGCCGGTCGTTTTGACGCCGTAGAAGAACGCGCCGTCGGCTTGCGATTCGCGATGCGTGACGGCTTCCCAGCGCGCATCGTCGGAAGTCCAGTTGGTGGCGCCGGAGGCGGTATCGGTAGGTTTGCGGTTCATGATGGTCCCGAAGAGACGGTGTCGATGCTCACCAATGTAGGCCGCATGCCGACACACTACGCCCCGGTTCTTGCTCTGTCATTGCGCTTCTTCGTAGGCTCGAAGTCCCGCCAGGCATCCGTTTTGAGGAAAACTGCGACAATTTGGCACGATATCGGGTTTTCCCTTAAAAAGTTATTGCGTCGCACCAGGTGCATGTGTATATTAGTACTTGTCTCCTCCATGTCTCCTCCTGATATGGATTCAGCCCGCTCCACATAGAGCGGGCTTTTTTTCGTCCATACATGTCTGATCCGTCCCTCAAGACCGGTTTCACGACGCCGCACTCGCAGCGCTGCCCTTTCTTCTACACTGGCATTTCACCCGTTCTGCGAGCGAGCCAAGGGGCGTTTCACATGAAAATCCATATTCGCGAGATCGATCACGTTGTCATTCGGGCGACCAACGTCGAGGCCATGGCGCGTTTCTACTGCGACGTGCTCGGCTGCAGTGTCGAGAAAGAGCAACGCGATCTGGGCCTAACACAGTTGCGCGCGGGGCGCTCGCTGATCGACCTGTTGCAGGTCGGCGGCCGGCTCGACCATGCCGAAAACGGCGCGCCGGGCACGGGGCGGAATATGGATCACGTGTGTTTGCGCATCGATCCGTTCGACGCTGAAGCGCTCAAGGCGCATCTGGCCGAACACGGCGCGCGGCTGGGTGAACTCGGTCTGCGCTACGGCGCGGACGGCTACGGACAGTCGCTATATCTGTTCGACCCGGAAGGCAACATGGTCGAACTCAAGGGGCCGCCGGAAGCGGCTCGCGTGACGTCGCTCTAAGCGTTTGAAGCGGCAGGCGTCAGGCGTTGGCGGGCGCCTTCAACACCGTCCATTCGATTTTCACCGCATCGGCTTCGGCGCTACCGAGCCATGCTTCGCCGTCCTGTACGGTGCATTGCAGCCGCATGGTCCGCTCGGCCAGCGAGCCGAGGGCGGTGGCGACGTCTTCGCCGAGCGTCCACACCGTCACGTTGCGCATGCGTTCCACCTTGTTGCGCACGCCCTGCCACCAGATATCCGATGTGCGGCCGCCGTAGGCGATCACGATCACCTCGTTCGAGCGACCGCTCGCCTTGGCGATGCGCCGTTCATCCGGCTGGCCGACTTCGATCCACGTTTCGATCGCGCCGGTCAGATCCTTTTGCCAGAGGTCCGGTTCGTCCACGTCCGACAAACCTTTGCAGAATTCAAGGCGTTCCTGCGCGAACAGCGCGAACGCGGCGACGCGGACCATCATCCGTTCGTCGGTTTCAGAGGGATGGCGGGCGATCGTCAGCGAATGGTCGGCATAGTAGTGCCGGTCCATGTTGGCGATCTGCAGTTCCGCCTTGTAAATCGTCGATTTGAGAGCCATGCCGTTGCTAAACCAGGCGCTCGCTCCACCGGAGCGAACTGAAAAAGAGTCGTCGACGGCGCGTTGCCGTTTTCCGTGTTTGTTGTACATCTTCTGTTCCTCCCGCGCCGCCAGCCGGCTGTCATGACCACGGGAGAAGCATTTATCGCGCCACTGTCGGTTCGAAAGCGGTGCCGTAGACCTCGCCAGCGGCTTCCCGCAAGGCTTCGAGCACGACCGAGGCCGCCGGCGAAAGCAGGTGCGACTGGCGCGTGATGATACCGAATGTATCCATCCTGCACGGCAAATCGATCGGTAATCGCTTCAGAACGCCATACTGTTGGTATTGACGCGCCACTTCGTCGGGTAAAACCGCCAACATGTCGCTTTGGAGCAGCAAGCTCGAAATCGCCAGAAAATTGTTGGTATTGACCACGTTTTGCGGCGGATTCAGCCCGATTTGCGAAAACATCAGATCGAAACGATGGCGCAACACGCTGCCCGGCGGATGCAAAACCCAGCTGGCGTTGACGATTGCACGCAATGTCAAACCTGTCTCATTTTCGAGATGATGGCCGGGACGCGCCACCACGCACAGCGGTTCGTCGGCGAGCGGTTCGTAGCGGACTTCGGTCTTGAACTGGTTTTGCCGCTCCAACACGCGGCCGATCATGATGTCCAACTCGCCTTCCGCCAGCCGCGGCAGCATCACATCGGAGGTTTCGACCTCTGCCCAGATTTGCAGTTGCGGATAGCGTTCTTTCACGCTGGCGATCGCGCGCGGCACCATGGTCGCCGCGGCCGCGGCGATCACGCCGATCCGCACCTGTCCTGCCAGACCGGCGCGCAACGCCGAGATCTCGTCGTGTGCATGACTCAGATTCGACAGCACCATGCGCGCATGACGGATCATGACCTCGCCATACAGCGTGGCGTGCATGCCGTGCGGCGTGCGGTCGAACAGGCTCACTTCCAGCATGTCCTCGAGCTCTTTGAGCAGACGCGACGCGGCGGGCTGGGTCATGCCGAGCACGTCGGCGGCCCGCCGGACGTTGCCCTCCTCTTCCATGGCTGCGAGCAGCAGCAACTGCCGCGTCTTGAGCCGCGCCCGCACGAACCAGTTCGAGTAGCTACGCGTCATGGCTTGTCTCCAACCTGTTTTCTGTCGACCAGAGCGGGCGCTTTAGCGCCCTACTCTGGTCCCACGCAAGATGCTTGCTGATGAGGCGGCTCGAAGCCACGAACCGCGCACTCTGCCAAGGCGAGGCTCCATCATGCCATATCGAAATTGATATCGGGATAGCCTAAAAAGGGATTGGAAAGTTATTGGGGCGGCTCATACCATTCGTGGACTTTCTGAGCTTCCCCATGTGGCGCCTTTCCGTCGATGAACCGCGATCCGCTCGTCCCACTCGTTGCAAGTCCGTTCCGCCACTACATCAATGGCGGATGGGAGACGGGCGCGACCACGGGCGTCTCGCTCAATCCGTCGGACCTGGACGATCCGGTCGGCGAATATGTGCGAGCCGACGTGCGGCAGACGGACATGGCGATCGAAGCGGCGCACGCGGCCTTCCGCGAGTGGTCGCTGGGTTCGGCGCAGCGTCGCGCGGATGCACTCGACGCCATCGGCAGCGAGATACTCGCGCGCCGCGACGAACTCGGCCGGCTGCTGGCGCGTGAAGTCGGCAACACGCTGCCCGAGGCCTTGGTCGAGGCGACGCGTGCCGGGCAGATCTTCAAGTTGTTCGCGGCCGAAGCCATGCAGGCTTTCGCCGAACCCGTCGCGTCGGCGCGTGCCGGCGTCGAGATCGACGTGACGCGCGAACCGCTCGGCGTGGTCGGCATCATCGCGCCGTGGAGCGCGCCGCTGGCGATTGCCGCGGCGAAGATCGGCGCCGCGCTCGCACACGGCAACTGCGTCGTCTTCAAGCCGGCAGAATCGGTGCCGGCTTGCGCGGCGGCGCTGGCCTCGATTATCAGCCGCGCCGGTTTGCCCGCAGGCGTGTTCAATCTCGTGATGGGCAGCGGCCGGCAAGTCGGCGCGCGGATCGTCGCGCATCCGTTGACGGCGGCGATTAGCTTCACCGGCTCGGCGGAAACCGGCACACGCGTGCTGCAAGCCGCTGCCGCCCGCCAGGCGCGAGTGCAGCTAGAGATGGGCGGCAAGAATCCGTTCGTGGTTTTGGCCGACGCCGATCTCGACGGTGCCGTCGAGGCCGCCTTGATCGGCGCCTATGGCTCGACGGGCCAACGCAGCACCGCGGCGGCGCGTCTGATCGTCGAACGCGCGGTGTTCGAGCCGTTCGTGGACGCATTGCAGGCGAAGCTCGCCAAACTTTCGATCGATCACGCCTTGAAGCACGGCACGGACATGGGTCCCGTGGCCAACGCCGCGCAGTTGGAGCGCAATCTCGACTACGTGCGCATCGGTCAACAGGAAGGCGCGCAACTGCTGCACGGCGGCCGGCAACTGGAGCGCGCGACGCGCGGCTACTTTTTCGAACCGGCGCTCTTCATCGGCGAATCCGAACATCGTGTCGCGCGGGAGGAAATTTTCGGCCCGCTCGCCGTCGTGCTGCGCGCGGACGACTACGACCACGCGCTGCATCTCGCGAACGACACCGCATACGGTCTGTGCGCCGGCATCTGCACGCGCTCGCTCAATCGCGCGCGGCATTTTCGCCGTCATGTGCACAGCGGTCTCGTCACGATCAATCTGCCGACCACTGCCGTCGAGCATCACGCGCCCGGCAGCGGCCGTAAGGCGTCGGCCTACGGCGCCACGGACGCCGCCTTCTGGACCGCCGTGAAAACGGCGTACGTGGCGGGCTGATGGTGATGAGACCGCTTCACTTAACCGCGCACCTTAACGCTCATCCGCGTCCCGGCTGACGCCGCCGTGCATCACCCGCTGCAATCAAACGAAATCAATGCAGCCTTTCAACTTCAGGAGACAGATATGACCAGCAAGCTTCGCCGTTTGACGCTATCCGCGATGGCGGCCGCCGCCCTCGCCGCGCCCTTTGCCGCGCAACTTTCCGCACGTGCGGACCAGCCGCTCAAAGTCGGCTTCCTCGTGAAGATGCCGGAACAGGCATGGTTCATCAACGAACAGAAAGCCGCGAGCGCGCTCGGCCAGAAGGACGGCTTTGCGGTGGTGAACATCGGCACGCCGGACGGTGAAAAAGTGCTGGCCGCGATCGACAACCTCGGTGCACAAGGTGCCAAAGGCTTCGTGATCTGCGCACCGGACGTGCGTCTCGGACCGGCGATCCAGGCGCGGGCGAAGCGCTACAACATGAAGTTCGTCACCGTCGATGATCAACTGGTGGACTCCACCGGCAAGCCGCTGCCGAACGTGCCGCATCTGGGCATGTCCGCGTTCAAGATCGGCAATCAGGTCGGCACCGCGATCGCTGAAGAGATGAAACGCCGCGGCTGGAAGCCGGAAGAAGTCGGCGCGCTGCGCATTACGAATTACGAATTGCCGACCGCGAAACTGCGCACCGATGGCGCGACGCAATCGCTCATTGCCGGTGGCTTCAAGAAGGAAAACATTTTCGACGCCCCGCAAAAGACGACGGATGACGAAGGCGGTTTCAACGCGTCGTCGCCGGTACTCGCGCAGCATCCGAACATCAAGAAGTGGGTGATCTTCGCGCTCAACGAGGAAAGCGTGCTGGGCGGCGTACGCGCGACCGAGCAATTGCATATTCCGGCTGCGGACGTGATCGGTGTCGGCATCAACGGCGCGGGCGAAGCGTTCGCCGAATTCCAGAAGAAAGAACCGACTGGCTTCTACGGCACGATCGCCGTGAGCTCGACGATGCACGGCAAGGAAAGCACGGAGAACCTCGTCGAGTGGATCAAGGACGGCAAGCAGCCGCCCGCCGATACGCAGACCACCGGCAAGCTGATGGTGCGCGGCAACTGGCAGGACGTGCGTAAAGAACTCGGTATTTAAGCGCGATTCGAGTTTGCACGTTGCGGGCCGTCTCTCGCTCACGCGGGAGCGGCCCGCACAGGTTGTTCACCAGCTTGAGGTTTTTCGATGACGTCTTCACACACCGAGTCCCCCACCGCTGAAGCGGCGCCCTCGCCTGCGCTCGCGTCCACCGAGCCGTATCTGCGGCTCGACGGCATCACCGTGCGCTTTCCCGGCGTGCTCGCGCTCGACCAGGTGTCGCTCGAAGTGCGGCGCGGTGAAGTGCACGGCTTGATGGGCGAAAACGGCGCCGGCAAATCGACGCTGCTCAAGGTGTTGTCCGGCGTGAATCAACCCGCGGCGGGCACCTTGTCGCTCGATGGCGTCGAACAGCAGTTCACCACGACGAAGGCAGCGATCGCCGCGGGCGTGGCGATCATCTATCAGGAATTGCATCTGGTGCCGGAACTGACGGTCGCGGAAAACCTGATGCTCGGCGCTCTGCCGAATCGTTTCGGCATACTGGACGAAAAAGCGCTGGTAGCGCGCGCCGTGCGCGAGCTGGAACGGCTCGGCGAAAAGATCGATCCGTCGCAGCAAGTGAAGAATCTTTCGATCGGCCAGCGGCAAATGATCGAAATCGGCAAGGCGCTGATGCGCGATGCGCGCGTGATCGCGTTTGACGAACCGACCAGCTCACTGTCGTCGCGTGAGACGACGCAACTGTTCCGGATCATTCGCGCGTTGAGGGCCGAGGGTCGCGCGATCATCTACGTCACGCATCGAATGGATGAAGTCTACGAGCTGTGCGATCGCGTGACCGTGTTTCGCGACGGCCGCCGCATCGATACGTTCGAAGCAGGTGAAGGACTCGATCGCGATCGCTTGATCAGTTGCATGGTGGGCCGTTCGATCGCCGACGTGTACGGCTATCGCTCGCGCGATCTCGGCGACGTGCAACTCGACGTCAAGGAATTGATGGGGCGCGGCCTGCGCGAACCGGCTTCATTCGCGGCGCGCAAAGGCGAGATCGTCGGCTTCTTTGGACTCGTCGGCGCGGGTCGCTCCGAGTTGATGAAGCTCATCTACGGCGCGGTCAAACCGGCTTCCGGCGAGATCACGCTCAAAGGCAAGCGCGTGCACTTTGCCACACCGCGCGACGCCGTGCGCGCGGGCGTGGCGCTGTGTCCCGAAGATCGCAAGCAGGAAGGCATCGTCTCGATCGCCTCCGTATCGGACAACCTCAACATCAGTTGCCGCCGCCATTTCAGCCGCTTCAACGTGCTCAACGGCCGCAAGGAAGCGCAGACCGCCAAAGAGTTCATCGGCAAGCTCGCGATCAAGACGCGCAACGGCGAAACGCCGATCGGCACACTCTCCGGCGGCAATCAGCAGAAGGTGATTCTGTCGCGCTGGCTTGCCGAAGACATCGACGTGTTCCTGATGGACGAACCCACGCGCGGCATCGACGTCGGCGCGCGCAGCGAGATTTATGGGTTGCTGTACGGGCTCGCCGAAGCGGGCCGCACGGTGATCGTCGTGTCGAGCGATCTGGCCGAAGTGATCGGCGTGGCGGATCGCGTGATCGTGATGAAGGAAGGCCGCATCGTCGGCGATCTGCCCAAGGCGCAGGCCACGCCGGATGCGCTGATCAAGCTCGCCCTGCCCCGCTGACGCCGCCGCACATCCTCGACACCACGAAGGCAATTGAATCGAATCGCGCCATTGAAACGGAATACAAACCATGCATACACCCTCAACCGATTCCTCGACCCCAGCCGTCGCCTCAGCGGGCCTGAGCGCGCGTGCCGCGCGTACCTGGGACCTGATCAACAAGTCCGGCATCGTGATGGTGTTCGTGATTCTGTTCGCGGTTTTGTCGTTCACCGTGCCGGATTTTTTAAGCTCGCGAAACATCCAGGGCTTGCTGCTCTCCGTCACGCTGATCGGTTCGATCTCGGTGACGATGATGTTCGTTCTCGCGCTCGGCGAAGTGGATTTGTCGGTGGCGTCGATCGTCGCGTTCGCGGGTGTGGTGGCGTCCACGCTGATCACTGCGACCCATAGCGTGATGCTCGGCGTCGCGGCCGGCGTGCTCGCGGGTGGCGCGGTCGGACTCGTCAACGGCGTGCTGGTCGCGCGCTACAAGATCAACTCGCTGATCGTCACGCTCGCCATGATGGAAGTCGTGCGCGGCCTCGCCTACATCACCTCGAACGGCGACGCTGTGATGATCTCCGAAGAGCGTTTCTTCGACCTCGGCGGCGGCGCGTTCCTCGGCATTTCGTATCCGATCTGGAGCAACATCGTCGGCTTCGTGCTGTTCGGATTTCTGCTGAAGAAAACGGTGTTCGGCAAGAACGTGCTGGCCGTCGGCGGCAATAGCGAGGCGGCGTTGCTGGCTGGCTTGCCGGTGACGCGCATCAAGATCACAGTGTTCGTATTGCAGGGCCTCGTCACTGGGTTTGCAGGCGTGATGCTTGCGTCCCGTATGAGCCTGGGTGACCCGAAGACTTCTGTCGGCCTCGAACTCGGTGTGATCTCGGCGTGCGTGCTCGGCGGCGTCTCGCTTACGGGCGGCGTCGCGACGATTTCCGGCGTGCTGGTCGGCGTGCTGATCATGGGCTCGGTGCAGGACGCCATGAGCCTGCTGAACGTGCCGACCTTCTACCAATACCTCATTCGCGGCGGGATCCTGCTGTTGGCTGTGCTGTTCGATCAGTTCCGCCGCAGCAAACGCGTGCATTGACGCGCGCCCCCGCCCCATGTTTGCCAACAGGAGATTTCATGGCTGATTCGAATCAGACTAAAAAGCCGCTGCGCAGCCAGGCGTGGTTCGGCCTCAAGGACCGCGACGGTTTTCTGCATCGCTCGTGGATGAAAAACCAGGGCATTCCGCACGACGAATTCGACGGACGTCCGGTGATCGGCATCTGCAATACGTGGTCGGAACTGACGCCGTGTAATGCGCACTTCCGAGAACTCGCGGAATACGTGAAGAAAGGCGTGCATGAAGCGGGCGGCTTGCCGCTCGAGTTTCCGGTGATGTCGTTGGGCGAGACCAATCTGCGCCCTACCGCGATGCTGTTTCGCAACCTGGCCTCGATGGATGTCGAAGAGTCGATTCGCGGCAATCCGATGGACGGCGTGATTCTGCTTGTGGGTTGCGACAAGACCACGCCCGCGCTGCTGATGGGCGCGGCGTCGTGCAATCTGCCGGCGCTGGCCGTGTCCGGCGGCCCGATGCTCAATGGCCGGTTTCGAGGCAAGAACATCGGCTCCGGCACGGGTGTCTGGCAGATGTCCGAGGAAGTGCGCGCCGGCACGATGACGCAGGAAGAATTCACCGAAGCCGAGTCGTGCATGAACCGCTCGCGCGGTCACTGCATGACGATGGGCACGGCGTCGACGATGGCCTCGATGGTCGAATCGCTCGGCATGGGCTTGCCGCATAACGCGGCGATTCCCGCAGTCGATGCGCGCCGTCAGGTGCTCGCGCATCTCGCGGGCCGGCGCATCGTCGACATGGTTCGCGAGGATCTGACGATGGACAAGATCCTGACGCGCCAGGCCTTTGAAAACGCGATCCGTACGAATGCGGCGATCGGCGGGTCGACCAATGCGGTCGTTCATCTGATCGCGCTGGCCAAGCGCATTGGCGTGGAGTTATCGCTTGAAGATTGGGAACTGGGTTCGAACGTGCCGTGTCTCGTGAACCTGCAACCGTCGGGCGAATATCTGATGGAGGACTTTTACTACGCGGGCGGTTTGCCGGCCGTGTTGAAGCAACTTGGCGAACAGGGGCTCTTGCATAAAGAAGCGCTGACCGTGAACGGCAAGACGATCTGGGACAACGTGCGCAACGCACCGAATCACGACGAGAAAGTCATCACCACGTTCGCCGAGCCGTTCAAGCCGAAGGCCGGCATTGCTGTGCTCAAGGGCAACCTGGCGCCGAATGGCGCAGTGATCAAGCCGTCGGCGGCCACTGCGGCGTTGCTCAAGCATCGCGGTCGCGCGGTAGTCTTCGAGAACGTCGAAGAACTGCACGCCAAAGTCGATGACGATTCACTCGACATCGACGAGCATTGCATCATGGTGCTCAAAGGCGCGGGGCCGAAGGGTTATCCCGGTTTTGCGGAAGTCGGCAATATGCCGCTGCCAAAGAAGGTGCTTGAAAAAGGCATCACCGACATGGTCCGCATCTCGGACGGCCGCATGAGCGGGACGGCGTACGGCGCGGTGGTGTTGCACGTGTCACCGGAAGCGGCAGCGGGCGGGCCGCTCGCGTTCGTGCAGACCGGCGACATGATCGAACTCGATGTCGAAGCCCGCCGCCTGCATCTCGACGTTACCGACGAAGAACTTGCGCGCCGGCGCGCCGCATGGCAGGCGCCCGAGGCGCCCAAACGCGGCTACTACAAGCTCTATGTCGAACATGTGCTGCAAGCGGATCAGGGCGCGGATCTCGACTTCCTCGTTGGATCGAGCGGCGCGCCGGTGCCGCGCGATTCGCATTGATCGGCTCGTAGTGAGCTAACGGTTGTTCCCTGCGCTTTGCGAGAAGGCGTACTGCCGATGCGGATTCAGACAATCCGCATCGGCTTTTTTCTGTCCGTGTCAAAGCGAAGCTAACGCGCGCAAATAAAAACGGCCAAGCATTTTCATGCCCAGCCGATTTTTAACCCACAGGTTCACCACCTCCGACTTATTAAGTCAGAGGACGGACGCACAGGCGCGCAAAATCACATTCCGGCGTTTTCGCCGGAATGTCAGGGGTCAGCTTATTGCTTGATGAATCGATCGTTTGCCCAGAGGCCTTGCGTATCGCTATTACCCGAATTCACGAATTCAACGTCGTGACCGACCACGCGGACGACGCGGAAACTCGAGTTTTCCGGTGTCGAAACGCATTGATATCCGGAGAAGAATTCCTGCATCTTTTGCTGTTCACCGGCTTGCGCATGCTGGTCGGCGGCGTCGAGTTTATCCTTCGACAGGCAACCATAGGCATTAGCCTTGAACTGGATGGTTTGCTGCGGCTTGATCATGACGTCTTGCGCCTGAACAGTGGCGGCAGCCAATCCCGCAATGGCGAAAACAAGGGCGACTCGCATTTTCATATTTTCCTCCGGTGCGGGTGGATACTCAGGTTAGCTATGTATTTAACTTTAAGATTGAACCCGCACCTTGCACTGTAGGAGAATGCGAGAGAACGACAAGCACATCTTGTGTGCGGTCGCAACAGCGGCGAATTGTCGCACCGTCCATCGCACCTGCTTAATCGGTGAGCAATGGGTTAATTAGTCGTGATTGAAACGGATAACTAAAAGACGGGTAGGGCACGCCGCTTTAACCAGTAAAGCTTTGCGGCGCGCGTTCGCGTAAACGAGAGGCGACAATTAAGTGATTTGCTACATTTAATCGACGTACTTGGTGCATTGCACACAAAGTCATTCAACCGACTAAACTGAAATCACGAAATAACGGTGTGTTTGCAGAAGATAAATGGTGCCAGGTGTGAGGAGCGCTGCACACAGGGTCTGGCAAACGGCAGTCCTATGCGCACTCGCGGGGGTCAATCGACGTGACGATTGGCCTCGAAGAACTCGGACTGGAACATGCACATCCGCAAGGCGTTGTGATAGCTGCCATTGCCGAAAAATTCCTCGATCAGCTCGGCCTCGTGCCTGAAGCCGCACTTTTCGTAGACGTGGATTGCCGCCGTATTCGACTTGTCGACGATCAGATAGACCTTGCGCAGGTTCAGCACTGAAAACGCATAGTCCGTCGCGAGCTGCGTGGCGAGGGTTGCGTAGCCGCGGCCTTGTGCATGCGGCGCGATGATGATCTGAAATTCACCCCGTCGATGGATATAGTCCAGCTCGATCAGTTCGACTACGCCGACGGTCTGCCCCTCGTTGTCGATCGCCACGAAGCGCCGCTCGCGCAGGTCGTGCACGTGCTGGTCGTAAAGCTGGGTGAGTTCCGAGAAGGTTTCGTACGGCTCCTCGAACCAGTAACGCATGATTTTCGCGTTGTTGTTCACTTCATGGACGAAGCGCAGATCGGTGCGCTCGAGCGGGCGCAGGGTGAGTTCGCTGCTACGTTCGGTCGTCATTGGATTCCCCTTGAGAATTATTGGTTTGGATGCGCGCGTTCGATGCAGGCTCACGCGCTTTCCAGTTAGTCAGGGCGCGGTGCGGGGAGTTCTTGCAAGCTCTCGCGCCCGCACGGCGCTTTCTTGCGATAAACCAGGCGGCAGGCGGGTCCGGCGAGTAAAGGGCGTCGCGTTGTCGCAGGCCTGTGTTCGGCTCGCTCGTGGCGATTGTGAGGCGCGCGGCACGGTACGGGTACGCGCGGTGCTCTACAATGAAATCATGCTCCTGCAATCGGAGGCCACCGTGATCGAGAACTTGATATTGGGCGTCTTTCTGGTCATTCCGCTGCTGATCGTCGCATTTCTTTTCTCCGACGAATTGTGGCAGGAACACCGGCACCTGCACGACATGCGTCCGATGCCCGTGAAACCGCGCCGCATCGACTGGCGGCATCCGCTGCGCCGCTCGCGGCATCGTCTGTGACACGTTGCGTTTGCCAGCGGATTGCCTCTCCTGCGTGCTGCACTGCACGAATCGACCAACATGGCGGCCGATTGAGCAGGGGATTCGTGTGCAAGGGAGTTTGGTGGTCGTCTAAGCGTTGCCGCCGTGTGCCGACGCCGCATCACCATCATCGTCGTCCGCCGCCGCATCACGGCCGACACCGTACCATCGCCAGGAAATGAAAACCCGCCGCGTGCGGGTTTTTTAACGCGCGCCGTAAGCGCAGCGGTCAGGCCACGCGAAAGCGCGCCAATAAAAAAGCCTGCCGTTTCGGGCAGGCCAAAAGAGATCCACACTCAATGCCTTGTGGGTACAAGGCAAGTACCAGTCTAGCCGCGCGGCACGCACCGCTGGTTTCAGCGGCTTTTACACTTATTACGGCGCATGACGGAGCGCAGAACCGCGCCACGCGCCGCGTCAGTCGGCACGCCAATGCGAGCGAATGCGTTTGGCGAGCGCTTCGAGCGTGTCCGCGTCGGCAACATCGCGCGCATGCATGCGCAGCGGCTGGCCTTCCCAGCGCGGGATCACGTGAAAATGCACATGCGGCACCGTTTGTCCCGCAGCGGCACCATTGAATTGGCCAATGAACACGCCGTCCGGCCGCAATGCGGCGCGGACCGCAATCGCGAGCTTCTGCGTCATGCGCATGCACGCCACCGTCGAAGCATCCGACAATTCAAAAATCTCCGCGGCGGCTTCCTTCGGCACCACCAGCAGATGGCCGTCCGCTTGCGGCATGAGGTCCATGAAGGCGAGGGCGGCATCGGTTTCGGCCACCTTGATGCAGGGTAGTTCGCCACGCAGAATCCTTGCGAAGGGATTGCTGTCGTCGTAGTTCATCGCGTTCCTCTCATGGTGGAAGGTCATATCGGGCAAAGCGCTGTTGCCGATATTGTCCATCACATGTGTTACATCACGCGCGCCGCGCGTTTGATCGCTTGCGGCGGCTGACCGTACGCGCGCAGAAAGGCGCGCCGCATCCGTTCGGTATCGACGAAACCGGTTTCCGCCGCGACCGCCTCCATAGAATGGCGGCCCGCTTCCAGCATGGCGCGCGCGGCTTCGACGCGCAATGCCTCGATGGCTTTGGCCGGCGATTGACGGGTTTCGTCGCGAAACGCGCGGCTGAACTGGCGCGGGCTGAGATGCGCGACGTCGGCGAGCTGTTCGACCGTCAACGGCTCGCGCAGATGGCTTTTGGCGTAAGAGAGCGCGTTCTGGATGCGGTCGGATTTCGGCTCCAGGTCCAGCATGGCCGAGAACTGCGACTGGCCGCCGGTGCGGCGGTGATACACCACGAGCTTCTTGGCGATCGCGCGCGACACCTCCACGCCGAGATCGTTTTCAACGAGCGCCAGACACAGATCGATGCACGCCGTCATGCCGGCCGACGTCCACACCGACCCGTCGATGATAAAGATGCGGTCCTCGTCCACGCGCGTTTGCGGAAAGCGCCGCTGCAGATCGCGAGCGTGAATCCAATGGGTCGTGGCGTGGCGGCCGTCGAGAATCCCGGCCTCGGCCAGCACGAACGCGCCGGTGCAGATGCTGGCGGTGCGTCGCGACGCGGCGAGCGCCTCGCTCAGAAACGCCAGCAATCCCGGCGACGACGGCGCGATCTGCATCGCGCCAGTGACCACCACGGTGTCGTACGCCGGATCGTCGAACGGGCGGGTGGCGATCTCCACGCCCGCCGAGCTGCGCACCATGCCGCCGTGCTCGGAAATGACCTCCACGTCGTACTCAGGCTGGCCGGCCTCCAGGTTGGCCAGCTCGAAGATCGAGACCGCGACCATATCGAGGATCTGGAAGCCGGGAAAAACCACCACGCCGACGTGTCTCATTGCGATGTCCTAAAACGAGGTAAATACGACATTTGAGACAACAGGCTACGCGCCTAGACTTGCCTCGTCAACACCGCAATACCGCAAACAACGGCGCGGTGGCGGAGGTTTTCCGGTTTTCCCATTCATTCATCGGACAGGGCACAGGCGCCAGGCGCCACGCCCGCAAGGAGAGATTCAAATGGCAACGCAAGCAGGCAAAGGAACGGCATTGGTGACGGGCGCATCGTCGGGGATCGGCGCAGTGTATGCGGACCGCCTTGCGCGGCGCGGCTACGACCTGATTCTGGTGGCGCGCGACGTCGAGCGGCTGAACAGTCTGGCCGATCGTCTGAAGACGGAAACCGGCCGCCATGTCGAGACGATCGGCGCGGACCTCACCGTCAAAGCCGACGTGCGCCGCATCGAAGAACGGCTGCGCGCGGACCGTGGCATCACGATGCTGGTCAACAACGCGGGCGTCGGCGCGACCGCCTCGCTGATCGACTCGAACGTGGACGAGCTCGAAAAAATGATCGACCTGAACGTGACCGCGCTCACGCGTCTGACGGCAGCGGTCGTGCCGGGCCTGGTGGAGCGGGGCAACGGCATCGTGATCAATATTTCGTCGATCGTGGCGCTGTCGCCGGAAACGTTGAACGGCACTTACAGCGGCACCAAGGCCTACGTGCTCAACCTGACGCAGTCGCTGCATCACGAAGTGGGCGGCAAGGGTGTGCAGTTACAGGCGGTTTTGCCGGGCGCGACCAGCACCGCATTCTGGGACCGCGCGGGCCTCGCGGTCGAACATCTGCCGCAACAGATCGTGATGACCGCCGAAGACATGGTGGACGCCGCGCTCGCCGGCCTCGACCAGGGCGAACTGGTGACGATTCCGTCGTTGCCGGATGCGGCGGACTGGGAGCGCTTCAACAGCGCACGTCAGCAACTGCAGCCGAACCTGTCGCACAAGCTGCCGGCCGCGCGCTACACGAGCCGCGCCGCCACGGCATAAAGCCGAGCGGTCGGAAAGCCTTAGCGCCAGTCAGTCGACACGTCGTCGGGATCGACCAGCGTCAATCCCGACGACGGCAGCGGCAGCGCCGTCTTGTAACGCACCTGCTTGAGCGCAAAGCTCGAGCGAATATTGGAGATGCCCGGAATCTTCGTCAGATGATCGACGATGAAGCGCTCCAGCGTCTGCATATCCGGCATCACCACGCGCAGCAGATAGTCGGCGTCGCCCGTCATCAGGTAGCACTCCATCACCTCGGGACGCTCCGAGATCGCCTGTTCGAAGCGCAGCAGCGCGTCTTCCACCTGCTTTTCCAGACTCACCTGAATGAACACGTTGATGCGCAGCCCGAGCGGCTCCGGGTTCAGCAACGTGACCTGCTGCTTGAACAGACCGAGCTTTTCGAGCGCCCGCACGCGGTTGAAGCACGGCGTGGGCGACAGGTTCACCGAGCGCGCCAGATCCGCATTGGTGATGCGCGCGTTCTGTTGCAACTGGCTCAGGATGCCGATGTCGATGCGGTCGAGCCGCCTGGGTGGCGTGGTCATAGATGAAATATTCCATCGTAATGGCGAAATTCGGAATAAATAGCCTATCGCAGTGCGGGATCACAAGCAAATGAGACGCTCATTTTGTCGACACATGGTTACCATTAACTCACTCGATCTTGAACCGAACGCGTCGATGCGGGAGTGGTGCCATGACGGATTTGTCCAGCGGTAGCGAGCAGTTGAAGTCGTTGAATGCGCAGCGTGTTGAAAGCGCGGAGCAGGCGGACACCGATCCGCAGGAAACCGCCGAGTGGCTGGAAGCGCTCGACGCGGTCGTCGCGCATGTCGGCCGCGACCGCGCGCAGTTTCTGTTCGACAAACTTGCGAGCCATGCGCTTTCGCTGGGTGTTGAATCGGCGCGCACCAACGTGACGCCGTACCAGAACACGATCCCGTTCGAGCAACAGCCGCGCTATCCGGGCAATCTCGAACTCGAAGAACGGCTCGCCGCCGCGCTGCGCTGGAATGCGCTCGCGATGGTGGTGCGCGCGAACCAGGCCTACGGCGAACTCGGCGGGCATATTGCGAGTTACGCGTCGGCGGCGGATCTGTTCGAGGTCGGCTTCAACCATTTTTTTCGCGCGGCCGCGCCTGGCGGGGAAGAGGGCACGGGCGACCTCGTGTACTTCCAGCCGCATTCGTCGCCGGGTGTTTATGCGCGGGCTTATCTCGAAGGCTTTCTCTCGGAGGAAAACCTCCAGCACTACCGTCGCGAGATCGGCGGACCGGGCTTGTGCTCGTATCCGCATCCGTGGCTGATGCCGGACTTCTGGCAGTTCCCGACCGGCTCGATGGGCATCGGCCCGATCAACGCGATTTATCAAGCGCGTTTCATGCGCTACCTGGCCAATCGCGGCCTCGTGCAAACAGAAGGCCGCAAGGTATGGGGCTTTTTCGGCGACGGCGAAATGGATGAGCCGGAATCGACCGGCGCGCTTTCGCTGGCCGCGCGCGAGGGGCTCGACAACCTCGTGTTCGTGATCAACTGCAATCTGCAGCGGCTCGACGGTCCGGTGCGCAGCAACGGCCGCATCATCGATGAACTGGAAGCGCACTTCATCGGCGCCGGCTGGAATGTGATCAAAGTAGTGTGGGGCTCGGACTGGGACGCGCTGTTTTCGCGCGATCGCACCGGCGCCTTGCTGCGCGCGTTCGCGCATACCGTGGACGGCCAGTTCCAGACCTTCTCGGCGAACGACGGCGCCTATAACCGCGAACGCTTCTTCGGCCAGAACCCGGAGCTTGCCGCGCTCGCCGCCCAATTGAGCGATGACGACATCGACCGCCTGCGCCGCGGCGGCCACGACGTGCGCAAACTGCACGCGGCCTACGCGAAGGCGCTCGACCATCGCGGCCAGCCGACGGTGATTCTCGCGAAGACGATGAAGGGCTTCGGCATGGGCACCTCGGGCCAGGGCCGCATGACCACGCATCAGCAAAAGAAACTTGGCTTCGACGACCTCAAGGCGTTTCGCGATCGCTTCCGCCTGCCGCTCACGGACGAGGACGTCGAACAGGTGAAGTTCTACAAACCCGCGGAAGACAGCCCGGAAATGCAATACCTGCATGCACGCCGGGCGGCTCTCGGAGGCTATCTGCCCAGAAGGCGGAGAGTTGCATCGAAGGGGCTGACCGTCCCGCCGGTGTCCTCCTGGGGCCAATTCGCGCTGGACGCGAATGACCGCGAGATGTCCACGACAATGGCGCTGGTCCGCATGCTGACCGCGTTGCTCAAGGAAGGGGAAGTGGGCCCGCGCGTGGTGCCGATCGTCGCCGACGAGGCGCGCACCTTCGGCATGGCGAATATGTTCCGCCAGGTCGGTATCTATTCGCCGCTCGGGCAGTTGTACGAGCCGGAAGATCTCGGCTCGATGCTTTACTACCGTGAGGATACGAAAGGCCAGATTCTGGAAGAGGGCATTTCGGAAGCCGGCGCGGTGTCGTCATGGATCGCGGCGGCGACGTCGTACAGCGTGCACGATCTGCCGATGCTGCCGTTCTACATCTACTACTCGATGTTCGGCTTCCAGCGCATCGGTGATCTGATCTGGGCTGCGGCGGATCAACGTGCGCGTGGTTTCCTGATCGGCGCGACCTCGGGCAAGACGACGCTCGGCGGCGAGGGGTTGCAGCATCAGGACGGCTCGAGCCATCTGGCGGCATCGACGATTCCGAACTGCCGCGCTTACGACCCGGCGTTCGCGTACGAGGTTGCCGCGATCGTCGACGAGGGTATGCGGGAGATGGTCGAGCAGCAGCGCGACGTGTTCTATTACGTCACGGTGATGAACGAGAACTACGCGCAGCCTTCGGTGCCGGGCGGCGACTTGCCGGCGTTGCGCGAAGGGATTCTCAAGGGCATTTATCCGCTGGCGGCGCAAGCTCAGGGGCAGGCGAGCACGCAAGCTCGGGTGCAATTGCTCGGCGCGGGTGCGATTCTCGGTGAAGTCATTGCGGCTCAGCAGATGTTGAAGGACGACTGGCGCATCGACGCTGCGGTCTGGAGCGTGACGAGCTTCACCGAGTTGCAGCGCGACGGCATGGCGGCAGAACGGCTCGCGCGTCTTGGCGAAGCGACTTCGGCGCCGTACGTCACGCAAACGCTCGAAGCGTCGCAAGGCCCGGTCATCGCCGCCACGGATTATGTTCGTGCCGTGCCCGAACTGATTCGCGCATACGTGCCACGCCGTTATGTGACGCTCGGTACCGACGGTTTCGGCCGCAGCGACACGCGTCAGGCGTTGCGTGAATTCTTCGAAGTGGACCGCAAGGCGATCGTGATCGCCGCGCTGAAGGCGCTGGCCGACGAGGGCGCCATCGACGCAAGCGTGCTTGTTGAAGCACGCAGCAAGTACCTCGGCGACGCAGCGGTCGGCGCGGCGTCCTGGCAATGCTAGAAAAGCGCATGCGTTAGAAACCGACTAACAGCAGTGCTACTGCTATCGCTGCAAATGAAAACGCGCCCTGCAAACGGGCGCGCTTTCATTGCACGGTGGTAGAACCACATCCGCAACGATCAATCGCTGACCGCCACCTGATTCTTCCCATCCCGCTTCGCTCGATACAAGCCGACGTCAGCCGCTTCGATCAGCTTCGTTACCGGCTCCGCGGCCGAAGGCACGAGCGTCGCCGCGCCGATGCTGATCGTCACGCCGCCGGTCGCGGAGCCCGCATGCGGAATCGCCAGCCCTTCGATTGCAATGCGGATCTTTTCCGCGAGTAGACGCAAGCCGCCCGCCGACGTGCCCGGCACCACCACCGCGAACTCTTCGCCACCGAAGCGCGCCGCAAGATCGGCCGAGCGTCCGAGGCACGACTCGACGGTTTGCGCGACCCGCTTGAGCACTTCGTCGCCGGCGACGTGCCCGTAGGTATCGTTGTACGCCTTGAAGTTATCCACATCGATCATCAGAAAGCCGAGGCCGGTCTTGTCGCGCGTGCTGCGACGCCATTCGGCGGCCAGATATTGATCGAGGTAGCGGCGATTCGACAGGCCCGTCAGGCCGTCCGAATGCGTGAGCCGCTGCAACTCCAGATTCGTCGCGAGCAATTGCTGCTGCGATTGGCGCAGCGCCTTGTAGGCCTCGTCGCGTTGAATCAGGTTCAGATACGAGCGCGAGTGATAGCGGATGCGCGCGATCAACTCGATGCGGTCCGGCAGCTTCACCAGATAATCGTTGGCACCGGCGGCGAAGGCCGCGCTTTTCACGAGCGGCTCTTCCTTGGTCGACAGCACGATGATCGGAATGTCGCGCGTCGCCGGATTCTGCCTATATTGGCGCACGAGGGTGAGACCGTCCGTGCCCGGCATCACGAGGTCTTGAAGGATCACCGTCGCACGCGTTTCCGCGGCGCAGCGCAGCGCGTCTTCAGGCGACGCGCAGTAGTGAAAGTCGACGCTCGCTTCGTCGGCCAGCGCCTGGCGAATCGCCTCGGCGATGATCGCCTGGTCGTCGACCAGCAACACCATGATCGGGCACTCCGCCGCGGGCGGATTGCCGAGGATGCGCGCCAAAGCGTCATCGATCGCGAGATTGGGAGCGTCCGCCGCGTCCGACGCGAAATCCTGCGCGGCGGTGTTCTGATGCGGTTTAGGAGTGTCCATTTTGTTCAGCCAGAATGAATGTGAGTGAATCGAAGCGGCTCATAGGCGGCGAGTGAGCGGCTAGCGCGCATTGACCGCCGTTGCGAGCGCGGCGGCAATGCGCGGCAACGGCAGGATCGCGGCGGCGGCGTCGAGCGCCGCGGCCGCTTTCGGCATGCCGTACACGGCGCTGGTCGCCTCATCCTGCGCGATCGTGTGATAGCCCTTGGTGCGCATCGCCTTGAGGCCGATCGCGCCGTCGCGGCCCATGCCGGTGAGCAGCACGCCGACCGCGCGCGCCGGCCAGCGCGCCACCACGCTGTGAAAAAACACGTCGACGGAAGGCCGGTAAGGCGTCTCTTCCGGCACGGGCGTGTAGCCGAGCACGTTGGGCAATTTCAGATGCAGATGATCGTCGGTGGCGGCGAGCAACGCGACGCCCGCTTGCGGCCGGTCGCCTTCGCGGGCGATTCGCACGGGCAACGCCGATTGCTGGTTCAGCCAGTCCGCCATGCCGGCGGCGAACGCCGCATCGACGTGCTGTACGATGACGATGGCCGCCGCAAAATCTTTCGGCAGGCCGGCGAGCAGCGTGGCGAGCGCCGCCGGTCCGCCCGCCGATGCGCCGATCGCCACTAGCGGCGTGTCGCGGTTCGTCAAGCAGGCGGGCGTTGCCGCGGCCGCCGTGCCGGGCGCATTGCGTTCCTTGACGAGCGCCGCGATGCGGTCGATCTTCGCGATCAGCGTGGCGATGCTCTTGTGCGCATCGGGACCGTTCAGCGAGGGCGTATCGACGGCGTCGAGCGCGCCCGCCCCCATCGCTTCATAAACGCGCCACGCGTTCGCGCCCACATCGACGGTAACGATCAGGATCGCGCAGGGCGCGCGCGCCATGATGCGGCGCGTGGCCTCGATCCCGTCGACGTTCGGCATCACCAGATCCATCAGCACGATGTCTGGCCGTTGCGCGGTGCAGAAATCGACCGCCTGCTGGCCGTCCTGCGCGATCCACAGCACCTCGAAGTCGTGGCGCGCCGCGAGCGCTCGACGCAGCGCCTCCACGGCGAGCGGCATGTCGTTGACGATTCCGATTTTCATCCGTTTTACCCGTAGGTTTAACCGTAAGCTTCGCCGATCAGATCACGCACCGCATCGAGCAGTGCTTCGTCATGAAAACTGCCTTTCGCCAGATAGTAGTCCGCGCCCGCGTTCAGGCCGGCGCGGCGGTCCTCTTCACGGTCCTTGTACGACACGATCATCACCGGCAGCGACTGCAACTGCGGATCGCGTTTGATGAGCGTGACCAGCTCGATACCGTCCATGCGCGGCATGTCGATATCGGTGATGACGAGGTCGAAGCGCTCGCCGCGCACGGCGTTCCAGCCGTCCATGCCGTCGACGGCGATCGTCACGTCATAACCGCGCGTGGCCAGCAGCTTGCGTTCGAGTTCGCGCACGGTGAGCGAATCGTCGACCACCAGCACGCGGCGCGTGGCGCGCTGAGCCGCGTGCGCGACGCCGTGTTGCGTGTGCTTGAGATCGCCGCCCGCGACGAGCCGTTCGACGGAGCGCAGCCAGTCGTCGACGTCGGCGATCAGCACCGGATCGCCGTTCTCCATCAGCGCGCCGGCGGTGATGTTGCGGATTTTGCCGAGACGAGGATCGAGCGGTTGCACCACCAGCATCCGCTCGCCGAGAAAACGGTCGACCACCACGCCGTAGGTTTGCGGGCCGTCGCCGATCACGATCATGCTGACGGTGCCGCTTTCATCCGCGGGCGGCGCGGTGTCGAGAATCTGATGCGCAGTGACCACGCCGATGCGCCGGCCGGAAAACGCGATGTGCTGATGACCTTCGAGCAACTCGATCTCCGCGCGGCTCACGTGCAGCGTGCGGTTCACGTGCGCGAGCGGCACCGCGTATGGTTCGCCCGCGACTTCGACCAACAGACTGCGGATCACCGAGAGCGTCAGCGGCAACTGCAATTGCACGCGCGTGCCAAGGCCGGGTTCGTGCGTGATTCGCACCGTGCCGCGCACGCGTTTGACGACGTCGTGCACCGCGTCGAGTCCGACGCCGCGGCCCGAGACCTCCGTCACCTGATCGCGTAGCGAGAAGCCCGGCAGGAACAGGAATTCGAGCAGCTCGGCTTCGGACAGACGCGCGGCCGTTTCGTCGCTCGCGAGCTTCTTGCGGACGATCGACGCGCGCAAGGCGTCGAGGTCGATGCCCGCGCCGTCGTCGGAAACGGTGATGAGCAGCGCGCCGGCTGTGTGACGCGCGTCGAGCGTGAGCGTGCCTTCTTCCGGCTTGCCGCAGGCGAGGCGCACGGCGGGTGTTTCGATGCCGTGGTCGAGCGCGTTGCGCAGCATATGGCCGAGCGGCGCTTCGAGCAGATCGAGAATGTCGCGGTCCACCTGAGTCGATTCGCCGACCAACTGCCAGCGTACCTTCTTGCCGAGCGAACGCGCGACGTCGCGCACCATTCGCGCGAGTCCGCCGGTGCCGTCGCCGAATGGGCGCATGCGGCATTGCAGGGCGGCGTCGTAGAGTTGCTGCGACAGATGGGTCGAGCGACGGTCGAAGCTTTCCAGATCGGCGAGACGTTCGGCCAGCAGATGCTGCGATTCGGCGGTGAGGCGGCGAACTTCTTCAAGCGCGGCTTGCGCGCGCGGATCGAGCTTCAGGTCGGCGAGCGTTTCGTGCAGTTGATCCAGCGCGCGAGTGCTGTCGCGTTGGACTCGCTTGACGCGCAGCATCGACTGCGCGAAGGGTTTTAGCCAGCGCGATTCGACCAACGATTCGCCGGATAGCGACAGCAGGCGGTCGAGGTTGTCGGCGCGTACGCGCAGCATGCGGCCGGGTTCGGTGGTTGTGGTACTTGTGCCTTTAGCGCTGCTCGACGAGGGTGGCGTGGCAGGCGTACTGTCCGGTGCGGGCGGTGGCGCGGTGGAGGCCGGTGTCTCTTCGGCGCGCAGCGCATCGGCTAGCAGATTGAATGCGGCGTCCGGGTCTGCGTCTGCGTCCGAACTTGAGCCCGAAGGTATCGTGGCGACTGAGGCTGTTGGCGGTTCGGCGGCAGTGCTGCGCGCGGGTTCAAGCGGCGCGGCTGCCGGCGGCGCCACATCCCGCCGCACCGCCACGCTATGCGGCACCACGCCCGCCATACGCGCCTGCAACGACGCGACACATGTGCCGACCGCGTCACGCGCCGACTCGTCTTCATCATTGCCGATGCGCGCGACGATATCCACCCCACGCAGCAACTCGTCGATCCATGCGACGTCGAGCAACGCACGCCCTTCCTGCGCGGCGACGAAGCAATCCTCCATGGCATGCGCGAGTTCGACGCCGACCTGCACGCCGACGATACGCGCCGCGCCCTTCAACGAATGCGCGGCCCGCATGCAGGCCTCGAGCGCACCGGCATCGCGCGGTGCACGATCGAGCGCGAGCAGGCCGTCATTGAGCACGCGCGCCTGGGTCCGCGCCTCCTCGCGGAACAGATCGATCAGCGACGGGCGGCGTGGATCGTCCGTCATCCGAGACTCCGGTTCAAGGTATCGAAGAGTGCGTCGGCGTCGAGCAGGCCGACGCTCATGCCGCGCCACGGCGCGACTGCGCGCGTATGCGCGGCCGCCGCTTGCGAAAGCGTGGCGGGCGGCAAGCAAAAACTGGCCGTCGCAATCCGGTGCACGCCGTCGACCTGATCCACCGGGAACACCGCGTGTTCTTCAGCGCGCGAGACCACCAGCAAACGCGGCAGATCGTGACGCACGCGATCGTCGCGTGCGGCGGCGTCGGCTTCGAAACCGAGCAGGTGCGCGAGCGACAGACACACCAGCAACTCGCCTTGCACATTCACCACGCCCAGCACCGCGCGATGCTGCCGATGCGGCAACGTATGAATCGGCCGCGTCTGCACGATGCGTTTGAAGATCGGCGTGGGCAGCGCCAGCCATTCGTCGCCGATGCGAAAAACGAGGAACGATTCGCTCGCGCCTTGCACATTCTGCTGCGATTGCACCGGCGCGCGCAGGTCGTGCTGCGAGAGATCCACCGAGGGAATCGGCCGTTCCAGCAGTTTGGCTGCAGCCGTTTCGAACACCGGGCAATTCAGGCAGCGCACGTACTCGACAAGACGCTCGCACGACGAATCGCCGCGCACGCCGATGCGGTTCCAGCAATCGTCGAAGGTCACCGTCTGCGCGTCAGCCACGTTGCGCCCCTTGCGCGCGCGACACGCGTTGCATCAACAGGCGTGCGCCGTGGCGATCGCCTTCGAGTTCCAGCAAGGTGGCAAGATGCGCGAGCGCTTCCGCATGCTGAGGGTCGAGATACAGCGCCTTGCGATACTGGCTGCGTGCGAGGTTCGCATCACCGTTGGCATCGGCCAGGACGCCGAGCAGATAAAACGCATCGGCGTGCGGGGCGTGGTGTTCCAGATAGGCGTTGATCGCCGTGGCGGCTTCCGCGAGACGGCCGGCGTCGGCTAGCGCGTGCGCGGCCTTCAATGTGTCGCGTGCCGCGCTGGCCGGCGGCGACAGTGGGTGGTGTGCCGGCGGCGGAGCGGGCGTCGACGTCTCGCGCATGTACGGCGCGACGCTGTAATGCGGCGTGAACGGCGTCACACCATTGAACGGCGTGCGCGCGACCGGATCGGGCCACGCAAAAGGCTGCGCGGAAAACACGTGTGGCGGAGCAAGCGCCGGCACCTGTGAACGCGTCATCGCGAGCGCGGCAGCAGTGGCGAGCGGCGCAGTGTGCCGGCTATTCAACTGCGCTTCCTCGGGCGCGCCGCGATGAAACGCGAACGCCAGTGGGATCTTCGCGGACTGCATGCCGTAACGCATCAGCAGCCCGGTTTCCGCGGGGCCGACGAACAGCGTGCCGTTTTCGGCGAGCACGCTATTGAGCGCCTGCAAGGCTTTTTGCTGCGCCTCGCGGTCGAAGTAAATCAGCACGTTGCGGCAGAACACGAAGTCGTAGACGCCGAGCGACGATGCATCGAGCTGCATCAGATTGGCGCGCGAAAAACGCACTGCGTCGACGACGCGCGACGCGAGACGCCAGCCGTCTTCGGTGCGCGTGAAGTGCGCGTCGCGAAACGGAAACGCATTGCCTCGAAACGAATTGCGTCCGTAGACAGCGCGTTGCGCGACGGCGAGCGAACGGTCGCTGATATCCATTGCGTCGATGCGCAACTGCGCGGCGTCGATGCCTGAGTCGAGCAGCGTCATCGCGATCGTGTACGGTTCCTCGCCGGTCGAGCAGGGCAGGCTCAGGACGCGTAGCGGCAATGCGTTACCGCGCTCGGCGAGACGCTCATGCGCGAGCCGCGCGAGTGCCTTGAACGCGTCGGCGTCGCGGTAGAACCAGGTTTCCGGCACGACGACCGTTTCGATCAGCGCCTGCACCATCGAAGGCGAACATTGCGCGGCTTCCCAATAGTCGGCGACCGTGGCTTCGGCGTGACCGTCCGCACACCATGCCGCTACGCGCTGGTCGACCGCGCGCTCGATCGCACTATGACCGAGCGATGCCGCATCGAGCCCGATGGTCCGATGCAACAGCTCCGCAAAGCGTCGATAGAGCGGCGCGTTGTCGTGATGCGCGTTCATGCGTGCGCCTCGGGAAAGAGGAGCGCTTTGACGTCGTCGGGCAGCAGATGTTCGACGCGGATCCACTGCACGAGGCCACCCGCTTCACTCGCGACCGGGCCGAGATAACGCGCGTGCGGCATGTCGAGACCGGCATCCTGAAACGCCGACACGTCCAGACGAATGGTGCGCGTCGCGCCTTCGAGCAGCAGCGCGAGCAAGCGCGTCGTGCCGGCAAGCGGATAGCGCACCAGCACGATGCGCGTCGACATCAGTTGCGCGGCGGGACGGCCGAGCGCGAGCGCCGGCAGATCGATCAACGGCAGCGGCGCGCCTTCATGATCGAGCACGCCCGCCACCCACGACGGCGCGCCGGGGATTGTCTTCGGCGGCGACTGCGGCGTGAGCGGCATCAGACGCTCCACCTGTGTCGCGTCGATCACATACCGTTCGCTATCGAGCGTGAAGAGGATGAAGAGCATCGACGTGTGCGTGGGCGGTGGAAGGGCGTGCGAGTGTCGGCTTCGATCAGCGCGCCGTGGCGCGTCAGGCCGTCACCTTGAAGCGCGACACGCCCGTGCGCAGACTGTTGGCGACGTGCGTCAGATCGTCGATCGCCTGGGTCGACTGACGCAGCGATTCCGCCGTCTGCTGGGCGGCCTCCGAGAGTTGCGTCAGCGCCTGGGTGATCTGCTCGGCGCCGGTGGCTTGCGTCTGCATGCCTTCGTTGACCATCGAGAAGCGCGGCGCGAGTTGCTGCACCTGCTGGATGATCTGCGTGAGATGACCGCCGACGTTTTGCACGTCGAGCATGCCGCGCCGCACTTCTTCGGAGAACTTGTCCATGCCCATCACGCCGGCGGCCACGGCGGACTGGATCTCCTTGACCATCTGTTCGATGTCGTAAGTCGCCACGGCGGTCTGATCGGCGAGGCGGCGGATCTCGGTGGCCACGACCGCGAAGCCGCGGCCGTATTCGCCGGCTTTCTCCGCTTCGATCGCCGCGTTCAGCGAGAGCAGGTTGGTCTGGTCCGCGACCTTGGTGATGGTGGCGACGACCTGGTTGATATTGCTGGCCTTCTCGTTGAGGATCGCGAGCTTCGCGTTGACCGAGCCGGCCGCTTCCATCACGAGACGCATGGTCTCTTCCATGCGCGCGAGACCGGCGTGGCCGGTGCCCGCGAGCGCCGCCGACTGGCCGGCCACTTCCGAGACTTCGTTCATGGTGCGCAGCAGGTCGCGCGAGGTCGCGAAGATTTCACGCGAGGTCGCGCCGATCTCGGTGGTGGTGGCGGCGGTTTCGTTCGCGGTGGCTTGCTGCTCGCGTGAGGTCGCGGCGATTTCCGTCACCGATGTCGTCACCTGTACCGCCGATTTTTGCGCCTGGCCGACCAGCGCGGTGAGTTCATCGGTCATACGGTTGAAGCCCGCTTCGAGCGCGCCGATTTCGTCGGCGCGATTCAGTTGCAGGCGCTGGGTCAGGTCGCCCGTGCGCATCACGTCGACGACTTGCAGCACTTTGGCCATCGGCGTGGTGACGGCGCGCAACAGCCAGTAACCGGCTAGCACGGCGACGACGACGGCGATCAGCAGCATCACCAGCATCACGATGCCGGTCGTCTCGACCGAGTTGCGGATGCTTTCAGCGGCCTGGTCGGCATAGCTCTTGTTGTCGTCGACCAGCTTGCGCACGGAGAGGCGGCCGGTTTCCCAGAGCGGCGTAAGTTGCGCGTTGAAGATGCGCTCGGCGTTGTCTTTCGATGCCGGCAGGTTGTCCAGCACCGAAGCCTGGATCGGCAGGTACTGCGCCTGTTGCTGGCGGAAATCGTTGAAGACCTCACGATCGACGTCGCGGACGATGGTCACGCCGTAGTCGCTGATAAGCTTCTGAAGCGTTTGCTGGGTTTCCTGCAAACGTGCGGTGTCGCGCTTGACGGAATCGGCGTCCGCGTCGACGTAGATGAGGCGTTGCGTGACGCTGTAATTCTCGAACCAGGCCGCGCGCATCGCGGTCGCGTAGTAGAGTCCGGGCATCGAGTCCTGCTGCTGGCTCTTCGCGTCGCGATCGATGCCGCCAAGCTGCTGGAAGGTGACGATTGCCATTGCCAGCATCACGATCAGCACGATCCCGAAGCTGCACAGAATCCGTTGCCGGATGGTCCATTGTTTCACGCGCACGCCCCTTACTTTTTTCGCTTGTCTCGACCCGTGTTGTCGACGTGGTCCGATCCTGCGATCGACGGGCCGGAGAGCTTGGCGAGTTGCCGGATTTATCCGACAGGTTATGCGGCGGATTTTACATTGATCGGTGGAATGGGGTAGCGGGTATCAGGCTGGATTGCGTGGAGGTGCCAGTGGTAGCGCTCGCGCGCGCATTGCCCTGCAACGCCGCGTGCCGCGTTACATGGGTAATGTCCGGTTACCACTTGCAGCATCTATTTCTGCGCGCGCCAGCCACAATCTGTTCCATGCCTGAACGGCGGGGAGTCAAACATGAAAAAGATCGCAGTGGCGTTGGTGATGGTGGGAAGTCTGAGCGTGGCGGGTCAAGCGTCGGCGCACGGTAATGGCGGCGATGTCGTCGGTGCGCTGATCGGCGGCGCCGTGCTCGGGGCGGTGGTGACCTCGGCGCTGAATCCAGCGCCGGTGGTGGCTTACCAGCAGCCTGTGTACGCGCAGCCGGCGTATCAGCCCGCGCCGGTCTATGCGCAAGCGCCGCCGGGATACTGCTATGACCAATACCAACGTGCCTATGTGGCGTGCGGTGCGCCGCCGCAGCAGCAATACGGGTATCCGCAACCGCAGCCCGGTTGGTAATCAATCGTGGAGCGCGCGCATCTTTGCGCGCGCCACAGGCAAAAAGGCCGTCGTGTTACGCGACGGCCTTTTCATTTCAAATGCGCGACTCAGTGCCTGTGATGCAGCCACTCCGCATAGTGCGTGTCGAGCCAGCGCTCGAGTCTTTGCGGCTTTGTCTTCTGGTGGTAGTGGGACGCGGCCCAGATAGCGACGCCGACCAGCAGCATGACAGCAGGCCCCAGCAGATAAGCGATCAACGATTCAGACATGGGAGCCTCCGTATCGAGTTGCGTCCACCCTACAGTTTAGGCGATGAAACGCGGGAGAAAAGGACCATGTGATGCGATTTTGGCGGATGCTCATCCGTCCGTTATTCCTCACCTTTGAAACCTAGTGAGAAATTGAATTTACTATTTTGAACAATTAGTTGAGTTTGGAGTGATGGGTTTTGTGTACCATCATAGTCTCTTGTTTCAAGGGCTAGGCACCCGACGCGGCCCGTTCAGGGCGTGCTGGTCGCCGCTCTACGTGCGCCTTCGATCTGCGCGTCCACAAAATCCGCCCATTGCTGCATGCCCCGACGCTCATTCGCGTCATTTTCCGCGCTCGCGTCTTGCTTGATACGCTCGGGCATCTCAGCCGCACCCCGGTCTATTTCGCTCGAAGGCTGCGCGATCTCGCGCAGGTGCGCCGTTGCCGTGCGCCGGAAGTCATGCAGGACGAAATGCTCCACGTCGAGGCCGAGCGCCTTGACTGCCTGATTCAGCGTACTTTTGGCGATCGGCCGATCGTCGCCCCTGACGCTCGGGAATACGAACTTTCGGCTGGCCCGCGCTTGGTAAAGCTCGCGCAGCATGGAGACCGCCTGCTGCGAAAGCGGCACTCGCTGATCACGGTCTTTTTTCACACGCACAGCGGGAATCGTCCATAGCGCTTTCTCCAGATCGAATTCGGCCCACGTCGATTCGACCAGGTCCGATTTGCGAACCATCGTCAGCACGAGCAAGTGCAGCGCCAATTTCAGAGGCCGACGAATGCTCGATGCGTCGATCGAGCGAAACATGGTGCCGATCTCGTCGCCCGAGAGCACGCGGGTGCGGCTGTCGAACGTGGCGATGGAGCGCGCCGGCACGACCTCGGCCGGGTTGCTGGCCGCGAGTTGCCGGGCGATCAGATACTCGTAGAGACGCTTGACGACATTGCGCGTATGCAGCGCCATTTTCGGCGAACCGCGGCTTTTGATTCTGTCGCATATCGCGACGATGTCGTCGGCGGTGACGGCTTTGATCGGCATGTGCCCGATGGCGGGTAGAACATCCTTGTCGAGCGCGCGACGCGTAGTGCGCCGGTATTCCTCCGACTTGCCCGCCATTTCCGTTGCGAGATAAAGCTCGGCGGCTTCGCGCAGGACATCGGCTTTGCTTTCCGCGCCGCGGTCGCGCCGCGCCGTGGCGACCGGCGAGATGCCTTGCGCGACCATCTCCGCATATTTCTGTGCTTTGGCCCGCGCGACGCGCAGCGAGATCATCCGGTAGTCGCCGATCGTGGCGAGCGGCTGACGCTTGCCATTCAACGTGTAGCGGAAGCGCCAGACCTTGGTGCCGGTCGTCATGACTTCGATGACGAGGCCGCTGCCGTCAGCGACGCAATAACGGGTGGCGCGTGGTTCGAGCGCGCGGATCTGGGCTTCGGTGAGGGGGACGGCTAAGCGGGGCATGCTCGGATCGCTGATTGGCGGATAGCGGCGATTTTAAACCCCATGTTGGATGTGTACCAAAGATTTAGCGAATTTTGGGTCAACGCAGCGGGATTCTTTGCTCGCAAACCCGTGCTTTGAATTACCCAAAAACCTTTATGGATATGACCTTAGAGCCAATTCCCCAATCCCGCTCACTTCCCAATACAGAACCTGCTAAAAATCACTCCGAGCAGGTCATCCGAACTAAATTCGCCAGTAATCGAATTCAATTGATCCTGCGCGAGCCGCAGTTCCTCAGCGAACAAATCAAGCGCCTGCGAGTTCTGATCGGCGTGCGCTGCCGCAGTCGCCAGATGCTCCTCGGCGGCGCGCAGTGCAATCAGATGCCGCTCGCGCGCCAGATACACGCTTTCCGCGCCCGCTTGCCAGCCGGCGATGCGCAGCAACTCGTCGCGCAACAGCGCAACACCATCGCCCTGTTTCGCCGACAGCCGCACTTCGCTCAGATCGAGGTCTGCGTCGAGCGCCTGCGTCGTCGGCGCGAGGCCGGTCAGGTCCGTCTTGTTCAAAACGCGCACCACCGGCACACCGCCCGGAAAACGCCCGGCAATCGCCTCGTCTTCAGCCGTCATGCCGGTGCGCGCATCGAGCAGATGCAGCACCACATCCGCGCGCTCGATTTCGCTCCACGTGCGCGCAATGCCGATCTTTTCGACTTCGTCCTCGGTATCGCGCAGGCCGGCTGTGTCGATCACGTGCAGCGGAATGCCTTCTATCTGAATCGTCTGCGCAACCTTATCGCGCGTCGTGCCGGCGATCGGCGTGACGATGGCCAACTCAGCGCCGGCCAGCGCGTTCAGCAGCGACGACTTTCCGACGTTCGGCTGCCCGGCCAGCACCACCGAGAGTCCTTCACGCAACAACGCGCCTTGCCGTGCCTCGCTCAGCACGTGCGTGAGACGTTCGCGTATGCGCGTGAGCTTGCCGCGGGCGTCGGCGGCTTCGAGGAAGTCGATTTCTTCTTCGGGGAAGTCGAGCGTCGCTTCGACCAGCATGCGCAGCGTGATCACGTCTTCGACCAGCGCGTGAATGTCGCGCGAGAACGCGCCGTCGAGCGAGCGGCCCGCCGAACGCGCGGCGGCCTCGGTGCTGGCCTCGATCAGATCGGCGACCGCTTCGGCTTGCGCCAGATCCAGCTTGTCGTTGAGGAACGCGCGGCGCGTGAATTCGCCCGGTTCGGCTAGCCGCAAACCGAACGCGCGGCCGGCATCGATGCAACGCTGCAGCACGAGTTGCAGCACCACCGGACCGCCGTGGCCTTGCAGTTCGAGTACGTGTTCGCCGGTGTAGGAATGCGGCGCCGGAAAGTACAGCGCGATGCCGCGATCGAGCGCATTGCCGCTGGCGTCGAGAAACGGGACGTAGCTCGCATGGCGCGGCGCGAGTATCTGGCCGGTGAGCGTCTGCATCAGCGGCTGGGCGGCCGCCTCGCCCGCGCGGCCGAACGAAATCCGCACGACACCGATCCCTCCACGGCCGGGCGCGGTGGCAATGGCGACGATAGGATCGGAATCGGTGGTGAGCATAAAAAGCGTGGCAAACACGGAGAGGAGGGCAGGGCGGCGCCGGGCAGCGCGGCGCGAGGCATTGTAACGCGGGCGCATCCGGCGACCGTGTCGCGAGGTTCTGATTGATGGCGGAAGCTGCATTATCCAAGCAGTTGGGATTTATCTCAAACAAGCTAGGATTACTACTGCGCTTCTTCAGAATAAATAGGACGCTGCAGGACGGTGAGATCGCGAACAGGCGCACCGGATAAGGAAAAAACACCAAAAAATACAAATCCGCCGACGCTTTACCCAAAGCGCACTACAAGCTAAAAGTATCTCAAATACGCTAAAACTAAACTTGCCCGGTTGTCAACTGGTTGGACGTTGAATTGCACAATCCGGCTCATGCCGACCAACAAAGAAAAAGCCGCCTTCGCCAAACGGTTGAAGGACCTGCTGGAGCCGCTCAAGATTCGCGGCGGGACCAAGCTCGCCGAGCAATTCAATCTGCGCTACCGAGGCGAGCGCGAAGTGACGCCGCAAACCGCTCACAAGTGGCTATCCGGTACGACGATCCCCAAGCCCGACAAGTTGCGTACGTTAGCCGAATGGCTGAACGTCAAGGAGCATTGGCTGCACTACGGACCGTCGCCGGGCGTGAACGCGAGGCCGCTGGCGCGTGGCGAGAAATATCCGCCGTCGGCTGAAACGATCGAGCTTGCTTCCAAGATCGAGTCGCTCACGCCGAAAGACCGCTTTCTGGTCGAAGAGATGATCGTGCGTTTTTACGGCGAAGACGCGGAAGAAGAGTAACGGCGGCATCGCGTGAAGCGTTTACCCGCGAGCATGAAAAAAGCCGCCCGGTGTGAACCGGGCGGCTTTTCTTTTGCCGCTGTACCAGCCAGCTTTGGCTGGAATCAGAGCCTGAAGAGAGCGGGCGTTGCCGCCCATCTCTGGCAAAACATCATCAGGCCGCTTTGGCCTTCGCCTGACCCATCATCCGCGTGATGTAGTACTGCTGGGCGATCGACAGCACGTTGTTCACGACGTAGTACAGGACCAGACCGGCCGGGAAGAAGAAGAACATGACCGAGAACGCGATCGGCATGAACATCATCATCTTGGCTTGAACCGGGTCCGGCGGCGTCGGGTTCAGCTTGGTCTGCAGGAACATCGAGACGGCCATCAGCACCGGCAGGATGAAGAACGGATCCTGTTGCGACAGATCGTGAATCCACAGAATCCACGGCGCGCCGCGCATTTCCACCGACGACAGCAGCACCCAGTACAGCGAGATGAACACCGGAATCTGGATCACGACCGGCAGACAGCCGCCGAACGGATTGACCTTCTCGGTCTTATACAGCTCCATCAGCGCCGAGTTCATCTTCTGCGGATCGCCCTTGAAGCGTTCGCGCAGCGCCTGCATGCGCGGCGTGATCGCCTTCATGCGCGCCATCGACTTGTAGCTCGCAGCCGACAGCGGGAAGAACACCGCCTTGATCAGCAGCGTGAGGAGCACGATCGACCAGCCCCAGTTGCCGACATAGCTGTGGATCTTCTCGAGCAGCCAGAACAGCGGCTTCGCGATGATCGTCACCCAGCCATAGTCCTTCACCAGTTCCAGACCCGGCGCGATGCCTTCGAGCATCCGCTCTTCTTCCGGACCGGCGAACAGGCGTGCGGACACGTCGACGGTTTGGCCCGGAGCGATGGTCGCCACCGGCTCCTTCACGCCGACGCGATACAGCGTCGGATCGATCTTCTCGACGTAGATGTCGCGCTTCGCCCCTTGCTGCGGAATCCAGGCCGACGCGAAGTAATGCTGGACCATCGCGATCCAGCCGTTATCGGCCGAAGTCGCGTAGTCCTGCTTGTTCTTGTCGATGTCGCCGAACGTCATCTTCTGGAAGTGATGCTGGTCGGTGTACACAGCCGGCCCGATGAACGTGTGCGAGAAGCGCGGCGTTTCCACCGGCTGGTCGTCACGTACCAGTTCCATATAGACCGACGGGCTCACCGGCGTGGTGCCGACGTTCTGGATCTTCGTGTCGACGCCGATCACATAGCTGCCACGCGTGAACGTATAGGTCTTGATGACCTTCACGCCACCCTTCACCGGCGACTCGAAGCTGAGCTGGAACGATTTTTCGTTGCCCGTCAGGTCGTGTTGCTGGTTCGGCAACGGCGTGTAGATGTCGTTGTGGTTCGGAAAATCGCCGCCGAGCAGGCCCGTGCGCGCCAGATACGTGTGGTTCGCGGTGCGGTCGAACAGTGTGATGACGAGATCCGGCTGCTTGCCGTCGCCTTGCTTCACGAGCGACAGCTTCGACAGCGTGCCGCCGCGGGTGTCGATCTCGCCGCTATAGACGTCGGTGCTGAACTTGATCAGTTGCGCTTGCGTCGCCGCCGGCGCGTTGCCCGGTGCGGCTGCGTTCGTTGCCGGCAGATCGGCGGGCTGGGTTCCCGGCGTCGTGGTTCCCGGTGCGGCGCTACCGACGGTCTTGGTCGGCGTGGCGCTCGGGAAGAACATCGACGGGCGTCCGTGGTCGCGTTGCCAGTTGTCGAACAGCATGACCGCTGACATGAAAAAGATGACCCATAGGACGGTGCGTTTGATATCCATGCGTTGTCTCAGTGTCGATGGAACGGCGCGTCAGCGCTTTTCAGAAGTGGGAGGCGGGACGAGATCGATGCCGCCCGCGGAAAACGGGTGGCAGCGGCAAATACGCCTGGCGGCGAGATAAGTCCCGCGCGCGGCGCCATGATACTGGATTGCTTCGCGCGCGTAATCAGAGCAGGAAGGGTAAAAACGGCACCGGTTGCCGAGCATTGGGCTCACGGCAACTTTGTAAAAACGCAGTAAAGCGAAGAGTACCGTTTGCATGGCTAGTGCGGCCGGACGGCGCCGCGCAACGTGGAATACCGGGCGACGCCCGCGCAGCACGGCTGCCAAAGCTGCTTGGGCGGCCTGAACTGCAAAGCGGGCGGTCACTTGAGCGTCATTCCGTCTTGGGCGCTTCCGCGGGCGGCGCCTCACGACGGGTAATTTCGCGCGCTGCCTTGTCGAGCAGCGCCTCGATTTCGCTGCGGCACAGCGCCTTTAACGGCGGCGACGAGGCGCTCGGCAAAGCCTTCTTGTCGAAGCGCGTGTGCAAACGCAGCAGCACATCCCAACCGCCGAATTCCGCGCGACGCAGCCGGAAGGCCTCACGCGCAATTCGACGTACCAGATTACGCGTGGCCGCGCGCGGCGCATACTTCTTGCCGATCACGAGGCCTAAGCGAGCTTCGTTGCCGGTGGGCCGGCCGTACACCACGAAGTGCGCAGTGCGGCGCCACGGGCGCAAACGAAAAACGGATGAAAATTCATCCGTTTTCAGTAGCCTTGCGGCTTTGGGGAAGGCGGCTTGCGCTCGCAACGGAACCGAACCCTGTTGCAGCGCCCCAGCCGTTCCCGCTTCACCGCGGGCGTCGCTACCTGGCACAAACGGAGCGCGCAATCCGCTCGCCTGCCTTAGATGGCGAGGCGCTTGCGGCCCTTCGCGCGACGTGCGTTGATGACCTTGCGGCCACCTGCGGTCTTCATGCGAACGCGGAAGCCGTGGGTGCGCTTGCGACGGGTAACGGAAGGTTGGTAAGTACGTTTCATGTTGCTCTCACTTGATCGACTGATCGAAAATTAACCGCACGATCATCGCTGAAGCGGCAATGGCCGGGCGTTTACAGAATTGGTTTTCGCGGAACCCGCTATTTAAACCGGTTTTTCGTTGACCGTCAATAGTTTAGCCTGGTTGGAGCGCGGCCCGCGAGGAGTTCGCCCGATGATCCGTCCCTGTGGATAACTCCCTTGCGGGTTCGTTTTGGCGTTAGAATCTCGCCTTACTTCCCAAAAATCCTGCACGCGGCTCCGGCTCGCTTGTCCCGCAAACCCTTGTGGCACAAGCGCCTGGAGCCATTGCGCCTGGTTAGCCTGGCTGCTCAGGGCCTTGTTGCGCGCGCGCGACAGGGGCAGCGGCGACCGCCGTGCACACCATAACGACAGCAACTCGATGAACGATTTCTGGCAACACTGTTCCGCATTGCTGGAGCGCGAGCTTACGCCCCAGCAGTACGTGACGTGGATCAAACCGTTGGCCCCGGTCGCCTTCGACGCCGCTGCGAACACGCTTAGCATCGCTGCGCCGAACCGTTTCAAGCTCGACTGGGTCAAGAGCCAGTTCTCCGGCCGCATCGCGGATATGGCCCGCGATTTCTGGCAAGCCCCGGTCGATGTCCAATTCGTGCTGGACCCGAAAGCCGGCATGCGCGCCCCCGCGGCAGCCGCGCCGGCACCGGCGCGCCCGGCTTCCGCACCTGGTTCGATGGGCGGTAGCGCTGGCAACGGCGCTGCGGTGGACGCGGCCGTCGGCGCCGTGCAAGCGGCGCACGCTGCGCGCGCGGGTGGCGCAAACAGCGCGATGGCCAACCTCAACGCGAACGCACGCGCGGCAGCCGAACACAACGCAAACGCACGCGCGGCGGCTGAAGATGCCGCCGACCTCGATCTGCCCAGCCTCGACGCGAACGAAGCCGCGGCCGCCCGCCGCACGTGGCGTCCGGGCCAAAGCGCGGGTTCGAACGCGAACAGTGGCGAAAACGACTCGATGTACGAGCGCTCCAAGTTGAACCCGGTTCTGACGTTCGATAATTTCGTGACCGGTAAGGCCAACCAGTTGGCGCGCGCCGCGGCGATTCAGGTCGCCGACAACCCCGGCATCTCATACAACCCGCTGTTCCTGTATGGCGGCGTGGGTCTGGGCAAGACCCACCTGATCCACGCAATCGGCAACCAGCTGCTGATGGACAAGGCCGGCGCGCGGATCCGCTACATCCACGCTGAACAGTATGTGTCCGATGTGGTGAAGGCGTACCAGCGCAAGGCGTTCGATGACTTCAAGCGCTACTACCACTCGCTCGACCTGCTGCTGATCGACGATATTCAATTTTTCTCAGGCAAGTCGCGCACACAAGAGGAATTCTTCTACGCGTTCGAGGCGCTGGTTGCGAACAAGGCGCAGGTGATCATCACCAGCGACACGTATCCGAAGGAAATTTCGGGTATCGATGACCGCCTGATCTCGCGCTTCGACTCTGGCCTGACCGTGGCGATCGAGCCGCCCGAGCTGGAGATGCGCGTCGCGATTCTGATGCGCAAGGCGCAATCCGAGTTCGTGAGCCTGAATGAGGACGTCGCGTTCTTCGTCGCCAAGCACTTGCGTTCGAACGTGCGTGAACTCGAAGGCGCGTTGCGCAAGATCCTCGCGTACTCGAAGTTCCACGGCCGCGAAATCACGATCGAAGTGACGAAAGAAGCGCTGAAAGACCTGCTGACGGTGCAGAACCGGCAGATTTCGGTGGAAAACATCCAGAAGACCACGGCTGACTTCTACAGCATCAAGGTCGCGGACATGTATTCGAAGAAGCGTCCCGCGAACATCGCGCGGCCGCGGCAGATCGCCATGTATCTGGCGAAGGAGCTGACCCAGAAGAGCTTGCCGGAGATTGGCGAGCTGTTCGGCGGGCGCGACCACACCACCGTGCTGCACGCAGTGCGCAAAATTGCCGACGAGCGCAGCAAGGACGCGCAACTGAACCACGAACTGCACGTACTGGAGCAGACGCTGAAGGGCTGAGCGGTCTGTCTGGAAAAAACGACCTGTTTATTTCCAAACTCGCCCCCATTTTAGTGAGGCGGTTCCGTTTTCAGGCACAATACAGGTTTAACCGCCCGGCGGCCGCGGGCGGATTTCACGCCTTGACAGGCGCTGCGTGGCGCCGGCGGGGAGTCGTGGCTGCGCGCGGAAAAGCTTACCTGGCAAGGCGCGCAGGCCGTTATATCAACGAAGGAACTCTATGCAACTGGTCAAGACCGAACGCGATAACCTCCTCAGGCCGCTGCAAACCGTGAGCGGCATCGTCGAACGCCGCCATACGTTGCCGATCCTCGCCAATTTGCTGATTACCAAGAACGGCCCTGATGTGTCGTTCCTGTCGACCGACCTCGAGTTGCAGATCACCACGCGTGCCGATTTCGGCGTGGGCGGCGATTCGGTGGCGACCACGGTGGCAGCAAGAAAGCTCCTCGACATTCTGCGCGCCATGCCCGACGGGCAGGTCACGCTCACGCTGAACGACAAGCGTCTGACCGTGCAATCCGGCAAGAGCCGCTTTGCGCTGCAAACGCTCGCCGCGGACGAATTCCCGACGGTCGCGCAAGCTAAAGACTACGGCGCGAACCTCGTGGTTCCCCAAAAGACGTTCCGCCAGTTGCTCGGCATGGTCCATTTTTCGATGGCCCAGCAGGACATCCGCTACTACCTGAACGGCATGCTGCTGGTGGTGGACGGCGACCAGCTGATGGCGGTCGCAACGGACGGCCACCGTCTGGCGTTCTCGTCCATGAAGATCGAAGGCTCGTTCCAGCGTCAGGAAGTGATCATTCCGCGCAAGACGATTCTGGAACTCCAGCGTTTGCTGGAAGACATCGACGACACGCTGAAGATCGACATCGCGCAGACGCAGGTCAAGTTCACGTTCGGCCAGGTCGAACTGGTGTCGAAGCTGGTGGAAGGCAAATTCCCCGACTTTCAGCGCGTGATTCCGAAGTCGCACAAGAATCAGTTCGTGATCGGCCGTGAAGAACTGCAGCGCTCGCTGCAACGCGCCGCGATTCTGACCTCGGACAAATTCAAGGGCGTGCGCTGCATCATCGAGCCGGGCCAGTTGAAGATCATGTCGACCAACGCCGATCAGGAAGAGGCGCAGGAAGAACTGGAAATCGCATACGACGGCGACAGCGTCGATATCGGGTTCAACGTTACGTATCTGCTCGACGTGCTCGCGAACCTGAAGGTCGACACGTTGCAAGTGAGCCTGGGTGACGCCAGCTCCAGCGCGTTGATCACGATTCCCGAGAACGACGAATTCAAATACGTCGTGATGCCGATGCGCATCTAACGCGTCCAGAAACCAAGAACACACCAAGGGGCGCAGCGCCCCTTTGGCGTTTTTATGGTGTTTTGAAAAGTCCCGAGCAGCAACCTTGCAGCAACGCAGAACCGGAAAAAATCCATGACTGAAACGAACAATTCGCAACCCGACAACAGCTACGGCGCATCCTCGATTCAGATCCTCGAAGGTCTGGAGGCGGTGCGTAAGCGGCCCGGGATGTACATCGGGGATACATCGGACGGGACCGGTCTGCATCACCTCGTATTCGAAGTGCTGGACAACTCCATCGACGAAGCGTTGGCGGGGCACTGCAACGACATCCAGGTGATCATTCACGCGGACAACTCCATTTCCATCACCGACAACGGCCGCGGCGTGCCGACCGGTCTGAAGATGGACGACAAGCACGATCCGAAGCGCAGCGCCGCTGAAATTGTGATGACCGAGCTGCACGCCGGCGGCAAGTTCGACCAGAACAGCTACAAGGTGTCCGGCGGCCTGCACGGCGTGGGCGTGTCGTGCGTGAACGCGCTGTCGGCGTGGCTGCGTTTGACCATTCGCCGCGATGGCAAGAAGCACTTCATGGAATTCCACCGTGGCGTGCCGCAGAACCGCATTATCGAAGAGATCGACGGCGTGGCTGTTTCGCCGATTCAAGTCACCGGCGACACCGAAAACCGCGGCACTGAAGTGCACTTCCTCGCGGACGAGACGATTTTCGGCAACATCGAATATCACTACGATATTCTGGCCAAGCGGATTCGCGAACTGTCGTTCCTGAATAACGGCGTGCGAATCAAGCTGACCGACCAGCGCACCGGCAAGGAAGAAGATTTCGCGTTCGTGGGCGGCGTGAAGGGCTTTGTCGAGTACATCAACAAGAACAAGTCCGTGCTGCACCCGAACATTTTCCACATCAGCGGCGAGAAAGATGGCGTGGGCGTGGAAGTGGCGATGCAGTGGAACGACAGCTACAACGAAAACGTGCTGTGCTTCACGAACAACATTCCGCAGCGTGATGGTGGGACGCACTTGACCGGGTTGCGTGCGGCGATGACGCGCGTGTTGAACAAGTACATCAACGATCACGAAGTCGCTAAGAAGGCGAAGGTTGAGACTTCGGGTGACGATATGCGTGAGGGGTTATCTTGCGTGCTGTCGGTGAAGGTGCCGGAGCCGAAGTTCAGCGCGCAGACGAAGGACAAGCTGGTGTCGTCGGAAGTGCGCGCGCCGGTGGAGGATGTGGTCGCGAAGGCGCTCGAAGAGTTTCTGCTTGAGACGCCGAATGACGCGAAGATTATTTGCGGCAAAATTGTGGATGCGGCGCGCGCGCGGGATGCGGCTCGGAAGGCGCGGGAAATGACGCGTCGCAAGGGTGTGCTCGACGGTGTTGGGTTGCCTGGGAAGCTGGCGGATTGTCAGGAGAAGGATCCGGCCAAGTCTGAGATTTATATCGTCGAGGGTGACTCGGCAGGCGGGTCGGCGAAGCAGGGTCGGGATCGGAAGTTTCAGGCTATTCTGCCGCTGCGCGGCAAGGTGCTTAATGTGGAGAAAGCACGGTATGACAAGCTGCTTTCTTCGGAGCAGATTGTTACTTTGATTACTGCTCTTGGTTGCGGGATTGGTAAGGAAGACTACAACCTCGATAAGCTGCGTTATCACCGCATCATCATCATGACCGATGCTGACGTGGACGGTGCGCACATTCGGACGCTGTTGTTGACGTTCTTCTATCGGCAGATGCCGGAGATGATCGAGCGTGGGTATATCTATATCGCGCAGCCGCCGCTGTTCAAGATCAAGGCGGGTAAGGACGAACGGTATCTGAAGGATGAGGCTGAGGTTAATGCTCACATTCTGAAGCTGGCTTTGCAGGGATCGGAGTTGTTGGCTTCTGAAGGGGCTACGCCGATTACTGGGGATGCGTTGGGTGAGTTGGCTCGGGCTTATTTGCTGGCTCAGGCTGTGGTGAATCGTCTGAGCCGGTTGTATGACGCTGGGGCCCTTGAGGCTGTGATGGATGGGATCGCGATCGATCTGTCCAGCGAGGAAGCGGCTGATGCATCGGCTAAGGCTCTGGAAGCGAAGCTAAGGGATGATCCGTTGAAGCCTGAGGTTAAGGTTACGACGATGTATGACCCGGTGCGTGAACTGCGCTCGTTGCGCGTTGCGAGGACGCATCACGGGAATCAGAAGATTTCTGTGTTGGATCAGGATTTTCAACTCACCGCTGATTACCAGCAGTTGATCAATACCGCTAATACGTTTAAGGGGTTGATTGGGGTTGGTGCTGTCATTAAGCGTGGTGAGCGGAGTATGGCTGTTACTGACTTCAAGAGTGCGATGAAGTGGTTGCTGGCTGATGCTGAGCGCAATATCTCGAAGCAGCGCTATAAAGGCCTCGGCGAGATGAATCCTGGGCAGCTTTGGGAGACTACGATGGATCCGACTGTGCGTCGTCTTCTTCGGGTGCAGATTGAGGATGCTATTGCGGCTGATGGCATTTTCACTACGCTCATGGGGGATGATGTGGAGCCGCGGAGAGCTTTCATTGAGTCGAATGCGTTGAGGGCGGGGAATATTGATGTTTGAGGACCTCCCTCCTCTGCTGAGATAAATGCATGACGCAAGAACACAGGACCCGTAAGTTGAGAAACTTACGGGTCTTTTTTATGGTTCAGACTGTCCGCGTCCCGCGGCATCCCAGGATGCGTGCACAGATAAGGGTGGAGAACCTAGCTGACGAGACAGTTTGGAAGTCGCTGGAAATTGGTCGCACTTGCGTCGTTGGTGTGTGCGATGCAATCTGTGTCGTCTCGTGCCATGGCGGAAGCACGTCAGGAATGCGTCGGCCGCTATGAATTGGCGATTCCTGGAGATGTCGATGTTGCTTTGACCATTCCCACCGCGTTTTCCAAGCCGCAAGAAAATCCAATTCGGTTTTCCGACGGTCAGCCGGCAATGCACTCCGTTTTTATTTATAACGGTACTTTCCGGATAACCGGATCCATGTCGCATGCTGACTTCGGTTCGATCCTGGATGGATTAAAACGCGGGTGGTTTCGAGCTCAGCGTCGACCGATGAGAACGGCCGGTTGAATCCGCAGGTGATACCGGCGGGACGGCCGGACGCATTTGCCTGGGCCGGGCATTGTGCGGCTGGGTTCTACATTTATGAGAATGGGCGGGCAATCAGCTTTCGCGAGTCATCGTCGGATCCTTCTGTGGCGAAGCAACGTACTAAAGCGGTTCTAAAGGGTCTTTCCGCGCGCAATGCCTACGAAATTCCCAAAGACGATGGCGTATGTCTGCCGGACATGTTCGTTGCCGATAACGGGAAAGACTCGGCGCGCCAGGTGGGCGTATCGTTTCGTTTGAAGAACCATCCCGACGTCACAATTTTTTCTCGATGAGAAAGCGTTGGCAGTTGACCCCAAGCTGACGTCTAAACAAAGAGGACGCTTCACTAATTTCAATACCGCGTTTTTACAGAGTATGAAACATTCAGCTTCGGCCGTGTACACCACTTAGATGGTGGACGATTCGCTTCACCTCTTCACCGAGTCACGAATGGAGCAGGATCGCGCCGAGCTACGAGATTTGAAGTCAGCCGACCAGTTTCTGGCGCGCCTCGCCGCTGCGGAGGCTGTAACGCTGACCGACGACTACTGGACAAAGACTCTGCCCACGGAACTCGCTATATCGGCAGGCTGCAAATGCGTTCGGTATTTGTTTTGACATTAGCTACCCTCAATGCCGAATACGAGCCGACAAGTTATTTTTACCGGCAAAAACAAAATCAAGACCCACTCAGAAACAATTTCCGATTTAACATTTGCCTTTAATAATACGATTGCGAAATCCTCGTAATCTTTTGTATTATCGCGCGGTAGCGCGGGGGCGCAAATTGCATAAAAAGAGGCGGTATGGGTGCGCAGGAGATTATTGCGGCGATAAAAGGCGGATTGTTGCAAAGCGAGCGCCTGCTGAAACTCGACACGCCGCTGGGTTCGGACGTCCTATTGCCGCAAAGGGTGGTAGGGCATTCCCGTATCGGCCGTAATTACGAATTCACGCTGGATACGGTTTCAACCACCGACAATATCGAACTCAAGAAGCTGATCGCCCAGCCCGTCACGCTGTGGATCCAGCAAACCGACCAGTCGTACGCCCCGCACCATGGTTATGTCCATACCGCCCGTCGTTTAGGCTCCGACAGCGCGATTACCAGCTATCAGATCGGCTTTGTCTCATGGATGCATTTTCTGCGCTTCAGAAAAGATGCACGCATCTGGCAGGATAAAACCGTCGATGAAATTCTCACCGATGTATTCAATATGCATCCGCAGGCGCAGGGTGCTTTCCGCTTCAGCTTGAGAAACCCATTGCCGCAGCGTTCATTCTGCGTGCAATTCGAGGATGACTGGAATTTCTGTCAAAGGCTGATGGAAACGGAAGGCATGTTCGGCTATTTCGAACAGGCTACCGATGGTAAATCACACACCCTGGTCGTTACCGACGATATCGCTACCCTGCAACCGCTTTCGCCACAAACGGTGGATTTCTACCGCTCGGGCACCAACAGTGAAACGGATGCCTTCGTGCAATGGAGCGGCACCCGCACGTTGCAGAGCACGTCGCTGATCACCCGCACCTTCGACTACAAGGCGCCGTCCCCAGCCGCGAATCCGAAAGGCACGGCGACGCCGACCTTGAGCACACAAGGTGATCTGCCGCAGCAGGCCGAAGTGTACGAGTACACCGGCGCGTATTCTTACGCCAAACAGAACCGCGGCGACCAGCTCTCGAAGGTGCGGATGGAAGAATGGGAGTCGCGCGCCAAGCGCTTCAGCGGTGTGGGCGCGGTACGCCGTGTCGATGCCGGCCGCTGGTTCGAACTCACCAATCATCCGGACCACGGCGCGGGCAGTGCACAGGAGCGGCAGTTCGCGGTCATCGCGGTCGAGTGGGTGATCGAGAACAACCTGCCCGTCTCGAGCGGCGCGACGGACTTTCCGCATAGCCTGAAGCAAAAAATCGCCGCGGCCCGCGCGCAGCACGCGAACAATCCGACGCTGGTGGTCAAAGCCACGGACGGCAGCGAAGGCTTCTTCATGGCCACCGTCGACGCCCAACGCAAGGCCATCCCTTTCCGCAGCCCGTTCGAGCATGAAAAACCCGAGATGCACATGCAAACCGCGACCGTGGTCGGTCCGGCGAACGAAGAGGTGTACACCGATCAACTGAACCGCATCAAAGTTCAGATGCATTGGGATCGCCTGAATCCGGGCGACGAGAATGCGTCGTGCTGGATCCGCGTCGCGCAGTCGGACGCTGGCGGTAGTTATGGCGGTGTTCACGTCCCGCGCATCGGCGAGGAAGTGATCGTTTCTTTCCTCGACGGCGATTGCGACCGGCCCATTGTCACCGGTCGCGTCTACAACGGCGCGAAAACGCCGGACTGGCATTCGAACGGTATTCTCTCCGGCCACAAGTCGAAGGAATATCAGGGCAGCGGCTACAACCAGATGGTGATGGACGATGCCACCGGTCAGAACCGCATGCAGCTCTACAGCTCGAGCACCAACGCGCAACTGCACCTCGGTTATCTGATCGCCCAGAACGGCAACTCGCGTGGTGCGTATCTCGGCAGCGGTTTCGATCTCAAGTCTGATGCCTATGGCGCAGTTCGCGCGGCGCAAGGTCTTTACGTCACGACGCATCCGGCCAACGGCACGTCGAGCCAGCCGCTCGATGTGCGCGACGCCAACAGCCAGCTGACCAATTCCGAAAGCGTGATCGAAGCGCTCTCACGGGCGAGCGAGACACACCAGGCCGAAAGTCTGAACGAAGGCCACGACGCACTGAAGTCTTTCACGGATGCCACGCAGAACAGCGTGTCCGGCGCTACAGGCAGCGGAGGCAACACAGCCGGTGGCGGCACAGGCAGCGCCAACGCCTTCAAGGAGCCGATCATGCTGTTCGCCACGCCGGCGGGCATCGCAATCTCGACGCAGAAGTCGGCGCACAGCACCGCGACAGAGCATGTCAATCTGGTCAGCGGGCAGAGCACACACATCGCCACGGGAAAATCGCTTCTCGCCAGCGTCGGCGAAAAGATCAGCCTGTTCGTGCAGAACGCGGGCATGAAGCTGTTCGCGGCGAAGGGCAAAGTCGAAATCCAGTCACAGTCGGACAACGTCGAACTCACCGCGCAGAAAACCTTCAGGTTGCTCTCGGCAACCGAAAAAATCGAAGCAGCCGCCGATCAGGAGATCCTGTTGACGAGCGGCGGCGCGTACATCCGTATCGCGGGCGGCAACATCGATATTCACGCGCCGGGCATGGTCGATGTCAAAGGTGCGCAGCATAGCTTCAACGGCCCGACGAGTCAGGGCTATCCACTGCCGTCGGCCCGTCCCGATCAACCGGGACAGCTCGAGTTGCTCCATCAATACGCGAATGGCGAGCCGGTCAAAGGCGGGCAGTTTTCGGTACTGGACGCTAACGGCGGAGTTCTGCGTCAAGGCGCGCTGGATGCAAACGGTCGCATGACGGTCAGCGGTTTGCCGCCAGGCGTGGCGCAAGTGCAATTCGGCGCCGATCCTCGCGATCCCTCGCAGCCGGCCAATTACTTCAAGAGCATGAACTGGCCAGCCGAGCCGTTGAACGCGTCCGGCGACGCCGCAGCCGCATCGCAGATGGCTTCGTTCCTGCCTGCCGCGGCTAGCAGCACGTCGGGCGCAGCCGCCGCGGCCGGAAGCTCTGGCGTTGCAGCGAGCGTGTTGGCCAGTACGGCGAAGGGCGCGGTGGGCTCGGCCGTCGGCGGTGCGTCGCAACTCGCGAGCCTCGCCAACATCGCCTCACAAGGCAGCGGCGGCCTAACGTCGATGGCGAAAAGCCAGGCCACCGGATACGCCCAAAACGCGCTCACCAAGGCGTTACCTTCAGGCGCCAGCGCCGCGGTCTCACAAGCCAGTCAGGCCGCAAGCACGGCCAAGGAAATCAGCAGCATCGCGCAATCGGCACGGAGCGCATTGCCGGCAATCAACGGCATTGTCTGACGCGATGCCGGTCATTCGACACCACGCAACGGTCAGTCCAATCATGAAGAAAACGGCCTTTCTCGCATTCGCTTTTGCAGTCACCTCGCTGGCTTTCGGGGCAACCGAACTGAGGATTTCCGCCGCCGTGATGGCGTCGCAATACGACAGCGACGTCGACGCCGCGACGAAATTCACCGATAAGCCGCTCGCTCTGACCGGCAAGCTGCTGTCCCTCGATTCCGGCCTGACCGATGACGTCATCGGCAAGCTTGGCGACGACTCGGACTCCGCGGTACGCGTGACCTTTGCGGACAAAAAAAGCATCGACAAGATCCGCTCGCGCGTCGGCCAAAAGATCACGCTTCATTGTGTGGGCGCATTCTCGACCACGTTCCCGGCCGCGACCGATTGCAAGGTCAAGTAAGTCGAAGATGAAATTCCCTCACACGACAATGGCGATGATGTGCGGCGTGGCGATTGCCACAAGCGCGCACGCCCAGTCGACAGCCGACCTCCGGACGATCGCCCGCTTCGTCGAGTGCAAGCTCGACGCGCGTCAGATCGACCGCTTCATCGGCAGAGTCGACAACGCCACCGTGCCGGGTTTCGCAAGTCAGCCCTCGCACGAGAAGGCCGTCGATCTCGCCTGGAAAACGCAGAAACCGATCGAGGCCTGGGGTACATCGTCGAATCTGGTGTCGCTCGTGTCGCCGCGGCAAATGCTGCTCGCGATTCCCGCAGCCCAAGGCGACGAAATCAACGTTGCCAGGCAATGGGCCGAACGCATCGGCGGCATGAGCGAAGGAGCCGGCACGATTTCACTGCGCGAAAACGCGCATTGGCGAGGCGTCGACTATCGCAAGCCGGTCGGCGAGAAGGAAATCAGATTGCTTGTCGATCAGCAGGAAAGCCCGGGCTGGATTCTGCTCGGATGCGCCTACGACAAACTCTTTTCCCATAGCAACTAAACCGACCTGATCCAGCATGAGCGAAGCCGCTGCCCAGACTACCGCCGTTGTCCGAACTGAAGTCGCCATCGCGCCGCTCGTCACCATCGCCAAGGAGGATGTCGGCTCCGCGCTCGAGCAATTCGATGCGTGGCTCAAGAGCGTGAGTGACGGCTACATCACGCTGGAGCGCGTCGAGCAACTGGCCAATTACATTCCGGTCGTTTCGAACATTCTGTCGGCGATCGATGTCGTGATGGATATCAAACGGCTGATCGAAGCGGAGTCGAAAGACTTCTTCGATTATCTGAATCTGGGTATCGACCTCATCGGCGTGATCCCGCTGCCGCCCGTGATGGGCGAATTCCGTATGGGCGCGCGGCCCCTGATGAAGCTCGCTCGCGAGGAACTCGCGAAGAGCGCCAAGGCCGTGGCGGAGGGCGGCGCGCAGATGATCGCCGATACGATCATCTCGGTGCTGGTGGCGCACATCAGCGCGAAGTTCGCTGGCGATATCGAGAAATTCATTCAGGAAGTGCAGGCGAAGCTCGCACAGATGCTCGACGATTGCGCGGATCATGCAAAGAAGCTGCTCGAAGGTCTTGCGCAGGTCTTCGAAGGCGCGGCATCGGGCAAGCTCTTCGACACGTCGGGCAACTATCGCGCGGCCGACAAACATCTCGCACAAGTCGGCGACGGCTTTGCGGCCCATGACGCGAGTAAGGTCGCCGAGAACCTGTGGTCGTATCTGAAAGACGGCACCAAGGTGCTGGTGAAGGACGCGGCGAATCTTGCGTCACGTGCAGCGAATGAAATCTCGCCGTCCACGAACCAACGGCTCAGGCAGATGGCCGCGGAAGCGCGCCATGCGATTCCGATGGTGATGGAGAAGATCAAGGGCTTGAATAGCGCGGATGTCGGCGGCCTGATCTGGATGCTCGACGCGCTGATGCAGGCCGTGGCGAAGTGGAAGGAAAAGCAGAAACACAAACAGACCGTCGGCATCAAGGCAGCCGGCAAGGTTGAAGCCGAGTTGAAGAAAACCGAAGGCGAACTGGAGACGATCGCGACGCAGGCGAAGGCCAAGCATCCGGGAGCGAGCGACTGCAAGAGCTGTGGCTTGGGACGCAGCGGCGGCTCGATCGGCTATGCACTCGGCGACGAACGCTTCGATCACCAGGACTTCGTTTTGCCCGGCGCAATGCCGGTGGTCTGGCGACGCACGTACCGTTCATTTCTCTCCGCCTACGACGAAAGCAATCTGGGCGCGCGCTGGATCACGCCCTACACCACGCGCTTCGATATCCACGCGGCGAAGCTTGTCTATCACGATCCGAGCGGACGCAGTCTCGACTACCCGCTGCTCAAGGCGGGTGAGACGCACGATGATCTCGCCGAAGATCTCACGCTCGCGCAGCTCGATAATCAATGGCTCACGCTCACGCGCGGCCATGAACTGCTCGAAGCGTACGAGAAACGCGGTGGTGCTTTCCGGCTCGCTTTCCTGAAGGACCGCAACGGCAGTCAAATCACGCTGGATTACGACGACGCGCATCGGCTCACGCGGCTGATCACCTCGCAAAGCATCGTCGTGTTTTCGCACGACGCGAGCGGCCGTCTGAGCGAAGCGGTGGAGATCGACCAGGAAGGCGAACGAGTCGGCACGCTGGTGCGTTACGCCTACGACCAGCATGGCGACCTGATTGCGGCAACCGACCGCCACGGCAATCGTCGCGAGTACGCCTATACACATCACCTCGTCACGCGATACACGGATCGTACTGGTCGTGGCATGAATCTCGAATGGGATGGCACGGGACCCAAGGCGAAGTGCGTGCGCGAATACGCGGACGACGGTAGCTTCGACACGCGTCTCGCGTGGCATCCGGATATCCGTCTCGTCGACGTGACGGACGGGCTCGGCAACGTCACCCGCTACTACTTCGATATCGACGGCTACACGTATCGGACCATTTACGCGGACGGCCTCGATGAGTGGTTCTACCGCGACGCCCAGCACAACCTGACGCAGCATATTTACCCGGACGGCAGCGTCGAGCGCTTTACGTACGACGAGCGCGGCAACCTGGTCGAACAGGCGCACCCGGATGGCAGCGTGGTACGCATGGAGTACGACGCCAAGGATCAGATGACGGTCATCATCGATCCGCACGCGTATCGCTGGGCCCGCGAGTATGACGATGCAGGCAATGTCACCACGCAGATCGATCCACTGGGTCACAAGACGCAATACAGCTACAACGCTCAGGGACAGCCGACCGAGATCGTCGACGCAAAGGGCGGCGCGAAGGCACTCGCTTATGATGCCGCGGGCCGCCTTGTCAGCTATACCGATTGTTCGGGCAAGACGACGCAGTGGACCTACGATGGAGAAGGCCGCCTGCTCGGGAGCAAAGACGCGGGCGGGCGGAGTGTCGCCTATCGCTACGGCGGCAACGGCCAACTGGCTCAAGTCCAATCTGCCGCGGGAATCGAGAAGCTGGAGTACGACGCCGAAGGCCGGCTCCTCGTGCATACGGATCCGCTGAACCAGGTCACCCGCTATGGATACGATGCCGCCGGGCGAATCGCGCATCGTCGTGATGCAACGGGCGAACTGCTGAGCTATCGCTACGACCGCGCCGGACGGCTGAGCGCACTCACCGATTCGAACCACGCGACTTACCAGTTTCACTACGATCCGGTTGGGCGCCTCCTCGAGGAAATCGGCTTCGACGGGATGACGACCCGGTACGGCTACGACGCGGCGACTGGCCAGTTACAAACCGTCGATGAAGCGGGACAAAAGACTCAGCTCGAATACGACAGCGGTGGACGCCTCGCGCGGCGCGTCGCCGGCGCGGGCGACGAGCGTTTCATGTACGACGGAACTGGCCGTCTCATCGATGCACAAAACGCCGTCAGCCGGGTGCAGCACTTCTTCGATCCAGTCGGCAATCTGGTACGCGAACATCACACGCAAGCGTTATTCGGCGAGCGCCGCAGCTATGTGTGGCGGCATGAGTACGATGAGATCGGCACGCGCATCAAAACCGTGCGGCCCGATGGTCATGCCGTCGACTGGCTGGTGTATGGCACGGGCCACGTGCACGGCATGCAGCTCGACGGACAGGAATTGATTCAGTTCGAGCGCGACGACCTGCATCGTGAAACACAACGCACGCTGTCGAACCGGATTGCGCAGAACACGCGCTATGACCCGGTCGGACGGATGGAGTCCCAGGCGCTCAAACGCACCGGCGCACCCGCTGCGATCGTGGCACGGCGGTATCGGTACGATGCCGTGGGGCAACTGAAAGAGATCGACGACAGCCGGGACGGCGTGACGCGTTATCAGTACGATCCCGTCGGACGGCTGGTCGAAGCAATGAGCCCTTTTGCGACCGAACGTTTCGCATTCGATCCGGCGAGCAATATTGTCGATCCGGGCAGTCCGGCCCAGGCACGCACTAGCGGCGGTCTGCAATCGAGTACCTTGCCGGCGCAGACACCGAGAGTGCTGGGCAATCTTTTGAAGGACTACGCCGGCACACACTTTACCTACGATGCCCGCGGCAACCTGATTTCCAAACGCTCGGCGGGCGCCGAGCAGCGCTACGAGTGGGACGAATTCAACCGGATGACGGCGGCCAGTGTTGCTGAGCCGGCGCGCCATCACGAGGCGCGTTATTTCTACGACGCGTTCGGGCGCCGTATCGGTAAAGAGGTCGACGGCAAACGCACGACGTTCGGCTGGGACGGCGATACGCTGGCGTACGAAAGCACCGATGAAGGCAGCACGCATTATGTATATGAAGCGGGGTCGTTCGTGCCGCTGGCGCAGTTCGTCTCCGGCGCGATCGCGGGTATCGCTACGCCCGATTGGAAGCAGACCGATCGCTATGCGCCGGAAGACGATCCGCTGCTGAAGCCTGTCGTTCTTCCGCCCCCCGCGCACATCTTTTACTACCACTGCGATCAGCTCGGCACGCCGCAACTGCTTACCGATGAATTCGGTGAAGTCGTCTGGGAAGCCAAATACAAGGCTTGGGGTGAGGCGCTCAATGTAATCACGCGCGTGTCGAAAGCGACGGCCAGCGCTGTGCGGAATCCAATTCGCTTCCAGGGTCAACACTACGACGACGAAACCGGCCTCGCGTACAACCGTCACCGATACTACGATCCGGGCACCGGACGTTTTACGTCCAAAGATCCGATCGGACTGCTGGCCGGCGGGAATGTGTACCAGTACGCGCCGAATCCCACGGGCTGGATCGACCCGTTGGGGCTCAAGAAGAAAGCGCAAACACCGAACAAGGATTGCTGCCAGAAGGATCCCTGTGCCGGCAAAGACCCGGCTGCGCAGGCGCGAAGCTGGCAAGGCAAAGACCCTTATCCCGGAGTCGACTCCTACACGAACACGGTCTTGAAGCGCGGTACAGTGTTGTACACGTTGTACCCGTATGCGCCGCCCGACAAGATCGCGACCGCTTTGCCTGGTAATTATTTCTCCGACGCTCGCACGATTCTCAACACAGGCGGGTCAGCGCGCGAGTACAACGATATGACGCAGATTTCGCACGCAGGCAATACAGTCGACGCCCGCCCGATGAGAAGCCAATTAAGGGCATTCGTTGTCACCAAGGACATTTGCGTGGCGAAGGGACAGTCGCTCGCCAATCCCAACCTGGGCAAAGGCGGAGGCACTCAGTATTTCGTATCGAGCGCCGACAAGGGCAGCCTCGTCGGCGGCAATGTTTTGAAGTTTGGGAGTTAATGAAAGATGGCTACGTTCGATTTTTCCACTGGCACGCTGGCTATCGATGCGTCAACGAACCTGTTTCGGGGTAGGCCGTCGCCTGACGAATCGCCTTTGACAGGAGCAACGGAACTGGCGAAGTACGGCGAGTGGGAAAACTACGGCATCAAGAGCGTGAAAGTTTGGGGCAAGACGTTCGGCGTGACGGCTCGCTTTTGCGACAAAAAGCTCGCAATGCTCGACTTCGTCTGGACCGATGGTGTGGCCAAAAAGCTCGACTGGTCGGCGACCGAGGAAGATCTCGTCAAGGAGAAGAAGACGCTGTCGAAAATAATCGCCACAGAAGCACAATCGCCTTGTGTATCGTCCACGACAGGCGCGGATACCTTTGTCTTTAGCTGGGGGACGCTTACGGTGCACGCCGACCTACGCTCGATGGGTGTGACGACAAGCGTCGCATACACAGGCAGAGAGTAAGCGGATTACATGACAGGCCGAAAACTCGGCTGAGCTCGCACAAACTCCAGCTCCCAGAGATAACATGAAACGATATCTGATTCTGAACGGCGACAAGACGACCGCCAATGGCGTTGTTCAAGCCGTTCCCACCTCCATTCAATTGAGCGACGAAGACGTCGCCCACGAAGGAGATCCGGTTGCATGTCCCGCTTGCAATACAACGGGGAAGATACAGTGCGATGGACCGCGCCAGATCATGACCGCACCGGATGGAAGGCATGCAGCCTTGAGCGACGATCTCTGTATATGCGGTTGCCATCCGCCGCCGCGACTGGTGTCGTCGCAGCAGATGATGTCCGTCGATGCCTAGCGAATCACCGGTGTATCCGTGATCAACCTAATCCGCAACGAGGTTCAGTAAAAAGGAGCGAAAGAATATCGCTGCCGGGGCATTCACGGGCATGCACGCTATTTTTACCGAATTCGTGCGCGCATCGAATTGGCGCGGAACAAATTCCGATTTAACATTTGTTTCCATTGAATCGATTGCGGTAAACGTCTGATCTTTTGTATTATCGCGCGATAGCGCGGGGGCGCGAATTGCATAAAAAGAGGCGGTATGGGCGCGCAGGACATTATCGCGGCAATTAAAGGCGGGTTGTTGCAGAGTGACCGTCTGCTTAAACTCGATACACCACTGGGCGCGAACGTCCTTCTGCCACAGAGGCTGGTGGGCTATTCCCGTATCGGCCGTAATTACGAATTCACGCTGGATACGGTTTCAACTACCGACAATATCGAACTCAAGAAGCTGATCGCCCGGCCTGTCACGCTGTGGATCCAGCAAACCGACCAGTCGTACGCCCCGCACCATGGTTATGTCCATACCGCCCGTCGTTTAGGCTCCGACAGCGCGATTACCAGCTATCAGATCGGCTTTGTCTCATGGATGCATTTTCTGCGCTTCAGAAAAGATGCACGCATCTGGCAGGATAAAACCGTCGATAAAATTCTCACCGATGTATTCAATATGCATCCGCAGGCGCAGGGTGCTTTCCGCTTCAGCTTGAGAAACCCATTGCCGCAGCGTTCATTCTGCGTGCAATTCGAGGATGACTGGAATTTCTGTCAAAGGCTGATGGAAACGGAAGGCCTGTTCGGCTATTTCGAACAGGCTACCGATGGTAAATCACACACCCTGGTCGTTACCGACGATATCGCTACCCTGCAACCGCTTTCGCCACAAACGGTGGATTTCTACCGCTCGGGCACCAACAGTGAAACGGATGCCTTCGTGCAATGGAGCGGCACCCGCACGTTGCAGAGCACGTCGCTGATCACCCGCACCTTCGACTACAAGGCGCCGTCCCCAGCCGCGAATCCGAAAGGCACCACGATCCCGACGCTGGGTACCCAAGGTGACCTGCCGCAGCAGGCCGAAGTGTACGAATACACAGGCGCCTACACGTACGGCAAGCAGGACCGTGGTGATCAGCTCTCGAAAGTGAGAATGGAAGAGTGGGAATCGCGCGCGAAGCGTTTCCACGGCGTGGGTGCGGTGCGTCGTGTCGACGCCGGCCGCTGGTTCGAACTGCAGGACCATCCGGAGCACAGTACGGGTAGCCAGCAGGATCGGCAGTTTGCAGTGATCGCCGTCGACTGGATCGTGGAGAACAACCTGCCGGTCCCGAGCGGCACGACGGATTTCCCACATAGCCTGAAGCAAACGATCTCTACGGTTCGTGCGCAGCATGCGAGCGATCCAGCGCTGATCGTCAAAGCGACGGACGGCAGCGAAGGCTTCTTCATGGCAACGGTTGAAGCCCAACGCAAGGCCATCCCGTTCCGCAGTCCGCTCGAACATCACAAGCCGAAAATGCACATGCAGACGGCGACCGTGGTGGGACCGCAAAACGAAGAGGTTTTCACCGACTCCCTGAACCGCGTCAAAGTCCAGATGCACTGGGACCGGCTGAATCCCGGCGACGAAAACGCCTCCTGCTGGGTACGTGTTTCCCAATCGAATGCCGGCGGAGGGCACGGTGGAGTGCACGTCCCGCGCATCGGCGAGGAAGTGATCATTTCGTTCCTCGACGGCGACTGCGATCGACCGATTGTCACCGGTCGCGTCTACAACGGCGCGAAAACGCCGGACTGGCATTCGAACGGTATTCTCTCCGGCTACAAGTCCAAGGAATACCAGGGCAGCGGCTACAACCAGATGGTGATGGACGATGCCACCGGCCAGAACCGCGTGCAGATGTACAGCAGCAGCGCTAACTCGCAACTGCATCTCGGCTATCTGATCGCGCAAACCGGCAACGCGCGCGGCGCCTATCTGGGCAGCGGTTTCGACTTGAAGTCGGACGCATACGGTGCAGTGCGAGCTGCACAAGGCATGTACGTCTCGACGCATCCGACAACCGGCGCAGCGAGCCAGCCGCTCGATACACGCGAAGCGGGCAGCCAGCTGGTCAATTCGGAAAGCGTGATCGAGTCGCTCAGCCAGGCGAGCGAAACGCATCAGGCCGAGAGCCTGAAAGATGGCTACGACTCGCTGAAGTCCTTCACCGACGCCACGCAGAACAGCGTCTCGGGGGCGACAGGCAGCGGAGGCAATACAGCCGGTGGCGGCACCGGCAGCGCGAACGCATTCAAGGAACCGATCATGCTGTTCGCAACGCCTGCAGGCATCGCGATGTCAACGCAGACGTCGGTTCATATAGCGGCAAACGAGCACGTCAATCTGGTCAGTGGTCAGAGCACACACATCGCAACCGGCAAATCACTGCTGGCAAGCGTCAGCGAAAAAATCAGTCTGTTCGTTCAGAACGCGGGCATGAAGCTGTTCGCGGCGAAGGGCAAAGTCGAAATCCAGGCCCAGTCCGACAACATCGAAATCACCGCGCAAAAGAGCCTGAAGCTGCTATCGGCGACGGAAAAAATCGAGGTCGTTGCCAAGCAGGACATCCTGTTGACGAGTGGCGGCGCGTACATCCGCCTGAAAGACGGAAACATCGAAATCCACGCGCCGGGAAAAATCGATATCAAAGGCAGCAGCCATTCCTTCGCCGGGCCCACGAGCCTGTCGAGCAAGCCGCCCGCGCTCCCCTCCGGCGAAGGCCCGTACAACGAGCAGTTCAAGATTCACGACAAGCACACAGGCGAGGCCGCTCCCTACGTGCGCTACCGCGTCGAGACTGCGGAAGGCAAGGTGTTCCAGGGCATGACCGATGAACAGGGTCTCACCTCGCGCATCATGACGAGCACGCCGAGTGCCCTGAAAGTTTTCCTCGATACCTGATTCCGGCCGACGAGTGCGCGCACCTCCTTTAGACGCGCTGATTCTTTCGCCCATTCAAGCAGACTGACATCCATGAACGCTCCGAGCACAAGTCACGCGCCAGACGGCAACGGCACCACTAACACGACACCCGACAGTCTCGTGCACGTGCCGCACGATCCGGCGCCTATGCTCTACTTCCGGCCCGAGACGGGAGAATTCATTCTCGTGCCGGCGGAGGACGTCAGCGGTCTGCAAAGCGAATGCAATCTGCTGCATGACCGCGTCGACAAATTTCACAAGGCGAATGAGAAGCTCGACGTGGTGCTGAAGGCCTATGCCGAGGACGTACAGAACCATATGTCCGATCCGCGCGCCGGTGAGGCGCACAAGGCCGCCGTCGACGATGCCCTCAAGGAACGCGAGACCGCGCACAAGGCGTTAAAAAAGGAACTGGAGCCGCTCAGCAAGCTGGATAGCAAAGACCTCACGATGGTCGAGTTGATCCCGATTCATATCGACGGCGATGGAAAAAAATCCGTCAAGTTTGCCAAGTACAAACTCCACTACGTACGCTCGAACAAGATCAAGGCGGGCTGGCATAAATTCGGGCCCGCTGCTTTCGAAGACATGAAGGGCCGCAAGGAAGAAAAAGAAACCGGTGCGAAAAGCTTCATCAAGAAAAATGCGAACGGCAAGTACAAGATCGACGTCGATAAGCTGAAAGAAGGCGTGCTCATTAATCGCGAGAGCAAGATCAAGTCGCAGTTGTACGAAAAGACCAAAGTGTCCTCGGAGATCGTCGAGAAGCATGTGACGGGGACGCTTTTCGCTTGGGCGGAAGAGTGGAACAAGGATCTCAGTTACAGCGCTGGCGCGGAAGAACCGGCGGAACGTGGTGAGGGCGAGAAGAAAGAGACGGAGAAACCCAAGCAGACCGCATTCGGCAACAACGTCAGCATCGAGGCCAAAGCGCAGTTGATGCGATATCTGGCTGGCGCGGGATTGGACACGGAGTGGCAACCGCAAAAGGGCCGCGTGGCCATCAAGGCGTCGGCGCAGGCCGAATTCGCTATCGCCGAAGGCAAGGTTTCCGGCGCGTTCTACTATCCGGACATCGCCGGCTGGATGTGGAGTCTGGACGGCGATGACGGCAAGACTTATCCGCTTGGTGCGGTTCGATTCAAGTGTGAACTCGGCTTGTCGGGGATGGTGGGCGCAAGTATGGTCGCGCAGTTGGGCGTCGTCGTCGACTATCGCGACGAAAAGCGCAAGGACCTGGGTCTGTACGGCGCAGCGGTCGACAACCCCACTACGAAGCAACGCGAAATCAAGGTAGGTGGCAAGCCAGTCGATCCAAGCGCGAATGCCGACCTCGACGTATTCGCCGGTGCGCGCGCGGATCTGTCGCTCGAAGGCGCGCTCGAGTGGATGGAGCCAGCGAAGCAAGGGCCGAGTGGGAAGTACAAACCATTCGCCAAGGTCGGCGATACCATCACCGCAATGGCGGGCGCCGGGCTTACCTGCATGCTCGACGTGAGCTACGCGGCGGGCCGTTTCAGAATCAAGGCGAAGGCCGGACTATGCCTGGGCGTTGGAGCGAAAGGCGACATCGAGGTGTCGGTCGACGCGCTGCGCATTGCTGAATTCGTCAAATGGTTCTTCTACCAGCTTTATCACGCGAACTTCCAAAAGTTGAAGTTCGTCGAAACGACCGCCTTTAACGCCTTCTCACATATTCAGGTGATGGTCATTCAAGGCATTCAGGATCTGGCCTCGACCGTCGGTCAGGAAGTCGATGAAATAAACAGGCTTTTCACGGACCTCATCGAGGAATACGAGAAAGAGGCCGCCCGCGTGCAATTGATGAACCGCGTGCTCAGCAATCCATGGATGCTCCAGTATGCGACGCCCGAAGCGAAGGGCATCATGATCTATCAGTTGACTCGCCATTGGTACGCGACGGATGGCATCGACATGGCTAATCACAAGTACGGTCGGTGGTACGGGAATCGCAAGGATGCTGTGAAGCAGATCCTCAAGTGGTCGCACACCAAACACGATCTGAACAACGTCGTCCAGCACATCCATCCGCAGGGGCGCACCGGCGACGTTACTGTGCGGCGACAACAGCTGAAGGAATTTCTCGAGATGTCGCTGACGAGCGCTCCTGCGGGAGACGGGAAAGAAATTGACGATTACTACGACAGCCTGCAAGCGATGCTGAAAGTCGACCCCACGCCTGGCTATGCCGTCGCGCAGGTCGACTCGACCGATTACCAGTTCCAGGCTGCCGTGGGCAGACACCCGTTTTACGACAACATGCCGGACGTGCGGGTGGTCTGACGGCGCGCCGCGAAATTCACAGAGGGCTGGTCTTTTGCACCGCGCAGCGGAAGGTCAGCGTGACAGCCGTGGGTCCTAACGTGCGCCCGTCCTTGGTTTTGATGACGTAACCGGCAGGCGGCGCCTTATAGCGATAAACCGTCATGGCGGTTTCGGAGTTGTCGCCTTCCGCGCCACGAATCACTTTCATGGTCCCGCTCGCCGGTCCCGTGGGATTCTTCGCCGGTGAGTGTTCATAGTAGTCCGGGGCGAACCAGTCGTTGACCCAGTCTCGACCGTCGACACCGATGTCGTAAAGACCCAAGGCGTTCGGCGGATATTTGCCGACGGGATAAACATATTGTGAAACGGCGGTATCAGGCGTGTACTTCTGCTCGACCGTATCGGCGGATGGCAGGTTGTGATCCGCTTCGTACTTGCCGTTGTTCGTTCCGAAAATGACCGGCTTGCCACCCGAACGGGCGGCATATTCCCATTGCGCTTCAGTAGGCAGATCGACCGGCGCGCCGCTTTGCTTGCCAAGCCACTCGCAATAATCTTTGGCCATCTGCCACGGAACGCCGGCCGGGTGGTCGGCGGCCCTGTATTGCCGATCCGCTTTGTCTTGCGGCCACGATGATTTGCCCGTCGCAGCGGTATAGATATCGAGGTCTGCGTACGTGACCTTGTACTTGCTGATCGAAAAACTATCCAGCGTCACCGAATGAGCAGGTTTGTTTTCCTGCTGCGACGTAAATGGAAGTTTTTCCGGTGTCACTTGCGGACCGAAATCTCCCATCGTGAAGGTCCCGCCCTTCACGAAAATCATATCCGCGAGCGATTTTTTGACGAGTGCTGTGACTTCAGGAGATTGGCCAGTCTGGCTGCATGCCGGGAAAGAAAATGCGAATACCGTCAGCGGGACAACTGTAAGCTTAACGAACTTTGGCAATGGCAAATGCATGCGTTCAATCTCCGGGCGGATGGCTAATGGATTATAAGTTCGATCCGGAGCTTTCGACATTTTCAATTGCAACAAGTCGGGTCGAGTTTCGATACAAGATGCATCGATCAACCAAGGATTCGGATGCGCCCGTTCGAAGCAAGTCCGCAGATAGTAGTGCAATGAAAACAGTGTGACTTGCCGAGTGGATTTCAACTGAGAGGCGTGCTTGACCAGCCGTCCCGCGTGGCGACAATAAGCGAGCCGCCCGGAGCTTGTCAACGCATTGGCAGTACGAAGCGACTTTTCGCCATAGACGGATGGCGACAATCTGACGGTCGCGTCGTCGAACGGACGGGCGCAGCGCAGTTCACGCCGGACCAACGCGGTGCGGTTGCGCGACGCCACGCCCTCGAGTTATCCACAGCCCCCTCTGGACAACTTTTGTACAAGCCGTCTAACACGTTGTGGGTGGAACCTTGATAAAAACGCGACGTCGCCAGATCGCACGAAAGTTTTCCCTGGCTCCGTGTTCCTGTCCGCGCACCATCCGCAGGGTTATCGATTCCGCAGTGCGTTGATCCGTTAACGAAGTTTCAAGTTATCCACAGAAAGATACGAGGCTTGTTAACTATTACTACGTATACATATACAAAGACTATAAAAACCAGAGAAGCATCCGCGCAGCACGCTGCACAAGCGAGCACCGAGCAGGCAAACCCTCAAACCAGCGGTAAACAGATCTCCGTGATGAGATCCGCAGGAGCCGTATCCTTCGGGCTATTCAGATACTCCTCGAACACCGGCGCGTCGGCCGCTTCTCGCACGGACTGCACGAGCCACGTCCCGTACAACCACTCATATGCGGCACGCATATCGCTATACGGTCCTTGATGTCGCAACACCGCATACTCACCGCCCTTCACATGCGCCACGGAAACCGGCGGACTCACCGTCACGGACGCCTGAACCGGATGCGGCAACAACACCCCAGCCTTCGACCGCAACTCACTCTCCGCAACAACGCCAGGGTCGTCGTAGTAAATGCCGATCATGCGCATCTCAGCCGCGAGTAAATTGTGTTTTGCGAGCCAGCCGAACAGCGCGTCGAACGCCTTGCCGATCTGCATATACGGTCCAACGTGATCCACCGACAAAACCGCCATCGGCTCCACGTGACGAATCACCACTTCACGCATCGTCATTTGATCGTCTCCTGATAGCGCCGGCCGAAACCGGCTATGGGTGCCTTGCTTGCGATACTGCGCAGGCGGCATGCCGAACGCCGCGCGAAAAGTGCGGGAAAAAGATTGCAGACTGCTGTAGCCGGAGCGCTCGGCAATTTCCGCAATCGGCATGGAACCGTTCGCCAGATAGCCGGCCGCGCGATGCAGCCGTAAACGCCGCACCGTGGTGGCCACCGTCTCGCCATACATCGCCTGATAAATCCGGTGCCAGTGGTACGGCGACAGACAGGCAATTTCCGCCAGACGACCGATGTCGAGCGGCTCGTCGAGATGATCGTAAATATGGTCGAGCACGCGGCCGAGCCGGGTTTCATAGCGAGCTCGATTACCTGATTCGGTCATGGCTGCTGAACACAAAATGAGCACAAAAATTGTCGAACGGATGCGAACGAAAGTACCACGTCCCCATTTACCAAATCCTGCGAACTTCACCGTTGACGCGACGTGCAATTAAGCACCCACTGACACTACGCCGCCAGAACTTTGCCGAATTTCGATAACACTTCGAATAATGGCTCACTACTATCGGCTGAAGCCTGTCCGCCCAATGCACCGCAAAGCCTTGCGGCGTCGAGCCGGCGGCACCATCAGGGAGCTCCCGATGAAATCAGAGTCCAAGAATCAGCACGTCGGCAAAGTCACGCATCACGAGTTGAAGCAGACGCTCGGCACGTGGCAACTGTGGGGCATCGCGGTCGGTCTCGTCATTTCCGGCGAGTATTTCGGCTGGAGCTATGGGTGGGCGAGCGCCGGCACGCTCGGCTTCGTCATCACGGCGATCTTCATTGCCGCGATGTATACGACATTCATTTTCAGTTTCACGGAACTCACCACCTCGATTCCGCACGCGGGCGGCCCGTTCGCCTACGCCCGCCACGCGTTCGGCCCAACCGGCGGTTATCTGGCCGGCGCGGCAACGCTTGTCGAATTCGTGTTTGCACCGCCGGCCATTGCGCTCGCGATCGGTGCGTACCTGCACGTGCAGTTTCCGGGTCTCGAACCGAAACACGCGGCGATGGGCGCGTATCTCATCTTTATGGCGCTGAATATCGTCGGTGTGCAGATTGCCGCGGCGTTCGAGTTGTGTGTGACGCTGCTCGCGATTTTCGAACTGCTGGTTTTCATGGGCGTCGTGTCGCCCGGTTTTCAGTGGTCGAACTTCACCAAGGGCGGCTGGTCCGGCGCCGACACCTTCAGCATGGGCTCGTTTCATGGGATGTTCGCGGCAATTCCGTTCGCAATCTGGTTTTTCCTCGCGATCGAAGGCGTGGCCATGGCTGCCGAAGAAGCCAAAAACCCGAAGCGTTCGATTCCGATTGCCTACGTCGCCGGCATTCTGACGCTGGTGGTGCTCGCCATCGGCGTGATGGTGTTTGCCGGCGCGGCAGGCGACTGGACCAAGCTGTCGAACATCAACGATCCGCTGCCGCAGGCGATGAAATTCATCGTCGGCGAACATAGCGGCTGGATGCATATGCTGGTGTGGCTGGGTCTCTTCGGACTCGTCGCGTCGTTTCACGGCATCATCCTCGGCTATTCGCGGCAAATCTTCGCGCTGGCGCGCGCCGGCTATCTGCCGGAGTGGCTCTCGAAGGTGCACCCGCGCTTCAAGACGCCGCATCGCGCGATCATTGCGGGCGGCGTGGTCGGCATCGCGGCGATCTACAGCGACGAGCTGATCCAGTTCGGCGGCCAGACGCTGACGGCGAACATCGTGACGATGTCCGTATTTGGGGCTATCGTGATGTATATCATCAGCATGTTGTCGCTGTTCAAGCTGCGCCGCACCGAGCCGAACATGGAGCGACCGTTCCGCGCGCCGCTGTTTCCGGTCTTTCCGGCGTTCGCGCTGGTGGCCGCGGTCATCTGTCTGGCGACGATGGTCTACTTCAATTTTCTGGTGGCGATCGTGTTCGCAATCTTTCTCGCGCTGGGCTACGTCTACTTCCTGATGACGCGCCATCAACGCGAAGCCGCGCCGGCGGACGCCTTGCTCGAGGAATGACGGATCGAGCCGCTGCGCGAGCAGCGGCGATGGAGTCGTAAAGATGAGCTACACCGAGACGATCGGCAGCCGCACGTATCGCTTTGCCGATCTGAAAACCCTGATGGCGAAGGCCAGCCCGCAACGCTCCGGCGACCAGCTCGCGGGCGTGGCGGCAGCGAGCGAGGAAGAACGCGTCGCGGCCAAGATGACGCTCGCGCAAGTACCGCTGCGCACCTTCCTCAACGAAGCGCTGATTCCCTATGAAAGCGACGAAGTCACGCGTCTCGTGATCGACGATCATTCGCCGCAGGCGTTCGCCGAGATCGCGCATCTGACGGTCGGTGACTTTCGCAACTGGCTGTTGAGCAGCACGACCGACGCCGACGCGCTCACGCGTATCACCGCGGGCCTCACGCCGGAGATGGTCGCCGCGGTGTCCAAACTGATGCGCAATCAGGATCTGATCGCGGCGGCACGCAAACGTCCGGTGATCACGCGCTTTCGCAACACGGTCGGTTTACCGGGGCACATGTCGGTGCGATTGCAACCGAATCATCCGACCGACGACGTCAAAGGCATCGCCGCCTCGATGCTCGACGGCCTGATGTACGGTTGCGGCGACGCGATGATCGGCATCAACCCGGCCAGCGACAATCTCGCCGCGATCACCAAGTTGTTGCTGATGATCGACGACTTCCGCCAACGCTATCAGGTGCCGACGCAATCGTGCGTGCTGACTCACGTCACCAATACGATTGCCGCAATCGAAAAAGGTGCGCCGGTCGATCTGGTGTTTCAGTCGATTGCGGGCACGGAGAAAGCGAACGCGGGCTTCGGCATTTCGCTCGCGCTGCTGCAGGAAGCGTATGAAGCGGGACTCTCGCTAAAGCGTGGTACGGTCGGCAATAACCTGATGTACTTCGAAACCGGCCAGGGCAGCGCGTTGTCGGCGGATGCGCATTTCGGCGTGGACCAGCAAACGTGCGAAGTGCGCGCCTACGCAGTTGCACGCAAGTTCAATCCGTTCCTGGTGAACACGGTGGTCGGCTTCATCGGGCCGGAGTATCTGTACGACGGTAAGCAGATCACACGCGCCGGTCTCGAAGATCACTTCTGCGGCAAACTGCTCGGTGTGCCGATGGGTTGCGACATCTGCTACACGAACCATGCCGAAGCCGATCAGGACGACATGGACAACCTGCTCACGCTGCTCGGCGTGGCGGGCATCAACTTCATCATGGGCATTCCCGGCGCCGACGACGTCATGCTCAATTATCAAAGCACGTCCTTCCATGACGCGCTTTACGTGCGGGACGTACTCGGTTTGCGCCGCGCGCCGGAATTCGAAGAATGGCTGGAGTCGATGCAGATCACCGACGCCCGCGGCGCGTTGCTCAGCGCATCGACGCAACAGCCCTTGCTGGAAGGGGCGCGCGACTGGATGGGCATCGCATGAGCGACTTCCTCGAAAAGAATCCGTGGAACGCGTTGCGTCAGTTCACCAACGCGCGCATCGCGTTGGGCCGCGCGGGCAATAGCTTGCCGACCGCGCCGCTGCTCGCGTTCAACCTGTCGCACGCGCAGGCGCGCGACGCTGTGCATCATCCGCTGGATACGGACGTGTTGCACGAGCAATTGCGCGCGCAAAACTTCAAGACGCTCGACGTGCATAGCGCCGCGCCGGATCGCGAGCACTATTTGCGGCGTCCCGATCTTGGGCGTCGTTTATCGGAAGAGAGTCGCGTGGCGCTGGCAGCGGTGCCGAACGATTCGCCCGAAGTGGTCTTCGTGATCGGCGATGGTCTTTCGGCGTTCGCCGCATCGAAGCAATCGATCCCGCTGCTGCAAGCCGTCGTTCCCCGTCTCGCGGATTGGAAGATCGGCCCGGTCGTGGTCGCGCGTCAGGCGCGCGTCGCGTTGGGTGACGAGATTGGCGAGTTGCTGAATGCGAAACTGGTGGTGATGCTGATCGGTGAGCGGCCGGGTTTGAGTTCGCCCGATAGCCTCGGAATTTATCTGACGTACGCTCCGAAAGTGGGCTGTAGCGACGCGCAACGCAACTGTATTTCGAATGTGCGTCCCGAAGGACTCGACTATCCGTTAGCCGCGCACAAGCTGCACTATCTGCTGACGCATGCAAGGCGTCTGGGTCTGACCGGCGTCGGCCTGAAAGATGACAGCGATGCGCTGCTGGCAGGTACACCATCGGCACCCGCCGTCAGCGACGCTTCAGACTCGAGCGGAACGTAAACGATCAGCCATCGACACGCTCGACCGGATGCGTTTCCAGCCACGCATTCTCTTCATCCTCGAAAAGACGGGAGCGCGTCAAGAACCGCAATCCGCTGGGCCGCTCCAAAGAAAACATTCCGCCATTTCCCGGCACAGCGTCGATGATCAACTGCGTGTGTTGCCAGTACTCGAACTGCGATTCGCTCATGTAGAACGGCACGCCCGCAATCGTGCCGAGTTTGACATCGGACGAGCCGACCATGAACTCACCCTGAGGAAACATCATTGGTGCGCTGCCGTCGCAGCATCCACCGGATTGATGGAACAGCACCTCGCCATGCTCGGCGCGCAACTTGTCGATCAATTCGACAGCGGCAGGCGTTGCGATCACGCGGGCGACTTCTTTCTCATCGGCCATCACATGCCCTCGCAGAAAAAAGAGCGAGCCGCGCAATGCGGCCCGCTCGAACAGGAACGCGACGCTTAGAAGAAACCGAGCGGCTTGTCGCTATAGCTGACCAGCAGGTTCTTGGTCTGCTGATAGTGGTCGAGCATCATCTTGTGATTTTCACGTCCGATGCCCGACTGCTTGTAGCCGCCGAATGCCGCATGCGCCGGATAAGCGTGATAGCAGTTGGTCCACACGCGGCCTGCCTGAATCTGCCGGCCGAAGCGATAGGCGCGCGTGCCGTCGCGTGTCCACACGCCGGCGCCGAGACCGTAGAGCGTGTCGTTGGCGATTTCGAGCGCTTCTTCTTCGGTCTTGAACGTCGTGACCGATACCACCGGTCCGAAGATCTCTTCCTGGAAGATGCGCATCTTGTTGTGGCCGCGGAAGACGGTCGGCTTCACGTAATAGCCTTTGCTCAATTCACCGTCGAGCGCATTGCGTTCGCCGCCGATCAGACATTCGGCGCCTTCCTGCTTGCCGAGGTCGACATACGAGAGGATTTTTTCCAGCTGTTCCTGCGAGGCCTGCGCGCCGATCATCGTTTTTGTGTCGAGCGGATGCCCTTGCGTAATCGCCGCGACGCGCTTTAGCGCACGTTCCATGAAGCGGTCGTAGATCTTTTCATCGATCAATACACGCGACGGACATGTGCACACTTCGCCCTGATTGAGCGCAAACATCGTGAAGCCTTCGAGCGCCTTGTCGAAATAGCTGTCGTCAGCATTCATCACGTCGTCGAAGAAAATGTTCGGGCTCTTGCCGCCGAGTTCGAGCGTGACAGGAATGATGTTCTGGCTCGCGTACTGCATGATCAGACGACCGGTCGTGGTCTCGCCGGTAAACGCGATCTTGGCGATGCGCTTGCTGGAAGCGAGCGGCTTGCCGGCTTCGAGGCCGAAACCGTTCACCACGTTCAGCACGCCTGCGGGCAGCAAGTCCTGAATCAGTTCGGCGAGCACGAGAATCGAAGCGGGCGTTTGCTCGGCCGGCTTGAGCACCACACAGTTGCCGGCGGCGAGTGCGGGCGCGAGCTTCCACACGGCCATCAGGATCGGGAAATTCCACGGAATGATCTGGCCGACCACGCCGAGCGGTTCATGAAAGTGATACGCAACGGTGTCGTGATCGATCTCGGAGATCGAGCCTTCCTGCGCGCGCACGGCGCCGGCAAAATAGCGGAAGTGATCGATAGCGAGCGGAATGTCGGCAGCCATGGTTTCGCGCAAAGGCTTGCCGTTGTCGATCGTCTCGGCGACGGCGAGACGCTGCAGGTTCGCTTCCATCCGGTCGGCAATGCGGTTCAGGATATTCGCGCGATCGCCGACTGAGGTTTTTCCCCACGCTGCTTTCGCACGATGCGCGGCGTCGAGTGCGAGTTCGATGTCGGCTTCGCGCGAACGCGGAATCGACGTAAACGCTTCGCCGGTGATCGGCGACACGTTATCGAAGTACTCGCCGCCCGCAGGCTTCACCCATTCGCCGCCGATAAAATTCGCATACTGCTTCTTGTACGGGAATTCGGTGGTCAGAAATTGCATCTCTGCGTGATTCATCTGTGTGCTCCTCACATGTTTGAATGGGCTATATTCGGCTCGATATATCGCTTGGCCGCGTGAGGCTAGAGCCAGAAGCGTGCCAATGCACCGCGCTGGTGACCCTTGCACGCCTAGCAGGCACTCGCGCACGGCATGGGGCGTCGCGCTGTTCAACCGGCGTAAGCTGAGCGTTTCGTTTCTGAGCAGTGTGTGCAGCGCTGTTCACCAATTGAACAGAGGGTTTGATGTCTGCCGATGCAAAGGCGTGAGCAGGTGTCAAATCCGTTCGGCATGGGAATTGCCTTCTCCTTGCCTTCGATCCTCCTCGATATTCCGTTTGGGCAGATCCGGTATGACGATTGACACTCTCAGCGACACCCTGTCCAGTCCGACGCTCACGCCGCAGCCGAGCTTCCGCGTGCAGACCTGCGTCGCGCACGATGCCGACGAGCAGGCGCGCAATCTCCACGGCTGGAGCCAGACCTATGACCAGCTGACTGCGGGGAGTTTTGTCGGCGGCTTGACGGAGTTGTGCCTCGATCACATGCAGGTGTTCGTCGAAACGACCAGCCACACGTTGCGGCAAACCTGTGAAGTGCAGAAGGACGCGTACTGGTTCGGCATTCCGACGTGCCCGGCGGGTTCGGGGCGCATCGACGCGCAGGTGATTGCCGGCGATGCGCTCGCGTTTCGTCCGGGCGGCATCGAATTTGAACTGCTGACGTCGGCGGGTTATGAGATTTTTGGCGTAGTGGTCAAAGGAGAAGTGCTGCGCCGTTACGCGGCGGAAGTGGAGCGCGTCGGTCTGGCCGATCACGTGCCGAACACGCAAGTCGTGCCTATCGGCATGGCTCGCAAGCAGCAGTTGTGTGCCACGCTGCGCCAATTGCTCGACGATGGCGCGGCGCGCGGCACGCCGCTGTCTTCGGTCGCGCGCAACAATCTGCAGGCGTCGGTGCTGGCTTTGCTCTTCGACGTCGGCGCGTTGCCTGCCTCTGAGCCGGTTGCGATGCCGGCGCGTCCGCGCCGTCAGTCGATCGTGTCGGAAGCGCGCGACTATGTGCTGGCCAATCGCGAGCGTGCGGTGAGCGTGCCGGAGTTGTGCGAGCAACTGCATGTGAGCCGGCGCACGCTGCAATACTGCTTTCAGGACGTGCTGGGCATGGCGCCCGCCACGTATCTGCGCGCAATTCGCCTGAATGGGGCGCGGCGCGATCTGTCGAACGCGTCGCGTGAATCGCGATCGGTGCAGGATATTGCGGCGGCGTGGGGCTTCTGGCATTTGAGCCAGTTCGCAACCGATTACCGGAAGCTGTTCGGCATGCGGCCTTCGGATACGTTGAAGGCGGCAATCGGCGCTCGCGTGGACATGGGCAGCGCGGTTAACGCCGTTGCGTTGGCGCACTAGTCTGACGGGACTTTCTCAACCACAGGCGCGGGTCATCGTCCCTGCTTCAAACCTGTGTTGCGGTTCCGCACTGTCGGCAGAACTTCGCGTCTCCCTTCGTCAAACCACAACACCTACCACGCCCTTACCTGCGCAACAATCGCAGCCCGTTCGCGACCACCAGCAGACTCGCGCCCACATCGGCGAACACGGCCATCCACATCGTGCCCAGACCGGTCACGGCCAGCACGAGGAAGACGCTCTTGATGCCGAGCGCGAGCGTGATGTTCTGCACCAGCACCGAATGCGTCGCCTTCGAAAGACGAATGAACGACGGAATCTTGCGCAGGTCGTCGTCCATCAACGCGACGTCGGCGGTTTCGATTGCCGTGTCGGTGCCCATCGCGCCCATCGCGAAGCCGATGTCGGCGCGCGCCAGCGCGGGCGCGTCGTTGATGCCGTCGCCGACCATGCCGACCGTCGCGCCGTCGTTCGACCATTGCGCGACCGCGTTCAGCTTGTCTTCCGGCAGCTGATTGCCACGCGCTTCGTCGATACCGACCTGCTGCGCAATTGCGGCGGCGGTGTGCGGGTTGTCGCCGGTGAGCATGGCCGTGCTCACGCCGAGCCGCTGCAATTCGGCGATGGCGGCGCGGCTCGTCTCCTTCACCGTATCGGCGACCGCGAATAGGGCGAGCACGCGTTCGGCGTCCACCAGCATCACGACGGTCTTGCCCTGGCTTTCGAGCGCGTCCAGCCGCACCTCGAGCGACGCGGAGCAGCGCCCGAGTTCTTCGACCAGCCGGTGATTGCCGAGCCAGTACGGCGCGCCGTCGATCTCGCCGCGCACGCCGCGTCCCGTGAGCGCCTCGAAGGCGTCGACGGTGACGTTGGCCAGGCCGTCGGCTTTCGCCGCCGCCGCGAGTGCCATCGATACGGGATGATCGGAACGCCCCGCGAGGCTCGCCACCAGCGTGCGGCAACGCACGACGTCGATCTCGGCGAGTATTTCGAACTCGGTTTGCACGGGCTTGCCGTGGGTGATCGTGCCGGTTTTGTCGAGCGCGAGCCGGGTCAGTTTGCGGCCCTGCTCGAGATAAGCGCCGCCCTTGATCAGAATGCCTTTGCGGGCCGCCGCGGCAAGACCGCTGACGATGGTCACCGGCGTCGAGATGACGAGCGCGCATGGGCACGCGATCACCAGCATCACCAGCGCCTTGTAGACCCACGCCTGCCACGACCCGTCGAACAGCAGCGGAGGCACGACGGCCACGGCGAGCGCGATGGCGAACACGATCGGCGTATACACGCGCGCGAACTGATCGACGAAACGCTGCGTCGGCGCTTTGGTGCCCTGCGCTTCCTCGACTGCGTGGATGATGCGCGCGAGTGTCGTGTTGCTGGCCGCGGCGGTGACGCGATAGTCGAACGAGCCGGTCTGGTTGATCGTGCCGGCGAACACCGCGTCGCCGACCGCCTTGTCGACCGGCAGGCTTTCGCCGGTGATCGGCGCTTGGTCCACACTCGAGCGGCCTGTTACGATCTCGCCGTCGAGCGCGATCCGCTCGCCCGGCTTCACGCGAACCACGGCGCCGAGCGCGATCGCCTTGAGTTCCATTGACCGCCAGCTGCCGTCGGGTTGCTGCACGCTCGCCTGTTCGGGCGTGAGTTGCATCAAACCCTGGATCGCATTGCGGGCGCGGTCGAGCGATTTCGCCTCGATCAGTTCGGCGATGGTGAAGAGCACCATCACCATCGCGGCTTCCGGCCATTGGCGCAGGATTAGCGCGCCGGTCACGGCGATGCTCATCAGCGCGTTGATGTTCAGATTGCCGTTGCGGATGGCGAGCCAGCCCTTCTTGTACGTCGTGAGGCCGCAGGAGAGGATGGCGAGGATCGCCAGACCCGCCGGCAGCCAGGCAGGCGCGCCGAGCCAGCCAGCGGCCTCTGAGCCTGCCGCCGCCACACCGGCGAGCGCCAGCGGCCACCACGGCTTGGGCGGCGCGTGCGGCGTGGGCGTGGGCGCGGCGTCCGGGCCGGCGTCCGCGAGTTCGGGCGTGAAGTCGAGCGAACGCAGCGCGGCGAGGATCGAGTCGAGCGCCTCCGGCGCGTGGACGATCGTCAAGACGCGCTGCATCAGGTTGAAGTCCATGCTGCGCACGTGCGGCATGCGGCTGAATTTCTTGCGGATCAGCGCTTCTTCGGTCGGGCAATCCATCTGCATGATGCGGATGGCGGTGCGCACGTTGCTGCCAATGGCTTCGGAAGGCGCCAGCGGGATCGACTCAGCTACGGCTGCGGCTGTGCCTGTTCCGCAGCACGCCGAGCCTGCATCACCGTGGGCGTGCGCGTGGCTGTGGCCCCGGCCGTCATGAGCATGGTCGTGATCATGCGCATCGTGACTATGACCGCAGCTCGCGTCGTGGGCATGGGCATGCCCTTCCTGCCCGTCCGCATGGACTTTCACCCGTTCGAGGCGGTCGGCATCGGCGTGGTCGGTTTGAGGCATGGTGGCTTCCTGGTTCGATTTGTGGTCTAGTAAACACCCTGAAGCCACTACAAGGTCAAGGCCGCCATCCGGAGGGTCCATGAAAATCGGCGAATTGGCGAAAATCGCCCATTGCACGACCGAAACCATCCGTTTCTACGAGAAAGAGGGCTTGTTGCCCGAAGCGGAGCGCACCGAGGCCAATTACCGCAGTTACACGGCGAAGCACGTCGAACGGCTGCGTTTCATCCGTAATTGCCGCGCGCTCGACATGACCCACGACGAAATCCGTGCGCTGCTGCGTCTAACCGACGCACCGGCGGACGGCTGCGGCGGCATCAATGCCTTGATCGACGAGCACATTGCGCACGTCGACACGCGCATCGACGAACTGAAGCAGCTGAAAGCGCAATTGACCACCTTGCGCGAGCAATGCCACGGCGAACAGGCCGTGGAAGACTGCGGCATCGTGCAGGGTCTCACCGACATGGATGTGAGCGCGCCGCGTGCGCGGCATACGCATCTGGGTTGACGTGCTCTAGCCGTCGCCAATTTGGCAGCAACCGTCCCATTCACGGCCGGGCCGTTCGTGCGGCTCGCCGGATAAGCAATCGAATCCAGTTGGAGAATCAACGTGTTTACCTGTAGAAACCAGTCCTGCCAGGCGCAGTGGGAGCAATCGGACGTCGTCATCAAGAACGAAGGACAGGGCCTCCTGTTCCGTTGCCCGATGTGCGGCGCGCGCAATTATGTCGAGCGTTTCGACGGGGACGATGGCTCGGTGCTGTACGAGCAGATGGAAGGCCGTCCTGACACCGGCCCCATAGCCGAATAAGTCTCTTGCCCTTTGCCGCCTTAGCCGCTTTATCCGATTGCGAGCCATCACCCTTATGAACAGTCCCACTACCGCCGGCGCGCCGTTCAGCCAGCTAGCGCTGCCGCCCGCGACGCTCGCCAACCTGACGCAGCTCGGCTACGTCGAGATGACGCCGATTCAGGCCGCGAGTTTGCCGATCGCGCTCGCCGGCCACGATCTGATCGCCCAGGCGAAAACTGGCAGCGGCAAGACCGCGGCGTTTTCGCTCGCGCTGCTGGCGCGCCTCGACGTGCGCAACTTCGCCGTGCAGGCGATGGTGCTCTGCCCCACGCGCGAACTCGCCGACCAGGTCACGCAGGAAATCCGCCGTCTCGCGCGCGCCGAAGAAAACATCAAGGTGCTGACGCTGTGCGGCGGCACGCCGATGCGTCCGCAAACTGCGAGTCTCGAACACGGTGCGCACATCGTGGTCGGCACGCCGGGCCGCATCATGGATCACCTCGAGCGCGGCAGCCTGCCGCTGCAGTCGCTCAACACGCTGGTGCTCGACGAAGCGGACCGCATGCTCGACATGGGTTTCTTCGACGATATCGCCACCGTCGTGAAGCAATGCCCGAAAGAACGTCAGACGCTGCTGTTTTCGGCGACCTATCCCGAAGGCATCGTCAAACTGAGCCAGCAGTTCCTGCGCAATCCGAAGGAAGTGAAGCTCGCCGAGCGGCACGACAACACCAAGATTCGTCAGCGCTTCTATGAAGTGACCGAAGACGGACGGCTGCACGCCGTCGGTCTGTTGCTGAACCACTATCGTCCGGTGAGTACGCTGGCGTTCTGCAACACCAAGCAGCAATGCCGCGATCTGCTCGACGTGCTGCGCGCACAGGGTTTCCATGCGCTCGCGCTGCATGGCGAACTCGACCAGCGTGAACGCGATCAGGTGCTGATCCAATTCGCCAACCGCAGCTGCTCGGTGCTGGTGGCCACGGACGTCGCCGCGCGCGGTCTCGACATCGCGCAACTCGAAGCCGTGATCAACGTCGATGTGACGCCGGATCCGGAAGTGCACGTCCACCGGATCGGCCGCACGGGCCGCGCCGATCAGGACGGCTGGGCGCTGAGTCTGGCAAGCATGAACGAGATGGGCCGTGTCGGCAGTCTCGAACAGGCGCAAAAGCGCGAGGTCGAATGGCATAAGCTCTCCGAACTCACGGCGGCGAGCAATGAGCGACTGTTGCCGCCCATGGAAACGCTGCAGATTCTCGGCGGCCGCAAGGAAAAGATCCGTCCCGGTGACGTGCTCGGCGCGCTGACCGGCGAGGCGGGTTTCGCCGGCTCGCAGATCGGCAAGATCAACGTGACGGAAATGTCCACTTATGTGGCGGTGGAGCGCAGTGTCGCGCGTGAAGCGTTGCGCAAGCTCAGCGCCGGCAAGGTGAAGGGCAAGAAGGTCAAAGTCCGCCTGATGGACGAGGCCTGATAGACGGCGAGGCCGGTCGCGAGCGCCCGCTCGAGGCCGGCCGCATCACATTACGTCATACCTCACAGTTTTCCGCGTTCTTTACGTAGCCTCGTTTCTTCCCCGAAAGTGCCGATCTGACCGGCTTTGCCCGTGGCGGCGCGCCTTCGCGTGAGCCATGACGTAAATGCATGCCGCGCATGACAAAGTTTCGATTGTGACGGTTCTTTGGCTGATGCCTAATCACCAAACCGGAAGGGACCGCCGCGCAGCTGGCCGTTCCATGAATCCGCTGCCGGATGGAGAAAGGGAGAAAGCCTTATGCAGAGCGCCACGCAAGCCCGCTCGAAGTTGCCTGACGTAGGCACGACGATTTTTACCGTGATCGGCCAGCTGGCCGCTCAGCACGATGCGCTGAATCTGTCGCAAGGCGCGCCGAATTTCGCGCCGGACGCCAAACTGATCGATGGCGTCGCTCAAGCCATGCGCGCCGGTCATAACCAGTACGCGCCGATGGCCGGCATCGCCGCCTTGCGCGAAGCGCTCGCCGACAAGGTCGCCGCGCTGTACGGCGTGCGCTACGACCCGGCCAGCGAAGTGACCGTGATCGCCAGCGCGAGCGAAGGGCTGTATTCGACGATCAGCGCACTGGTGCATCCCGGCGACGAGGTGATCTACTTCGAGCCCTCATTCGACAGCTACGGTCCGATCGTGCGGCTGCAAGGCGCCACGCCGGTTGCGATCAAGCTGTCCTTGAGCGACTTCCGCGTGAACTGGGACGAGGTCGCCGCCGCGATCACGCCGAAGACCCGCATGATCATCATCAACACCCCGCACAATCCGACTGCGACCGTTTTCAGCGAAGCCGACGTCGAGCGCCTGAAGGCCATTACGCGCAACACCGATATCGTGATTCTCGCCGATGAGGTGTACGAGCACGTGGTGTTCGACGGCGCAAAGCATCAAAGCATGGCGTGTCATTCCGAACTCGCGGAACGCAGCGTGATCGTCTCGTCGTTCGGCAAGTCGTATCACGTAACCGGCTGGCGCGTCGGCTATTGCCTCGCGCCCGCGGCGTTGATGGACGAGATTCGCAAAGTCCATCAGTTCATGGTGTTTTCCGCCGATACGCCGATGCAATACGCGTTCGTCGACGCATTGGCCAATCGCGAAAGCTATCTCGGCTTGTCCGCGTTCTATCAGAAGAAGCGCGATCTGCTCACCGAGGCACTGCGCGATTCGCGCTTCGAGTTGTTGCCGAGCGAAGGCAGCTTCTTCATGCTCGCGCGTTTTCGTGGTTTCTCCGAGGAAAGCGACAGCGATTTCGTGCTGCGGCTGATTCGCGATGCACGGGTTGCGACCATTCCGCTGTCGGCGTTTTATACCGATGGTACGGACTCCGGCTTGATCCGCCTGAGCTTCTCGAAGGATGATGCGACCTTGATCGAAGGCGCGCGGCGTCTCTGCGAGATCTGATCGGATAGGTAGCGGCAACACGCGACGGCTGCATTTTTGAACGCAGTATGATCGTCGCGCGGGCACGCATCAGCGCGCCGCGGGACGGCGTGACAACAAATTCGAAGGGACAGGGATCTGCTATGAAATTGCTCAAGCCTCTTTTGGCGCTGGCCTGTGCATTCGCGTCGCTCGCGGCGTCGTCGGGTGCAAGCGCTGCCGATACGTTGCGTTTCGGCCTCGAAGCGCAATATCCGCCGTTCGAATCGAAAGGCCCGAACGGTGAGTTGCAGGGTCTGGATATCGACGTCGGCAACGCGGTTTGCGTCGCCGCGAAGATGACGTGCAAATGGGTCGAGACCTCGTTCGACGGGCTGATTCCCGCGCTGCAAGGCCGCAAGTTCGACGCGATCAATTCGGCGATGAACGCGACCGAACAACGCCGTCAGGCGATCGATTTCACCACCGTCGTGTATCGCGTGCCGACGCAGTTGATCGCCAAACGCGACAGCGGTCTGCTGCCGACGCCGGCCTCGCTGAAGGGCAAGCGCGTGGGTGTATTGCAGGCGTCGATTCAGGAAACCTTCGCGAAGACGCATTGGGAATCGGCGGGCGTGAGCGTCGTGCCGTATCAGGACCAGAACCAGGTTTATACGGATCTCGTGGCGGGCCGTCTCGACGCGACGCTCGTGCTGGCGCCGGCCGGCCAGACAGGTTTTCTATCGAAGCCGAGCGGCAGTGGTTACGCCTTCGTGGGTGAACCGGTGCGCGACGACAAGATCCTCGGCAGCGGCATTGCATACGGGATTCGCAAGGGCGATACGGCGCTGCGCGACCGCCTGAATGCGGCGATCGCGAAGGTGCAGGCCGATGGCACGGTGAAGACGCTGGCCACGAAATATCTTGGCAATATCGACGTGACGGCGAAGTAATTTGTCGCGCGTGTCCGCACGCGTCGCGTTGTTCGGAGTGTTCGTAAGTCCGCTTGTTGATGGTGCGTTTGACGGCTACGATACGTAGGCCTTGCTGCGGCGAGGTCTACGCAAACATCGGAGAACGCGCGGATGAACGAGATCACGGAGGCGGCACTTCGAGCCAAAAGCGCTTCCGCGCCGCGGTTCTGGCGCGATGATGCGTTGCCGTTTATCGAGGTGCGCTCCATTGAAGACGGTCGCGACGTCTGCTACGCCAAACACTCGCACGAAACGTTTTCGATCGGCGCCGTCACGGGTGGACGCAGCGAGTATCTGAACCGCCACGCGCGTGAATGGATCGGCGCGGGCGCAGTCGTCATGATGAACCCCGACGACGTGCATGCGTGCAATCCCGTTGCCGACGAGCGCTGGTCATATCGCATGATGCATGTCGACGTGGCATGGCTCACGGGCCTGCAACACGAGTTGGGTTTCGGCGAGAACCACGCGTTTCGCGCGTTTTCGCAGACCATGTCCACGGACGCGGAATTGTTCGACGGTTTAAACCGGCTGCATGCGATTCTCGTCGACGATGACACCGACACATTGCGCAAGCAAAGCGCGGCCATCACCTTTTTCTCCGAAGTACAAAACAAGCTGAATCCGGCGATCTTGCCGGATCACGACGCGAGCCGCCAGCTCACGCGCGCAGCCGAATTCATCGCTGAAAACTGCACGCGGTCGCTGAAGCTGGAGGATATTTGCGAGGCGGCCGATCTGTCCGCGTCGCATCTGATTCGCGCTTTCAAGCAACGCTACGGCATGACGCCGCACGCTTACCTGATCAACCGGCGTATTCAATACAGCCGCGCGCAACTCAGGCGCGGGCGCGTGATCGCGGATGTTGCGCTCGACGCCGGTTTTGCCGACCAGGCGCATTTGCAGAGGATCTTCAAGCGGCTGGTCGCGGCGACGCCGGGGCAGTATCGCAGTTGAATCCGTGGGCTGCGCGGCGTCCTCACGCTACAAGCAGATAAAGCGCACTCGCCGCGAGCAATGCTGCCATCACACGATTGAAAAACCTCACGCGCCGCGCTTGCTGCAAGTACTTGCGCAGGAACGTGCCGGCATACGCCCAACTGGCGATCGACACATAACAGATCACGAAGTACACGACGGTGAATTGCCAGACGAGCCTGCCGTCGCCGTCGGCCGCATAGGCGCCCATGCCGGCCAGCGACGCGAGCCAGGCTTTCGGATTGAGCCACTGCATCGCCGCGCCATAAGCGAACGACGGTCCACGAGCCGGTTTGTCCGCGCCGAGTTGGCCGTCGTCGACGGCGAGTTTGTAGGCCATATAGAGCAGGAAGCCCACGCCCGCCCATTTGACGACGGTGATCAGGTTGGGGAAGTGGGCGAGCAGTTCATGCAGTCCCAGGCCGATCAGCAGAAGCAGGACGGTGAAACCGACGGTCGCGCCGGTGACATGTCGCATGCTCGCGACAAGCCCGTGCTGGGCGCCGGCGCTGAGCGCGACGATGTTCACCGGGCCCGGAGAAATCGAGCTGGCCAGCGCGAAGGCGGCCATGGAGAGTAAAGCGGTCATCGGATGCCTCGATACGGATGCGCGCAGGATTTGCGACGGTCAACGGTATCGGGCGAAGCGGCGGGGTGTATTGAAGGAAATTGCTATGGCGGGCCCGTATCGTTGCGATTCCGGGCCTCGTCGCCTTAGCGATGGGTGATGCGGCACCACTGATAAGGGAAGACGCCTTGGCCGACATAGGCTCTGTAAGTGGTGCAGGAGCCGGCGTCGATGGCGAAACCATGCCGCTCTAACGCGGGTCGCGCCTGTTCGATCAATTGGGCATTCTCGCCGGCCACATCGCGCACATCATCCTGCCGGATGTCGAGCCGGCACACGCGCTTGTCGGTAGCGTTGGGTGTCCATCGCAGGCTCGCGTGAAGGTGAAGGCGATCAAGCACAGCTTGCATCGCGTTGCAGCCCTTCACGCCTTCCGTTAGGCCGAGAGCGTCTGCGATCTGATCCATCTTCGCTACGTTGTCGACGCGCCAGTTGTAGCGGCCTTCGATGATCGCGTATGTAGGACCACCGCGAGAACGCACGATGTCCGCTATGTGCTGATCGAACTGAGGAGAGAACGGAAAGCTGCCGTCGATCTGTGTGAACGCGACCGACGCGGGAAAGAACTGCACGATCCAACCCCAAGGCGGATTCCCGCCGACGATAACCGCCGTCGTGTTCTGCGGACTGTCGAGCGCGGGCACGTCGGCACGGTAGCCCGCCCTTGCCCAGTGCTCGTGCCCCCATGTCTCGACACCGCCGGCCACGACAGCCAACGTCGTGACACCAAGCAACCATGCGGCCGCCCGCCGCGCGGTCAGATACGGCAAGAGCCGATTGAGCAGCAGATACGCGACGAGCGGCGTCAGCGTTTCGATCGGAACGACGTAGCGGTAGATGCTGAAAACGATCATCCACAGGAAGTAGCCCAACGCCACGAAGGTGATGACATAGACCGCTCGCAGATTCAATCGGCGCAATGGGACCCGTCTGCGCACCAGTTCCGCGAACCGGGTAGCGGCAAACATCCAGAACAGCACGTACACGATCGGCCAGATGATCTGATGCAGGCGCGCTTGTCCGACGCGCTTCGAATCGAGCGCAAATATGAACGGCCAAAGAACGTATTCGAGTGCGCTTTTCGGCAGCCACGATTGGTCTGCGACGCCGCCTGGCGGAGTGAGCGGATTGGGGAAGATCGAGCTGAACTGCGGAAAGAACGGGTTGCCGAACGTGTGCCACATCACGGCCATCCAGTAACCGCTCGCAGCAAGCAAGCCGGCGAGCGCGCCAACACCGAACAGGAACGCGGCGCGCACGCGTGCGAACGGACCTGCCGGCAACAGCAGCAGCCCTGCGCACAGGGCGAGAGCAAACGGCGCATTGGTCAGCTTGAGACCCATGCCCAGGCCGACGATGAGCCCCGCGCCGACCAGAGCCGCGGCGGCCGCAGCCGACCACGTCGTCAACCTGTCCCACAGATGCAGGATGAGCAGCAGTGAGGCGAGCACGAATAGCGTGGTCGTGTCGTCGCCCATGCAATTGCCCAAACCGGAGAGAAAATTCGCCGTCAGGATGCCCGCCGCGGCAAGCAGCAAAGGCGTGCGGTTCGCATCTTCGGGTGCGAGCTCCGGCAGCGTTCGCCGGATGATCGACAGCAGCAGCACGAAATTGAGGCCGTGCAGCGCGCCCATGATGAAGCCCGCCAGCGGCGCGGGAAAAGCCCGATTCAACGCGTAGTAGAAGACATCGAGCATCGGATTGAAGTAGGTCTGCATACCGGCCGCCGCGAAGTCGGTATGCAGCTTGTCGTTCAGGAACGCGAAGCCGTTGTACTGGTGGTAGTTGAAGCCGTCCCAATTGCGGTCCTGGCCGAGAAAAAGCGACCACAGGCCGAATAGGATCGGCACCCACACGCGCGCGGCGGCTGTCAGGCGAGGGTCGTTGAGATCCCATGACAAAGCCCGCCGCCAGAGTGAGCGGGAGCGGGCAGGACGGTCGGTTGTGTTCATGTTTTTATCGTTGCTTGAGAAGCCAAAGCGCTGCGCCGATCGAGTTGATGGCGATGCCAGCCGACACGATATCGGAAGCCGGCTGCGCAAGGGGCGGCCTAAACAGTGCCTGCTTGGCGCCCAGAACGCAAAAAGCCCGGTCACAAGGACCGGGCTTTTTGCTTTGAATCTTTGGTGGGGCGTGAGTGACTCGAACACTCGACCTACGGATTAAGAGTCCGCTGCTCTACCAACTGAGCTAACGCCCCCAACAGAAGCGAAATTATGCAGTAACTTTTTTGGCTTGCCAAGTCCCCTTAGCAGATTTCTTAAAAATATTTGCATCCGCGGCCCCGAGGCATTCCTCGACGGACGCGTTGTCGTGAAAAAGGCGCTGCCTGCATCGTCCCGGTATCATGTCGCGGACACCTTGCCGCACGAAGCCTCGCGCGGCTTTCGACCGGGGATTGCCATGGATGACAAAGAGATTATCGAGTTGCTCGACCGCATCCTCGCGCCATGGGTCCGTGCGCTCACGCTGACGCCAGTCAAGGTCGATGACGAGGGCGCCACGCTGCGTCTGCCGTTCTCGGGCGGGCTGCGTCATGCGGGTGGCGTGATCTGCGGCCAGGTCTTCATGGCCGCGGCGGACACGGCCATGATCGTCGCCATTTCAGCCGCGCTCGGCGGTTTCAAACCGATGACCACCGTCTCGCTCAACATCAATTTCATGCGCGCGGTGCGCAAGGGCGACGTGCTGATCACCGCCCGCGTGTTGCGCATGGGCCGCAATCTGGTGTTCGGCGAAGTCGAATTATTCGACGAATCCGGCAACATGGCCGTCCACGCCACCACCACCTACGCACTGCTCGACTAAAACCGGCCAAAGAGCCGCATTAGAGGGAAAACCAGGATGTTCGATCAGGTCGTATTCGCCGGCGGTGGCAATCGCTGCTGGTGGCAGGCGGGTTTCTGGGACGTGATCCAGCCGGAGTTGCGCATCCGGCCGCGCGTCATCACCGGCATTTCGGCCGGCGCCGCCACCGCGTGCATGCTCTACACGCGCGATTCCGACTGGGTCATGCGCTATTACGAAGACGCGCTGCGCCACAACACGCGCAACGCCTACTGGGGCAATTTGCTGCGCGGCGAGTCGGTGTTTCCGCATTACCGCATCTACCGTCAGGCGCTGCTCGACATCTACGGCGAGAAGTTTTCGACGCTCGCCGACGCGCCGGAAATCCGCATCGGCGTATCGCATCTGCCGCGCTGGCTCGGCGCGCGTAGCGCGGTTGCCGCTGGCTTGATCGCGTACAACATCGAAAAATACGTGCGCAAGACGCTGCATCCGACGCTCGGTCAGACGCTCGGCTTTCACCCGGAATTCGTGCGCGCGCAGGATTGCGCGAGCGTCGAGGATCTGGCGGATCTGATCCTGCAATCGTCGAGTACGCCGCCTTTCACGCCGGTTCTGCGGCGCAACGGCCGGCCGGTGCTGGATGGCGGAATGGTCGATAACGTGCCGGTCGGCGCGCTCGATGCCGAGGCGCCGGGCAACGTGCTGGTGATGGTCACGCGCCTCTATCCCCGGCCGCAGATGTTTGTCGTGCCGCACGGCGTACAGCAACGGCTCTATGTGCAGCCGTCGCGCAAAGTGCCGATTTCGAGTTGGGATTACACGAGCCCTTCGCAGATGGTGCACGCGTACAACCTCGGGCGCGCCGATGGCGAGACTTTCCTGGAACGCATACCCGATCTGCTGGAAGCCGGTGCGCACGAAGCGGCGCGATGAGTTGAGTGGCGGCGGCGCGGATCCAAACGGCGACAACTGCGCCGCACGAATCCGCTCGGCGCTCCGCGCGCCGCGAAGCCCTGGCGTTTTTAACGCCGGCGGCCGCCCTGCAAGGCTTCCGGATTTGCCACGCTGGCCGTTTCGCCAGCGTCGAAGGCCAGAATATTCTTGAATGCCGCGGTGAAATACTGCTCGTAGCTTTCGCGTTCCACATAGCCGATGTGCGGCGTGCAGATCACGTTTTCCATGCGCAACAGGCTGTAGCCCTGCAGAATCGGCTCGCTTTCGTAGACGTCGATCGCGACCATGCCCGGACGGTTGTGCGACAGCGCATTCACCAGCGCGTTTTCGTCGAGGAGTTCGGCCCGGCTCGTGTTCACGAGCAGCGCGGTCGGCTTCATCCGCATCAGGTCTTCCTGTTTGACGATGCCGCGCGTGTCGTCGTGCATGCGCAAGTGCAGCGACAGGACGTCGCTTTGCTCGAACAGTGCCTCGCGGCTCTCCGCCACGCCGAAACCATCAGCGCGAGCGGCTTCGCGCGAATGCTCGCGGCCCCAGATCAGCACGTTCATGCCGAACGCCTTGCCATAACCGGCCACCAGCCGGCCGATCTTGCCGTAACCCCAGATCCCAAGCGTCTGGCCTCGCAATACCTGGCCCAAACCGAAGTTCGGCGGCAGCGCCGATGTCTTCAAGCCGGACTGCTGCCAGGCTCCTTGCTTAAGGTTTGCTACGTATTGCGGAATCCGCCGTTGGGCCGCCATGATGAGAGCCCACGTCAACTCGGCAGGTGCGAACGGTGAGCCGGTGCCTTCCAGCACCGCAATGCCACGCTCGGTACACGCGTTCAGATCGATGTGGCTCGAGACCTTGCCGGTCTGGCTGATCATGCGCAAACGCGGCAATTTATCGAGGAGTTGTGAGCTGATGCGGGTGCGTTCGCGAATCAGGACGAGGGCGTCGACTTCGGAAAGACGGCTTGCCAACTGGCCGAGACCGCGGACGGTGTTGTTGAAAACCTTGACCTCATGGTCGGCCAGCAATTGAAAGCAGTCGAGCTTGCGAACGGCGTCCTGGTAATCGTCGAGGATGGCAATCTTCATGGTATGTGTCTTGCGACGCACCTTGGTGGTGCGGAACGGAGTGTTATGCTGACTGTCCCACCATGTGACCTAGGTCACATGCCGGTCTGGCTGAATGCCTTACCGTAGTAGCTACCGCACAGAATGGCAGCGCCACGGCAAGGCGGATTGACATCGTTTTTAACAGTTTGTTGCGTGTTGAGGCAAGCCGCTTTACAGACGGTTGCAGAAGCCCGTCGGCTGGCGTCTCCGCTCAACAGGCTGTGTAGCCCGGAACGACCTGCACAATTGTGCGTCGGGTAGCAGAAACCTGGCGTGAAGAATTGAATGCCTCTCGCATGCAGCGTCTCTGGGCTTGTACCGTTTTTCTATTGCTTTTTCAAAACGGAGACAAGTCGATGAACCACCCCTCATTCGAAGGACAGCCCACTATCGAGGCGCCCGCGTGGGTCAAACACCGAAAGCTGCTCGACTGGGTCCAGCGCGTTGCCGCGAAGACCAAGCCGGACAGGATCGTCTGGTGCGACGGTTCGCAGGAGGAATACGACCGGCTTTGCGCGCAGATGGTCGAAGCCGGCACGCTCAAGAAACTCAATCCCGCCAAACGTCCCAATTCTTATCTCGCATGGTCCGATCCGTCCGATGTGGCGCGCGTCGAAGACCGCACCTTCATCTGCTCGCAGCGTCGCGAAGACGCGGGTCCCACCAATAACTGGATCGCTCCGGCCGAAATGCGCTCGACGCTCGACGGCCTGTTCGAAGGCGCGATGCGCGGCCGCACCATGTACGTGGTGCCGTTTTCGATGGGCCCGCTCGGTTCGCCGATCGCGCATATCGGCGTCGAGTTGAGCGACAGCCCGTACGTGGTCACCAACATGCGCATCATGACGCGCATGGGCCGCAAGGTTTACGACGTGCTCGGCGAAGACGGCGAGTTCGTGCCGTGCGTCCATTCGGTCGGCGCGCCGCTCGCGGCCGGCGCGAAAGACGTGCCGTGGCCGTGCAACGAAACCAAATACATCGTCCACTTCCCTGAATCGCGGGAAATCTGGAGCTACGGCTCGGGCTACGGCGGCAACGCGCTGCTGGGCAAGAAGTGCTTCGCGCTGCGCATCGCGTCGACCATGGGCCGCGACGAAGGCTGGCTCGCCGAGCACATGCTGATTCTCGGCGTGACCTCGCCGGAAGGGCGCAAGCATCATGTCGCGGCGGCGTTTCCGTCGGCGTGCGGCAAGACTAACTTCGCGATGCTGATCCCGCCGGAAGGCCTGAACGGCTGGAAAATCTCCACGATCGGCGACGATATCGCGTGGATCAAACCGGGCAAGGACGGGCGCCTGTACGCGATCAACCCGGAAGCCGGCTACTTCGGCGTGGCGCCGGGCACGAGCGAAAAAACCAACTTCAACGCGATGGCCACGTTGAAGGAAAACGTGATCTTCACGAACGTCGCGCTCACCGACGACGGCGACGTCTGGTGGGAAGGCATGACCGACGAAGCGCCCGCGCATCTGATCGACTGGCAAGGCAAGGACTGGACGCCGGCCGGCGCGAAGGAAAGCGGCCGCAAGGCGGCGCACCCGAACGCGCGCTTTACGGCGCCGGCCTCGCAATGTCCGTCCATCGACCCCGACTGGGAAAATCCGGCGGGCGTCGCGATCGACGCGTTCATCTTCGGCGGGCGCCGCTCCACCACCGTGCCGCTCGTCACCGAGGCGCGCAACTGGGTGGAAGGCGTCTACATGGCGGCGACCATGGGTTCCGAAACGACTGCCGCCGCGGCCGGCCAGCAGGGCGTGGTGCGCCGCGATCCGTTCGCGATGCTGCCGTTCTGTGGCTACAACATGAGCGACTATTTCGGTCACTGGCTGAAGACCGGCGAGCGTCTGGAGGAACTGAACGCGAAGCTGCCGAAAATCTTCTGCGTCAACTGGTTCCGCAAGGGCGCGGACGGCAAATTCGTCTGGCCGGGCTTCGGCGAGAACATGCGGGTGTTGAGCTGGATGGTCGGCAGGATCGAAGGCTCGGCTCAAGGTGAGGAACATGCTTTCGGCGTGTCGCCGCACTACGAGGACATCGACTGGAGCGGGCTGAATTTCAGCCGCGAGCAGTTCGAGCAGGTCATTTCCGTCGACGACGCAGCCTGGCGCGCGGAACTCGCGCTGCACGCCGAGCTGTTTGACACATTGCAGCAAGGCCTGCCGCCGGCGCTAACGGAGGCCAAACGCGCGCTCGAAGGGAAACTTGCCGCGTGATCAGGTGAGTATTCACTTCGCACGAAAACCGCCTTCGGGCGGTTTTTTCTTTGCGGTCCACCGTCGCACTGCGATTTTTTCTGATTTCGCAATGCCGGAGCGGCCGTTGCGTCTGTTCGAACAAAAATGACAGTTCAAGCTGCACTGCAGCAGATTGTTTCCCTTCAAGGAACAATCGATGATCACGCCCCACATTGGGGAACACAGTCGCACAAATATCGACAATATTTCCGCTTTCGCGGGCAACTTCTGCACGATTTCGCGAGTCGTAGGAGAATTCCAAGTTCGCTTCACTGGTTTTCACTAATTGTCAGGAAGCAGTAACACGGCAGGAGTTGTCTTATGGATCATTTGCAGTCGATGCGAGTTTTCGTCAGAGTGGCGGATCTCGGCAGTTTTGCCCGCGCTGCGAGCGCGATGGATATTTCCAACGCAGTTGCCACCCGTCACGTTGCCGACCTCGAAGGCCGTCTAGGTACGCGACTGCTCAATCGCACCACCCGCAGCTTGTCTCTGACCGAATCAGGCCAGGTGTATCTCGAGCGTGCGCGCCAGATTCTCGACGAACTGGAAGACGTCGAGCAGATGGTGGTCGCGCGCAATCACGAGCCCGTCGGCACGTTACGGATCGTCGCACCGGTCGTGTTCGGGCTGCACAACCTTGCACCCGTGCTCCAGACGTACGCGGAGCGCTATCCGAAAGTCATCCCCGACGTCACGCTGGTCGACCGCCAGGTCGATCTGGTCGAAGAAGGCTTCGACGTGGGCGTCGTGATCGCGCGGCAAATGCGCAGCGCGAGCATTGTCACGCGGCGTCTCACCACGGGTTGCATGACGGTGTGCGCCACGCCGGCGTATCTGGAAAAGCACGGCATGCCCACGCGTCCGGAGCATTTGCTCGAGCATCCGTGCCTGAGCCTGCCCTCCGAATATTGGGGCGACGAGCGTGTGTTCACCGGGCCGGAAGGCGAAGTGCGCGTGCGTCCGTCGAACGTGATCGTTGCGAACAACACGGAAATGCTGCGTCAGTTTGCGCTGCTCGGCATGGGCATCGCGATCCTGCCGAGCTATCTGATCGGCCGTGACATGACGCGCGGCAGGCTCGTACGCCTGCTCGGCGATTACCGGTTGCCGCAGGTCGAGATCAACATCGCGTATCCGAGCCGCCGTCACTTGCCGGCAAAAGTGCGCACGTTCATCGACCATCTGGTCGAGCATTTCAGCCAGACGCCGAACAGCCTGCTGGGTGAACAGTGGATCAAGGAGGACGGCCTCGGCCGGGCCGCCACGACGACAGCGCTCGATTCCGCGGAATCCATGCCGCCGGAAGCATTCGACGGCGCTGAGCCGCTCTCACGCCTGCTGGACAGCGAGTTATCGCCGCTGCCGAAGACGCTGGCCAAGACGACGCCTCGTACTCGGCCCACGGCTTTATCGCCGCTGTAAGTATTGGATCGATCAAGCCGGGAAGGCCGCCGCTAGGCGCTTGCCGGCGGACAAACAAAAAGGCGCGGTCACGCTATGTGACCGCGCCTTTTTTCGTGGCAAGTCCAGATGAAGCGAGCCGGAAGAGAATCTTCTTCCGGCCGCCGGTTCGAATTACGAGCCGGTTTTACGCGCCACCGCCTTCTTGGCGGGGGCTTTCTTGGCCGCCGGTGCTTTTTTCGCTGCGGCCTTCTTGGCTGCTGGCGCGGCCTTTACCGCCACCGGCGTTTCACCGTCCTCGGATTCCGATTCCGATGCTGCGTTGGCCGCCGCCTTGGCCGCCGCGGTCTTCGCGGCAGTCTTTGCCGACGGCTCCTTCTTCTCGAACTCGAAGCCGATCTTGCCGTCGTTCTGCTTGACGAGGAACGCCTTGAAGTTACGGCCGGTACGCGACGACTTGAAGTTCGTCAGCAGATCCGTGCGGCCTTCTTCGAGCAGCTTGGCCATCTGTTCACGGGCGATTTCCTGCTGCAGGATCACCTTGCCAGAGCGGAAATCGCAAGTCTTCGGATTGGCGACCGAGTTCTCGCAGACGTAGCTCATGCCGTGCTCGAACACGCGGCCCTTGCACTTCGGGCACGCGCCCACCGGTTGCTGATCGGAGAAGTCAGGCGGTTCGCCGTCTTCGCCGCCCGCATCCTGGCCGAAGTCGAATTCGAGTTTGTAGTTCTTGATTTCGTCGTCGAGCGAGAGCTTCAGGATTGCCGAGAACGGCCGGCCCATCTTGCTGCGGAAGCCCGACAGCGGCCCGATCGTCTTGTTCTGCAGCAGCTCTTCGACTTCCGGAATTTCGAACTGACGTCCGCCCGGAATTTTCGAGATCGAGAACTCGCATTTCGAGCAGGCAAAGCGCCGGTAGTTTTCCTTCACCTGACCGCCGCAATTCGGACATGGCGTCTGCAAAGTCGCGTAATCACCCGGGATCGTGTCGGAATCGTACTCTTTCGCGCGCTTGACGATGGTCTGCGTCATGCGGGCGATTTCCTGCATGAACGCGTCACGCGGCAGGTTGCCGCGTTCCATTTGCGACAGCTTGTACTCCCACTCACCGGTCAATTCCGGCGCCGTCAGTTCCTTCACACCGAGGCCGCGCAACAGCGTCATGAGCTGGAAAGCCTTGGCGGTCGGAATCAGATCGCGGCCTTCGCGAATCAGATACTTCTCACCCAGCAAACCTTCGATGATCGCCGCACGCGTGGCCGGCGTGCCGAGCCCCTTGGCCGCCATGGCTTCGCGCAGTTCGTCGTCTTCGACGAGCTTGCCCGCGCCTTCCATGGCCGACAGCAAGGTGGCTTCGTTGTAGCGTGCGGGCGGTTTCGTCACCAGTTGCTGGGCGGCGATCTTGTCCGTCTTGACCTTCTCGTCTTTTTGCACCGGCACGAGGTTGGCGTCTTCGCCGCTGATCTCGCGGCCATAAACCTGCAACCAGCCCGGTTCGACCAGCACCTTGCCTTCGGTCTTGAAGTGATGCCCGACCACTTCCGTGATGCGTGTCGTCACCTTGAATTCGGCAGCCGGGAAAAACACCGCGAGGAAGCGCTTCACGACGAGGTCGTAGAGCTTCTGTTCCGGTTCGGACAGATTCTTCGGTGCTTGCAGCGTCGGGATGATTGCAAAGTGGTCGCTGATCTTCGAGTTATCGAAGATGCGCTTGTTCGGCTTCACCCAGCCCTTGTCGAGCACCTGCTTGGCGAACGGCAGATAGTTGTTGCTCTCCTTGAGCATGCCGAGCGTCTCTTTGACCGTATCCATATAGTCTTCCGGCAGCGCGCGCGCGTCGGTACGGGGATAGGTCAGCACCTTGTGCTTTTCGTACAGCGCCTGGGCGAGGCCCAAAGTGTTCTTCGCCGAGAAGCCGAAGCGGCCGTTGGCCTCGCGCTGCAAGCTGGTCAGGTCGAACAGGGCCGGCGAGAGTTGCGTGGACGGCTTCGATTCCTCGGTCACCGTGCCGATCTGGCCACGGCAGGCGGCGACGATCGTCTCAGCCGCGGGCAGCGCCCACAGACGCGAATCGCGTTTTTCCGGATCGAACTCGTCGCGCTTGAATTTCGGATCGAACCAGCGGCCTTCGTAGAAGCCGGCCGAGCAGACGAACTCCGCTTTCACTTCCCAATAGTCGCGCGGCACGAAGCGGCGAATCTTCTCTTCGCGCTCGACCACGATCGACAGCGTCGGCGTTTGCACCCGCCCGACCGTAGTCAGGAAGAAGCCGCCGCCCTTGCTGTTGAACGCGGTCATGGCACGCGTGCCGTTGATGCCGACCAGCCAGTCCGCTTCCGAGCGGCAGCGTGCCGCATCCGCGAGCGGCTGCATCTCTTCGTCGCTGCGCAGACGGGCGAAGCCGTCGCGGATTGCGCCCGCCGTCATGGATTGCAGCCACAGGCGCTGCACCGGCTGCTTGGCTTTCGCGTGCTGCGCGATCAGTCGGAAAATCAGTTCGCCCTCGCGCCCCGCGTCACATGCGTTGATCAGGCGGTCGACATCTTTGCGCTTGAGCAGCTTGGTCAGCACCTTCAGGCGCGACTCGCTTTTGGCGATCGGGTTGAGATCGAAGTGCGGCGGAATGACGGGCAGATTGGCGAAACTCCACTTGCCGCGTTTGACTTCATAGTCTTCGGGCGCGGCAATTTCCAGCAGATGGCCGACTGCCGAGGAAAGGACGTAGTCGTCGCTCTCGTAGTATTCGTCATGCTTGGTAAAGCCGCCCAAAGCGCGCGCGATGTCGTTCGCGACGGAAGGCTTTTCGGCGATGATCAGTGCTTTGGACATGACTCGATGTGAGGTTGGTAGATCAGGGTTGATGGCCGTGAGTGCGCTTCTGTTAGCGCGACCCTCGTTTGCGACCTTTGCGACCCATTAACGACCGCTTTATAGCACACGGCGCGAGACCGGCGTGTCAAGTGCGATAAAAGCGCGAAATCATAATTGCGTGCTCAGGCATCAGGCAAGCTGCGGCAAACACCTTGTGCACCGCTCGCAACGCCCCGGCCGCTGGGCTCGCAAACCGGCGAGCCTGAATCAGGCGACAGCCAGCGCGGGCCGCAGTTTCGGCGCGCCGCTGACGCCGGGCACGGCCGTCAAATCAGACAACATCCGTTCCACAATCGCCGCCTGCGGCAAAACGGTGCCGAAGAATCGTGTCGTTACCGAGTCTTCGATCAGGATGGTCGGAAAATTCTCAACATCCAGATCCTCGAAACGGTCCGCATGGGTCTCTATATCGATCCATGCGAAACAGATTTCCGGGTGCCGGTCGGCCAGCTTGTCGAAAGCGTCTCGATACTCACGGCAGGTTCCGCACCATTCCGCGCACAGGCAGGCAACGAACAGCGTCTCGGATTCGTTGACGCGCTCGGCGATCCGGTCTTGGTCGGTGTCGAGGTTTAGCGCGGGCATGGTGGTTCCTTGCGTACTTTTGTCAGGTGCTTTGGCGCGAATGTAGCATGGCCGATCCCGAATGGTGGTCAACTCTGATCAATGCGAGGTCAGCCGTGGCTCGTCCGCATGAAGCGGCCGCCGGGCAGCACGCTCACCTGGCCGGCGAGTTCGAGTTGCAGCAAGGTGGTTTGCAGTGCCGCGTCCTCCATCTCGGTGCGGGTGGCGAGAATTTCAAGCGTGGTGGGCGAATGACCGAGCGCGGCGAGGAGGCGCTGTGCTTCCGGGGCGACCGGTGGGCAAGGCGGCGCGGCGACCGGCGTCGCAGAACCTGCCGCTGCTGCTTCGGTCGGAGATGGTTCTGCCGTCTGTGCTCCAGACGACTCGGGCTCGCCTGCTACCGTACCGCTGACCGCTGATGTATTCGGTGAATCGACACCGCCCCAAAGAACGGCATGCGCCGACCCCGACGCCACCCGCGGCGCTGCCCGCCGCGCAAAACCCAGCTCCTCCAGCACTTCATCCGGCGTTTCCACCAGCTTCGCGCCCTGCTTGATGATTCGATGACACCCGCGCGACAGCGGTGCGTGAATCGAGCCGGGCAGCGCGAAGATGTCGCGTCCCATCTCATTGGCGAGCCGCGCCGTGATCAGCGAACCGGAGCGCATCGCCGCTTCGACGATCACCACGCCGCTGACGAGCCCGGCGATCAGCCGGTTACGCTGCGGGAAATTGGCCGCGCGCGCGGGCGTGCCGAGCGGCCACTCGGAGAGAATCGCGCCCTGTACCGCGATCTGGCGCGCCAGCGCGTGATGCGCCGCCGGATACACGAGGTCCGCGCCGGTACCGATCACGGCGACGGTGCCGCCGACGCCCTCCAACCCGCCCCGATGCGCGGCGCCGTCGATGCCGAGCGCGAGCCCCGAGACGACAGTGACACCGGCCACCGACAGCTCGCGCGCGAACCGCTCCGCGTCTTCGACGCCTTGCGGTGTAGCGCTGCGGCTTCCCACGAGGGCGACTGCTCGCGTATGCAACAGTTTCAACCGGCCCTTTATATATAGCAGCGGTGGCGGATCGGGCATGGTCAGCAGCGCCGGCGGGTAAGCGGGGTCGTCGAGCGTCACGACCTGGTTGCCGGGTTGCTCGCGCCACGCGATCACCGCGTCCAGCTGGGCCTCGAATTCGGGGCCCGTCGGCGCCAGCGCCGCGCGTGCCGCGGCTTCACCAGCAATCTCGGCGAGCGCCTCGGGCGTTTGATCGAAAATCGCTTTCGGCAATCCAAACGCGCCCAGCAGTAGGCGCAGCGCAGCCGGTTTCAGCCCCGGTGCGAGCGCAAGCCGCAGCCATGCGGCGAGTTCAATTTCGGTTGCGGGCAAGGTGTGCATTACGTGTCGATCCTCCTGCAGGGCCAGCGGGCAGGCGGGCGCCATGCTAAAATTTTCATCATCCGAAATAACTGCGGCGCCGCGCCCACCCGCGCGGGCTCGTCGTTTGGCGCACGAGGCGCGTTGAATCGAACCGGTTCGACACCATCTATCCTGTGCGTAACGCGACGGGCTCACAACCTGGCCGAAAGGCCAACGCGGGCCTTCCCACGGTCAGCGGCGCCCGAAAATCACACTCGAGATCATGGCTTTACTGAATATCCTCAACTACCCGGACAAACGGCTGCACAAGATCGCGAAGCCGGTCGCGGAGGTCAACGACCGCATCCGCCGCCTCGTCAAGGACATGGCCGAAACCATGTACGGCGCGCCCGGCGTCGGCCTGGCCGCGACCCAGGTGGACGTGCACGAGCGCGTGATCGTGATCGACGTGTCGGACGACCACAACGAACTGCTCGCCTTCATCAACCCCGAAATCATCTGGTCGAGCGACGAAAGGAAGCTGTCGGAAGAGGGCTGTCTCTCGGTGCCGGGCATTTACGACAATGTCGAGCGCGCCGAGAAAGTGCGCGTGCGGGCGCTCAACGAGAAGGGCGAAACCTTCGAGATGGACTGTGAAGGCCTGCTCGCGGTGTGCATCCAGCACGAAATGGATCACCTGATGGGCCGCGTGTTCGTCGAGTACCTGTCGTCGCTGAAGCAGACGCGCATCAAGAGCAAGATGAAGAAGCTCGCCCACGCAATGTAATGCGCGTTCACCTCGCCTACCGCTCCCGTTCATGAGTCATTCGTTGCGCGTCATCTTTGCCGGTACGCCGGAGTTCGCTGCGGCCGCGCTGGCCGCGATTCACAGCGCCGGTTTCCCGGTGCCGCTCGTGCTGACCCAGCCGGATCGGCCCGCCGGTCGCGGAATGAAATTGCAGGCGAGTCCGGTCAAGCGCTATGCGCAGGAGCATGGTTTGACCGTCGCCCAGCCGCCTTCGCTGCGCCGCGCCGGCAAATATCCAGCCGAAGCCGCCGCCGCGATCGATCAATTGCGCGCCACGCCGCACGACGTCATGGTGGTGGCCGCTTACGGCCTGATCCTGCCGCAGGAAGTGCTCGATATTGCGCCGCTTGGCTGCATCAACATTCACGCGTCGTTGTTGCCGCGCTGGCGCGGTGCAGCGCCGATTCATCGCGCGATCGAAGCGGGTGACGCCGAAACCGGCATTACGCTGATGCAGATGGATGTCGGCCTCGACACCGGCGCGATGATCTCCGAAGCGCGCACCGCGATTTCCGTCGACGACACGACGGCCACGTTGCACGACCGTCTCGCGCAAGACGGCGCGAAGCTGATCGTCGAGGCGCTGATCGAGCTCGAGCGCACAGGCAAACTGGCGGCAACCCCGCAGCCCGCGGACGGCGTGACCTATGCGGAAAAGATCGGCAAGCAGGAAGCCGCGCTCGACTGGCGCCGCCCGGCGGCGGTGCTCGCGCGCCAGGTGCGCGCGTTCGACCCGTTCCCTGGCGGTGTCGGCACGCTTGAAGACGGCACGTCGATCAAGCTCTGGGCTGCGGTTCCCAGCGACGCGCAAGCCAGGAGCGCACCGGGCACGATCACCGACATCTCTCCCGACGGCGTGGTCGTAGCCTGCGGCGAAGGCGCGCTGCGTCTCACGCAATTGCAGAAACCCGGCGGCAAGCGCCTGCCGGTGCGCGAATTCCTGGCCGGCTCGACGCTGGCTGTGGGGCAGCGCTTTCAACTTCCCGAAGCAAAGTAACACCGTCGCGCACGACCTGAACATCGTCCATTCGGACGATGTTCAAGACCCCGCTGGACAGGCCGGTCGCGCGTTAGAATCCTCCATGCAATAGCCCGGATTTCGAGGATTTCCATGTTCGGCATCACCCATTTCGAGTTTTTCGTCGTCGCGGTCTTTCTCCTGAACGTGACGCCCGGTCCCGATACGGCTTATATCGTCGGGCGCAGTGTCGCTCAAGGCCGTGGCGCGGGTCTCATGTCGGCGCTTGGCATTTCCGCCGGCTGCTGCGTTCACTCGCTCGCCTGCGCGTTCGGCTTGACCGCGCTGCTGGCCGCGTCGGCCACCGCATTCACGGTCATCAAGTTCGTCGGCGCTATTTATCTGATGTATCTCGGCGTGCGCCTGCTCTTCGCCAAGCCGGCCGCCCGCCACGCTGCGGGCGAAGCGCGCGCGGCCGGCGCGCCCAAATCGCTGCGCCAGCTTTTCCTGCAAGGCTTCTGGACCAACGTGCTGAACCCCAAGGTGGTACTGTTTATCGTGTCGTTCTTCCCGCAGTTCGTGACGACCGGCAGCGACCACAAAGCGCTTGCCTTCCTCACGCTCGGAGCGGTGTTCGTCGTGATGAGCATGCTCTGGAACAGTTTTGTCGCGTGGATCGCGGGCAGTGTGACGCGGCGCTTTTCGGGCCAGCCGTCGGTGAAGAAGTGGCTGGATCGGGGTGTCGGCAGCGCTTTCGTCGGCTTGGGCCTCAAGCTCGCCACCGCATCAAGATGATTGAATTTTCCCTGCGCGCCCATATCTAACATTTCGCTTACAACCGAGCGCCGCGACCACGCGGTGCAGATATGAACCCCGCGTTAGGGCAAGGAGTTGCAGACATGTTCAATTGGGTCAAAACCGCGATGTTGATGGCCGCGATCACGGCCCTTTTCATCGTGATCGGCGGGATGATCGGCGGGTCGCGCGGCATGACGATCGCGCTCGTGATCGCCCTTGGGATGAATTTCTTTTCGTACTGGTTCTCGGACAAGATGGTCCTGCGCATGTACAACGCGCAGGAAGTCGACGAAACCAGTGCGCCGCAGTTCTATCGCATGGTGCGCGAGCTCTCCACGCGCGCCGGCCTGCCCATGCCGCGCGTCTACCTGATCAATGAAGACGCGCCGAACGCGTTCGCCACCGGCCGCAATCCGGAGCATGCGGCGGTCGCTGCCACAACCGGCATTCTGCGCGTGCTGTCCGAGCGCGAAATGCGCGGGGTCATGGCGCACGAACTCGCGCACGTGAAGCATCGCGACATTCTGATCTCGACCGTTTCGGCCACTATGGCCGGCGCCATTTCCGCGCTGGCGAACTTTGCGATGTTCTTCGGCAGCCGCGACGAAAACGGCCGTTCCACGAACCCGATCGCGGGCATCGCCGTAGCGCTGCTGGCGCCGATCGCCGGTGCGTTGATCCAGATGGCGATTTCGCGGGCACGTGAATTCGAAGCGGATCGTGCCGGCGCGCAGATTTCCGGCGACCCGCAAGCGCTCGCTTCGGCGCTCGACAAGATCCATCGTTACGCGAGCGGGATTCCGTTCCCCACGGCCGAGCAGCATCCGGCCACCGCGCAAATGATGATCATGAATCCGCTGTCGGGCGGCGGCATCGCGAATCTGTTCTCCACGCACCCGGCCACCGAAGAGCGCATCGCGCGTTTGATGGAAATGGCGCGTACGGGGCGCTTCGAATAACGCCGCGCGGCACTCGCGCGGTGTGAGGAAGGGCGAGTCGGCTGACTCGCCTTTTTTATTCCAGCGCGATGGAGCGTGAGCTAGCGATGGCGCTGCGGATCACGTGAACATCATTCTCTTCACCAGCGTCCGAAGGTCCGCACCGGATCTTCGACCCTGCGCTTCACATGCCGGTCTTCCCGCCCACCGTGGATTTGCAATCGCTACGCTTATAGACCGCCCGCGGGCCGGTGCGCCGCGCCATGCCAGGTTCGCACCAAATCGTTGAACCCGCCCTCCAGCCCCACACTTTCCCGTTCGTCGCAGATCCGCAGTCGGCTCGCTCACGGACCGGCCGCCGGCCCGTGCGCCGCGCCACGCTACAATGTGTGCTGATTGTGTCGCGCGCTCCCGCGCGGCCCGCTTTAGCCTTCTTCATGACCACAAAGCCTTCTTCGCGTACTGCTTCCTCATCGGCTCGTCCGCGCGAATCACGTTTGTCGATGCTGCATCTCGCGCCCGAATCGCTCGGTTTCGCGCTCGACTGCGCGGGCCAGGCGGTCGGCGCCGTGCGTCTCGGCGCAGCCTTGCCGGCCGCGCTGCAATCCGTCTTCGTGTCCGCGCCAGAGGGCAACGCCGCCGCCGCGCGTGGCGCGGTGCAGGACATCGCGTACCGCACCATGCGGCGTCTCGCGACCGCCGAGTGGCTGATCGCGAAGCTGGTGAAAAAGGCGCCTGCGCCGCACGTCGGCCATGTGCTCGCCTGCTCGCTGGCCCTGCTCGTCGACGACGAAGCGAACGCTGCCTACGCGCCGTTCACGGTGGTCGATCAGGCGGTGAACGCGATCGGCGCACGTCGTGAATTCGCCTTTGCGAAGGGCCTCGTCAACGCCGTCCTGCGCAATTTTCTGCGCGAGCGCGAAACGCTGTTGAACGCCGCACAGGCCGATGAAGTGGCGTGCTGGAACTACCCGGCATGGTGGATCGACGCGGTCAAACGCGCGTGGCCCGACGCATGGCAGTCGGTGCTCGCCGCCGGCAACACGCAAGGCCCGCTGACGCTGCGGGTGAACGCGCGTCACTCGACAGTCGACGCCTATCTGCAGGTGCTGCAAAACCATCACATTGCCGCGAGCAAGGCCGGCGACTACGCCGTCAAGCTCGTCACGCCGATGCCGGTCGACCGCATTCCGGGTTTCAACGACGGCGTCGTCTCGGTGCAGGACGCCGGCGCGCAACTCGCCGCACAACTGCTCGGCGTGCGCGACGGCATGCGCGTGCTCGACGCCTGCGCGGCGCCCGGCGGCAAGACCGGACATCTGCTCGAACTCGCCAAACTTCATCTCGTCGCGCTCGAAAGCGATGCGTCGCGCGCGCGTCGTATCGGTGAAAATCTGCAGCGCCTCAAACTCGAAGCGGAAGTGCGGATCGGCGACGCGGGCGCGCCGGCGAAATGGCACGACGACATCGACCAGCCGTTCGACCGCATTCTGGCCGACGTGCCGTGCTCGGCGTCGGGCATCGTGCGGCGCCATCCGGATATCCGCTGGCTGCGCCGCGCGTCGGACATTCCCGCGCTGGTCGCCGAGCAGCGCCGCATTCTCAACGCCCTGTGGCCGCTCGTGAAGCCAGGCGGCGAGTTGCTCTACGTTACGTGTTCGATCTTTCCGGAAGAAGGCGAGTTGCAGGCGCAGTGGTTTGGAAACAAGTATCAGGATGCGGTACGATTGGACGCGCCGGGGCAACTGTTGCCTTCAGTCGCTCGCGCGCCCGCCGACACATCGGCCGGTTCTCATGCCGGACAGCCCGCTGAAGACAGCGCCGGCGCGAACTCAGACCACGACGGATTTTTCTACGCGCGCTTTCAGAAACGGTGACCATCAAACGCTTTTTCCCGCTTCGGCTCGCTGCCGTGCTCTGGATCGCGCTGGCCGTATGGCTGGCGGCGCCGGGCGTGGCGCACGCTGACTCGATCGCGGTCCAGCGTGCGTCGCTGCAATCCGACAACACCGGCTGGAATCTCGACGCGCGTTTCGACTTCGATCTGAATAGCAACCTCGAGGACGCGGTCAATAAAGGCATTCCGCTTTATTTCACGACCGACTTCGAACTGAGCCGGCCGCGCTGGTACTGGTTCGACGAGCAGCCGGTGAGCGTGTCGCAAAGCATCCGCCTGTCGTTCCAGCCGCTCACGCGCGAATATCGCGTGTCGAGCGTGTCGTCCGGCGGTTTGCAACTCGGCTTCACTACGCTCAAGGATGCGCTCGCAGTGATCAAGCACATCACGTCGTGGCACGTGATCGACCGAAGTGAAGTGCGTGTCGGCGAGACCTATAACGCGTCGGTGCGTATGCAACTCGACATCGCGCTGATGCCCAAGCCGTTCCAGATCGACGCGGTGAACAACCGCGACTGGAACCTCGCGTCCGAATGGAAGCGCTTTACCTTCACGGTGACCGAACGTGCTAAATAAAGTGCGCTCCGCTACCAGTGTCAGCAGCATCGTCGTGCGCGTGCTGGTGTCGACGGTCGCCGTCACGGCCGTGTTGCTGCTCGTGCTGCTGGCCGCGGCCAGCGCGAACACCGAATTCTTCGACCGCTATTACCAGTGGCTCTACGCGGCCAACCTCGTGGTCGCGATGATCTTTTTGCTGGTGGTGGCGACGCTCGTCATCATCATCATCGCGCGGCTGAGGAAGGGTAAGTTCGGCACGCGGTTATTGGCCAAACTTGCGTTCTTCATGGCGCTGGTCGGCGTGGTGCCAGGCGGGATCATCTACGTCGTGTCGTATCAGTTCGTGTCGCGCAGTATCGAGTCGTGGTTCGATGTGAACGTCGAAACAGCGCTCACGTCCGGCTTGAATCTCGGGCGCGGCATGCTCGACGCGTCACTGTCCGATCTGCAGACCAAGGGCCGGTTGATGTCGGAACAGTTGGCGAGCGCGGATGCCGCCGGCACCACGCTCACGCTGCTGCGTCTGCGCGATCAGTTCGGCGTGCAGGATGCGACGATCGTCGAACCCACGCGCAGTATGTCGGGTGCGACGCCCGAAATGCACGTGGTCGCGCAGGCATCGGGCAACTACGCGACGCTTGTGCCGAACGATTTGCCCACGCCGCTGATGATCGATCAGGCGCGCGGCCGCGGCTATGCGGCGATCGAAGGCGAAGTGGACGGCGATCCTCACGCGCATGGCAGCAAGGGCGTGTTGCGGCTGCGCGTGGTGCAACGCATCCCCGATTCGAACGCCTCGCTGCTGCAGCCCACCGAACGTTTCCTGCAACTCACGCAGCCGGTGTCGCCCACGCTCGCGCGTAATGCCGACGCGGTGCAGCGCGCCTATCGCGAGTACCAGGAGAAGGCGCTCGGCCGCACGGGTCTGCGTAAGATGTATATCGGCACGCTGACGCTCGCGCTGTTCCTCGCCACCTTCATCGCAATGATGCTGGCGCTCGCGCTCGGCAATCAGCTCGCGCGGCCGTTGTTCCTGCTGGCGCAAGGCACCAAGGAAATCACGGAAGGCGATTACACGCCGAAGCGCGAAATCAAATCGCGCGACGAACTGGGCTTTCTCACGCAGTCGTTCAACGCGATGACGCGGCAGTTGTCCGAAGCGCGCGCGGCGGTCGAGAACAATCGCATTGCGCTCGAACATTCGAAGGCGTATCTGGAAAGCATTCTCGCGAACCTGACCGCCGGGGTGTTCGTGTTCGACCGGCAGTTCAGGCTGACCACCGCGAATCGCGGCGCCGAGCGGATTTTCCGTCAGCCGTTCCAGGCGGTGATGGGTTCGGCGCTGGATCAGATCGGCGTGCTGAGCGAATTCGGCGGTATGGTCCGCAAAGCGTTTGCCGATCGCGAAGCCGCGAGCGGCGATGGTCACGACGATCGCGGCCACTGGCAGCAGCAGTTCTCGGTGCAGGTGCCGGGCGAAACCGAGCCGCTCACCTTGCTCGTGCGCGGCGCGCGGCTCGTCTCCGCGACGGACCGCGATGCGGAAGACATGCAGACCTCCGGCTACGTCGTGGTGTTCGACGATATCTCGGACGTGATCTCCGCGCAGCGTTCGATCGCGTGGGGTGAAGTCGCGCGGCGGCTCGCACACGAGATCAAGAATCCGCTCACGCCGATCCAGCTCTCGGCCGAACGTTTGCAGATGAAGCTCGCCGACAAGCTGTCGCCATCCGATGCCGACGTATTGAAGCGCGGCGCGACCACGATCGTGAACCAGGTCGCCGCGATGAAGCAGATGGTCGACAACTTCCGCGACTACGCGCGTACGCCGCCAGCGGTGCTCGCGCATTTGCAACTGAACGATCTGGTCAGCGAAGTGCTCACGCTGTACGGTATCGAAGAGGGCAAGGGCGCTATTCAAGTGGAGCTCGCTGCGTTGCCGGCGATCCGTGGCGACGCGACGCAATTGCGTCAGGTGATTCACAACCTGCTGCAGAACGCGCAGGATGCGGTTGCGGACCTCGAGCATCCACATGTGTTGCTCGAGACGAGGACAGTAGAATACGGAGACCCCGACGCGGAAGGCAAAGTACACGTCGCGGTGCGTCTGACGGTGTCGGATAACGGAGCGGGCTTTCCCGCGCGTATCCTCACACGTGCATTCGAGCCTTACGTGACGACCAAGGCCAAAGGTACGGGCCTGGGTCTTGCGATGGTCAAGAAGATCGTCGATGAACACGGCGCGCGCATCGACATCCGCAATCGTATGAAAGCGGGCGATGTCATCGAGGGCGCGCAGATTTCGATTCTCTTCCTTCAACTGGCAGACGATGCCGCGGCACCCGGAACAGGGCCGCGTCCGGCGCACGGCGGTGCGTCGCAGGGAAAGACAAAAGCAACAGTGCAGACAAAGGCAGCGTAAATGGCAACCATCCTGGTGGTAGATGATGAAATGGGCATCCGGGAATTGCTCTCGGAGATCCTGAGCGACGAAGGGCATGTCGTGGAGGCCGCGGAAAACGCGCAGGAAGCGCGCGAGTTCCGTTTGCGCCAGGCGCCTGACCTGGTGCTGCTCGACATCTGGATGCCCGACACCGACGGCGTGACCTTGCTCAAGGAATGGGCCGCGCAAGGGCAGCTGACCATGCCGGTAATCATGATGTCCGGGCACGCGACCATCGACACGGCGGTCGAAGCAACCAAGATCGGCGCACTCAATTTCCTCGAGAAGCCGATTGCGCTGCAGAAGCTGCTGAAGGCCGTCGAGCAGGGGCTCGCGCGCGGAACTGCGGTGGGTGCGCCCGGCGGCGCGGCAGCCAAGCCGGTGTTGCCGGTGAGTGCCTCGGCCGTGGCTTCGGCGGCGGCCTTGCCGATGCTCTCGACCGATGGCATGGGCAGCGGCGCGCTGGCTGCGCAAACGGCCTCGATCTCGTTCGATATTCCGCTGCGCGACGCACGCGATGCGTTCGAGCGCGCGTACTTCGAATATCACCTCGCGCGTGAAAACGGCAGCATGACGCGCGTGGCGGAGAAGACCGGGCTGGAGCGCACGCACTTGTATCGCAAGCTCAAGCAGCTCGGCGTAGATCTCGGCAAAAACAAGGGCGAGTGAAGGTGAGTACCAAGCAGAAGTGAAGCCGGCGTTCCGCGCGCGGTTGTCACTTCCGCAGATTTTTTCGACGAGGGGCTTGCCCTGCTGCTGACCCTTTGATATTATTTCGTTCTTCGTTGGCCCGGTAGCTCAGTTGGTAGAGCAGCGGATTGAAAATCCGCGTGTCGATGGTTCGATTCCGTCCCAGGCCACCAGGATTCAGCCCCAGGAAATCGCAAGATTCCTGGGGCTTTTCCTTTTTGTGCCCCTATTGTGACGGGCGTGACGGGCATCCGTTGCTTCGGTTTTCGCGTGCCACGCGGCAGGGCACGCTCGGCGGCATTCGGCGTCGCGTGATAAAATCGCGCCAGTTCAAGGACTTGCACGTGAGTGCGTCGCCTGAGTGCCGCGCGGCAACGCCGCCACCAGCACCGAACCCTTCGCCCGACGATTAACGGTATAAGCGCCCGGCGACTCTGCATGCGGAAGGCGCGGCCTATACTGCTTTGGGCCGGCAGCAGTGCCGGCACGCGTCGCGCCGCGTTGCTTGCATGGCGCACCTCGCGCAGCGCGACGTGGCACTCTTCATTCACGGAGTTTCACGGTGATCCGCAACGACGCTAAACGTAGCGCTCTGGTGCTGTTTTCCGGCGGCCAGGATTCCGCCACGTGCCTCGCCTGGGCGCTCGAACGTTATGAAACGGTTGAGACGCTGGGCTTCGATTACGGTCAGCGGCACCGCGTCGAACTGGAATGCCGCGAGGGGTTTCGCAACGCCGTCGCGCGCGCATTTCCCGCGTGGGCCGACCGCCTCGGCGACGACCATATGATCGATCTGTCGGTGCTCGGCGCGATCAGCGATACCGCCATGACGCGCGAGATCGAGATCGAAGCCACGGCCAACGGTTTGCCGAATACGTTCGTGCCGGGCCGCAATCTGATGTTCATGACCATCGCGGCGGCGATTGCATATCGGCGTGGTTTGCAGGTGCTGGTCGGCGGCATGTGCGAGACGGATTTCTCGGGCTATCCCGATTGCCGCGACGACACGATGAAGGCGTTGCAGGTCGCGCTGAACCTCGGCATGGACACGCGCATCCTGCTCGAGACACCGTTGATGTGGCTCGATAAAGCCGATACGTGGCGCCTTGCGCACGAGCTCGGCGGCGACGAACTGGTCGAGCTGGTGCGCGTCGAGACGCATACTTGCTATGTCGGCGAACGCGCCGAATTGCATGCATGGGGCTTCGGTTGTGGCGAGTGCCCGGCGTGCCGCTTGCGCAAGCGCGGCTACGAAGCGTATCTCTCGGGTGAGAAAGTCACCGAGGCGCCGGTCTGATGACGCTCGGCGCAGCAGCGCAACTCAGGCAATAATTTTCAGGAACACAGGGCAGAAAGCAGCATGACTTACGCGGTCAAGGAAATCTTTTACACGTTGCAGGGCGAGGGCGCGAATGCCGGGCGTCCGGCTGTCTTCTGCCGGTTCGCCGGCTGCAATCTGTGGTCGGGCCGCGAAGAAGATCGTGCCGAGGCGGTGTGCCGCTTCTGCGATACCGATTTCGTCGGCACCGACGGCGAGAACGGCGGCAAGTACCGCACGGCTGACGATCTGGTGCAGATGATCGCGTCGCAATGGCCGGCAGGCGAGGGCGAGCGTTTCGTGGTGTGCACGGGCGGCGAGCCGATGCTGCAGATCGACCCGCCGTTGGTCGACGCGCTGCATGCCGCCGGCTTCGAAATCGCCATCGAAACCAACGGCTCGCTGCCGGTGCTCGAAACGATCGACTGGATCTGCGTGAGCCCGAAGGCCGACGCGCCGCTCGTCGTGACCAAGGGCAACGAATTGAAGGTCGTGATTCCGCAGGACAACCAGCGTTTGTCCGAGTATGCGAAGCTCGACTTCGAGTATTTCCTCGTCCAGCCCATGGACGGTCCGTCGCGCGACATCAACACCAAGCTCGCGATCGACTGGTGCAAACGCCATCCGCAATGGCGCCTGTCGATGCAGACCCACAAGTATCTGAACATTCCCTGATTTGCCGTGCTGACGATTACACGAAAACTCGAATTCGACGCGGGTCACCGCATTCCTGATCACCGCAGCCAGTGCCGTAATCTGCACGGTCATCGCTATGTGCTCGAAATCACGCTGCAAGGCGATCTGGTCGACACCGAAGGCGCGCCGGATCGCGGCATGGTGATGGACTTCGCCGATGTGAAGTCGCTCGCCGTCGAGCATCTCGTCGACAAGTGGGACCATGCGTTTCTCGTCTATGAAGGCGACACGCAGGTGCGCGGTTTCCTGGAAACGATGGCCGGCCACAAGACAGTCGTGCTCGATCGCATTCCTACCGTCGAAAATCTTGCCGCTGTCGCGTTCGACATTCTCGCGAATGTCTACGACGCGCACTACGGCGTGAATCTGCGTCTGTACAAGCTGCGCCTGTACGAGACGCCGAATTGTTGGGCCGACGTGGTCCGCGACTAAATCCGGCGCCGCCTCGTCCCCCGAAGGAAGACTCCGCGGGGGAACGCCAACCCCCGCGTTATTGTCACGGTATGATCGCTCCGACAACCACACGGAGCGAGACATGCCGGTCACCGCATTGCGTCGCAGCAAGCAGCCGGGCCGCCACGGCCCGCGCGCTCATCTGGCCCACGAGGCCAGCATGCTTACCCGCAGTTCAGGCGAAGCGCCGCTTCATCGTCATGGAGCGCGGCGATGAGCACCTTCACCAATCCCCTCAAGTTACGCCTTAAAGAAACCGATCCGCTGTTCGGACTATGGCTCTCGCTCGGCAGCGCCGCCGCCGCCGAAGCGCTCGCGCACGCCGGTTACGACTGGCTGCTGATCGACATGGAGCACTCGCCGAACGATAGCGGCGACGTCGCCTCGCAATTGCGCGCGATCGCTGCCGCGCATCTGCCGAGCGAGCCGGTGGTGCGCGTGCCGTCCAGCGAGGCGTGGCTCGTCAAGCGCGTGCTGGATGCCGGCGCGCGCACGCTGATGTTCCCGAATATCGAATCCGCGGACGAGGCGGCACATGCCGTGCGTCTCACGCAATATCCGACCGCCGGAGCGCTCGATGGTGAGCGCGGCGTCGCCGGCGCGGTGCGAGCCGCGGGGTACGGCATGCGGCGCGACTACGTTCAGACGGCCAACGCGCAGATCGCAACCATCGTGCAGATCGAGTCGGCGCGCGGCTTGCAGGAGGTGGAAAAGATCGCGGCGACGCCGGGCGTCGATTGCCTGTTCGTCGGACCGGCCGACCTCGCCGCGAGCCTCGGTCATCTCGGCGATTCGAAGCACGCCGACGTGCAGGCCGCGATGGCGCGCATCGTCAGCGCCGCGGACAAGGCGGGCATTGCCGCCGGTATTTTTGCCATGGACGTCGCGGGTGCCAAGCAGCATCGCGATGCCGGTTTTCGTTTCATCGCTCTGGCCGCGGACGTCATGTGGATGTTGCGCGCGACTCGCCAGGCGCTGCAGGAGGTGAGGTCATGAAGGGGATGGTGCAGTGCGTCGTGGTGCGTCTGGCAGTCACAGCGGCATTGATGGCGAATGTGGCGGCCTATGCGCAAGACAGCCGCGTCGCGAAGTCGAACGATCCGGAGACGCAAACCGCGGTCGCCGACTACAACGCCGGCAATCTGGGCGCGGCGCTTGCCGAGTTCCGCAAGGCCGCCGAGCGCGGCAGCCGGCTCGCCGAGTTCAACTACGCGATGATGCTGCTCAACGGCGAAGGCGCGCCCGCGAATATCGATGAAGGCAAGAAATGGCTGCGTAAGGCCGCCGACGCCAACATGTCGCATGCGCAATACGTGTACGGCAAGATGTACGACGATGGCGAGTTCGTCGGGCGCGATCCGGTCGAGGCGCACCGCTGGTTCCTGAAGGCGGCGCAGCAAGGGCACGTGCAGGCGGAGTTGGCGCTGGCGAATCAGTTCCTCGATGGACGCGGCACCGAGCGCGACAACAAGCAGGCGTTCGTCTGGTACAAGAAAGCGGCGGAGGGCGGCGACATGACCGCGCAATACGTAGCGGGTTCGTTCTACGAGCGAGGCGGCGACGGCGTGGAGAAGAATCTCAACGTGGCGCGCGCTTACTACGCGGCCGCGGCGGCGCAGGGCGATCCGGCGGCGCGGCTCAAGTATCAGCAACTCAGCGCGCAGTTGCGGGATCAGAAGGAAGTGAAGCCGCAGTAAACCCGAGGCGGCTGATTACGCCGCTGAATACAAAAAGGGGCGCTCCGTGTGTGAAGAGCGCCCCTTTTGCTTGTGGTGTTGTCGGTGCCGTGCGCGGCTTCGCGGCGCTAACTCTGCATCAACCGTTTCTGCCGCGCGACGCTCATGATCAGGCCGATGGCCACCCCCAACGTCGTCAGTGCGGTGCCGCCGTAACTCATGAACGGCAACGGCACGCCGACCACCGGCAAGATGCCGCTCACCATGCCGATATTCACGAACGCGTAGGTGAAGAACGCCATCGTCAACGAGCCGGCCAGCAAGCGTCCAAACAGCGTCGCGCCATTCGCCGCGATATACAGCCCGCGCGCGATCAGCAGCATGTATAGCGTAAGCAATACGATGCCGCCCGCCAGGCCGAACTCTTCGGAGAACACCGCGAAAATGAAGTCGGTGTGCTTCTCGGGGATGAACTCCAGATGCGCCTGCGTGCCCTTCAGCCAGCCTTTGCCAAGCGGGCCACCGGAGCCGATCGCGATGACCGCCTGGATCGTGTGGAAGCCTTTGCCGAGCGGATCGGAGGTCGGATCGAGCAGCGTGCAGATGCGGTGCTTCTGGTAGTCGTGCATCAACGGCCATTGCACTTGCGGCTGACAGATCTTGTCCTGAAACGCCGCGATCGAAGCGACCGCGATCACGCCTGCAATCAGCACCGGCACGATCAACTTGAAACTCAGGCCCGCGAAGTAAATCACGAAGAGGCCGGCCGCGAACACCAGCACGGCGGTACCGAGGTCGGGCTGCTTGGCGATCAGGCCGACCGGCACGGCGAGGATCAACAGACCGACCAGGAAGTCGTACCAGCGCATCACGCCTTCGCGCCGCTGGTAGTACCACGCGAGCATCAGCGGAGTGGCGATCTTCAGGATTTCCGACGGCTGGATCACCACGCCGACATTGATCCAACGCTTCGCGCCCTTGCGCGTGAGGCCGAATAGCGCCACCGCGACCAGCAGCGCGATCCCGAATGTATAGAGTGGAACCGCGAAGCGCATCAGCGTGGTGGGTGGCACATTGGCGAGCGCCCACATCAGCACGAACGTCAGCATGATGTTGCGCAACTGGTCTTCCACGCGGCCGGGAACGTCGAGACTCGCGCTGTACAGCGTGACGATGCCGACGCACAACAGCAGGAACACGATCAGTGCGAGCGGACGGTCGAAGCCCGCGAACATCCGCTTGATGCGGTCGAGCCAGGCGCGCTTGTCGAATTGCATGCCTTTCTCCTTACTCGTCGATGCCGCCGGAAACCGGCTGGCGTGGCGACGTGGCCTGAATGCCGTCATCGCGCGACGGAGCGGCGGCAGTCGGCGCCGGCGCGCTGGCCGGACGGGGTTTGTGCGGGACGCCGGATTTACGCGACGCTGGATTCTTTGCGGCGGTGGACGTCGATGCGGCCACCGGCGCCGACGCAGCAGCCGGCGCGGAGGCAAGCGCTGCCGCGGATGCAGCTTTCGCGGCCGCCGCAGCGGAGGCCGCTGCTGCCGCCGAAGCCGCGCCGGGAATCGGCAGGGCCGTGAAGCCCGCCGCGACCTTGACCGGCTGAACTCCGTCTTGCGGCGGCAACGGTGCGCCGCCGACTTCGGGCGCGGACGCATCTTCGGTCGCCGACGCCGCTGCCTCGATGGCCGCCGCCTGAGCGCCCGGCTTGTTCTTGCCGACGAGATAGTAATCGAGCACCTTGCGCGCGATCGGGCCCGCCGATTCCGCACCCCAGCCGCCGTTTTCGACGATCAGCGCGAGCGCGATTTTCGGTTGCTCGGCCGGTGCGAACGCGATGAAGAGCGCGTGGTCGCGCAAATGCTCAGCGATGGCGTGGCCCTTGTAGTTCGCGCCTTGCAGCGAGTAGACCTGCGCCGTCCCCGTCTTGCCGGCGGCCTGGTATTGCGCGCCGATGAACAGCTTCGACGCCGTGCCGTTGGTCACGACGCCTTCCATCGCGCGCTTGATGATGTCGATGTCCGATTGCTTCACCGCGATCTTGTCGCTTGGGTCGCGCACGACCGGGCGCGTGTCTTTCGTGATCGGATTCTCGATGTCGCGCACGAGGTGCGGCTTCATTACGACGCCGTTGTTCGCGAGCGTGGCCGTAGCGTGAGCGAGCTGGAGAATGGTGAACGAGTTGTAGCCCTGGCCGATGCCCAGACTGATCGTTTCGCCTTCATACCAGCGCTGCTGTTCGGGTTTTCGGTACGCCTTGCGCTTCCATTCCGTGGAAGGCAGGATGCCGCGCGCCTCGCCCGAAATGTCGATGCCGGTGATCTGGCCGAAGCCCCACGGCTTCATGAAGTTGGCGATATTGTTGACGCCGAGGTCGTGCGCGAGCATGTAGAAATACGTGTCGTTCGACACCACGATCGCGCGGTTCATGTCGACCCAGCCCTGGCCCGAGCGCACGTCGTTGCGGAACGTGTGGCCGCCGAAGGTGTACGAACCCGGATCCTGGAAGCCCCAGCCCGGCGTGCGCTTATGCAGCGTGAGCGCGGCGAGCGCCATGAACGGTTTGTAGGTCGAGCCCGGCGGATAGGTGCCGTGCAGCGGCCGGTTGAGCAGCGGGTGATCGGGCGAATTGTTGAGATCGTCCCAGGTCTGCTGGTCGATGCCGTCGACGAACGAATTCGGATCGAAGCTCGGCGCGGACACGAATGCGAGCACGTCGCCCGTGGATGGTTCGATCGCAACCAGCGCGCCGCGACGGCCCGCGAAGGCCTGCTCGGCGACCTGCTGCAGCCCGATATCCAATGACAGCACGAGGTTGTTCCCAGGCGTTGCCTGAGTGCGCGACAACGTGCGCACCGGACGGCCGCCGGCGGTCACTTCCACTTCCTCGAAACCGGTCTGGCCGTGCAACTCGGTCTCATAGCTCTGCTCGACGCCGATCTTGCCGATGTAATCGGTGCCCTTGTAGTTGTTCGCGTCCAGACGCGGATCATAGTGGTCCGGATCGCTGTCGTTCTGGTCGCTGGCGTCGTCGATACGATCCTGGTCGCGCTGCGAAATCCGGCCGATGTAGCCGATCACGTGCGCCGCGGTCGGGCCGAGCGGATATTGGCGGAACAGGCGCGCGCGCACTTCCACGCCGGGAAAACGGAAACGCTGCGCGGTGAAACGCGCGACTTCGTCGTCGGTCAGGCGGGTGCGGATCGGCAGGCTCTCGAAGTTCTTCGAGTCTTCCTGCAGTTTCTTGAAGCGGCGGCGGTCGCGCGCGTCGATCGAGACGACCGTGGCCAGGTTGTCGATTACGTTTTCGAGCGAGTCGTTCAGTTTCGAGGGCGTCAGTTCAAGCGTGTAGGCCGAGTAGTTCTTGGCCAGCACGACGCCGTTACGATCCGTGATGATGCCGCGGTTCGGCACGATCGGCGCGACGGAGATGCGGTTTTCATCGGCTTGCAGCGAGTATTTGCTGTAGTGCCAGACCTGCAGGAACAGGAAGCGGAAGCCGATCAGCCCGAAGCAGACGAACACGAACAGGCCCGCCGCCGCGACGCGCAGGCGGAACTTCGAGAGCTGTTGCTGAGTGTCCTTGAATTCGGTCATGCGATTCTGCAAAAGGCCGGGTGACGGCCATCATGAGTGTGCGCCTTTTCCGGCCGGAACCGGAAGGCATGAACAGCGATGCGCGTCGAGCGGGCCGGCAAAGTGGGTTCCATCAGAACGGCCGGCGGGCTCGATGCGGGATCAAATTGGCCGGGTATCGTCCGGATCGGCCGGGCGGCGCTGCGGCATCAGCAGCAGCACGCTGGTGACCGGCCACAGCGCGGCTTCGACGAAGCCGTCGATCAGATAACCCCAACCCGGAAACGCCGCGCCCGTCAACAGACGGATCACGAACGGCACCAGTTGCGCGACGACCAGCAGCGGCATGACCGCGAAGGTCTGCACGCCGAGCGACATCCACAGCACGCGGCGGTGGATCGTGATCGCGCCGTACGACAACAATGTGTACGCCAGCGCGTGTTCTCCGAGCAGGCTGGCGTTATGCACGTCCATCAGCAAACCGAGCGAAAACGCGATGCCCATGCCGACTTTGCGCGGCTGGTGCACGTTCCAGAACAGCAGCACGAGCGCGACGAAGTCCGGCACGCCGAGGAGGCGTCCCCACGGCATCAGGTTCAGCAGGAACGCCGCGGCGAGGCTGAACGAGATGAAGTAGGGATTGACCGGCTGCAGAATGTATTGCGGACGGTTCATGGCTGGGCCCCTGGCTTGGCTGGCGGCTTCGCGTTCTTCTCAGCGGCCGGTTTCTTTTCGGGGGCGGCCTTTTTCTCCGCGGCGGCCGGTTTGGCCGGCGCTTTTTCGACGGGCTTGGCGGCTGCAGGTTTCTCGGCGGCGGCGGGTTTTTCGCCCGCTTTTGCCGGAGACTTGTCCAGCGCAGCTTTACCGTCCGCCGGTTTGCCGCCCTTTTTCGCTTTGGCGTCTTTCGCGGCCGTGGCTGCGTCGGGCTCTTCGGCCGGACGCGGCGGCACATTGTTCACGTAATGCAGCACCAGCAACTGGCGTGCGCCGCGCACCGGCGCGATCGGCAGGCAGATCACGCGCGCGAACGCCGTGTCGGCTTGTTTGTCGACGCGCACCACCTTGGCGACCGGCAGACCCGGCGGATACACGCCGTCGAGCCCGCTGGTGACGAGTTCGTCGCCGGTTTGAATGTCGGCGCTGATCGGCACGAAGCGCAGATCGAGCGTGTCGCCCTTCGGCGTGCCGTAAATCACACTGCGCAGGCCGGTGCGCACGATCTGTACAGGCACCGCCTGATCCTTGTCCGTGAGCAGCGTCACCTCGGCTTGCAGCGGGAACACGCGCGTCACTTGCCCGATCACGCCGTCTTCATTGACGACCGGCGAACCGTTCTGGATGCCTTGCTGCGCACCGCGGCCGATCACGACCTTCTGCGTAAACGGATCGCGCGTGTCGTACTGGATCTCGGCGGGCAGCGATTCCGTGGTGGAGCGCTGCGACAGTTGCAGCAGCGCGCGTAAATGCGCGTTCTCGGCAGCCAGTTCCGCGGCCGTATTGGCTTGCTGCGAAAGCTGCAGATCTTTGGTGCGCAGTTTGTCGTTTTCGCTGCGCAGCGTGGCGCTGGTCACGGCCAGGTCGGCGGCGCCCACGAACATGTCGCGCGGCACGAGCGCCGCGCGTTGCAACGGATAAAGACCCGCGCCGAGCACGCCACGCACGATTTCGAGCGTTTTGAAGCGTGCGTCGGAGATCAGCAGGGCGAGCGCCAGCACGACGAAAAACACGAGTCGTGCGAGAGCGGACGGTCCTTGCTTGAACAGGGGCGGCGGACTGTATTCCATGGTCGGCGCCGGGGGCGTGAGCGGTTGGGTGAGACGGCGGCGCGCGAGGGACGCGCGTTCAGCACGCGGAGGCTGGTAGGCCCAGCCAACGGCAAACCGGCCCGCAAGGGGCCGTTTGCCTGATCCGCGCTACTGACATGGAGACGGGCTCGCTTACTCGTACGAGAAGATGCTGCCCAGCTTGTCCATGCGTTCGAGCGCCATGCCCGAGCCGCGCACAACGCAGGTCAGCGGGTCTTCGGCGACGAGCACCGGCAGGCCGGTTTCTTCGGCGAGCAGGCGGTCCAGATCGCGCAGCAGTGCGCCACCGCCTGTGAGCATCATGCCGCGCTCGGCGATGTCCGCACCCAGTTCCGGCGGAGTCTGTTCAAGCGCGATCTTCACCGACGACACGATCTGGTTCAGCGGATCGGTGAGGGCTTCGAGAATTTCGTTGCTGGAGATGGTGAAGCTGCGCGGAATGCCTTCCGACAGATTGCGGCCCTTCACTTCCATTTCCTTGACTTCGGAACCCGGGAAGGCGGAACCGATTTCTTTCTTGATGGCTTCGGCGGTTTGCTCGCCGATCAGCATGCCGTAGTTGCGGCGGATGTAGTTGACGATGGCTTCGTCGAACTTGTCACCGCCCACGCGCACGGAGCCCTTGTACACGATGCCGCCGAGCGAGATCACGCCGACTTCGGTCGTGCCGCCGCCGATGTCGACGACCATCGAGCCGGTGGCTTCCGACACCGGCAGGCCGGCGCCGATTGCAGCGGCCATGGGTTCTTCAATGAGGTACACCTGCGAAGCGCCCGCACCGTGCGCGGCTTCCTTGATGGCGCGGCGTTCGACCTGGGTCGAACCGCACGGCACGCAAATGATGATGCGCGGCGACGGCGAGAACATGCGCGATTCGTGAGCAGTTTTGATGAACTGCTTGATCATCTGCTCGGTGACGGTGAAGTCGGCGATCACGCCGTCTTTCATGGGGCGGATCGCCTCGATGTTGCCCGGCACCTTGCCGAGCATCTGCTTGGCTTCCTTGCCGACTGCCTGGATGGTTTTCTTACCGTTGGGACCGCCTTCCTGGCGGATCGAGACCACCGACGGTTCATCAAGTACGATGCCCTTGCCACGCATGTAAATGAGCGTGTTGGCCGTACCGAGGTCAATGGCCAGATCGTTGGAGAAGTAGCTGCGCAAAAAACCGAACATTCAAAATCCTGTCTCGCTGGAAGCCGGGCCTCGCAATGGTTGCGCAGGGCGGCAGCGGAAAAAATAACAGCTTCAACCGGGCGGAAGCGGCGCCACAGGAACTTGAAGCTGCGAGGGAGTCTACCGGAGGCCGGTGCAAAGCCAGGTCAGAAAAATCCGAACTATCTTTGGGAATTGTTCAGAAAGGCCTTGGTAAGTCGGTCCGGGTTTGGGTCGAACGCGTAATGATACCTTATAATTTTGGATGTTTTGAAGGAAACGGACGGCACTTTTTGCCTCCGCTGGCCCCTTTTTCGAGGTCTTCCTCCAGCGTCGTAACCCGCTGTCGCAGCGTTGTTTTTCCGTGCTGCGGCAGTCCACCACATTTTCCGGTGACTGCATGGCTCTGACCCTGACCGATGTAAAACGCATCGCGCATCTTGCGCGGCTCGAACTGGCCGACGCCGACGCTGAGCACACGCTTGTCCAGCTCAACGATTTTTTCGGCCTCGTCGAGCAGATGCAGGCGGTCGATACCACCGGCATCGCCCCGCTTGCCCATCCGATCGAGCAGATCGAAGACGTCGCGCTGCGTCTGCGTGACGACGCGGTGACCGAAACGGTCGAACGCGAAGCTTTCCAGCGCCCGGCGCCGGCTGTGCAGGAAGGCTTGTACCTCGTGCCGAAGGTGATCGAGTAAAACCCGCGCATCGAGCCGGGCGCGGCGCGCGAGCCGGCCTTCCGGCGATGTGCCACCAGCGGCATCTCGCCTCGTGGCTCCGGCGCTTGCATGACCGTTGTCTCCGGCTTCCTCGGCTCGGCTTGCCGGCGGGCAGCCGAACGCCTCCACGGCAGCGTGACTACGCTGCCGCGCTCTTCAGGATAAAACGCAATGCATGAAAAAAGTTTGACCGAACTGCGCGCCGCATTGACGGCCAAGGAATGCTCCGCAGTCGAACTGGCGCAGCTCTATCTGAAGCGGATCGACGCGGCCAACAGCCTGAATGCATTCATCCAGGTCGATCCCGAACTGACGCTCGCGCAGGCGAAAGCCGCGGACGCGCTGCTCCATACCGGCCACGCCGGCCCGCTGGTCGGCGTGCCGATCGCGCATAAGGACGTGTTCGTCACCAAGGGTTGGCGCTCCACCGCCGGCTCGAAAATGCTGTCGAACTACGAGAGCCCGTTCGACGCGACCGTGGTCGCGCGTCTGCAGAAGGCGGGCATGGTGTGCGTGGGCAAGACCAATATGGACGAGTTCGCGATGGGCTCGTCCAACGAGAATTCGTACTTTGGTCCCGTGCAGAATCCGTGGGATGTTAAGGCTGTGCCGGGCGGTTCGTCGGGCGGGTCGGCGGCGGCCGTGGCCGCGCGCCTCGCGCCTGCCGCAACCGGCACGGATACCGGCGGCTCGATCCGTCAGCCGGCGTCGTTCTCCGGCATCACCGGCATCAAGCCGACGTACGGCCGCGTGTCGCGTTACGGCATGATCGCGTTCGCCTCGTCGCTGGATCAGGGCGGTCCGATGGCGCAGAGCGCCGCCGATTGCGCGACGCTGCTCAACGCCATGGCCGGTTTCGACGAACGCGATTCGACCAGCCTCGTGCGCGACGACGAGGACTACACGCGCTACCTCGGCAAGCCGTGGAAAGAAGACAGCGCCAGCAAGCCGCTCGCCGGCTTGCGCATCGGCCTGCCGAAAGAGTATTTCGGCGCCGGTCTTGCCGACGACGTGCGCGCCTCGATCGACGCCGCGCTGAAGCAATACGAAGCGCTCGGCGCGACGCTGGTCGAAGTCTCGCTGCCGAAAACGGAGTTGTCGATTCCGGTGTACTACGTGATCGCGCCGGCGGAAGCGTCGTCGAACCTGTCGCGTTTCGATGGCGTGCGCTTCGGTCATCGCGCCGCGGAGTATCGCGATCTGCTCGACATGTACAAGAAGTCGCGCGCCGAAGGTTTCGGCCCGGAAGTGAAGCGCCGCATTCTGGTCGGCGCGTACGTGCTGTCGCACGGCTATTACGACGCGTACTACCTGCAGGCGCAGAAGATCCGCCGCATCATCGCGCAGGACTTCCAGGAAGCGTTCAAGCAGTGCGACGTGATCATGGGCCCGGTCGCGCCAACGGTTGCGTGGGACCTCGGCGCGAAGGGCGACGATCCGGTGCAGATGTATCTGGCCGACATCTACACGTTGTCGGTGAGCCTCGCCGGTTTGCCGGGCATGAGCGTGCCGTGCGGTTTCGGCGCGGGCGCGAATGCGCAGCGTCCGGTGGGTTTGCAGATCATCGGCAACTATTTCAATGAAGCCCGGATGCTGCAGGTGGCCGACGCGTTCCAGCGTGCGACCGACTGGCACCGCAAAGCACCGGCAGGAGTGTGAGCACCATGGCCAAGCAATGGGAAGTCGTGATCGGTCTGGAGACCCACACGCAACTGTCGACTCAATCGAAGATTTTTTCCGGTACCGCGACGCAATTCGGCGCCGCGCCGAACACGCAAGCCAGCCCGGTCGATCTGGCCTTGCCGGGCACGTTGCCGGTGATGAACCGCGGCGCTGTGGAGCGCGCGATCCAGTTCGGCCTCGCGATCGGCGCGACGGTGGCGCCGCGCAGCATCTTCGCGCGCAAGAATTATTTCTACCCCGATCTGCCGAAGGGCTATCAGATCAGCCAGTACGAAATCCCCGTCGTGCAGGGCGGCCAGGTGACGATTCAGGTTCCGGCCAACGAAAAGGCGGGCAAGGAAGCGTACGAGAAGGTCGTCAACCTCACGCGCGCTCACCTCGAAGAAGACGCGGGCAAGTCGCTGCACGAAGACTTCGCGGGCATGACCGGCATCGATCTGAATCGCGCCGGCACGCCGTTGCTCGAAATCGTCACCGAGCCGGAAATGCGCAGCGCGGCGGAAGCGGTCGCCTACGCCAAGACGCTGCACACGCTCGTGACGTGGCTCGGCATCTGCGACGGCAACATGCAAGAAGGCTCGTTCCGTTGCGACGCCAACGTGTCGGTGCGTCCGGTCGGTCAGGCCGAATTCGGCACGCGCGCCGAGATCAAGAACCTGAACTCGTTCCGCTTCCTCGAAGAAGCGATCCAGTACGAAGTGCGCCGTCAGATCGAACTGATCGAAGACGGAGGCACGGTGGTGCAGGAAACGCGTCTGTACGATCCGGACAAGCGCGAAACGCGTTCCATGCGCAGCAAGGAAGACGCGCACGATTACCGCTATTTCCCCGATCCCGATCTGATGCCGCTCGTGATCGACGCGGCGTGGGTCGAGCGCGTGAAGAGCGAGATGCCGGAACTGCCGGTGGCGATTCAACAGCGCTTCGTGTCGCAATACGGTTTGACGCCGTACGACGCCAACGTGCTGACATCGAGCAAAGCCATGGCCGCGTACTACGAAGCGGTGGTGAGCAAAGTCGGGCCGGCCAACGCCAAGGCCGCGGCTAACTGGCTGATGGGCGAAGTGTCGTCGCAACTGAATCGCGAAGGTCTCGACTTTACTGAGAGCCCGGTGTCGTCCGCGCAACTCGCGTTGCTGCTGCAGCGTATCGCCGACGGTACGATCTCCAACAAGATCGCCAAGGAAATTTTCCTCGCGATCTGGGAAGAGAAGGCCACCGACGAAGCCGCCGCCGATCGCATCATCGAAGCGAAGGGGCTGAAGCAGATTTCGGATACCGGCGCACTCGAAGCGATCATCGACGAAGTGCTTGCCGCGAACCAGAAGTCGGTCGAAGAATTCCGCGCTGGCAAGGAAAAGGCGTTCAACGCGCTGATCGGCCAGGCAATGAAAGCGACCAAGGGCAAGGCCAATCCGGCGCAGGTGAACGAACTGCTGAAGAAGAAGCTGTCCTGAGTTGAAGCTGAACTAGAGAAGCACGGCTGAGGCGTCACGCTTCAGCCACCGCGGGCTGTTGCCGGAAACGAAAGTGGGGCAACGGCCCGTTTCATTTGCGGGTCTTTTTAAACGCAGATCACGGAGTGTGTGGATGGCCAAGCAACCCGAACTCGACGATTTCCGCGTGCCGTATTTCGACGACGGCAAGAAAAAAAGCAAATTCTCTCTGAGCGACTTCGACCCGGCCGCCAAGCCATTTTCGAGCGGTTCGAAAGACACCGACAGGGCGCGTCTGTCGGAGATCGGCGCGAAGCTCGACACCTTGCAGGAATGCTTGCACGCGCAGCAGACGCGCCGCGTATTGCTGGTGCTGCAGGGTATGGACACGAGCGGCAAGGACGGCACGATCCGCGCGGTGTTTCACGAAGTCGATCCGCTCGGCTTGCGCATCGTGCCGTTCAAGGCGCCGACGCCCGTTGAACTCGCGCACGACTTTCTCTGGCGCGTGCATTCGCAAGCGCCGGCCGCCGGCGAACTGACGATCTTCAACCGCAGTCACTACGAAGATCTGCTGGTGCCCACCGTGCTCGGCACTCTGGACGCACAAGCGTTCGTGCAACGCTGCTGCCACATCCGCCAGTTCGAAGAGTTGCTGGCGTATAGCGGCACGGCCATCGTCAAATGCATGCTGCACATTTCGAAAGACGAGCAGCGTACGCGGCTGCAGGCGCGCATCGACGATCCGAGCAAACACTGGAAATTCGACGTCGCCGATCTCGAAGCGCGCAAGCAGTGGGACAAATATCAGGCGGTATATCAGGACGCGCTGGCCGCGACTTCGACGGAGTACGCGCCGTGGTATGTGATCCCGGCCGACTCGAAGACGCATCGTAATGTGATGGTCGCGGAGTTGCTGTTGCGCACGTTCGAAGCGCTCAAGCTCGAATATCCGCCCGCCAAAGAATCGCTGAAGGGCATCAAGGTCGAGTGACCGTGCCCTTTCGCTTCATCAACGAATCGAACATAAAAGGAACGACATGTTGCGTGTGATTACCGCGAACCTGAACGGCATCCGCTCAGCGGCGAAGAAAGGCTTTTTCGACTGGTTCGGCGAACAGAAGGCCGACGTGCTGTGCGTGCAGGAAATCAAATGCTCGCAGGACGACATGACGCCGGAATTCATGGCCCCGCACAATTTCACCGGCTATTTCCAGCACGCCGTGAAGAAGGGTTACAGCGGCGCGGGCGTGTACACGCGTCACGAGCCGGACGAAGTGGTGATCGGTTTCGGCAGCGAGGAGTTCGACCCGGAAGGACGCTATGTCGAACTGCGTTTCGGCAAGCTGTCGGTGATTTCGGTGTATGTGCCGTCGGGTTCGAGCGGCGACGAACGCCAGCAGGCCAAATACCGTTTCATGGACGAGTTCATGCCGCATCTCGCGGAACTGTCTCAGGAGCGTGAAGTGATCGTGTGCGGCGACGTCAACATCGTCCACAAGGAAATCGACATCAAGAACTGGAAGAGCAACCAGAAGAACTCAGGTTGCCTGCCGGAAGAGCGCGCATGGCTCACCAAACTGTTCGATGAAGTGGGTTACGTCGACGTGTTCCGCACGCTCGACCAGCGGCCCGAACAGTACACGTGGTGGAGCAATCGCGGTCAGGCGTATGCGAAGAACGTCGGGTGGCGGATCGATTATCAGATCGCGACGCCGGGTATCGCGAGCAAGGCGAAACGCACCGACGTGTTCCGCGATATCAAGTTCAGCGACCACGCGCCGCTGACGGTGGATTACGACCACAAGGTCAAGAAGTAAGCACAACTCGCGGCGTGGCACGCGATGCCGAAATCAACGCCGAATTTGTCTCGTCAGAGAAGATCCGTGGGCGCATTCGGCCCGCGCAATTCAATCGCGGACCAGTTTGCGGCGCGGAAGGCCCATGCCGGCGTAGTCCGGCAGCGCGTCCACCGTTTTGCCGATCGCCTTCGCGTACAACGGCAGCATGTCGGGCAAGCGCTTGATGATGTCCTGGCGGCGCGCCGGCGTGTAGGGATGCACGTAGATGAAGCCCTGATCGCGGTTGCTGCGCGTGGCCTGCGCCAGCTTGTCCCAGAGCGTGACCGCCGCGCGCGGATCGAAGCCGGCGCGCGACGCAATATCGCTGCCGATCACGTCGGCTTCGGTCTCGTCGGTATTCTCGTACTTCATTTCCAGCAGGCGCGAACCGATGCCGAGCGGGGCCGCGCCCAGATCGGCGAGCCCGAACAGCTGCGGGATCGTGCCGGACGAGTCGAGCTGGCTCGCCTGCAGTTGGCCGAGCCGCTCGCGCGCATGCTCCCGCAGCGCGTGCGCGATCTCATGACCGATCAGCATGCCGAGCTCGTTGTCGTTCAGACGCGCGCGATCCAGCAGGCCGCCGTAGACGACGATCTTGCCGCCCGGCAGACAGTACATGCGGATATCGGGCGAGCGCACCACTGCCACATCCCACTTCCAGTTCTTGGCCCGCTCGTTCCATTTCAGCGAGTACGGAATCATCTTGTCGACGGTCGACCGCACGCGCGTGACGTGCGCGTCCGTGTCGCCGTACAGACGGTTCGCGTGTTCGGCGCCGTAGGCGATCTGTTCGAACTCTTCGGCGGCTTGCGCCTCGAGCATCGGCGATGGGATCAGGTTGCGGAACACCAGGTAGCCGCCGTAACGTAGCTGCGTGTTCGGGCTGTACGATGCGGACGCCGGCGCGGGCATCGACGGGAGGGCAGGCGCCTTGGCGGCCGCGGGAGGCGAAGCTGTCGCAGCGGGCGTTCTGGCCGTGACCGGGGCCGGCGGCGGCTGCGTCGATTGAGGTGACGAGGGCGATGCAGGCGGCGAGGGCGGCGTCGCAGCAGCGGGCGCGCTGCCGGCACCCGGCGCGCTGGTGGCGCTATTCGCGCCTTGTGCCGCCGACGTCGCGCTTTCCGGGCTCGCGGCAGTCGCTGCGGACTTCGCCGTCGGCGCGGCCGTCGTGGCCGGTGCGGCCGCCGGAGCCGCTGCGGGTGCGCTGGTGGCGGCTGCCGGCGCGGCCGCTGCGTAGACACTCGATGGCGTGGTCAACGCCAGGCCCATCCAGCCGAGCGCCCATACTGCGTGCGGTACGACGCGGCTGGCTTTGAGCGCAGGACGCCGGGATGTAGTCGAGCGCAGCGCGCCCTTCGAAAGAAACGCCTTCACGACCGCGTCCTCCACGGCGCGATGCGCAGCAGAAGCAACATGCCGGGCAACCCCAGCGCGGTGCAGACGATGAAGTAATCGAACCAGCCGATCTGCGCGACCACGTAGCCGCTCGCCGCCGAAGCCAGCGTGCGCGGCACCGAAGCGAGGCTCGTGAAGAGCGCGAACTGAGTGGCCGTATAGCGCGGATCGGTGGTGCTGGCGATATAGGCGGTGAACGCCGCCATCGTCAGACCGGTGGCAAAGGTTTCCAAGCCGTAGACGAGCGCCAGCGCGACTGAACGCGGCTCGAGCTGCACGGCCCAATCGACGCCCACCAGTGCGAGCAGCTTCGTCGTGCCCTCGCTCAGCCAGACGGCGATGTCGTAGATCGCCACGAGACCGGGCGAAGCCGGTCCGAGATGCGCGAGCCACGCGAAGCCGAGCGTCGACACCATCTGCAGGACGCCGAAGATCCACAGCCCGCGGCCGATGCCGATTTTCATCAGCCAGATCCCACCGACGATCCCGCCCGCCAGACTCGCGCCGAACGCGGTGGTCTTCGCGATCACGCCGATCTGCGTGCGCGAAAAGCCGATGTCGAGAAAGAACGAAGTGGACAGCGTGGTCGCCATCGTGTCGCCGAGCTTGTACAGAAAGATAAAACCGAGCACGAACAGCGCACCGCGCCAGCCGTCGCGCTGAATGAATTCCTTGAACGGCTGCACGATCGCATCGCGCAGGTTCTTGGGCGGCGTGCCGTGGACCGCGGGTTCGCGCACCACCAGTGTCATCACCATGCCGGGCAACATGAACGCGGCCGTCACGATGAAAACGGTGGTCCACGGCAAATGATCGGACAGAATCAACGCGAGCGAGCCCGGCACCAATGCCGCGATCTTGTACGCGTTCACATGCACCGCGTTGCCGAGCCCTTGCTGCGTGTCGCTCAGCAGCTCGCGCCGGTAGGCGTCGATCACGATGTCCTGACTTGCGCCAAAAAACGCGACCAGCGCCGTCAATGCCGCCACCGTCCAGATCGAATCTTTAGGTGACACGAATCCCAAGGTGGCGATGGCGCCGGCCACCAGAATCTGCGTGACCAGCATCCAGCCGCGCCGTCTGCCCGGACGCCAGCCCGGAAAACGCGGGACGTAGCGGTCCATCAGCGGCGCCCAGATGAATTTCCAGGTGTACGGGAACTGGATCAGCGCAAAGAGGCCGATTTCCTTCAGATTGACGCCTTCGGAGCGTAACCACGCCTGCACCAGATAGACGAGCGTGAACAGCGGCAATCCCGACGTAAAGCCGAGAAAGACGCAGATCAGCATGCGCGTATTCAGGAACGCGCGCCAGCCGGGATGTTCTTCGTGAGCGGTAAGTGCAGGCGCCTCGTGCGGCGGGTTCGACATGTGGATAACTTGCGTTAGCTTTTCTTGACGCGATAGACCGCAAGACTACCACGCCAGTTCACGCCCCACCGCACCACCTGCCCGTCGTGCAGCACCACGCGGTCGAGAATCTCGATGCCGACTTCCGGCGCCAGCGCCTCGAAATCCTCGATCGTGAGCACCCGCACGTTCGGCGTGTTGTGCCACTGATAAGGCAGCGACTTCGACACCGGCATGCGGCCCTGCAGCACCGAGAGCCGATGCGCCCAGTAACCGAAGTTCGGGAACGACACAATGCATTCCTTGCCGACCCGCACGGTCTCGCGCAGGATCGCGGCCGTCTGATGAATGGTTTGCAGCGTCTGCGACAGAATCGCGAAATCGAAGCTGGCGTCTTCGAACAGGCGCAGGCCGTCTTCCAGATTCTGCTGGATCACGTTGACGCCGTTTTGCGTCGACGCCAGCACGCCGGCGTCGTTGATTTCGATGCCGTAGCCCTGCACGTCCAGTTCCTCGGTCAGGAGCGAGAGCAGCGAGCCGTCGCCGCAGCCCAGATCCAGCACCGTGGCGCGCGGTTCGACCCAGCGGGCGATCGCGCGGAAGTCCGGGCGCAGCGCCAGGTAATCGAGTGCTCGCTGGTTCATGCGTTCACCTCGTTCGCAATACGTTCGTAGTAGGCGCGCATCAGGTTGTGATAGCGCGCGTCGTCGAGCAGGAAGGCGTCGTGGCCGTGCGGTGCGTCGATTTCCGCGTAGGTGACCGTGCGCTTGTGGTCGAGCAGCGCCTTTACCAGTTCGCGCGAGCGGGCCGGCGCGAAACGCCAGTCGGTCGAGAAGCTGGCGATCAGGTATTTCGCCGTCGTGTGCGCGACCGCGGCCGTCAGATCGCCTTCGAAGGCCTTGGCCGGATCGAAGTAATCGAGCGCGCGGGTGATCAGCAGGTACGTGTTCGCATCGAAGTAGTCGGCGAATTTGTCGCCCTGGTAGCGCAGGTACGACTCCACCTCGAACTCGACGTCGAAGTTGAAGTTGTACGCGTCCAGCGCGCCTTCCGCGCGGCGCAGCGAGCGGCCGAATTTCTCGGCCATGTCGTCGTCCGACAGATACGTGATGTGGCCGATCATGCGCGCGACACGCAAGCCGCGCTTCGGCTTCACGTTGTGCGCGTAGTAGTTGCCGCCGTGGAAGTCGGGGTCCGACAGGATCGCCGAGCGCGCGACCTCGTTGAACGCGATGTTCTGCGCCGACAGCTTGGGCGTGGACGCAACCACGATGCAGTGGCCGACGCGCTCCGGATACATCATGCTCCACGCGAGCGCCTGCATGCCGCCGAGGCTGCCGCCCATCACCGCGGCGAAGCGCGTGATGCCGAACTGATCGGCGACGCGCGCCTGGGCGTTGACCCAGTCTTCCACCGTCACGACGGGGAACGTCGCGCCGTACGGATGGCCGGTGGCCGGGTCGATACTCATCGGCCCGGTCGAGCCGAAGCACGATCCCAGGTTGTTCACGCCGATCACGAAGAACTTGTCGGTGTCGAGCGGTTTGCCCGGCCCGACCATGTTGTCCCACCAGCCGATGTCCTTGGGATTGTCGGCGTATACGCCTGCCACATGGTGCGAGGCGTTGAGCGCGTGGCACACCAGCACCGCGTTGCTACGCGCGGCGTTGAGCGTGCCGTAGGTCTCGACCATCAGGTCGTAACCGGCGAGCGAGCTTCCGTTCTGCAACTGCAGCGGCTCGGTGAAATGCATTTTTTGGGGAGCGACGATACCGATCGATTCCATTCATTCCGCCATTTATCAAAACAGGGCGGCTAAACGGCGTCGGCAAAGGCACGGAGGAACGACTGTGTGCGCGGCTGACGACCTCTTTAGCCGCATTTATAGTGAACTGTCGGAAACGTTCCCGGCAGTTCGCGCGCCCGCAATCGAGTCAGCAAATCGGCGCGTATATGGTTTTCAAGCAGGTGTTCAGGGTGTTGCGGACAGCGGTCCCGCATGCATCGGGGTGCCGCAGTCAGGCGCAAAGTATAGCGGAAATTTTCATGCGGCAACGTCGCGGGCGCAGAGCATGGCGCGGCGCATGCCACGCGGACTACTGAAGAATCAGGAGCAATTGCGCGTCGGCGTGTTCAGCGGGCGGCCGCGCAAAGCCGCTGCGCACATAGCGGTGCCAGCGGCCGATGATGTAGCTCAGCAGCAGGCTCGCCCGGATCGCGGGATCGTAGCCGGCGGGCAGTGGGACGGCGCTTTCAGCCGTGTTCGCCTCCATCTGCGCGAGGCGCAGACATTGTTTCAACGACGCCTCGACGCGCTCCAGCATCTGATTGACGCGCTCGGTGAGCCGTTCATGCTCGCCGACCAGCGCCTCGCACGTCAGCACGCGCGTCATGCCGGGATTCTTCCCCGGGAAGTTGAGCAGCATCAGCGCGATCGAGCGCGCCTGCAGCACGCCGTTGCTTTCCTTGTCGGCGATCTGGTTGATCAGCCCGAAGATAGTCTGCTCGATGAACTCGATGAGCCCTTCGAACATTTGCGCCTTGCTGGCGAAATGACGGTACAGCGCGGCTTCCGATACGCCCAGCCGCGCGGCGAGCGCCGCAGTGGTGATCTTTTCGCTCTTGGGCGCCTCCAGCATCGCGGCGAGCGTCTGGAGGATGTGCACGCGGCGCTCGCCCGGCTTCAGGCGCTGCGCGCGCGGCGCGGCGAGCGTGCTGGTCGGTTCGTGTTCGGTTAAGACTTCGTCAGGCTTGTCGATCGGCTGCATGGCTGTCGTCCCGTCTGCTGTCTTTTCAATCGAACCGAGCGGGTGCTCAGTCGTAGCGATTTTAACGAACGAATGCTCCGGTCGACATAGTGCGGCCGGCCGGTGCCCGGCAGGCGCGTCGGCACGCCGTCCGCGTGCGGCTTGCGCGGCAGATGGCCGGTGATCCACACCGTGCGGATGCCGAGCCGCCGATAGTTCTTCAGATGCGAGCGCGTGTCTTCGACGAGGATCGCGTCCTTCAGCGAAACGTGCGCGTCGCGCATGGCTTTGCGCAACATCGCGTGGTCGGGCTTGGCGCGCCAGCGGCGGCGATCGCGCATGTGCTCGATGGCGATTACCTGTTCGAACAGACGCTCGATCCGCAGTTCGGCGAGCACCGCGCGCGCATAGGCTTCGGGCGCGTTGGTCAGCACGATCTTGCGACCCGGCAGGGCAGCCACGAGGCGTGCGACGCCGCGTTCATGGCGGATCATCGAGCCGAGATCCGGGAAGGTGTGCACGACCTTCAGGAAGTCGTTCGGATCGAGCGGATGGTGGCGCGTCAGGCCCAGCAGCGTTGCGCCATAGCGTTGCGTGTAGCCGGTGCGCAGCCGGTTGGCTTCGTCGATGTCCACTTGCAGCGCGTCGATGATGTACTGCGTCATCCCTTGATTGATTGCCGGAAAGATCGCGTGCGATGCGTGATGCAGCGTGTTATCGAGATCGAACAGCCAGACCGGACGGCCTCCTGCGATGTGCGGTCGGCGGCGTCGGGAAGTGGGAGTGCGCATGATGGAGGGCGCCGTTCAGACGCGGACAGTAGCCTCACGCGGCGAACGCGAACGGTTCACGGTGCGGCTGATGAAAAAAGAGGGGAGAGCGGGTAGGCGCGCCATGGCGGCGCGTTGTGAGCCGCCGAAGACGCTGTGCGCGCCGTACGACTGGCCGACGCAAAGGCACGGCACACAGGGCGCGCCGAGTTGACGTGCCGCGTGCGCCGGGTTTGAGGCAGGAATCAATGCGAACGGATCATCGTGCCGAACGGCTGTTCGGTGAGAATTTCCAGCAGCACCGAGTGCTCGATACGGCCGTCGATGATGTGCACCGAACGCACACCGCTCTTGGCCGCGTCCAGCGCCGACGAGATTTTCGGCAGCATGCCGCCGGAGATCGTGCCGTCGGCGAACAGGCCGTCGATTTCGCGCGCCGACAGATCGGTCAGCAGATTGCCTTCCTTATCCATCACGCCGGGGATGTTGGTCATCATCACGAGCTTTTCGGCGTTCAGCACGACCGCCAGCTTGCCCGCGACCAGATCCGCGTTGATGTTGTACGACAGGCCGTCTTCGCCGAAGCCGATCGGCGAGATCACCGGAATGAAGGCGTCGTCTTGCAGCGCCTTCACGACCGCCGGGTTGATCGCCTCGACTTCGCCCACCTGGCCAATATCGACGTACTGGCCCGGATTGTCGCGATCCGGCATCAGCATCTTGCGCGCGTGGATCAGGCCGCCGTCCTTGCCCGTCAGGCCGACCGCGTGGCCGCCGAAATGGTTGATCAGCGTGACGATGTCCTGCTGCACTTCGCCGCCGAGCACCCATTCGACGACTTCCATCGTCTCTTCATCGGTGACGCGCATGCCCTGGATGAACGTGCCCTGTTTGCCGATCTTCTTCAGCGCCTGGTCGATTTGCGGACCGCCGCCGTGCACGATGACCGGATTGATGCCGACCAGCTTGAGCAGGATCACGTCGCGCGCGAAGCCTTGCTTGAGCCGCTCTTCGGTCATGGCGTTGCCGCCGTATTTGATCACCACGGTCTTACCGTGATACTGACGAATGTAGGGAAGCGCCTCGGCCAGGATTTCAGCCTTCAGGGTGGGCGCGATCTGCGAAAGGTCGGGAAGCTCGGACATGGCGGCAGGCTCAGGCACGGGACAGTTAAAACAGGGCGAATTGTACAGGACTGGCGCGCTGCAACAGGGTTTTCGATAGTTGCGCGGGCGGCGGGCATTACCGGGTTTGCGCGCCGCGCAATGACATGCCACGGACGCCAATCGGACGAGGAAGCGTACCGCGCTTTGGAGGCACCCGTGAACTAGCCGAACGGACGACTCACGACGGTTCGCCAGTCGTGGCATCATTTCCTGATCCAGGCTGAAGCGAGGGTATCCGGCCCGTCATGAAACCGTCCGTTTCCCGCTCTGAAAGCAGCGCGCGCTGCCCGCGCTGCGGCAACGCGTTCGATTGCGCCATGCATGGGCAACCCTTTGACTGCTGGTGCCGTGAGATGCCGCCGTTGCCGGCGGATCGGCTCGATTCGAGCGGGCGCTGTCTGTGTCCGGAGTGTCTTGCGGCGGAGATAGCGCGGGTGGCTCAGGGGCGGCCGGGCGGTGCGTGATCGGCGTTAAGGCCGACGGAAGCCGCGCTGTTTGAGAGCAGTATCAGGCGCTTATGGGGACTCCGCCGGCTTACGGAGGCGTCGCGGTGGCTCTGCCGGCCTACTCGGTCAGCATCGGCTTACGGTAGCGCCATAGGCCTACGCGAGCATCGCCGGCTTGGCGAGCGCCTTAGACCCGCGCGGACGCCCCACCGGCCATGAAAGCGCCGGCCACGAGCGCCACCAGCCTCGAAAGCGTCACTGGCTCAAGCCGCACGGCGGTGCTGGGCCGCAAGCGCGCTCAAATCACGCGCGACGGCTTCCAGCGCCGGCTCCCACTGACCGAATTGCGGCTGCCGATACAACGTGGCGCTTGGATACCACGGGCTGTCGCCGCGGTCGAGCAACCAGACCCAGTGCGGGTTGACGTCGAGCAATACCCAGGTGCGCTGGCCGATTGCACCGCTAAGATGCGCCGCAGAAGTGCAAACCGTAATGACAAGATCGAGCGCGCCCACGAACGCGGCGGTGTCGTCGAAGGTGGCGAATTCGGCGGTGTAGTCGGTCATCGACAAGCCGGCCGCGTGTGCCGCCGCCACGTCCGCGCCGGCACCCGGTTGCAATGAATAGAACGCCACGTCCTGCATGCCGCCGAAGTAAGCCGCATAGCGTTCCCAGCCGACACGCCGGAACGGATTGCGTTGATGGCCGTGGCTGCCCGTCCATGTCAGTCCGACTTTGAGTCGCGATTCGCCAGCAAGCCGCTTTTGCCACGACTTGGCGGCTGCCGGGTCCGCGCGCAAATAGGGTGCCGCCGGAATCGTTTCCTCGTGCGTGTCGAATATTAGCGGCAGGCTCAGCAACGGAATCTCGTAGTCGAACGCGGGTAGCGATTCGACGCCGCCGCCGGCCGAAAACTCGTCTGCATGACCGCCGAGGCTGCGCGAAAGCAGCGCGCCCATCTGCGGAAACGAATTCCAGATGAGACGGCCGCCTTCGCGATGGACGCGCTCGGCCAGCATCGGGATATAGCGGCAGAACTGCAGGAGGTCGCCCATGCCCTGTTCGCCCCACGCGAGCAGCGTCTTGCCCGCGAGCGGTTCGCCACGCCAAAGCGGCGCCGGCATCACAGGACGCTTGCCGCCCAATTCCGAAGAGCCGTCCCAGCGTGCCTCGTGCGATGCCCAGCCGTGCGCGTAGTCGCCACGCACGAGTTGCAGCATGGAGAGATTGGAGTGCATGGAGGCGTCGTTGGGGGCCAGCGCGCAAGCGGTTTGGGCGGCTTGCATCGCGTCGTCCCAGCGTTGCGCCTCACGCAGCGTCAGCGCATAGTTGTTGTGCGCCAGCGGGCTATGCGGTGCGCATTGCACGGCCTTTGCGCCGGCTTCGAGCGCGCGCGGCAGATCCATATTCGTGCGGTAAGCGTGCGTGAGATTGGTCCAGCCGTTGCCATCGTCAGGCTCATCGCGGACGGCGCTTTCCAGAAGCGCGATCTGTTCGTTCAGGTCGCCGCCGGTGAACGTCAGTGCGGCGGCGAGATTGTTGCGTAGGCGCGGCAATCGCGGATCGATTGCGAGTGCATGACGGTACGGGGCGATGGCCTCGTGATGCCGATTCGCCATCTGCAGCGTGTGGCCGAGACGAAAGTGCGCAAGCGCGTTGTGCGGATCGAGTTGAGCAATAATGGCGGCGAGTTCGACTGCGTCGCCGGAACGGTGTTGTTCGAGTAGCCTGGCGATGAGCGAATCGAGCGACACATAGTCGAGCGGATGAATTCGCGCCGCGGCGTCGAGGCATTCAGCTTCGGCCTGTGCCGTGCCGTATTGCCTAGCTGCGGCGGCTTGTCGCAGAACAGTCAGGAAAGCTGAGGAGGCATCGGCCTCGTTGTCGGAAGTAGGTAGCATGGATGGGTTGCACGATGGAGGAATCGAAGAAAAGATCGTCCCCATTAGGCGCTATCGCAAAAATTCCATGTTACCGGCGCGAAGCCGCGAGGTAAGTCGGACTAGTCCGAACAGGTAAATTAAAGTCATGCATCGAATAACCAACACCGGCCGCGTCAATCTCGGACATCTGTTCTGGCTACGCTCTCTCGCGATCATTGGCCAGTTGATGACGATCGCGTTCGTGCAGATCTTCATCGGTGTGCACCTGCCGTTGCCCGCCATGCTGCTCGTGATCGCGCTCGAAGTGATCTTCAACGGGATTACATGGTGGCGCGTCTCGCAGCAGCGCCCCGAATCCAACATGGAATTGTTCGGCCAGATCTGGGTCGATCTGGGCGCGTTGTCCGCGCTGCTGTTCCTCTCAGGCGGCACCACCAATCCATTCGTTTCGCTCTATTTGCCTTCGCTCGCCATCGCCGCGGCCGTGCTGCCGTGGCATCTGATGGCATGGCTCGCGGCGTTCGCCGTGGCCTGCTACGCGGTCCTCGGTTTCGATTCCGTGCCGCTGAATCTCGACAATCCCGCGAACCTGTTCGACTACTACCGCGCGGGCATGTGGGTGAACTTCATGGTCAGTGTCGGCCTCATTGCATGGTTCGTTGCGCGCATGTCGCGAGCATTGCGGCTACGTGACGCAGCGCTCGGAGACGCGCAGCAGCGCTTGCTTCACGACGAACGCGCGGTCGCTCTGGGTGTGCAGGCCGCCACCGTTGCGCACGAAATCGGTACGCCGTTGTCTACAATTGCCATGTTGTCCGAAGAATTGCGAGATGCAGCGCGTTCCGATAAGGGACTTGCGCCTTATAGCGCCGATCTCGAACTGCTCGAGCAACAAATGACATTGTGTACGTCGGCGCTTGCGCGCTTGCGCAGCCGGGCGTCGACAACCACCAACCGGCAGCAGGTCGGCGAGTGGCTCGAATCGTTCGGCGAGCAGTGGCGCTTGCGTCATCCGCATGTGAAATTCGAGCGGATCGGCGTGCCGCCGGAAGATGTCAGTCTTGACGATACGGTGGCCGTGAGCCAGATTCTCACGATTTTGCTCGACAACGCCGCGCGTGCAAGCCGCGATCACGTGACGCTGTCCTGCACGCTGGCGTCACGCGGCGACCAGATCGTATTTGAAGTATGTGATGCGGGCCCGGGCATTCCGGCTACGTTGCGTGGCTCGCTCGGCGCGGCGCCGGTCGAGAGTACGCAAGGTGGACACGGCGTGGGCCTCTATCTGGCTTTTTCGGCGGCGGCGCGTCTGAAGGGATCGATCGAACTGACCGATGTCAGCACGATCAAGCCGCGTGGCACGCGCGCGGTCCTGAAGCTGCCGCTCGCCGGGCGCAAAATTTCTGGCAAAGGCCGTCAAGGCGCTGCGCCATCCAACACGGAGAAACAGGCATGAGCGACATGAATTTTCTGGTGATCGACGACGATGAGGTGTTCTCCGGCATCCTCGCCCGCGGTCTCACCCGGCGCGGTTACACGGTGAGCGAAGCGCACAACGCTGATGAGGCGATCAAGCTGGCGAATCAGCAGAAGTTCAGCCAGATCACGGTGGATCTGCATCTCGGCAACGACTCCGGTTTGACGCTCGTCGCGCCCTTGCGCGATTTGCAGCCCGACGCGCGCATGCTGGTGCTGACCGGCTATGCGAGCATCGCCACCGCGGTGCAGGCAGTGAAAGACGGTGCCGATAATTACCTGGCCAAGCCTGCCAACGTCGAGACGATTCTGTCGGCGCTGCAAAGTGAGGCGAGCGCACTGCAAGCAGAAGAGGCGATCGAGCATCCCACGCCGTTGTCGGTGGCGCGGCTGGAGTGGGAGCATATTCAACGCGTGCTCGCCGAGCACGGCGGCAATATTTCCGCTACCGCGCGCGCGTTGAACATGCATCGACGCACGCTGCAACGCAAGCTGGCAAAGCGGCCGGTCAAACAGTAAGAGACGGTGTCTTGGCACCGCTTGCCGTAAGCAGAAAAAAGGGCTGCCTTGTCAAAAGGCAGCCCTTTTTTATGTGCGTCGCATCCGATCCGCCTCAAGCTGTGAACACGGCAACAGCCTGAGCGGATCGCGGCTTCGACATCACAGCACGTAGCGCGACAGATCCTCGTCTTCCGCTACTTCGTTCAACGCGCGATCGACATAAGCCGCGTCGATCTGCACCGTCCGTCCCGAGTGATTGCCGGCCGCGAACGAGACTTCTTCGAGCAGCTTTTCGATCACCGTGTAGAGACGCCGTGCACCGATGTTCTCGGTCTTCTCGTTCACCGAGTACGCGATCTCGGCGAGGCGGCGAATGCCATCGTCGGCGAATTCGAGGTGCACGTCTTCGGTGGCGAGCAGTGCCTGATATTGCTTGACGAGGCTCGCGTCCGTGGACACCAGGATCGATTCGAAGTCGTTCACCGAGAGCGAGTCCAGTTCGACGCGAATCGGAAAGCGGCCTTGCAGTTCGGGAATCAGATCGCTCGGCTTGGCCAGGTGGAATGCACCGCTCGCGATGAACAGAATGTGATCGGTCTTCACCATGCCGTACTTGGTGTTGATCGTGGTGCCTTCGACCAGCGGCAACAGATCGCGCTGCACGCCCTGCCGCGAGACTTCGCCGCCGCCGGCTTCGTTGCGCGAGGCGATCTTGTCGATCTCGTCGAGAAACACAATGCCGTTCTGCTCGACGTTCTGTACCGCCTTGGTTTTCACCTCTTCGTCGTTCAACATCTTGCCGGCTTCTTCGTCGGTGAGGACTTTTAGCGCTTCCTTCACCTTCATCTTGCGGCGCGTTTTCTTGCCGCCGCCGATGTTCGCGAACATCGAACGGATCTGCTCGGTCATGTCTTCCATGCCCGGCGGCCCCATGATGTCCATGCCGACTTGCGGCTGTTCCACGTCGAGCTCGATTTCCTTGTCGTCGAGCAGGCCTTCGCGCAGGCGCTTGCGGAATGTCTGGCGCGTGGTGCTGCCTTCGTCGACGGTATCAGCCGCGCTCGAGCTTGCGCCGAAGCCAACCGGGCGCGCGCTCGGCAGCAGAATGTCGAGAATGCGGTCTTCGGCCTGATCTTCGGCCTTGGTCCGCACTTTGCGCATTTCCGTTTCGCGCGTCTGCTTGACCGAGATTTCGATCAGGTCGCGCACGATGCTGTCCACGTCACGGCCCACATAGCCGACTTCGGTGAACTTGGTCGCTTCGATCTTGATGAACGGCGCGTCGGCCAGTTTCGCCAGACGCCGCGCGATTTCGGTCTTGCCGACGCCGGTCGGTCCGATCATCAGAATGTTCTTCGGCGTGATTTCCTGACGCAGCGGATCTTCAACCTGCTGACGGCGCCAGCGATTGCGCAGCGCCACGGCCACCGCTTTTTTCGCGCGGCCTTGGCCAATGATGTGTTTGTCGAGTTCCGAGACGATCTCGGCAGGGGTCATGGTGCTCATCGTGGGTCCTTACTCGATCGTCTCGATAACGCGGTTATGGTTCGTGTAGATGCACATGTCACCGGCAATCTCCAGCGACTTCTCCACGATTTCACGGGGCGACAGGTCAGTGTTGTCGGAGAGCGCTTTCGCGGCGGCTTGCGCATAGGCGCCGCCCGAGCCGATCGCGCAGATGCCGCCTTCCGGATCGAGCACGTCGCCGTTGCCGGTGATGACCAGCGTGGTGGTGGCGTCCGCGGCGATCAGCATGGCCTCGAGACGGCGCAGCATACGGTCGGTGCGCCAGTCTTTGGCGAGTTCGACGGCGGCGCGCGTGAGGTTGCCTTGATGTTTTTCCAGCTTCGCTTCGAAGCGGTCGAGCAGCGAGAAGGCGTCGGCTGTGCCGCCGGCGAAGCCGACCAGCACCTTGCCGTTATAGATGCGCCGGACTTTCTTCGCACCGCCTTTCATGACGATGTTGCCCAGCGTCACCTGGCCGTCGCCGCCGAGCGCGACCTTGTCGCCGCGGCGCACGGAGACGATCGTCGTGCCGTGAAATTGCTCCATATGCGTTCCTCTTTGCAAAACGGGTAGGACGCGGCAGCGCACTGCGCTACCGCATGAATCCTGAAAGCGGACGGCACGCGACGCTAACAAACGAACCGGCCGGCGCGCGCTCGTGCAGCGCATGTCCGATTTATTTTAGGGCGTGCGCGGTCATATCAAGAGCCGGCAAATGGCATAAGACAAAAAACACGCGAATTGGTGCGGGGAGCGGACGACGCGCGCAAGACTGGGCACCACGTGCAAGGGAAGAGACAGAAAGACAGCCGCAGCGGACGTTCGCCGGGAAGCCGCGTAACGCCAGCGTCAAGGCAGCGCTAAAGAAAGCATCACACAAAAGAAAAAGGCGCACGGCTCACCGTGCGCCTCTCGACGAAGCAGCGTTTCAGGGCGCGGAGCCGAAGCCGCGCCGCAAGCCTTCAGTCGCCGAACAGCTTCTGGCGCAGTTCGCGGCGCTCCTGCGCTTCGAGCGACAGGGTGGCCGTGGGCCGTGCGAGCAAACGCGGGATGCCGATCGGCTCACCGGTTTCTTCGCACCAGCCGTAGTCGCCCGAATCGATGCGCGCGATCGACTGCTGCACCTTCTTCAGCAGCTTGCGCTCGCGGTCGCGCGTGCGCAGTTCGAGCGCATGCTCTTCCTCGATCGTTGCGCGGTCGGCCGGGTCCGGCACGATTACCGTTTCGCGCAGGTTTTCGGTCGTCTGGCCGGCATTGCGGAGAATGTCCGCCTGCAACTGTTCGAGCTTGTTCTTGAAGAAGGCGAGCTGATCCTCATTCATGTAATCCTTGTCGCTCATCTTCAGGATTTCGGCTTCGGTCAAGAGTCGTTTCGTCGTCATCTGGCTTACTTCTTCAATGTGAGGCAAAACTCTTACATAGTGCCCGCACTTTCGTATTGCCCGCAAATGCGCCTCGAGGACGCGGAGCGCCAAGGCGGGCACGGACGATGGACTGTCGTGACGCCGAAGCGCCTGGCGCCCACACGCCGGGCGTCGCAACGCTAATGCGGGGCCGAACTCCTCTGGAAACCGATTCTCAGATGCTCCTGAGGTATTGCTTGCCGACAGCGCGCCTTTTCAGGCGCTGCCAGCCGGCATTGTCGGCGTATCGTCCGGATAAGATTTTCCGGCGCCTTTCAGGCCCGGCGCGGAATACGCGCTGACCGGGCAATTCGTTGTCATTCTCCAGTGGGCACGTATTGTAACTGAATCACAATCTAGCACCGCAAGTGGTGAAAATCCCCGTGCGGCACCCCGATATCCCGAAAATATAACGCGCGCACGACCAAAAAGCGATGGTCGCGCACGCTTTAATACAGCAGGGTTTTCACGTGCTTTTCACACGCGCGACTTTTCAGTCAGCTTTCGGCTGCCGGCGGGCGGATTCAGCAGATGATTTGGCGGCCGCGCGCTTTACGAATATACCCATTTTGGGCTTGGCAGCACGGCGCATGCCGCGCCGCGCCGAGCGGGCTGTCGCTCCGACTGAATGACAAGCCCCGGACAAGCCGGGACGCCCACGCATATCACGCGAGGCAGGCGTCCAGACCGTCGGTGATCAGATCTTGCGGCAGTTCGATGCCGATAAACACCATCTTGTTGGTCTTTTTCTCGATCGGCTGCCATTTCGCGGCCAGATCGCTGCCCATCATCTGATGCACGCCCTGAAATACCACCTTGCGGTCAACGCCTTTCATATACAGCACGCCCTTGTAACGCAGCAGGCGCTCGCCGTAAATCTGCAGAATGCCGCCGAGAAAGTCTTCCAGCTTGTTCGGATCGAACGGCCGGTCGTTGCGGTAGACGAACGACTTGATCTTGTCGTCGTGGTGCGCATGGTGGTGATGCGCGTGATCGTGGCCTTCGTGATCGCACTGCCCGTGGTCGTGATCGCAGTCGGCGTGATCGTCGTGAGTGTGGCCGTGCTCGTCATGAGCGTGAGCGTGGCTGTGAGCATGTTCGTCTTCGACGAGGAAGTCCGGATCGATCTCGAGCTTCGAATTCAGGTTGAAGCCGCGCAGGTCGAAGATTTCCTTGATGTCCGCTTCGCCAAAATTGACGACCTTGATCGCCGCCCTCGGGTTCATGTGCAGCAGGCGGTGGCGCAGATCGGCCAGTTGCTTTTCATCGACCAGATCGGACTTGGTAATGAACAGACGGTCGGCGAAACCGACCTGGCGCTGCACGACTTCGTGCTCGTCCAGCTGGTGGTTCGCGTGCTTGGCGTCGACCAGCGTGATGATCGCGTCCAGCAGGAATTCGTTGGCGATCTGGTCATCCATGAAGAACGTCTGCGCAACGGGGCCCGGATTGGCGAGGCCCGTGGTTTCGATCACGACGCGGTCGAAATCCAGTTTGCCGGACTGTTTCTGCGCCGCCAGATCGCCCAGCACGCGCGACAGGTCGCCGCGAATCGTGCAGCAGATGCAGCCGTTGCTCATCTGGATGATCTGCTCGCCCGTGTCTTGTACGAGGATTTCGTTGTCGATGTTCTCTTCGCCGAACTCGTTCTCGATCACGGCGATCTTCATGCCGTGCTTTTCATTCAGGATGCGCTTGAGCAGGGTGGTTTTGCCGCTGCCGAGAAAGCCGGTCAGGATGGTGACTGGAATCATATTGGTCGCCTGTATTGTCGTGAAACGGTGCGTAGTCGGGTGAATAGCGAATGCGTAGGCCGGGCGCGCAGCCAAGTGGCGCGCTGCCCTGTCCAGGCGGTTATTGAAACATATCTGCCGAGCCGGCGTTGGCGAGCTCCGGTTCGAGCCCGCTTTCACCGATGCCGGTGGCGCCGGAAATATCCCCTAAAACTATGGGCGATCAGGCGATTTGCAACAGCAGGCCCTTCAGGTATTCGCCTTCCGGGAACGCGGTGAGCAACGGGTGATCCACGCCGGCCCCCAGTCGCTTGAGAATCCGGGCGTCCACGCGCGCGTCGGCGGCCGCGCCGGAGACGATTTTCTGGAACAGTTCGGCGTCGATCGCGCCGGAGCACGAATAGGTGAAGAGCAGGCCGCCCGGGCGCAGCAGCTTCAGCCCGGTCAGGTTGATGTCCTTGTAAGCGCGCGACGCGCGGTCCACATGTTCACGCGACGGCGCGAATTTCGGCGGATCGAGCACGATCAGGTCGAAGCGCTCGCCATCGTCGTAAAGGCGGCGCAGCGTTTTGAACGCGTCGGCGTCGAGCCAGGTGGCGCGTTCGGCGTCGAAACCATTGGCCGCCACGTTTTGCTGGGCGATCGCCAGCGCGTCGCCCGACGAATCGATCGACACCACCCGTTTGGCGCCGCCTTTCAACGCTGCGAGCGAGAATCCGCCGGTGTAGCAGAAGCAGTTCAGTACCTCGCGATCCTGCGCGAGCTGTTGCACCAGCAGGCGGTTGTCGCGCTGGTCGACGTAAAAACCGGTCTTGTGGCCGTTGCGCACGTCGACGTGATAACGCACGCCGTTTTCGCTCGCAATCAACGCTTCCGACGGCGCTTCGCCCGCCAGCACGCCCGTCACCTGTTCAAGTCCTTCCTTCTGACGAATCGACACGTCCGAGCGCTCGTAGACATTCGGACAGCCGGTCGCGCCCGTCAGCGCCGCAACGATCGCTTCCTTCCACGCCTCGACGCCCGCCGCCATGAACTGGCAGACCAACTGGCTGCGCTGGCCTTCGTCCTCGGCAACGTAGTGATCGACGATCAAACCCGGCAGGCCGTCCGCCTCGCCGAAAATCAGCCGGACCGCGCCGGTGTCGTGGACCATCGTCTGACGATGGGCGAGCGCGCGCTGCACGCGCCGCTTGAAGAACGCGTGATCGATCGGCTCGGATTCGTCGAAACTCCACACGCGGGCGCGGATCTGCGAGTGCGGGCTGTAGGCCGCGCGCGCGAGAAAACGGCCGTCGTGCGCGCGCACCAGCACGGTGGCGCCGGGCGCGGGATTGCCGTCGATCCGGTCGATCGCGTTGGCATAGACCCACGGATGGCGGCGTAGCAGCGACTTTTCTTTCGACGGTTTGAGCGTAACGGTATTCATCAGGGTGTCAGAGAGAGCAATGGGCCGCGCGGCTTAGCGCACGCGGCGGGTAAAGCGAAGGCGGAGACTGCACGCCGCGAGTTGCGGAGTCAGTCGCGTTTTTTGGCGCGCGGATGCGCCTGATCGTAGACGTGCGCGAGATGCTGGAAATCGAGCGCGGTGTAGACCTGCGTCGCGGTGATGCTGGCGTGGCCAAGCAGTTCCTGCACGGCGCGCAGATCGCCGCTCGACTGCAGCACGTGCGTGGCGAACGAATGCCGCAGCACGTGCGGATGCACATTGGCGGGAATGCCCGCGACCAGTGCCGCGCGCTTCACGCGCTCGCGCACGACGTTCGGCGACAGACGATTGCCGCGCACCGACAGGAACAGTGGATGCGGATCGTGCTTCACCATCTGGTCACGGACGGCGAGCCAGGCGCTCAAGGCTTCCAGCGCCTTGCTGCCGACCGGCACGACGCGGCGCCGATTGCCCTTGCCGAGCACTTCGACTTCGGCGGAATCGAGCTTGAGCCAGCCGGCCGAGCGGTAGCCATCGGCATCGGCGAAACGGGCATCGAGACCGACTAGTTCCGCGAGCCGCAGCCCCGACGAGTAGAACAGTTCGAGCATGGCGTGATCGCGCAAACCTTCGGGCGATGCAGCGGGCGGACTTTCCATCAGGCGCGTGGCATCGTCGACGGAAAGCGCTTTGGGCAGCGTTTTAGGCTGCTTCGGCGCGCGCACGGTCGCGACCGGATTGGCCGGCAGATCGACCCGGCCGGCGAGCCAGCGGTAAAACGCGCGCCACGCCGACAGCCGGTGACTGATTGAGCGCGCCGTCAGACCGCCCGCGTGCGCCCGCGAAACGGCGCCGCGAATGTCCACGGCGGTCAGGCTTTCGAGCGGCCTGCCTTTGGCCAACTGCTTGAGTTCTTCGAGTTCGTGGGTGTAGCCGCGCAGCGTATGTGCCGACAGCCGCCGCTCGTGTTCGAGATTCAACAGATAGGCGGCGATCGGGTCGGCGGCGGTCACGATGGGCTTGTTGAGCGGCTGGCGCGGAGCTAGACGCGGCTCAACGCGGCAACAGACGGCTCAGTGCGGCGCTGGCCAGCGCGCCGATCTGCGTGAGGAAATCGGTGGCCATGCCGTCGTGGAAGCGGCGCGCGTCGGCCGAGCCCATCACCAGCAGGCCGAAGGTCGGCGCTTCTTCCTTGCCTTCGGGATCGCGCAGCGCGAGCAGAGCGATCGATTCCGTGGCGTGCGCCGACTCGGACGCCGCGTGGCCGGCCGCGCCCTCGTCGCTCACGGCGGTCACGGACGGCGCCAGCCACTGCGCCGCCTCGAAGCCGGTATTCGCGCCGCAATACGGCGTGGCAAGGCTATTAGCGAAGATGCGCACTTCCTCGCCGACATGGCGTGCGAAGTCGGCCTGAGCATACGGCTCGGCCACATCCCACACGCGCAGCGCGGCTTGCGGCACGTCGAAAATATCGCGCAAACCGGTGGCGATCGTACGCGGCAGCGCATACGGATCGCGCTCAGCCATCACGCGAATGGTCCAGCGGTTGAATTTCGACGCGATGCTGTCGTTCTCGTGGCCGTAGCGCAGGAGTTCGGCGAGACGTCGTTCGAGATGCTTGTTCTTGTCGCGCAGCATCTCCATCTGCCGTTCCTGCAGAGACACCGCGGCTTTGCCGTGTGGATTCGCGAGGCGGATCGTCGCGAGCATTTCCGCGTGTTCGGCGAAAAATTCAGGATTGGCGAGCAGATATTCGGCGACTTCGCGATCGTTCATGGTTTCGGCTAAAGGACTACGGGGCGACGCCTTGAGGCGAAGCATCGGTCAATGAGTTTATGCGGCCTGTGAATCGGCTAATGAGTCGGGCAGTTCGATTTCGCCTTCGAAGACGGTCGCGGCAGGCCCGGCCATCAGCAGCGGCTCGTCTGCTTGCGTGCTGTCCCACGTGATGGTGAGTGTGCCGCCGTGCGTGTGCACGAGCACCGGTGCGTCCAGCAGCCCGCGCCGGATGCCGGCCGCGACGGCCGCGCAGGCGCCCGTTCCGCACGCCAGCGTTTCGCCCGCGCCGCGTTCGTACACGCGCAGCTTGATCTCGCTGCGGCCGACGATCTGCATGAAGCCCGCGTTCACCCGCTGCGGAAAACGCGCATGACGCTCGATCACCGGGCCTTCGACCAGCACGGGGAATGCTTCGACGTCGTCGACCACTTGCACGGCGTGCGGGTTGCCCATCGACACCACCGAAATCCAGCGCGTCGTGCCGCTCACGTCGAGCGGCCAGAGCGTGTCCGCGCCTTCGCGGCGGCCTTCCAGGCCTTTGGTGGCGAACGGCACGCGTTCCGGGTCGAACACGGGCGAGCCCATGTCGACCAGCACTTCGCCGTTTTCCTGCATGGTCAGCGTGATGGTGCCCTTTTGCACCTGCACGCGTACGCTGCGTTGATCGGTGAGGCCGCTGTCGCGCACGAACTTGACGAAGCAGCGTGCGCCGTTGCCGCAATGCTCGACCTCGCCGCCGTCGCAATTGAAGATGCGATATCTGAAATCGACGCCGGCCACCGTGGGCTTTTCGACCAGCAGCAACTGGTCGGCGCCGACGCCGAAATGCCGGTCCGCGAGCGCGCGCACCTGCGCCGGCGTCAGGTTGACCGGTTGGGTGTAGCCGTCGAGCACGACGAAGTCATTGCCCGCGCCGTGCATTTTGGTGAATTTCAGTTTCATCACGCTATTGTAAGTGACGCGCCCTTGGCTGCGCCCGAACGCCGCGTTATTTCCGCGTCCGGGCGCTTTCTTCGCACACCGCGAAGGCGGCCGTTCAATACACGCTCGGTTCGCCCGGCGGCCGGGTTTTGAAGCGCTTATGCACCCAGTAGTACTGCTCGGGCATCAACGGAATCTGCTCTTCCAGGAAGGCATTCATGCGACGGGCGTCCGCATCGTCGTCGCCGGTCGGGTAGTTTTCCCACGGCTTGAACACCTTGAGGCGGTAGCCTTTGTAATTGGGCAGCACTTCGCCGATGAACGGCACGACCTGCGCGTGGCCGACCTTGGCCAGACGTCCCACCGCGGTCAGCGTGCAGGTCGGCACGCCGAAGAACGGCACGAAGGTGGAGTTGCGAGCGCCGTAGTCCATGTCGGCGCCGAGCATCACCGGCTTGCCGTCGCGGAGCCAGCGCAGCACGATGCGCGCGCTGTCGGCGCGGCTCGCCATGTCCGCGCCGAAGCGCGCGCGCGCCGCTTTGGCGACTTCTTCCAGTTCCGGGTTCGACATCGGCTGATAGAGCGAGCCGCATTGGCGCTTGAGCGAATAGTTCAGGAAGATCGACCCGGCCTCGATACCGACGAAGTGTAAGCCGAGAAACAGCGTGGGCGGCAAATTCGGGTCCGTCAGATCGATCGCGCTGTCGAGCTGGATCAGCTTTTCGAGCTTCTTCGCCGAGCCGAACCACTGCACGCTGCGCTCGAGGTAGCTGCGGATCGCGTGGCGGAAATGCTTCTGCGCGACGTCTTCACGGCGTTCGTCGCTCCATTCGGGGAAGCACAGCTTCAGATTGATATGGACGATGCGTTTGCGCCGGCTCGGGATCTGATACAGCAGCCAGCCGAGTCCGTCACCGAGACGGGCGATGACACCATAAGGTAACAGTGCAAACAGTTTCAGCAGCCCGATCGCGAGTTTGGCGCCATAGCGGCTCAGCATGCCACCCCCTGAAAAGAGGCGCGGGGCAAGGCAGGCTTCAGGAAAGCGGAAAAGTTGACGTAATACCGCACTCTTGGACACTCTGTGACAATCATAAGAAGTCGCTATAATAAGGGCTTCGCCGAGTTAATAGACAACTTGCGGGGCGAAGCCGGTGGCTGCAAACCATGTGATTTGCGCCTCCCGGTAAGGTAATCCGCTAAAGCGTCGCCGCTTCAAGGCTCCCGAAGCTGGCTACGTGAAACTCAACCGTAACCACAAAACAGGAGTCTGCAACGTGGCAAACGACTATCTCTTCACTTCCGAATCCGTCTCCGAAGGCCATCCCGACAAAGTCGCGGATCAGATTTCGGACGCCATTCTCGACGCCATCCTCGCTCAGGACAAATACTCGCGTGTCGCCGCGGAAACGCTGTGCAACACGGGTCTCGTCGTGCTGGCCGGTGAAATCACCACCACCGCGAACGTCGATTACATCCAGGTCGCGCGCAACACGATCAAGCGCATCGGTTACGACAACACCGACTACGGTATCGATTACCGCGGCTGCGCGGTGCTCGTCGCATACGACAAGCAATCGCCGGACATCGCCCAGGGCGTGGACCGCGCGCACGACAACAACCTCGATCAAGGCGCCGGCGACCAGGGCTTGATGTTCGGTTACGCGTGCGAAGAAACGCCGGAACTGATGCCGCTGCCGATCCACCTGTCGCACCGTCTGGTGGAGCGTCAGGCAAATCTGCGCCGTGACGGCCGTTTGCCCTGGCTGCGTCCGGACGCGAAGTCGCAAGTCACCGTGCGTTATGTCGACGGCAAGCCGCATTCGATCGACACCGTGGTGCTGTCCACACAGCATTCGCCGGACATCGATCTGGGCACGCTGCGCGAAGCCGTGATCGAAGAAGTCATCAAGCCGACACTGCCGGCCGAGCTCATCAAGGGCGACATCAAGTTCCTGGTGAACCCGACGGGTCGTTTCGTGATCGGTGGTCCGCAAGGCGATTGCGGTTTGACCGGACGCAAGATCATCGTCGATACGTACGGCGGTGCCGCACCGCACGGCGGCGGCGCGTTCTCGGGCAAGGATCCGTCGAAGGTCGACCGTTCGGCGGCCTACGCCGGCCGTTATGTCGCGAAGAACATCGTGGCCGCGGGCCTCGCTTCGCGCTGCCTGATTCAGGTGTCGTACGCCATCGGCGTCGCCCAGCCGACGTCGGTCATGGTGAACACGTTCGGCACGGGCCGCGTGTCGGATGCGACTATCACGCGTCTGGTGCAGGAGCATTTCGACCTGCGTCCGAAGGGCATCATCCAGATGCTCGATCTGCTGCGTCCGATCTACGAGAAGAGCGCGGCCTACGGTCACTTTGGCCGCGAAGAGCCGGAATTCACGTGGGAATCCACGGACAAGGCATTGGCGCTCGCCGAAGCCGCTGGCACGGAACCGGTTGCCGCGCTGGCCGAATAAGCGCGAGTTGTCAGTTTCAACAAAAAACCCTGCTGGCGTGAGCCAGCAGGGTTTTTTAATTTGCGGCGGTCGCTTTGCTGCGCAATCGACCCGCGGCTTCAACGGCCGCGATGGGTTTTCGCATCGTCAGCGCGTAGTGCGTGGAACCGCGCGGGTCGAGCAGCGTGTTCTGTACTCGCCTTAACGGCTCGCAAACGCGAACGCGAACCAGCCGGTGCTGCCATTCGTCGACATCCGACGCGGGCGGCGGCTCGTGTTCTGCGGCACGGCAATGGGTGCGCGTTGCGCGGTGAGGCGCAGCGGCGTCGGTTTGCGCAGCAGCGTGCGCAGCGAAAAACGGCGCGAGCTGCCTTGCAGACGCAAGGCGGAGAAGAACGTGTTGAACCAGGTGCGAATGCCGTCGACGGCTTTGGCATCGCGCCATTGTTCGCCCAACGCGCGGGTGCGGGTGGCGTGATGGCGCAGCGCGCGCACGACATGGCGGCGCGCGGGACGCGCCGCTTTCAGTGCGGCGCGGGTAAGACGGGTGCTCAGGAGAGTATGCATGGCTTCACAAGTAGGCAACGTGTCGCGCGACGGAATGTGCGCCATGAAGAGCACCAAATGTGCCAATGGCGGTGTCGCGATGGACGGCGCGAAAGCCTGGAATTCGACTGAAAAATGCACGGAGTACAGCGGAGTCGGCCTTGGTGGCCTGTGCGCGGCGCGAAAGTGCGGGAGTGACGATCAACATGCAGCGCAGGTTACACGCGATTCGTGACGTCATAAAGTCCGTTTTTACCCTGCAAATACGGGTTTTTACGGGGTAGATCGCGATTTGCGACTGCGGGGTCGCGCCCTTTGCGGTCGATTTTTGTGCGTGCTTGCCCGTTTGAAGTGCCATGAAATCTAGCACGGCGCATGAAAGCAGTGCGTAAGCTGCGGATTTGCGGCGGTGAAACAGCACACTGTGCGATCGCGCCCGTTTTACAATCGGGCATCAGCTTGTCGACAGTAACGGAACACCATGTCACTTCATTCCAAGAAAGAGCAGATTCAGACGTTGCGGGAGCAGGGTTTTGTCGTGGTGCCCGGATTGGTGTCGCCCGAGCGTTGCGATGAATTGAAGCAGATTGCGCAGCGTCAGTTGCAGGAAGCAGCCGCGCCGATCGAGTTCGAAGCGGATCTGCAGTATCCCGGCGCACCGAGCTCCAAACAGGCGCCCGGCGGCCATACGGTGCGGCGGCTGCTGGATGCGTATGGACGTCATGCGAGTTTCGCGCAGTGGGCGACCGCGCCGGAAATTCGCGGCTGGATGGAACTGTATTTCGGTGAGGAGCCGCGGCTGTCACGCGCACACCATAACTGCATGATGACCAAGCATCCGGCGTACGGCAGCTTGACCGGCTGGCATCGCGACGTGCGGTATTGGTCGTTCGAGCGGGACGATCTGGTTTCGGTGTGGCTTGCAGTCGGCGCCGAGACGGTGGATAACGGCGCGCTGTGGCTGGTTCCGAAGTCGCACAGCGCCGCGTTCACCTCCGACCGGTTCGATCAGTCCAAATTCTTCCGCTCCGATCTGGAAGAAAATCAGGAATGGATTCGCACAGCGGTGTCGCCTGAACTGAAGGCCGGCGACGTGGTGTTCTTTCACTGCAATACGCTGCATTCGGCCGGCAAGAACATCAGCGATCAGGTAAAGTTTTCGCTGGTGTACACCTATCACGGCGCGAGCAACGTGCCGTTGCCCGGCACCCGTTCGGCTGCGAAGCCCGAAGTGGCGTTCTAGGTTTTTCGATCTCTCGCGGCGGCGCATCGGCTTCATACGCTGAAAATCCGAGGCGCCGCGCTCTCGCGCAGGCTGTTAGCGCTTGCGTCCCGACAAAGCCATTCCCGTCAATCCGGCGATCGTGGCCACGACGCCGCCCACGATCAGCATGATCGCCTTGTTGGTCGGTGAACCGGTAAAGACGCGCGAGACGTCGCTACTCACCGAATTGAACGCCTGCCCGCCGAAATACAGCAGCACGACACCGCCGACAATCAACGCGATGGAAATCGCCTTCGTCATCTACCTCTCCCATGAGCTTGAATCGGGCAAAGTGTAGGGGAGCTGCAAGCGATCGTCCATCCCGCATACTGGGTGTCTGCATGCATCACGTCGATTCGCTACCATAGCGGTCTGGCCGCATCCCCTCCTACAAAAATACAGCAGCACGCCTCCCGCAGCATGCAATTGCCCATGCCCGCACTGGTCGGGCGCCTTCACCATCAAGGACACTAGCAATGGCTTACGAAGCAGCTTCAGAACGCTATTCGGATATGCAGTACCGCGTCTGCGGCAAGTCGGGTCTCAAACTGCCGGCGCTGTCGCTCGGACTGTGGCACAACTTCGGCGACACGACGCCGATCTCCACGCAGCGCGACATCTTGCGCACGGCCTTCGACCTGGGTATCACGCACTTCGACCTCGCCAACAACTACGGGCCGCCGTACGGCAGCGCCGAAACCAATTTCGGCCGGCTCTTCAAGGACGATTTCAAGCCGTATCGCGATGAGCTGCTGATTTCGTCGAAGGCCGGTTGGGACATGTGGCCGGGTCCGTACGGTCAAGGCGGCGGTTCGCGCAAATACGTGCTCGCGAGTCTCGATCAGAGCCTGCAACGCATGGGCCTCGACTACGTCGATATTTTCTATTCGCATCGTTTCGATGCCGATACGCCGCTCGAAGAAACCGCGGGCGCGTTGGCGAGCGCCGTGCAGCAGGGCAAGGCGCTGTACATCGGGATTTCGTCGTACTCGGCAACCAAAACGCTCGAAATGGCGAAGCTGCTCGCCGAGTACAAGGTGCCGCTGCTGATTCATCAGCCCGCGTACAACATGCTCAATCGCTGGATCGAACACGAGTTGCTGGATACGCTCGAGAAGGTCGGTGCCGGCGCCATCGCGTTCACGCCGCTGGCCCAGGGTCTGCTCACCGGCAAATACCTGAACGGCGTGCCGGAAGACGCGCGCGTCAACAAGCCGGGCGGCGGTTCGTTGAAGCAGGAGCATTTGAGCGCGCAGAACATCGAGCACGTGCGCAAGCTCAACGACATCGCGCAACGTCGCGGCCAGAGCCTGGCGCAGATGGCGCTCGCCTGGGCGCTGCGCGATCCGCGCGTGACGTCCGTGCTGATCGGCGCAAGCCGTGCGGAGCAGGTGCGCGAGAACGTCGGTGCGCTGAAGAATCTCGCGTTCTCGAAGGACGAACTGGCCGAGATCGACCGGTACGCGACCGAAGGCGGCATCAACCTGTGGGAAAAGCCGTCCACGGATCAGGCGATCTGATCCCCGTGCCTTGGCCCTTCACGCCGCAGCAATAGAAAAGCCGCCCACGGGGCGGCTTTTTCTTTTAGACGAGCGCCGGCAAACCTTCGACCAGCACGACCGCGAACACTACGCCGATCAGCGCGCCAAGCACGCGCAACGCGTTGTGCCGGAATTCCGTCTTGCAGGGAAGCGCACCGACAAACAAAGCCCCGGCCAACGCCATCGGAATGACCAGGATGAAATCGCCGATCGTGAAGTAGGTCGTCATTCTCGTCTCCATATGTATTCCGGCGAAGGCGGCGGCTCGATTTATGGAGTCATGCACCGCCCACGCTCGATTTGAGTATAGGAGACAAGTGAAGTCGATATGACGGCGCTTTGCGGCGCTGCAGCGGCTATTCGCAAGCCGCTGAACCCGGTGCGGCAAGGGCCGCCGCGATTGCCGCGACGCAGCAAATGCATCGCAAAAAATGTCGCGTTCGTTTACGTCGGCCTTACGTTTTAGCGTCATTCAATGCGCGTTGGGTCGTCTCGCGAGCGTCAGATGCGAGGTTGTTCACGTCCGCGCAAGCGCATCGTTGCAACCAGTCCGATGATGAGCAGCACGCCCACCAGTCCCGCGACACCGTTCCATCCGAAACCGGCCCACACGTGACCGCCATACGAGCCGACCACGCTCGAGCCGATGTAATACGCGAGCAGATACAGCGCGGCGGCCTGACCTTTGGCATCCTTGGCGAGGCGTCCGACCCAACTGCTCGCCACCGAATGTCCGGCGAAGAAGCCGAACGTCACGCACGCGATGCCGGCCGCGATCGCCGCCAGCGGATGCAACATGGTGAGCGCGAGACCGAGCACCATCAACAGCAAGCTGGCGGTGAGCACGCGAGCGCGGCCAAAGTTATCGGCCATGCGCCCCGACCACGGCGAGGCGACTACGCCTGTCAGATACACGACGAAGATCGCGCCGATCTCCGTCTGATTCAATTGATAAGGCGGCGCGAGCAAGCGGTAGCCGATGTAGTTGTACAGCGTGACGAAGCTGCCCATCAGCACGAAGCCGAGCAGAAACAGCAGCGACAGTCCGGGTCGCGTGAATTGCTTGAGCAGGGCAGTGCGGTGATGCGTAAAGCCGAGTCCGCGCCGCGGTACGAAATGGCGTGACGGTGGCAGTAGCGCGCGAAACGCGAGCATCGACAGAATGCCGAGCACGCCGATCGTGCCGATCGCGACACGCCACGAAAACAGATCCGCGACGACGCCGGTGATCACGCGTCCGGCCATCCCGCCGATCGCCGTGCCGCCGACATAGAGTCCCATCGCGAGGCCGAGGCCGTCGGGATGCACTTCTTCCGCGAGATAGGCCATCGCGACGGCGGGCACGCCGCCGAGCGCGAGACCTTCGAGCGTGCGCAGCACGAGCAGTTGGTGCCACTGCGGCGCGATCGACACGCCGATGGTCAGCAGCGCGGAAAGGGTGAGCGACAGCGTCATCAGCTTGTGACGGCTCCAGCCTTCCGAAACGAAGCCGGCGACGAACACCGCAAGCGCGAGCGCGGCCGTGGTCAACGAGAGCGACAGGCTGCTTTGTGCCGGCGTCACGTTGAACGCCGTCGAAAAAGACGGCAGCAAGGGCTGCACGCAATAGAGCAGCGAGAACGTCGCGTAACCGGCGAACAGCAACGCGATGCTGGCGCGCCAGTACGCGCGTGTGCCGCGTTCGAGGTATGGGATGTCGGGCACGGCGGAAGCGGTCGAAGAAGCGGTCGGAGCAGGAGCAACCGAAGTAGCAGTCCGGTGGGAGTCCGGCGGCGGGGTCACGAAAAAATCTCCTCAGGGATGCAAAGGACACAAAGGAGTTAAGGATACGCTGAAAAGGGCGCGCGAGGCGGTGCGGAGCGCAGTTAGCCGCCACGACGACGCGATCTGCCGGCACGTCCCGCGCCCTCTTCGCGGCATCCAAGAACGATGACTACCCGCGCGCCGCGGCATCGCTGGCGGGCGCGGAAGGATGCACGATCTGCTCATCCGTCGGCAGCGCGGACGCGTCCCAGCCACCGCCCAGCGCCTTGATCAACGCCACGCTCGCGGCCATCCGCCGACGCGCGATCGACACGGCGTCGCGCTCGTTGGTGAGCGCAGTGGTTTGCGCGACCACCACGTCGAGATACGTGATCGCGCCGTTCTTATAGCGATTCGATACGACTGCCAGCGCACGTTGCGCGGCGGTCACCGCGTCGTCCTGCGCGGTCGCTTCCTGTTCGAGCACGCGCAAGGCGGCGAGATTGTCCTCGACCTGGCCGAAGGCGCTCAGCACGGTCTGCCGGTATTGCGCGACGCTTTCGTCGTAGTGCGCGCGGGCCTGTTCCTTCACGGAAGCGCGTCCGCCGAAGTCGAGCAGCGTGCCCGCCAGCGTCGGCCCCAGCGACCACAGCCGGCTCGGCGCGAGCAACCATTGACTGTAGTTGGTGGCTTCGAGGCCGCCCGTCACCGACAAGATGAGGTTCGGAAAAAACGCCGCCGTCGCCACGCCGATCTGCGCATTCATATCGGCGACGTGCCGTTCCGCCGCCGCAATGTCTGGGCGGCGTTCGAGCAACGCGGACGGCACGCCCGCCGCCGCCACGACCGGCACCGCGGCGAGCGGCGCAACCGGCAGCGAAAACGTGGAAGGCGGTTGGCCGATCAGAATCGCGATCGCGTGTTCGAGTTGCGCGCGCTGCACGCCGAGGTCGAGTGCTTGCGCCTGGGTGGTCTTCAGTTGCGTCTGCGCCTGCGCGACATCGGCGTCCGTGGCGATGCCGCCGGCGTAGCGGTGCTGCGTCAGGTCGAGCGCCTGCTTGTAGGCTTCGATCGTGTCGTCGAGCAGTTGGCGCTCCTGATCGAGCCCGCGCAGCTCGAAGTAGTTGGTGGCGAGTTCGGCCTGCATCGACAGGAGTACGGCTTGTGCATCGGCGGCGCTGGCCTGCGCTTCGGCTTTCGCGCCTTCGACACTGCGCGACACGCGGCCCCACAGATCGGGTTCCCACGACGCGTCGGCTTGCACGAGGTAGTCGTTCAGCGTGAGGCCGGCGGTCGATTTGTGCAGCACGTTTTCCGACGAACGCGCGCGTGAATAGGCGCCGGTCGCGGTGACGACCGGGAAGAAGCTCGAGCGATATTGCGCCACGGTTGCGCGGGCGGCGCGAAAGCGTGCTTCGGCGGCCTGCACGTTCTGGTTCGCGCTTGCCACCTGTTGTTCGAGCGCGTCGAGCGACGGGTCTGCATAGACGCTCCACCACGCGCCGCGTGTGAGCGTGTCGGCCGGTTGCGCGGGTTTCCAGCCGGTGCCTGCGAGTTCCTTGTAGGTTGCGGCGGTGGTGGCGGACGGCTTCACATAGTCGGGGCCGACGGTGCATGCGGTGAGTGCGCAGACGCTTGCTAGCGCCAAAGCGGACGCGCGCAGCGAGACGTGTCGCAGCGGTGGGGCGGCGAAACGGCGACGAGATGCCGGCGCGTTCATGACGATGTCCTCGCGAACAGCAATGAGGCGACGTGCGCAGTCTCGGAGCTTGAGGCTATCGCGCTGGAGGAACCTGCCGCTACGTCACCGCTCGTCACTGCGCCGGACGCGCTCCCTGCCGCGCCTCCACTCGCGACCGCGGCGGATGCGCCCGCCGCCGCTTTGCCGTTTGCCGCTGCGCCAGACGCGCCCGTTCCCCGTTCACCGCTCGCCGCTGCGCCAGACGCGCCCGCTGCCCCTTCACCACCAGCCGCCGCGCCAGAAGCACCCGTTGCCTCACCCGCTTTCGCCGCCACGATCCGCACCGGTGCGCCATCGACGATCGAGTCCTGTGGATTCAGGATCACCTGCTCATCGCCTTGCAAGCCGGACACGATCGCCACGCGCGTACCGAAGTCCGTTCCCAACGACACCGGCACGAGTTTCACTTTATGTTGCGCGTCGACGGTCGCGACTTTCACACCGTCCGGACGGAACAGCAGCGCATTGCCCGGTAACGTGAACGGCGCCGCGCCCGTGCCCAACGCGAAGTGCACCTGCGCATACGCACCCGGTAGCAAATCGCCGTTGCGGTTATCGACATCGACTTCGACCAGCATCGTGCGTTGTTGCGGATCGACGGCGCCCGCGGTGCGCGCCACGGTGCCCGGATAATGTTTCGCCGGCGTCTCGGTCAGCGTGAGAAACGCGTTCTGCTGCGCACGAACCTGCTGCGCGTAAGCCTGCGGCACATTCACATAAACGCGCAGCCGATCCGCCTGCGCGACATGAAACAGCTCCTTCGCTGGGCCGCCGGAACTGCCCGCGTCGATCAGCGCACCGACATCGACATTGCGCGCCGTCACGATGCCGTCGAACGGCGCATACACCTTCTGGAACGACTGCGTCTTCTCGAGCCGCGCCACGTTGAAACGCGCGGCGTCGAGCGTGGCTTTCTTCGCGAGCATGTCGCCGACCTTCTCGTCGGTTTCCTGCTTCGAGACGGATTTGCTTTTCAGCATGTCGGTCCAGCGGTCTGCGGTGCTTTTCGCGAGCGCATAGTTGGCGTTGGCGTTCGCGAGATCGGCACGGGCGGCGCGCAGTTGATCGTCGACTTCCGGCGTGTCGATCTCCGCGAGCAACTGGCCGTTTTTCACATGCGCGCCGATGTCGGCGTACCACTTCTTCAGATAGCCGTTCGTGCGCGCGTAAATCGGCGTATCGAGAAAAGCCTGCACATTGCCGGGCAGCACGAGATCGAGTCCGACCGTCGACTTCTGCGGCCGCACGACTTCGACGCTCGTCTGGCTCGCATGCTCGGCATCGCGTTCGAGCGCCGCGTGTGCATCGTGGCGCGACCAGATACCTTGTGCCGCCAGCGCGATGACGGCTACGGCAACCGCAATGCCGATCCAGCGTGCGCGCTTTGCCTTTGCCGGATCGTGCGCAGTGCCGGAACCGTCTGGACGTTGTCCTTCCATCAAACTTCCCCTGTCAAGATGCATGGGCAGTCGAAGCTGCCTCTTGTGCTGCCTGCTGTTGCCGGCACGATAACCAAAGCGCTCTGCATCACGGCTTGCCCACCACGTGTTCAGCCGCGCGCAAGCGACGTGCCGCGAGTCGCCGGTAGATCATCGAAAACACCACGGGTACGAAAATCAACGTGGCCAGCGTGCCGATCGTCAGGCCGCCGATCACCGCGCGCCCGAGCGGCGCATTCTGCTCGCCGCCTTCGCCGAGACCGATCGCCATCGGCACCATGCCGATCACCATCGCGAGCGCCGTCATCAGCACCGGACGAAAACGCGTGAAGCCCGCTTCGATCGCCGCGCGCGTGGCGTCGCCGTGTTCGAGCAGCTGCTCGCGTGCGAAGCTGATCACGAGAATCGAGTTGGCGGTGGCGATGCCGATACACATGATCGCGCCTGTGAGCGCGGGAATCGACAGCGTGGTGTGCGTGAGAAACAGCATCCACACGATGCCTGCGAGCGCGCCGGGCAGTGCGGTGATGATAATGAACGGATCGAGCCACGACTGGAAATTCACCACGATCAGCAGATACACCAGCAGAATCGCGAACACCAAACCCGCGAACAGGCCCGAGAACGAATCGTTCATGGTCTGCACCTGGCCGCGCACTTCGATGGTCGAGCTTTTGGGCAGATCGGCCTTGGCGTCGTCGATGATCTTGCGGATGTCGTCGGACACGCCGCCGAGATCGCGGCCGTCGGCGGTGCCGAAAATATCGATGGTGGTCTGCGCGTTGTAGTGCGTGAGTGTGGCGTTGCCCGCTTCGCGCCTCATGCTGGCGAGCGAGCCGAGAATATTGCTGCGGCCGTTCGCGTTCAGCGGAATGTTGGCGAGCGATTGCAACGAGTCGATCGTGTATTGCGGCGCTTCCGTGATCACGTTGTAGCTCACGCCGTTGCGCGGATTGAGCCAGAACGTCGGCGTGGTTTGCTGGCTGCCGGACAGCGTGATCAGCAGATTGCTCGCGATGTCGCGTTGCGAGAAGCCGGCTTGCTGCGCACGCGTGCGATCCACGTCGATAAAGATGCGCGGCAAATCCGCGGGCTGCTGGATGCGCGCATCGACGAGACCGGGCACCGTGCGCAGACGGTTCAGCAAGTTCGCGGCGAACACGCGATTGCCGGCCACGTCACGGCCGACGATCTGAATATCGATCGGCGACGGCATGCCGAAGTTGAGCGTTTGACTGACGATATCCGCGGGCAGGAAGGCGAACTGTACGCCTGGAAATTCGTCGGTGAGCGTGCGCCGCAGCGTGCGCACGTAGTCGGCGCTCGGATGGTGATCGGGATTGAGCGTGATCAGCACGTCCGCATCCGAGGTGCCGATCGTCCCGGTGTTGCTGTACGAGAGGTTGATGCCCGAGACCGGCAAGCCGATGTTGTCGATAATCGAATGCAGCTCACCGGGCGGTATCAACTGACGGATCCGCGTATCCACACGATCGGTCACTACCGCCGTTTCCTCCACTCGCATGCCGGTTTTCGCGCGCAGATGCAGCGCGATCGTGCCGGCGTCGACTGCTGGGAAAAAATCACGGCCGAGAAACGGCATCAACAGCATCGACGCGCCACAGCAGACCAGAAACAGCGTCACGAACAAACCGGGCCGCGCGACGCGCGCTTCGAGAAACGCGCGATAGCGGTCGCGCAAACGCGAGAAGCCGCCTTCGAACGCGTAGTGCACGCGCATGAACGGATTGCGCGTTTGCGCCGGCGCGTGATGCAGATCCGCCGGCTTATGGTGATAACGCAGCAGGTATTTTGCGAGCGTCGGCACGAGCGTTCGCGAGAAGAAGTAGGACGCCAGCATCGCGAACACCACCGCTTCGGCAAGCGGGATGAACAGATAGTGCGCGACGCCCGTCAGCAGAAACATCGGCACGAAGACGATGCAGATGGACAAGGTCGACACCAGCGTCGGAATGGCAATCTGATGCGCGCCGTCGAGAATCGCCTGCTCGAGCGTCTTGCCCTGTTCGAGTTGATGGCTGATGTTTTCGATCGCCACGGTCGCGTCGTCCACCAGAATGCCGACCGCGAGCGCGAGCCCGCCGAGCGTCATGATGTTGATGGTTTCGCCGAGCAGGGAGAGCGCGATGATCGACGTGATCATCGACAGCGGAATCGACACGGCGATGATCAGCGTGGCGCGCCAGTTGCCGAGAAACAGCAGAATCATCAGGCCGGTCAGGCATGCCGCGATCAGCGCCTCGCGCAGCACGCCTTGCACGGACGCACGCACGAACAGCGACTGGTCGGCGACGGGGTCGATATTCAGCGAGGCAGGCACGAGATTGCGCAGCGTCGGCATCATCTTCTTGATGCGGTCGACGATTTCGAGCGTGGACGTATTGCCGCTCTTGTTGATGGTGAGGAGCGCCGCGCGCTGGCCGTTCACGCGCACGATATTGGTCTGCGGCTGGAAACCGTCGCGCACATGAGCGACGTCGCGGATATAGACGGTGCCGTTGGCGGTGGATTTGATCGGAATATTGTTCAGGCCTGCCAGCGAATCCGGACTGCCGTTCATTTGCACCGAGTATTCGGTCGAACCGATTTTCGCGGTACCCGAGGGTAGGATCAGATTTTGTGCGGTGACCGCATTGACCACGTCCATCGGCGAAAGATTGCGCTCCTGCAGTTTGCGCGAATCGATATCGACCATGATCTGCCGCTGCTTGCCGCCGTACGGCAGCGGCGCGGACGCGCCGGGCACGGTGGCGAGCTGAGTCTTCAGGAAGTTGTTGCCGAAGTCGAATAGCTCTTGCTCGGTGAGCGAGGCGGACGACAGCGCGAGCCGCAGGATCGGCACCGTCGAGGCGTTGTAGCGCAGGATATTCGGCGGCGTGATGCCGGGCGGCAGCGAGCGCAATTGCGTTTGTGACAGCGCGGTGACCTCGGCGAGCGCTTCATCGATATTGGCGTGCGGCTGGAAAAAAATCTTGACCACCGCGATGCCGTTCAGCGAGGTCGACTCGGTGTGCTCGATATCGTTGACCGCAGTCGAGAGCCCGCGCTCGTAGTTGAGCACGATGCGTTTTTCCATCTCGTCGGCGGGCAGGCCGTTATACGACCAGATCACCGAGAGCACCGGAATGTCGATATTCGGGAAGATGTCGGTGGGCGTGCGCAGGATCGTCAAAGGTCCGACGATCAGCAATAGCAGGGCCAGGACGACGAACGTATACGGGCGCCGCAGCGCGAGACGAACGATCCACATGACTAGTTCTGCCGCTCAAAGCCGCGTAAGGCGGCGCCATCTGCGTGGTGGACGCGGCGGGCGGGACGCGCGCCGGAGCGGTGCGGGCAGGCCGGCGCGGCGGACGGATCGAGCAAATGGTCTAGTTGGTGCACGTTTTTGATATCTCACCCCAGCAGGGTTTATGATGGTCTCGTTGCGACGCGTTACGCCCCGAATCATCGGTCCAGCGCGCCGTAATGGGAATAGGGCGAAACAAGGGGTAAAGAGCCTTGAGTTCGCGCTTTCCTCGGCCCCGCAAAACGGGAACAATGACTCGAACCTCTCACGCGTATCACGCGCAGCAGATTGGGTGCGTACGCAACGTTATCGGCGGAGCGACGCTTTTATCATCACCTTGACCGGCATGAAATCATAAAGCCGGCTATGGGAGAAACGGGGAAACATCATGCAAATCGGTTCCATTGTCCGATCGGTGCATATCGCCGTGCCGCAAGGCGCGCGCGGGATCGTCATGCGCATTCTCGGCGACATGGCCATGGTGGCGTGGTATGCCGGGGAGCCCGGCGCATCGCCGCACCTGAATACTGAACCCTTTTTCCTTGAAGACCTGATCGATACGGGCGAGCAAGTGCGACCGTCAAGCGCGCAGATGCATTGAAGGCAGTTTGAGTCCAAGCCGTGTGCAAGTTGTAAGCCGCGGGTGGTTCCGCGTTGTGAGCCTTCGCCCTCGTCTTTGACGGCGGCGCGGCGCACAATGCGGGCATGAACGACGACATCCTCGATCCACAGGACAGCGCAAACAGCGCTGTGCCTTTCGCCCGGCTCAAGCCGGAAATCGTGCTCGACGCGCTCGACAGCGCGCTCAGCACAGTCGGCGTGCGCACCGACGGCCGCATGCTGCCGCTCAACAGCTACGAGAACCGCGTGTACCAGGTGGGCGTGGAAGACGGCCCACCCGTGGTCGCGAAGTTCTACCGTCCTGAGCGCTGGAGCGACGCCGCCATCCTTGAAGAACATGCTTTCGTTGCCGATCTCGCCGCGCGCGAGATTCCGGCGGTGCCCGCGCGCGAGCTCGATGGCCGCACGCTGCATACCTTCGATGGCTTCCGCTTTTCCATCTTCGAACGTCGCGGCGGCCGCGCGCCGGATCTCGACCGGCGCGACACGCTCGAATGGCTCGGGCGTTTCATCGGCCGCATCCATGCGGTTGGCCAGACGCAGAACTACGCCGAACGTCCCACGCTCGACATCCACACCTTCGGCTACGAGCCGCGCGATTTTCTGCTCGCGCATCGTTTCGTGCCGGACGACTTGCGCACCGCGTGGGAAACCGTGGTGAACCTCGCGCTCGAAGGCGTGGAGCGTGCGTTCGAACGGGCCGGCGACATCCGTATGCTGCGCATGCATGGCGATTGCCATCCGAGCAATGTGTTGTGGACCGACGCGGGGCCGCATTTCGTCGACTTCGACGACAGCCGCATGGGACCGGCCGTGCAGGATTTGTGGCTGCTGCTGCCGGGCGAACGCGTCGAAGCGTCGCGCGCGTTGGCGGATCTGCTCGCCGGCTACGAAGACTTCTGCGACTTCGAGCCGCGCGAACTCTATCTGGTCGAAGCGCTGCGCACGCTGCGGTTGATTCACTATCAGGCGTGGCTTGCGCGCCGCTGGGACGATCCGGCCTTCCCCGCGGCGTTTCCGTGGTTCAACACGCAGCGTTACTGGGAGGATCGCATCCTCGAGTTGCGCGAGCAGCTTGGCGCGATGCAGGAAGGGCCGCTCTGGCCCGTTTGAGTGCATCCCGGTTGATGAAGGCATGCACTCTCTATCTGACGCGGGCGCTCACGGCGCCTGCGAAGCAACGCTCGACGACTCCACTAGCGTCGATCTGACGATCACTTCCGCACGGACGTCGCGCCCGATTGCTTCGATCGCGGGACGCATCTGCGCGAAGTCGTCGGGCGTGCAGACGTCGCTATCGAAATGCGTGGTGCCGTCGCGCGTCATCGTGACGACGTTGCCGAGCGGATCGAACGCGTACTGCGACTGGAAATCGACGAAGCGATCCTGGGTTCGTTTCGCCTCCGGCATGTCGAGCACGCGGAAATTGGCGGGCAACTCGATACGCGCGCGTTCGTGCAACGCCAGGTTGTGGCAGACGAACGGCTGCGTGCGCTGGCGCTCGCCGAGCCAGTAACGCGTATCCGCTTCGAAGCCGCCGGCCAGACTCGTCAACGCCGGAATCGAGGCCGCCGCGCCCGGCACCACGAGACTTTCCAGTGTCCCTTTCATGTTGATGACGAGCGGGCCGTCGGCGACGTCGAGGTCGTTGGTGGTGAGCATAGCGGTGCCACGCAGGTTGGCGCTGCGCAACTCGGCCTGAATCGACTCCTCGCGTTGCGCGGGCGTCTGCGTGCGCAACATCGCGCGCGCCTGTTCGGCCGAGGCGCCGACCGCTTCCAGCCGATACGTGAAACTCGCCGAGCCGTCCGGTTCGATCTTGATCGACAGATCGGTGTTACGCGTCATGAACGCTGTGGCCGGCGTGCGCGAGAGCACACCCTCGCCGACGAGCACGGTCGGCCGGTTCATATCGGACGATGGCAGAAAACCGAATTCGACATTCGACGCGGTCGAGTCCGCGTATTGCTGCAAATCCGGCAGCCACGTGATGATGTGATTGATCACGCCGTAGCCCGGCACGCTCGGCAGCGTGTAGATCGTGCCGCTGCTGATCAACGCCGGCTCGTTGCGCACGCCGGCCGCGTCGAGTAGCGCGCCGTAAAGCGCGACGTGATCCTTGCAATCGCCGTAGCGGTTCGCGAGCACCGCGCTCGCGCTGTGCGGCACCACCGCGCCGCGTCCGACATTGATCGCCACGTAACGCACATTGCGGCGTACCCAGTCGTACAGCGTCTTGGCCTTGTCGCGCGGCGTGCGGTCGTGAGCGGTGAGTTGTTGTGCAAGACGCGTGATGGCGGCGTCACGCGCGCTCGGGTCCGCCGCGGATTCGCGGTAGGTCGCGGCGAACGCGGCGTAGTCGGGGAAGGTCGAGACCATCAACCGGTCGCCATACGACACGTAGGCGACGGAACCACGTTCGAGGCGACTGAAATGAGCCTTGTCGTAGCGATATTCGTAACGCGTGCGGCCGTCGCGCGTCACGGGTTGCAGAGCGGTGAAGCCGCGCGCGTCGGCATAAAGCGGCTTGTCGGCGGGCAGATCGTAGATCAGGCGGAAGTTGTGCGTCGGCGCGAGATCGGGCGGCGTGAAGTCGCTGAATTCGCCCGGCACGATCGGCTGCTTCTGCGTCTTGCGATAGGTGAGGTGCACGCGCGCGCCCGGCTCCACGGCGGGGAACACGATCACCTTTTCCTGGATGTCCTGGAACATCGGCGCGTCGAACGAACGGGCTTCCTGGACGTCGCGGATCTGCTCCGGCTGCACGTCGTGACGCACGCCGTCGGCGGTGGTCGTGTAGGCCTCGAGAATCTGCACGTCCGCCATGTTGCGGTTGAACCAGACGTATTGCTGCGCGACCCGCGCGACGCCGGCTTCATTGTTCACGTGCAGCGTCATCGAATCGAGCTTCGAGAAGGAGCCGTCGGCGCTGACGGTGAAGGTCTGGGTCTCGCCTTCGTTCGTATAGGGATCGTCCAGTCCGGCCGGGACGCCCGCCACCGCACCGTGGATGCCGGCAAGCCAGCCGAAAGAGGCAAGACAGACCAGGAAAGAGAGGCGCATGGCAGGCTGGTATCCGAACGTAACGTTGACGGGATCGTCAGTTAGAGTCGGTTTGCGCCGCGTAGATGTCAAGCGGCTGCCGCGCGTTCGGATTGAGCAAACCGCTTAATTGTGTAATGATAGCCATTCTCATTTGAAAGGCATCGCCAGCTCTCTGTCACATTCTCCTCCTCTGTGACTGCCAGCCAGCCTCTCAGCTGGATGGCCTGGACCGCAAGCCGGGTCGTCCGGCACCTCCCTTTCGAACCCTTCCTTGATCAATGGCGGGTGAACGCGCGCTTTGTCGTCGTGTGCCCGCGATGGATCAACTTGCTGCGCCTGGAGCCCGGATTTGAACGCGCCTGACTCGATCGATATGAAACCCGCCGCTGGTCACGGCACGCAATACGTTGCCCATAAACTGGAGCGCGGCCATCATCTGATGGACGATGCCGAGCGGGCGGCGCGGCGTCGGCGTTCGCGGCGCGCGAACTTCATCAAGTGGCTGCGCAAGGTGCACGGGTGGGTCGGCCTGTGGGGCGCGGTGCTCGGCCTGATGTTCGGCGCGACCGGTTTTCTGCTGAATCACCGCGCCGGTCCGTTGAAGGTGTCGTCGGGCGAGCCGCAGGTCGAGGAAATGCAGATCCCCGTGCCGCAACAGCCGCTGCATTCGCCCATGGACATGGCGAAGTGGCTCAAGAGCGAATTGAAGATCGACGGCAAGCCGGGCAGGATGAAGCGCGAGCCGGCGCATCCGGTGGCGTGGGGCGATCGCAGCACGATGCAGCCGGAGTTCTGGCAAGTCGGCATCACGGGGCCGTCGCAGAACGTGCAGGCCGAGTATTGGGTGGGCAACGGTTTCGTCGCGATGAAACGCACGCACAACTCGTTTCTCGCGACCATGAACAACCTGCACAAAGGCGTGGGCCTGAGCGTCGGCTGGGTGTTGCTGATCGATACGATTGCCGGCAGCATGATTCTGCTTTCGCTGACCGGCGTCCTGTTGTGGACCGAGTTGAACAAGCGCCGCGTGGTGGGCGCCGTGCTCGTGGGCGGATCGGTGATCGCCGCGGTGGTGTGCGGCTTGATGTAAGCCGCGCTACGCTATCCGGCGCAGCGGCGGCCGGGAAAAGCGCCGTGCGCAGGCTAGCTTCGCTTCAAACGCTGCAAGCCGTCCCGCCGGAAGCCGCGATCTCCCGCGCGGCCTTTGCGCCTTCGACCTGAAGCAAGGTCGGCAGCGAAACGCCGTTCTTGGCCGCCGTCACCTCGGCGAGAATCGACACCGCGATTTCAGGCGGCGTGCGGCTGCCGATGTAAATTCCAACCGGTCCATGCAAGCGGGCCAACTCGGTATCGTTCAGATCGAACTCCTTGAGACGTTCGCGCCGCGCCTGATTATTCCTTCGCGAACCCAACGCGCCGACATAAAACGCCGGCGTCTTCAACGCTTCCATCAGCGCGAGATCGTCGAGCTTCGGGTCGTGCGTCAGCGCGATCACCGCGCAGCGCTCGTCGAGTTTCATCTCGATCACGGTGTCGTCGGGCATGGTCCGCACGATCTTCGTGCCGGGAATATTCCATTCCTCGGTGTACTCCTCGCGCGGATCGCACACGGTGACCTGATAATCGAGCCCCACCGCGATATGGCACAGATAGCGCGACAACTGCCCCGCGCCGATCACCAGCATGCGGTAACGCGGACCATGAATCGTCAGCAGACGTTCGCCGTCGAAATGCACGCCGTCGGTTGCCTGCGCGTCTTCGAGCTGCGTCGCGCCCGTCGACATATTCACTTCGCGAGCCACGAGGCGTCCGTTCTCCACCGCGTTGCACAGTTCGGCAATGCCGCTTTGCGGCGTCAGCGGTTCGAGCACCAACTGGATCGTGCCGCCGCACGGCAGCCCGAAGCGATGCGCTTCCTCCGCCGTGATGCCGTACTTGACCGCTTCCGGCCGTGTTTGCTCGATACCGCGTTGCCGCACGCGGTCGATCAGATCGTCTTCGATGCAGCCGCCCGATACCGAGCCCACCACGAGTCCATCGTCGCGCACCGCGAGCATCGCGCCCTCGGGACGCGGCGACGAGCCCCACGTCTTCACCACCGTCACCAGTAGCGCGCGATGTCCTTCTTCCAGCCAGCGTGCGCTGGACTTCAGGACTTCGAGATCCACGCTGTCCATGATTTCTTCCTTTTCGTTGCGTCGCCGCCGGACTCGCCGTCCGCGGCCTCATTCGATGCTGTATTGTGCGGCACCGCGTCATCGGCTGCATTCTCACCGGCGTCCGGGGCTGCCGCGCCCTCGCTGTCGCCGCCTACCTGGGCGCCGAAGCGCTTGAAGAATTCGCCTGCGATTTTACGCGCCGCGCCGTCGACGAGCCGCGAGCCGATCTGCGCGAGCTTGCCGCCGACCTGTGCGCTCGCCGTGTAGCTGAGCTTCGTGGCGGCCTCTCCGTCGGCTTCGAGCGAGACGTGCGCGTTGCCCTTGGCGAAACCCGCGGCGCCGCCCTGGCCTTCGAATACGATGCTGTACGAGTTCGGCGCGTCGATGTCGGTGAGTTGCATGCGGCCCTTGAAGCGCGCCTTGACCGGGCCGACTGCGGCGCTCAGCGCCACCACGTAGGCGTTTTCGCCGTCCGGGTCGATGCTTTCGCAGCCCGGAATGCAGGCGCGCAAAACCTCAGTGTCGTTCAGCGCGTCCCATGTGCGCTGCTGCGAAACGGGCAGCGTATGGGTTTCAGTCAATTCCATGATGTCGCTCCTGCGGTACCTGTGACGCCGGCACTGCGACGAGGCGCGCGCGAGAGTTGCGCGAGGTCGCGGCCGAACGCCGTCAGGCTGTCTAGATTATGAACTGGACGATGCGCGTCGACATACGGCAGGATCGCCTGCACGCCGCGCGCTTTCGGAGAAAAGCCGCTGAAACGCAGCAGCGGGTTGAGCCAGATGATGCGGTGTGCGAAGCGGTGCAGGCGGGCCATTTCGGTATCGAGCACATCGATCGCCTCGTGATCGAGGCCGTCGGTGACGAGCAGCACCGTGGCCCGCCCGGTCAGCACGCGCCGCGCCCACCGGCGGTTGAATTCGGCGAGCGCGGCGCCGATCCGCGTGCCGCCCGACCAGTCCACCACCTGCTCGGTGAGCGTCGCGATCGCCACATCGGGATCGCGCTCGCGCAGCGCGCGCGTCGCATTGGTGAGCCGCGTGCCGAACAGAAACACTTGCAAGCGTTCACGCGATTGCAACAGCGCGTGGCAGAAATACAGCACCGCGCGCGAATAGCTGCTCATCGAACCGGAGATGTCGAGCAGCAATACCAGCGGCGGCTTGCGTTCGACCACCGCGCGATACTTCCACACCGTCCAGTCGCCGCCCGCGCGCACCGCGTGCCGGGCGCTCGCGCGCAAGTCCGCATGCGTGCCGTGCGAGGCGGCTTTCAGACGACGCGTCGGTTCGGTGGCGAGCGGCAGACGCTGGCCGCGAATCAGGTGACGCAGGGTGCGCCATTCATCGGCGGAAAGGGTGTCGAAATCGCGGTGACGTAACCGCTCTTCCGCACTGAAGGTGACGTGCGCATGCAGTTCGTGTTGCTCGGTTTCCTGCGGCGCTTTGCCATGCGGTGATTTCGGCGCGCGCACGGCCAGTGCATCGGCGAGACGGTTGTTGCGTTTGGGTGGCGGCAGGCCGTCGCGGACTTTCGGCAGAAGCAGCGCGCGCAGCTTGCCTTCCCAATCGGGATCGCGCCAGAACAAATCGAACGCGGCGTTGAACAGGTCGCGCTCGTCGGGCGCCGACACCAGCGACGCGGCGAGGGCGGCGCGCACGTCGTCGCGGCGGCTCAGATCGATCCAGTGCAGCGCGGCGAGCGCATCGACGGCTTGCGCGGGCGACATCGGCAAACCGGCGCCGCGCAGCACGCGCACGAAATGCACGACGTTGCGGGCGAGCGTGGGCGTGTCGTCGAGCGGTGAGGCGGGCTCGCCGGACGCGCTGCCGGGCAAGCCAATGCGATGGCCTGAAGCGTCGCCGTTGCCCGTGTCGATTGAATTCGTCATGCTGGCTATCCAGGCGCGGCGAGACACTGTGCGATTTGCGCGGCATCGATGCGCGCCAGATCGTCCTGATACTTGAGCAGCACGCCAAGCGTGTTGTGCACCGATTGCGGATCGAGCTCCGTCACCGACAACGCCTCCAACGCGCGGCACCAATCGATCGTCTCGGCTATGCCGGGCGCCTTGAACAGATCCATGCCGCGCAGCCGGTGCACGAAATCGACCGCACGCCGCTGCAATTCCGCTGACGTTTGCGGTGCGCGAGCGGCGACGATCTCCAACTCGCGATCGCGCTCCGGATAGCCGATCCATTGATACAGGCACCGGCGCTTCAAGGCGTCGTGCACTTCGCGCGTCCGGTTCGAGGTCATCACGACGAGCGGCGGTTGCACGGCGCGGACCGTGCCATATTCGGGAATCGATACCTGGAAGTCCGAAAGCAGTTCCAGCAGAAAGGCTTCGAACGGTTCATCGGCGCGGTCGATTTCGTCGATCAGCAACACGCGCCGCGCGCCGGGATGATTTTCGTCCGGCATCAGCGCTTGCAGCAACGGACGCTTCAGCAGGAATTCGCCGCGATACAAGGTGTCGTTATCGGGACGTTCGCCCGCGGCTTCGGCAAGCCGCAGCGCCATGATCTGCCGCGGATAGTCCCATTCGTAAAGCGCGCTTGCCGTGTCGAGACCTTCATAACATTGCAGGCGCAACATCGAGGTGCCGAGCATGCCCGCTGCGGCCTTGGCGAGTTCCGTCTTGCCGACGCCCGGCTCGCCTTCGACGAACAACGGCCGCTCCATGCGCAGCGCGAGATACAGCGCGGTCGCCAGCTCGCGGCTGGCGAAATAGCTTTGGGCGGCGAGTTGAGCGAGGGTGTCGTCGATTGAAGCGGGCTGCATGGTGTTCCTGAATCTGCGCAATGGAGCGACGCCAATGAAGCAAAGCGGCCTTAACGCACATGAGCAAATGCGGCTGGTGTGTCCTGTGCCGAGGCACAAGACACACCAGCCACGAACGGCAAGGAAAAGCTAAGTGTTCGCCTTCGTCACCGCGCGCGCGGCCAGCACCGGAATCAGATGCGCGCGGTATTCGGCGCTCGCGTGCATGTCGGTGTTCAGGTCGGCAGCCGACACCGTCACCCCGCGTGCTGCCTCGGGCGTGAAGTTCGCCGACAGCGCGCTTTCCAGTTCCGGCACACGAAACACCGACGACGCCGCGCCCGTCACCGCGACGCGCACACCGCCCGCGAACTTCGCGACGAACACGCCGACCAACGCAAAGTGCGAAGCGGGATTGCGGAATTTCTCGTACGCCGCGCGCTCGGGGACGGGAAACTCCACGGCGACGATTAGCTCATCGGGCGCCAACGCCGTTTCATACATGCCGACGAAGAAGTCGCTCGACGCAATGCGCCGCCGGTCCGTGACGATGGTCGCGTCCAACCCCACGGCCGCCGCCGGATAACACGCGGCCGGGTCGTTGTTGGCGAGCGAGCCGCCTATCGTGCCGAGCGCTCGCACCTGACGATCGCCGATGTGCGCGGCGAGATCCGCGAGCCCCGGCGAGACGCGCCGCAGTTCCGCGTGATCCGCCACGTCGGCATGGCACACGGCGGCGCCGATCGTCACCGTTTTTGCGTCGACGGTGATCGCCTTGAGCGCGGGAATGCGCGTCACGTCGATCAGTTGCGACGGCTGGGCGAGCCGCAACCGCATGGTGGGCAATAGGCTTTGGCCGCCGGCCAGAAACTTGGCGTCGCTGTCGGCGGTGAGAATGGCGGCGGCCGCTTTGGGGTCCGTCGCGCGTTGATACTCGAATGAATACATGTCGAATGCTCCGCTCAGGATCTCAATGGGGTTGCTTGGCAGCGTGAATCGCGGACCACACGCGATGCGGCGTCGCCGGCATTTGCAGGTCGGTCACGCCGAGCGGCGCGAGCGCGTCGAGGATCGCGTTGATCACCGCTGGCGGCGAGCCAATCGCGCCCGCTTCGCCGCAGCCTTTCACGCCGAGCGGATTGTGCGTGCACGGCGTGCCCTTCACGGTTTCGACGGTGAAGTTCGGCAGATCGGACGCATGCGGCATCGCGTAATCCATGTACGAGCCCGACAGCAGTTGGCCGCTCTCGTTGTCGTACACGCAGCGCTCCAGCATCGCCTGGCCGATGCCCTGAGCGAGCCCGCCATGCACCTGTCCTTCGACGATCATCGGATTGATCACGTTGCCGAAATCGTCGACCGCGGTGAACTGCTGGATCCGGCACACGCCTGTCTCGGGATCGACTTCGATTTCGCAGATGTACGCGCCGGAAGGATAGGTGAAGTTGGTCGGATCGTAGAACGCGCTTTCTTCGAGGCCCGGTTCGAGCACGTCGAGCGGGTAGTTGTGCGGCACGTAGGCGGCGAGCGAGATGTCGGCGAACGCTTTGGTGCGATCGGTGCCCGCGACGCGGAACACGCCGTCCTTGAACTCGATGTCTTCCGCCGCGGCTTCGAGCAGGTGCGCGGCGATCTTTTTCGCCTTGGTTTCGATCTTGTCGAGCGCCTTCATGATCGCCGAGCCGCCGACCGCGATCGAGCGCGAGCCATACGTGCCCATGCCGAATGGAATGCGGCCGGTGTCGCCGTGGACGATCTCGACGCTTTCCAGTGCGATGCCGAGCCGGTCGGCCACCACTTGCGCAAAGGTTGTCTCATGTCCCTGGCCGTGACTATGCGAGCCCGTGAACACAGTGACCGAGCCGGTGGGATGCACGCGAATCTGGCCGACTTCGAACAGGCCGGCTCGCGCGCCCAACGCGCCCGCTATATTTGACGGCGCGAGACCGCACGCCTCGATGTAGCACGAGTAGCCAAGGCCGCGCAGTTTGCCGTTATTTTCGGATTCCTGTTTGCGCGCCGCGAAGCCTTTGACGTCCGCGAGTTCGAGCGAGCGGGCGAGGATGGTCTCGTAATCACCGGTGTCGTAGGTGAGGCCGACCGGCGTCGCGTACGGAAACTCGCGGATGAAATTGCGCCGGCGAATCTCCGCCGGATCGAGCTTCATATCACGCGCGGCGGTTTCCACCAGCCGCTCCACCACGTACGTCGCTTCGGGGCGGCCCGCGCCGCGATAGGCATCGACGGGAACGGTGTTGGTGAAGACCGCTTTCACTTCCGCATAGATCGCGGGCGTAGCGTACTGACCGGCGAGCAGCGTGGCGTACAGAATGGTCGGCACGCTCGACGCGAACGTGGACAGATACGCGCCCATGTTGGCGGTCGTGTGGATGCGCATGCCGAGGAACTTGCCGTCCGCGTCCATGGCCAGTTCGGCCTTGGTCACGTGATCGCGGCCGTGCGCGTCCGAGACGAACGCTTCCGAGCGCTCGGCCGTCCACTTGACCGGACGGCGGATTTTCTTCGACGCCCAGGTCAGCGCGACGTCTTCCGCATATAGGAAGATCTTCGATCCGAAGCCGCCGCCGACGTCCGGCGCGATCACGCGCAGTTTCGATTCCGGCAGCGACAGCACGAACGCGGCCATCAGCAGGCGCTCCACGTGCGGATTCTGATTCGCGACGTAGAGCGTGTAGCTCTCGTCCTGCACGGAGTAGCTCGCGTTGACCGCGCGCGGTTCGATTGCGTTCGGGATCAGGCGGTTATTGACGATGTCGAGCGTGGTGACGTGCGCGGCTTTGGCGAAGGCGGCGTCGGTGGCGGCTTTGTCGCCGTGGCCCCAGTTGTAGCAGATGTTGTCCGGCACTTCGTCGTGCACGGCGGGCTGGCCGGCGTCGGCTGCATGCGCGGTGTCGACCACGGCCGGCAGCACGTCGTAATCGACTTCGATCAATTCGGCGGCGTCCTTGGCGGCCTTGATCGAATCGGCGATGACGAGCGCGACCTGATCGCCGACGTGACGCACTTTCGTATGCGCGATGATCGGATGCGGCGGTTCGTTCATCGGCTTGCCGTCGGTGCTGTGAATCAGCCAGCCGCACGGCAGGCCGCCGACGTTGTCAGCGGCCATGTCCGCGCCGGTGAAGATCGCGACCACGCCGGGCGACTGTTTGGCCGCGGCGGTGTCGATGCTGTTGATCTTCGCGTGCGCGTGGGGCGAGCGCAGGAACACCGCGTAGGTTTGCTGGGGCAGGACGATGTCGTCCGTGTACTGGCCGTTGCCGGTCAGGAACCGATAGTCTTCCTTGCGTTCGACGGAAGCGCCAATCAGGTGAGTGTCGGGTGCGTTCATCGTCGGCTCCTCAGGCGGTGGCCGGTGCGTTGGCATTCGTGGCGGCGTTCGCCGTGCCGGCGGACTTCATGCCTTCGGCGCCTTCGAGCACTGCTTTGACGATGTTGTGATAGCCCGTACAGCGGCACAGATTGCCGTCGAGTTGGGCGCGCACGTCTTCGCCGGTGAGATCCGGTTGGCGCTGGACCAGCGAGACCGCGCTCATCACCATGCCGGGCGTGCAGAAGCCGCACTGCAGGCCGTGGCAGTGTTTGAAGGCCGTCTGCATGGGATGTAATGCGCCGTCTTTCGCGAGCCCTTCGATGGTGGTGATGTCCGCGCCTTCCGCTTGCACCGCGAGGATGTTGCAGGATTTGATCGCGCGTCCGTTCAGGTGGACCGTGCATGCGCCGCATTGGGCTGTGTCGCAGCCGACGTGTGTGCCGGTGAGGCGCAGTTGATCTCGAAGGAACTGGACAAGCAGAGTGCCAGGGTCGATTGAGGCGCTGATGGGCGCGCCGTTCACCGTCAGACTGATGCTGATCGCCATGAAGTTGTCTCCTTATGGGGTGAGACCGGACCTTTTTGCTTGGTCTTTCTTCTGTTGCCTGTTTCGTGGGGTCCGATGCGGGTGCTGCGGGGTTTTTCTTTCTTTATACGGCTGCTGAAAAGTAAAGCACAAATTGGGCTGGGGCGCTATGAGGGGTTTTTTTTGCGGGGTGCGCTTTTGGGGTGTTGGCCTTTCCTTGAGTTCATGGTGGTCTATTGGCGTTGCCCCTGTGCGGGGCGGCACCTACTTTCTTTGCCGCGGCAAAGAAAGTAGGCAAAGAAAGCCGCTTCACACCGCCAGCTTATAAGCGGCTCCCCTGGCTCGGAGGAGGCAGTGGTGCATCTGGAATCCGTGCCCTCGCACATTCGACGTGCGTGACAAGGCAGTCATGCTTCCCGCCTCGCACTGCGTGCTCGCCGGAACGGTCCGCATGAAACCAGCGGATTCGTTTGTGCGCCGCGGGAGCCGTCGGCTTCGCCTCGGCGAGGCGCCGAAATGGCCGCGGTTAAAGAAGCGCTCGGGCGCAAGGGGAGGGCCCGTGATTTCAGACGTGCCGCTGGCGAGACGGCCGGTGGTTTGAGAAGTGCCACCGGCGCAAGAGACGGCCGTGATTCGACGAGTGCCTCTGGCGCGAGAGACGGGTAGCGATTCGACGAGTGTTGCTGGCGCGAAAGACGGGCAGCGTTTTGAGAAGTATCGACCCGCGAGACAACCGCTGTTGGATGAACTACCGCGACGGCGCGCGGAGCGCCGCCGGAAGAATGAGCGCTTTGTCACTGACGCGTAATGTGCGAGGGGACGGATTCCAGATGCACCACTACCGCGACTGTGCGGGGGACCCGCTTAAGAACTAGCGGTGTGAAGCCGCTTTCTTTGCCTACTTTCTTTGCGGCGGCAAAGAAAGTAGGTGCCGCCCCGCACAGGGGCAACGCTAATAGACCACTATGAATTCAAGGAAAGGCCAACACCCCAAAGACCATGGGCAAAAAAAACAGCCAATAAGCAGGCAAAAAAAATCACTTGCTCAACTTGGAATGCCGCCGAGAATAGCCGAAATAGATAACCATCCCAATGAGCAACCAAACCACAAACGCCACCCAGGTAATCGCCTGAAGATTAACCATCAAAAACAGACAGGAAGCGACCGCCAAAACCGGCACAACCGGCACCCCAGGACACCGAAACGCCCTCGGCAAATCCGGATGCGTCTTCCGCAAAACCAGCACCGCAATCGACACCATCGAAAACGCGGCCAACGTACCGATATTGATCAGCTCAGCCAACACATTCAACGGCACGAGCGCCCCGATCAACCCAAAGAAAATCCCAACGAGCCAGGTAGTAAAAAACGGCGTAGCAAACCGCGGATGCACCTTCGAAAGCCGAGCAGGCAACAACCCATCCCGCGACATCGCAAAAATCACCCGCGTCTGCCCATAAGCCATCACCAGAATCACCGTCAGCATGCCCAGCACGGCGCCGAGGTCGATAAAACCCGCCACCCACTTTTGCCCCGCCACTTGCAACGCATACGACACCGGGTGCGAAATATTCGCGAACTGCGCCGACGGCACGATGCCGGTGACCACGGCAGCCACCGCCACGTACAACACCGCGCAAACGCCCAGCGACGCAATGATCCCGATCGGCAGATCGCGCTTCGGATCCTTTACCTCTTCCGCCGCGGACGACACCGAATCGAAGCCGATGAACGCGAAGAACATCACCGCCGCCGCGCCGAACACGCCGTTCCAGCCGTTCGGCATGAACGGATGCCAGTTGGCCGGCGTCACGTGAAACACGCCCACTCCGATCACGAGCAACACCACGACGACCTTGATCGCGACCATGATGTTGTTGATCCGCGCCGACTCGCGCACACCGACCGACAACAGCGCGGTGATCGCCATCATCACGAGGAAGGCGGGCAGGTTAAAGAGCGTGTCATGGCCGGGCAACGCGCCCGGCGCGGCCGTCAGCGCGACCGGCAAGGACACGCCGAAGCCCGACAGCAAGGATTGCAGATAACCCGACCAGCCCACCGACACCGCCGAGGTGGCCAGCCCATACTCGAGCATCAAGTCCCAGCCGATAATCCACGCGGCCAGTTCGCCAAGCGTCGCATACGAGTAGGTGTAGATCGACCCGGCCACCGGAATCGTCGAGGCGAATTCGGCGTAGGCGAGCGCAGCGAAGCCGCAGGCGACAGCCGCGATCAGGAACGAGATCATCAGGGCCGGGCCGGCCTGCACGGCACCCGTGCCGGTCAGCACGAAAATGCCGGTGCCGATAATGGCGCCTACACCCAGGAAGGTCAGATCGAGCGCACCGAGCGCTTTCTTCAAGCCGGCGTTCTGAGCACTCGCGGCGATCATGTGCTCGACGCTCTTTTTGCGAAACAGGGACATTGGCGGGGTCTCCAGTAGTGCACGCGTGTTGCGCGCCGAATGTCGGGAAACCCGCGATTTTAGCGGATGCATGCGCTTGCACCATTTTGGGACGTGCTTTTCAGGGCCGATGCGCCGGGCTGAAAATCCCCGGCAGAGACGATTCCAGCGGCACCCTCGTCCGCCGGACAGGCAATGGCCGCAAGGCTTTAGGTTGATGCGTGGCCAACTGGACGGGAAGCGCTCTCTTGCAAATGAGTCGCGGCAAGGCCGAGCTATGCAGCGACACAGAGTCGCGCTGGCGTCGAAGGGAGGTCAGCCCGCCATCGCCGGATTCAGATCGATGAGCCGGTTGCTCATCACATAGAACGTCAGCTCGGCGTTATTGCGCAGCTTCATTTTCTCGAGCAGCCGAGTGCGGTAGACGCTGACCGTCTTCACCGACAGCGAGAGCGCCACGGCGATATCCGTCAGCCGCTTGCCCGACGCGAGCATGCATAACGTCTGATACTCGCGGTCGGAAAGCTTTTCGTGCGGCAACTGTTCGCCGTCGAAGGAAACGTAGTCGGCGAGCGCTTCGGCCATCGCCGGGCTCACGTACTTGCGGCCCGCCGCGACCTGCTTGATCGCGCCGATCATCTGCGCGGCGTCGACGGTTTTCGACAGGTAGCCGGCGGCGCCGGCCTTCAATGCGCGCACGGCGTACTGGTCCTCGCGGTACATCGAGAACATCAGCACGGCCACGCGCGGCGCCTTGCGCTTCAGACGTTTGAGCACTTCCACGCCGTTCATGTCGGGCAGCGAAATGTCCAGCAGCACCACGTCATAGCTGTGGCGGGCGGCGGCGTCGAGCGCTTCCGCGCCGCTTTGCGCTTCGGTGACTTCGCGCGCCACGCCGCGGTCGAGCAGCAATTGGCGGACGCCCTGGCGAACCACCGCGTGGTCGTCGGCGAGCAGAATGCGAAGACTCATGATGGCGTACTCACGATTGCAGCGCGTGCCGAGCAGCGCGCGGCGCGTGCGCCAGCATCGCGTCCCAGGCAAAGCGCGCGCGCACGAGGGTTCCGCGCGACGCGTTGCCGCTCTCGCCGCGCTCCTGACCGGCGCGCCGTGCGCTCACGCGCAGCGTGCCGTCGAACGCCGCGCAGCGCGCCTGCATGCCGCTCAGGCCGAAATGGCCAAGGCGGCTGCGGGCGTTGCGCGTGACGCCGACACCGTCGTCGCTGATGATCAGCGTGAGGTGACGGCGGCTGGTTTCGATGCGCACGTCGGCCGATTCGGCGCGCGCGTGCTTGGCAATATTGTTCAGCGCTTCCTGCGCGACGCGGAATACGGCCAGCGCGGCGTCGGCGGGCAGGCGCGTCAGACGCACGTCGGCGGCGCACACGAAGCTCGTGCGCAGTTGCGTGCGCGCGGCGAAGTCGCCGGTCCAGTGGGCCAGCGCGCCGACAATACCGGCCTCGAGCGACGGCGCATGCAGTTCCGCGACAGCCTGACGGCTGGCCTCGCACACGGCGTCGAGCGACCGGTTCGCCACGGCGAGCGCGGCGGCACATTGCGGCGGCGCATCGGCGGGCAGCCAGGTTTCGACGCCGGCGAGCGCGAAACGCGTCGCCGTCAGTTCGGCACCCACGCCATCGTGCAACTCACGCGCCACATGGCGGCACGCGGCTTCCTGCGCCTGAACCAGTTCGGCCGAGAGTTCGCGCACGCGGGCGCGCAGCCGCGCGAGTTCCCGTTCGGCCGACGAAGCGAGCGCAACGGGCTCGCCCGCGACGGATGCGTCGAATCCGTCACGTGCCGGTGACGATGGAAGCGGGGCGGTGAACGGGACGACAGTCGACGTATCCATGACTTTCCCTCTCAGGAAGCGCTGTGGACAGCGAAGCGGATGCGCATCGGCGGCGCGAAGACGAAAGAACGCATGTGGGTCTCTGGCCTCCAGGTGCAGGCCATCGCGCTTAGGACGCAACGGCCGAATCGCTACGGTGTGAAGTAACGAAATTTACATTCAGTAACATGGCGGGTGTGCCACGACAGGCGTGTCAATTCGACTGATGATGCGCCGCGATGATATCTCATTAAAAGAAAAAATGCAGTTCCACCAAGGGTTAGCGCCTACATTTCACGCAATGGTTGATGATTTGCAACGCCCGGTTTGTAGGAAGAATACCGACGCACAATGTCAGTCCGGGGACGCCAAATTGTAACTGCAAAAAAAAAGGAGCCCGAAGGCTCCTTTTGCTGATTTCGCGGCGCGGGCCGCGAATTTCGGACCGTGACTTAGCCGACAAAGGCCTTTTCGACCACGTAGTGGCCAGGCGCGTTGTTGCTGCCTTCCTGGAAGCCCGCTTCGTCGAGCAGCTTGCGCGTGTCGCGCAGCATGTGCGGGCTGCCGCAGAGCATGATGCGGTCGTTTTCGAGCGAGAAACCCGGCACGCCGAGGTCGGCGAACAGCTTTTCGGTTTCGATCAGCTCGGTGATACGACCGCGGTTCTGGAACGCTTCGCGCGTGACCGTCGGGTAGTACAGCAGCTTTTCCTGAACCAGCTCGCCCAGATGTTCGTGCGCCGGCAGGTGATCCGTGATGTATTCCTTGTACGCGAGTTCGTCGACGAAACGGCAGGTGTGCGTGAGCACGACGCGCTCGTAGCGGTCGTAGATATCCGGATCTTTGATGATCGACATGAACGGCGCGAGCCCCGTGCCGGTGGACAACAGCCACAGGGTCTTGCCCGGCAGCAGGTTGTCGGCCATCAGCGTGCCGACCGGCTTTTTGCCGATCAGGACTTCGTCGCCGACCTTCAGATGCTGCAAACGCGACGTGAGCGGGCCGTCCTGCACCTTGATGCTCAGGAATTCGAGATGCTCTTCGTAGTTCGCACTTGCGAGGCTGTAGGCGCGGATCAGCGGCTTGCCATCGACTTCGAGGCCCACCATCGTGAATTGGCCGTTTTCGAAACGGAACGACGGATCGCGCGTGCAGGTGAAGCTGAAAAGCGTATCGGTCCAGTGATGGACGCTCAGGACGGTTTGTGAATTCAGGTTGCTCATGGCTTCTTGGATAGTGCGAAAACAAAGGCGGCCAGTCGTTTTGAGCCGGCCGGCACGGCAAGGGCGATGCTGCGCTAACCCATACGGGAATCACGCGCAATCCGCTATTTTACCGCGCCCGCTCCCTGAGGGCTGCGACGCGGCGGTTGAGCGTGGTGAAGCGGGTTACCGGACCTGGAAGCGTCGGCGCCGGCTGTCTTTGCGATCGGCGCCGCGGAATACGTTGGCGTGGTGCGGCTACGCGCTTCAGCAGGGGTGCGGCGATGGGCGAATGCCGCGCACGGCGGCTGCCATCGGTTATCCGGGATGCGCCGGGTAGGCGCGCCGCGCGGGCAACATTTTCAGGATGATACCGAAACCCGCCATGCGCTGCAGCATTGACCCTGCTGATAAAACTGGCAAAAGCGTAATGGATGGTGAGGAAGCGGAACGCGGCGAGGTGCGCGGCGTGCGTGCGAGGGCGTTTCTATCGGGCCCGTTCTGATCGTGATAGGTTGGTACACAAAGGCGTGCGGGTGATTGCTAAAAACGCCGGAATCCCAGTTATAGTAAGGATTCTGGCGTTTTCCGCTTTGATTACCTCGATGCTCATGAAAGTGAGCACAAGACCGCCGCGAGCTCTCGCCGCATCGATCGACCGTTTGAGCGTGAATCAGCCAATCACGCCGCAGCCACGACCCGCTTTTTCCCGCGCTGCTTCAGCACGCGAGCCTGCAACACGATCACCAGCAGCAGGAACACGCCTCGAATCACCGACTGCCAATACGCCGACAAGCTGATAAACCCCAGCCCGTTCTCGAAGTTCAGCAGATTGAACACCAGCCCGAGCAACAACACGCCGGCAATCGTCATCGCGATCGAGCCTTCGCCGCCCGTGAGCAGCGTGCCGCCGAGCACCACCGCCGAGATCGCGAACAGCTCCCAGCCGACGCCTTCGTTCGGTTGTCCCGCGCCGAACTGCGCGGCGAGGATCACGCCCGCCATGCCGGCGAGCAGGCCGCTCACCGCATAGGCCATCACGAGCGTGCGGTCGACGTTCAGGCCCATCAGCCGCGCGGCTTCCTCGCTGCCGCCGATCGCCAGCGAATGCCGGCCGAAGCGCGTACTGCGCAGCGCGAGCCAGCCGGCTAACGCCGCCACGACGGCGACGAGGCCCGGAATCGGCAGTGCGAACAGATCGCCCTGGCCGAAGTTGCCGAAGTTCGAGTCGGCGGCAATCGACACCGCATCGTTCTTGCCGAGCAGCAGCGCGACGCCGTGCGCGCCGAGACTCGTCGCGAGCGTGACGATGAACGGCAGGATTTTCAGGCGCGTGATGATCAGGCCGTTCAGCACGCCGACCGCGAGTCCCGCGGCGCATCCTGCCAGCACGGCGACCCAACCGCCATAGACGCTGGTGAGCGCGGCGACGACACTGGCCAGCGCGGCCACCGTGCCCACCGACAGATCGATGCCGCCCGTGATGATCACGAACGCCATGCCGACCGAGATCAGCGCGAACATCGAGTTGTAGCGCCAGAACGACGTGATGTTGTACGCCGAGCCGAAATGCTCGTAGCGCACGAGGCCGAATACGACGAGCGCGGCTAGTGCGAGCAAGATAGGGAGATTCTTTTTCATCGCTTCGAGTCCGGAATTTTCTCTGAGGCGCGTGATTTAGCGAGACTTAGCGCGAGCGCCGCTGCACATAAACCGCCGCGACGATGATGCCGGCCTTCACCACCAGCGCCGCCGCGTCGGGAATGCCGTGCGCGAGCAGCGTGTAGCGCAGCAACTGGATGATCAGCGCGCCGATCAGCGTGCCGCCGATATACGCCTTGCCACCGGTGAGCGCCGTGCCGCCGACGGCGACTGCCGCGATCGCGTCGAGCTCGACGCCGAGCCCGACCACGTTCGCATCCGAGGACGAATTCACGGAGATCGAGATCAGCCCCGCCAGCCCCGCGAGCGCAGCGCACAGCGTGTAGGCGATCAGCTTCACCGTGGCCGTCGGCACGCCACACAGATAGGCGGCCTTTTCGTTGCCGCCGGTGATCAGCAGATACTGGCCGAACAGGGTCTTGCGCACGACCCACACGAATACGGCGACCAGCGCCAGCATCAGCAGCACCTGGAAGGGCACGCCTGCAACCTTGCCCAGCGCGATCCACTGGAACGCGGGCGTGTTGAACGCCTGCAGGCTGCCGTCGGTGACCACTTGCGCGATGCCGCGTCCGGCGATGAACAGCACCAGCGTCGCGACAATCGGCTGCACGGATAACCTCGTCACCAGCAAGCCGTTGAAGACGCCACACAGCGCTGCGGCGAGCACCGGCAGCACGAACGCGAGCGCAATGCCGCCGGGTCCGGCAATGTTCAGGAACAGCATCGGCGCGAGCGCACCGGAGATCGCCATCGACGCGCCCACCGACAGATCGATGCCGCCGGTCGCGACCACCAGCGTCATGCCGATGCCGACGATCACGATCGTCACCACCTGCGTCATGTTGACGTTGAAGGTTTGCAGCGACCAGAAATGCGGCGTGAAGATCAGATTGAAGAGCACCATCGCGAGCAGGACGATGACTTCCCGCTGCATGGCGAGATGGCGCCATTTACGCACCGTCGTTGCCGGGGCGGCGGGCGGCGCGGCCGTCATCTGCTGGGCGGTTTCGCCGAGCCGCGGCTCGGTATGCAACGATTCCGTGTGCAACTTAAGCGCCATGACGGTCGCCCTCCAACGCGTCTTCGATGTGTGCGGCGTTTGCCGTTTGCGCGGCTTCGGCCAGTTGCGAATGGCCGTCGCTGCCGTAGGCGATGGCGTCCATGATCGCGCTCTCGCTCATGTCGGCGCCGTTCAGTTCGGCGACCGTGCGGCCGTCGCGGATCACCACCGCGCGATCGGCCACGGCGGTCAGCTCCTCCAGTTCGGAGGCGGACAGCAGCACGGCGAGGCCCGCGTCGCGCAACTCGCGCACGATCTTCGCCACATCCGCTTTGGCGCCGACGTCGATGCCGCGCGTCGGTTCGTCGAGCAGCAAGAGCGAAGGCTCGGCTGCGAGCCAGCGCGCCAGCAAAACCTTCTGCTGATTGCCACCCGACAGTTCGCGGATCGGCTGATCAGCGGAACGCAGCTTGATGCCGAGCGACGCAATGAAACGATCGACGATCGCCTGCTGCTTCTTCACGTCGACCACGCCATTCTTTGCCAGCGTGCGCAGACAGACGAGCGTGAGGTTGTCACGCACCGAGAGTTCGGGGACGATGCCCTCGGCCTTGCGGTCTTCGGTGAGGTACGCGAGGCCGCGCGCAATCGCGTCCTGTGGCGACTTCAGCGCCACCGTTTCGCCGCCGATCGAGAGCGAGCCTTGCTCCAGCGGATCGGCGCCGAACATCAGCCGCATGGTTTCCGTGCGGCCCGAGCCGAGCAGGCCCGCGAGACCGACTGCTTCGCCCGCATGCACTTCGAGCGAGACGTCGCTCACCTTTGGATGCGCGCTCAGTTGCGTCGCCGCAATCATCTGCTTGCCGCGCCGCGCGAGGTTCGCTTCGCGCGCGTCGGCGTCGTCCTGCACGACGGCGGCGAGCGTGCGGCCGAGCATCGTCGTGACGAGCTGCAGTTTGTCCATGTCCGCCATCGTGCTTTGCGCGACGGTCTGGCCGTCGCGCATCACGGTGACGCGGTCGCACAGCGCATAGAGCTCGTCGAGCCGATGCGACACGAAGATCACCGCGCGGCCGTCGTCGCGCAGCTTGCGCACCACGGTGAAAAGCAACTCCACCTCCCGTTCGTCGAGCGATGAAGTTGACTCGTCCATGATGACCATCTTTGCGTCCGACGACACCGCGCGCGCAAGCGCGACCATCTGCTGGATCGCGGTCGAATAGCGGCCGACCGGTTTCTTCACATCGATCTGCAAACCGAACGATTCGAGCAGTGCGGCGGCGCGTTGCTGCACCGCGCGCCAGTCGATCAAGCCGAAGCGGCGCGGCTCGCGGCCGAGGAAAATGTTCTCCGCCACCGAGCGGAACGGCACCAGATTGATCTCCTGATAGATCGTGCTGATGCCGGCTTCGCGCGCCTGCTTGGGCGTGCGGAAATCAACTTCGCGGCCTTCAAAGCGCACGCTGCCCGAGCCCCGCCGATACGCGCCGGTCAGGATCTTGATCATGGTCGATTTGCCGGCGCCGTTCTGGCCGATCAGCGCATGCACTTCGCCGGCGGCGACGCTCAGATTGGCGCTGCGCAACGCGGGTACGCCGCCGAAGCTGATGCCGATGTCCTGCATCTCGAGCAGCGGCGAACGGGTAAGGGGAGAGTGTGGCGTCTCTTTGCCGGATTCCGTCACGGGTGTCCTCCTGATGCGTGTGCTGCCTGATTTGCCGCGTGCGCGCCATGCATTGCACGTGCGAGCCGGTGCGGCCTTTCGTTCGGGCTCAGATGCGGGCGGTGTCGCCGAACCATGTTACGCCGCATAAAAGCGAAGCGACGGCTCGTGCTGCCACGAACGCGTCGCTCCGAACCCTTCCCGCCACCCGCCCCCCGAGGAGACAGATTCGGGGCGGGGACGTCCAGCAAAGCAATCCCCGGACCCCCGATGTTTCAAACAGAACTTACTTCGGGCGGGGCGACTTCCTTCTTCGGGGCGCCGCCGGAGCGCGTGGACGCTCTGCGACAGCGCAGCGCTCAAACTTCAAGACCGCGCATACAGCGGCGCTTAGCCATCAATAGCCGTACTGCATGTTCTGCTGCACGTTGCTCTTGTCGTAGAACTTGTCGGACACCTTGACCCACGTCGGGATCTTTTCGCCCTTCGCGTAACGCTGTGCGACGTCGCAGGCGAGCGGGCCGAAGAACGGGCTCGACTGCACGCTCGCGCCGAGTTCGCCGGCCGCGATCGCGTCCATGCCGCCCTTGGTGCCGTCGATCGTGACGATCTGGATGTCCTTGCCCGGCTGCTTGCCGGCAGCCTTGATCGCGGCGATCGCGCCGAGCGCCATTTCGTCGTTGTGCGCGTAGACGGCGGTCACGTCCGGATGCGCCTGCAGCAGCGTTTCCATGACCTGGCGGCCCTTGTCGCGCGCGAAGTCGCCGCTTTGCGACGCGATGATCGTCATGCCCGGATTCTTCGCGATGATCTCGTCGAAGCCCTTCTTGCGATCGTTCGCGGCGGACGCGCCGGTGGTGCCTTCGAGTTCGATGATCTTCGCCTTGCCCCCAGTCGCCTTGACGAGCCAGTCAGCGGCGCGATGGCCCTGATCAATGAAGTCCGAACCGATGAAGGTGATGTAGTCGCGGCCCGCCTTGGCGACCGATTGATCGACGTCGCGGTCGACCAGGATGACCGGAATGCCGGCCTTCTTGGCTTGCAGCACGACCGGTGCAAGCGGCTTTTCTTCGCGCGGCGGGAACACCAGCAGATCGACGTGCTGCGCGATCATGTTCTGGATGTCCGATACCTGTTTGGAGTTCGAGCTGTTGGCGTCGGTCATGACCAACTGCCAGCCGCACTTCGCGGCGATGTCCTTGAAGCTCTTGGTTTCCGCCAGACGCCACGGATTGTTGCTTTCGGTCTGCGCGAAGCCGACCTTCAGCGGAGTCTTGCTGGATAACTTCGGCAGCGCGTCGTCGGCGTGCGCGGCGGCGACACCGAAACCGATTGCCAGAGCCAGCAGCGAACCCGCCAGCGGACGAATCTGCTGCTTGCGCACGTGACTGCGCGACTGCGTGTTGAGCGACGCCATGTCTTCCTCCAGTACCTGGTGAGGTAGGTGTATTTGCTTTTAATTTCTCCTGCCGGCCGGCGTTGATCTGCCCCACCGGACGTGCCGATTATTCCATCCTGAATTATTATCGGTCAATCACTAATAATATTAATTATTGGCTTTTTTGCCTCGGTAATTACCCTGACCGAACCGCGTTCGACGAGCGGACCGTCGAGCTTGACCATGCGATGCCGAACCGGCGCGCCGGCGGCACGGTTGTGTTCTTCCTGCAGCAAGGTCTCAACGGCCCAGCGCCCCAATTCGTAGTTCGGCAGCACGACCGTCGAAAGTGGCGGATGCGTGTGGCGGGCAATTTCCTGGTCGTCGTAGCCGAGCACCGAGACGTCTTCGGGCACGCGCAGGCCGAGTTGCTTCAGCGCTTCGATCGCGCCGATGGCGGTGAGGTCGTTGGCGCAGAAAATCGCGGTCGGCGGATTGGGTTCGCGCATCAGCGAGAGCGTCAGTTCGAAGCCGAGACCCGAGCTCCAGTCGCCGTCGCGCACCATTTCCGGCGCGTAGGGCAGGTCGGCGGTCGCGAGCGCGGTGCGGTAGCCTTTGAGGCGATCCTTCGAGGCATCCTGCCAGGGCTCGCCGTTGATATAGCCGATCCGCCGATGTCCGGCTTGCAGCAGATAGTCGGTCGCCAGATGGCCGCCGGCCACTTCGGCGGGCACCACCGAAGAAAACCCGCCTTCGCCCGTATAGCAGTTCAGCAGCACGGTCGGCACCTGTGACAGCGCCGTCGGCGGCGTCACCTTGCGCGTATAGACGGTCGCGTAAATCACGCCGAACACATGCGGATTCGACAGCGTGGTGTCCAGCACCTGCTTCTCGATGTCGGCGTTGCCGTGCGTCGAATAGACCGCCAGCATCTTGCCGCTTGCGTAGGCCGCATCGCGTGCGCCGTCGATGTTTACAACCGGATGCGGACTGGTGGAAATTTCGTCGGCGAGATAGACGATCAGATTGCGTTCATCGGCCGAGGCCGACACCGGCTCGCGCAGCGACAGCCGGTAGCCGAGGTCGTGCGCGGCCTTCAGCACCTTGTTGCGGGTAGTCTCCGAGAACTTCGCGCCGGTCGCGTTGTTCAGCACCAGCGAGACAGTCGATTGCGACACGCCAGTGAGCTTGGCGATGTCGGTCATGGTCGGACGGCGTTGAGTCGATTTTTTCATTGTGCGGGCCGCAGGAGCGGCGCTAAAGCTGGGGCATGCCGTGGGCATCTCGGTGCTTGACGGTACCACTAATAATATGCGCGCGGCAACGCGCGCTAACCCGTCATTTGGGAGAGCTTCATCGCCGTTTGCACGACCTCAGGCCTGCAATTTATTACTAATAATATTGACGACTGCGCTTTGGCGTGCGATTCTCGGTCGCGCGGATTCTGACAGTCCGCCGGCCGCGCGTTGTGCGCGGCACGTCATAGGAGACACCGATGCGTGTTCATGCCGCCATCCGCCTGAGGCCCCGACTTTTCTGACCATGCGCGACGTTTCCTTGAAATCGATCCGCCCGCTCGCGACCGGGCTCATGTGGCTCGATGATCCCGCGGTCGTGGCCACGGTCGTCACGCTCTCGGCCGGCGCGCTGCGTGCCGTGATTGCGCCCGAAGTGGGCGGCGCGCTGGCGGCGTTCTACGAGACGACGCCCAACGGCCCGCTGCATTGGCTGCGGCCGGCCGTGCCGGCGGCCTTCGCTGAACGCGATCCGCTGCGCATGGCGAGCTTTCCGCTCTTTCCCTACTGCAACCGGATTCGCGACGCGCGTTTCGACTTCGACGGCCGCACGATCGATCTCGCCGGCAACGACACGCGTTTCGGCCATGCGCTGCATGGGAATGCGTGGCGGCATCCCTGGCAAGTCGGAGCGCGTACCGAAAGCTCGGTCGAACTGCACTTCGAACATGAACCGGATTCGCGCGTACCCGGCGACTGGCCGTTTCGCTATCGTGCGCGGCAGCGTATCGAGTTGAGCGGCGGCGCATTGCACATTACGCTGTCGGCGCAAAACCTGACAGGGCGGCCGATGCCGTTCGGCATGGGGCATCACCCGTACTATCCGCGTACTGCGCAGACTCGCGTGTACGCCGACGTGGCGGCCATGTGGCACGCCGACGCCGACGTATTGCCGACGCATCTCGGCCCGCATCCCGCTGTGACCGCGTTGCGCGAAGGCATGTCGCCGGACGCCTTCGATCTCGATAACAACTTTGCGAACTGGTCGCGCGAGGCGACCATTGCGTGGCCCGACGAACACCGTCGACTGACGATGACCGCCGACGCGCCGTTCGATCACATGGTGATATTCGCGCCGGCCAATGATGCGCAACTGTGCGTGGAACCGGTGACGAACACCACCGATTGCTTCAACGCGGTCGGCATGCGTGAGCACGTGGGCGGCTGCGTGTTGCAGCCGGGCGAGGAGATCGCCGCGACGCTGAAATGGACGCCGCACAAGGACTAATATGCGGCGCCTGTGGTTTGGTCTGTGTCTATTCGACCCGCAAGCGAGCCATATACGGCAAGTGATCCGAGAGCCACGCGGTTTCTTGCGTCGGCTGGATCCATTCGATCGGCTTCATGCCGCGCACGAACATCTTGTCGAGCGCGAGTGCGGGTGAGAAAGCCGGAAAGGTGCGGCCGGACTCGCCGAGCAGCGTGGCCACTTCCTGCAAACCATGCTCGCCGAACAGCGGCACGGAATCGTTGCGCCAGTCGTTGAAGTCGCCGGCCAGCACCAGCGGACCTTCAGGCGCTTCCTTCGCGATCCAGTGCGCGATCCAGTTCATCTGACGCAAGCGGGCCGAGCGCGTGAGCGCAAGATGCGCGCACAGCAGGGTGACCGAGTGACCACCGAAGGTCGCTCGCGCCACCAGCAAACCGCGCTTTTCGAAGCGATGCGCGGAGATGTCCCAGCGTCCGCCGAGATCGAGCGGATGCGGCGACAGGATCGCATTGCCATGCCGCCACGACGGTTTGAAAACATTCGGTCCGAGCGCGATTTCGAGTTCGAGCGCGCGCGCGATTTCGGTGGCCTGACAATGCCAGACGTCGCTCAACGGATCGGAGAGCGGCGCGCCGAAACTGCTCGCCAGCACGGGCGACGGCATGCGCCGCGCCATCGCTTCCTGTAAAAAATAGGCGTCCGCGTGGGTCGATTGCACCCAGCGTTGCATGGCTTGCCAGGCCTGAAAGCCGAGCGGTGTACGGCCTTTGTGCAGGTTCCAGCTCACCGCAATGAAATCCTTGGGCGCTACGCTCTCGCGGATCAATTCTTCGGGGTTTCGCATGCCGCGTTGTCCACGTGTTCTGGTTGGGGGCGTCGGTTAGTCGCGTGCTGTTTGCGCATTCTCTTGCGTGTTCTTTGCATCGGTTCGATCAGTTTGCCGTGCTTGCGCTGTCCGCGAGACTCGCACGCACGCGGTAGACCAGGTTCGGGTCCTTGTCGACGATGGTCCAACTGGCCCATTGCCCCGTTGCCACCTTCAGACCCGGATGGCTCGCGCTCACCTGGCGCGGTTGCGGCGGCAATTTGCAGCCGGTGTCGGTTTGCCGCGCGGCGTTTTCCTCGAACGTTTCCTGCGCTTCGATCGACAGTGTGACGCCGCTTGCATCCGCCTGCAGCGGCGAGACGGTCAGGGTGCGCGCCAGATCGATACTGCCGGCGGGCTGATCCTTGCAGCCGACGTTATGTTGCACGATCTTGTGATGCGTGTCCGTGCGCGCCTGGCCGACGGTAGTGGTGCCGTCGAACGCGTCGATTTGCTGGCCATCGCGCATGACTTGCAACTGCCATTGCACGACCTGCTGCGCGGGCCGTTGTTGTGCGCTTTGTTGTGCATTCGCAAGCAACGATGTGCCGAGCAATACGGCCGCGATACTGGTTTTCCACATAGAAGAAGTCTCCGGTCACGAGATCCGGCAGCGTAGCCAGAGGGCCATCTTACCCCTGATGGGCGCAACGCCTTTCTGACACTTCAAACGGGGCCGGGTTCAGCAACAATCCATTTCAGATAAGGCTGGGAATCCCCAAAAACAACCCGCTGTTAGCAGCAGAGCGGCACGACTGCTGGCTTGCACGCGAATATGGCCTCGTTACACTGGACCTGAAACGGTGCCCACCAGGCGCCGCAGCAGCAAGACCAGCCAGACGGGGTGAGCGATGACAACAGCAATGGTCAAACAGGAAATCGCCGTGGCGTCTTTCAGCAGGGTGTACGACCTCGATCAGGTCGAGACCGCGCTGAACGATCTCGGTGAAGGCGCGAACGAGGCACTGCGCGCGACATACGAAAAGATGCTGAAAACCGGCAATATGCGCTTTTGCGTGAAGCCGAACCGCATGCCGTCGATCGACGATCTGATCGACGCGCTGCCCAACTTTTCCGCGCCGCTCGACGACATCCGCAAGCAGGTCGCGTTGTGTCTCGAAACAGAAGACCGGCTCGAACTGATGCCGATCCTCCTGCTCGGCGACCCCGGCATCGGCAAGACTCACTTCGCCAAGCAGTTGGCGCGCCTGCTCGGCACCGCGTATCAATACGTGGCGATGAGTTCGTTGACGGCGGGCTGGATTCTCTCGGGCGCCTCGTCGCAGTGGAAGAACGCAAAACCGGGCAAGGTGTTCGATGCGCTCGTGAACGGCAGCTACGCGAACCCGGTGATCGCCGTCGACGAAATCGACAAGGCCACGGGCGATTCGCAATACGATCCGCTCGGCGCGCTGTATGCGTTGCTCGAGCACGACACGGCGCAGACCTTCATCGACGAGTTCGCCGAGATTCCGATCAATGCCGGCCACGTGATCTGGATTGCGACCGCGAACGACGAACGCTCGATTCCCGAGCCGATCCTGAACCGGATGAACGTGTACGAGATCCCGCCGCCGGATCACGACGGCGCGCGCCGTATCGCGCAGGCGATCTACGACGAGATCCGCTGCGCGCACAACTGGGGACTGCGCTTTCCCGACGTGCTCGGCGACGCCGCACTCGATGCGCTGATGCGGGCATCGCCGCGTGAAATGCGCCGCGCGATTCTCAACGGCTTCGGCGCGGCGCGAATCGATGGACGGGATCATGTCGAAGCTGGCGACATTCGCCTCGACCACGGAAACCGGCGAAAACCTATTGGTTTTTGAGCATTTTTGCCACTTTTTCGTAGAAAAGCCGCCGCTGGGCGGCTTTTTTATGGCCGAAGCCGGGAATCCGTGCCCGAAACGCGGTGAATGCCGTGGCAATTGTTGCTATTAATGAGATGCTAAGTTGTAATCAATCGATCTAGCTTTTCGATAGTCAGGGAATAAACTGAGCCCCCAACGAGATGACATCCGCGCGACACGCCAGACGTCACTCCGCAACGCACAGAACCCCAATTCAACGACTATTGGAAACCACCATCATGCGAACGGCTTCCCTCGCTTTGCTTTTCTCCTCCACGATCGCTGCCCCGGCCTTCGCGAGCGGCTACGGACCGGCGGCGTCGTATCGTCCCGAAGTCGCCACGTACACGCAACCGAGCGGCGTGACCCGCGCGCAAGTGCAAGCCGAGGTCGCGCAAGCTCGCGCAGCCGGCGAGTTGAACCAGAATCCGTACGCGCCGATTTCAGCCGATAGCGTGAGCGCGACGCCCGACAACGGTCCGAAGACCCGTGCCCAGGTGAAGGCTGAGTTGGCCGAAGCTCGCGCCAACGGTCAATTGAGCCTGAATCCGAACGCGCCGGCTTATCAGCAGGAACTCGCGGTCGGCGGCTACACCGTGCCGCGCGCGCAAAAGACCCATGTGGCGGAAGCTGCGCATCGAGGCGTCAGCACGCAGGACTAAGCGCCGGCCGTCCCGCAAGCACCGCGGCCCGACCGGGCCGCGTGTCACATTCACCGGCCACGCGAAGAAGCGAGCGCGGCGACCCTCGACGGCGTACACTAACTAGTCCGGCCGCTACGTTTGAGACCCGCTCAAGACCGCATGCCCGCAGTCATTGCCGACTGCGGGCATTTGTGTCTGTACGGCGTCGTACAATTTTACGTAGCGGTTGCGAATGGACAGGAGCGTTCGGCAGCGAGCGGTGGACGGCACGCGACAGCCGCACCCTGTCTTCATCTTGATCGGGTGAACGAGGTAGCGCGCGGCGAGGTTGGCCGCGTCAAGGGACATGGACCAAATCGAATGTGTAGTGATCGGCGCCGGCGTGATCGGTCTCGCGGTGGCGCGCGCACTGGCGGCGCGAGGCCGCGACGTCATCGTGCTGGAGGCGGCCGAAGCAATCGGCGTGGGCACCAGCTCACGCAACAGCGAAGTGATTCACGCGGGCATCTACTATCCGCGCGGCTCGCTCAAAGCCGGGCTTTGCGTGCGCGGCCGCGAGATGCTCTACGACTACTGTGTCGAGCGTAACGTGCCGCATTCTCGCTGCGGCAAATTGCTGGTGGCCACTTCGCGCAACCAGATTCCTCAGCTCGAAAGCATCATGGCCAAAGGCCGCGACAACGGTGTGCTCGACCTGATGCGAATCACCGGCGACCAGGCGCAAGCGCTCGAACCCGCGCTCGAATGTGTCGAAGCGGTGTTCTCGCCGCAGACGGGCATCGTCGATAGTCATCAGTTCATGCTGGCGCTGCAGGGCGACGCCGAACGCGACGGCGCGGTGTGCGCGTTTCACTCGCCGGTCCAGGCGATCGAAGCGAGCAATGGCCGCTTCATCATCAAGGTGGGCGGCGATGCGCCGACCACGATCAGCGCAGCGTGCGTGATCAACAGCGCCGGTTTGCAGGCGAACGCATTGGCGCGCAAGATCCGCGGACTCGACGCGCGGCATGTGCCGCCGCTCTATCTCGCGCGCGGCAACTACTTCAGCATCTCGGGGCGCGCGCCATTCAGCCGCCTGATTTATCCGATGCCGAACGAGGCGGGCCTCGGCGTACATCTGACCATCGACCTCGGCGGCCAGGCGCGTTTCGGTCCCGATGTCGAATGGGTCGATGCGATCAATTACGACGTCGATCCGCGTCGCGCGGAATCGTTTTACGCGGCGATTCGCGCCTATTGGCCGGCGCTTCCGGACGATGCATTGCAGCCCGCGTATGCGGGGATTCGTCCGAAGCTTTCCGGTCCCGGCGAACCCGCTGCCGACTTCGTGATTCAAGGTCCGGCCGCGCATGGTGTGCGTGGACTCGTCAATCTGTTCGGTATCGAGTCGCCGGGATTGACGGCGTCGTTTGCGATCGCGCAGCGAGTGTGCGAGTTGAGCGGACGCGCGTGATTCACGCGGTTCGCGCCAACGGTTTCACTGCGAGCGCTCGACTCGCGCGCGGTTTGCGCATCGCGTGTTTCACCGCAAAGTGTCACCTCGCATGCGATCGATTCGCATTCCGCGCGACATTCAGCCGCGCGGTCGTACCAATTCGGTTATCTCTATCATTTGGACCGTCACGCGCGACAGCTTCATTGCTATCCTTGAGAACCGCTGTCACTAGAACGGCGATCAGTTCAATAGAAATGGAGTGAGTCCCCATGAAACCTTCCCGTCGTACGTTTTTAATCACCAGCATTGGTGTGGCGTCCACCTTTGCGTTGTCGCGCCAGGCATTTGCCGACGCACCGAAAGTCGCCGAATCCGATCCGACCGCGCAAGCACTCGGCTACAAGGAAGACGCCACGAAAGTCGACAAGGCGAAATTCGCCAAGTACGCACCGGGCCAGGACTGCGGCAACTGCAGCTTCTACCAGGCCAAGCCGACCGACCCCTACGGCGGCTGTCCGATGTTCGCCGGCAAGCAGGTGGCGAGCAAGGGTTGGTGCAGCGCATATAACAAGAAGGCCTGATTAGCCATCAGCCGCACACGCACTCAGTGTTGCGCGAAATGCGCCGCAACATGGCGGTGCGCATTCGAGGCCCAGTCATTCAGGCGTCTGCCACCCCGCGCGGCAGACGCCTTTTTGCTGCTTGAAAACCGCTTGTGCGCTCTTTACACTCCAAGGCGACCTCTACGGCTCGCGCTCTTTTTCTCGCTCGCGCTAATACGGCATTGCACTAAAACGACGCACCACAGGATACTTTTGGCAGGCTGGAGATTCGAATGAAACCAGCGTCAAGGAGCCTTCATACGCGAGCCGTCGTCGCGGCTGTGATCGGCAATGCACTCGAGTGGTACGACTTCACCGTGTTCGGTTTTCTGACGGTGGTGATCGCGCAGTTGTTCTTCCCGGCCGGCAACGACTATGCGTCGCTGCTCCTCGCCACCGCGACGTTCGGCGTCGCTTTCGTCATGCGGCCGATCGGCGGCATCGTACTCGGACTCTATGCGGATCGCGCGGGACGCAAAGCGGCGTTGTCGCTCGTCATCGCGCTGATGACGCTCGGCATTCTGCTGCTGGCGATCGCACCGCCGTACTCGGCGATCGGCATCGGCGCGCCGTTGATGATCGTAATCGGACGCTCGCTGCAAGGCTTTTCCGCCGGCGGGGAGTTCGGCAGTTCGACGGCGTTGCTGATCGAAGCGGCGCCGTTTTCGAAGCGCGGCTTCTACGGCAGTTGGCAGATGGCGAGCCAGGCGGCGGCGCTGCTGCTCGGCGCACTGGTGGGCGCATTGATCACGCGCGGACTGTCGCCCGAGGCGCTGAAATCCTGGGGCTGGCGCGTGCCCTTCATTCTGGGTTTGATCATCGGGCCGATCGGCTTTTATATCCGCCGGCATCTCGCGGATTCCGAAGCGTTTCTACTCGCGCAAAAAACCGCGCGGCGCGCGACGCTCGGCGAAGTTTTCAGAACTCATACCCGTGACGTGCTCTGCGGCCTCGGCTCGGTAATCGCGCTCACGGTGACGATCTACGTGCTGATCAGCTATCTGCCGACCTTCGCGGTCAATCAACTCAAGCTGCCTTACGCGCAATCCTTTTACGCGGTGATCGTCGGCAATCTGCTGTTGACGGTGCTGTCGCCATTGACCGGCGCATGGTCGGACAGGATCGGGCGCAAGGGGCTGTCGCTGTGGTCGCTGGTGATTACGCTCGTGATCATCTATCCGCTGTTCGCGTGGCTCGCGGCGGAGCCGAGCGTGTCGAAACTGATTCTCGTGCAGGCGTTGCTGTCGATCACGCTCTCCGGTTATTACGGACCGTTCGGTGCGCTGATCGCAGAGTTGTTTCCGGCGAACGTGCGCTCGACCGGCTTATCGCTCGCCTACAACATCGCGGTGATGGTGTTCGGCGGCTTCGGGCCGTTCGTCGTGACATGGCTCATCAACACCACCGGCTCGCCGCTCGCGCCGATTTACTACGTGATGGGCGGACTGGCGCTGTCGATCGTCGCGGTGGCCTGCATTCCGGGTAAGCGCCACGCGGATCTCGACGCGCATCGCAAGCCGGCCTGACCGGGCGGCTGAATTTCAGTCAGGCTTTACTGCCGGCAGCGGACCATTGCCGCTACTTCGCTGCGACACCTTCTCCTAAACCTCTCGTCTAGTTGCGTGCCTGTATCAAAGGCGGCCGCTTGTCGAACCACGGCCTTGCCGTTTCGAGCTGTGCGGCCAGACGCAGAAGCGTCGCCTCGCCGCCGTCACGCGCGGCAAATTGCACGCCGATCGGCAGCCCGCGCGCATTCCAGTAGAGCGGCACCGACATCGCCGGCTGGCCGCTCAGGTTGAACAGTTCCGTGCAACCGGCCCACGTGAACGCCTTGTTCGACGCTTCCATCAGCACCTTCTTCATCAACGCCTCGAGAGGCATGGTGGTGACGGCGCGCATCTGCATGCGTTCCGCCGACGTGGGCCGCATCTCGCCGATCTTGATCGGCGGCGCGGCGAGCGTGGCGCACAGAATCACGTCGTAGCGATTCAGCAGATCGGTGAGCAGCCCGGTGATGCGGCGTTGTTCTTCGAGCGCGGCGGGCAGGCCGCGCTCGCCGAGTTTGCGGCCCACATGCGCCATCGCCCATGTCGAAATTTCGAATTCGGCGCGCAGCGGTTTGCGGCCGCTGATCCGTTCGGCGTTCAGCACCAGATCTTCCGCCGTCACGGACCAGAGCGTGAGGAACGCGTGGCGAACCGTCGCGAAGTCGATGCCGAGCGACACCGGTTCGATGTTATGGCCGAGCGAGCTGGCAAGTTGCGCGGCGTCTTCGAGCGCGGCGCGCGCGTCGGCGGAAAGCGACGGTGCGAGCATCGGCTCGGTGACGTACGCGATATTCAGCGGTTTGCACGGCTCGCGGCTCGCGCTCAGAAACGTGCCCGGCGCGCCGAGCGGCCGGTCGGCATTGCCGCCAAGCAGATCGAGCAGCAGCGCACTGTCCCGCACACTGCGCGACACCGCATGATCGACGCCGAGTTCACCGGCCTCAGCCTCCGCGGTCGCACGCGGCACACGTCCGCGTGAAGGTTTGAGGCCGAAGAGTCCACAGCATGACGCCGGAATGCGGATCGAGCCGCCGCCGTCCGATGCATGCGCGAGCGGTACGATGCCGGCGGCAACCGCCGCCGCCGCACCGCCGCTCGAGCCGCCCGGCGTATGGTCGAGATTCCACGGATTGCGGCACGCGCCGAACAGTTCGGGCTCCGTATAAGGCATCTGGCCGAGCTCGGACGTGCTGGTCTTGGCGAAGATATTGAGGCCGGCCGCTTTCGCCAGCGCGACCACCGGGGCGTCTTCGGTGGGAATGAAGTGGCGGTAGTGGCGGCTGCCCATGGCCATGCGCAGTCCGGCGACCGGCGCGCCGAGGTCCTTGATCAGATAGGGCACGCCGGCCAGCGCTGTTTGCGCGCTGACGCCATCGGCGTTGTTTGCGCCGTTCGCACGGCTCGCGTCGTCGCGTGAAGCGCGTTGACGGGCTGCGTCGTAGTCCTTCAGGACAATCGCATTGATCGCGGGATTGACGGCTTCGGTGCGTGAAATCGCAATGTCGAGCAACTCGCGCGCACTTGCTTCGCGCTTGCGTATCAATTCGGCGAGGCCGGTGGCGTCATGAGCGAGATAGTCTGAATGCACGACGGATGAGCCCTCGCTATCGAGTGTTGAACCGGCCGGCGGTCCATGCGCGCGCTGAACCGCGCCGCGAGGTTTCGTCGCCCGGATTGATTGCCGCACATGGAAAAGACGGCGTGCCACAGACACGCCGTCTTTGAGAGAGTAACTGAGTTATGCGCGCGAGTTACTGACGCACATGAAAAGCGCCAACAAAAAAGCGCAATTGACGCGCGCTGATAAGCGTCGTCGCGAACAGCGGCACCAATCAGCGCGCCAATTAGAACCGCGCGTTACAGACGTTCGCCGAGGAAGGTCAGCGTGCGGCCATGTGCCAACGCAGCGGCGCGCTGGTTGTACGACGCGCGGTCCGAACAGTTGAAGCCGTGATCGGCGTTCGGATAGATGTGGAATTCGGCGTCGGTGCGGCCGGCGAAGCGTTCCTGAATCTGACCGACGGCCGACAGCGGGATATGCGCGTCGAGTTCGCCGTAGTGAAATTGCATCGGCACTTTGACCTTTGCGGCTTCGTCGAGTTGGTTCTGGATGCCGCCGCCGTAGTAGGCGACCGCGCCGTCGAGCGTGCCTTGCGCCGCGGCCAGATACGCGAGCCGGCCGCCGAAGCAAAAGCCGATTGCCGCCACCTTGCCGGTCACTTCCGGCATGGCGCGCAGTGCGGCTGCGGCTGCGCCGATATCGGCCACGGCTTCATCGACTTTGAGTTTCTGCATCAGTTCGATGCCCTTCTCGCGATCGGCGCCGTCGTACGTCAATTCCACGCGCGGTTGCACGCGCCAGAACACGTCCGGTGCGAGCGCGACGTAGCCGTCTTGCGCGTACTGATCCGCGACCGAACGGATATGGCTGTTCACGCCGAAGATTTCCTGAATGATGATGACCGCCGGTCCCTTGCCGCCTTTGGGCAACGCCAGGTAGCCGCCGAAACTGTCGTTGCCGGCGGGAATGTCGATCCATCGGGAAGTGGTGCTCATGTTGCTCTCCATTGACTCGCGCGCGGCTGCGCGAGGTCGGTCTGAATGAATACCAGAGGCTTCAATACCTGAAGCGGGGCGGTCAGTTTGCCATCAAAAGAAACGCGCTGCAGCGCGGCCCCGCGAAGCGGAAATCTCGTAAGGCGATTGAAACGTTCTCGATAATTCATTTTTCCCGTGCGGGCCGCCTCGGTACATTGAAGCGTATCGGCTCGCTCATGTCGCGAGCGCACTGACGGGAAAGGAAATCATCATGAGTGAAGGCAGTTTTGTGACGCCGTTTGCGCAGCGTTTCGGGTTGCGCGTGCCGGTCGTGCAGGCGCCAATGGCGGGCGGCGCAACGACGCCGGCGATGGTCGCCGCGGTATCGAACGCGGGCGGTCTCGGTTTTCTGGCGGGCGCGGCGCTCTCGCCCGAGAAGATCGCAAGCGAAGTCGCGGCGATTCGCGCGCTGACGGATCGTCCGTTCGGCGTGAATCTGTTCGTGCTCGAGCCGGCCACGCCGGACGATGCGACGGTGCGTAGCGCGCTCGAAGCCATCGATCCGTTGCGCCACGACCTCGGTTTGCCGCCGGGCGCACCGCTCGCACGCTACGCGCCGGACTTCCGCGCGCAGCTGGACATGTTGATCGAATTGCGCGTGCCGTTGGCGAGCTTCACATTCGGATTGTTGCCGGCCGACGACGTCGCCCGGTTGCACGCCAACGGTCTATATGTAATAGGCACGGCGACGCATGCCGCCGAAGGTGTGGCCTGGCGCGACGCGGGCGCCGATGCGATTGCCGCGCAAGGCGCGGAGGCGGGCGCGCATCGCGGCACATTCATCGGCGCATTCGAAGACGCGCTGGTCGGCACGATGGCCCTCGTGCCGCAGCTCGTCGACGCAACCGGGCTGCCGGTGCTCGCCGCCGGCGGCATCATGGACGGACGCGGCATCGTCGCCGCGCTCGCGCTCGGCGCGCAAGCCGCGGTGATGGGCACCGCGTTTCTCACCTGTCACGAGAGCGCGATCCCGCAGGCATGGAAAACCCGAGTGCGCTCCACGTCCGACACGTCGACTTCGGTCACGCGCGCGATTACCGGCCGCCATGCGCGCGGCATACGCAATCCGCTGATGCAGCGGTTGAGCGAAGCGGCGCAGAAGATCGCGCCGTATCCAGTGCAAAACGCGTTGACGCAAGAGCTGCGGCAAACCGCGAGCCGTGCGGAAAACGGCGACTATCTCTCGCTCTGGTCAGGCCAGGGCGCGCCTATGGGCCGCGCCCGCCGCGAAGGTCTCGGCGCCGCCGAACTGATGGGCCAACTCGAACACGAATGGCGCGAGGCAACGGCGCGCATCGCCGCGTTCAAACGCTGATTCAGCACGATCCGGACGGGCTCCGGACGTGCCTCCTTTTCAAGCACGAAGCCTATTCGGATGATTAACGGTTTAACACGCTAAAAGCTTTAGGCCGTGCTGTTAGACGAAAGCCTCACATAGCGGAAACCCGCATGGGCTGGTGCTTTCCAGTCTCTCTTTCCAGCCGGAATCAGCGCCTGTTGGATAAACGCTATTAGTGTTCATCCCACTTCCTCAAAAAAGCCCCACAAATTAATTTGATGGCCTACACTTGCGCGCAAGTACGGTTTGCCGCCTGCCACAAACAGTCCGGCGAGCGTGCTGGCCAAGTGCATGAACGATGCAACCGGCGTGGTCGTCCACGGGACTGAGCGACACGTGTTGGGGAAGCGGGGGCACAGGGCGATTACGTTGTTTTTGGGACCGAAACTGGAGACTTACATGAACATCAAGATTCAAAAGCTGTTGCCGATCAGCGCTGCGGCGATGCTGTTCGCGACGTTGGCAACTTCGGCTGCAGCCGACACGGTCGTCAAGATCGGTCACGTTGCACCGCTGACCGGCGGTATCGCTCACCTGGGTAAAGACAACGAAAACGGCGCGCGCCTGGCAGTTGAAGAAATCAACGCCAAGGGCCTGACGATCGGTGGCCAGAAAATCACGCTGCAACTCGATCCGCAAGACGACGCAGCCGACCCGCGTACGGCAACTCAAGTCGCGCAGAAACTGGTCGACGATAAGGTCGTCGCGGTTGTTGGCCACTTGAATTCGGGCACGTCGATCCCGGCTTCGAAGATCTATAGCGATGCTGGCATCGTGCAGATCTCGCCGTCGGCAACGAACCCGGCCTATACGCAACAAGGTTTCAAGACGACGTACCGCGTCGTCGCGACCGACGCGCAACAAGGTCCGGCACTGGCTAACTACGCAGCGAAGGGTCTGAAAGTGAAGAGCGTCGCGATCGTCGACGACTCGACCGCTTACGGCCAGGGTCTCGCAAACGAATTCGAAAAGACCGCCAAGTCGCTGGGCCTGAACGTGATGTCGCACGACGCGACGAACGACAAGGCTGTCGACTTCCGCGCGATTCTGACGAAGATCAAGGGCGAAAACCCGGACGCGATCATGTACGGCGGCATGGACGCCACCGGCGGCCCGTTCGCCAAGCAAGCCAAGCAGCTCGGCTTGCGCGCGAAGGTGCTGGCAGGCGACGGCGTGTGTACCGACAAGCTGTCGGACCTGGCTGGCGACGCAACCGACAACATCGTCTGTTCGGAAGCCGGTATGGCGCTCGAAAAGATGGCTGGCGGCTCGGCGTTCCTCGCCAAGTATCAGAAGCGTTTCGGTCAGCCGATCCAGATCTACGCTCCGTTCACGTATGACGCTGTGTACATCATCGTCGACGCTATGAAGCGTTCTAACTCGACCGATCCGGCGAAGATCCTGGCAGCGATGCCGAGCACGGATTACAAGGGTGTGATCGGTGAAACCACATTCGACTCGAAGGGCGACCTTCAGCACGGCGTGATCTCGCTGTACAACTACAAGGCAGGCAAGAAGACGCTGCTCGACGTAGTGAAGATGTAAAAATCGCGTGACCGAAGGCAGCGTGTTGTCTGTCTTCGGTTGCATGAGAAAAGAGGCACGCGCGCCGCGAGGTTCGCGTGCCTTTTGTTTTGCGGATTCTTTTTGCCGATCCGCATTGCTCGGAGAGACTGCCGTGACCACCGTGACCCGTTCGTTCGACGATGCGTGGCGCCGCTGGATCGCCGAGAATCTGCTGCTCGACGCACCATCGTCCGCGTTGCATGGCGCGCTGGTCGGCCATGGTTTCGACGCGGCGGATGCCACGCGAGAAATCGATGCGGCGCTCGCGAGTCCTTATTTTCACGGTGCAACACGTCTGCGCAATCGTTTGCGTAAGCGCGAATGGATATTGTCGGTGTATGGCGAGCTCAATCGCATGCGCGCGGCGAGCGGTGTAATCGAACGGCGCGAACGTTTATCGCGCGACGCGTTCTTCGAGCAGTACTACCTTCAGAACCGGCCGGTGATCATCACCGGCGCATTCGATTTCTGGCCTGCGCGTTCGCGATGGAACTGGGATTACCTTCGCGAACGGTGCGGCGATTGTGAAGTGGAAGTGCAGTTCGGCCGCGAAACGGACGCGAATTACGAAATCAATCAGCTCAGGCTCAGACGCATGATGCGCTTTGCCGATTATGTCGATCTCGTCGAGCGGAGCGGGCGGACTAACGATTTCTACATGACCGCCAATAACACCTCGCGCAATCGCGCGGCACTCGCGGCGTTATGGTCCGATGTACCGCCAATCGACGAATATCTCAACGCCGCGTCTCCCGACACCGGTTTCTTCTGGATGGGACCGGCCGGAACAAAGACGCCGTTTCACCACGACCTGACCAATAACTTCATGGCGCAGGTGATCGGCCGCAAACAGATCAAACTCGTGCCGCTGTCCGACACGCCGTATATGGCAAACCATCTGCATTGCTATTCGCAAGTGGACGGCGGCGCGATCGACTACGACAGTTTCCCGTCGATGCGGCAAGCGCAGTTGATCGAATGCTCGCTCGCGCCCGGTGAATTACTGTTTCTGCCGATCGGCTGGTGGCATTACGTGGAAGGACTGGATGCGTCGGTGACGATGACGTTCACCAATTTTCTCCGCAGTAACGACTTCTCGCGTCACTACGATACGTATCACGAACTGTGACACGCAGATAAAAGGCCGCTGCTTTCACGCGGCGCCGGCGGAATGTGATGCTGGCGGCGATTGCGCGGAAAAAAAACAGCGAGCCGGTTGCCGGGCTCACCGCCCCCTTCGGCGCTTGTTTTTCCGCGCCGTTACGGTCAGCGGTGCGCCGAGACCGGTTGTGTCGCCAGCGGTTTGGGGCGTCTGCGCGAGCGTGCTGGTGATCGGCGTGATCGCGGTGTCGACGTAACGTAAAGCGAGCGCGTTTCGCTTGGCGCCGCACGCACCGAAGCAGCAGCGGCGCGCTTTCGCATCAGATCTTCAAACGCCGCAGCACCTTCGGACCGACGAGCGCGATCAACGCGGAACAGATGGCCACCACCGACAACCCGATCGGCAAACTGGTCACCTGCGTCACCGCGCCGATGATCACCGGCCCGAGCAGCAGTCCGAAGTACGCCAACCCGGCAACATGTGCGAGTCCTTCCGCCGCATGAATGCCTTTGACGTTCGCCGCCGCCGCGAACAGCACCGGCATCATGTTCGCCAGACCGAGGCCCATCAGCGTGAAGCCGATCAGCGCGACAACCGCATTCGGCAGCAACAGCGCGCCCACCATCCCGACGCAGGCGAGCGTCGCGCTTGCCATCACCAGTTGCGGCGCGCCGAAGCGGGCGCGCACCGCGTCGCCGGCAAAGCGCGCGGCCGCCATGCCGCCCGAGAATGCCGCGTAGGCCGCGCTCGCGAGCGCGGGCGTGGCCAGCACGACGTCGCGCATATAGACGGTGGCCCAGTCGTACATCGCGCCTTCCGCGATCAGCGCGACCAGCGCCATCGCGCCGAGCGCCCACAACGCCGGCGAGCGCCAGCGGTTGGCGCGCGGCGTGGCGGAGTCGGGGTGATCGGCGTGCGGCACGTGCGGCAGCACGGAAGGACAAGCGGCGATCAGCACGAGCGCACTGACCGCGGCAGCCAGCACGAGATGCACCGCCGGCGCCATGCCGCGCGACAGCAGCGCGCCGCCGACCGCCGCACCGAACATCCCGCCGACGCTGAACATGCCGTGCAACGACGACATGATCGGCTTGCCGAGCGCTTTCTCGACGGCGCTGGCCTCGGCGTTCATCGCGACATCGAGCGTGGCCATGCCCGCGCCGAAAGTGGCCAGCACGACCAGCAGCAGCCAGTAAGTGGGCACGACCAGAATCAGCGCCGCGCATACCGCCATCACGAGCCCGCCGGTGAGGCAGGCGCGGCGCGTGCCGACCCGCGCGATCCACGAGGCATTGGCCGCCATTGCGCCGATCGAACCGCCCGCCACGGCCAGCAGCGCAACGGAGAGCAGCGCCGCGTTCAGATGGAAACGGTCGCGCACCGTCGGTACGTGCACCCCCCACGACGCGTACATCATGCCGGCGATGAAGAACACCGCCATCGTGGCGATACGGGCTCGCTGCCGGGCGCTAGCGGACAGGTCGCGGTGAGCGGCGGGAAGGGCGGCGAATTCGGAGGAGCGGTCTGACACGGAAATCTCGAGGAGCGCTGACGCGGGGAAAGCGCGTTGAAAGCGAATTTCCGATTCTAACGAAGCGTGCTGTCTTATGCTTGGAAGGCGGAATCCGCATTTTTGCGATTGTTCGGCCCAGACGTGACAGACGTTGGGCGTGCGTTGGGCATTGTGGTCCGCTGGCCGGTCTTTTTGTGATTCGCCGCACATCTATCGAGGAACGCGCACTTGAATATTCCCGCTCACGCTCCGCTGCATCTGCTGCACACGGCCGCTGTCGGCACGCTCGCCACTCACGCACGCCAGCCGGAAGGTTTTCCCTATCCGTCCGTGCTGCCGTTCGCACCGGACCCACAACATCGTCCGACGATCCTCGTGAGTCGGCTGGCCGAGCACACTCATAACCTGCACGCCGACCCGCGCGCCGGTTTTCTGGCCGTCGACGCTCCCGACGGCGACGTGCTGAGCGGCCAGCGTGTCACCTTGCTAGGCACCTTCGAGCCGGTCGACTCGACGCCCGAGGTGGTGCAGCGCTATCTGCGCTATCACCCGGACGCGGAGCGCTACCTCGTGCTTGGCGATTTCACGTTCTGGGCGATGAGGCTCGAGCGGCTGCGTTATATCGGTGGCTTCGGCGCGATGGGATGGCTCGCCGGAGCCGAACTCGATCCTTTGCCGCCGGTCGGTTTCGATGAAGAGAACGCGCTGATCGCGCAATTCGCTAGCCATTCCGGCAGCAAGGGCGAATTTCAACTGCTCGGTGTCGATCGATATGGCGCCGATGTGAAACTGAACGGTGCGCGCAGCCGTTTTGTCTTTGACGACGCGAAACTCAAAATCGAAACCTTGCACGCGGCGCTCGAAGATTGCATGCAGCGCTACATGGATTAGATTTTTTTACCGCCGTTTGGGGAAAACACTCATGCGAATACCAGCGCAGAACGGCTGTCGCAATATGTTACGAAGTTTCATGTTAAAGCTCTCATGGCGTGAAATGTTGGTGCCAAATCACCATCTTAATTTTCATCTTTTGATAGTTAATCCCATAATTACTCATGCCAACTGCGTTTTCAGCAAAATGCGAAATCAGCTATTTGAAAGGGAGTGGTGTAACGCGGTGGCGGACGGAAATTTTTTGAAACGAATTGGGATTAATTTAACGCGCGCGCTTTTGTAATCTTTCTATTTTGTGTTAATCTCGCCGTCAAATTCCGAGGCATGATCCACCTTCAAAGGGCAAGCTGGCTTAAGACTGGCAGTCATTTATCCAAACCACAAAGGGAACCTATGTCTTCCTACAAGGAACTACTCGCTCAGCGCGAGAAGCTCGAAAAGCAGATCGAAGAAGCGAAGTCGCGCGAATACGCGGAAGTGTTGAATGAGATCAAGCAGAAAATGACCGACTACGGCATTTCTCTGACAGAACTCGGTGGTGGTCGTGCCGCCAAGGGTGCTAAAGCCGCGCGTCCGCGCGCAGGTGTCGCACCGAAGTATCGCGACCCGGATAGCGGCAGCACGTGGTCTGGCCGTGGCAAGCCGCCGCGCTGGATCGCAGGTCTGGATCGCGAGAAGTTTCTGATCCAGAAGTAATGCTTCTGGCCAGCCGCTTTTGCCGGCCCCTTTGCCAGCAACTAATGCCTCTGGCCGTTAAGTAATACGAATAGCTTCAATCCAGATGCACCTATCGCGTCTGCCGTTGCAAGAGAGAACCGCGTACCGTCGAGGGCGCGGTTTTTTATTGCCGCATCCAATGCCGTCGGTTTTTATCGCGTGAACTCCATCCAACTTGAACGCGAATGCTTTTCGTTTAGATAAGCGGCTGATTTAAAAGGAATTTTTTAGGTATCTTCAGCGCGTTTCGAGATGGGCCGAGTAGAATGTAGGGATTGAACTTTTCATTCCGCTTCAGAGATGCCTGCCGCCGCCGCTGCCCAATCCGCCGAAAAACATCGCGTTGCGCGCAAAAGTACCTTTGTCAGTATTGCGCTCAATACAGTGTTGATGACGCTGCAAATCGTCATCGGCGTGTTTGCTCACTCGCAGGCATTGGTCGCCGACGGTATCCATTCCCTCGCCGATCTGATTTCCGATTTTGTCGTGCTGTTTGCCAATCGGCACAGTGGCGCAAAGCCCGACGCGGATCACAATTACGGGCATAGCCGCTACGAAACCGTGGCGTCGTTATTTCTGGGCGCGCTTCTGATCGCGGTAGGTGTCGGCATGTTATGGCGGGCCGGAACGCGTCTCGCCGATTTGCAAAACATCCCCGCCGTGCATATGAGCGCGCTTGCGGTCGCGGTGCTAGTTCTGTTTTCCAAAGAAGGTCTGTTTCGCTACATGCTGCGCGAAGCGCAACGCGTGCGATCCGCCATGTTGATCGCCAATGCGTGGCACGCGCGCTCGGATGCGGCGTCGTCGCTGGTGGTCGCGATCGGTATTGTCGGCAGCCTTGCCGGCGTGCGGCTGCTCGATCCGATTGCCGCGGCGATCGTCGGCTTCATGGTGGCGCGCATGGGCTGGATGTTCGGCTGGGACGCGCTGCAGGATCTCTCCGACCGCGCGCTCGACAACGCCGCCGCCGCCGACATGCGCGCGCTGCTGCTCTCGACGCCCGGCGTACGCGACGTGCACGAAATGCGCACGCGCAAGATGGGCGACTTCGCGCTCGTCGACGCGCATATTCTGGTCGATCCGCTGATCTCGGTATCGGAGGGACACTACATCGCCGAGTCGGCGCGTTTGCGCGTGCTGACGGACAACCGCGTGCTCGACGCTTTGATTCATGTCGATCCCGAGAACGATGCGCTTGCGCGTCCGCCCTTCGATCTGCCTACGCGCGAGCGGGTCATCGCGGAAGTGAACGCCGCCCTGGCGCCTCACGGCGTAAAAGCGGCGGCGGTGAATATCCACTACCTGAGCACGGGACTGGATGTCGAAGTGGCGCTGCCGGCCGCGTTGTCGTCGCGCGCGCTGGACAGCGAAACGCAACGCGCTGGGCGAGTGGATCTGGCGGCGCTGAAGGCGCGCCTGGGCGCGCGCAAAGTGGACCTGCTACTGGAATTGCACGCGCTGTCCGCGGACGCCGATCCGGCCACGCTCGACCCAAAGGCCGGCGGGGCTCTTGAGGAACGCGCGAAGGCGACGGAACCGCACAGCGCCACCTGACGCCCGCGGCGCCACCGAGCATGCTGCGGGGTGGTGCCGTTAAGCCATCAACGGATCACAGCGGCAATTGCGTGTCGAACTTGATTTCGCGCAGCACTACGCTCGTGCGAACCTGGGCGACGGCGGGAATCTTGAAGATGCGTTCGTGCAGGAAGCTGTCGTATGCCTTGATATCCGGGGCGACGATCTTGAGAATGTAGTCGGATTCGCCGGTCGTGCTGTAGCACTCGGTGACTTCCGGGCAGGTGGCGATTTCCCGCTCGAACTGTTCCACGCCGCCTTCGGTGTGCCGCGTAAGGTGAATATGCGCGAGGGCGCACACGTGCAGCCCGAGCTTTTCCCGATCCAGCAGCGCCGTGTAGCGCTGGATGACCCCCGACTGTTCCATGTCCTTAATGCGCCGCCAGCATGGCGTGCTCGACAGGCCGACCTGGTCGGAAATTTCTTGCACCGAGCGGCGTGCGTCGAGCTGCAATAGGCGCAGGATTTTTTGAGAGAACGTATCGAGTGTCAACTGCGCCTCCGTTTGCGTCGCCGTATCAACGCATGGTAGAGGGCGCGAAAACGAAACGCAATGTAAAACGGGTTGGACGAGGGAGATTACCTAATTTGCCGGTTCCTCAGCGGCGTTTTGTCCTGTGCCGTCCCCATCTCTACCCGCTGCGAGCGTGATCGCCTGACTTGCGCGCAGATCCTTCAACATGTTGCAGAAAAGCGCGCCTTGTTCGATCGCGTCGTCCAGCGCGACATGCGTGTGCGGATGTTCGTCGAACCAGTGCTTGGGAAAGCGCGGCTTGATGTTCTTGCGGTACGGCAGCCCGGTCATGGCGAAGGCCAGCGTCTTGATGTCGAGCGCCGACCACGAAAACGGACAGCGGCCGACAAACCGCATCATGTACCAGAACATATAAGTGAAGTCGAAGCCGGCCGGCATTGCCACGAACACCGGTTTGCCCGGTAAGGCTTCGACCCAGTCGACATACGCCGTCAATGCGGCCAACGGTGTCTGCAAGTCCTTGCGGCAGGCTTCCCACGCTTCGGGCTGCGTCTTCCACCACGCTTCCTGCACGGGATGCGCCTTGGCTCCCTCGAGCAACTCGAGATTCGCCGAGAAGGTGGCGATCAGTTGCTTGTCTTCGGTATAAGCGGCGGAGGCGAAACTGAGCATGGAATGCGGACCCGGAATCGGGCCGTCCGCTTCGACATCGGTGCTGACGTAGATTTCGCTGCTCATGCCTCGACTCCGTCGGCGACGTACGGATTGGTGCGGCGCTCAGCGCCGAACGTCGAAGTGGGACCGTGGCCCGGAACGAAGGTGATGTCGTCGCCGAGCGGCCAAAGCTTTTCGCGGATCGAGCGCACCAGATCCGCATGATTGCCACGCGGAAAATCCGTGCGCCCGATCGAGCCGGCGAACAGCACGTCGCCTACCAGCGCGAGCCGATGCGCCCGGCTGACGAACACCACGTGGCCCGGCGTATGGCCCGGGCAGTGATACACATCGAGCGTTTCGTCGCCGAACTGCACGGTCTCGCCGTTCTGCAACCAGCGATCCGGTTCAAACGCCTCGGCGGCCGGAAAGCCGAAGCGCGTGCTTTGATCCGGCAGTTTGTCGAGCCAGAAGCGTTCGTCGGGATGCGGGCCTTCAATCGGCACGCCGTAGTGCGTGGCCAGCGTCTTCGCGCCCGCGCAGTGATCGATGTGGCCGTGCGTCAGGAAAACTTTTTCGACCGTCACGTTCTGCCGCGCGATTTCGCCCTGGATGATGTCGAGGTCGCCGCCCGGATCGACGACGGCCGCGCGTCCGGTTGCCTCGCAAACGAGCAGCGAACTGTTCTGCTGGAACGGCGTGACGGGGATCAAGGTGACTTTCATGGATGACGGCGCCGCTGGAAAAACGTTGATTGTACCGGCCTCTCGCCCACGTTCGCCGAGGCCGCCGAAGCCCCGGCGCAGCGGGCTTTGCGCTGCTCATTTTTGCAGCAGGAGTGAAAATTCATCAAGGTTTTCAGTCGCTTGTCATCCCGAAATTCTGTTTTAGGTATAATGCACTCCATGCACAGGGAATTGTGCTGCCACAGGGCGATGCGTCCCCATCAAAAATGGGCGCGCGGATTGCCACTCAAGCATGGGCTGTCGCACTTTTGGACGGCCATCAAGTATCGATGCATTCGATGCACACGTCTTGCCCAGCCAGGCGCCGCGCGCCTGCTACGGACTTAACTGCCGTGACGCTGGGTGGGGCCTACGCCGCCGTTCCTGCACGCTGAGTTTCGCGCGCAAGAACGTGTTTGCCACGTTCGATGGCGGCATGTGGGGTCTGGTCAGGCTGCCGGGGACAGGTTGCGCCAGACGTGAAAATTAACCGTGCGGTAGCGGCTGAGTGAGCCGCATCCGGGCTTTGACGTTCTGCGCTCGTCTGCGCGGCGCGTTGTCGTCCTTTGCCGCCGGAGTCGCAGGCAACACGCTCAACTTTGCGTGATGCGGCTCGACAATGTGATTGCACGTCTTATGAAAACTCGGTTATCCCGTGGTCTGGGGACTCTTTTTGCCTTTTTTGTGCTGGCGGGTTGCGCCACGCCTCCGGGCGCTAGCAACACGTCGGAAAGCGGCGCGCCGCAGAGCACGAAATTGACGCAAGCGGGCTCCTTCGGACCGCAAGCTTACGGTAGCGCGCCGGCTTCCGACGCGACCGCCAAGGGCTCCTCGCTGGCCGACGCAAAGCCTCTTACGGATGATGGTTCCGGCATTTCGGACTTTCATCAGACCGGCCGCGCTTCGTGGTACGGCCGCGGCTTCCATGGCCGCCGTACCGCCAACGGCGAACGCTACGACATGCACGCGCTGACCGCGGCGCATCGTACGTTGCCGCTCGGCTCCTATGTGCGCGTGACCAATCCGGCCACGTCGCGCTCGGTCGTCGTGCGTATCAACGACCGTGGTCCGTATGCGCGTGGCCGCGTGATCGATCTGTCCATGGCCGCTGCCTCCGCGCTCGACATGCGCCACGCCGGTACGGCGCGGGTGCAGATCGAAGGGCTCACGCAGCAGGAAGCACGCGACGCGCGTAATGAGATGCTGGCATCGAACTCGGATTCGAGCGCCCAGAAGTGATGTAACGGCGGCGAGCGCGGCCAGGCGCGCTCCTCGTAGCGCCGCGCAGCACGGCGGCCGCTTGGGTTGTGTCCGCAGAAAAACGAAGGGCCGCATTGCGCGGCCCTTTTCATTTGTCCGTCAGCTTTACTCTTCGTCTTTCTTCAACGCCAAGGCGCGCGTGTACAGCGCGTTGCGCGACGCTCCGGTGATGGTTGCCGCTACTTTGGCCGCGCTGCTCACCGTCAACTCCTCCAGCAGAATGCCCAGCAGCGCGTCGTGATCGTGTTCGCCGGCGGCTTCCGGCTGCGCGCCTTCCACCACCAGCACAAATTCGCCGCGTTGCCGGTTCGGATCGGCGGCGAGCCACGTTGGCCCTTCGGCCAGGGTGCCGCGGTGCAGCGCTTCATGTAACTTCGTCAATTCCCGTGCGATGAGCAGCTTGCGCTCGCCGCCGAATGCGTCGGCCAGTGCCTGCACCGTTTCGACGATCCGATGCGGTGCTTCGTAGAACACCATCGCGTGAGGATGGGTCGCGAGCGGCTGTAGCGTCGCGGCGCGGGCTTTTGCTTTCGGCGGCAAGAAGCCGAGGAACGAGAACGTCGCGACCCAGTCGCCGGCCGCGCTCAACGCGGTCGCGAGCGCGCTTGCGCCGGGTAGCGGAATAACTGGAAATCCGGCTTCACGGACCGCGTCGACGAGTTTCGCGCCTGGGTCCGAGATGCCCGGCGTACCCGCGTCGGACACATAGGCCACGCGTTCGCCTGCTTGTAGATGCTCGATCAGGCGCAGCGCCGCGGCCCGTTCATTGTGCTGATGCACGGCGACGAGCGGCTTCGAGATGCCGTAGCGGGCGAGCAGCTGACCGGTGTTGCGGGTGTCTTCGGCGGCGATACGGTCCACCAGTCCGAGCACGTGCAACGCGCGCAGCGTGACGTCGGCGATGTTGCCGATCGGCGTGGCCACCACATACAGCGCGGAGGTGGGGTACTGCTGCCCTTGCGCGAGTTCGGAGAGAGGAGTCATGAGGCAGAAGACGCAAACAGACGGAACGAGGCCGCCATTGTGCCACGCAGTGTCACGCGGCCTGCGAGGCGCGCCGGCCATGAGCGCGACGGCGCCGATCGGTGCCTTCGCCACGTCGCACAACTTTTCGGGACGCGCCGGGTCCAAACTCGTCGGTGCGGCTTTCGAGGCGCGTGCGCAGGAATTTTTGCAGCGCCAGCGTTTGCGGTTCGTCGCGCGCAATGTGTCGTGCCGCGGCGGCGAGATCGATCTGGTGATGCGCGAACGTGACGGCGCGCTGGTGTTCGTCGAAGTTCGCGCGCGTGCGCAGCGCCGATATGGTGGCGCTGCGGCGAGTATCGGGTGGCAGAAGAAGCAGCGCATCGTACGCGCCGCGCAGCATTTTCTGGTGACCCGTGTCTCGCACTTGCGGGATCAACCCGCGTGCCGGTTCGACGTGATTGCGTTCGAAGCCGGCCGGCTCGTGTGGTTGCGCGATGCGTTCCGTGCCGACGAAGTCTGACGCCATGCGCGGAGAACGCGCGTGAGTGCGATAAACTTGCGCTCGCGTGCAGGCCACGGGGCAGCGTCGACAACGCGGGAAGCAGCGCAGTAAGGGATGGTTTGCGCGCTTGCATCGCGTTGCTGGCCAGGATCATCGGAGCGGCACGACTTCACATACGACTTCACAACACGACCGCGCAGTGCGGTCCATTCGCGGTAGAAGATAGAGACTCGATGTCAGTCGAACGCATTCAACAACACTTCCGCGACAGCGCGGCAGTCAAACTCGAAGCCCTCGAAACCCTGTCGATGCCGATCGCCGCCGCGATCGACACGATGTTCGCCGCGCTGGCCAACGGCAATCGCATTCTCTCGTGCGGCAACGGCGGCTCGGCGGCCGACGCGCAACACTTCGCCGCCGAGCTGATCGGCCGCTTCGAGCGTGAGCGGCCGGGCTTGCCGGCGATCGCGCTGACCACCGACACGTCGGTGTTGACCGCCATCGCCAACGACTATTCGTTCGAGCAGATTTTCTCGAAGCAGGTCTGGGCACTCGGCCAGCCGGGCGACGTGCTGCTGGCGATCACCACGTCCGGCAATTCCGCCAACGTGCTCGCCGCGATCGAGGCCGCGCACGAGCGCGAAATGATCGTGGTCGCGCTGACCGGCAAGGGCGGCGGACGCATGCAGGAAGTATTGAGTGATACCGATATCCATGTGTGCGTGCCGTCGGATCGCACCGCGCGTATTCAGGAAGTGCATTTGCTGACCATCCATTGTCTGTGCGACGGCATTGATGCCATGTTGCTGGGCGAAGACTGAGACTGATTCCGAAGGAGAGCTAGTTGATGAGCGTATTCCGCGTCAAGAAGACACTGGTGAGCACCGTGCTGGTGGTTGGGTTCGCGGCGGGGCTGTCCGCAACGTTGCAGGGTTGCTTTCTCGCCGTTGCCGGCGCGGCGGGCGGCAGCGCGCTGGTGGCGACCGACCGGCGCACGCTCGGCGCGCAGACGGAGGATCGCGAGTTGCAAGTGAAGGCGCTCTCGCAGATCAGCCAGAACTTGCCCGACAACGCGCACGTCAACGTGGCCGTGTTCAACCGCCGCGTGCTGCTGACGGGCGAAGTGGCGGGGGACGTGTCGAAGCAACGCGCGGAGACCATCGTGCGTGGCTTGAACAACGTCAGCACGATCGTCAACGAACTGACGATCATGCCGGCCAGCTCGTTCTCGTCGCGCACCAATGACACTTACCTCGAGACGCGTGTGAAGACCGCGCTGATCGCCGAGAAGAACATTTCGGCGAACAACTTCAAGGTGGTGGCCGAGCGTGGCTCGGTGTATCTGATGGGCCTCGTCACCATGGACGAAGGCAATCGCGGCGCCGACGTCGCGAGCCGTGTGCCGGGCGTGGTGCAGGTCGTGAAGGTGTTCCAATACATCCAGCCGGCGGAAGCCACGGCGGCAGCCGCCGCCGCGGGGACGGCGCCTGTGGCGGCTTCGCAACCGGACGCGAACGCGGCGACCGTCGGCGCGATTCCTGATTCGTCGGTGAGTTCGCGGCCGCTCGAACAGCAGGCCCCCGCGCCGGTCACTAATTCGAACGCCGTGCATCCAGGTAATCCGAAGGCGACGACGCCATGATGCGCGGTGTTGCCGTCGCAGTCAGCGCTGTGATGCTTGGCGCGCTGGCGGGAGTTGTCGCGCCGGCCGCGCGTGCCGCCGATGCGCCGAGTGGTCAACGGGTCGCCAACGCGAATGCCTGCATGGGATGTCACGCGGTGGATCGCAAACTCGTCGGGCCGTCGTTTCAGCAGATCGCCTCGAAGTACAAGGGCGATGCGCAAGCGTCGGCGAAATTGTCACGCAAGGTGAAGGACGGCGGCTCCGGCGTGTGGGGCATGATTCCGATGCCCGCGCATCAATCGATGAGCGATGCGGATATTCGTACGGTGGTGGATTGGGTGCTTGCGGGTGCGCCTTCCAAGTGATGGTTTTTCGTCGGGGTGCCAAGGGTTGGAGGCTTGGCAAAACGGAAAATGCTTGTGCTAGAATCGTTTGCACGTCGGGGGGGTAGCTCAGCTGGGAGAGCGTCGCGTTCGCAATGCGAAGGTCGGGAGTTCGATCCTCCTCCTCTCCACCACCGAATTTTCTTCAAAACCGGCCGTTCAGGCCGGTTTTCGCGCGTCTGGCCCAGGCTTTTCACTTAAGCCGCTTTGCTGCCCCCAGCCAAGCCATGTCCTGCGAGAGCGCCACCCGCACACAACCACGGCGCTCAAGCAGAAAAACACGTTCAAAACTTATCCCACCCATCATCCGCCCCGACCGCCGTCGCCAATACGGCAACCGGCGCCGCAACCGGCGCAACTGTCGCCCGCACAACCCGCCGCACAGGCGCACCAGCCACCTCCCGCCGCACCGTCCCCTCACGCAAAGGCGCAGCAGAAACAAAGCCCGCCCCACCACCCACAATCTGAAAAAACGCCACAGCCTCATTCAACTGCTGCCCCTGATCCTCCATCGACCGCGAAGCCGCCGCCGCTTCTTCCACCAACGCAGCATTCTGTTGCGTGACGTTATCCATTTGCGTGATGGCAAGATTGACCTGCTCAATGCCACGGCTTTGTTCACTCGATGCCGCCGCGATCTCCGACATGATGTCCGTCACCCGCGCCACCGCCTGGGTGACTTCGGCCATCGTCTTGCCCGCTTCGCCGGCGAGCGCCGAGCCGTCGCGGATCTTGTTCACGGAGGTGGCAATCAGATCCTTGATCTCCTTCGCCGCGCTCGATGAGCGCTGCGCCAGGCTTCTGACTTCGCTCGCCACCACCGCGAAACCGCGGCCCTGTTCACCGGCGCGCGCGGCTTCGACGGCCGCATTGAGCGCGAGAATGTTCGTCTGAAACGCAATGCCTTCGATGATGCCCGTGATATCCGCGATCTTGGTCGAGCTGTCGCTGATATCGTGCATTGTGTTCACCACTTGGCCGACCACCTCGCTGCCTTTCTGCGCAACCGACGAAGCATTCGCGGCCAGCATGCTGCCTTGCTGCGCATTGTCGGCGTTCTGCTTCACCGTCGAAGTGAGTTCCTCCATGCTCGACGCTGTTTCCTGCAGCGAGGCTGCCTGCTGTTCGGTGCGCTGGCTCAGGTCCATATTGCCCGCGGCAATCTCGCGCGCTGCGCCGGCGATGCTCGTGCTGCTGTCGCGCACGCGTCCGACGATCGTCGTCAGCCGCTCGTTCATTTCGCGCAGGGCGCCCAGCAACTTGCTGGTTTCATCGTTGCCGTCGACGGTGATGCGCGTGCGCAGATCGCCTTCCGATACGGTGCGCGCGACGTCGATCGCCTGGCGCAGCGGTCCGGTCACCGCGCGTGTGATCAGCACGCATGCGCCGATCGCGAGCGCCACCGCGATCAGGCTGATCGCGATCAGCAGATTGCGCTGGTTCTCGTAATGCGCCGTGTACTCGTTGATCATCTGTTCCTGGCGCGTATGCGTGTAGTCGGCATACGCGTTGGTCGCGCGAATCAGCGCGGCGAGCAACGGCCGGCATTGATCGTCCATCTTGACGATCGCTTCGTCGCGTTTATTGGTCAGCGCGAGATTGACGATGTCGGTGGCGACCGGTCCATACGACGCCTCGACCCGGTTGATCTCGGCGACGAGACTGCGCGCTTTTTCCGACGTGTCGGTAGCGGTCGCGATCATGGCATTGAGCTTCTTCAGATCGGTCTGCACATCTTCGTGCGCGCGCAGCACATCGGCTTTCTCTATGTCGAGATCCTGAGGTTTGGTCACGAGCACGAGGTTACGCGCGGCGATTGCCCGGCGATCGACCGCGGTTCGCACCTGCACCGCCATGTCCGCGCGTGCGTTGATGCCGTGCACGAAGCTGGAAAATCCATCGGTCGAGTCGCTGAGCGCTTTCAGGGAGAGCCCGGAAACCGCGACGACGATAAGAGACAGCATGCCAAAACCGGCAATGAGTTTTGCTTTGATGGTGAGGTGCTTCAGTGTCACGATTTTTTTCTCCAATAACGAAACGTGGATGCGTTCGCAATGGACTCTCAGGTCCGGGTATGGGAGCGTCTAGATCGCCGCCGCGTACCGCGGCGGGTTTGCGCGGTCTATCCCTTCGCTGTCTCACGTCGATGCATCAGTGAAAGCGCATCGCCGTGAGACACAAAATGGGTATCCCATCTACCGGATATCGGTTCGCATACTCGAGGACTGAAGGCGGATCGGGTATATCTTTAAAAGGCTTGCACGCGATGACCGACGAAAATGAGATTTCGTGCCAGATGAATATATTTGGGCGTGTGATGAAAGCATCCCGTTGAGCAAAATGTCGAAAACCGCTTGAACGATTTGCCGTTCGTGTATATGATTGAGCAATCACTCATTTATTGACTGCAGCAAAACCGAATCCGCATGGCCCGTCCCAAGAGCGAAGACAAACGTAACGCCATCCTTGCTGCTGCAGCCGAGGTCATTGCCGAGCAAGGGCTGGGCGCGCCCACGTCGCGCATCGCCAAAGTGGCGGGTGTGGCGGAAGGCACGCTGTTCACGTACTTCGACAACAAAGACGACCTGCTGAACGTCCTGTATCTCGACATCAAGGCCGAACTGCGCGAAGTGATGGTGGCCGGTTATCCGAAGCACGCCACCGTGCGCGAGCGGGCGCAACACGTGTGGAACAAGTTCGTCGACTGGGGCGTCGCGCAACCGAACAAGCGCCGCGCCGTGGCGCAACTGGCCGTGTCGGAGCGCTTGACCGACCACACGCGGGCGAAGGGCATGCAGTCGTTCGCCGACATCAACGACATGATTCAGGCAAGCGTGGCTAGCGGCGCGTTGCGGGATCATCCGCCGGCTTTTCTGTCGGCGATCATGGGCGCTTTGGCGGAAACGACCATGGACTTCATCGCTCGGGAACCGGCTGAGGCCGAGCGTTATCGCCGCGCTGGCTTCGACGCGTTCTGGAACGCGATCGCCCGCCACTAAGTTTTTTTGTCGTATTAATGAGTGATTACTTGCTCAATTAATTTCAAGGAGTGCAATATGGCTAAGGTCTGGTTGGTTACCGGTAGCGCCCGTGGACTTGGGCGCGAGATTGTCGAAGCAGCTTTGCAGGCAGGCGAACAGGTTGTCGCGACCGCGCGTGACCCGCGTCAGTTGGCTGATCTGTCGGCGCGTTATGGCGAACGGGTCCGCGCGGTCGCGCTCGACGTCACGGATCCGCAGGCGGCGCGCCAAGCCGTGCAAGCCGCCGTCGACGCGTTCGGCCGGCTGGACGTGGTGGTCAACAATGCGGGCTTCGGTCACCTGGTTCCGTTCGAGCAAAGCTCCGAGGACGACTTCCGCGCGCAGATCGACACCAACTTCTATGGCGTCGTCAACGTGACGCGCGCGGCCTTGCCGGTGCTGCGACAGCAGCGCGCCGGGCACATCATCCAGATTTCGTCGGTGGGCGGGCGCGTGGGGATTGCCGGCTTGAGCGCCTATCAGGCTGCCAAGTGGGCCGTGGGCGGCTTCACTGAAGTGATTCGCCAGGAACTCGCGCCGTTCGGTGTTCACGTCACCGCGCTCGAACCGGGCGGCATGAAAACGGAATGGGGCAACGAGGCGGCCGGCGCCACGCCGGAATTGTGGCCGGATTACGTGCCGTCGGTGGGCGCCGTCATCGATATGCTGTCTCAGTACATCGGCCACGAAGCCAGCGATCCGGCGAAGGTCGCGCAAGTGGTGCTCAAGCTGGCTTATCACGATGCTTTGCCGGCGCATCTTTTGTTGGGCACCGACGCATTGCACTACTGTGGAGAAGGCGAGAAGGCACGCGCGGCCGACGCGCAAGCGTGGCGTGCCGTCAGCGAGTCGACGGATTTCTCCGCGCCGCCGCCGCTGCCGGCATTCCCGGCCGCAGCGGCGAAAGCTTGAGCGCCGAGCCGAGCCTGGCAAGCAGGTCAAGGGCCGAGACCGACCGAAGGCAACCATGAGAACCATGAACATGGCGAACTGGACCTCCGCGGACATCCCGCCTCGGAGCGGCCGCCTCGCGGTGATCACTGGCGCGACCGGAGGGCTGGGTTTCGAGACGGCGCTTGCGCTGGCCGGCGCGGGCGCGGACGTCGTGCTCACCGGACGCAACGAGCAGAAAGCGCAAGCCGCGGTCGCCGCCCGTTTGTGGGCGATTTCCGAAGCACTGACTAACGCGCGCTGGCCCAGCGCGACCATGGAGCATGCATCATGAAGGTTCTCATTTTTGGCGCGACCGGCATGGTCGGGCAGGGCGTGTTGCGCGAGTGTTTGCGCGCGCCGGACGTCGAAGTGGTCCAGACAGTGGGCCGCACTCGCACCGGCCAGCTCGATCCACGGCTCATCGAAGTGGTTCAGCCGGACCTGATGGACTATCGCGCGGCGGAAGCGTCGCTCACGGGTTTCGACGCATGCTTCTTCTGCCTGGGCGTGTCGTCGGTGGGAATGCAGGAGGCGGAGTATGCGCGCCTCACCTACGACCTCACGTTGGCGGCGGCGCGGACGCTCGCCCGTCTCAATCCGCAGATGACCTTCGTCTACGTGTCCGGTGCGAGCACCGACAGCACGGAGCAAGGCCGCAGCATGTGGGCGCGCGTCAAGGGCAAGACCGAGAACGCGTTGCAGCGGCTGCCGTTCAAGGGCGTCTACCTGTTCCGTCCGGGCGTGATTCAACCGTTGAACGGCGCGCGCTCCAAGACCCGCTCGTACCAACTGTTCTACACGCTGGCCCGGCCATTCCTGTCGACGCTGCGTGCGCTTTTGCCCAACCAGATTCTGAGCACCGAAGACATCGGTCTCGCCATGCTGGCGGTTGCCCGTCACGGCGCCGACAAGGCGGTGCTCGAGACCGCCGACATCCGCGCGTTGAGCCGGTCGGCATCCGGGCCCATGCTCGATCTGCATACCGGCTGAGCACGGGCGAGCAGCGTCAAGCTCGCCCGACCCGGCAAAAACCGGTCTTTTCGATGATTCGGCGCGGCACATCGTCTGGTACGCTACCGGTTCACGGTACGCGCCGGTCCGGACGCGGCCCTCTTCTTCACGCGCGTAGGTCAGCGCATGTTCGAAAGAAACGCCCATGGTGACGCGCCGACCGAACATCGTGATTGCTATCAGTATCGTGCTGGCCAGTGCGATTCTTGCGATCGCCGTGTGGGTGCTGGCGCAGATGCGCGACGACGCTTTGCGGCGCGCCCAGGACTCGGTCTTCAACGTGTCGCTGCTGGTCGAGCGCGACGTGTCGCGCAATCTGGAGATTTACGATCTCTCGCTGCGCGCGGTGATCGACGGCCTGAAACAGCCCGGCGTGCTGGACCTGAAGCCGGCCATCCGCCAGATGGTGTTGTTCGACGGCTCGGCGAGCGCCAAAGACATGGGCTCGATCCTCGTGACCGACGAGACCGGCAACGTCAAGTTCGACTCGCAAGCCTCTCCGCCGCGCCACGTCAATCTCGCCGACCGCGACTACTTCAAGGTGCAGCGAGACTCGCCCAATGTCGGCCTGTACATCAGCCATCCGTTCATGCCGAAGATCAGCGGCAAGGAAGTCAGCATCGCGCTGAGCCGGCGCATTACGCGACCGGACGGCAGTTTCGGCGGCGTGGTGGCCGGCACCATGCGCCTCACCTATTTCCGCAGCCTGTTCGCCGGCATGAATCTCGGCGCTGGCGGCTCGATGGCGCTGATGCTGAGCGACGGCACGATGCTGATGCGGCGTCCTTATGATCCGAAAATCATCGGTATCAATCTGACAGGCACCGCCAATTACTCGCGTTTCACCCAGCAGCCGAGCGGGGACTTCTTCGGCACGGCGGCGATCGACGGCGTCGAGCGCTGGTATGCGTTCCGCCATATCGACATGTATCCGCTGATCCTCGACGTCGCGCTTTCCACGCACGATATCTACGTGGAGTGGCGGCGGCGCGCGTGGATCATCGGTTCGCTGATCGCCGCGCTCGACGTCACGATCATCGCGCTGGCGGTGCTGTTCTCGCATGAGTTGCGGCATCGCCGCGCGGCCGAAGAAGAGTTGCGCGTGCTGGCGCGCACCGACGGGCTGACCGGCCTGAACAACCGCCGCACTTTCGAGGAACACGCGGAAGAAGAATGGCGCCGCGCGCAGCGCAACGCGTGGCCGCTGTCGATGCTGCTGATCGACGTCGACAGTTTCAAGGGTTTCAACGACCTGTACGGCCATTCCGCGGGCGACGACGCGCTCACCGGTGTGGCACGCTGCATCGCGCAGAGCGTGCGGCGTCCGGGCGACACGGCGGCGCGCTACGGCGGCGAAGAGTTCGCTGTGCTGCTGCCGGACACCGACGAAACCGGCGCCACCTTCATCGCCGAGAAGATTCGCACCGCGGTTCAGGCGCTCCAGCTTCGCCACGTGGCGAGTTCGCATCATGTGCTGACGGTCAGCATCGGCATCGCCACCACGCGAGGCCAGGCATTCGCAACTAGCCGCGCCCTCCTGAATGCCGCCGACGACGCCCTATACGAAGCCAAGGATGCGGGCCGCAATCGCGTGCTGTGCTATCGCACCGTGACGCACGCGTCGCACGGCGGCGCCGCCACGATGGCGCCCGGAACCGAAGCGCGGAACTCTGTCTGAGAGATGCAGTATAAATTTACCCGGGTAATATGTTGCATTTGAATTTAACCCGGATATAATTCGACAAATTCTTTTCTTGGAGTTTGTCATGACCGCCCGTTCCCAAACCTGCACCGCGTTCGAAGGCCATCGCCGCATCGCGTCAGGCGCTTTGCCCGACGTAGCGCTTGCGGTAAGAGAAGTGCTCGCGCGCGGCGAACAGGCGCCGGTGCTGGTCTTCGACGACGTCACCAGCCGGCCGGTCGAATTCGATCTGCGCGGCACGCCCGAGCAAATCGTCGCGCGACTCGCAAGCCAGAATGACGAAGCCGAAACCGCTCACGCCGCCGTCGACGCAGCGGAGGACGCTCCGCGTGGTCGTGGCCGGCCTAAGCTCGGCGTGGTGGCGAGAGAAGTCACGTTGTTGCCGCGTCATTGGGATTGGCTGAACGGGCAGTCGGGCGGCGCGTCGGTCGCGCTACGCAAACTGGTCGATGCGGCGCGCGCTGCCGGCGAGGACAAGGACCGCCGGCGCGCGGCGCAGGAAGCCGTGTATCGCTTCATGACCGCGCTGGCGGGCAATCTGCCGCGCTATGAAGATGCCACCCGCGCGCTGTACGCGGACGATCGCCCGCGTTTCGAAGAGATCGTCGCGACATGGCCGGACGACGTGCGCGACTACAGCTTGCAACTCGCAGACGCCGCTTTCGCAAGGCACGCGTAAAGCCGGCTGATCGCAGCATCTTCGCGAGCGCAAACAACGAATCGCACAGACGAAAAAAAAACCGCTCACGCCGGGGAAGCGTGAGCGGGAAAGTCGGAGAGTTACAACAACATCGCGTGCGTTTACTCATGGGGTCAACGCAGCAGAAACAAGTCTAAGAGCTTGCCTCGCCCTATACATCAGACGAATCCCAAACATATCGCCAATACGCCGCCCGCAATGGCTTCTAGCGACCCGGCCTCGTGCGCTAAGCATTGCTTACAACATCCTGTCCCGGTTATTCCTGACATTTCCCTTATCAAGTCTCGGTGATGGCCGCCGTAAATGAGGTGGGAGTGCCGCCACGTATCCGATGGATCGCGAAGGTTTCGCGACGGCGTGGCGGCGCCGACGTCCCGTCGTGACTCATGAAGGATGGTGAAATGAAGTGGTTCGACCGCATGCCCGTGTTCAGGAAACTGCTGCTGGCGTTTGCCGTGGTGATTGGTTTTTGCGTCGTGATCGGCGCGACGTCGCTGAGTACGCTGTCGGCGATGCACGGCATTACCGACGCGATCGGCGATAAGCACATGGACGGCCTGTACTGGATGGAAGAGGCGAACCGCCACAAGATCGATTCGGATCTGGCCGCCGCGAATCTCGGCTATGCCGCCGACGACGCCGGCCGTCAAAAGTTGAAGAACAACATAGTCGGCTCACTCAAGGAGATGCACGCCGCCTACGATCAGTATCGCGCGACGATCGAGACGAGCCAGGGCCAGGAAATGTTCGACGACGTGCTGCGCAAGTCTGCGGTGTGGGAAGGCATCGTGCATCAGCAGATCGGTCTCGAACCGATTCCCGCGGGCGTCGACAACAACGAACTCGTGCGTCGCGCGATTGCGTCGAGCGAGGCGCTGCGCGATCGCATCACGGCGCTGATCGACTATCGCCGCCAACAAGCCAACGACGCGCAACTGGAAGCGTCCACCGGCTATCAGCACGTGCGCATCGTCATGAGCGCGCTGGTGCTGGGCTCGATCGTCGCAGGCATGCTGCTCGCCACGGTGATCGCGCGTCGTCTGTCCGGGCAGCTCGGCGGCGAACCGGATTACGCGATGCAGATCGCCAACCGCATCGCTGGCGGCGACCTTAGCGTGCGCGTCGAAACCCGCGCGGGTGACTCTCACAGCTTGCTGTTCGCGTTGCGCAACATGCGCGAGCGGCTAGCGGGCATCGTGTCGGGCATCAGCGAATCGAGCGAATCGATCCTGATGGCGTCGGGCGAAATCGCGCAAGGCAATACCGATCTGTCGCAACGCACGGAAGAGCAAGCCGCCGCGTTGCAGGAAACCGCGTCGAGCATGCAGGAACTGACGTCGACGGTGAAGATGAACGCGGAGAACGCGCAGCAGGCGGGCGGCGTGGCGCACGGCGCGTCGGAAGTCGCGGCGCGCGGCAGCCATCTTGTCGGCGACGTGGTCGAAACGATGCGTGAGCTGGCGGCGGGCTCGAAGCGCATGACGGACATCATTGCGGTGATCGAAGGGATCGCGTTCCAGACCAACATCCTCGCGCTGAACGCGGCGGTCGAAGCGGCGCGCGCCGGCGAACAAGGTCGCGGCTTCGCGGTGGTGGCGGGCGAAGTGCGCTCGCTCGCGCAACGCAGCGCAGTGTCGGCGAAGGAGATCAAGGAGTTGATCGAAAGCTCGACGGCGCGCGTGGGCAGCGGCGCTGAACTCGCCGAGCGGGCCGGGCAGACGATGGCCGAAGTCACCCACGCGGTGAAACGCGTGACCGACATCATGGGCGAGATTTCGTCGGCGTCGCAGGAACAAAGCACCGGCATCGAAGAAGTCAATCGAGCGGTCGCGCAGATGGACGACGTGACCCAGCAGAACGCGGCGTTGGTCGAGCAGGCGGCTGCCGCGGCGGCGTCGATGGCGGATCAGGCGAGGCAGTTGCAGGCGGCTGTGACGGTGTTTTCGCTGGAAGCGCGGCACGGCTGAGCGCCGCGCATTTCCCCGAGCTTGCCAGGCCCAATGGCACTCCGTACACTCGCGCCTAATTCCTGGGCGGTGCCTTGTGCCGGCGCCGCGCCACCATAAATAGCGCCGAACAGAGGAGAACCCCCGCCATGGCCGATTCCTACTTCCCCCGCTGGCGCGCCCAGTCCGCGGCTGCCGAGGGCCGCATCGTCGGCACCGACGAGCGGCTCGCGTGGCCGCAGATGTTCGCGATGGGCGTGCAACACGTCGTCGCGATGTTCGGCTCGACGGTGCTCGCGCCATTGCTGATGGGCTTCGATCCGAACCTGTGCATCTTCATGTCGGGCATCGGCACGTTGTTGTTCTTCGTGCTGGTGGGCGGCCGCGTGCCGAGCTATCTCGGCTCGAGCTTCGCGTTCATCGGTCTCGTGATCGCGGTCACGGGGTACGGCGGTCACGGCCCGAACATGAACATTCCGGTCGCGCTGGGCGGGATCATCGCGTGCGGGGTGGTGTACGCGCTCATCGGCCTGATCGTGTCGGCGGTGGGCACCACATGGATCGAGACGTTGATGCCGCCGGTGGTGACGGGCGCGATTGTCTGCGTGATCGGTTTGAATCTGGCGCCGATCGCGGTGCATGGCGTGAGCGGCAGCAACTTCGATTCGTGGATGGCGCTCGTCACCGTGTTGTGCGTGGGCGCGGTCGCGGTGTTCGCGCGTGGCATGCTGCAGCGTCTGCTGATTCTGGTTGGCCTGCTGATGGCGTACGTGATTTACGCGATCGTCACCAACGGTCTCGGCATGGGCAAGCCGATCGATTTCGCCATCGTCGCGAATGCCGCGTGGTTCGGCATGCCGCATTTCACGGCGCCGGTGTTCAACATGCAGGCGATGACCTTGCTCGCGCCGATCGCGGTGATTCTGGTGGCGGAGAACCTCGGGCATATCAAGGCGGTGAGCGCGATGACGGGCCAGAATCTGGACCGCTACGTCGGCCGTGCATTTCTCGGTGACGGACTCGCGACGATCGTGTCGGGCTTCGCCGGCGGCACCGGTGTCACGACGTATGCCGAGAACATCGGCGTAATGGCCGTCACCAAGATCTATTCAACGCTGGTGTTCGTGATCGCCGCGTTGATCGCGCTGGTGCTGGGTTTTTCGCCGAAGTTCGGCGCGGTGATCCAGACCATTCCGGGGCCGGTGCTGGGCGGCGTGTCGATCGTCGTGTTCGGCCTGATCGCCGTGACCGGCGCGCGGATCTGGGTCGTCAACAAGGTGGACTTCTCCGACAACCGCAATCTCATCGTGGCCGCGGTCACGCTCGTACTCGGCGCCGGCGATTTCTCGCTGAAGCTCGGCGGCTTCGGTCTGGGCGGTATCGGCACCGCGACCTTCGGCGCGATCATTCTCTACGCTCTCCTGAGAAGGAAACCGGCGCAAGGTCCGGTGGCGTGATTTTTCTCGCGCACTGAACTACTCGTTTCCACAGGTTCGCCGGCGGCGCAGGCTTTTCTCTTACGCACGTTGTTTCGATCGAAGAAAAAGCCCTCGCCGCTGGAATCGCAACTACTCGGTGCGAGTGCCCGTTACTTCCTTCGCGCCGTCAGCGCAGTCTCCGACAAATCCACTTCGCGCATCAGCTTGTTCAACGTCTCGTCGTTGATCTCCTGACTGCTGCGCAGTTCAAGCAGCGTCTTGCGCTCGGCTCTCATGGCCGCGAGTTTCATTCTGAACTCCAGCGCATCGGCGCGGCGCGCCAGTTCGCGCGGTTCACGTTCTTCATCGAGCGTGGCGAGGCGGCGCTGATAGAGGTCCATCACTCGTGCGGTGACATCCGCCGCATACGCCGAAGCCGACTCATCGAGATTCGCGCACTCCCTGTCGTGCACCTCGTCGACAGCGCGAATCGCGGCTTGCGCGGCCATGGTCCGTGCGAGCGCCTCCTCGGCCGCATGCGGATCCTTGCCGCGGCGCCAGCCGCTCAGCAACAGTGGCAACGCCACCACCGCCACGATCAGCGAGACCAGGATCACGCCGGATGCGATGAAGATCGCGAGATCGCGGCCCGGCAACGCGGCGCCTCCCGGCAACGCCTCCGGCAACGACAGCACGCCCGCGAGCGTCACGGCCCCGCGCACACCGGCCACCGTCGTCACTGCGGCGGTGCGCAAGCCCGGAACGGCATTCGCCACGCCTTGCTTCGCGGCGCTGCGGCTCGCGAAATAGCGCAGTAGCCACACCCACACGAAGCGCATTGCGTACAGGGCGCCCGCCACTGCGGCGACGTAGCCGACCAGCCGCCAGACCTGCGCGTTACTGGTCTCGTGCGCGTCGAGCAGTGCCCGGCCGAGAATGTGCGGAAACTGCAGCCCCAGCAGAATGAACACCATGCCGTTGAAGACGAACTCGATCATCGTCCACGTGCTGCTGGCGCGCACTCGCGACGACGCCGGCCCGGCGGTCACAATGGTCGTGTAGTTCATCATCATGCCGGCGGCGACCGCGGCCAGAATGCCGGACAACTCGAAACGCTCGGCGACCAGATAAGCGGCGAATGGAATCAGCAGAGTCATCACGACGCCGGGCGCCGGGTCGCCTTCTTCGGTGAGATTCAGAAAGTGGGCCGACACAAAGCCGAACACCCAGCTCACCGCAGCGCCCGTCGCGAGGCCGCCCACGGCGATGATCACGAAACTGATCGACGCGTCGCGCAACGAAAACACGCCGGTCAGCGCCGCGGTAATCGCGAACTTCAACGCGACCAGTCCCGACGCGTCGTTCATCAACGCCTCGCCTTCGAGGATATGCATGAGCCGCCCCGGAATCTTGCCCTTGCCGGCGATGCCGGACAGCGCCACCGCATCCGTCGGCGACAACACTGCAGCGAGCGCGAATGCAACTGGCAGCGAGATCGACGGTACCAGCGCATGCACGAAATAACCGACCACCAGCACCGTCATGAAGACGAGGCCGAGCGCGAGCATCAGGATCGAGCGTCGCGCCATGAAGAACTCGCGCTTGGGAATACGCCATCCGTCCGCGAACAGCAGCGGCGGAATGAACAGCATCATGAAAATGTCCGGATCGAACGTGACGTGCAGCCCGAGCCTGGGCCATGCGAGCAACGCGCCGATCACGATCTGCACGAGCGGCAGCGGCAGCGCGATCGGCAGGATGCGGATGACGACGCCCGACGCGGCGACGGCGAGCAAAAGAATCAATACGGTAAAGACAATGTCCATCGGTCTATTTCTGAGGATATAACGGTGTTACTTCGGTGATCTTCGACGATGCGGCCACGCGATGCTGACGAAGCGTAAGGCCGAAGTTTAGCCCGACGACGTGTTGCGCTACGCTCAGGCCGACATGAAGCGCCGCTGGCCGACGCGGGCGTGTCTTCTCGACCCGGCGCACCTTAACGGTGCGAGTCACGCCCACACGCGGCGCATGTTCCCTTACACGGGTGCAATCTTTCGGACAAATTTCATCGGAATGTGCGTCAGCGTGCGCATGGAGCTTGCTTAAGGTATATCGATGACGCACATTTGAGAAACGGCGCCGAAGTTGTTCGCTTCCGCGTTCGGACCGGCCCGGCTCTCGCGTGAGAGGACTGCATGACGATTGCGCAACAGGAAAGGACGGCCAGCGCGCCACATGGCTTCGGCGTCGAGATGACGTCGGGGCTCGAACGTTTCACGGTGCAGCATGGCGAACTCACGCTGAGCAGCGTGTTTCAACCGATTTTCAGCCTGTCGCATATGCGGGCGGTCGGTTACGAAGGGCTGCTGCGCGCGCACGATGCGCTCGACCGGCCCGTGTCGCCGCTCGACGTATTCGGCGAGGCCGCGCGCCTCGGCGATGTGCTGCAGGTCGACAAACTGGCCCAGACCCTGCATCTGGAAAATTTCAAGGTGCTGGGCGCCGAGCGCGAGTGGCTGTTCCTGAACGTGCATCCCGGTGCGCTCACCGATCCGTATCTCGCCGCTGCCTTGCTGGCCACGCTGAAGCGGCTCGATTTGCCGCCGCGGCGCATCGTGCTCGAAGTGCTCGAGCATCGCGCCGAAGATCTGGAACGTCTCGCCGACGCCGTGCGCCAGTTCCGCGAGCGTGGCTTCCTGATCGCGCTCGACGATTTCGGCGCGGGGCACTCGAACGTCGAACGGATCTGGCAATTGAATCCCGACATCGTGAAGCTCGATCGCATCATGCTGTCGCACGCCGCGCATCGCGCCGATATGGCGACGATTCTGCCGGGCCTCGTGGCGCTGCTGCACGAAGCGGGCAAGCTGGTGCTGGTCGAAGGCGTGGAAACCGAGCATGAGGCGCAGATGGCGCTCGCTTGCAATGCGGACTTCGTGCAGGGCTTTTTTTTCGGCCGTCCGAACCCGGGCGCGGCCGATGCGTTGCACGCGACGACGTGTATCAGCGAACTCACCGAGCGTTATCGCGATCAGGCCGACGCGCGCGAGCGCCGCAATGCCAGCCGGATCGCGCCGTACTTGCGGGCTTTCGAGCGGGCGGCGGAACGGCTCGCGGCAGGCGAACCGCTCGAGGAAGTGTGCTGGAATTTTCTCGCGCTCGACCATGCCGCGCGCTGCTTTCTGCTCGACGCGAAGGGCAAGCAGGCGGGCCGCAACGTCGTGCTGCGCGCCGATCGCGCGGCGCATGAAACGCGCTTTCTGCCGCTCGCTGATGCGCAAGGGGCGAACTGGCTGCGTCGTCCGTATTTCCGCGATGCGATCAATGCGCCGGAGCGTGTGCATGTGACGCGGCCGTATCTGTCGATCAACGAGGCGTTGCCGTGCGTGACGCTTTCGGTGGCGACCCGTGTCGGCGAGCAGACCTGCGTGCTGTGCGGCGATATCGACTGGGTGGACGAAGAGCAGTTCTGAGATCATGTCGTTTTCAGCGGTATTTAACGACACTCTCCCGCGCTTATGTCCGTGCTCCTCGAAGTCATTGCCACAACTGTTGCCGACGCGCGCCTCGCCGCGCAAGCCGGCGCTGACCGTCTGGAACTTGTCACCGCGATGGGCGAGGGCGGCCTGACGCCGAGCCTCGGCTTGATCGAAGCGGTGGTGGCGGCGGTCGAGATTCCCGTGAACGTGATCGTGCGGCCGCACAGCCGTTCGTTCGTCTACGACGCTGACGACTATGCAGTGATGCTGCGCGACGTGCGGGCGGTGAAAGCGGCGGGCGCGAATGGCGTGGTGATCGGCATGCTGAACGCCGCCGGCGAGATCGACCGCGAAGGCCTCGCGCGTGCGATCGATGCGGCGGATGGACTGGCTGTCACCTTCCATCGTGCGTTCGATGAAGCGCGTGATTTGCGTCAATCGCTCGATGTACTGCTCGGTTTCGAGGCCGTGACGAATGTGCTGACCTCGGGTGGACAAGCTTCAGTGCTGCACGCGGAAGCCACGATTCGAGAGTTGGTGCAGCAGGCGGCCGGTTCGCAGTGCACAGTGCTGGCTGGGGCGGGTCTGACGGTCGACGCCATCACCGGTTTTGTGAGCAGGACACGAGTTGACGCGGTGCATTTTGGTTCAGGCGTTCGCGTGAACAGCAACGGTCTCGCGCCGGTCGATGCAGACAAAGTTGCCAAGGTCAGAGCACTGCTGAACGCATGACCAAATAATTAAACCGACGAAGCAAAGAAAAATGCCGCGTCGAGATCGCTCTCGAAACGGCATTTCTTCATCTGCGTCTACGTGCCCAAGAAAAACTACTTCGCTACGACCACCGGAATCCCGCGCAACTGCCCCGCGCCCTTCACCTCTTCCAGCGATCTCCGCACGAACTCACCCGTCGCCGCATCGATCTGCAAACGTGCGGCCAGATCGCGCTCACCACGCTTCACGCCCGCCAGATTCGCGAGTTTCACGTGGCCATAACCGCGCACACGAGCGTGCAGGTCGGCCAGCTTCGCCACGTCTTCCAGATTGCCGGCATCGAGCTTGGCGAGCGCACGCTGCAACGTGGTTTCGTAATCGCCCGCGAGTTCGCGTTCCATCTTGCGTTCCAGCGTGCGGCCAAACGGATCGAGCATCGTGCCGCGCAGACTGCTGAATTTTGCCAGCGTGCCGAGCACCGGCCACATCCACTGACCGAAGGTTTTCTTGGTTGGATTCTTGCCGGGTTCAGGACGCGTGAGCGTCGGCGGCGCGAGATTGAACTTGATGCCGAAATCCTTGCCGGCCACGCCTTCGAATTGCGCTTCCAGCGCCTCACGGAATGCGGCATCCGTATGCAGGCGCGCTACTTCATATTCGTCCTTCACCGCGAGCAGACGATAGAACGTGGTCGCCACCGCGCGCGTCAAGCGTTCGCTTTTCGCGTCCACTGCGAATTCCGCGCGGCGTGCGGCGTCGACCAGCGCGCGATAACGCTTCACATAGCTCGCGCCGCCGTAAGTCTGCAGACGGCCTTCGCGATGCGCGATCAGTTCATCGAGCGTATCGACGCGCACGCTTTGCTTCGCCAGATGCCGCGCTTGCCACAGCGATTCGAGCGCGGCTGGATCTTCGGCGGCGAGGCGCCCGATCGAAAACGCCAACTGATTCATCTGCACCGCGACGTTGTTCAATTCGATCGCGCGCATCATCGCGCCGAACGACACGGGCACGAGACCCAGTTGCCAGGCATAACCGAGCATCAGAATGTTCGCGCCGATGGTGTCGCCGAGAAACCGCGTCGCGAGCGCCTGCGCGTCGCACGTCGACATACGCTCCGGGCCGGCCGCGTGACGCATCTTGTCGAGCAGCGCGTCGGCGTGCAGCGTTGCGTCCGGATTCGTCACGAACGTGGCGTTTGGAATCGCATGCGTATTCACGACGATGCGCGTGCGGCCATGACGCACCGTTTGCAGCGCATCGGCGCTTGCGCCAACCACCATATCGCAGGCGAGCAGCACGTCAGCCTGTTGAGTGTCGATGCGTACCTGATTGAGCCACTCGTCGCGCGCGGCGAAGCGCACGAACGACAGCACCGAGCCGCCCTTTTGCGCGAAACCCATGAAGTCGAGCACCGACGCGCTCTTGCCTTCCAGATGCGCGGCCATGCTGATCAATGCGCCGACCGTCACGACGCCCGTGCCGCCGACACCCGTCACCAGAATGTCGTACGGCGCGGCATCGAGATGCGTTGCGGGAATCGGCAACGCGTCGACGCGCGCAGCTAGCGCTTGCGGATCGAATGCGGCGCCCGCGGCTTTCTTCAGCTTGCCGCCTTCCACCGTGACGAAGCTCGGGCAGAAGCCGTTCACGCACGAGTAGTCTTTGTTGCACGACGATTGATCGATGCGACGCTTGCGGCCCAATGCCGTTTCAACCGGTTCCACGGATAGGCAATTCGACTGCACGCCGCAATCGCCGCAACCTTCGCAGACTTCCTCGTTGATGAAGAGGCGCTTGTCCGGATCGGGGAATTCGCCTTTTTTCCGGCGCCGGCGTTTTTCCGCCGCGCAGGTCTGGTCGTAGATCAGCACGGTCACGCCATCGGTGTCGCGCAATTGACGCTGCACGGTGTCCATCTCGCTGCGATGGTGGAACGTGGTGCCCTTCGGAAACTGATCGTGATGGCCGTCGTATTTCTCCGGCTCGTCGCTGACCACGACGAAGCGCGACACGCCTTCGGCTTCCACCTGACGCGCGATCTGCGGCACCGAGATGCTGCCGTCCACTGGCTGGCCGCCCGTCATCGCGACGGCGTCGTTATAGAGAATCTTGTACGTGATGGTGGCCTTCGCGGCTACGGCCTGGCGGATCGCCAGAATGCCCGAGTGGAAGTAGGTGCCGTCGCCGAGATTCTGGAACACGTGGCGCGTTTTCGTGAACATCGAATGCGACGCCCAGTCGACGCCTTCACCGCCCATCTGGATGAGACCGGTCGTGTCGCGTTCCATCCACGACGCCATGAAGTGGCAGCCGATCCCCGCATGCGCGATCGATCCTTCCGGCACCTTGGTCGAGGTGTTGTGCGGGCAACCCGAGCAGAAGTACGGTGTGCGTTTCACGCTGTCCGCGGCGTTCGAGAGAATTTGCGGTGCGACCAGATCGACCACGCGTTCGCGGCGATCGAGTGCGGGCTTGTGCTTCGCGAGCCAGTTGGCGAACACGGGCAGAATGCGCGACGGCCGCAATTCGCCGAGCGACGACAGCAGCAGCGTGCCGTCTTCGGCGTTCTTGCCGACGACGATCGGCCGCGTGCCTTGCGTGCGGTTGTACAGATAGTCCTTGATCTGCTGTTCGATGACCGGGCCTTTCTCTTCGATCACCAGCACTTCGGACAAGCCGGAGACGAACGCGTCGATACGCGTCATCTCCAGCGGAAACGACAGGCCGACCTTGTAGATCCGCACGCCGGCCGCTTCCAGATCGGTGACCGTCAGATCGAGGCGGCGCAGCGTTTCCATCAGGTCCAGATGCGCCTTGCCGCAGGTCACAATCCCCACGTTCGCATGCGGGCTCGGCGCGATCCATTTGTCGATGCTGTTCACGCGCGCGAAGTGCCGCACCGCGTCGAGCTTCGCGTGCATCCGCGATTCGATCGTCAGGCTGGGCAGATCGGGCCAGCGGTTGTGCAGGCCGCCTGCCGGTGCTTCGAAATCCTGCGGCGCGGCCCAGTCTGTGCGCAGCGCGTCGAGATCGACCGTCGAGCCCGATTCGACCGTTTCGGAGATCGCCTTGTAGCCGACCCACGCGCCCGAGAAGCGCGACAACTCCCAGCCGTACAAGCCGAACTCGAGCATGTCGGCGATGTTCGACGGATTCACGACCGGCATGTGCCACGCCATCAACGCGAAGTCGCTCTGATGCGGCATCGACGACGACACGCAGCCGTGGTCGTCGCCCGCCACCACCAGCACGCCGCCGTGCGGCGACGAACCGTAGGCGTTGCCGTGCTTGAGCGCGTCGCCGGCGCGGTCCACGCCCGGGCCTTTGCCGTACCACATCGCGAACACGCCTTCGACGGTGCGCTCCGGGTCCGATTCCACCCGCTGCGTGCCGAGCACGGCGGTGCCGCCGAGTTCTTCGTTGATGGCGGGCAAGAAGCGAATATCACTCGCCGTGAGCAGTTTTTGCGCTTTCCACAACTGCTGGTCGACCATGCCGAGCGGCGAACCGCGATAGCCGCTGATGAAGCCGGCAGTGTTCATGCCGCGCGCCTTATCGGCAGCGCGCTGCATGAGCACGAGGCGCACCAGCGCCTGGGTGCCGGTCAGGAAGATTCGGCCGCGCGTCGCGGTGAGGTTGTCGGAAAGCTTGTAATCGGCCAGTGCGGGCGTGCCGTCGATGGGCAGGCGAGCGGTCATGGGTGAGTCTCCTGTTTTGCATCCGCGCGCAGCGGTGGGGACCACGAAGGTGGCGCAGCGAAAGAGACTCTATTTTTTAGCGCCAATGGGAGAGAATTTTTCCTACTTTGACCGGCCGCTCGCGAATAGGCGCGACGAGCCACGCGTTTTAGTGGCGTTTTGAGATGGATCTCCCACGCAACGGCCGGATGCGGGTATGCCCTGGTGCGTTTTTCGAACGGCTTACGGTGCCGGCGCCGTTGCCTTGGCGGCCGCGACGGGCGTATCGTCGAGCGGCACGATTTCGTCGAACAGCGCGTAATCGATATGACTCACGCCGTCTCGCTCGCTCATGATGTCCACGAAACGGTGATGCCAGTAGATCTGATCACACGACCACATGTGGCGCGCCTGCATGGTTTGCGAAGTCGATTCGTCGACGCCTTCCAGGGTAAGAATCAATGAGGTGTCGAGGCGCTTGAGCGTTTCGGCGGTTTCGCCGAACAGCGGGCTGTTTTCGTCGACGATGTGCATCACCGTCCAGCCCAGTTTGAACACCGGGTGTTGATCGCGCACCAGCGTGAGGTCGTACAGTTTGCGCAGCGTATAACCTTCGGCCGTGGTTTCCTGGCGCAGAATGCGCAGCCTTGCGCGGGCCTCGGCGATCACGTTCTGACGCGCGTTGGCCGAGCGCACCATCAGCGTCATGCGGCCGTCGAGCGGCCGGATCACCGCGTAACGCGTGAACATGATCTTGGCGTGCGGGCGCGAAAAGCGCGCGAAGATCAACCCCGTCGCCAACGCGATGCCGGACATGCCGACGAAAATTTCCAGCGTGGCGATCCAGTGCGCGTAGACGGTTTGCGGATGCATGTCGCCGTATCCGACCGTCGCGAGCGTTTCGACGCTGAAGAAAAACGCGCCGCCGAAACCGGCTGGAAACTGGTTGGCGATCGGCGCATTGCCGAGCATATAGAGCTCGGCGAACGTCGTGTTGAGCAACACGAACAGGACTGCGAGCGAGACGAAAAACGTCGGCCACCGAACCACCAGAGCGCGGTGATAGAGATCCTGCCAGAGCGGCGTCGGCATGCCGTGCGCGATGATCACGCGATCGTCCAGACGCAACTCGCGGCTGCCGCGCGAGCGGCGCGCGGGTGCGCGTGCTTCGGCGTCGCCGAAGCCGGAAGGACGGTCTGACGGTTCAGTCGCCATCGCGGGCTCGTGGAAATGAAAACGGCCAAAGCGTAGCACGCCGCTTCGTCCGCGGAAGGTGATTTTCGGCGTGGTGCGCGGCGCGTGAAAGCGTGCCGCTGCCGTGTGCTCGCCGTGCATGCACGGCGTTTCAGCGAGGCATATCGACACGGCCTTACGGTGCGCTTGTACCGCGCACTGAAGCAATCACGCAATCAAGCACGCGCGCCACAGCGTGCGCGCGCTTCGGACTTACGGGAAGGCTCGCGGCTTGGGAATGCCAGCGCCGTGTTCGATATCATCGACGGCTTGCTGATGAGCTGCCGCGACAGCTTCGGTTTCGTCGCCGTAGCCGTTGTCGCCGCCCACCGTCGTCCACGATTTGACGGCTTTCTCGCGATGGCGGATTTCGTATTCCGCGTCCCAGCGCGCGCCGTTGAGTTCGAGTGGGCGGACGTGAATCGAATACACGCCGTAGAGGAAGAGCTGTTCAGCCATGACCGCCTCCGGCCGGTTGGTTCAGGGTGGCGCAACGCGAACACAAACGCTCGGCGCCGGTTTTCTACCTAGAGTTCGATTTCCCCAAGGATGCGGTGAGCGAGCGCTTTGGCTTCCTCGAGCGCTTCTTCCGGCGTCGACGAAGTGGCTTCGACTTCGTAGAGCGTGGTTTCCTGATCTTCCGTGGCGTCGCCTTCGTCGCGCGAGAGGGTGACTACGCCTTGCCAGGTATCTTTTTCTATTTCTCTGGTCGAGGCCGTAGCCGTGTAGATGCCTTTGGTGTAGGTGATGTCGTCCATGGCGTCTCTCCGTCTTCCAAAGGTTTGGGTTTTTTCATCCTAGCACGATGACGGAGCTTCGGTTCTCCGCCCTGGCGGCGCACCATGCCGGTGACGATGCGCGCCGCACAAGGCAACAGAATTACAGCAGCGCGACGACTTCATCGAGCGACGGCGCGTGCGCGCCGGCATGGCGGCAAGCGGCCGCGCCGGCGGCCAGCGCGAACGCCAGGTGCTCCGGCCACGCCCGCTGCGGCGCAGTCATCAGGCTGAATAGCAGGCCGCCGATCGACGCGTCGCCCGCACCGACCGTATCGACCACCTCGACGCGCGGCGGCCGCGCTTCGCTCACCATAGCGCCGTCGATCAGCACGGCGGTCTCCGGTCCGCGCGTCACCAGCACGGTGGCGGCCGGATTCATGGCTCGCAACTGCGCAAGTGCGCCGGCCTCGTCGTCGGTCTTGAACAGCAGGCGCAAGTCCTCGTCCGACACCTTGATCAGATCGGCGAGCGCGGCCATTTTTCGCAGCGTGGGTTCGTAGCCGTGCTCCATCAGATTCCGATAGTTCGGATCGAAGCTGATCTTCACGCCTTGCGAACGCAACTCGGCCGCCAAAGTGGCGAGCGTGTTGCCGATGGGTTGGCGAACGAGGCTGATGCAGCCGAAGTGCGCCCACTTCACCTGACCGATCCAACCCGCCGGCAGGCGGGCCGGATCGAAGGCCAGATCGGCGCTGTTCTCGCCCATGAAGAAGTACGCGGGCGGATGCGTCTGATGCACGATCGCCAGCAAGGGCGGCTGCTCGACGCGCTGCATGAAGCGCATGTCGAGCCCGGCCGCGACGCTCGCGTTCCACAACTCATCGGAGAAGTTATCGACGCCCAGCGAGCCGGCGCACGCGGTCGGCAGGCCGAGCCGCGCCACGCAGCGCGCCACGTTCCAGCCGGCGCCGCCGGGACGCGAGAGCCATTGCGAAGTGCCGGTGCGCACGAGATCGGTGAGGATGTCGCCGGCTGAGACGAAGAAGGGAAATTCGTGGTTCGCGCTGGGATTGCTCATTTTGTTTGCTCCGCGGATTCGGGCGCAGCGGCCGCCCCGTCGGGCAGCGCGTGGGCCAGTACTTCGTAGCACGCGCCCATGGTGTGATAGTCGGTCTTGCCGGCCGGACTCTTTTCGTCGCTGTACTTGCGGTTGTCGCACGTGAGGATGCGGTACCACGCGCCATACTTGTGATCGACGAAATGCGCCCAGCTATAGCGCCAGATCTCGTCGTACCAGTCCCAGAAGCGTTCGTTGCCGGTGCGCTTGCCGAGCAGCGCTGCCGTGGCGAAGGTTTCCGCCTGGACCCAGAAATACTTGTCATGGTCGCACACGGTGCCGTCGGGGCCGAAGCCGTAGTAGAGGCCGCCGTGGTCTTCGTCCCACGCGTGCGTCATGGCGGCGTCGAACAGTTCGATCGCTCGCGGCAGCAGCCACGGCAATGGACGGAAGCGCTCGAGAATCAGCAGCAGCTTCGCCCATTCCGTCTGGTGTCCCGGCTGGAAGCCCCACGGGCGGAAGATGTTCGAGCTGTCCTCCTCGTTATAGTGCCAGTCGACCGACCAGTCCGCGTGAAAGTGCTCCCACACCAGACCCTGCGACAGCTTCGCCTGACGCAGCGTGATATTCGACGCCACCCGTTCCGCGCGATCAAGATAGACGAGATGGCCGGTCGCTTCATGCGCGGCGAGCAGGGCCTCCGTGGTATGCATGTTCGCGTTTTGCCCACGGTACGAGCTGACCCGCCACTCGGGCGACGCTTCGTCGGCATAGAGGCCCGCGGCGGCGTCCCAGAAGCGATGTTCCATCAGTTCGAAGGTCGCGCCGATCATCGGCTTCGCTTCCTCGATGCCGGCCATCGCCGCATGCGAATAGGCGAGCAGCACGAACGCGAGGCCGTAGCAGTGGCGCGTCGCGTCGAGCGTGCGCTTCTTGCCGTCGTGCCATTCGAGCTCCCAGTCATAGCCTTCGTGCTGGGCGTCCCAATGCGCTTCGCGCAGGAACTGCAAGCCGTGGCGCGCGTATTCGAGATGCTGCGGGTCGCCGAACTGGCGATACGCCATCGCGTAGTTGAACACGTAGCGGCAGCTGCTCACCAGATGCCGCGTGGTTTTGTCGTAGACCGAACCGTCGTCGCGGAAGAAATGGAAAAAGCCGCCGCTCGGATCGAACACGTTCGGTGCGTAAAAGCGCAACGTGTCCTGCACATGCGCGAGCAGAAAGTCGCGTGTGCGGAAGCTCTCGACGGGCGGCGCCGGAGTGGCACCGTTGGCAGGGTGAAGCGGATCGGATTGCGTCATGGCATTTTTACCAAAGTACTGGCACGGGCAATGAGATGGACGGGCAAACGGACTTCCAGTTCAGCAGGGGCGTCTTCGAGCAGAAGCTCGACGCCGCGCCGGCCGAGCGCTTCCTTGTCGACCGAAATGGTCGACAGCGGCGGCGTGGCATGGGCGGCGGCGGGAATGTCGTCGAAACCGATGATGGCAATGTCCTCGGGCACGCGCAGTCCGCGTGCGAGGCACGCGCGCAGCGCGGCGAGCGCGGCGGCGTCGTTATAGGCAAACACGGCGTCGGGGCGCGGGCCGGGTGCATCGAGCAACTGATGCATCGCACGCGCGGCGCCGCTGTCGGGGTCGAGGCCGGCGTCGATCGTCACTTCCAGCGACGGGTCGAACAGCAAGCCCGCTTCGAAGAACGCGCGCCGGTAGCCGAGCGCGCGCTGCGCGATGCTGAAGTGCGCGAGCGAGCCGCCGATGAACGCGACACGCTTGCGCTGCTGCTCGAACAGATGCCGCATGGCGAGCGTGGCGCCCGCGGCGTTGTCGAGATTCACCGAGCGCATGCCGGGTGCCCACAGGTCGATCAGCACGAGTGGGCGCTGCATCGCCACCAGCGTGGTTAGCGTTTCCGGTTCGACGAAACCGGCAATTGCCACCGCGTCGGGCGCGTGCAGGCGCATCTGCTGGATCACGTCTTCAGTGGGGCCGGCGGTCAGCACGGACGGCACGATGCCGCGTTCGCGGCAGGCGTCTTCCACACCGTGCAGCACGTGCGAAAAGAACGGGCTGACGGCGAAATTGTTGTGCTGACGGTGCAGCAGAAACGTGAGACGGCGAATACGCGGGCGCAGTTGGGCGGCGTCATAGCCGAGCTTGCGCGCCGCTTCGACGACGCGCTCGCGGGTGGCCTCGGAAAGGCCCGGCTGGTTCTTCAATGCGCGTGAGACGGTGCCGATCGACACGCTGGCCGCGCGGGCGACGTCGCGGATGGTTGTGGCCATCGAATGAAGCGGACGCGCAAGGGCGGCCGCACGGTGTTTGGGTTCGGGCGATTGTATAGTAAAACCGCGCTACAACCGCCCGAAAAACACCCGCTCGACACAGGGAAATACCCGTAGGCGTTGGAGTTGGCCCGGAATATGCTGTTTAGTAAAATTAGCTAAACAATGTCCGATGCTTAGTCTCGACGACGCGCGCTCACTTCACTCCAGCGAAACGTGAGCGGCTTCGGCCTGTCCGCGCAGCAACGCCACGCTTTCGTCGGCGCCGATCAGCACGAAACCGCTTGTCTCATGCTTCGCGCGCCGCTTGGCCAGCGCCGCGACGGACGCAATTTCCTCGCTGCTATAGAGCGACGGGCCATCGGCGGGCTCGACGCGCACGCAGCCGATCGCCATCGTCACGAAACCGAAGAAGGTCGGATTGCCGCGCCGGTCCTCACCGTGGATGCCGCCGGCGAGCCGATCGGTCGGCGCATAAAACCGCTGCGCGCCCTCGTTGAACACGTGGATCGCGCGCAGCACGCGATCGCGCCAGTCGTCGCTCTGGAATAGGATCAGGAAGTCGTCGCCGCCCACGTGCCCGAGGAAGTCACGGGTTGGGTCGCACACGTCGGCGAGTACGACGGCGGCGAATTTCAGTACTTCGTCACCTTGCCAGTAGCCGTACTGGTCGTTGAACGGCTTGAAGTGGTTCAGGTCGACGTAGCACGCGTAGAAACCGGCGTCGTTGCCGAGCAGCCGGGCAATGTGCGAACTGATCGGAATGTTGCCCGGCAGGAAGGTCAGCGGGTTCGCGTAGCGCGCGGCTTCGATGCGCACCTCGGTCACCGCGCGCACGAGCTTCTCGCCGGTGCCGAGGCCGACATACTTGCCGTTGTCGGTGATGACGAAGCCGTCGGCGAGATAACGCTGGTCGTCGCTCGCGAGGAGCTTGGCCATCTGCTCGACCGTCATCGATTTCTCGATGATGACCGGCGACGCATTGGCGAACAGCAGGCAAGGGCGCTTGCCGAACAGCTCGCGGTGATACGGCAGTGCGTAGCGGTCCATGAAGCTGCGGCGGTTGATCAGCGCGACCGGCTCGTCCTGCTCGACCACTGCGACCGCATGCAGGTCGGGCAAGCGGTTGAACAGTTCGAGCACGTCGTTGTTGGTCGCGTGGCGCGGCAGCGCGGGCGCGTGCACCAGCATCTTTTCTGAGGCCATGCCGCCCGAAGGCGACGCACTGCTCACGGCGCGCGTGGTCTCCGGGAACACAGCGATGTGGCCGGCGCGCAGTGCGTCGCGGGCGTCGTCGGTCACCTGGCGAGCCGGCTGCGCGTGCGGACGGCCGAAGAAAAAACCCTGTCCGCAGCCGATCCCCATGTCGCGCACCACGATCAGATCGGCTTCGTTTTCGATGCCCTCGGCCACGAGCCGCGCGCCGCTTGCGCTGGCGAAGTGCTGCATCGCGCGCACGGCCTCGAACTTGAGCGGATCGCAGGCAATGTCGTGAATGAAAAAGCGGTCGATCTTCACGACGTCCGGTTGCAGCCGCACCCACAAGTTCATGCTGGCGTTCGCGGTGCCGTAATCGTCGAGCGCGAATTGCGCGCCGGCCGTGCGCAGAGTCGAGATCACCGGCAGGAAACTGCCGACATCCAGAATCGTGCTTTGCTCGGTCAACTCGATCACGATCCGCTGCGGATCGACGCCGCGATGGCGCAGCAGCGCGAGTGTGTCGTCGCGCGCCTCGGCCAACTGGCGCATCGCGCCCGCGCTGAAATTGAGGAACAGCTTGCCGTCGAAGTCGAGCTGCGCGAACGCTTCGATGCAAGTGCGCGCGGCGGCGCGTTCGAGCTCGATCGTGCAGCCCTCGGCGAGCGCTTGCGAAAACAGGGCGAACGGCGCTTCGAGCGACGTGCCGGCCGGGCCGCGGATCAGACCTTCGTAGCCGAGAATCGCGCCGTCTTCGAAATCGATGATCGGCTGGAACACGGCGGACAGATCACGCCGGGCGATCAACTCCTCGATGCGCGGCGCGGCGGATCGGGAGGGCGAGCGAGGGTGCATGGCAGGTAGGCGTAGCGATCGACCTTCGGCTTATCGGCCCGGGTTGCCTGGAATTAAGTGAACTTTTAGTGAACCGTTGCACTGGGATGGTGCGCTCGCTTGTGTTCGATCGAATCATTCTGAAGGCGGGTTCCGCGTTGCCAGGAATTGGCCTATGCCATCTGGCCGAGGCGACAGCGGCGGCGTTTGCGCGTGAAATAACAAAAAAGCCGCGCGAGGCGGCTTTCTTCAAATGACGCTCAGGGAGGGCGCTTATGAATGTCCTGTTTGCATTGCGCGCGTATTCACCGGCGCGCGACGGCGGCGGCGGTCCGCTCGCGCGAGGCGGCGTGAGTCTCGCCACTCATGTCGCGCGCGCCCCAGCGCTGCGCGAGCGCGGCGCACACCATCAGCTGGATCTGGTGGAACAGCATCAGCGGCAAGACTACGGCGCCCACCGCATGCGAGGCGAAAATCACCTTGGCCATCGGCACGCCGGCGGCAAGGCTCTTCTTCGAACCGCAAAAGATGATGGTGATTTGATCCGCACGGCTAAAGCCGAGCCGCTTGCTGACGAACATCGTCACGGCCAGGGCCAGGGCGAGCAGCACGACGCACAGCAGCAGCAGGCCGCCGAGCGCAGAGAGCGGAATCTGGTGCCACAGCCCTTCATTGACGGCCTCGCTGAACGCGCCGTACACCACCAGCAGGATCGAGCCTTGGTCGACAAACTTGAGCACGCCGCGATTGCGCTCGATCCATTTGCCGATCAGCGGCCGCAGCAACTGGCCGGCCACGAACGGCACCAGCAGTTGCAGCACGATGTTGCCCACCGTATGCCACGGCGAAGCGCCGCCGCCAGCCGCCTGATTGGTGACGACGAAGCTGACGAGCGCGGGCGTGATGAAGATGCCGAGCAGGCTCGAGGCGGACGCGCTGCACACCGCAGCCGGCACGTTGCCTTTGGCGATGGACGTAAACGCGATCGACGACTGAACCGTAGACGGCAGCGTGCAGAGGAAGAGGACCCCCGCATAGAGCGCCGGCGTGACAAGTGGCGAAAGGAGCGGTTTAAGCGCGAGGCCGAGCAGCGGAAAGAGCGCGAACGTGCTGAGAAGCACCACCAGATGCAGGCGCCAATGCGTCGCGCCCGCAATGATCGCTTCGCGTGAGAGCTTGGCGCCGTGCAGGAAAAACAGCAGGCCGACCGCCACGTTGGTCACCCAGTTGAACCCGACAGCGGCCTGCCCATGAACCGGCAGCAAGCTGGCAAGGATCACGGTGCTGACGAGGCATAAGGTGAAGTTGTCGGGAAGCAGTTTCGGGCGAGCCATGTCGGAATCTCGAATCGGTAACGCGGAAAAGCGCGCGGGACGCGCGCCTGAAGGCGCCGTCCCAGCCTATGGGAAAGAGCTATTGTTGATGATTTTTGATTAAATATGCAAATTCATTTACCGAATCGATTAATGAGGGCTGCGCATCGAAAGACGCGCCCCGGAAAATTTGGACGGCGCGGCGACCAGGTTTTCAGTATTGGCGACGTGATCTGTTTGGTCCATGCAGTTTTGACATTTGAGGTGAAAATGCGGCTGCGTTTCGTCATACGCAAGAGCTCGTAAGTTGTCCCTCCAAGTCCTTGAAAGCAAGCGGTTTCAGGGTTTTCGCGCAAGGACTCTGTCGTAGAAAAACGTCGCAGTAACAAGGTGTTACATCCGCGTCCGAGGCCTAACACTTTTTGGCTCGACACCCTTTGCCGGCACCCATAAATTACGGTTCAAAGGCCATCGGGATGCTCCGCGCCGCGATATCGTCGCAGCGCTCGTGCCAGTCCCAAAACAAGTCCACCGCAGCTCGAACGGTGGTCTTCAGGCAAGTCTTCGGGCATGTGAGTCACTGGGTGGACGGGTTGTCGAGAACGAGGCACTGGGCGTTGGGCGCGGTCATCGCTGCGCTGTGCTCGTTCGCCTATGCGAAAGCGCCAGGCATGCCGCACGGCGGTGGTGGCGGCTATTCGCATGCCGGAGCGAATCACGCTGTGCGTGGCGAAATGCATAACGGTGACCGCTCCTACGGCGCAGCAGCACCGGCCCGCAATACGATGGTCGATCGCAGCGCGCGCCCGGCGCGTGGCGGAGCGAATTTCGCAGGCGGAAGTTACGCCGACGGCTATGACGTCTACAAGCCGGGCATGCGTCGTGTCACCGGACCGGCTGGATACGCCGGCGACGGCCGCGGCGGCATGCAGTACGCCGGCGCCATTACGCCGGTTAGTGCCGAGTCGCGCACGGTGCCTCGGCCACCGGCCAATGCGCCGGTTCGCGCCGGCTCGATTCGCGCCGACGTCGCCCGCTACAACGAGGAGCGTGGTTCATCGCGCGGCATACAGCGTCAGTCCGATGATCCGCGTCAGTCGGAAGGCTCGCCTTACCGGAACTAGGCGTTCGTGCTTCGTGGACTATGCGTTGCGTTCGTTGCGTGAGCAACCAGTGTTTGCCGTTTAGTCTGTGTCCAGACAGCGCACGCACACATCTACTTCTGTCTCCCTTCGCTGACTTCCCAATGCCGCTTCGACATTGTTCGAGTGCCGGCCATTCGGGTATCTGACTCCGCCTTCACGCCTGCATCATCCCGAACCGGGTCCGCGGCATCTCTGCCATTTCGTCCTCCCAAATTCTCATCGCTCCGGTTCCGCCGATCGCTGCTCCTGCCTTTCAAACCGCTTGACAGCGGCCTTCCGCCATAACGTCGTCCCAAAGCCCGCTATCAATGTGACGTTTCGACGCCACACTTTTTTGAAAACACTCGGCAGCAGACCCTCTCCCATCGTCAAATTTGGTCGTTTCTGCGGCGGTGCGTCATCCGCGTGTCATTTAAGGCGTTATCAACCCGTCGGCCGCAATGTGAGTAACGCTTTGCGCGGCGCCGCAAAATTTGCGGCGGCACGGCGAGCGCGCTGTCGGCCAAGGGTTTATCAGGCCGATAAGCGACAAAACTAATCAGACCGATATACCCGCAATAACCCACGATATTTTTGTTTATAAAAATGGTCCGCAAAGATGGTCCCGCCCAGATTGGCTCGATGATCGAACGGACAACAACAATGATTCGCGCGAGCTCCCCCTTTCGCACAGCCACACCCTTTTTGACAAAGACAGGAGAACCCATGAAAACAAGCATCAGCAGTGCGCTGAAGACCACCCTCAAGGCAACCGCGTGTGCCGTTTTGCTGGCCAGTGCATCGTCTGCTTTTGCGCAATCGAGCGTGCAACTCTACGGTCAGGTCGACGAATGGGTCGGTGCGCAGAAATTCCCGGGCGGCAAGACTGCGGTGCAGGTCGCGGGCGGCGGCATGTCGACTTCGTACTGGGGCTTGAAAGGGGCGGAGGATCTGGGCAACGGCTACAGGGCGATCTTCGCGCTGGAAGGGTTCTTCCTGGCGCAAAACGGCCAGTACGGCCGCTTCACGGGCGACACGATGTTTTCGCGTAACGCGTACGTCGGTATCGAATCGCCCTACGGCACGGTGACGGCAGGCCGTCTGACGACGCCGCTGTTCGTGTCGACGATTCTGTTCAACCCGTTCGTCGACTCGTACCAGTTCTCGCCGATGGTCTGGCACACGTACCTCGGCCTCGGCACGTTCCCGACCTACTCGACGGATCAGGGTGTGACGGGCGACTCCGGTTGGAGCAACGCGGTGTCGTACTCGTCGCCGAACTTCAACGGCCTGTCGGCGACGGCCATGTACGCGCTCGGCAACACGACCGAGAACGGCGCGAAGAAGTGGAGCGGCCAGGTGCTGTACTTCCACGGCCCGTTCGCGGCCACGGTGGTGTATCAGTACGTGAACTTCAACAACGTGCCGAGCGACCTCGGCAGCTTCAGCACGTCGGGCGTGCCCGGCCTGAAGAGCCAGAGCGTCGCGCAACTCGGCGTGTCGTACGACCTGAAGTTCGTGAAGTTCTTCGGCCAGTACATGTACACGTACAACGACCAGCAGGTCACGAGCTGGCACGTGAACACGGCGCAAGGCGGCGCGACGGTGCCGTTCGGCCCGGGCTCGGTGATGGCGTCGTACGCCTACTCGCGCGACGGCGGCGGGTTCGACCAAACCCGTCAGACGGCCTCGATCGGCTACGACTATCCGCTGTCGAAGCGCACGGACATCTACGCGGCCTACATGTACGACCACATCTCCAGCATGTCGAGCGGCAACACCTACGGCGTCGGCCTGCGCGCCAAGTTCTAAGCGTCCCGGCCGCGCCGCGCGACGCCTGCCCGCAGGCTTCGCGCACTGGCCGCATCAGCTTGATCTCCAAGCCCGCTTTCTTCGGAAGGCGGGTTTTTTTGCTTTTGCGCCGCTGTATTCATTCGTTGGGAAGCGTTTTGCCGACCAGTCTTTGATAAACCCGGCAAAATGACGCCGATTGATTCCTGAAGCGAGCGATTGAGATGGATACCCTCGTCAGCATGAAAGTGTTCCGCCACGTGGTCGAAGTCGGCAGCTTTGTCGGCGCGGCCGAACGGATGGAGATGTCGGCGGCCATGGCGAGCAAGCACGTGATGCACCTCGAACAGCAACTCGGCGCGCGTCTGTTGAACCGCACCACGCGGCGGGTCGCGCCGACCGAGGCGGGCCGCGAGTACTACGAGCGTCTGAGCCAGGTGCTCACCGAACTCGAGGAGGCCGAGCAGGTGGTCGGCGCGGCGAGCGTCGTGCCGCAGGGACGCTTGCGGGTGTCGTCGCTGTCGGCGTTCGGCCTGAGCCACGTGATGGCCGCGGTGGCCGACTACGCCGCGCAATATCCGCAGGTCATCGTCGATATGACCTTGTCGGACCGCGTGGTCGAACTGATCGACGAGGGTTTCGATGTCGCGATCCGCGCTTCACCGAGCGGGCTGAAGTCTTCTTCATTGATCGCGCGGCAGATCGCGACCGCGCACCTCGTGCTGTGCGCGTCGCCGGCGTATTTGAAGCGGCACGGCACGCCGAAGACGGTCGCCGATCTGGCGCGCCACAACTATCTGCAATACGCGGGCGTGTCGGCGCTCGAAATCGCGCCCGCGACCGGCGATGCCTCGCCGCGCGTGCGTCTGACGGGCAATCTGATCGTCAATCATCTGGAAGCGCAGCGCGTGATCGTGCTGCAAGGCGCGGGCATCGCGATGCTCGGCACCGAAGTGATCGGCGACGATCTGGCCGCGGGGCGTCTCGTGCCGCTGCTGGTGGACGACGTGCCGCCGCGCGAACTGCCTATTCACGTGGTCTATGCGAGCCGCCGGCATCTGTCGGCCAAGGTGCGCTCGTTCGTCGACTTTCTCGCCGAGCGGTTCGCGAACGAGTCGCTGTGGCCGTCGCTCGAACAGATCAAGGCGTTGGCGGTGCGCTAGGCCGCCCAGGCCGCCGAGGCGTCTCGACCCGTTTCGCTATACTGGTTGGCAACACCCATACGCGAACGATCTGGGGGAGACATGACCGATCTGTCCACGCCGCAGCGCGCCGGCAGCCACAAGCTGCCCGCGGGCCGGCGCCTGCGCTTTGTCACGGCGGCCGCTTTGTTCGATGGCCACGATGCGTCGATCAACATCATGCGGCGCATTCTGCAGGCGAGCGGTGTCGAGGTGATTCACCTCGGCCACAACCGCTCCGTCGATGAAGTCGCCACCGCCGCGCTGCACGAGGACGCCGATGGCGTCGCCGTGTCCAGCTACCAGGGCGGCCATAACGAATACTTCCGCTATCTGGTCGACTTGCTGCGAACGCGTGGCGGCGAGCGCATCAAGGTGTTCGGTGGAGGCGGTGGGGTGATCGTCCCTGAGGAAATTGCGGAACTCGAGCGTTACGGCGTCGAGAAGATCTATTCGCCGCAGGACGGGCAGCGGCTGGGTCTGCAAGGCATGATCGACGATATGATCGCGCGCTGCGCCGAAGGCGCGCGCGTCAGCGCCGCCGACGTCGCCAACGCGCCCAGCATTGCCGACACGGCTAACGCGGCCGACCCAGCATCCCTCACCTTCCGCCGCCTTGCGCAACTCATCAGCGCCTTCGAAGCAGGCGCTATCGACGCATCCGCCCGTGAAAAACTGTCCGCGCAAGCCAAAGCAACCACAACCCCCATCCTTGGCATCACCGGAACCGGCGGCGCCGGCAAATCCTCGCTCACCGACGAACTGATCCGGCGCTTTCGCCTCGACTACGGCGACGCTCTCACCATCGCCGTGCTCGCCATTGACCCATCGCGCCGCAAGTCCGGCGGCGCGCTGCTGGGCGACCGCATCCGCATGAACGCCATCGGCGACTGGGGCGGCGGCGCGCGCGTGTATATGCGTTCGATGGCGACGCGCGAGGCATCGAGCGAAATCTCCGACTCGCTGCCCGACGCGCTGATGCTGTGCAAGGCGGCGGGCTTCGATCTGATCGTCGTCGAAACATCCGGGATTGGCCAGGGCAATGCGGCGATCGTGCCGTTCGTCGACGAATCGCTGTATGTGATGACGCCGGAGTTCGGCGCAGCGAGCCAGTTGGAGAAGATCGACATGCTCGACTTCGCCGGCTTCGTCGCGATCAACAAGTTCGATCGCAAGGGCGCGCCGGACGCGTTGCGCGACGTCGCCAAGCAGGTGCAGCGCAATCGCGGCGACTTCGCGAAGGCGCCGGAAGCGATGCCGGTGTTCGGCACGATCGCCTCGCGCTTTAACGACGACGGCGTGACCGCGCTCTACCGGCACGTCGCCGAGGCGCTGCGCAAGCACGGCTTGCGCGCTGGCGGCGACCGGCTGGCCGCGCCCGAAGGTCTGCGCTTTTCGAGCGACCGCAACGCCATCGTGCCGCCAACGCGAGTGCGCTATCTGGCGGACATCGCGCAGACGGTCCATGCATATCGCGAGCGAGCCGACGCGCAGGCGCGCGTGGCGCGCGAGCGCTGGCAACTTGTCGAGGCGCGTCGGATGCTGGCTGAAGCGGGTGCGGCTGCAAGGGCGGTTGCGAACCCGGACGCCGGCGCAAACACGTCGGCGAACTCAATTGCAGGTTCAGCGGCAAACACAGAAGGCGCTGGCGCCAATCCGTCGCTTCAGCAACTCGACGCTCTCATCACCCAACGCACCACCTCTCTCGGCGAACGCGAGCGCGCCCTGCTGGACGCCTGGCCGCAAACCGTCGCTGCTTACTCAGGCGACGAACACATCGTCCGAATCCGCGACCGTGAGATCCACACCGCGCTCACCGTCACGACGCTGTCCGGCTCCGAAGTCCGCAAAGTCTCCCTGCCGAAGTTCGTCGACCACGGCGAGATTCTGCGCTGGCTGATGCTCGACAATTTGCCCGGCTACTTTCCCTTCACCGCGGGCGTGTTCCCATTCCGCCGCGAAAACGAAGACCCGACGCGGATGTTCGCCGGCGAAGGCGATCCGCAACGCACCAACCGCCGCTTCAAGCTGCTCTCAGAAGGCATGCCGGCCAAACGTCTGTCGACCGCCTTCGACTCGGTCACGCTCTACGGCGAAGAACCGGACGAGCGCCCCGACATCTACGGCAAGGTGGGCAATTCGGGCGTCTCGGTGGCGACGCTCGACGACATGAAGACGCTTTACGACGGCTTCGACCTCTGCGCGCCGGAAACCTCGGTCTCGATGACGATCAACGGGCCCGCGCCGACCATCCTCGCGATGTTCTTCAACGTCGCGATCGATCAGCAGATTGCGCGCATGACGCAGCAGCAAGGCCGCCCGCTCACGGACGACGAACTCGCCGCGACGCGCCGCACGGCGCTGGAAAACGTGCGCGGCACCGTGCAGGCCGACATCCTCAAGGAAGACCAAGGCCAGAACACCTGCATCTTCTCGACCGAATTCAGCCTGAAAGTGATGGGCGATATTCAGGCGTACTTCGTCGAGCACGGCGTGCGCAATTTCTATTCGGTGTCGATCTCCGGCTATCACATTGCCGAAGCCGGCGCGAACCCGATCTCGCAACTTGCCTACACGCTCGCGAATGGCTTCACCTATGTCGAGGCCTATCTGGCCCGCGGCATGTCGATCGACGACTTCGCACCGAATCTGTCGTTCTTCTTTTCGAACGGCATGGACCCGGAGTACACGGTGCTGGGCCGCGTCGCGCGACGCATCTGGGCCGTTGCCATGCGCGAGCGCTACGGCGCGAACGAACGCAGCCAGAAGCTCAAGTATCACGTGCAGACTTCGGGCCGCAGCCTGCACGCGCAGGAGATCGACTTCAACGATATCCGCACCACGTTGCAGGCGCTGATTGCGATCTACGACAACTGCAACTCGCTGCACACGAACGCCTTCGACGAAGCGATCACCACGCCCACCGAGGATTCGGTGCGCCGCGCAGTGGCGATCCAGTTGATCATCAACCGTGAATGGGGGCTTGCGAAGAATCAGAATCCGAACCAGGGCAGCTTCGTGATCGAGGAACTGACCGATTTGGTGGAAGCGGCGGTGCTCGCCGAATTCGACCGGCTGACCGAGCGCGGCGGCGTGCTCGGCGCGATGGAAACCGGCTATCAGCGCGGGCGCATCCAGGACGAGTCGATGCTGTACGAGCATCGCAAGCATGACGGCTCGTATCCGATCGTCGGCGTGAATACGTTTTTGAGCGCGCATCCGCACGAGGCGCCGCAGCCGATCGCGCTGGCCCGTTCCACCGACGATGAAAAGCAAGGTCAGTTGCAACGTCTGCGCGCGTTCCAGGCGCAGCATCGCGACGCGGCGCCCGCCGCGCTCGAACGCCTGAAGCGCGCGGTGATCGACGATGAAAACGTCTTCGCGGTGCTGATGGACGTCGTGCGTGTCTGCTCGCTCGGGCAGATCACGCATGCGTTGTTTGAAGTGGGCGGACAGTACCGCCGCAATATGTAAGCCCTGCTGCGTGGCGATCGCTGCTGCGGCCTGGCGTGGAGCCAAGCCGCAGCATACGAAACCGCTTAACCCAGGCACCTCACCCGAGGCGCTCCAACATGATGCTCAGCGCGCGATGCCCAGCCGCGCCTTCGCATCGTCATATTCCTTCGTCAAACGCCGCACCAGCTCGCTCACGCTCGGCACGTCGTCCATCAGGCCGACGCCCTGGCCTGCGCCCCAGATGTCTTTCCACGCCTTCGCCTTGTCGCTGCCGAAGTTCATCTTGGTCTTGTCCGATTCCGGCAGCGCGTCCGGGTCCAGCCCCGCGTTCAGGATACTTTCGCGAATGTAGTTGCCATGCACGCCGGTGAACAGGTTCGTGTAGATGATGTCCGACGCCGTGGAGTTGACGATCGCCTGTTTGTAGCTGTCGACAGCGTGAGCTTCCTTGGTCGCGATGAAGCGCGTGCCCATATAGGCGAGGTCCGCGCCCATGGCCTGCGCCGCGAGAATCGAGCCGCCGTTGGCGATCGAGCCCGACAGCACGATCGGGCCGTCGAACATGCGCCGCACTTCGCCGACCAGCGCGAAGGGCGAGGTCGTGCCGGCATGGCCGCCCGCGCCGGACGCCACCAGGATCAGTCCGTCGACGCCTGCTTCCAGCGCCTTTTGCGCATGACGCAGGTTGATCACGTCATGCAGCACGATGCCGCCGTAGCTATGCACCGCATCGACGATTTCCCGCGCCGGCGCCCGCAGGCTCGTGATGAAAATCGGCACCTTGTGTTCGACGCACACGCGCACGTCGTGTTCGAGCCGCGTATTCGACTGATGGACGATCTGGTTGACGGCGATCGGCCCGGTGACCGCCTCGGGGTTGGCCGCCTTGTGCTCCGCGAGCTGCGCCTGAATCTGCGTGAGCCATTCATCGAGCAGTTCGGCCGGGCGGGCATTCAGCGCCGGGAACGAGCCGACGATCCCGGCCTTACATTGAGCCAACACAAGTTCGGGGTAGCTGACGATGAACATCGGCGAAGCGACGACGGGCAGCGCAAGTTTTTGCAGGACGGCGGGCAATGCCATAGTGCGAGTCTCCTGATTTAAGCGAGCCGGTGCGTCGTTGCGCGCCGGCGATGACTGAGTTTAGCGGCACATGGCTTGCAGCGCTTTTGCCAGCCGCAGCCATCCGAAAATTTAAGAACGGTCGTTCGATTATAGGCGAAGCGCGGCGTACGCGTTCGATTGGGTCGTTTGGAACAGTTGGAAGGAGTGTTCAGGTTCTATGTTTGCGTGGGCTATCCCACCTCGCGTGGACACATTGGGCTTTTACAATGCAGGGACTCCAAAATCACGAGAGAGACGTCATGGCCTTCGAGGATTTCACGCCCTTTCGCGTCGCCGTGGGCGATGTCGATATTTTCGGAGTGAAGGGCGGGGCGGGGCCGCCTCTTCTGTTGCTGCACGGTCATCCGCAGTCGCATCTGATCTGGCAAAAGTGCGCCGCGCAACTGGCGCAGCATTTCACGGTGATCGCCACTGACTTGCGCGGCTACGGCGCATCGGGCAAGCCGCCGAGCGACGCCGCGCATACGCCGTATTCCAAGCGCGTGATGGCGGCCGATCAGGTCGCCGTGATGCGCCATTTCGGCTTCGAACGTTTTCTCGTGTGCGCGCACGATCGCGGCGCGCGCGTCGCGCATCGCATGGCGCTCGATCATGCTGATGCCGTCGAGCGTCTGATGCTGCTCGACATCGCGCCGACGCTCGCCATGTATGAGGCCACCGACCGCACCTTCGCGACGCACTACTTCCACTGGTTCTTCCTGATCCAGCCGGAGCCGCTGCCCGAGACGCTGATCGGCGCGAACCCGGTTGCGTATGTCGACGCGGTGATGGGCAGCCGTCACGCGGGCCTGGCGCCGTTCGAGCCCGCCGCGCTCGACGCCTATCGCTCGGCCCTCGCGCAACCGGGCGCGGTGCACGCGATGTGCGAGGACTACCGCGCGTCGGCGAGCATCGACCTGGAACACGATCGTGCCGACATCGAGCGCGGTCACAAGATCGGCTGTCCGCTGCGCGTGCTGTGGGGCGACAAGGGCGTGATCGAGAAGTGCTTCGACGCGCTGGCGGAATGGCGTCATGTGGCGCGTGACGTGAGTGGCCGCGCGCTGTCTTGCGGCCACTACATACCTGAAGAAGCGTCGGACGAACTGGTCGCCGAAATGCTGTCTTTCTTTGAAGCGGTCGAACAGTAGGCCTTTCCGTCCGTTCCGGTTTGCTCATACGCGAAGCCGCGCCCGCGCGTAGCTCAACCGAGCGGCGGCAAGCGGCGCGCGACCGGCGTCGACTTGACGATCGCGGTGCTGGTTTCCGCGCGCTCAGTGACTTTCGACAGAATTTCGTCGAGCTGTTCGATCGAATGGAGATACAGGCGGCAGATGAAGCAATCGTCGCCCGTCACCTTGTCGCATTCGACGAACTCCGGAATCCGCCGGATCACCTCTTCCACCAGATGCAACTGACCGGGCAACGGCTTCACGCGCACGATGGCCTGCAGCGTGTAGCCGAGCGCTCGCGGATCGATCTGCACCGTGAAGCGCTCGATCACGCCTTGCGCTTCGAGCCTGCGCACGCGCTCCGCCGTGCTCGGCGCCGACAGGCCGACCTGACGCGCCAGTTCGCTGACCGGCTGACGCGCGTCTTCCGCGAGCGCGGCGAGAAGCGCCCGGTCCGTATCGTCGAGCAGGGCGGGCGTTGGAGGAGTAAGTCGTTTGGTCATGACGGCCTTCGATTATTAGGCTGCACCGCGTGAACACTTAAGTTTAGCCATGTATTTGGACGATCGGATTAATTACACTGCTCGTCATGCAGGGATCAATCGAGGATCGAATCATGGCGTCAAATGAAATCCGCCGCGGAGCCGCGGAAATGACCATGGCGATGCTGATGTCCGGCACCATCGGCTGGCTGGTGGTGTCGTCGCAGCAAAGCCCGTTCAATGTGGTGTTCTTCCGCTGCATTTTCGGCGGTGCGACGCTCGCGCTCGTGTGCGCCGTGCTGGGGCTGTTCCGGCGCCGGCTCTTCTCGTGGAAGATGCTCGGCCTCGCGTTGCTCGGCGGCGCGGCGATCGTCATCAACTGGGTGTTGCTGTTCGCCGCGTATTCGCGCGCGTCGATCTCGATGGCGACGGCCGTCTACAACACACAGCCGTTCATGCTGGTGGCGCTGGGCGCGTTGGTGTTCCGCGAGCGCATCAGCGCGTCGACGGTGGCCTGGCTGGTGGTCGCGTTCATCGGTCTCGTGTTCGTCGTGAAGGTCGAGCCGGCGGTGTTGGCGGTGCCGGGGCAATATCTGGTCGGCGTCGCGTACGCGGTGGGCGCGGCGGCGATGTATGCGGTGTCGTCGATCATTACGAAGCGGCTCAAGGGCACGCCGCCGCATCTGATCGCGTTGATCCAGGTGTCGCTCGGCGTGCTGATGCTCGCGCCGTTCGTGCGCTTCGACGCGTTGCCCACAACCGGCGTGCAATGGCTCGAACTGATCGTGCTCGGCATCGTCAATACCGGCCTCATGTACGTGCTGCTGTACGGCGCGATCCAGAAGCTGCCGACTTCGATGACTGGCGCGCTCTCGTTCATCTATCCGGTGGTGGCGATCATCGTCGACCGGGTTGCGTTCGGACAAACGCTCGCGTGGATTCAGGTGCTCGGCGCAGTGCTGATTCTGGTTGCCGCGGCCGGCGTCAATCTCGGCTGGCGGATCGTGCCGCAAAAGCGCCTGTCGTCGACCTGACGGGCGTCGCGCCGTTGCGATCAATCACAATGCTACGGATTCCAGAGTAATCGGATGCGCAGATTGTTCATATCCGCGGACTAATGATTCGAAAGATACGCGACCGCGGGGCCTCGTCACGTGACGTGTATGCGGCTTTAAAAGCAGGCGTCAAACTTCTGTAGGGAAATCACCGATGCGGTCAAAAAACAGGCACGCGTATCATGCGTCTTGACGCTGATCACGTCCGACAGAATTTCCGCCGCTCGCCTGTAATGGTCGAGCGGCTTTCTTTTTGTAGCGACGGTATCTAGCGTGCCTGTGTCAGCGGCGGCGCGTCAGGCCGCACGCGCGACGATGCTCGCTCCATCCACTTCCAGCGGTCCATTCTTCCCCGCCAGCTCTTCGACGATCCCTCGCACCAGCGCGGGCCATTCGTCGCGCGGCTTGAGCATCGACGCGGCGGCGCGCATCACACTGGCGTCGTCGAGCATTTGCAGTAGCGTGTCGAAGCCCATTGCACGGACTTCGAGCAGCTTGAACACGATCAGCACCTTCAGCGCATTCTTTGCATTGCGTGCCGGATCGGCGCGCAGCCACGCAACACGCGAAAACGCGCGTTCAAGCGCCTGTTCGACATTCGTGAAGGGTGAGCCATGGCCGGGGATCACGAGGCGCACGTCGAGCCTGGCAATGGCTTCCAGCACGGCTTGCTCCTCGGCGAAACCGCTTTCGCCTTCCAGCTCGGGAAAGATCACACCGAAACCGTTTTCCCAGAGCGCGTCCGCGCTGATCAGGATGCGTTCGCTCGCGCAGTACAGCATCAGCGAATGCGGATCGTGGCCGGGTGCGCCGAGCACGTCCCAGTCGAGCGCGCCGAGCCGCAACTGCGCGCCGGGCGCGATCGTCCCGGTGAAGGTGAAGCGCTCGCAGGTCTGGCCGGTGGCGCGAAACGTCAGGCGCGCTTCGTCCCACTCCTGCACAGCGCCGGCTTCCGAGGCCGGAATGACGGTGCGGCACGGCCACGTCGCCTGCAAAAACGCGTTGCCGCCGCAGTGATCCGAATGCAGATGCGTGTTGACGATCAGATCGAGCGGCCGCGCGCCGAGTGCTTGCCGCACCAAGGCGAGCGTTTGCGGCGCGTGCGTGGCATAGCCGGTATCGACGAGCGCGGCGCAGGCGTCGTCCACCAGCAGCACGTTGTTCGACGAGAGCCAGCCGCGCTCGAAAACCCGAATCGATTCCGGCAGCGCGATCATGGCGAGTTGGGCGCTGCGTTAGCCTCAGCATCCGCATTCGCGGACGCTTCGGGTTTCGGCATCACGAGAATCGTCGACGAGCCGACCAGCATGGTCTCGCCACGCTGATTCACGACCGAGCCTTCGAGATGCGTCAGATCGCCGTTCAGGCTCGGCTTCCAGTAAGCATGCTTCACGCGCCAGGTGATCGTGAGCGTGTCGTGCGCATGGACGGCTTTCTTCAGCTTGATATCGAACTCCAGACCGAGCGGTTGCGCGTAGGTCGAGTAATGCGTCGCGAGCAGCGCCATGAAATGCGCGGTCGGTTGCGTGCCGGACGCGATCAGGCCGCCGAAGCGGCTTTGCGCGGCATACGCTTCATCGTGATGCAGCGGGTTGTAGTCGTTGACGAGCGCAGCGAACGATTTCACCGACTCCGCCGATAGCGCCAACGTCGAACTAAACGTCTCTCCAACCGTGACGATGCGTGGTGCGGCGTTCATCGCCGCACCTTCGGCTGGCTCGCGACGAACTCCGCGTGGCGCGCCTCGATCGCGTCCCAGACCGCGCGCTTCGCGTCGTCGTCGAACAAAGACCAGCCGGCGATTTCGTCGATGGTGCGCAGGCATCCTTCGCACCAGCCGGTCGACGCGTCCATCCTGCATACGTTGATGCATGGCGACGGCACGGCGTGGTGGTCTTCGTTATCGGGACCTGCTGTCATCATCGTCATCGCGTCACGCCGTCTCGCGCAGCGCCACGTCGATCACCGGCGCGCCCGTCAGCGCGATCAGTTCCTGCGCCGTCAGATTGAACACCGCATGCGGATGACCCGCGGCAGCCCACAGACTGTCTAGTTCGAGCAGATCCGCGTCGATCAGCGTGACCGGCTCGGTCGCATGACCGATCGGACAAACACCGCCGATCGCATAGCCGGTTTTTTCGCGGACGAACTTCGCGTCCGCCCGGCCGATGTCGCCGACCTGCGCGGCGACCTTCTTTTCGTCGACGCGATTCGCGCCGCTCGCGATCACCAATACCGGCACGTCGTCTTCCCGGCGGCGAAACAGGATCGACTTGGCGATCTGCGCGACCGAGCAGCCGAGGCCTGCCGCGGCTTCGGCGGAGGTCTTGCCGGTTTCCGGCAGCATCACGATCCGGCCCGCGTGACCGCGTTCGCGCAGCAGCAGCGCGACGCGGCGTGCCGAGTCGGGCAGCGCGGTGAGATCGTCGGATTCGAGAGAAGCGTGGTCCGTCATCGTTTCAGGTCCTGATTGATTGCATGAGTGTTCAGCCAACGCGTCGAGCCAACGTCAGACGCAGTTGGCCGCTTCGCTGCGCGCTTTGGCGAGCAGCGCTTTACCGGCGCGCGAGACATTGGGCTTACCGATGGACGTCGAGATGAAATCGCCGATCGCCACGACTTGCGCGAGGTCGATGCCGGTCTCGATGCCGAGGCCGTTCATCAGATACAGCACGTCTTCGGTCGCAACGTTGCCGGTCGCGCCCTTCGCATACGGACAGCCGCCGAGGCCCGCCACCGACGCGTGATAGATCTCGATACCTTCCTGCAACGCCGCGTAGATGTTGGCGAGCGCCTGACCATAAGTGTCGTGGAAGTGGCCGGATAGACGCTCGCGCGGAAATACCCGGGTGACCGCCTCGAACACTTCTCGCGTGCGCTTCGGCGTGCCGACGCCGATCGTGTCGGCGATATCGATCTCGTCGCAGCCGAGCGCCGCGAAACGCTGGACCACATCCACTACCGACGCGACCGGCACTTCGCCCTGATACGGACAGCCCAACGCGCACGACACGCTGCCGCGAATCCGCAGGCCGTGTTCCTTCGCCGCCTGCGCGACAGGCGCGAACCGGTCGATGCTTTCCGCGATGCTGCAGTTGATGTTCTTCTGCGAAAACGCTTCGCTGGCCGCGCCGAAGATCACGATCTCGTCGGCACGCGCGGCGAGCGCGCCCTCGAAACCGCGCAGGTTCGGTGTCAGCACCGAGTAGATCGTGCCGGGACGCCGTTCGATGCCGGCCATCACGTCGGCGCCGTCGGCCATCTGCGGCACCCATTTCGGCGACACGAACGAAGCGGCCTCGACGTTGCGGAAGCCCGCGGCCGACAAACGGTTGATCAACTCGATCTTGGTCGCGGTAGGGACGAACTCTTTTTCGTTCTGCAGTCCGTCACGCGGACCGACTTCGACGATTTTCACTTGCTGGGGGAGGGCCATGATGTGTCTCCTATGTCGACGCCGCGCGTGGCGGCGCTCCTTCAATGGGATTCGATGGGTTCAGTATCCACGTTCGATATTCACCACGCCGCTGACCGTGTCGCCGCGCACGAGCGCGGTGATCTTCCGCGCGACCTGGGCGACGCTTTCTTCGCGCAACGTCAGCGCGGACACGTGCGGCGTGATCGTGATGCGCGGCTCTTGCCAGAACAGATGATCCGGTGGCAATGGTTCCTCGCGGAACACGTCGAGCGTGGCGGCGGTGAGCTGCCCGCTCTCGAGCGCGTCGAGCAAATCCTGTTCGACCAGATGGCCGCCGCGCGCCACGTTGATCAGATACGCGCCGTGGGCGAGCTTCGCGAAGGTGCGCGCGTTCAGCACATCGCTCGTCTCCGGAGTATGCGGCAGCAGATTGACCAGCACTTTCACGCCGTCGAGAAACGCGTCGAATTGGGCTTCGCCGGCGAACGTCGTGATGACGTCGATCTGCCGCGGGCTGCGGCTGTAGCCGCGCACCGGCATACCGAACGCCGCGAGCGCTTGTGCGACATGCGCGCCGAGCACGCCGAGTCCCAGCACGCCGACCGTGAAAGTGTCGCGCGAATGCGGTTCGAGCACTTCCCAACTGCGCTCGTTCTGCAGCGTCTGATACTCGTCGAAACGGCGCAGGTAGCGCAGCACCGCGTGCGTCACATACTCGGCCATTTGCAGCGCCATGCCCGTATCTTCGAGACGGATCAACTGCGCGTTGCGCGGCAACGTGCCGGGCTGTTCGTGTTCGAGCGCGAGGATCGCGTCGACGCCCGCGCCGAGATTGAAGATCGCGCGCAGATCGGCGCGGCCGGCCAGCATTTCACGCGGCGGACGCCACACGACCGCGAAGTCGGCCGGCGCGCTGTCGCCCGGCTGCCATTCACGCAGATCGGCGTCCGGCAGGGCGCGGGCGAAGTCGTGCAGCCACACTGCGGCGTCGGCATGCGGCATGTAGAAGAGGATTTTCATACGGTGCGGAAGGCGCCTGCGAGTTCGGGTCGAGTGACGAAGAAGCCACGGCATGGCCGGCGCGACGGCTGCGGCGTTGCGGACGACGCTTGCGGCATGAGGCCTCCTCCTTTTATGGGTAGGCTTCATTCTACTTTTTCGACGCGAATCGCGCGCGTTTGCGTACGGGCGTGCGGTTCGGCGATAAGTTTTCCGCCGCGCGGCCCATATCTGGCGGCGCATTTGCCTGTGCATTTGTCCGCGCATTTGCTCGCTCATTTGCCCGATAACCAAAGCACAAAAACTTGGTTCGTCCGCGCGGCGCCCGGCGGGACAATCATTATCCCGATTCCCGCAGCGAGGCACACACATGCTTTCATGCACCAAATCGACATGGCCGCCGCGGCTCGTCACCGTTCCCGGTTTGCACGGCAGCGAGGGCGCGCACTGGCAGAGCTGGCTGGAGCGGCAGTTCGCGCGCTCGCTGCGCGTCGAGCAAGCCGACTGGGACGCGCCGGACCTCGCGCTATGGTCGAAGTCGCTGCGCGATCTGCTGGCGCGCGAACGCGGGCCATTCGTGCTGGCCGCGCATAGCTTCGGTTGCCTCGCGACTGCGCATGCGTTGCAGCAGGCCTCATATGCGAACGACGTGGTCGGCGTGCTGTTCGTCGCGCCCGCGAGTCCGCAGAAATTCGCCTTCGCGGGACCGTTCGACGCGCGGCGTCTCGGCGTGCCCTCGATCCTGATCGGCAGCGAAACCGATCCATGGATGCCGCTCGCCGGTTCGCGCGATCTCGCGCAGCGTTTCGGCAGCGCGTTCGTCAACCTCGGCGACGCGGGGCATATCAACACCGCGGCCGGTTTCGGTCCGTGGCCGCGCGCCAAGTATTTCGTCGATACGCTGGTGCATTGCGCGGCGCCGCTGCGTTTTCGCGAGGAGCCGTTCGAGGCCGCACAGCACGCGTTCGTGTGAGTGATTGGGCCGCGGCGTTCGCGCATCGAGTGACGCGCGAACGGGTCACTGGCCAAGTAAGCGATCCGTTAGAATCCCGCTTCACGCTGCACGTTCGTGCGGCCACTGGTTTTCATCATCGATAGGCGGGGACAAGATGGCAGGCAACACGGGGACATCGCGCTGGCGGGCAGCCGGCATGACGGCAATCACGCTCGCGCTGGCGGGCATGTCGACAGCGCACGCGGATACATCGCTGCTCAACGTGTCGTACGACGTGACGCGCGAGCTGTACAAGGACATCAACGCCGGCTTCATCGCGGCGTACAAGCAGAAGAGCGGCGAGAACGTGTCGATCCGCCAGTCGCACGGCGCATCGAGCGCGCAGGCGTTGTCGGTGCTGCAAGGCCTGCAGGCCGACGTGGTGACGATGAACCAGCCGAACGACATCGACCTGCTCGCCGAGAAGGGCCAACTGGTGCCGGCCAACTGGCGCGCGCGTCTGCCGGACGACAGCGCGCCGTACACGACGACGATGGTGTTCCTGGTACGTAAGGGCAATCCGAAGCACATCAAGGACTGGGACGATCTCGCCAAGCCGGGCGTGCAGGTGATCATCGCGAATCCGAAGACATCGGGCAACGGACGCTACTCGTATCTCGCCGCATGGGGTTATCGCAAGCAGCACGGCGGCACCGACGCGCAGGCGCTCGATTTCGAAAAAGAGATCTTCAAGAATGTGCCGGTGCTCGACACGGGCGGCCGCGGCGCGACGACCACGTTCACGCAACGCGGCATCGGTGACGTGCTGGTGACTTTCGAAAACGAAGTGGCGCTGATGGACACGGGCGTGGGCGGGGGCAATTTCGAGGCGGTGTACCCGTCGGTGAGCTTGCTGGCGGCGCCGCCGGTGTCGATCGTCGACAAGGTGGTCGACAAGCGCGGAACGCGCAAGGAAGCGCAGGCGTATCTCGACTATCTGTGGTCGCCGGCCGCGCAGGACATCATCGCGCAGCATCATCTGCGTCCGCGTGACAAGACCGTGCTCGCGAAGCATGCGGCGGAGTTCAAGCCGATCAAGACGTTCACGGTGGAAGAGATGTTCGGTAGCTGGCAGAAAGCGCAGCAAACGCATTTCTCCGATGGCGGGACGTTTGATCAGATCATCGTCGACAAGAAGTAAAGCTTTAGTCGTGTAGTAAGTAAAAAGGCTGCCTCAAAAACGAGGCAGCCTTTTTTATTGCGCGTGCTTTATCTCACGCGATACAAACGCTCAGTTCGGCGCAGCGTGTTTATCGCAGCCATGCTCGCAGCCGCTTTGATCGAGCGGCATCTGTTGCGCGGCCTCGGCGCGAATGCCGAGACGTTCGAGCAGCTTGCGGTCCGCTTCTGCTTGCGGGTTGCTGGTGGTCAGCAACTGATCGCCGTAAAAAATCGAATTCGCGCCAGCGAGGAAGCACAATGCCTGCAGCGCTTCGTCCATCTGCTCGCGTCCGGCCGACAAACGCACCATCGCGCGCGGCATGGTGATGCGCGCAACCGCGATCGTACGCACGAATTCGAACGGGTCGATCGCTTCGGTGCCGGTCAGCGGCGTGCCTTCCACCTGCACCAGATTGTTGATGGGCACCGATTCCGGATACGGCTCCATGTTCGCCAGTTGCGCGATCAGGCCGGCGCGCTCACGGCGCGATTCACCCAGGCCGACAATCCCGCCGCAGCACACGTTGATGCCTGCATCGCGCACGCGTTCGAGCGTGTCGAGGCGATCCTGATACGTGCGCGTCGAAATGATCTGCCCGTAGAATTCCGGCGACGTATCGAGGTTGTGGTTGTAGTAGTCGAGGCCCGCTTCGCGCAGTCCTTGCGCCTGATGCGTTTCGAGCATGCCGAGCGTCACGCAGGTTTCCAGACCCATGGCCTTTACGCCGCGAATCATGTCCTTGATCGGTTCGAGGTGACGGTCTTTCGGATTGCGCCACGCGGCGCCCATGCAGAAGCGCGTCGCGCCGTTTTCCTTGGCGACTTTCGCGGCGGCGAGCACTTCGTCGACCGGCATCAGCTTATCGGCTTGCAGGCCCGTGTCGTGATGCACCGACTGCGGACAGTACGCGCAATCTTCTTCGCAGCCGCCGGTCTTGATCGACAGCAGCGTCGACAGTTGCACGGTGTTCGCATCGAAATGCTCGCGATGGGTTTGCTGTGCCTTGAACATCAGATCGTTGAACGGCAGTTCGTACAACGCGACGATGTCGGCGACGCGCCAGCGCGCGACCTGCTTGGTTGCCGCGGCGTTGGCATTGTTGTTTGCCACTGCCGTGTCGGCGGGCGTCGGAGCGATGTTCAGTTGCGTCATGTCGTCAATCCTCATGGATGGATGTGTGAGTTTTTCAGCGCTGCGTATGCCGCAGCGTCTGCAAAAGCCGGTTGATGTCGAGTTGCGCCGCTGCGAGTTCGGGCGAAGCCGGACTCAGATGCGGCACGATGCCGAGCAGCGGCGCGTCGTATTCGCGGGCGAGATGCTCGCGGATCGACGCGATGTTTTCATCGGGGAACGTCATGTCCGGATCGATGCGGTTCGCGACCCAGCCGGCGAGCGTGAGCCCGCGCGCGGCGATTGCTTCGGCGGTGAGCAGCGCATGGCTGATGCAGCCGAGCCGCATGCCGACCACCAGCACGACCGGCAGCCTCAACGCGACGGCTAGATCGGCGGTGTCCTGAGTGGCCGTCAACGGTACACGAAAGCCGCCGACGCCTTCCACCACGACGATCTCCGCGCGCTTGAGAGCTTGCGCATGACAGTCGACGATATGGTCGAGATCGAATGTCACGTTTTCCAACGCGGCCGCGATATGCGGCGCGGCCGGTTCTTTCAGCAGATAGGGCGTGCGCATTTCGGGCGGCAGCAGGACGTTCGACGCGGCATCGAGTTGATCCGCGTCTTCGTTGTGCAGCACGCCGTTCAGTTCGAATGCGCCGGCGGCGATCGGCTTCATCGCGGCGGCTTGCAGGCCTTCGCGGACGAAGCCGCGCAACAACGCCGACGAGACGAACGTCTTGCCGATTTCCGTATCGGTGCCAGTGACGAATAAGGACAGTGCGTTTTGACTCGAGCCACTCATGCCGCTTTCGCTCCGAGTTGCTGCAAGCCTGCTTCGAGCCGGTCGAGGTCCGCTTGCGAGTGCGCGGCCGATAGCGAGATACGCAAACGCGACGTGCCGCTGGGCACGGTCGGCGGACGGATCGCCGGCACCCACAGACCCGCGCGATCGAGCGTGGCCGCGATGTCGAGCGTGGCTTCGTTCGCGCCGATGATGAGCGGTTGCACGGCCGTATGCGAGTCGACCGGCAGCCACGGCGTCGCCTTCAGCATGGCGCGCGTGCGTTCGATCAATTGCTGAAGATGCGCGCGCCGCGCGTCGCCTTCCTCGCCACCGATGATGCGCAGGCTCGCCGACACCGCGTGCGCCGCGGCCGGCACCGATGCCGTGGTGAAGATGTACGGACGCGCGCGCTGCACGAGCCACTCGATCACCGTCTCATGTGCCGCGACGAACGCGCCGGAGACGCCGGCCGCCTTGCCGAGCGTGCCGATCGAAATGAGGTTCGGCGAGCGCAGCGCGGCTTGCGCGATCGCGCCGCGGCCTTGCGGGCCGAGCACGCCGAAACCGTGCGCGTCGTCGACGATCAGCCACGCGCCGTGTTGCTCCGCGAGTTCGAGCAGGCGCGGCAGTGGCGCGATATCGCCGTCCATGCTGAAGACGGTATCGGAGACGATCACCTTGACGTCGGCGTCCGAGGCTTCGAGCATCGCACTCAGCGCTTCTGTATCGCAGTGCGGGTAGATCTGCACGTCGGCGCGTGACAGACGCGCGCCGTCGATCAGCGACGCGTGATTCAGAGCATCGGAGAAGAGCGTCGTGCCGCGGCCCGCGAGCGCGGTGAGCGTGGCGAGATTCGCCATATAGCCGGTGCTGAAGTAGAGCGCGCGCGCATTGTCGACGAAGCCGCCCGCAAATTCCGCGAGATCGTCTTCGAGTTGCGCATGCGCGCGCGAGTGGCCGCCGAGCAGATGCGAGCCGCCGCTACCCGCGCCATAACGTTGCGCGCCTTCCGCGATCGCCGCGATGAGCCGCGGATGCGCGGCGAGGCCGAGATAGTCGTTGCTGGCGAAGCCGATGATTTCGCGGCCGTCCACTGTCATGTGCGCCGCGCACGGTGTGTCGGCGGTGCGGCGGCGACGGCGCAGGCCGCGCGCGTCGATTTCCTTCAGGCCTTCGGTGAGCGTGTCGAGCAGGTGCATCAGCGGGTCTCCGCGAGCGTGGCTTCGAAGGTTTCGCGCGTGCGCGAGGCGAGCAGCGCGAGTTCTTCGTCGTCGAGGATATAAGGAGGCATCAGATACACCGTGGTCGAAATCGGGCGCAGAAGCAGTTCGCGCTGCAACGCGTTTTCGAAGAAGCGGCGCGAGAATGTTTTGGCTTGCTGAGCATCGTCGATCACGGCGTCGAACGCGAAGATCGTGCCGCATTGGCGCAGATTGCGGACTTGCTTGTGCTCCGCGAGCGGCGCGAGCGCGGCCTTCAGCTTCGCGGATTTTTGCGCGTTGACGGCGAGCACGTTGTCGCTCGCGAACAGATCGAGCGTGGCGAGCGCGGCGCGGCACGCGAGCGGATTGCCGGTGTACGAATGCGAGTGCAGGAAGCCGCGCGCGGTGTCGTCGTGATAGAAGGCTTCGAAAATTTCATCACGGGACAGCACGATCGAGAGCGGCAGATAGCCGCCACTGATGCCTTTCGACAGACAGAGAAAGTCCGGCCAGATGCCGGCCTGTTCGCATGCGAAGAAGGTGCCGGTGCGTCCGCAGCCGACGGCGATTTCATCGGCGATCAGATGCACGCCGTATTGATCGCACAAGGCGCGCAATCCCGCGATATACGACGCGTCGTGCATGGCCATGCCGGCGGCGCATTGCACCAGCGGCTCGACGATCAGCGCGGCAATTTTCGTGGCGCGTGCGTCGAACAGCGAGCGAACGTGATCGAGCGCACGGCGTGCGACATCGGCGGCGGTTTCGTCGGCTTGGGCGAGGCGCGCGTCGGGCGATGCCACGACGTGCGCGTGGCGGATCAACGGATCGTAGGCGTCCTTGAAGAGCGCGACATCGGTGACCCCGAGCGCGCCGATGGTTTCGCCGTGATAGCTGTTGGCGACGCAGACGAATTCCTGCTTGTCGGCGAAACCGCGATTGCGCCACGAGTGGAAGCTCATCTTCAGGGCGATTTCGACGGCGGACGCACCATCCGACGCGAAGAACGCGTGGCCCAGCGTGTTGTTCGTGAGCGCGCTGAGCCGCTCCGCGAGTTCGATGGCCGGTTCGTGCGTGCAGCCGGCGAGCATGGCGTGTTCGAGCGTGTCGAGTTGGTCTTTCAGTGCCGCGTTGATGCGCGGATTGGCGTGACCGAACAGGTTGACCCACCAGGAGCTGATGGCATCCAGATAACGATGACCGGCGCGATCGTAGAGCCACGCGCCTTGACCGCGCGCGACGGGCACCAGCGGCAGGCGTTCGTGGTGCTTCATCTGCGTGCAGGGGTGCCAGACGGCTCGGAGGCTGCGGGCGATCCAGTCTTCGGGGGCTGCTGATGGTGGTACTGGGTTTTCCAAAGGGGTACTCCACGGGGTGCTTTTTTGCCGCTGCGCGGCGTGGCTTTTTTAGGGCCTTTTCGAGCCTCATGCGCACTTTTTTCTGCGCTGCGCGCGGCCCTTGGCGGGCTTGCGGGGTCGAGATTAGCGGTTTATTTCGTGCTCTGCACTAGGGGTGTGAGCGCGGTTTTTGCCCGCGGGGCTGGGGTTTGGCGATGTTCGGAGCAGGTGGTTTCTGTTTGTGCGTGAAGGTCGCTGATCGGCGGAGTTGACGACGGCAAAGTAGTTGCAACTTACTGGCGGGGATTTGGGGTTTGTGCCTGCTCGGCGGGTGTTTTTTGTCTGTGTTCTCTGAGGTGTTGGCCTTTCCTTGAATTCACGGTGGTCTATTGGCGTTGCCCCTGTGCGGGGCGGCACCTACTTTCTTTGCATGCCGCAAAGAAAGTAGGCAAAGAAAGCGGCTTCACACCGCCAGCTTATAAGCGGGTCCCCTGGCTTTGAGGAGGCAGTGGTGCATCTGGAATTCGTGCCCCCGCACATTCGATGTGAGTGACAAGGCAGTCATCCTTCCCGCCTCGCACTACGTGCTCGCCGGAACGGCCTGCCTGAAACCAGTGGCTTTGTTTGTGCGCGGTGGGGGCCGTCGGCTTCGCCTCGGCGTGGCGCCGAAGGGCGCAGCTACATGGAAGGCTGTTGATGCGAAGATCGCTGGCGCAAAAATGGGCGGCCAGCCAAAAAGTATCGCTGGCGCGAGAGCTAACTGATGGTTCGCTGAATTACCGCGACGGCGCGCGTAGCGCTGCCGGAAGAATGACGGCTTTGTCACTGGGGCTGAATGTGCGGGGGCACGGATTCCAGATGCACCACTACCGCGACTGCGCGAGGGCCCCGCTTAAGAGTTAGCGGTGTGAAGCCGCTTTCTTTGCCTACTTTCTTTGCGGCATGCAAAGAAAGTAGGTGCCGCCCCGCACAGGGGCAACGCCAATAGACCACCATGAATTCAAGGAAAGGCCAACGCCTCAGAGAACACAGAGAAAAAACACGAGCCGAGCAAGGCAAAACCCTCAACCCTTATTCCCGACTAGCAATAGCCCGCCGCGCATCGGCGCCACCAGCAGCAACCCCACCATCAGCCGTCTGGGAAGACCGATCCCCCCAAACAACCGCATTATTCACCGCATACAACCGGCAAGGCGCGGAAGACTGCTTCTGGCAATTCGCGACCGCGACAGACATCGGGTCATCACCACCTTCAGCCCAGGACCAGGCCCCTGAATCAGAAACAGCAAACGCCCGACTAGGAAACTGATGCAAGAAATTCCGATACCCATTACGCCCGGCTTCATCGACAAACGGCACAGCGTCGACCGCATCGACAGCAGCAAACCCGCTCGCCTTTGGCATGGACGGATCCGACACTCGATACTGCACACCAGTCGGCATCCCCACCTGCGCAAGGAACGCCTCGACAGCCGGCCACCACACGTGCACACCATCGCGATCACCGACCAGACGATGCGCGTCGTTCTTGTAGTTGCCGAAATCCACCATCTTCGCGCTCGCGCCATGCGCGCCATAAGCGGCGTACATGCCCGCCACCAACGGCGCGTTCCAGACCGAATCGTTATCGCCGTACATCCACAGCGACGGCACCTTGGTCTTCTCGCCATACGCGCCGAACGCACGCGTCAGATTGCCTTGCCAGTCGCTGCACGCATCCTGCCGCAAGCCGCCCGAGAAATTGATCAGCGCCCGCACGCCCGACGCGGCTTCCGTGCCGTACGCCATCGTTGCAAGACCGCCGTGCGAGGTGCCGGCCACGACGATATGCGTGGCGTCCACGTAAGGCTGCTTTGACATGAAGTCGACCGTCGCGGCGACATCGCCGGCCTGGCCGATGCCGTTCTTTTCAACGTCGCAGCCATCCTGCTGATATACGCCGTCCGAGTGGCCGAAACCCTGGCGGTTCGGCGCCACCACCACGTAGCCGCGCCGCACGAATTCGCGCGCGAACGGCAGCGGGTCGCTGCGTTCCTGCGTGTGCGGATCGCCGGGGATCTTGCCGTGGTTGAAAACGATCATCGGAAACGGGCCAGCGCCGTCCGGTTTGTAGATCGTCGTTTCAAGGGTGACGGTGCCGGCTGCGTCAACCGGTACGCGGATGATCTGTTCGTTCAGACCTGCGGTGGGCAGATAGACGTCATCGTCGAGCGCGATGCGCGGCACGTGCGCGCGGGTCAACGGCCCCGCCTGGGTGTCCGCGAGCGGATCGGCGTGTGCGAGTGCGACAGCGCACGTAGCCGCTGCACAGATCACCGCACACTTCGTCAGAACCTTGCTGAACACCATTCACGCACCTGCCTCAAAAACCTGCCCTGAACACCGTGATGCCTGTTCGTCGAAAGTCATTGCTGACATTTGCCTTTCGGGCAGGTTTTCGACAAACAAAAACACACTCGCGTACGGAGTGCGCCAGAGGCGCACGCACGCTAATCGAGATCGCACGGGATGAACCCAAACGGCCGACGCGACCCCACGCGCCGATGATGAGCGTCACGGCTGCTGCCTGAAACCGCCGCCGGAACCACACTGTCTGGTGTACGGCAGGGCTTCCTGCGCATTTTGCGGAGTTGGTATGGACCGGCTCTCGCAACGTGACGTCATGAAGCTACAGCCTCATCCTGGCACGACAATTTTGTTTTGTGCAATCAAGGAGAACCCGCGAACCATCAATTGCGGTGTGTTGATTTGCCGCCTCAGGCCGCTCGATACAGGCCTCGCCGGTGTTTGGCGCAACGAAACAATCAGGCGCGGCGCGGGTCCTGTGGCATCGAGCCAACAAAAAAATGGCCCTGCTATCAGGGCCATATGTGAGCGCGGCGTAAGGACGTTGTGGCGTCTTGTAAGGGGCAGAAAGGGACTTTATTCGCTGACGTCGCCGTCGACATAGCGCCAGCGGCCATCGTCGCCGCGAACGAAGCGGCTCAGTTCGTGCAGCCGGTGTGCGCGGCCGCCCACCTTGTAACGTGCGACGAATTCGACCGTGGCGTGATCGGCGCCGGTTTCAGCGAGCGCCTTGATTTGCAGTCCGAGCCAACGCGGCGCGTCGGGTGCGGCCAGGTCGACGTCGAGATCGGCGGGGCAGGTGTGAGGCGCCCACGTGGCGCGCAGATAATCCGTTGCACCGACAACATACGCGCTATAGCGCGAACGCATCAGTTCAAGGGCGCGTGGCGCCGCTTCGCCGCCGTCGATATAGCGCCCGCAGCAGTGCGCGAAGCGCGGCGCCCTGGCGCCGCTGCGCTGGTCGGGCGCGGCACCGCCGCAGGGACACTCGGATGGTCGTTGCATTGCCAACAGTTGCTTATTCATCAGACTTTCAGCCAAGACCGCGCGCGATCAAAATTTTCTGGATGTCGCTGGTGCCTTCGTAGATCTGGCACACGCGCACATCGCGGTAAATGCGCTCGACCGGGAAGTCGCTCAGGTAGCCGTAGCCGCCATGAATCTGTAAGGCGGCCGAACAGATCCGCTCTGCGGCTTCAGAAGCGAATAGCTTGGCCATCGCGGCTTCGGTCAGACACGGTTGGCCGGCGTCCTTCAACGACGCGGCGTGCCAGATCAGCTGACGCGCGGCTTCGAGTTGCGTCGCCATGTCGGCGAGGCGGAATTGCACGGCCTGGTGCGAAAAGAGCGGCGCGCCGAAGCTTTCGCGCTCCTTCGCATAACTCAACGCCGCTTCGAACGCGGCGCGCGCCATGCCGACGCTTTGCGCGGCAATACCGATACGGCCACCTTCGAGCCCCGAGAGTGCGATCCGGTAGCCTTCGCCTTCCGCGCCGATCAGGTTCGCGGCTGGCACGCGGCAGTCCTCGAAGATGATCTGCGCCGTATCCGACGAATGCTGCCCGAGCTTGTCTTCCACCCGTGCGACGACGTAGCCCTTCGTATCGGTGGGCACGATAAACGCGCTGATGCCGCGTTTGCCCGCGGCTTTGTCGGTCACGGCCATCACGATCGCGACGTTGCCGTTCTTGCCGCTCGTGATGAACTGTTTGACGCCGTTCAGCACATACGCGTCGCCGTCGCGTGTCGCAGTGGTTCGGAGCGCGGAAGCATCGGAACCGGCTTGCGGTTCGGTCAGGCAAAACGCGCCGAGCATTTCGCCGCGTGCGAGCGGCGTCAGCCAGTCGCGTTTCTGTGCATCGTTGCCATAGGTGAGCAGAATGCTGCACACCGGGCAGTTGTTGACGGAGATGGCCGTCGAGGTGCCGCCGTCGCCGGCAGCGATCTCTTCGAGAATCAGCGCGAGCGCCAGCGCGTCCATGCCGGCGCCGCCATATGCTTCGGGCACTAGCACGCCGTATGCGCCGAGTCCGGCGAGTTGCCGATGCACGTCCTTTGGAAAAGTGCGCTCGCGATCCCACGCCGCCGCATGCGGCGTGATCGCTTCGCGCACGAAGGTGCGCAGCGCGTCGCGGACCATCAAGTGATCCTGATCAAGCACCATGAGTCTGTCTCCTGTCGACCAGAGTTGGCGCTTTAGCGCTTACTCTGGTCCCATGCAAGCTCGTTCTTCACCAGTCGAGCAGCGTGCCGTCGTATTGATAGAAGCGGCCGTTGAACTCGTCGTGCGCGGCCGCGGCCTGCGCCAGCACTTCACGCATGCCGGTGACGCTGCGCGCCGGATCGATCGCCGCCTGGGCGCCGCCCATGTCGGTGCGCACCCAGCCCGGATGCAACGAAACGCACGCGGCACGCTTTGCTTCCAGCGACGCGAGTTTCAGCGCGTCGTTCAACGCCGCCTTGCTCGCCCGATACAGCCAGCCGGTCGTGCCGCTCGCGTCGCCAATGCTGCCCATCTTGCTCGAAATCACCGCGAACACGCCGTCGGCCTCTTCGACGAGCGGCAGCAGGATCGGCATCAATTGCATCGGTCCGCGCACGTTGGTGTGCATGACGTGGTCGAAGTCTTCTGCGGTAATCGTCTCGATGCCTTCCGTGCGCGGGCCGTACACGCCCGACACCAGGATCGCCGCATCGAGCCGTTCACCGTCGAGCTTCCAGCCGAGCGCGGCGATCTCCTCGGGCGCGCTCACATCGAGCGAAAACGTTTCGGCGCCGAGTTCGTTCAACGCATCGAGCGCGGCGCCGTCGCGCGCGGTGGCGAGCACGCGCCAGCCGCTCTTTTTGTACTGCCGTACAAACTCCTGGCCGATGCCGCGCGACGCACCGACGATCAACACTGTCTTCATCGAATACCCCAGGCCGTCAAAATAAAGCGCTGTGAAAACGCGCGTTACACCAGTTCGATACCCATTGCCGTCGCTTCGCCGCCGCCGATGCACAGCGTCGCGACGCCACGCTTCAGCCCGCGCTTCTTCAGCGCGCCGATCAGCGTGACGAGAATCCGTGCACCCGACGCGCCGATCGGATGACCGAGCGCACAGGCGCCGCCGTTCACGTTGACCTTCTCGTGCGGCAGATGGTGTTCCTTCATGGCCGCCATCGTCACGACGGCGAACGCCTCGTTGACCTCATACAGATCGACCTCGTCGGCGCGCCAGCCGTTCTTCTCGAACAGTTTGCGAATCGCCCCGACCGGCGCGGTGGTGAACTTCGCCGGTTCCTGCGCGAAGGTCGAGTGACCGACCACGCGCGCGATCGGCTCGACGCCGAGACGCTTCGCCGTCGACTCGCGCATCATGACGAGTGCGGCCGCGCCGTCGGAAATCGACGATGAGTTCGCCGCCGTCACCGTGCCGGTTTTGCTGAACGCGGGTTTGAGCGTCGGAATCTTTTCGAGGTTCGCTTTGAACGGCTGTTCGTCGCGATCGATGGTGACATCGCCTTTGCGGCTCTCCACTTTCACCGGCGCGATTTCCCAGGCGAACGAGCCGTCTTCGTTCGCGCGCTTCGCACGATTGAGCGACTCGACGGCAAACGCGTCCTGCGCCTCGCGCGTGAAGTCGAACGACGCCGCGCATTCTTCGGCGAAGGTACCCATCAGACGGCCTTTTTCGTAGGCGTCTTCGAGGCCGTCGTAGAACATGTGGTCGATCACCTGGCCGTGGCCCATGCGCATGCCGCCGCGCGCTTTGGGCAGGAGGTACGGCGCATTCGACATGCTTTCCATGCCGCCCGCGACGATCACGTCGACGGAGCCCGCGGCGAGCATGTCGTGCGCGAACATCGCCGCGCGCATGCCGGAGCCGCACATCTTGTTCACCGTGGTGCTGCCGGTGGCGAGCGGCAAGCCGGCGCCGAGCGCGGCCTGACGCGCGGGCGCCTGGCCGAGGCCGGCGGGCAGCACGCAGCCCATCACCACTTCGTCGATCTGCTCGGGCTTCAGGCCCGCGCGCTGCACGGCCGCCTGGATCGCCACCGAGCCCAACTGCGGCGCGGTCAGCGCGGCGAAATCGCCTTGAAATGCCGCCATTGGCGTGCGAGCCACGCCTACGATGACGATCGGATCACCTTTTGTCTCACTCATGTTTAAGCTCCTTGATTACGCCTTCGACGATAGCCGGCACATCGCCGAGCTGCGCCGCATCGGCGGCGACCACGTCGTTCTCTGCCTTGTGCGCGCCGCTCGCCGACACCGCCGCGACGCACTTCTGATAGGTTGCATCGAGCGCGGCCGGCTCGCTGATCGTCATGCCGAGGTTGCGCACCTTGCCGTCATGCACGCCGTACGCCCAGCCGTGCACCGTCAACTCCTGGCCACGCGCCCACGCATCGTTGACGATGGTGGTGCGGCACACGTTCATCACCTGTTCGATCGCGTTCAGTTCGACCAGCCGCCGGTGCCGAACCTCGCCGAGCGGCCATTCCTCGATCAGCGCCGCATGCTTGGTGCGCACGTCCTGCACGTGATGCAGCCAGTTGTCCGCGAGACCCACGCGACGGCCATGCAGCGCCGCGCCGACACCCGAGCAGCCGTAGTGGCCGACCACCATGATGTGCTTGACCTTCAGCAGATCGACGGCGAACTGGATCACCGAGAGACAGTTCAGATCGGTATGCACCACTACGTTGGCGATGTTTCTGTGCACGAACACTTCGCCCGGCGGCAAGCCGATGATCTGGTTCGCCGGCACGCGCGAATCGGAGCAGCCGATCCACAGATACTCGGGCGTCTGCTGATGCGCGAGACGCGAGAAATACTCGGGGTCTTCGGACAACTTGCGGGCGACCCACGCTTCGTTGTTGTCGAACAGATGCGAGAGCGGATTGTCAGGAGTGGAATCGTTCGTGTTCATGTTGCGTCTTGGCGGTTGCTCGACCGATTGACCGGTCGATGTCGTTACATAAGGTTCGGACGAGGCAGTCAACGCTGCCGGGTGCGTATGAGCTTCACGCCACCCGCACGCTGCGCTCGTCGGCTGGCGTGTCCGGCGCGGGCGATGCGCGGCCGGCGGCACCGGCAAAGCGTTCCGGATAGCGGTTGCAGAAGCGCACGCTGTCGTCGTACGGGAAAAAGTCGGGCAGTTCGCCTTTCAATAGATGATCCTTGTGCCGTTGCCATAGCGCAGGATCGAAGAAGTCCGCGTGATGCTGCATGAAGGAACGGCGCACGCGTGGGTCGCCGAGCAAAAATGTGCCGTACGTTTCCGGGAAGATGTCGTGCGGGCCGACGGAGTACCACGGCTCGCCTGACATTTCATCCTCCTCGTTACGCGGCGCCGGCACCGCGCGCACGTTGCAGTCGGTCAGATATTCGATTTCGTCGTAGTCGTAGAACACGACGCGGCCATGACGCGTCACGCCGAAGTTCTTGTACAGCATGTCACCTGGGAAGATGTTCGCCTGCATCAGTTCCTTCACCGCGTTGCCGTATTCCTTGATGCCGTGCTCGACGTCCTCGTCGTTGCCGTTCTGCAGGAACAGGTTGAGCGGCACCATGCGGCGCTCGATATACATATGTCGAATCACCAGGTTGTCGCCGTCGTATTCGATCAGCGACGGCACTTCCCTTTCGAGCTCGCGCACCAGCGCGTCGTCGAGGCGAGAGCGGGGCAACGCGACGCTCGAATATTCGAGCGTATCGGCCATGCGGCCCAAACGGTCGTGCCGTTTGACGAGCTGATACTTGCCCTGGATCTGCGCACGCGTGGTTTCCTTAGGCGGCGGGAAGTTGTCCTTGATCAGCTTGAACACGTACGGAAACGACGGCAGCGTGAACACCAGCATCACGAGCCCCTTGATGCCGGGCGCGACGATGAACTGATCGCTGGAATGCGACAGATGGTGCAGCAGGTCGCGATAGAACAGATTCTTGCCCTGCTTCTGCAAACCCACCGACGTATAGATTTCCGCCTTCGGCTTGCCCTGCATGATCGTGCCGAGAAATTCGACGTACGCGGACGGCACTTCCATGTCCACCAGAAAGTACGAATGCGAGAAGCTGAAAATGATCAGCAACTGGTCGCGCTTGAGCAGCACCGTGTCGAGCGCGAGCACGCCCGGCGTTACGTGACGCAAGGGCACGGCGAACGGCAGCAGCAGATCGCCGTTGATGATCCGTCCGACGATATATGCCGACTTGTTCCGGTAAAACAGCGACGAGAGCACGTGAATCTGGAAGTTGGCCGCTTCGTCGAACACGCCGAACGCGTCGTGGATCGCTTGCATCACGCAGCCGGCGTCGCGCGTCAGGTCTTCGAACGGCGGCTCCAGCTGGAAGTTCGTGACGATGCGTTCGAGCGTCGCCGCGAGCCCGTCCTTGCCGGGATAGTATGCGCGGTAAGTCGGCTTCGCGGCCGGCTCGTCGTTCTCGATGTATTCGGTCGAGATGGCCGGGCGCACGAAAATGAAGTCGTTGTTGAAGTACGAGCGGTGCAGGATCTTGCAGCACACCGAATTGAAAAACGTTTCCGCGCACTCCGGCTGGCGGTGCGTGGTCAAGAGGCCGATGTAATGCAGCTTGATCTGCTGCCACACTTCGCTGTCGATTTTTTCCGCGTCGTATTCGTCTTCGAGCAATTCGACGCATTCGTCGACGCGCTCGTCGTATGAGGTAATGCGATCGCGCGCGAGCTTCTGCAGACCGTGCCAGTCGGCCTTTTCAAAGAGCGTTTTGGCATGGATCGCGGCGTCGCGAAAGATCCGGTAATGCCGGTCGAATCCATCGAGCATCGTCTGCGCGAGGTCAAAGCCGATTTGCGACGACAACAGTTTGGGGAAGTGATTCATGTCGACCGTGCATTCGTCTCATGTCGTGAAGACACCCGTGATTGTATCGTTCGGGTGGACCCGCGACGCATCGCGCCGCTCGACTCGTGCCCTGGCGCCTTCGCGCGTTATCAGGCGTTCGCCGACTTTCAGACTATCTCCGCTCAATGCCTCAGTTTGGCATGCCTTAACAGGCGTAACTTTCGACAAAAAATATTTCGCCGAGCGCCGTTCATGCCGGTTTGGCTTCGCGCGTGCCGCTTTCCAGCAACGCGCGCGCCTGGGTTTCGTATTGCGCGAGGTCTTCGAGCGTCGCGTTCAGGTCCTCCAGTTGGCGCTCCAGCACTTCGCGATGACGCGCCACCGTGGCGAGGAACGCATGCAACTGCGGCACCGTGTCGGTGGGCGACTCGTACGCGTCCAGCAGATCGCGAATCTCCGACAACGTGAAGCCGAGCCGTTTGCCGCGCAACGTGAGTTTCAGACGCGTTCGATCGCGGCCCGAATAAACGCGGCGCAAGCCGCTCGATCCTTCGCGGCTCGGTGAGAGTAAACCCTGATCTTCGTAGAAGCGGATGGCTCGCGGCGTGACGTCGAATTCCCGCGCGAGCTCGGTGATCGTGTATTGCGTGTTCATCGGGGCATTCCGTGGCCGGGCAGAAAATCGGTTTGAACGATAGAATCGACGTTTACGTTATCGTCAACTTGAGTTGAACGCAACCAGGCGCAGTACGGCGGCGGTACGTCACTCGCACGCCGCAACCACGCCGTCCGGCATCGCATACCTCGCCATGCCGGACGGTCGACGGAGGAAGACACCCACAATGAATGCACTCGAACATCAACTCGACTACCCGTTCAGCGACACCTTGCCGGATGCGGGCCACGCGATGGAAGTCGCGCCAGGCGTGTTCTGGCTGCGCATGCCGCTGCCTTTCGCTCTGGATCACATCAACCTCTGGCTACTGCGCGACGAGATCGACGGCCAGCAGGGCTGGACGGTGGTCGATTGCGGCATCACCTCGGATACGATCAAGGAGAACTGGGAGAAAGTGTTCGACTCGGTGCTCGACGGCCTGCCGGTACTGCGCGTGATCGTCACGCATTGCCATCCCGATCACATCGGCCTCGCGCACTGGATCTGCGCGGGTGGCGACAAGAAGCGCTGGGACGTGCGGCTATGGATGACGCTCGGCGAATACATGCAGGCGCGCGTAATGGGCGCCGGCGACGGCTCGAATGCGGGCGGCGAGGGCGCGGCGCGGCACTTCGCGCGGCACGGCGTGACCGACGAGGAATCGCTTGAGAAACTGCGCAATCGCAAGAGCTATTACGCGAGCCTCGTGCCGGCGATTCCGGGGCAGTATCGCCGCTTGCGCGAAGCCGATGGCGTGAAGATCGGCGGCAAAACGTGGCACGTGGTGACCGGTTTTGGCCATTCGCCGGAACACTGCGCGCTGTTCTGCGAAGAGACCGGTGTGCTGATTTCGGGCGACATGGTTCTACCTCGTATCTCGACTAACGTGTCGGTGTTCGATATGGAGCCGGAAGGCTCGCCGCTGGCGCTGTATCTGGAGTCGCTCGGCCGTTACGAGACGATGCCGGAAGACACGCTGGTGCTGCCGTCGCATGGCAAGCCGTTTCGCGGCGTGCGCACCCGCATCCGGCAATTGCGCGAGCATCACGACGCGCGTCTGGCCGAAGTGCGCGAGGCGTGTGCAGAGAAACCGCAGAGCGCCGCGGATATCGTGCCGCTCATGTTCAAGCGCCAACTCGATATCCATCAGATGACGTTTGCGATGGGGGAAGCGCTGGCGCACTTGCATCTGCTGTGGCTTGCGGGTGAGTTGAAGCGTAAGCAGGATGCGGATGGTGTGATTCGGTTTTCGCCGGCGTGAATGCGGTGGTGTATCGATAAAAAAAACCCGGTGCTTTCGCAACCGGGCTTTTTTTCACACGTTCAAACGCGAAGGCGATTACTGCACTGAGACCGCCCCAAAGTTCTGCCGTCCAAACGGACTCACGTGATAACCGCTCACGTTCGTGCGCGTGATCGCCGCCGCAGTCGGATACCCGAGCGGAATCCACAGCGCCTGATCGTGGATGATCTGCTGCGCCTGTTCATATGCCTTCGCGCGCTTGGCCTGATCCGGCGTTGCCTTGCCGTCGGCGATCAGCTTGTCCAGATCCTGGTCGCAGAAGCGCGCGAAGTTGATCCCCGACTTCACCGCGTTGCAACTGAAGAGCGGCGACAGGTAGTTGTCCGGGTCGCCGTTGTCGCCGGCCCAGCCCATGAAGAGTGAATCATGCTGGCCTTGCTTGGCCTGCTTGATCAACTCGCCCCATTCGATCACCTTCACGTCGGCCTTCACGCCGATCTTCGCGAAGTCGGCTTGCAGCAGTTCGGCCCCGGCCTTCGGATTCGGATTCAGCACGCTGCCGTTGGGCCGCACCCAGATCGTCGTTTCGAAGCCGTTGGGATAGCCCGCGTCGGCAAGCAGCTTCTTCGCCTTCGCCGGGTCGTATGGCCAGCCCTTCACGGCCTTGTCGTAGCTCCACGTGTTCGGCGGATACGGGTTCACGGCCGGTGTCGCCGTGTTGTCGAACACGGTCTTCAGATACGTGGTGCGGTCGAACGCCATGTTCAGCGCGGCGCGCACCTTCTGGTTGTCGAGCGGCTTCTTCTGCGTGTTCAACGCGACGAACGCCGTCATGAACGCGGGCGTCTGCACGATGGCGAGCGACTTGTCGCCCTTCGCATCGGCGAGATCCTGCGGCTTCGGCGACAAAGCGATCTGGCATTCACCGGCCTTCACTTTTTGCGCCCGTACCGTGGCGTCCGGCGTGATCGCGTAGATCAGACGGTCGATCTTCGGCTTCGGGCCCCAGTAGGTCGGGTTCACGTCGTAGCGGATGACCGCGTCTTTCGTATAGCTCTTCAGTTCGAACGGACCGGTGCCGATCGGCTTCGAATTCAGATCGACCTGCTTGCCGGCCTTCAGCAACTGGTCGGCATATTCGGCCGAATAGATCGAGGCGAAACCCATCGTCAGGATCGACACGAAGGTCGCGTCGGGCGCGTTCAGCTCGAACTTGACGGTGTTGTCGTCGACCTTGCTGATCGACTTGATGAGCTTCGGCAGGCCCATCGACTGCGCATGCGGGAAGCCGCTCGCGCCCGTCACCTTGTGCCACGGGTTGCTGTCGTTGAGCATGCGGTCGAACGTGAAGACGACGTCGTCGGCGGTAAGCGGCCGGGTGGGCTTGAAGTAGTCGGTGGTCTGGAACTGCACGTTCGGGCGCAAATGGAACGTGTAGGTGAGGCCGTCGGCGCTCACGTCCCACTTGTCGGCCAGCGCCGGCACCACTTTCTTCGTGGCCTCGTCGTACGAGACCAGCGAGTTGAAGATCACGTCGGCCGACGCATTGGTCGTGACGAGCGAATTGAACTGCACGACATCGAAGCCGTCGGGGCTCGACTCGGTACAGACGGTCAGCGGTTTGGCGAGCACGAGCGCGGGCGCCGTGAACAGTACGGCGGCTGCGAGCAGTTTGAAGCGCATAGGATCTCCCATAACAAGCGCAGTCAGGCAGTGCGTCTGGTTGTGTGGTTATGTTCCGTTGACGAAGGACGGGCGGCCTTGCGGCGTAGCCGTCGTCTTTATTGTGATACGTTTCCGGCGCTGGCGCATGGGTCGGGTAATGCCGCCTACGCGCGCGTGGGCCTTCGCGAAAGCTTATCGAAGGGTGGTTGCGGCGACAACAACATAATCCGCATATTCATATGGAGCGGGCGGCGGGATTGCGCTCATGCCGTCGCCGCGTGTCGCAGCAGATAGGTGACGCCTTCAATCGCGCGCACGCCGTACCACGACACCATTTCCCCATCGATCAACTCGATGCGCTTGCCGGCCACTCGTGGATCGCGTTTCAGCGCGTCGCAATGGACCTGCGTGAAGCGATACGGCTCGCTGGAGAGCAGGATGCGGTCGACCTGGGCGAGCCACGGCGCGGCGTCGAAGTCGAGTGTGGGGTAACGCGCGGCGCCTGCCGCACCGCCTTGCACGTCCGGTAGCGTGTGCCAGTTCACGAGCCGCAGCATCGTCGAGATATAGGTGTCGCGCGCCACGGTCATCCACGGCTCGCGCCAGATCAGATACAGCACGTTTTGCGGAGTGAACGCGCGCGCCGTCGCTTCGCTCAGACGGGCTTCGAGCGCATCGCTCACGCACCGCGCTTCCTGCGCGCGATCGAAGATCGCGCCCAGCAGCGTATAGAGCGCCAGGTTGTCCCGCGGTGTTTGCGGATGTGTCACGACGATATGCGGCACGAACGCGCGCAATCGCTCGACGGTATCGCGCTCGTTTTCGTCGATATTGACGATCAGATGGGTGGGGCGCAACGCACGAATGGCGTCGAGATTCACGGCCTTGGTGCCGCCGACCTTGCGTACCTGCCGCACCTTGTCGTGAGGATGCACGCAAAAGCCGGTGCGGCCGACAATCTGGCTGTCGAGTCCGAGCGCGAACAGCAGTTCGGTGATGCTCGGCACCAGCGAAACGATGCGCGCTGCGGCGCCCGCTGGTTCGTGCGTGACGCCGGCTGCATCGACCGCACGGGGTTGCATGAGTTACTCGGCTTCGGCGGTGGCGCGCGGCTTGCGCGGCGCGCGTTCGAACGCGCGGTCGTAGAGCCAGCGCGGCAGCACATGCAGCAGCATGGCCACTACGCGCATCTGCCAGGGGAACACCGCGAATGCCGTTTGACGCTCGATCGCCTGCGCCACCTTCACCGCGAAACGATCGGCGTCCATCAGGAACGGCATGGTGTACGGATTGTGCTCGGTCATGGGCGTGCGGATATAGCCGGGCGCGATAGTGACCACGCCGACATCATACGGCCGCATTTCAACGCGCAACGCTTCCAGATACTTGAGCGCCGCCGATTTCGACGCGCTATACGCGCCGGAGCCCGGCAAGCCGCGCACGCTCGCGACGCTGGCGATACCGACCAGCGTGCCGCGTTTTGCGGCGCTCATCGCGGCGGCGAACGGCTCGAAGGTGGCGACCATGCCGAAGTAATTGATGTCCATCACTTCGCGGAAGGTGCGCAGATCGCCGTGACCAGTGACCGCGCCGCGGCTGATGCCGGCATTGGCGATCACGACATCGGGCAAGCCGTGCCGCGCGATGAACTGCGCGGCCGCATCGGCGAGCGCTTCGGCGTCGCGAACGTCGACGGAATAGATGGAGACGGTGTTCTGCGGATGGGACTGCTGGAAGGCGGCGAGAGCGTCGCCGCGGCGGGCAACGAGGCCGAGAATCGCGCCGCGCCGCGCATATTCTGCGGCGAGCGCGAGGCCTATGCCACTCGAGGCGCCGGTAATGAAAACCTTCAGGGGTGAACTCATTCCGGCGCCTCGGCTTTACATCTTCTTGGCGCGGATCTGCGCGACCAGGTAGTCCAGCACCTGAATCGTGCCCGGCAGGCTGTTGGTCGCAGCTGGGCCGGTTTCATACTTGCCCTGCACGGCCAGCGTCGGCACGCCGTCGATCTTGTAGTCGTCCAGCAGCTTCTTGTCCTTCTGCAGCGCGCTTTGCGTCGAGAACGAGTTGTACGCGTCCATGTACTTCTTCGGATCGACGCCGTTCTTCGCGAGGAATTTGGCCTGATCTTCCGGCGTCAGCAGGTAGTCCTTGTTGACGTGGATTTCATTGAAGACCTTCGGCGTGAGCTGCGCTGCCAAGCCGAGCGCGTCGAGCGCGTGATACATCTTGGAATGTGGAATGAAGTCGTCACGGAAGGCGACCGGCACGCGCTTGAACACCACGTCCGGACCTTGCTTCTTCACCCACGCTTCGAGGTACGGGTCGAATTCATTGCAGTGCGGGCAGCCGTACCAGAAGAATTCGGTGACTTCGATCTTGCCGGCCGGCACGTCGGTGGGCTGCGCGGTGGGCAGCACGGTGAAATCCTTGCCCGACACCGGCGCGGCCGGCGATGCCTGTGCCGAGGCTGCAACGAGGCCCAGCGAGAGGAACAGAATGCTCAGCAGTTTCTTCATGTTGTGTTGACCCAAGTAGGCGTAAAACGGTGGCGCCACGCAAATGCCCGTCACCGTCTTCAAGATTCGGCGTTGGACGGTTTGAACCGTCCGTCGTGTTTGTGACACGCGCCGCACGCCGATAGTTCGGCGGCGGCGCGTTCCGGCAAATCACCGTAGGTTTATTGTTGGCTTATTGCTTCGTGAAGCGGATCACTGCGGTATCCACGCCCGCGTCCGACAAACGCTGACGGCTCGAATTCATGTCTTCGAACTTCGAGAACGGCCCGATACGCACGCGGTAATACGTGACGCCGCCGGCATCGCGCTGCGTGACTTTCGATTCGAACCCCTGGAAGGCGAGACGCGCGCGCTGCTGTTCGGCATCCGCCGAGGTCTTGTACGCGCCCACTTGCAGGAAGTAGCCGGTGTTGGCATCGCCCGGCGCCGGCGCCGCGCCCGAACCCGGCTTGGCGTTGGCGGCCGTGGCGGACGAACCGCTCTTCGGCGCCGAACCTGCCGCGGTGGCGGCCGGTGCGCTGGAGGCTTGCGGCTTCTTCGCCGGCGTGGTGGCCGTGCCGTTGCCGTTATCCTGCGCGGGCTTCGGCGCTACCGCCGTGCCGTTCGCGTTGCCGTTGGCGGGCGGCACTTCGACGATCTGCGGTTCTTCCAGCATGCCCGACTGCGTCTGCGAGTTGGTCTGGCCCGGCGCGGTGTTCGGCGGCGCCGGCTGCGCGGCTTGCGGCACCGGCTGGCCCGGCGTCTTGCCTTGCAGCGGACGGTTCGGGTCGTACTGCGGCTGGCTCGCGCCCGAATCGGGTGCCGCCGGCGGCGCCACCTTCGAGACGAAGGGCGTGGGCGCACGCGTGATATACAGCGCCACCACTACCGCGATCGCAAGGCCGACGATCAGGCCCAGCACGATGCCGAGAAAAGTCCCCCCGGTTTGTTTCGATTGCTTTGTTGTGCGGCGTGGTTTTGCCATCGTATGAATCACCTGCAAAAAGAATCCTGGAACGGCCGTCGATTATAACGACGGCCGCATGCATGTTGCGCCGGAGGACTTACATCTTGACGGGAGCGGAGACGCCGATCGTCGCGAGACCGTTGGCCAGCACTTGACGCGTGGCCGCGAGCAGCGCGACGCGTGCATTGCGCTCGGCCGCATCGTCGACCAGCACGCGCTCGGCTCTGTCATTGTAGAACGAGTGGAATTCCCCGGCGAGGTCGCGCAGATAGAACGCGACCGCGTGCGGCGCGAGTTCGTCGGCGGCATGTTGCAGCATGTCCGGGAATTCGGCGAGCTTGTTCAGCAGGGCCATCGCGCGTTCGCTGGTGAGCGGCGCGACGTCCACGTCAGTCAGCGTGCTTTCGTCCGTGCTGTAGCGCGCCTTGCACTCGGCGATGACCGAGCAGATCCGCGCGTGCGCATACTGCACGTAGTGCACCGGATTCTCGTCGTTCTGCTTCAGCGCGAGGTCGATGTCGAACACGAATTCCGTATCGGCCTTGCGGGAGATCAGGAAAAAGCGCACCGCGTCGCGGCCACGGCGAATCGTTTCCTCGTCGATCAGATCGACGGCGGCTTCCGAGCCCGGCGTCGCGCCGCCCGACCATTCGATCAGGTCGCGCACCGTCACGTAGCTGCCGGCGCGCTTGGAGATTTTCACCTCTTCGCCGTTGCGCATGACCGTGACCATCTTGTGCAGGATGTAGTCGGGATAGCCCTTCGGAATGCCGATGCCGAGACCCTGCAGGCCGGCGCGCACCCGCGCGATCGTGCCGTGGTGGTCCGAACCCTGAATGTTGATGACCTTGGTGAAGCCGCGTTCCCACTTGGCGACGTGATAGGCGACGTCCGGCACGAAGTACGTGTAGGTGCCGTCGCTCTTGCGCATCACGCGGTCTTTGTCGTCGCCGTCGTCGGTGGTGCGCAGCCACAGCGCGCCTTCCTGCTCGTAGGTCTTGCCGGCGGCGATCAATGCGTCGACGGTTTTCTCGACGCGGCCTTCCTTGTACAGCGACGACTCCAGGTAGTACTGGTCGAACTTCACGCCGAACGCCTGCAAGTCCATGTCCTGCTCGCGGCGCAGGTACGCCACGGCGAAACGGCGGATCGCTTCGAGGTCTTCGACGTCGCGCGCGCCGGTGACCGGCTCGCCGTCGCTCGCGGCCACGGTGGCGCCGCTCAGATAGTCTTGCGCGATCTCGGCGATGTACTCGCCGTTGTACGCCGAAGCCGGCCAGCCTTCGTCGCCGGGCGCGAGGCCGCGGGCGCGTGCCTGAGTCGACAGCGCGAGCGTCTGGATCTGCACGCCGGCGTCGTTGTAGTAGAACTCGCGATGCACGTCCCAGCCTTGCGAGGCCAGCACGTTCGAGAGCGCGTCGCCGAGCGCGGCCTGACGGCCATGGCCGACGTGCAGCGGGCCGGTCGGGTTGGCCGAGACGAATTCGATCAGCACATGCTTGCCGGCGTCGCGTTGCGAGCGGCCGAAAGCCTCTTTCTCAGCGAACACGGCGGCGATCACCGCCTGCTTGGCAGCGGACGCGAGGCGCAGGTTGATGAAGCCGGGGCCGGCCACTTCGGCGGCTTCGATGAGGCCCTTGGCCTGCGGTTGCGCGAGCAGCGCGTCGACGATCTGTTGCGCCAGCTGGCGCGGATTGGCGCGCAGCGGCTTGGCGAGTTGCATCGCCACGTTGCACGCGACGTCGCCGTGCGCGGCGACCTTGGGGCGTTCCAGCGTGATGGTGGGCGACACGAACGCGGCTTCGGCCGCGCCTTGCGAGGCGGTCGCGACTTGCTTCACCGTGTCGGCGAGCAGTGTTTCGAGGGTATGTTTATGTGCAGGCAGCATGCTTGTTGCGAGTCCAGTGAGGCAATCCGGTGATGCGGGAGAGGCGCCGGCCGCGCGGCAGGCGCGGCCGGTTCGTCAGAAGCGTGGAAAGCGGCAAGCATCTGCCGAAGCGCAGCGGTCGCAATGGGTGCGGTATCAGGCACGTTGCCTGCAACGCATCGAGTGCGCTGCGCGGTGGCTTGCCATGGCGTTGGCTGGCGCGGCATGCGGGTTGCGCCCAACCGGCCGAGCCACGCTACCTGCGCTTCGCCGCGCGCGGCATTGCGGCACGCTTTTCCGTCCAGACGGATTTTAGCAGGTGCTAATATGTTCAATGAGATGCCCAACAAGGGCCGTGGCCGCCGCGCCTGATCGGCGAGCCAACGTAACGCGCGCCGGCAGCCGCCTTTGAGCCGCTCGCGCGCCAATCCAACATAACGAAAAAGGGAACAGTCATGTTGATTACTTTCAAATGCCGAGCCTGCCCGGACGTGATGATGCTGGAAAACCTTGCCCAGTACCTGGTCGGCATCGTCGGCAAGCGGCTGGGTCAACGCGGCGTCATCACTCACGACGAACTGGCCCCCGCCATCGAGAAACTCGAGGCAGCGATTTCCGTCGACAAGCAGGAACGTGCCGAGCACGACGGCCATTTCCACGAAGGCGAAGACGGCCACGAGCATCACGAGATTCCGCCGGGACTCGCGCAGCGCGCGTATCCGTTCCTCGACATGCTGCGCGCGGCGCAGAAGGAAAACGCGGATATCGTCTGGGGTATCTGATCCGGCGCTGAACCGCTGTGCGCGGCGCTTTCGATAGAGCCGCGGCGCCCGGCGGCGCGAACCTTGCGCACCAACGAAAAGAGCCCGCTCGATGCGGGCTCTTTTTTGTTCAGAGATTCAGACCGGCCGGCGCTGCCGTACTGTGCTTACTGGCTGGCGGCGTCCGCCGGCGCGGCCGCGGGAGCCGACGCACCCTTCTTCGCTTTCTGTTTCTTCGGTTTCTTGACGTGTTTCACCGTGGGCGGCGAATACGAACTGACCGAGCTGGAACCGCCAGGCGCGGCGGGCTGGGCCAGCGCCGCCGTGGCGCCCAAGGCAAGCGAAACAGCGGTCAACAACAGCGTCAGCTTCTTCATACGATTTTCTCCGTTGACGATTGCAATTAGTAAGCCGACGCGTTTTGGCCGCGTCTGGCGGGGTCAAGCCGCCTCAGTCTACAAAGCCGAAAATTACGTTGCCGCAAATATTCAGTCTTTCAAGGCCGATATAGTGGGCTTCCCGCCACGCCCGAAGGCTTACAGCAAAGGCGCCAAGGCCCGTTCCGCATCCGTTTTCGACAGCGACATGCGCTTTGCGTAGTCTTCCAACTGGTCCTGACCGATCTTGCCGACCGAGAAGTAAGTGCTGTCCGGATGCGCCAGATAGAAGCCGGAGACGCTCGCCGCCGGCAGCATGGCCAGCGATTCGGTCACGCTCATGCCGATATCGGTGGCTTGCAGCACGTCGAACATGTCGCGCTTCACCAAGTGATCCGGGCAGGCCGGATAGCCGGGCGCGGGACGGATGCCGTGGTACTTTTCCGCGATCAGGTCGTCGTTGGACAGGGTTTCGGCGTTCGCGTAGCCCCACAGGTCGCGCCGCACGCGCGCATGCAGCGCTTCGGCGAAGGCTTCGGCGAAACGGTCGGCGAGTGCCTTCAGCATGATCGCGCTGTAGTCGTCGTGGTCCTTTTCGAACTGTTTTTCCTTCACGTCGACACCCAGACCCGCCGTCACCGCGAACATGCCGATGTAGTCGGCCACGCCCGAATCCTTCGGCGCGATGAAGTCGGCAAGCGAGCGGTTCGGCCGCATCACGCCGTCCACCACCGGACGCACGCTCTGCTGGCGCAGATTGCGCCACGTGAGCGCGACTTCCGAGCGCGATTCGTCCGTGTAGATTTCGATGTCGTCGTCGTTCACCGTGTTGGCCGGCAGCAGCGCGATCACGCCGTTCGCTTGCAGCCAGCGACCCTGGATCAGACGCGCGAGCATCGACTTGCCGTCCGAGAATACACGCCGCGCCGATTCGCCGACGATCTCATCGTTCAGGATGGCCGGATACGGGCCGGCCAGGTCCCACGTCTGGAAGAACGGACCCCAGTCGATATAGTTCGCCAGGTCGCTCAGATCGAAGTTCTTGAACACGCGGCGGCCGATGAATTTCGGCTTGACCGGCTGGTAGCTCGCCCAATCGACCTTGGTTTTGTTGGCGCGGGCTTCGGCCAGTGTCACCATCGGCAGCGCTTTCTTGTTGGCGTGCTGATCGCGGATCCGGTCGTAATCGGACTTGAGTTCGTCGAGGTACTTCGCCGCGCCTTCGTCGGACAGCAGGCTCGATGCCACCGAGACCGAGCGCGACGCGTCCGGCACGTAGACCACCGGCCCTTCGTAATGCGGCGCAATCTTCACGGCGGTGTGCACGCGCGAGGTGGTCGCGCCGCCGATCAAAAGCGGTATCTTCTTGATGCGGAAGTAGTCGTCGCGCTGCATTTCCGAGGCGACATACGCCATCTCTTCGAGGCTCGGCGTGATCAGGCCGGAGAGCCCGATGATGTCCGCGCCTTCGACCTTCGCCTTGGCGAGAATGTCGTTGCAGGAAACCATCACGCCCATGTTGACCACTTCGAAGTTATTGCACTGAAGCACCACCGAGACGATGTTCTTGCCGATGTCGTGCACGTCGCCCTTCACCGTGGCGATGACGATCTTGCCCTTCGCGCGCACGTCGGCGCCCGCTTCGGCCATCAGCTTCTTTTCTTCTTCGATGTACGGAATCAGATGCGCGACGGCCTGCTTCATCACGCGCGCCGACTTCACCACTTGCGGCAAGAACATCTTGCCCTGGCCGAACAGGTCGCCGACGATGTTCATGCCGTCCATCAACGGGCCTTCGATCACGTTGATCGGGCGGCCGCCGTCCGCGGCGATCTTCGCGCGGACTTCTTCGGTGTCTTCGACGATGAAGTTGGTGATGCCATGCACGAGCGCGTGCGACAGACGCTTCTCGACCGGCTGGTTGCGCCACTCGAGGTTTTCTTCCTTCTTCGCCGCGCCGGTCTTGAACTTGTCGGCGATTTCGAGCAGCCGGTCGGTGCCGTCTTCACGGCGGTTCAACACGACGTCTTCAACGCGTTCGCGCAACTCCGGATCGAGGTCGGCATACACGCCGAGCTGGCCCGCGTTGACGATGCCCATGTCCATGCCCGCCTGGATCGCGTGATAGAGGAATACGGTGTGGATCGCTTCGCGCACCGGATCATTGCCGCGGAACGAGAACGACACGTTCGACACTCCGCCGCTCACCTTTGCGTATGGCAGATTCTCCTTGATCCAGCGCGTGGCGTTGATGAAGTCGACGGCGTAGTTGTTGTGCTCTTCGATGCCGGTTGCGATCGCGAATATGTTCGGATCGAAGACGATGTCTTCCGGCGGAAAACCGACTTCGTTCACCAGGAAATCATACGAGCGCTTGCAGATCTGCGTCTTGCGCTCGAAGGTATCGGCCTGGCCCTTTTCGTCGAAGGCCATCACCACCGCGGCCGCGCCGTAGCGGCGAATCAGGTTCGCGTGGTGGCGGAACGCTTCTTCGCCTTCCTTCAGCGAGATCGAGTTGACGATCGCCTTGCCTTGCACGCACTTCAGGCCCGCTTCGATCACTTCCCACTTCGACGAGTCGATCATGATCGGCACGCGCGCGATATCCGGTTCCGATGCGATCAGATTCATGAAGCGCACCATCGCCGCTTTCGAATCGAGCATCGCCTCGTCCATGTTGACGTCGATGACCTGCGCGCCGTTTTCGACCTGCTGCCGCGCCACCGCGATCGCGTCGTCGAACTGGTCGTTCAGGATCATTCGCGCGAACGCCTTCGAGCCGGTCACGTTGGTGCGTTCACCGACGTTGATGAAAAGCGTCCCGGACGTGACGTTGAACGGCTCGAGGCCGGAAAGGCGCATGGTGTGATCGGTCATGGCGTATGTGCTCGATTGCTGCGATTAAGTGCGTCGTGTTCGATAGCGGAAGTGCGGCGGCGCCTGCTCGGCGAGGCGCCGCTGGGCTCAGGCTGCGTCGCGGTATTGCGTGGGCCACGCGCGCGGCTTCACTTCGGCCAGCGCCTGCGCAATCGCCGCGATATGCTCCGGCGTCGTGCCACAGCAACCGCCGGCGATATTCACAAGCCCGGCCTGCGCGAATTCCTTCAGTAGACCCGACGTATCCGCGGGCAGTTCGTCGAAGCCCGTATCGCTCATCGGATTCGGCAAGCCGGCGTTCGGATAGCACGACACGTACGTGTCGCAAAGCTTGGCCAATTCGGCGATATACGGACGCATCAAAGCCGCGCCCAACGCGCAATTCAAACCGAACGTGAGCGGCTTCGCATGACGCAGCGAGTTCCAGAACGCTTCAACCGTTTGACCCGACAGAATGCGGCCCGACGCATCGGTGACGGTGCCGGAGATCATGATCGGCAAACGCTCGCCAGTGTCTTCGAACAGTTCGTCGAGAGCAAACAGCGCAGCCTTCGCATTGAGCGTGTCGAAAATGGTCTCGACGAGGAACAGATCCGCGCCGCCGTCGAGCAAAGCCTTGGCCTGGTCGTAGTAGGCCGCGCGTAGTTCGTCGAACGTCACATTGCGCGCGCCCGGATCGTTCACGTCAGGGGAAATGCTCGCGGTCTTCGGCGTCGGTCCGATCGCGCCGGCGACGAAACGCGGCTTGTCGGGCGTCGAAAATTTGTCGCAGGCGGCACGCGCCAGTTTCGCGGATTCGAGATTCATCTCGACGGCGAGCGCTTCCATGCCGTAGTCCGCCTGGGCAACCGTGGTCGCACCGAACGTGTTGGTTTCGATGATGTCCGCGCCCGCCGCCAGATACTGCTCGTGGATCTCGCTGATGATTTGCGGCTGCGTGATCGACAGCAGTTCGTTGTTGCCTTTGATGTCGCGCCCGTAGTCCTTGAAGCGCTCGCCGCGATAGCGGGCTTCGTCGAGCTTGTAGCGCTGGATCATCGTGCCCATTGCGCCGTCCAGGATCAGGATGCGCGACTTGAGCAGCGCGGGCAGCCCCGTGCCGCGCGTGTAGGCGGCGTCGGGACGGACTGGCGTGGCGGTTTGAGCGGGCTGGTTCATGGCGGACGAGGGCTTGCGCCGGCTTTTTCGGGAAACCTGTCATTGTAGCCGCTGCCGGGCAGATCCGCCCGGCGCGGGCGAGGCGCAGTCACCCGGGCTGTCGAGGTGCGCTGCATGGAAAAGAACGTAAAAGCGAACGTTAAAGCAAACGTTAAACCGGCATGGCAAAGAAAACGGCCCAGCGAGGCAAAAGCCTGCTGGGCCGCTTCATATTTGCCGACCGACTTGTAAAAGCCGCCGGGTTACCCGGTTACGGGGCCGGACGGCGCGGTCGATGCATGTCGCCAAAAACGTTAAATCGAACCCTGCCGTTAGTGAAGAATCACCGGTTGATGCATCAGGCTGTCGAACTGGCCGAGGAATTCGTCTACTTCATCCAGCGACGGCTCCTCTTCGATCAGCTTCTGCACGTGCTCGCGAAAACGCGCCGCCATTGCACCGTCGATATAGATCTCACGCTGCATGTTTTTGTCGACGATCTCGTAGCCGCCCGACTTCATGGCCAGCGGGCCTTCCTGCGGCGGAAACTCGACGACACAATAGTTGGGGCTGTTGTAGATCATTTGCATGGCGACACTCCTTATTTCCGTTGGCTCCTGGCCATTCCTGCGCCATAGGTGGAGCGTATGGTTTGGAATTCAAGGGGTGGGTCCGGATTGACGCTTGTAAAGTTCCGAACCTACCGGTTAGACCGGCCTTTCAAGAAACGTTTCAAGCAGTGCAGCAAAACGGTGAGATTGCTCGATGGGCGCGAGATGAGCGGCATCCAGCAGTTCGAAACGTGCGCCTTCGATGGCGTCTGCTATTGCCTGTGTAGAAGCAGGCGGCGTGCCCGTGTCGTGGCGGCCCGCCACGGTCAATGTTGGGCATCGGATTGCTCCCAGCTTACTGCGTACGTCGAAATCGCGCAGGGCTTCGCACGCCATGGCGTAGCCTTCTGACAACGTGTGGGCCAACACGTCGCGGATCTGCTCGACCGCTTCGGGATGCGCGGCCTGAAAATCGGCTGTCAGCCAGCGGCTCAATGTCGCGGGCACGAGCGACGCCATCCCGTCGCGGCGGGCCGCCGCGGCGCGCTGATCCCACGTGGCGCGGGCTTCCGGCGGCGTGCCGGCGCTGCTGTCGGCGATCGTCAAGGAGTCGACGCGCGCGGGATGATCGAGTGTGAATTGCTGGGCGATCATGCCGCCCATCGACATGCCGACCAGATGCGTACTGGGTGCGTCGAGTGCATCGAGCAGCGTGACGAGATCGTGCGACAGATCGGCGATGCTGAAGGGCGCGCCGGATGCGGCGGTCTTGCCGTGGCCGCGCACGTCGTAGCGCAGCACGGTGTAGTCGTCGCGGAAATAGCCTGCGAGCTGGTCCCACACGGACAAATCACCACCGAGCTGATGGATGAATGTCAGCCACGGGCCGCCGCCCTCGTTGCTCAGCACATAGCGCGTCTCGATACCGTTGATGTTCACTTGCATGCGGGCTCCTTTGAAGGGGAACGCAGTGGAAGGGTCCATTCGCGCGCGCTGTGTCCCATCTGTCATGGGCTAATTACCGCTGATCCATATACGCAGCATAGGCGCGAACGGTTGCAGCAGATGGTGCGAGTCAACCTTAATGCGGAAGTTTCGCCGATCTGATGGAGACCTAGTTCGGATTCGTCGCTTAGGGTTTGATGATGCCGGGTGTATTGGCGGGATCGGTCGGATCGACCGGAGATGAGGGCACGGCCTCGGGCGTAACTGCCGATGCGGCCGGCGCTGGCGGGCTGGTCGAAATGTCAGGGGAAGGCGTGCTTGCGTCGCCATTGCTGTTGGGCGGGCTGCCGGCCGTGTCGGCATTGAGCTTGCCGCGCCATACCAGTTCGAATTGCGTGCCGTTAGGTTCCGTCTGAACGATACGCGCGGGCAGCCAGCCGAGCGACGGCGCAAGCCACACGTCGATGCGGCGCAAATCGCCATCACGGCGGGGCAGGCGTTTGAAATGGCGCGTGTCGAGGAAACCTTGGGCCGTGCGGATGGTTTCGTCGCCGATCGTCTCGACCGGCCAGTTTTCGCCGCTATCGTTATCCACCACGAAGAACTGCCGCGTCACCCCCGGCTTGTAGGCGGCCGGGTCGCCGCGCACGAGGCTGGCGAGTTGCATCACCATGCTGAAACGGTCCTGCGCACCGTCGGGCAACGGCAGCGTGGTCGGGGTGCGAGTAAAGGCGATTTTCTTGTCAGTGCGGTTGAAGATCGCGATGTCTTCCGGCCGGCGTCCGCGCTTTTCGACGTACTGGTCCGGCGCGAGGCCGAATGCGTCGATGCGGCCATGGCTCGAATACACGAATGTGCCGACGAAAGGCAGTGGCACGGAGACGACCATTTCGTAGCTTTGCGCGTTGCTGGTCCAGTGGATCGTGCCGGGCTGGTTGCGCACGCCGTTGTAGAACGTGTCGTATTGCAATTCGCCCGATGGCGGGACGGAGAACTTCACGCCGGGCGACGCTTGCGGCGCGCTCGCGGCAGCGGGCGCGCTGGCTGTGCCGGCGGCGCTGGCGGTGGCATTGGGTGCCGCGGTGGGGCCTGCTGCGGCCGGGGCGTTTGCCATGACGTCAGATGCCGCGGCAGGTGCTGCAGGCGCGGCCTGCTTTGCCGGTTGCAAGGCGGTGAGCACATGTTCGCGCGGCTTGCTCGCCGCGGCGTGGCGCGCCGGTGCCGGTTCAGGCGCGGGTGACGCGGCGGCCGGTTTGCGTTCGATGCGTTCGGGCGTCAGCAACGCGACCTGCACGGGAACATGCTCATTGTCCGAGGGGTTGAGCGTCGCGCGATTGCGCTCGACCCATTGCGCGGCGATCCAGTGCAACACGGCCACGACCAGCAGCACCACGATCCAGCGCCACACGCGCAAAGCGGTGCGCGGTCCGCTGGGCGGCGTGCGATCGGAACGGCGGGTGGCGGGAGCGGAGGACATCGGTCAGTGAATGTGTGCGGGCGGAAAAGCTTCGGGATCGACGAGCGGCGCGTGTGAGCGGCGATTATTGCGAAAAAGGCGCCAGGCCTGATGCCTGATGCGTACGAGGCAGGCAGCGAACCGATTCGACCGCACAGCCGCGAGCGATGTTCCGCGCCGATGAAAACACGCGTACGTTCAGTACGCAGAATCACGCATGCAACGCCGTATCGTCGCCTTGCCGACTGGGTTCGCTTCAAGTCTTGCGAACAACAAGCGTCCAACGCGCAACATCACGCCTATTCGTCGCGTGGCGACGCACTATACCCCAGCTCATACGAGAGCTTTTGCGCGCACTCGCGCAACGCCATATCGATCTCGCCGTCCCAGCGAATATCGAACGCGCCTTCATGACCGAGCGCGACGAGGCCGAGCGCGAGTTCGCCGGTCGAATCGAACACCGGCATGCAGAACGCGTGAATGGTCGGCAGCAAAATGCCTTCCACGCGCGCCGCCTGATGCTCCCGCACTTGCGCGAGGATCTGCTCGACTTCGTCGCGCGTGCGCGGGCCGCCCATATGCGTCGAACGGCGCGAGTCGGCCAGTTCGCGTTCGAGCATCGCGGCGGTCTTGCTCGCTGGCAGGTACGCGGCGAACAGCAGCCCGGTGGCGGAACTGAGCAGCGGCATCACATCGCCGAGTTTCAGCGATGCTTTTGCCGGATAGCTCGATTCCATCCAGTGCACCATGGTCGGCCCCTGATTGCCCCACACTGCGATGCCCACCGTGAGATCGAGCCGGTCGCGCAGTTCCGACAGCGCGACGCGCGCGAGCTTGACGCCGTCGACCCGAGCGAGCCGCGCGAGCCCCAATTGCAGCGCGAACCCGCCAAGCTCATAGCGGCCCGACAGCGGGTCTTGCGACACCACACCGAGGCGCAGAAAACTCACGAGATAACGATGCGCCTTCGCCGGGCTCATGCCCGCACGCTGGGCGAGATCGCGCAGCATCATGGCGCGCGGCTCGTGGGTCAGCACGTCGAGCAACTTGAAGCCGACTTCGATCGACTGGATGCCCGAGCGCAGCTTTTCCTCGCCGCTCTCGACGCTGTCGTCGTCGGGTTCGGTCGGGTCGAGCGGTGGAGCGGAGTCGGCGTCGGTACGGATCGCGCCGGAGCGGGCATTTGGAGGCATGAGCGAGGCGCACGCAGCGCATTCAAAAAGTGACACACGGATGACGCAGACTGCGGGCACTTGGGCCGCGCCGATTCACCATCGTAGAATAGATTCCTTCTATCGTCACTAACACGGTTCATTCCTCTATGAAACTTGCCACGCTGAAGGACGGCACGCGCGACGGCCAACTGATCGTCGTGTCCCGCGACCTCCACACCGCGGCTATCGCCGACGCAATCGCGCCCACGTTGCAGCGCGTGCTCGACGACTGGGCCTTCTACGCGCCGCAATTGCACGATCTGTATGACGCGCTCAATCAGGGCCGCGCGCGCAACACGTTCCCGTTCGACGCCAAGGAATGCATGGCGCCGCTGCCGCGCGCGTTTCAATGGGCCGACGGCTCGTCGTATGTGAATCATGTCGAACTGGTGCGGCGCGCGCGCGGCGCGGAAATGCCGCCGGAATTCTGGACCGATCCGCTGATGTACCAAGGCGGCAGCGACGACTTCATCGGGCCGAAAGACGACGTGCTGTGCGCGTCCGAAGCATTCGGTATCGACTTCGAGGCGGAAGTCGCCGTGATCACCTCCGACGTGCCGATGGGCGCCACGCCCGACCAGGCGCTCAGAAGCGTGCGTCTGATCACGCTCGTCAACGACGTCTCGCTGCGCAATCTGATTCCCGCCGAACTCGCGAAGGGCTTCGGCTTTTTCCAGAGCAAGCCGGCCACCTCGTTCGCACCGGTCGCGGTGACGCCCGACGAACTCGGCGAACACTGGCGCGAAGGCCGCGTGCATCGGCCGATGATCGTCCACTGGAACAACAAGAAGGTCGGCCAGCCGGACGCCGGCACCGACATGGTGTTTCACTTCGGCCAGTTGATCGCGCACGCGGCGAAGACGCGCAATCTGCGCGCGGGCGCGATCGTCGGCTCGGGCACGGTGTCGAACAAGGACGCCAAGCGCGGCTACTGCTGTATCGCCGAGAAGCGCTGCCTCGAAACCATCGAGCACGGCGCGCCGCAGACCGAGTTCATGAAGTACGGCGATACGGTGAAGATCGAAATGTTCGACGAAGCGGGCAAGTCGATTTTCGGTTCGATCGACCAGGGCATCGCGCCGCTGGATTGAAGCACCGCTTTTGTGCGGAGTGCGGCGTCCGGGCCGCGTTCCGCAGCGCGCCGCGCCTGATTCGAAAGGGTTTCGCCCGATGCCGCGGCGAGTGCGCGCGGCTACACTGACTGGCGCGACGGCGTGGCCGGGGTGGCCGACTGCGAGTTCATCGCAGGACCGTCGCGAAGCCGCGTGTGAACGGCACGTGAGCAGGGCATGAGCCGGGACATCGGCAGCACATCAAAAACGAAAAACCAACGTGAGGAGACAGCATGCCGCGAATCGAATCTCTTGAACCTGGAACCCGGCGCGCTCGCGCATCCAACCACCTGGGCTTGGCGCCCTCGCGCAATCGGCTTGCGCGCCGCGCCGTTGCGTTATGCGCGGCGCTTGCCGGCGTGTTGCCCGGCATCGCGCTGGCGCAAGTGAAAATCGGCCTCGTGTTGTCGCTCACCGGGCCGGCCGCGTCGCTCGGCATTCCCGCGCGCGATACGGTCGCGCTGCTGCCCAAACAGATCGGCGGTCAGAGCGTCGAATACATCGTGCTCGACGACGCGTCCGACACGACCCAGGCCGTACAGGACACCAAGAAGCTGATCTCCGAAAATCACGTCGATGCGATCATCGGTTCGTCGATCACGCCGAATTCGCTGGCGATGATCGACGTGGTCGCCGAAGCTCAAACGCCGATGATCTCGCTGGCGTCGTCGGCGAAGATCATCGAGCCGGTGGATGCAAAACGCCACTGGGTCTTTAAGACGCCGCAAACCGACGCAATGATGGCGTCGGCGATTGCCGAACATGCGAGCCTGCACGGCGTCAAAACCATCGCCTTCATCGGCCAGGCCGACGCGCTTGGCGAGACCTTCTACGCCGAGGTCGCGAAGTTCGCGCAACTGCATCACATCGAGATGGTGGCGAGCGAGCGCTTCAATCGCACTGATCCGAGCGTGACTGGCCAGGTCCTCAAGATTCTCGCGACGCACCCCGACGCGGTAGTGGTCGGCGCGGCCGGCACGCCCGCCGCGTTGCCGCCGAAGACGCTCAGGGAGCGCGGCTACAAAGGGATGATCTATCACAATCACGGAGTCGGAAATAACGATTTCCTGCGCGTGTGCGGCGCAGACTGCAACGGCACGTTCCTGCCCGCGAGTCCGGTGCTGGTCGCCGCTCAATTGCCGGCGGATCATCCGGCCAAGCGCCTCGCGCTCGACTACATCGCGCGCTTCGAAGCGGTGCGTGGCGCGGGCAGCGTGTCGGCGTTCGGCTCGTACACATGGGACGCCGGCATGCTGCTCAGCAACGCTGTGCCGATCGCGCTGAAAAGCGGCGCGCCGGGCACGCCGGAATTTCGTCGCGCGCTGCGCGATGCGCTCGAGGCGACGCGCGGTCTCGCGGACACCAACGGCGTCGTCAACATGAGCGCCACGGATCACCTCGGGCTCGATCAACGGGCGCGTGTGATGGTCGAAATCAAGAATGCAAAGTGGGTTTATCAGCCGCGTTGAATGAACGCGGCACGGTTCAACCGACACACGATACACGGACTGCTCATCATGTCTCAGGCACCACACCGTAACGACGCGTTTTACGCGCACTACCAGTCGCTCCAGTTGCATCGCCATCCGCACGGCGTGCTCGAAGTCGTGATGAGCGGCGAGGGCGCCAACAAGAGCGCGCTCGCCACCGCCAACGCGCGCATGCACTTCGAACTCGCGGAGATCTGGCGCGACATCGACCGCGATCCCGATACGCGCGTGGCAATCATTCGCGGCGAAGGCAAGGGCTTTTCGGCGGGCGGCGACCTGCAGCTCGTGGAAGACATGGCGACCAATTTCGACGTGCGCGCGCGAGTGTGGCGCGAGGCGCGCGATCTCGTCTACAACGTGATCAATTGCAGCAAGCCGATTGTGTCGGCCATGCACGGACCGGCGGTGGGTGCCGGGCTCGTCGCGGGCCTCCTCGCCGACATCTCGATCGCGACGAAGACGGCGCGCATCATCGACGGGCATACGCGTCTGGGCGTGGCCGCGGGCGATCATGCGGCGATCGTCTGGCCGCTCCTGTGCGGCATGGCGAAAGCCAAGTACTACCTGATGCTGTGCGAGCCGGTGAGCGGCGAGGAGGCGGAGCGCATCGGGCTCGTCTCGCTCGCCGTCGACGAGAACGATTTGTTGCCCAAAGCATTCGAGGTCGCGCAGAAGCTGGCCAACGGCTCGCAAACGGCGATTCGCTGGACCAAGTACGCGTTGAACAACTGGCTGCGCTCGGCGGGACCGGCGTTCGATACGTCGCTCGCGCTGGAATTTATGGGCTTTGCCGGGCCGGACGTGCGCGAAGGCGTGAACTCGCTGCGCGAGCGGCGCGCGCCGGATTTCGGCGGCGCCGACCCGTGGCGCGCACCGCCGTCGGACGGCGGCGCAACAGGCGGCGAGGGCTCCTGAGGCCGCCTGCCGCACGGTATGATCGAAACAGACGCGCGCGGGACGGCGCCCCTTCTTTACTTTACGCAGCGAGGCGACAAGCATGACCGATACTCCTGGCTCCACGCCGCCCTTTCCCGGCTTTCCCGGTTTCCCGCCCGCTGAAATGCTCGAACGCATGTGGGGCATGATGCGGCTGTCGCCGTTCGGCTCGGCTTTTTCCGGCGCGCAGCCGGCCGGCGGCGGCCTCGGACCGTCGCTCTCGATGATGTCCGACATGATGGCGCCGCTCACCAACGTCGAGGAACTCGACAAGCGCATCACCGACATGCGCGCGGTCGAGCAATGGCTCAAGCTGAACCTGAGCATGTTGCAATCCGCGATTCAGGCGCTCGAAGTGCAACGCGCGACGCTCGCGACACTACGCGCGTTCGGCGCTTTCGCGCAGTCGTCGATGGCGCAACCCGCAGAGTCGGCCGCGCCGAGTCCCGCACCGGCGACGGGCTGGCCGCATCCGGCGGCGCCTGCCCCGGCGCCAGCGCCGGCTGCTTCGGCGAGCGCCGCTTCGTCGGCTGAGGAGCCGGCCGGCGGGGAAGAGGAGGCGCCCGGCACGCCGCCCTTCGACGCATCCGCGTGGTGGAATCTGCTGCAATCCCAATTCAACCAGATCGCCCAGTTCGCGATGACGCAACCGCCGAACGCCGGTGCGGGTGCCGAGGCATCTGATTTTGTGCCCGACGATGCGGATGCTTCGGCAGCCGGCGGCGGGACAGCGGCCGACGCGCCGCGGGCGCCGGCACAGGACGCGGAATCCGCGGCCAGGCGACCGGCGGCGAAGCGAACGCCGGTGGCCGCGAAGCGCACGAGCGGCGCGAGCGCCAGCCCGAAAGCCACGAAAAAGTCTATCTAAAGGCGGGAATGAAACGCGGTGGCGTGACGCGGGTGTCGACGCAGCACAGAAAAGGCGAGTTCGCCGTCTGTCATGGTTTTGACCCCGATCGTCCGCCACACTCCGCGAATCGCGCGTTTTCTTGCGCAAGGTCAGCCAGGCACCGGAATTGCGGCTGTTACGGCGCGGGTTCGGCCAGGTCAGCGTGCTATCATTGTGTAAGCTTTATTTTTGGCTTTTGGGCGTGCGCTGAAAACTACCAATCCAGCCGCCCTTGCTCCATTCACCGCCGGCAACACCGGCGCAGGGCTGGACGGTGCGGTTTTCATCGCAAACTGGCTCGACCTCAGGCACAGGGTATCCCTCACCCACGGTTGGCCGCGCAGCGCGTAACGTAGGGGTAGGCGCGCGGGCGCAAATGCCTGGACTTCTTTGCCGTCAGGTGCCTCTAGGCGGCCGATTACCGCGTAAAATTGAATGCTTGGCCGGCAAACGGTGCACATCCGTTCGTCGTGAGCAAAAGTACTACACGTAGTAGTGACAGACACACACAGTATGCGCAGAACAGGGGTGGGACTATGAACACCATGCTTTATCCGGAACTTTATAAATCGCTCGAATCCGTTCGATGGGACATGGAGAAAGACATTCCCTGGGACAAATTCGATGCATCGCTATTGACCGACGAGCAGGCAGCGACGATCAAGATGAACGCGATCACCGAATGGTCGGCGTTGCCCGCCACGGAAATGTTTCTGCGTGACAACCATCACGACAGCGATTTCTCCGCGTTCATGAGCGTGTGGTTCTTCGAAGAACAGAAGCATTCGCTGGTGCTGATGGAATATCTGCGCCGCTTCAAGCCGGAAATGTGTCCGACCGAAGAGGAACTGCACGCCGTGCGCTTCGAATTCGATCCGGCGCCGCCGCTGGAAACGCTGATGCTCCACTTCTGCGGCGAAATCCGCCTGAATCACTGGTATCGCCGTGCCGCCGAATGGCACACCGAGCCGGTCATCAAGCACATCTACGAAACCATTTCGCGCGACGAAGCGCGTCATGGCGGCGCGTACCTGCGCTACATGAAGAAGGCGATGGCGCAAACCGGCGACATCGCGCGTGCCGCGTTTGCGAAGATCGGTGTCCTGATGGCATCGGCTCGCCGCACGGAAAAGCCGCTGCACCCCACCAACTTGCACGTGAACCAGGCACTGTTCCCGCGCGACACGATTCAATCGCGTTTGCCGGATCCGGAATGGCTCGAACGCTGGCTCGACGAACAGATCCGTTTCGACGACGGCTGGGAAAAGAAGGTGGTGGAGCGCATTCTGCACAACCTTTCCATTCTGTTCGAGCGCACGTTCAACACGGCGCAGGAACTGAATCGCTACCGCAAGGAAGTGGTCGCGCGTCTGCAGGCGGATCAGAAGTCGGCTGAACAGCCAGCCTGATGGTCACGAGCAGGTGACTCGGCTTCGCGGCGCCGCGCGCTGCGAACTGGTTTGAAAAAAGAACGGCCTGGCGCACTTATGTGCGCCAGGCCGTTTTGTTTCATGCGGCCCATCGTGTATGGTGACGGCACCTTCCTGTCCTTTCCGATTCCTCCATGGCTGCCATTTTTGAACGCAAGATTCTGACGCGCGACGCACTGGTGACGCTGCGTCCTTCGCTGAACGCGCCGGTGGTGTTTACCAACGGCGTGTTCGATATCCTGCATCGCGGGCATGTGACTTACCTCGCGGATGCGAAGGCTTTGGGCGCTTGCCTGATCGTCGGCGTGAATAGCGATGCGTCGGTTCGTATGCTGGGCAAAGGCGACGATCGGCCTATCAATAACGAGGCTGACCGGATGGCGTTGCTGGCGGCGCTAGAGAGTGTCGACTACGTGGTGTGCTTCGGCGAAAAGACGCCCGTCGAGTTGATTTCGGCGGTGCGGCCGGACGTGCTCGTGAAGGGCGGCGACTACGACATGGATGTGCTGCCCGAGTCGGCCATTGTGCGAAGCTGGGGCGGTAAGGCGTTGGCGATTCCCTTCGAACACGACCGCTCGACTACCGCACTGCTGAAGAAAGTTCGTACGCAGGGCTAAAGGCCAACTGCCGCGCGAGCAACGCACCGACTTCGCGTCTCGCGTCGCCCGCCGCCCGCCGCGAAGTCTGTCCGCTCGTTGCGTGACTGCTCGAGTTACTGCTTGCGTTACTGCGACAGCGCGGACGCCGCGATCGGCGCCACCGGCGCTGGGCCGCCGACAACAGCCTGATCGGCAGCGTCCGACGCCGTGACCGGCTGCACCTTCAACCATTCCTGATGAACCTGGCGATTCAGATGGTTGGGCTCGCGTCCGCCGGCTGTAGGCGTCGGGCCGAATACGCCGCGCACCGCGACGAATGCCAGCATGTTGGCAAGAAACAATATGGCGATCAGCCAGCGCAGCATTGTTGGTTTTCCCCGTCCAGAAGTTGAGCCGCCGTTATCCCTATGGCCGCGATTCAGTTGCCGCGTTCCATGACGCGCTCGGCAGCAATCAGCGCAAGACCGGAGAGCACGAGCGAATCGTGGCGAGTATGCGGCACTTTCAGCGCGCTCGCCACTTCGTCCACGGCGCCGCCGCTGACCAGGAGGCGCACCGGAACCTGCCATTCATCCTGCAGATCGCGCCACATGCGCTCGATCAAGCCCGCTTGCGCCAACGTGCAACCGGCGGATAGCGAGCGCGGCGTGTCCGTCGCGAAGAACGGGCCGCGGCGCGTCGTATCGGGCATGCTGCCGTCGAGCAGGCCGCGCGCGGCTTGGGCGTCGAGCGTCGGCAGTTGCGCCGTGTGCTCGCCGAGCGAGCGCATCATCAAGCTCCACCCCGGCGCGATCAGGCCGCCGACAAAGCAGCCGTCCGCGCGCAATGCTTCGAGCGTGGTCGCCGTGCCGAAAGTCGCAATCAGCAGATGTTCACCGGGAAACGCCGCGTGCGCGCCGATCATGCCGGCCCAGCGGTCGCTGCCGAGTACATCCGGCGTGGTGTAGCTGTTGGTTACGCCGCATTGCCGCGCGCAGGCGCGAATCGTCGTAAGCGGCAGTTGCGGCCAGCGCGCGTCGAGCAATGCGGCAATCCGTGCGGCGACGTTTTCGCCCGCCACATTCGACAACCATGCGCCGCCGGGCGCCGGCAAATCCGACCAGTCCGGCTGATCCGCGCCGCCATGCGTCAGCGCGCCGGCCGCGATCTGGGAGCCGTCCGCCTGCACCAGCGCCCACTTGATGCGGCTATTGCCCGCGTCGATCAACAACCAGAGCGCGCCGCTCGTCATGCGGCACCGTCGGCCAGACGCAGCGAGACGTCGCCGGTCGCCACGGTCTCGCGGCCGGTCGGCGTGTCGAGCAGCAACTGGCCGCGCTCGTCGACGCCCGCCGCCACGCCGCGCATCTGTTCTTCGCCTTGTTCCAGCAACACCACTTCGCGGCCCGCGTAGGCGTGCACCGCGTTCCAGCGCGCCTGGAACGGCGCGAAGCCTTCAGCGCCGAAGCGCTGCAAGGCCGGTTCGAGCGCGTTCAACTCGGCGGCGAGCGTGTCGGTTAGGTTGGCGTTGGGCAGCGCGCGCTGCAGCGCGGTCGGCGCGGTGCCGCGCGCCTGCGGCGGCACGCCGGCGTTCAGCGCGCCGACCTTGGCCGCGAGTTCGTCCGCGCCCTTGACGTTGGTGCCGATGCCGATCACCACCGCGCTGGCGTTGTCGGTGCTCCACGCGGTCTCGATCAGGATGCCTGCCAGCTTGTCGCCTTCGAGCAGGACGTCGTTCGGCCACTTCAGCGCGATCTGGCCGGGGCCGGCGACGGGCAGCGAGCGCAGCCCGTCGACCAGCGCGACGCCCACCGCGAGACTCAGGCCCGCGAGCCCCTCGAGCGGACACGGCAGCACGCACGCCACCGAAAACAGCAGCGCATTGCCCGGCTCCGCATACCACGGACGGCCACGGCGGCCACGCCCGGCGGTTTGCAGATACGCGACCCGCACGATCGGCCGCGGCAGCGCGCCGGCCTTGCGCGGCAGCGCTTTGACGCGTGCCATCAGGTCGGCGTTGGTCGAGCCGGTTTCCTCGACGATTTCGATCGGCCAGTCATGCGCGTGCGGGCCGAACAGGGCGACTGCGCGCTCGCGATCGATGCGCCAGTCTGCTTGAGGGGGAGTCTTGGAAGCGTTCATGGTTCATATTGTAGCGACAGCGAACCCGGTAAGCCCGCGCGCACGGTTCCTGCGCCGCGCCTTCGTTACAATGGCCGCTAATCCGATAACCAGATTCAACGATCCTTGAACTACGACACTCCGCCCGGCCTCGAAGTCGCGGCAGGCAGCCAAGGCAAGATCGTCCGGCTCTCGGGCCAGTGGACGGCGCTCGCGCTCGCGCGCGACAAGGCCACCGGGCACGTAATCCCTCTATTGCGGTCGCTGGTCGGCGCCGAAGGCATCGGTCAATGGGACCTGTCGCGTATCGACCGGATGGACCACGTCGGCGGCCAGGCGCTGTGGCGCGTGTGGGGCCACAAGATGCCGCCGGACACCACGCTCACCGACACGCAACGCGACATTTTCGAGCGCATCGCCCTGCTGGACACCGTGCGCGAAACCGCCGAGCCGGTGATCAAGTTCGATCCGTTCACGCGGCTGGGACTCGCGATCTTCTCGTTCTTCGAGCATCTGTATGGCGGCGTGGCCATGCTCGGGCGCGTCGTGCTCGATCTGTTGGCGATCGCGCGCAAACCGAAAATCACGCCGTGGACCGAGATCTCCGCGAACATCTATAACGCCGGCACCAAAGCCATGCCGATCACCGCGCTGGTCGCGTTTCTGATCGGCATCGTGCTCAGCTATCTGTCGGCGCAGCAACTGCGGCTGTTTGGCGCGAACCAGTACATCGTCAATATTCTTGGCCTTTCGGTGATCCGCGAACTCGGGCCCGTGCTCGCGGCGATTCTGGTGGCAGGCCGCTCGGGCTCGGCGATCACCGCGCAGATCGGCGTGATGCGCGTGACCGAGGAACTCGACGCGATGCGCGTGATGGGCATCCCGCACGGCCTGCGGCTGATCCTCCCGCGCGTGGTCGCGCTCGGCGTGGCCATGCCGCTGCTCGTGATGTGGACTAACATCATTGCGCTGGCGGGCGGCGCGCTCGCCGCCAAGATCGCGCTCGGCATCGACATGAACTACTTCGCGCGGGCGTTGCCGAGCGTGGTGCCGGTCGCGAATCTGTGGATCGGCTTGGGTAAGGGCGTCGCGTTCGGTATGCTGATCGCGATCGTCGGCTGTCATTTCGGTTTCCGTATCAAGGCCAATTCGCAGAGTCTTGGCGAGGGCACGACGACCTCGGTGGTGACCTCGATTACCATCGTGATTCTCGCGGACGCCGTGTTCGCGATTCTCTTCCAGAACGTGGGGCTCGGATGATCGCGCCACTCACTCAGGCCGTGCGCGGCCAGCCGATGCCCTCGATCGCCGAGCCGGTGATCGAAGTGATCGACGTGACCAAGCGCTACGGCCGCAACATCGTGCACCAGCATCTGAACCTGGACGTGCGGCGCGGCGAGATCGTGTCGATCGTCGGCGGCTCGGGTTCCGGCAAGACCACGCTGGTGCGGCAGATTCTCGGTCTCGAGCGTCCTTCGTCGGGCACCATCAAGCTGTTCGGCGAGAATCTCGCGACCATTTCGCCGGAAACCGCGCTGCTGATGCGCAGCCGCTCCGGCATGCTGTTTCAGCGCGGCGCGCTATTCTCGTCGCTGTCGGTGTTCGACAACATCGCGCAGCCGGTGCGCGAACTCGGCAAGGTGCCCGAAGATCTGTTGCGCGACATTGTGATGCTCAAGCTCGAGATGGTCGGTCTGCCGTGCAAGCACGCGTCGAAAATGCCGTCGGCGCTGTCGGGCGGCATGATCAAACGCGTGGGCATTGCGCGGGCGATCGCGCTCGAACCCGAGTTGCTGTTTCTCGACGAACCGACCGCCGGGCTCGATCCGCAGGCGTCGGATGAATTCGTCGAGCTGATCTCCGCGCTGCATCGCGCGCTCGGCCTGACGGTGGTGATGGTCACGCACGATCTCGACACGATGATCGCGCTGTCCACCCGCGTCGCCGTGCTGGCCGATCGCAAGGTGCTGGTCGCCGCGCCGGTGGAGGAGGCCGCGGGGGTCGATCATCCGTTCATCCGCGAATATTTCCTCGGCCTGCGCGGACGCCGCGCGTTGCAGGCGCTGCCGCCGGAGCGCCGCGCGAGGCTGCCGCGGGCGGCGCTCGAGCCGGCATCGTCCGAATTGCCGCTGTGAACCAGGGAACCTGACAATGGAAAACAAATCACATGCCTTCTGGGCCGGGCTCTTCACGATCGTTCTGCTGGTGGCCATTGCGCTGGCGGCATTTTTGTTCAACGTCGACCGTGCCGTGCGGGTGCCGTACGATCTGATTGCGCGCACCAACGTGACGGGCCTGTTTACCGACGCAGCGGTGCGTTATCGCGGGCTCGACGTCGGCAAGGTGCAGTCGATCAAATTCGACCCGGCTCACCCGGGGCAGATTCTGATCCGCATCCTTGTCGATACGCACGCGCCGATTACCCATTCGACGTTCGGCAGCCTGGGTTTCCAGGGCGTGACGGGTATTGCCTTCATCCAGCTGGATGACAATGGGCGCGACCCGTCGCCGCTGCCGTCGTCGGCCAAACAGGTGGCGCAGTTGCCGATGCGCCCCGGCTTGCTCGATCAACTGCAGCAACGCGGCGACGTGTTGCTGCGCAAACTCGAAAAAGTCGCGGACGACGTCGACAATTTGCTGTCGCCGGAAATGGCCGACCAGTTGCAAGGCACGGCCGCAAGCCTGCAGAAAGCCGCCGACGGCGTGGCCACGCTGAGCCAGAAAATGACGCCGGCCGCCGGCATGCTGCCCGACACGATCAAACAGTTGGATCGCACGCTGGTGTCGACCAATCAGCTGATCACCGGCCTGAACCAGCCGAACGGCCCGTTCGAGACCAACCTGAACAAGGTCGGCACGGCCGCGCAGCAGGCCGGCGACGCACTGGTGTCGATCAATGGCGTCGTGCAGGAACTGTCGGCGCGAGTCGGCTACGACACCTTGCCGCGCGTCAACTCGCTCGCGGAAGACGTGCGCTCCGCGGCCCGCTCGGTGGACCGCGCCGCCGATACGTTCAGCACCAGCCCGCGCAGCGTCCTGTTCGGCGCGCCGGGTGCGGCGCCCGGCCCCGGTGAAGCAGGCTTCAAGTGGCCCGCCGCCCGCGCTGCTCAATGATTTTGAAGGTTTGAAGAAAGGAAGATTGTCATGTCACGTTCGATTCACCGATTCTTGTCCTCGCGCGCCGCGTTGGCGGTGCTGCTCGCATTCGGCGTGCTCGCCGCGGGCTGCGCGGGTACGCCCGCAGCGCTCTCGGACATCCGCTACGACTTCGGGCCGCCGAGTCCGGCAGCGTCAGCGGGCACGTCGCCGGCTGTGAAGGTGCTCGACGTGAGCGCGCCCGACGTGCTCGAGTCGGACAAGCTGATTTACCGCCTGAGCTACGCCGACGCACAGCAGACGGCCGCGTACGCGAACAGCCACTGGACCATGACGCCTTCGCAGTTGCTGACCCAGCGTCTGCGTGGCGCGCTCAGTTCGCGCGGCACCGTGCTGACGGGCGCCGACGGCGTCGCCGCGCCGGTGCTGAAGGTCGATCTGAGCGAGTTCGAACAGGTCTTCGACAGCCAGTCCCAAAGTCACGCCGCGGTCACCGCGCGCGCCACTCTGACGCAGAACGGTAAGGTGCTCAGCCAGCGCACGTTCATCGCGCGCGCACCGTCCAGTTCGGCGGACGCCGCCGGCGGCGCGCAAGCGCTCGCCACCGCCAGCGACGATCTGGTCGCGCAAATCGGCGCATGGCTCGGCGTGCAGGCGCTGGTCGCCGCGCAATGACCGGCTTGCAGCGCACACAGAGGAGCGCTGCATGAGCGTAAAACCCTGGGCGCGCCGTCCGTCGGTGCTCGCCCGGCAGGCGCTGGTGCTGTATACCGCGTTGATCGTCTACGGTTCGTGGTATCCGTTTACGGGCTGGCGTTCGCTCGGGCTCGGCCCGTTTGCCTACCTGTCCGATCCCATGCCGCAGTACCTGACGGCGTTCGACGTCGTCACCAACGTGCTCGGCTATATGCCGTTCGGCGCGCTCGTGGTGCTCGCGGTCTATCCGCGCTGGCGCGGCACGCTGGCGGTCGCGTTCGCCTTCGTGCTCGGCGGGTTGCTGTCCGGCGTGATGGAAGCCGTGCAAACCTATCTGCCCACGCGTGTCGCCTCCAACCTCGATCTCGCCGCCAATGCGCTCGGCGCGTTGCTCGGCGCGGCGATCATGTCGCCGGCGACGGGCGCGCTGCTCGATCGTGGCTTGCTGCGGCGCGTGCGGCTTCTGTGGTTCGAGCGCGACCGAGCGGCGCTCGCGTGCCTGGTGCTGGCCTGGCCGTTCGCGACGATGTATCCGGCGCCGCGTCTGTTCGGTCTCGGCAACTGGCCGCGCGCGCTCTGGCTGCGTTTCGATTCGACGACGCAAGATGCCTTGCTCGCGTGGACGCCACCGGGCTGGCACGTCGGTACATGGCCGGCGCTCGCCGCCGCCTGGATGCCTGACGACGTGTGGGAAGCCGTGATCACCACGCTCAACCTGTTCGCCGCGCTCGCGCTGGCGTCGTTGCCGGTGCGCCGCCATGCGCCGCGCGTGCGCCTGTTGCTGCTGTTTATCGTGATGACCTTGTGCGTAAAGGTGGGCGCGACGTTTCTGCAGTCGCAGTCCGGTCTCGCGTTCGACTGGGCGACGCCCGGCGCGTTGGCGGGCCTTGTGTGCGGTACCGGCGCGGCACTCTTCACGTTGCGTCTGCGGCGCAGATCGCGCGCGGCGCTGGCGGGCGCGGCGCTGACGGTTGCGCTGGTGTTCGTCAATCTGCTGCCGGTGAATCCGTATTTCGATGCCGTGCTGGCCGACTGGCGGCAAGGGCGTTATCTGCACTTCAACGGTCTGGCGCACTGGCTCGCGTGGATCTGGCCTTATGCCGCACTCGTGTGGCTCGCCTATATCGTCGAGCAGGCATGGCTCAAACGGCGCATGAAGCACACGTGAAGCGCGCACTCGGAGCGTGGGGCAAGCGTGGACAGCATCAGCGACCGCCAGCCCCGCTCGCTATAATCGTTCGCACAACAGGCGCGCCGCCGTGCATCCAGCGCCGTTCCCCACATTGACAGCCTCGCCCCCGGACATCATGGACTCCTTCTACAAGTACCACGTCTTCTTCTGTCTCAATCAGCGCGAGCCCGGCGCCGAGCGCCCGAGCTGCGCGAACTGCAACGCGCAGGAGATGCAGGAGTACGCAAAAAAACGCGTGAAGAAACTCGGTCTCGCAGGTCCGGGCCAGGTGCGCATCAACAAGGCCGGTTGCCTCGACCGCTGTGAACTCGGCCCGACGGTCGTCGTGTATCCGGAAGGCATCTGGTACACGTACGTCGACGAGAGCGACATCGACGAAATCGTCGACTCGCACCTCGCGAACGGCAAGATTGTCGAGCGTCTGAAAATCGATCAATAAAGCGTCACCATGAACGTACATACCAGGAAGTATCTGATCGACGGCCCGGTCGGCAAGATCGAGGTCGCGCTGGATCTGCCCGACGAGACGCGCGAGAACGGCGCCGCGCCGCGCGGCATCGCGCTGGTCGCGCATCCGCATCCGCTGTTCGGCGGCACCATGGACAACAAGGTCGCGCAGACGCTCGCGCGCACGCTCGTGCAGTTGAACTACGTGACGTATCGCTCGAATTTTCGCGGTGTCGGCGAAACGCAAGGCGAGCATGACGCGGGCATCGGCGAGCGCGACGACCTGCGCGCCGTGCTCGATCACATGCGCGCCGAACCGGGCCAAGGCGATCTGCCCCTCGTGCTGGCGGGTTTTTCGTTCGGCACGTTTGTGCTGTCGCACGTGGCCGCGCAGTTGCGCGAAGAGGGTCGGGAGATCGAGCGAATGGTGCTGGTCGGCACGGCGGCGAGCCGCTGGGACGTCGCGCCCGTGCCGGAAAACACGCTCGTGATTCACGGTGAAACCGACGAGACGGTTCCCATTCAATCCGTTTACGACTGGGCGCGGCCGCAGGAATTGCCGGTCGTCGTGATTCCGGGGGCGGAGCATTTTCTGCATCGCAAGCTGCACGTGCTGAAGCGGATCATCGTCGACGCGTGGCGGTAAGCGGCCGGCGATGTGTGTTTTCCGGGGTACAGGTACGCACAAACGCAAATTAATCGCCGAGCTTGGAGCAAAGTAACCGGGATAGCGCGCGTATAATGGCGACTCTTTTTTGGGCGCAGCGCCGCCCATCCGGCAGTTCGCGCGACGCGTAGCGTCTTTTCGCGCGCAGCGGTGCCGGATGCAAGGCGTGCTGCGCGAACCGATCGCGTGGCCGGAAGTCCAATGGGCGCCGCGCCGTTTTTACGGCCAGACGCTCGCCGACCGGCTCTTCCAAACTTTGCGCCCTGCGCGCGATGTATTTTTCTGCACCAATCGACCCTATGCGTTTCTCCACCTCCGGCCGCACGTCATTCCCTTCAGTTGCTTCCTTCGTTCCTTCCGCGCTTAGCCGTGCCGTGACCCTCGGTGTCGTGCTGCCGGCCACGCTCGTCGCCAGCACCGCATTTGCGCAAGTGCCGCCGCCGGCCGTGAACGCGCGCTCATGGGTGCTCGTCGACGCGACCAGCAACCAGGTGCTCGCCTCCGGCAACCCCGACGAGCGCGTGGAACCGGCGTCGCTGACCAAGCTGATGACGGCGTACCTCGTCTTCGAAGCACTGCAGACGAAGAAGATCAACATGGACCAGACGGTCATGCCGAGCGAAGCGGTGCGCCGCGTGCGCACCGACGAATCGCGCATGTTCATCGAAGCGAACAAGCCGGTGACCGTGCACGATCTGGTGTACGGGATGATCGTCCAGTCGGGTAACGACGCGGCGATCGCGCTGGCCGAACTGGTCGGCGGCAGCGAGTCGCAGTTCGTCAACATGATGAACACGGAAGCGCAGCGCCTCGGCATGAAGAACACGCATTTCGCCGATGTGAACGGCATGCCCGATCCGCAGCACTACACCACGGCGGGCGACCTCGCGGTGCTGTCGGCGCGTCTGATTCGCGACTTCCCTGACTACTACAACATCTTCTCGGTCAGGGATTTCACGTACAACAAGATCAAGCAGCCGAACCGCAACCGCCTGCTGTGGATCGACCCGACGGTCGACGGTCTGAAGACCGGTCACACGCAAGCCGCCGGTTACTGCCTGATCGCGAGCGCGAAGCGTTCGCTGCCGGGCGCGACCGACGCGTCGCGCCGCCTCGTCTCGGTCATGATGGGCGAGACCAAGGAACACGACCGCGTGCAGGACAGCCTGAAGATGCTGAACTACGGCTACAGCGCGTACGACACGGTGCGTCTGTACAAGGCGAATCAGGTGGTGGGCACGCCGCGCGTCTACAAGGGTGCGCAGGACACCGTGCAGATCGGCGTGAAGAGCGATCAGTACATCACCGTGCCGAAGGGCATGGGCGACAAGGTGAAGCCGCAGATCGAGCAGGTCGATCCGCTGATCGCACCGATCGCGAACGGTCAGCAGGTCGGTACGGCGAAGCTGGTTGCCGACGGCAAGGTGTTGGCGCAGTTCCCGATCGTGGCGTTGCAGGCTGTGCCGCAAGCCGGCGTGGTCGGCCGCGTGTGGGATTCCCTGATGCTCATGTTCAACAAGAAGAAGTAAGAGCCCGATTGCGATGACCGCTGTCTCCGATGTGTCGCCTGATCCGATTGTCTATCTGAACGGCGAGTTGGTGCCGTTGTCCGAAGCGCGCGTGCCGGTTCTCGACCGCGGCTTTATTTTCGGCGACGGCATTTACGAAGTCGCGCCGTTGTATGCGCAAACCGGGGCCGCGCGCGGCCGTACGCCGTTTCGCTTCCAGCAGCACCTGGCGCGGCTCGCGCGTTCCGTCGACAAGATCGGCATCGTCAATCCGTTCGACGACGCCGGCTGGCGCGCGCTGATCGAGCGCGTGGTCGCGGCGAACGAGGCGGACGGCGGTCTGCGTGCCGATCAGGACGCAATTGCCTATATTCAGGTCACGCGTGGTGTCGCCAAACGCGGCCACGCGTTTCCAGCCGGCATCCGGCCGACCGTGTTCGTGATGGTCACGCCTCTGAACCTGCCGAACGCGGCGCAGCGTGCAGAAGGCGTGCGTTGCGTGAGCGCGGAAGATCGTCGCTGGCTCAATTGCGACATCAAGTCCGTGTCGCTGCTCGGCAATGTGCTGATGGCGCAATATGCCGCCGAGAACGACGCGTTCGAGACGATCCAGTTTCGCGACGGCATGCTGACCGAGGGATCGTCGTCGAATGTGTGGATGGTGAAGGACGGCGTGTTGTCCGCGCCGCCGCGCAGCCACAAGATCCTCGAAGGGATCCGCTACGGTCTGATCGAGGAACTGACGGGCGAGTGCGGCATCCGTTTCGAAGCGCGTGAGATTAGCGAAGCCGAACTGCGCGCGGCTGACGAGATCATCGTCAGTTCCGCAACCAAGGAAGTACTGCCGGTCACGCAGCTCGACGACCAAGCGGTCGGCGAGGGCAAGCCGGGTGCGGTCTTTGCGGCGCTATACGCTGCTTATCAGCGAGCCAAGACCCAGGAAGCGCGCGAGGCGCAGCAAGGAGTAGAGAATGAGTCCCGTGAACGAGTCACTGTTTGAGTTTCCTTGCGATTTCCCGATCAAGATCATGGGCAAATCGCATCCCGAGTTCGCCGAGACGATCGTCACGGTTGTGCGGCAGTTCGACAATGAAGTCGATGCCTCGCGCATCGAAACGCGGCCGTCCAGCGGCGGCAACTATACGGGCCTGACGGTCACGGTGCGCGCCACGAGCCGTGAGCAGCTCGACGATATCTATCGCGCGCTCACCGGCCATCCGATGGTCAAAGTGGTGCTTTAAGCCCCGCTCGTCGCTTCGTTCGTATTACGGCGTGACGCGCAATGCGTCCGCGGACAGATCGGTGCTTGCGGCGGGTCTCAACTCGCAAGCCCGGTCGAAAAGCTGCTTGAAGCGTCCCACCTCCTCGAACACCCAGTCGCGAAACGCTTTCACGCGGGCGGTCTCAAGCATCTGCGGCGGGCAGATGAGGTAGTACTGCCACGGGCTCGGCCCATCCACATCGAATAGCCGCACGAGGCGGCCCGCCGCGATCTCGTGCATGGCCAGCGAGCGGCGCGTGAGCGCGACGCCCTGGCCGTCGATCGCCGCCTGCAACAGGTTCGACGAATCCTGATACAGCACGCCGCGCTTCGGCTCGGGCCAGTCGGTGAGGCCGGCGGCGTCGAACCAGGGGCGCCAGAGTTCGTCGTCGGAGCGCAGCAGCGGGACTTTCGCTAGATCGGCCGGCGTTTTCGGCAGCTTGCCGCCGTTGAAGTTCGGCGCGCAGGCGGGAAAGAAAATCTCCTCCAGCAGTAACTCCGAATGCAAACCCGAATATTTGCCGAAGCCGAAACGGATTGCCACGTCGACGTCGTCGCGCGCAAAGTCCGTGAGCGCGTTGGTGGACAGCAGTTCGAGATCCCACTGCGGATGCGCCTCGATAAAGCTGCCCACGCGCGGCGTCACCCAGCGCGCCGCAAACGACGACAGCATGGACACCACCAGCCGCCGCTCGCGGTCGCCGGCGCGGATTTCGCGAGTGGCATCGGCGAGCGCCATCAGCGCCGAGCGCACGTGCGTGGCGTAGCGCCGGCCGGTCTCGGTGAGCCGCACGCGCTTGCCGTCACGAGCGAACAGCGAGACGCCCAGTTCAGCCTCGAGCGCGCGAATCTGGTGGCTGACGGCGCCGTGGGTGACGAACAGTTCGTCGGCGGCGCGCGAAAAGCTTTCGTGGCGGGCGGCGGCCTCGAATGCCTTGATCGCGTTCAGTGGCGGTAATTGCCGAAGGTCCATGGCAATATTTCTCACATAGAGGTGAAAATAGATCGTTTTGCGTAAACCCTTGTTACGCCTAGGATTGTAGTCATGAAACGATTTTTGGCGAGGGCATCATGCGAGAAATTTCCTCTAGCATCGCGTTTGAAATCCGCAGTGGCGAAACAGTTCCCCTGAAGGTGGCGCGCAGCACCAAGCTGGTCGTTCGTGGCGGGGCGGTGTGGGTCACGCGCAGCGACGATACGGAAGACTACTGGCTGCAGCCCGGCCATACGCTGAGACTGCGGCGCGGCGAACGGTTGTGGTTGAGCGCGGAGGGCAACGGACAGGCGAGAGTGGCGTTTTCCGTGCCGACGCGCTGCGACGAGCGTGCGCTGAACTGGTTTGCGCGCATCGGCGAACGGTTGGCGGCGCGTATGCGAGGCGGCTGGCGCACGGTTTGATCGAAGGACGCGGCGCGCCGGTTCGGCGGAATGGCGCGCCGCGCAATTGATTCTGGCGGCGGCCCGGCGCGGCCGCGCCGCCCCGATTTAACACATTCCTAATGTAGCCGCCTCCGGCGGGAATTCCCAGATTTCGGTAAACTGCCGGGATCATGTGCGCCACCCCGGTTTCCCCGACTCCCTTGCCCCTCGCGGTGCCGCTCACGCTGCGCTGGCGTGGCCGCGAACGCTACGAAGCCAGTTTCGAAGCCATGCGATCGTTCACCGACGGGCGCACGGCCGACACTCTCGACGAAATCTGGCTGGTCGAACACCCACCCGTCTTCACGCTAGGCCAGGCGGGCGATCCCGCCCATCTGCTCGCCGCCGATAGCGGCATTCCTCTGGTCAAAGTCGACCGGGGAGGGCAGATCACGTATCACGGGCCCGGCCAGGTGGTGGCCTACCTGCTGCTCGATTTGCGCCGCCGCAAGTTGATGGTGCGCGAGTTGGTCACGCGGATCGAGCAAGCCGTGATCGACACCCTTGCGGCGTATAATCTCGCCGGAGAACGAAAGGCGGGCGCTCCCGGTATCTACGTGGCGCCCGGGCCGGACGCCGGGCTGCACGCCGGCGCCAAGATTGCGGCGCTGGGTTTGAAGATCCGCAACGGCTGCAGCTATCACGGTGTGAGCCTGAACGTGAACATGGATTTGCGGCCGTTTCTGGCCATCAATCCATGTGGCTACGCAGGGCTCGAAACAGTCGATATGGCCACGCTCGGCGTGACCGCCGGCTGGGACGACGTGGCCCGTACCTTTGCAGAACGCCTCACCGCAAACCTCGACGGCAGTCCCGCGGCCGTCGCCCAACCACAGGCCGGTGCCCTCACCGCCTGACTGGACCGAACGAATGACTGACGTTACCGCGAACCTCGCAGCTTCCCCCACTCCTGACGCCGTGCCGGCCTCCGCCGCCGCCTACGACGCCACCGCGAAGCAGAAGGCGCAAGCCAAGACCGCCCGTATTCCGATCAAGATCATCCCGATCGAAAAGCTGAAGAAACCCGACTGGATCCGCGTCAAAGCGGCGACCGGCAATTCTCGCTTCTACGAAATCAAGCAGATTCTGCGCGAGCACAATCTTCATACGGTGTGTGAAGAGGCGAGCTGCCCGAACATTGGCGAATGCTTCGGCAAGGGCACGGCGACCTTCATGATCATGGGCGACAAGTGCACGCGCCGCTGCCCGTTCTGCGACGTCGGCCACGGCCGCCCGGATCCGCTCGATGTGGACGAGCCGGGTAACCTCGCGCGCACTATCGCCGCGCTGAAGCTGAAGTACGTGGTGATCACCAGCGTCGACCGCGACGATTTGCGCGATGGCGGTGCGGCCCACTTCGTGGAATGTATCCGTCAGACGCGCGAGCTTTCGCCCGAGACGCGCATCGAAATTCTGACGCCGGACTTCCGCGGCCGTCTGGATCGCGCGCTCGGTATTCTGAACGCCGCTCCGCCCGATGTGATGAATCACAACCTCGAAACGGTGCCGCGTCTGTACAAGGAAGCGCGCCCGGGTTCGGACTACGCGCATTCGCTGAAGCTGCTGAAGGACTTCAAGGCGCTGCACCCTGACGTCGCCACCAAGTCCGGTCTGATGGTCGGCCTCGGCGAAACCGAAGAAGAGATTCTGCAAGTGATGCGCGACCTGCGCGAACACGACGTGGACATGCTGACGATCGGCCAGTACCTGCAACCGTCGGAACACCATCTGCCGGTGCGCTCGTACGTGCATCCGGACACGTTCAAGATGTACGAGGAAGAAGCGTACAAGATGGGTTTCACACACGCAGCCGTGGGCGCGATGGTCCGTTCGAGCTACCACGCCGATTTGCAGGCGCATGGAGCTGGCGTGGTCTGAATGTCTTAGCTAGAGCTGTCAGTTTGAGAAAAGCCTGCACGTGTTGCAGGCTTTTTCTTTTGGACGGTCAGACTTTGAATGCCGGCACTGCGCATCTCTGCGCTTCTCTGCGAAGCTTTACCGGTAATGCCGTGCGAGCAGCATGCAGATCGAGGCAATCGTGCTACCGATGATCGAAAAAGGAGCGGCAAGTTCGATCAGGCGATTGCGCAGTTCGCGATTTTCCATGACGTAGTCGATCAGATTGGGCATTTAAGTTCTCCCTGTTAGACGTGCTTGAAAGTATAGCTCTGACGATTGCCATTTAGTTAGTTTAACGAATAATGAGATAGGGCAAATGAGGCAACCACCGCTGTAGTCATGATCGCCGATGTCCACATCAACCTTCGTTCGCGTGCCTCGTCGCCGCGATGATAATCAAGATGCGGTGCCGAGTCAGCCGCGCCGAACGTGACGAGGATGGACGCCACGACGAGAAACAGAACATGCCAGAGCAATCCGGCCAGCATGAAGGATAGCGTGCTATTTGTCGAAGCCTCGCCCAGCGCGCTGCCGATCTCGTAGCACGCGCTGGCGCACATCGAAATGACGACCCAGAGAAGTTGTCCGTTCTGCACGGAACGTATCGCAATCCCTTTCGACGACTCCCGATAGAAGCGCGAGAAGCTCAACAGAGGCAGCAGCGCAAAGGGCGCGCACACTGGCACGCCGACGTTGAAAAGCAACCAGCAAATGCGCCCAATAAAATCGATCATAGGAATGCGAAGCTTTGGCGACGCAAAGATGATCCCGCTCCGGTCAATTGCAGGTCAATCTGCCGAACGGCCAGCTTGCGCATAAGCGCCACGATCCGCATCATTCGCTGGAACCGTCCGCCCCCCGCAACAGCAGTCGCCGCTAACCAACCGAACGTGAAAAGCAATGCTCGAACAGCGTGATTAGCAATCGCGGATTAATTAGAACCGGCCGCGAACAAACTGCCTATAGTCGAAAGCCTCCCGAACAACACCTGCTCAAGGGGCTTTCCGATGAACCGCTTCCGCCGTCCGCTTGCCGCGTTCGCTACGCTGCTTGCACTGTCCGCGTCGTTTGTTTCCACGGCGCACGCCGACACCAAAGAAGTCGTGATCGCGTATCAGGACATGGTGGTGCCGTGGCGCTACGCGCAGGCCACCGGCGAAGTGGAGAAAGCCACCGGCTACAAGGTCACCTATCGCAAACTCGGCAGCGGCGCCGACGTGATCCGCGCGCTTGCGTCCGGCTCGGTGCAACTTGGTGAAGCCGGTTCGAGTCCGATCGCCGCGGGTTTGTCGCAAGGCGTGGATATTTCGCTGTTCTGGATTCTCGACAATATCAACGACGCCGAAGCGCTGGTCGCACGCGACGGCTCCAATGTAACGAGCGTCGCCGGTCTCAAAGGCAAGAAGATCGGCGTGCCGTTCGTGTCGACGTCGCACTTTCACACGCTGGTCGCGTTGCAGAGCGCCGGCGTGAATACGTCCGATGTCAAGATCGTCAACTTGCGTCCGCCTGAAGTCGCGGCGGCGTGGGAGCGCGGCGACATCGACGCGACGTATATCTGGGACCCGGTGCTCGCCAAGGTCAAGAAGAACGGCAAGGTGCTCATCACCTCGGGGCAGGTTGCGCAGCAGACCGGCAAGGCGACCTTCGACGGTTTCATCGTCGATCGCAAGTTCGCCAGTCAGAACGCCGAGTTCGTCGCGCGCTTCGTGAAGGTGCTGGCCGCGACGGACGCGAATTACCGCGATCACACGTCGGCATGGACGGCAGCGTCGCCGCAGGTCGAGGCGGTCGCCAAAGAGTCCGGCGCGAACGCGCAGGAAGTGCCGGCGAGCCTCGCGTTGTACGCGTTCCCGACGCCGGCCCAACAGGCTTCGAATGCATGGCTTGGCGGCGGCGCGCAATCGGGGGCGGCGAAGTCGCTGGCCGCCACCGCGGCGTTTCTTAAGACCCAAGGCACGATCCAGAACGTGCTGGCCGACTACTCGACCGGCGTCGATCCGCAGTTCGTGCAACGCGCGGCGCATTGATCGTCGCGCGCTGTCTCCTATCGACATCATGAGGTGCGGCGATGAGCGGTCTTGAAATCCGGCGACTGCACGTCGCCTACGAAGGCGCGCGCGGCGCGGCGCCACATGTCGCGCTGGCCGATGTCGATCTGCGTATCGAACCCGGCGAGTTCGTGGTCGCGCTGGGCGCGTCGGGCTGCGGCAAGACGACCTTGCTCAATTGCATTGCCGGCTTCATCCCGCCGACGGAAGGCGAGGTGCGGCTGAACGGCGAGCCCGTGCTCGGGCCGGGCGCGGACCGTGGCGTCGTGTTCCAGAAGTACGCGTTGATGCCGTGGCTCGACGTGCTCGACAACGTTGCGCTCGGTTTGCGCTTTCAGCGCGTGCCGAAGGCGGAGCGCGAGCGCATTGCGTTCGAGATGCTGAAGCTCGTCGGGCTTGAGAAGCATGCGCGCTCGCGGGTCTATGAGTTGTCGGGCGGCATGCAGCAGCGTGTGGGTATCGCCCGTGCACTCGCAAGCGATCCGCACGTGCTGCTGATGGACGAACCGATGGGCGCGCTCGACGCCATGACGCGCGAGTCGATGCAGGAACTCGTACTCGATGTCTGGGGCCGCACGCGCAAAACGGTGTTCTTCATCACGCACAGCGTCGAGGAGGCGCTTTTTCTCGCGACCCGTCTCGTCGTCATGACGCCGGGCCCGGGCCGCATCGCCGATAGCTACGACTTGCCGTTCGCGCGGCGTTTTCTACAGACACGCGACGCACGTGCGGTGAAGTCGTCGGCGGATTTCATCGAATGGCGCGAGCGGCTGGTGCATCGGCTGCATGAGCGCAATCAGGAAGAGGTGCTGTCGTGACGGCTTCGCGGGAATCTTTGGGCAAGGTGCCGCTCGCCCAGGCCGGCAAGCGGCCGCAGCGGGCCGTGCGGCCCGTGCGCGGCTGGCGTTTGCCGGGCGAAGGTCCGAGCGCGGCGCTTAGCGCGGTCTCGGTCACGACGCTCGCGGCGTTGTGGTGGCTTGCCACACATCTGCACTGGTTGCCGCCGCTCTTTCTGCCGACACCGGAAGCGGTGTGGAGCGCATTTCTCGACGCGTGGCACGGCCGCATTCAAGGCGGCTTGCCGCTCTCCGAGCATCTCGCGTGGAGCGCCTTGCGTGTGTTCGGCGCGTTTGCTCTGGCTGCGGTCACGGCCGTGCCGGTCGGCATTCTGATGGGAGTGAGCCGGGTCGCGCGCGGCCTTCTCGATCCGCCGCTCGAGTTCTATCGACCGCTGCCGCCGCTCGCGTATCTGCCGCTTGTGGTGATCTGGTTCGGCATCGACGAAACGGCGAAGATCGTCGTGATCTATCTGGCCTGCTTCGCACCTATTGCCATGGCCGCGCGCGCCGGCGTGCGCAGCGCGACCATCGAGCAGATTCATGCGGCGTATTCGCTGGGTGGCCGCTTCTCGCAGATCGTGCGGCACGTGGTTTTGCCTGCGGCGTTGCCGGAGATTCTGACCGGCCTGCGCATCGCGATCGGCTTCGGCTGGACTACGCTGGTCGCCGCCGAAATGGTTGCGGCCACTGCGGGGCTGGGTCAGATGGTGTTGAACGCATCGAGCTTTCTACGCACCGACGTGGTGGTGATGGGCATCGTGTTGATCGGGCTGATCGCGTGGCTCTTCGATCTCGGTATGCGTGCGCTGGAACGGCGGCTCGTGCCCTGGAAAGGGCGCGCGTAGCGCGGCGGCTCAGGCTCAGGTCAAGACTCAGGCAAACAGTTCAATCACCGGCCAGCCGCGTTCCGTGGCGATGGCCCGCAGCCGCGCGTCAGGATTGGTCGCAACCGGATTCGTAACGCGCTCCAGCAACGGGACGTCGTTGATCGAATCGCTATAGAACCAGCTCTGCGGGAAATCCTGCAGACGATGCCCGAGCGAGGCCAGCCAACTCTCGGTGCGCGTGATCTTGCCTTCGCGAAAGGTCGGTGTGCCGACAGCCATTCCCGTAAAGCGCGCCAACGGATCGCCGCCTTCGGTGCCAAGCTCGATTCCAAGCAGATGCTCGAAGCCGAGCGCCTTGCCGATCGGCTCCGTGATGAACACATTAGTGGCGGTAACGATGCAGCACAGGTCGCCCGCATCCAGATGACGTTGTACGAGCGCACGCGCTGCCGGCAGGATCGCGGGCGCAATCACCTGCTGCATGAACTGCGTATGCCACGTGTCGAGCTGCTCGCGCGAGTGGCGGGCAAGCGGCGCGAGCGTGTAGTTCAGGTAAGCAGCCATGTCGAGCGTGCCGGCCACATATTGCCGGTAGTAATCGTCGATTTCCTGCGCGTGCCGCGCGGCGCCTTCTATACCCAATCCCGCAATGAAGTGGGCCCACGCCTGATCGCTATCCAGCGGCAGCAACGTGTGATCCAGGTCGAACAGCGCAAGGTTGCGGCTCATCCAGAGTCCTCGTGATTAAGTGGGCGAGCGGTCGAGTGGTCGAACTCCCCGTACGACTGACCAAGAGCCGGCATACAGCCATCCACAGCTTGACACGAGCCTATATTTAAAAGCACAAAATTACAATAAGGCAAAAATGTGCAACACTACTGTCATACGCCCCGGGTGCCGGTTCGCGCGGCATGCGGTTCGGGTCATGGCAGCAGGAACGGATGCGCAGTGCCTTATGTTGATTCTCCTAAACCTTCTGGCCGGTGTGGCGCTCCTCGTGTGGGGTTCGCACATTGTGCGCACCGGCATCCTGCGAGTCCTCGGCGCTGACCTGCGCAGCGTGTTGGGGCGCAGCACCAGTAGCCGCTGGCGAGCTTTCCTCTCGGGTGTTGGCGTCACGAGTCTCGTGCAAAGCAGTAATGCCACTGCGGTGATCGTCACGTCGTTCGCGGCGCAGGGACTATTGCCGCTCACCAGTGGTCTCGCGATCATGCTCGGCGCCGACGTCGGCACCGCGTTGATGGCGCGGATCCTCACACTCGATCTGTCCTGGTTGTCGCCGATCCTGATTCTGCTCGGCGTGCCGCTGTTCCTTTCGCGAAAGCAAACCCGTCTCGGCCAGGCCGGCCGAACGTTGATCGGCCTCGGCTTGATTCTGCTGGCGCTGCGTCTGATCGTCGAAGCTGCTCAGCCGATGATGCAAGGCGCCGGCGTGCGCGTGATGTTCGGTGCACTGACTGGCGACACCATGCTCGACGCATTGGTCGGCGCCGCGTTCGCCATGCTGTCCTATTCGAGCCTTGCCGCGGTGTTGCTGACCGCGACGCTCGCCTCGTCCGGCGTGATTTCGCTGAAGGTCGCCCTGTGCCTCGTGATCGGCGCTAATCTTGGCAGCGGCTTGCTCGCGCTCCTTGGCACCGTCGCACAAAATGCGGCGGCGCGGCGTCTCGCGTTGGGCAGCTTTGCGTTCAAGCTGGCCGGCGCGCTGCTGATCCTGCCGTTCACTACGCTGCTCGCGCGCGGTCTGCCGGTGCTGATCGCGAATCCGCGTGAAGCCACGGTCGGCTTCCATCTGATCTACAACACGCTGCGTTGCTGCGCGTGCCTCTCGCTGATCGATCCGGTGGCGCGCGTCTGTGTGCGCATCTTGCCCGACCGGCCGATGCCGAATGGCGAGCTGCGGCCGCTCCATCTGGATACCGCGGCGCTGTCCACGCCGACGCTTGCGCTCGCGCATGCCGCACGCGAGGTGCTGCGGATCGGCGACATTGTGCGCACTATGCTCGACAACGTCGCGGACCTGATCCATAACAACAATCTGGACAAAGCGCGCGAAACGGCGCGCATGGACGACGACGTGGACGAGCTCTACGCCGCCGTCAAAACCTATCTGACGCTGATCTCGCGCGAGCAACTCGACGAAGCCGACAGCCGCCGCTGGACCGACATCATTTCATTGACGATCAACCTGGAGCATGCGGGCGACATCATCGAGCGGATCGTGCGCGACATCGAGGAAAAGAAGATCGCCCACCGTCTGTCGTTTTCGGAGGAAGGGCTGGGTGAACTGGACGACTTGCAGACGCGGCTCGTCAGCAATTTGCAGCTTGGCTTGTCGGTTTTTCTGAACAACGATCTGCGTTGTGCCGAGCGCCTGCTCGCGGAGAAGGAGCGCTTTCGTGATCTGGAGCGCGCGTATTCATACCGGCATCTGGACCGGCTCACCGGACAGACCTTGCGAAGCATCGAAACCAGTGCGCTGCATCTCGATCTGATCAGCGACATGAAGCGGCTCAACTCGTTGTTCTGCTCGACCGCCTATCCGGTACTCGACGCAGCCGGCGCGTTGCACGACACCCGCTTGCGCAAGCGTTCGCTGGACACGATGCATGTTAAGGAATAGACCTCGAGTCTTCTGACCTAAGGCCCGAGCCCTAAGCGAGCACGATCTCTTCGAGCTTCTTTTTCAGCGATGCAAACTCGGCGGCTTCGGCCGCCTTTTTGTTGGTGACGAGCACGTCGATCCGCTCGACCGGGCAGTACGAGATACGGCTGCGCTGGCCGATCTTGCTGTAGTCGGCGAGGATCACCACGCGGTCCGCGTTGGCGACCATGGCGCGCGCGACTTCGGTTTCGGCGTGATCGTAGTTGGTCGCGCCATGCCGGTGATCAATGCCGACCGGCGACAGCAGCGCGAGGTCCGCGCGATAGCGCTGGATGTCGAGCACGGTGGTGGCGCCGGTGGTCGCCATGGCGCGGTCGCTGATCGAGCCGCCGAGCAGAATGACTTCGTTGGCGGCTTCGGTTTGATCGACCGCGCCGCGCATCTTCAACGCGACATCGATCGAATTGGTGACGATGGTGAGGTTCGCGAGTTTCGCCAGTTCTTCGGCTAGCGCGGCGGTGGTGGTGCCGGCGTCGATGAAAAGCGTCTGTCCGCTCGCGATCAAACGCGTAGCCGCCTTCGCAATTGCCGTTTTGGATTTGACACGCATATGGGCGCGTTCGGCGATCGGCGCTTCGTCGGCGGGCTTGATCGCGCCGCCGTGCACACGCCGCAGTTCACCTAGCGCTTCGAGATCGAGCAGGTCGCGCCGCACGGTTTCGCGCGACACCCCGAGATCCGCCATGATCCGTTCCGTGGACACACGTTGCAGCGTGGACAGCAACGCGCGAATTCTTTGATGCCGGTCTTCCTGCCACATGCATTTTTCCCTGGATGCGTACGCGCGTTGATTCAGCTTGTATTTAACTGCGACATCGTGGTCACGAATGTGTGTCCGGAGGATGTCAAGCGTACTACTTTAGCCGAATTGTGTTGTATTTTTTTGGCAGCTTGCAAGTTTGTGTATTTCAACTTAGCCTTCGCAGATCGAAGCGCCGAGTCTATTTCGAACATCAAATGTTCGAAAAGGAATTGAAATGTCCGGTTCCGAGCATTTCGCGGCGTTTTTGGCAATTTGATTGACCCGTGCCGCCGCCATAATGGCTCTTGGGGTTTGCCGTCCGGGCGATAGGCCGGTGATGTTTCGCGCTGTGGGATGGCCCCACGCTTCGTCATCCTGACAATGACATTGCAGTGTGCGGCGCGATGAGAACATGCAGCGTACGCCCGGGTATCGCCGCGCTCGCCTTAGCGCGATACTACGCACGGGCTCGCGCGTGGAGACAGCATGAGGCCGCGCTGGATCATGATGGCCGAGGCAGCAGTGATGGCCGGGAACGTGTCGAGAGCATAGTCAACCCGCTCTATCTGAAAGGTAACGAGACGTGGGAAACGGGATTAATCGCACCTTATCCGCAGACTGGCCTTATCCGCGACTGGCTGCGCATCGCTGTGGCGGCACGCTGGCGCCGGAAAACACGCTAGCCGGTTTCGACGCCTGCGTGCGCTACGGCTACCGCATGGTCGAATTCGACGCCAAGCTATCCGCCGACAACCAACTCTTCCTGCTGCACGACGACACGCTCGAGCGCACCACCAACGGCCACGGCGCCGCCGCCGAACACACATGGCAGCAACTGGCAACGCTCGACGCCGGCGCCTGGTACGGACCGCAGTTCGCCGGCACGCGTTTGCCGACGCTCGCCGAGGCGGCCGAGCGTTGCGCGCGCGACGGCATCGCCGCCAACATCGAAATCAAACCGTGTCCGGGCCGCGACGAGATCACCGGCACTTTGGTGGCAAGCGGCGCGCTGACGTTATGGCAAGGCCAGACGCCGCCGTTGCTGTCGTCGTTTTCGTTCGAGGCGCTGGCCGCGGCGCGCGACGCCGCGCCGTCGGTGCAACGCGGCATGCTGTTCGACGAGGTGCCTGACGACTGGCTGCGCATCGTGCGTGAACTGGACTGCGTGTCCTTTCACGCGAACCAACGCTATCTCACGGAGCGGCTGGTTGCGGAGATTCACTGCGCCGGCCTGCGCGTGCTCGCCTACACGGTCAACGACACGGCGCGCGCGCAACTGCTCGCGCAATGGGGCGTCGACATGATTTGTACAGATCGCATCGATACACTGCGACCCGACATGTTCTCGGCGCCGGCCAATCCGGCCTGAACATGGCGCGGGCGCGCAAGTGCAGGAGTGCACGACGCGCCCCGAAGCTCGAATTAGAAATTTTCCAAACGTAGCAATTTCGGCAGAGGATGGGGAAAGACTATGAACCGCACCGCGTTAGCTCGCATACTTTCGATGTCGGCCGTTGCGGGTGTCACCGCCGCCGGCGTCAGCAGCAGCGCTTCGGCCGCGCCGCTCGACGCACTGATCGCCGCCGCCAAGCAGGAAGGCCAACTCACCGTGATCGCGCTGCCGCACGACTGGTGCAATTACGGTGAACTGGTGGCCGGCTTTCAGAAGAAGTACGGCATCAAGATCAACGAATTGAATCCGGACGCGGGTTCGGGCGATGAAATCGAAGCCATCAAGGCGAACAAGGGCAACAAGGGTCCGCAGGCGCCCGATGTGATCGACGTGGGTCTGTCGTTCGGTCCGTCGGCGAAGGCGGAAGGTCTGCTGCAGCCGTACAAGGTCGCCACGTGGAACTCGATTCCGAAAGAGTCGAAGGATGCCGACGGCTATTGGTATGGCGATTACTACGGCGTGCTCGCGTTCGAAGTCAACGCCGACATGATCGACAAGGCGCCGTCGGACTGGAGCGACCTGCTCAAGCCGGACTATAAGAACGCTGTCTCGCTGGCCGGCGACCCGCGCTCGGCCAACCAGGCGATTCAAGCCGTGTACGCCGCCGGTCTGTCGCAAAGCAAGGGCGATGCGAGCAAAGCCGGACAGGCCGGCCTCACGTATTTCGCCAACCTGAACAAGAGCGGCAACTTCGTGCCGGTGATCGGCAAGGCCGCATCGCTCGCGCAAGGTACTACGCCGATCATCGTGCGTTGGGACTACAACGCGCTGGCCGACCGCGACACACTGAAGGGCAATCCGAAGGTGGAAGTGGTGGTACCGAAAACGGGCGTGGTCGCCGGCGTGTATGTTCAGGCGATCAGCGCCTACGCCCCGCATCCGAACGCAGCCAAGCTGTGGATGGAGTATCTGTACTCCGACGAAGGCCAGATCGGCTGGCTGAAGGGTTACTGCCATCCGATGCGCTACAACGAACTGGTGAGCGGCAAGAAAGTGCCGCAAGCGCTGCTCGACAAGCTGCCGCCGCCGTCGGCTTACAAGAACGTGGTGTTCCCGACGCTCTCGCAACAGGACGCGTACAAGGACACCATCACGAAGCACTGGGACGAAGCGGTCGGCGCGAACGTCAAGTAAGCGGCATAGCGTGAGTCGCGGCGGCAACGCAGCACGCGCGCCGCGACGCCGAACCGAAGCCTGAAGTTTTGTCGCCCCGGCGCGCCGCCGCTCGTGATGAGCGCTGCGCGCCGGGTGCGTTTGCCAGATTGCCTCAAGGGTGAGCTATGAGCGCTTCATCGGATGCTGGATCGGTGCAGCCGGAATTGCTGGTTCCGCCTGTGCCCACCCCAACGCCTCGCGTCAACGGTCCAAGCCGCGCGTCGTCGTTGCTCGCCTGGATCGGCGTGGTGCCGTTCTTTACGTTCGCGCTGCTGTTCCTGATTCTGCCGACCGGCTTCCTGATGGTCGGCGCGTTCCAGGATTCGCAAGGCCATTTCACGCTCGCCAATTTCCGCGACCTGCTCCAGCCGACCGTGATGGACGCGTACTGGATCAGCTTCAAGGTGAGCGCCGCCTCCTCGATCGGCGGCGCGGTGATCGGCTCGCTGCTCGCATGGGCGGCGGTGCAGGGCAAATTGCCCGGATGGATTCGTCCGACCTTGATGACGTTTTCGGGCGTCGCGTCGAACTTTGCCGGCGTGCCGCTCGCGTTCGCTTTCATCTGCACGTTGGGGCGGGTCGGGCTCGTCACCGTGCTGCTGAAGAAATACCTCGGCTTCAATCTGTACTCGACCGGCTTCAGCATCCTGAGCTTTTCCGGTCTGACGCTGACCTATCTGTATTTCCAGATTCCGTTGATGGTGCTGATCGTCACGCCCGCGCTCGACGGCCTGAAGCGCGAATGGCGCGAGGCCTGCGATTGCCTCGGCGGCACCGCATATCAATACTGGCGCTACGTCGCGCTGCCGGTGCTGTGGCCGAGCGTGCTCGGCGCCGCGCTGCTGCTGTTCGCCAATTCGTTCGGCGCGGTCGCCACGGCCTATGCGCTGACCGGCAGTTCGCTGAACATCGTGACGATCCTGTTGTACGCGCAGATTCGCGGCGACGTGATGCACAACCAGAATCTCGGCTATGCACTCGCGCTCGGCATGGTGCTTGTCACCGGCCTTTCGAATGGCGGCTACATCTGGCTGCGCTCGCGCGCTGAAAGGGGACGTCGATGAAAAGCCAATCGCGTGTGGGTGCGTGGACCGCGATGATCGTCGGTTCGCTGTACTTTCTCATTCCGTTGATCGCGACATTCGAGTTCAGCCTGCGCATGAAGCGCGGCACCTATAGCTTCGAAGCGTACAGCGTCGTGCTCGGCGATCCGCGCTTTCAGGCCTCGTTCGGCTACTCGATTCTGATGGCGCTGCTGACGATCGTCGTCGGCGTGTTGCTGGTTGTACCGACCGCGTACTGGGTGCAGTTGCGCTTGCCGAAGCTGCGGCCGCTGGTCGAATTCATCACGCTGTTGCCGCTGGTGGTGCCGGCGATTGTGATCGTGTTCGGTTATCTGCGCATCTATAACAGCAGTTCGATTCTGCCGCTCACCAGCAACGAGCGCGCCACCGATCTGCTGCTGGTGTTCGGCTATGTGACGCTCTCGCTGCCGTACATGTACCGCGCCGTCGATGCCGGTCTGCGCGCGGTCGACGTGCGCTCGCTCACCGAAGCCGCCGAATGTCTCGGCGCGAACTGGCCGACGATTCTCTTCAAGGTGATCTTCCCGAACATCCGCTCGGGCATTCTGTCCGGCGCGTTTCTCACCTTTGCGGTGGTGATCGGCGAGTTCACGCTGGCGAGCCTGCTCGACCGTCCCGCGTTCGGTCCGTACCTGCAATTGATCGGTGCGAACCGCGCGTACGAGCCGTCGGCGCTCGCGATCATCGCGTTCGTGATCACGTGGGCGTCGATGGGATTGATTCAGGTATTCGGCTCGGCCCGCGCGATGAGCGGCCAGAAAGTGTGACCAATGAGTTTGACGGACTGAGGCGGCGAATCATGGCATTTCTTGAGATCGAAAATCTGCATAAGTCCTTCGGGGCGAACATTGCGCTGCATCACTTCGACATGCAGATCGAACGCGGCGAATTCATTACTTTCCTCGGACCGTCCGGCTGCGGCAAGACGACGGTGCTGCGCATGATCGCGGGCTTCGAGACGCCGACGCGCGGCATCATCCGGCTCGACAACAAGGACGTCACGCACCTTCGCACGCGGCAACGCAAGGTCGGCATGGTGTTCCAGTCGTATGCGCTGTTTCCGAACATGACGGTGGCCGAGAACATCGGCTTCGGACTGAAGATCACGCATCGGCCGCAGGCGGAGATCAGTCAGCGCGTGGAGGAGATGCTGCAACTGATCAAGCTGCCGCATCTCGGCGGGCGTTATCCGTGGCAATTGTCCGGCGGCCAGCAGCAGCGCGTGGCGCTCGCGCGCGCGCTCGCCGGCAAGCCGCAGGTGTTGCTGCTCGACGAACCGCTCTCCGCACTCGACGCCAAGATTCGCATCTCGTTGCGCCAGGACATTCGCGCGTTGCAACGCGAACTGGGCATCACGTCGATTTTCGTCACGCACGACCAGGAAGAGGCGCTGTCGATTTCCGACCGCATCGTCGTGATGAACGAGGGCCGCGTCGAACAGATCGGCACGCCCTCGGAGATCTACAACTTTCCGCGCACACGCTTCGTTGCGTCGTTCGTCGGCACGCTGAATATCCTGGCCGGACATGTGGTCGATCCGGCGACCGGCAAGATGATCGTGGACGGCCAGGAGCTGACCACCACGCAGGAGTTGCCGTCGAACGATGCGGGCAAGAAGCGCCTGCTCGCGCTGCGGCCCGAAGCTATCGTGCTGGAGCCGGCCGCGCCCGGCCGCAATACGTTGAACGCCACCGTCGAAGAAGTGAATTTCCTCGGCGCCGTAGTGCGCATCCGAACCCGCGTGAAAGACGCCGTGATTTCGCTCGACATATTCAACGACCCGAATCGCGGTTTGCCCGAACGCGGGCAGCCGGTGTCGCTCGGTTTCTCGCACGAGAATCTGCTGGTGCTGGAAGAGGGTAGCGTCTAAACGATACGAGTCAGGCGGCGCTTGCTTCCGGCAACGCACGCCGTATAAAGCCTACGGGTTATCCCGAGGCTGCCGCCACAATGGATTCCGGATTCCCCGACAGCCCTTGTCCGGATTTCCGGAATCCCGGACGGCACATTTGATGAAGCGCCAGAAAACCCATAAGAATCAAGGCGTCGAGCCCGGCATCAAGCTGGCATCGACCTTGCGAAATAGAAGCCGCGGCCGCAACGGTCCGACAACTAAAGCAAGGAGACAACGATGTCCGATTTCCCTTCCCGGTATTTCTGAATTCGTCGTCTTGTCGCGGCCTAATGCCGTGCACAGGCGTGACGACTATTCGTTCGCATGATGCGCAGCGTGGCAGGCCATTGAGCTCATCCACATCGCAGGAACCATCGTGAAGAAACCTATCCACAAAGTGCTGTACGTCCAGGTGATCGTGGCGATCATCATCGGCATCGCGCTCGGGCATTTCTACCCGAATTTAGCCGTCGACATGAAGCCGCTCGGCGACGGCTTCATCAAGCTGATCAAGATGGTGATCGGGCCGATCATCTTCTGTACGGTGGTGACGGGCATCGCCGGCATGGAAGACATGAAGAAGGTCGGGCGCGTCGGTGGCAAGGCGCTGCTGTACTTCGAAATCGTCTCGACCTTCGCGCTGGTGCTCGGCCTGATCGCCACGCACGTGCTGAAGCCGGGCGTCGGCTTCAACATCGACCCGGCGACTCTCGACGGCAAGTCGGTCGCGTCGTACGCCGCCAAGGCGCACGGCCAGACCACGGTCGACTTCCTGATGCACATCATTCCGGACACGCTCTCGTCGGCATTCGCGCAGGGTGAAATCCTGCAGATTCTGCTGATCGCGCTGCTGTTCGGTGCGGTGCTCGCGACGGCCGGCGAGAAGGGCAAGGTCGTGACGAACTTCATCGACGGGCTCTCGCATATCCTGTTCGGCATCGTGCGGATCATTACGAAGCTGGCGCCGATCGGCGCGTTCGGCGCGATGGCCTTCACGATCGGCAAGTACGGTATCGGCTCGCTGCTGCCGATGCTGAAACTGATCGGCACGTTCTATCTGACCTCGATCGTGTTCGTGGTAGTGGTGCTCGGCATCATCGCGCGTGCGGTGGGCTTCAACATCCTGCGCTTCGTGGCGTACATCAAGGAAGAGATGCTGATCGTGCTCGGCACGAGCTCGTCCGAAGCCGCGCTGCCGCAACTGATGCTGAAGCTCGAAAAACTCGGCTGCTCGCGTTCGGTGGTGGGCCTCGTGGTGCCGACCGGTTATTCGTTCAACCTCGACGGCACCAACATCTATATGACGATGGCCGTGCTGTTCATCGCGCAAGCCACCAACACCGACCTCACGTGGACGCAGCAGCTCACGCTGCTGGCGGTGACGATGCTGACCTCGAAGGGCGCGAGCGGCGTGACCGGCGCGGGCTTCATCACGCTGGCCGCGACGCTGGCCGTGGTGCCGACCATTCCGCTGTCGGGCATGGTGCTGATTCTCGGTATCGACCGCTTCATGAGCGAATGCCGCGCGCTGACGAACATCGTTGGCAACGGCGTGGCGACGGTGGTGGTGTCGGCATGGGAAAAGGAACTGGACCGCAACAAGCTGAACGCCGCCTTGCGTGGCGACGTGACCGTCAAAGAGCCGGCCGGCGTTTAAGCCGCGCATCGGCAACGTCTTGTAACGCAACCCTCCCGGCCGCGGACACCAGCGTATGAATCCGGTGCCCGCCGGCCAGACTCCCGCGCCGTCGGCCGACGAGGCTAGCGCCGACGACGCGTCGCCTTATGCCACAATAAACGATCCTCATCGATCGGATATTGCCAACGTGACGCGACGCCTGCTGATCTTCTTCGCGCTCGTCGCCGGGCTCGTGGTGGCGTGCGGGCTCACGTACAGCATCGCGTGGCAAAGCGGCATCGACCATTTGCGGCGCAACGCCTCGGTACGGGTCGACCGTACGACCAGCGCGCTGAAGAGCACGCTCGAACGCTACGAATCGCTGCCTTATCTGCTGGCCGAACATCCCATCGTGCAGGACGTGCTGGTTAGTCCCACTCCGGCCAATGTCGCGCGCGCCAATGTTTATCTTGAAGATCTGAACCGCCACGCGCGCGCCACGGTCACCTACATCATTCCGCTCGACGGCTTCTGCGTCGCGGCGAGCAACTGGCGCGGGCCGGGCAGCTTCGTCGGCGCGGGCTATCAATTCCGGCCGTATTTTCTCGATGCGGTCAAAGGCAGCGTGGGCCGCTTCTTCGGCATCGGCACGATCTCGCAGGCGCCGGGCTACTACATCTCGCAGCCGGTGCGGCGCGAGGGCAAGATCGTCGGCGTGGCGGTCGTCAAACTCGACCTCGAATGGTTTCAGGGCGCGGATGCGTCTGAGCCGCTCGTCGTGACCGACGACCACGGCGTGATCTTTCTGTCGTCGGTGCCGGCATGGAAATACCATACGATCCGGCCGCTGTCGGGGCCCATCGCCGATTCGATCTACCAGGCGCGTCAATACGCGCAGCAACCGATCGCGGCGCTGCCGGTGTCGATCGAACGCACACTCGAAGGCAACGCGCAGATCGTGCGCATTGGCGGCGGCCGCTACGCTCCGCGTTATCTGGCGTCGCGGCGTGGCATGGGCGAGCCGGACTGGCATCTGATCACCCTGTCGCCCGTCGATCCGGTCGACGCCGACGCGCGCAAGGCGACCATCGTGACCGCCTTCGGCTACGTGTCGCTGGTGTTGCTCGCGTTCTACTGGAGAATGCGCCGGGCGCGCGTGCGCGAGGTGATGCGCAGCCGCGCGCTTCTGCAAAAAGCCTATGCCGAACTGAACCGGCGAGTGGCCGAGCGCACCGCGGATCTTTCTCAGGCGAACGAACAGTTGCAGAAGGAAGTGGCCGAACGCACGCGCGCCGAGCAGGAGTTGCGCGCCGCGCACGACGAGCTCATCCAGGCGAGCAAGCTCGCCGCGCTCGGTCAGATGGCCGCCGGTATCACGCACGAACTGAATCAGCCGCTCGCCGCGCTGCGCGGTTTCTCGGACAACACGCGTGTGCTACTCGAGCGCGGCGACCAGGCGTCGGCGCGCGAAAATCTCGAGGCGATCGCCGCGCTCACGGAGCGCATGGGCAAGATCACCAATCAGTTGAAACTGTTCGTCGGACGCGCGCGGCCACGCAGTGCGCGCGCGCCGATCGTGCGGGCGTTGCGCAATGTCGTCGCGCTGTTGCAAAAGCGCTTGCAGGGCGTCGAGGTCGAATTTGCTTTGCTCGATGCGCACAGTGGCATGCGCACGCCGCTGAATCTCGCCGACGATCATCCTGAACTGATCGCGCATTGCGACGATCTGCGGCTCGAACAGGTGTTGATCAACCTGCTCGGCAACGCGCTCGATGCAACCGCCGACGTGCACCCGCCGCGCATTTCGATCGAGATCGAAGTCGCCGATGCGAATCTGTCGTTCGCCGTGAGCGATAACGGCCCCGGCATTCCCGACGAGGTCCTGCCGCATCTGTTCGAACCGTTCTTCACCACCAAGGAAATGGGCCACGGGCTGGGGCTCGGCCTCGCGATCTCGTCGTCGATCGCGCGCGATTGCGGCGGCACGCTGGTGGCGCGCAACGCGCAGGACGGCGGTGCATTATTCGTGTTGACGCTGCGCCGTGCGCGCGTGCAGACGAACCACACATCGGACCCGCTGACCACGGGCTCCTGAATCACACGGAAGACGCCATGCTGAACCACGGCCTGCAAGTGCTGTATATCGAAGACGACGAACTGGTGCGGCGCGCCAGCGTGCAGAGTTTGCAACTGGCGGGCTTCGACGTGATCGGCCATGCCTCGGTGGAGTCCGCGGCGAAGACGATCAGCGCGGACTTCTCCGGTGTGATCGTCAGCGACATTCGCCTGCCGGGCGCAAGCGGCCTCGATTTGCTCGCGCAATGCCACGAGCGCGCGCCCGACGTGCCGGTGATTCTGGTGACGGGCCATGGCGATATTTCAATGGCCGTTCAGGCGATGCGCGACGGCGCGTACGACTTCATCGAAAAGCCTTTCGCGTCCGAACGTCTGATCGAAACCGTGCGGCGCGCGTTGGAGCGTCGCAAGCTGGTGCTGGAGAACCTCGCGCTGCGACGGGAGTTGGCGGAACAGAACTCGGTGGCGCCGCGCATCATCGGCAGGAGTCCGGCCATCGAACAGGTGCGGCGGCTGATCGCCAATGTCGCGCCGACCGACGCCTCGGTGCTGATCAACGGCGACACCGGCGCGGGCAAGGAATTGATCGCGCGCAGCCTGCACGAACTGTCGCCGCGCCGTGACAAACCGTTTATCGCGGTGAACTGCGGCGCGTTGCCGGAGCCGATGTTCGAGTCGGAAATGTTCGGCTACGAGCCGGGCGCTTTCACCGGTGCGGCGAAACGCCGCATCGGCAAGCTCGAACATGCGTCGGGCGGCACGCTGTTTCTGGATGAAATCGAAAGCATGCCGCTCGCCTTGCAGGTCAAGCTGCTGCGCGTGCTGCAGGACGGCGTGCTGGAGCGGCTCGGCTCGAATCAGCCGATTCGCGTGAATTGCCGCGTGGTCGCCGCCGCCAAGGGCGACATGGCCGAGCATGTCGCGGACGGCTCGTTCCGGCGCGATCTGTTGTACCGGCTGAACGTGGTGACGATCGCGCTGCCGCCGTTGGGCGAGCGTCGCGAGGACATCGTGCCGCTCTTCGAGCACTTCTTGCTGGACGCGGCCGTGCGTTATCAACGTCCCGCGCCGATCCTCACCGATCGTCAGCGCGCGAGCCTGATGCAGCGCGACTGGCCGGGCAACGTGCGGGAGTTGCGCAACGCCGCCGACCGCTTTGTGCTCGGCATCGCCGACGATCCGGTCATGTCTTTCGGCGACGACGGCACGGACACGCAGCCCTTGAAGGAGCGCGTCGAGCAATTCGAGCGGGCGGTGATCGCGGAGGCGTTGGAGCAGACCGGCGGCGTGGTCGCGGTCGCGGCAGACAAGCTGCAACTCGGCAAGGCGACGCTCTACGAAAAGATCAAACGATATGGCCTCGCGGCCAAAGGGGAAGGGGAACGGTGAGGATATGAAAACGCCGGCCTTGAGATGCGAGGCCGGCGTTTTTTTGAATCAACTGAATCCCGTCAAGCCGCTTTGAGCGCCTTTTCCAGCAACTGGTCGAGTTCCGCGAATTGCGGTTCGCCGACATAGCGCTTCAGAATCTTGCCGTCCTTGTCGATGAGGAACGTGGTCGGCGTGAGCTGGACGTTGCCGAACTGCTTGGCGGCCGAGCCGTCGTCCATTGCCACCTTGAACGGCAACTGACGAGTTTGCGTGTAGTTGGCCACGTACATCGGTGCGTCGTAGTTCATCGCCACAGCGACGAATTCGAGACCTTGACCCTTGAAGCGGTTATAGGTCTGGACCATCTGCGGCATTTCCTTCATGCAGGTATCGCAGCTCGTTGCCCAGAAGTTGACGAGGTAGACCTTGCCTTTCAGGTCGGCGGTCGAGACTTTCTGGCCGGACAGCAACGTGAAGGTCGCATCAGGCACGCGCTGCTGGCCGGCAAACGCGAAATAACCGGCGATGGCGATCGCAACGGCCACGGCGGCGATGATGATGTAGCGAAGCGGACTCGCGCGCCGGGCGGCGGTGGACGGGGTGGAGCTCATGAACGGAACCTCGAGAGTCGCGCGGTACGCGCGGGACAGTGCGTCGGTTTGGGCTTTCGGCCCGTGCTGAACAGCGTCGCTATTGTAGCCCCATTCCGGCGGCGAGGCAGGACGTCGGCAGGGAGCGGATAATAGGGTTTTACGTTCTCGTCAGTCCGATCTTCTGTCCCCATGTTCCGAACTGTTTTTCGCGTCAGTCGCGTTGGTCGCGTCAGTCACTTCCTCGCTCGAATTCCGTCCCGTCTTACTTCTGCCAGCCGCTCAACGGAGCGCTCTTCGCGTTGTGTGGCGGCCGACTCCACGTCTCGGCTGTCGAGCGCGCGTGCAATCCTCGGCACGCTGGCTTGCACGGTGGTTTTGGGTGCCGCGCTGAGCGCCTGCTCGCCGACCTTCGACTGGCGGACCATCATGAATAACGACAACGGTTATACCGTCGACTTGCCCGCCAAGCCGGGCAACGATCAGCGGGCTGTGCAGATCAACGGCACGCCGATGCAGATGGCGATGCAGACGGCCGAAGCTGGCGACGCCGTCTTCGCGGTCGGCACCGTGATGCTGCCCAACGACGACGCGGTCACGCAACGCGCCGCGCTCGATTTCCTGCGCAACGGCCTGGCCCGCAACGTGGGCGCCGCGCCCGAAGCGCGTGCCGTGCAGATCCCGCTGGCGGCCGGCGGCCAGGTGCTTGGCCTGGAAATGCAGCTGAGCGGCGAGGCGGGTTCGCAACACGAAGCGCGCACCGTCTACGCACGACTCGTCGCGCGCGGCCGGCACGTCTATCAGGCGGCGATCATTGCATCCAAGCCGATGCAGCAGGAACAGATCGACCAATTTTTTTCGTCGTTCCAACTGTATTGAGAGCGGTATTTTTGTCCGATTCGGCGCGTGATGGGGCTCAACTGAGGCGCTGCGCACAGTGAAAGTTCCTTCGCAGCATCGCGCGCTAATTCCCGGTTTACGTTGAAGTTTTCCTGTTACTCACCGCCCCTGTGGATAACTCTGTTGAGAACTCGGGCAAATTGGCCGGAGATGCCCATTCTATGGGCACTCTGTCAGATTCGGCTCGTACAAGGTCGTTAAAAAAAGTCAATCGAATCAATGCTTTTCGGATGCTGCCCGCGACGTACCTTTCAGTTGTTTCAAAATCTATCTGGAACGTGCGCATGTGCATAAGTCAAGTCTTGACAGCAGATTTTTCACCTCATAGGGAGCCAAAAGCCCGGCGATATTGGATCGCTTCGCCGATCTGCGCGGCGCTCGGCATGGGCGCGCCGGCGAGGTCGGCGATGGTGCGCGCCACCTTCAGAACCCGGTAGTAAGCACGCGCCGACCAGCCGAAGCGCTCGCCTGCTTCGCGCAGCAAGGCTTCGCCCGCTGAGTCGGGGCGGCAGACCTCGTCCACTTCTCGTCCTCCCAGTTCGCGATTGGTTTTGCCCTGACGGCTCAATTGCCGCTCGCGGGCGCGGCTGACGCGTGCCGCAATGGCCGCGCTTGTCTCGCCGGCCGCCGTTGAACGGGCGGACAGTTCCGCCGGCGTGAGCGCTGGTATCTCAAGTTGGATGTCGATCCGGTCGAGCAGCGGCCCGGAAAGCTTGCGCAAATAGCGCGCAGCGATCTCGGGTGTGCAGCGGCAGCGGCCGTTGGGATCGCCGCGCCAGCCGCATGGGCAAGGATTCATGGCGGCGATTAACTGGCAGGCTGCCGGGAAATCCGCCTGCAAGGCGGCGCGTGAGATTGTGATGCGCCCGGCCTCAAGCGGCTCACGCAGCGTCTCCAGGGCTTGGCGATCGAATTCAGGAATTTCGCGTTGAGTCACACTTTCGGCCGATTTGTTGTTCAAGTTGCATTCGGCTCGGCATCAGAGCTTTCATTTATATCAATAACCTTTCAGCGCCGCGGCGTGCCTGTCAAACCATCGGGTAGCTGTTGCTACAACACCGGTGGCAAGTGAGATGGTGTCGAGTAGCAGTCTTTCTATTTGAAAGACGAGTAGCGGGTTTGTGGGCGCGACCTGCCCGTTGACGCCGAAGTGTGAATCGCGGAGTGTAATATCGGGTAGTCGATAAGGGGACGGATGTGGCTACACGGTTCTCGGAACGTGAACTGGCTCGATTGCGCGGGCTCGACGTGCTGACCGTACTCACAGTGCTAGGGGTCTACATGAAGCGTGACACTTCGTTTCAACCCATCACGGACGTCGAGACAGAACGGTTCCATGTAAATGCGGGTGGCCGCGACTTTGAACTACTAGTGAGAGGGCGGAAATTTTTTGACACTCGAGCCCGAATAGGCGGCGGGGGCGCAATCGACCTCACCATTCACCTATTTCGTGTTCGATTCGGCGACGCTGTCCGGATGTTGGTGGAGAAAGGACTTTAACTGCTAGCAATGAGCAGACATAGGTGGTCCGTTCTGTCGTTGGTGCGGTCAATTCGTCCTCTGCAACCTCAAATGCTGTCGAAGCCGTCCCGAAATGGCGAGCCGCATAAATTTGCTGACTAAACGGTAGATGACTTCTACCCAACCTTTAGCAAACCACCGCTACCTTGACGCCAGCGAGCTTGCCGACATCCTCGGCCTCTCCGTGCGCACAATCACCCTGCGAGCAAGACACCGCCCTTGGCTGCTACCACCGCGCGCCACCGTCTACGACCACGACCTATTCCGCTGGCGACAGGACGTCGTTGAATCATGGCTCGCCGAGAACTTGAGCGAGTCGGTCAAATTTTAGATGACGTGCGCCGAGCTTTTTTGACGGTCCGACTCTCAGCCGCGACAGGCTCGTCCTCTCCCTCAATTTTTGCCAGCAATTCCGCTGGGTCCACTTGAAGTGCACCCGCTAGCAGCACAATGTTGTCGAGGGAAATATTCGTAATCATCCGCTCAACTTGGCTAACGTAGGTGCGATGCAATCCCGCCAAGTCGGCCAACGCCTCCTGCGAGATTTTTTGCGTGGCCCGTAGTCGCTTTAGATTCTTCGAAAGCCGACTCCGTAGTTGGGCCTGTATGGGCTTCAGCTCTTCTTTCATATGGCTGAAGCATCGCCCAACGCATCGAATGTATCTACAGCTTAAGCGTCGACGCAGTTTGAATCTACAGAGTTTACATCTACATGTTTTACCTCTACACTGCATCGGCAAGTGACGTTCCTCCTAGGGGAACACGGGTCACCTTCGTCGAAAATTGAGCTGGCCTTCTCGGGCATCTGCAGCCTCTTTGCAAAAACCGCGGGAGAAGTAACTTGGAAATCGTTCATGTGCACTACGTGCCGGCGACAATTCGTGCCGCTCTTACTCGCATCGGCGCTCCGGTCACCATAGAGATTGAGGGCGAAAGCATTGAACTGCCGCCTCAAGTGTTGCCGGGCGAGGTCGAATGGCGGGCTGACTTACTGAAGTGGCTTGTTCGCAAATGTGTGAGCGACTACATCGGAACGCCTGTACAGCAGCGAGATGAGTTTGACGGCGCCATCGAGCTGCAGTTAATAGTGCATACGGGCCTACATCCGTTGGAAGCGCGAACGGTTGTCCAGGAGGCGTATGCATTGCTCGGCGGATTGACTGCCGACGAGTATGAGGACATGACCAATGGCAACCCTCTTTTCGCGGGGCATGTTCAGGTCGAATGGGATGGACTTAAAGCGCGGTACGCCAAGATTCTTCGCAGCAGCGTCGAGTCACCACGCAGTAGCACGCCTCGCTGATGACCGTTCGGATTGGGCAACGCGCCCGCGGCGGAAGCTACTATGGGTCGACTGTTCATGGTGAGGGCCCATGAGGCGGAGCGGCAAAAACCCTCGACGAATGGGCACTGTGACCGACCGCGCGCTTGAGTTTGCACTTGCGGATGTTTCAAAGGAATTCCGCCGCCGGTTGCTGAGGCATTGCAGGCGATATAGGCGAGATTTCAAACACCAAGCCACTAACCATTTCAAGCAACGCGTCCGAACGTTGCTTCGCAAGTCCTTCCGGGATGCGTTGCTGCATGCATCCACTAAGAAATCTGCGAAGCAGCGCAACGTCCTTGCCTACATCCTGGCTGCGGCATCGGTACCGCGGAATTTGCAACTTGCGGGAGCACCTGCTGAGTTAGCGCGGGTGCGACAGCGAAAGGGGCACAAATGAGCGAACGCAATGACGGGGCACAGATTGACCCACACAGGCCAGCCGTGTACTTGGGATTCAGCTCCGTGCTGCATCGAGGTGAAGGTCTCCTTGACGATTTGGGCACGGTTACTTTGGACTCCGGTGAGCCGCCTTTCCACTATGGACCTTTGCTGATTGACGTCCTCATGCCGTACCCCGACGTTCAGCTTGTCTTAACGACTGCGTGGGTCAGAAAGTTGGGCGAACAACAAACGGTCGCTCTGTTGCCAAAAGAACTAGGAAATCGGGTTGTTGACACTACTCTGCGCTTCCCACCTCGGCTTGGCGAGCTTCGCGATGGCACTGCCCGCGTCGGGTCGATTTTTAGGCATGCTGCTACGGCGGGCATGCGGACATGGCTGGCACTTGGCGATGACTTGTATGGTGTGCCTCGAGACGCAGAATCACACTTCTTGCGCGTGTCAACGGAAACCGGACTTGCGACGCCCGGCACTCTGGAGGCGCTTCGCGCATGGCTTGCTACCAATGCAAATCCCGGACGGTCTCAACGACCATCGTAAGTTGATGTTTGAGGAGAGGAGCCCGCACCATGAAGATAGCCGAACTGATTGCACTTCTACGCAACGCCGACCCAGGGGCCTCGGTTATGTTTGTGCCCCTTGGCGAGAGCGAAGAGGATGCCCAGGAGGTCAAGCTGGTTTCACCGAGTCCCGTTCAATGGACTCGTGAAAGCGGAATGGATAAGGGCCGACCATACGAGTTCTTTTACCCCGGCGAGCCTCATCGCGACCTGCGCACCGACAGCGAACAGGTCACCTACGAAAACGTGTCGGTCATGTTGCTTGCACCAGTCGAAGCGACTCCGCGCTAAGTGCCAGTATCTCCACCATTGCTGACCATAGCGCACTAACGGTCAACGATATGGGGTGAAAGAGAGAACTCGCCATGAAACTCGAAGACCGAGTTGCTCGCTCCATCGCCCGACGGAAATCCGTGGTGATTCTCCGCTCGGAGTTGTCCAACCTTGGAAGTCCGGCTCAACTCAGCCTGGTCTTATCCAATCTGGTCAAGGCGCAAAGGCTAGTGCGAGTAGGCGTGGGAATTTACGCAAAAAACGCGATTAAACAAGTTTACGCATGAGCTTGCGCCGGCCGCCACGTTTGAGGAAATAGCGGCGGGAGCCTTTCGCAAGTTAGGAATTGATGTCACTCATGGCAAGCCCGCCCGCGAGTACAACGCAGGAAAAACCACCCAAGTGCCAATGCTAGCAGTAGTAGATACCGGGCACCGGCGTATCACGCGGCGGATTTCTCTCGGCGGCAGGTTTATCAGCTACGAGCGAAACGGCAAACGCAGGCCCAAGGAGCAATGACCGTGAAAGTACGAGACATGCTGTGTCGCTTGCGAAACGCGGACCCCGATGCGGTCGTGCTCTGGCGACCACCTTGGGCTGATGCGAGCGACGCAGAAGAAACCTGCGAAGTGGTCCTCGTGCACGAGGCGTGGACGTGCGAACGTCACCGCGCGACTGACGGCAGCACTTCCGATGCCCATCATCCATCTGGCCACGGCTTGTCGCTCGGCTGGGACCAATCGACCGATGAGCAGTCGACTGAGCGGCTAGTCATCTTGTCTCCCGTGCCAGGAGCTTCGTATGAGTGACAGCGGCTGGGACATTGCCATGCGCCGTATTGACGCCGAGTTCGACCTCCCCCAATTCGAAGCGTCAGCGCTTGTGCGCAGAATCGCCGCGAACAGATTCCGGCTACCGACAGCGGACCGCGCTAAGTTCCAAAAGCTCCCCGATAAGGTGATTGCTCGCATAGAAGACATTGTTTTCGAGGCGTACCTTGAGGCCGGTGACGACGTTGGCGGTGAAATTCTGCGGGACCACTATTGGCAACAAGCGTTGGCCGCGCGGCGCGAAATGATTGCAAATGGGGAACTGCTGACACCGACTGAATTCAAAAAACGCATCGGCCTAAGCGAGAAGCGACTGGCGCGGTTGGTTGCAGAAGGGAGTGTCTTTACCGTCGACGTCGATGAGACTGCATACTTCCCCGCGTTGTTGGCCGACCCGTTGCTGAATCGCAAGCGGTTGCAGACAATTTGCCGAATTATCTTTCCTGCTGAACCGATGAGTCGACTTGATTTTCTGACGTCGCGGCGAGGTAGCTTGGGTAACCGCCGTCCGCTCGACATGCTCGATAGCGACGATAATTTCAAATCGCTGAGTCGTCTAGCTGAGGCTTGGGCCGCGGAGTGGTCGCGCACCGCCGTTAAGATGTATGAGGGTGAGCACCAAAGTGCGCCAGGCGATGTTGAACCTCTGTACACAGCGATAGTAGAAATCGACCCTCGGAGAGCACTGTGGGAACGCGCATCGGAGGCGCTGCATGTCCATGGATACCAGTGGCCACTTGGGCCGTACCCCGACGTTCGGCAATTTACGCTTTTTGTTGAGCTACAACCAGCTGGAGATGCTACGCCGACACCGGAAGCCTGCGTGCAAATCGTTGTCGACGGCGATTACATCCAAGTCCGCATCGTCGCTGCCCCGGGCGCTGTGCTGCATTCATCAACGGTGCCTGGTAGCAAGGACAAGAGCTTTATCGAAGTTGCAAAGCGTGTCATCGCTCACTTCCTCACGATGAGCGCGGGCCGCTAAGGAAGGGTGTCAAATGATAAGTCGCATCCGGCCGATTGCAACCAAAGTACTCGTGGAAGAGGACAGCTTGAGTGTCCTCCTAAAGCACGGGGGCTCGCTGCACCTCCCATTGCGATTGTTTCCAAAATTGTTGACGGCAAGCCCTGAGCAACGTAGCGACGTTCGCATCTCCGCGTCTGGCGCGGGCTTGCACTGGAACCAACTCGACGAAAACCTCAGCGTTCCGGAATTGATGCAGGAAGCTGAGCGTCGTCATCGCGACGAACGGCTTAGCTCACAGGTGCCTGCCGATTTTCCGTGGGACCCAACGCCTGCACTGCTATCAGGCTCGCAGCCAAAACTTGCGGGGCGTTGGATTGATGGGAGACTTATTGTCGGCTTGACTGCGGAAGAACGATGGGTCCGTTGGGATATGTGCGAAGACTTGGCCCAGCAACTGGTGCCAAAAACCCTTAAAGACGCAGCGAAATACCCTGAGCATTCGCGCGACGTAACGCTAAAGCGGATTAGACGAGCGGTTGAAGGCAAAAAATGGACGGAGCGTGTTGAAACGGATTGGCTTATGGAAAGGCTGCGGGCCCTGCTTGGCTGGTGACAGGCAACAGCATGAAGGCTCACATGTGCATCGATTTTGATGCCAGTGTGGTGCGAGAACTGGCTGCTGCGGGCGGCGGCTATCTTCGCAAGCGCTAAGCGCAGGGCATGCGCTTGCGAACGCGGGAAGCCTCCCTCGAAGACAAGACGCACATCACAAAATCTCTTTATTGAAGGTTGAACCAGCTCACCCGGTGCTCCATCGGAACCAACTCTAAATCCTGGATTCCGCAGTCCCGGGCGATGACAATTGCTCCGAGCGGCACCGCCGCGTCGGAATTAAGACGGCGAGGCGCAGAGAACGTCGTGCCTACGCTTTGCAAGAGAACCCGGTCATTACTTCCTTCTCCCGGCACAATTGCTTTTATTCTCAACAGTCGCTCCCCAAGCGCGCCAGCTATGTTTTCCAGCCAGTCCAACGCGGATTCCCAAGGCAAATCCTCCTCGAACTTTGCACGGAACACCCGGATTCTCGGATGGAGCAGACGCCGTCGCACCTGCTGCCTAACCTCTCCGTTTCCAATGGGAGAGCCGGTGTCGCCGAAGGATAGAAACGCCTTCCGTGCGCGAACTGACGACGAGAATTCGTCAACGATTCTTGCTACTGGATTTGCGGACGCAACCACTCCTAGCGCCTCGTCGCGTCTCTCGTTTGATACGAGGTCCATCTTGGTAAGAACAATCGTGTTGGCTGCAGCCAGCTGAGCTGCGGCGTCTTCAAATTCGGAAGTCTGCAACGCAGGCCGACTGCAATCGTAGGTCGTAATTAAATGGAGCTTCAGCCGGAGGTCCGCTAGTTCCTGCAATGACGAGACTATGGGACCGGGGCGCGAAAGCCCACTGCACTCGAGAATAATTCGGGAGAGGGGACCTTGCCCCGTGAGCCGACGAGACTCGACAAGGTCTTGGACGGTAGTGACGAGGTCGTTCGTCAATGAGCAGCATACACACCCGTTGCTAAGCGTCGCCATCGACATGCCACGGGCCGATTCAGAAAGAATCGCTCCGTCAATGTTGATTTCGCCTGCTTCATTGACGATGACGGCAGTCTCGGACGCGTTCTCGCTTGCAAGCAAGCTTTCGAGCAGTGAGGTCTTGCCGCTGCCCAGCATCCCCGAAACGATGACGAACTGAGGTCCGGATTGCATGTTGTCCCTCATTGCGCGCGCCGGTTCTCTGACAAACCCGGCCAGCTGCCAGCGACCATCTCGCGGACATCGGAAAGCAGTTCATCCACGTCAAAGACCATACCTGCTCTGATTGTCTTTTGCAGACATCGCTTGTGTTCTGGACCATTCGTCTGTTCATTCAAACGGATGGTGCCAGTGCCGTAAAGCAGCTTGAAGTCAGTCAATGGGTTCTGGTCATGGACGAGGATGTCTGCACGCTTGCCAACTTCCAGAGTACCCGCGTCGTCTTCAATGCCGAGAAGCTCAGCTGCATGAGACGTCGCTGCGCGCAGCACCTCGAGCGGTGAAAAACCTGCTTCCTGGAAGAGCTCAAGTTCCCGAACAAAGCCGAAGCCGTAGACTTGATACATGAAACCTGAGTCGCTACCGGCGCAGACTCGTCCGCCGCGATTCTTGTATTCGTTGAGGAATGTCATGAGGATGCGGAAGCTCTCCTTCCACTCAACCTCGTTTTTCACCGACCACCGGTAAAAATACGCGCCGTGTCCGCCGCGTTGCGGCTGGAAGTATTTCCACGTCGTACTGTCCGTGTACTCATCGTGCCATTCGGCGCGACGTACACGCATAAGGTCGCGGTTACTGTCATAGACGTTCATTGTCGGAACGAACGTATGTCCAGCCTCCAGGAAGGCTTCGACGACCTCGTTCCACTTCGCGCTGCCCGGCTTCGCCGCTTGCAGAAAAGTCTGCCCAGCAGTTGCAAAGCGCATGTATTCGTCGTTGTAGTTGTAGTCGTCGTCGACCGTCTGGAGCGTTCGACCGTCAAACAACGCTTCCGGAATGCCGTACGAGTGCTCAGTGCTCGTCAGGCCCCAGCGCGCAGTCCGCAAAGCATTCATCCGTCCGACTGAAAGCTGTGCGTGGTGGCAGCAGGAGCGTAGACCGAGCTTCTTGCATTCGTCCAGGGCGGCTTCCATGATTGCCGGTGGTGCGCCAAAAAATTTCACGCCGCGCGCGCCTTTCGCGTGCGCCCTGCGCAGCCACTCCCGTCCTTGCTGCGGCGTGTAGATAGTCTTCAGATAGTCGTTGACCGCCGGGAAATAGACGTAGGGGTACAACGTCGGAGCGGCGATTTGTCCTTCATCTGCGGCTACAGCCTGCTGCTGGGTCCAGGCAAGGCCGTTCATGGTTCCCGCCTCGCGTACGCTCGTTACGCCATGCGCAAGCCAGAGCTTGTAGATGTAATCCGCAGGCATCATCTCGCCATTCGCCGCATGGAATGGTGTCCCAACATGCGCGTGGCAATCTACAAAACCCGGGGTGACGAATTTACCCGTACAGTCAATCTCATGGTCGCCGGCTTCCGGACGGCGTACTGGGTTGATGGGCAGACCGGGAACCCCAACGGCAGCAATCTGAGTAATGCGTCCACCTTCGACAACGATGTCCGCCGGACCCCAGGGAGGCGCACCCGTGCCATCAATGACCATTGCACCGCGCAGCACGAGCCTCTGAAAAGGACCCGTGCCACGGTCGCGCGTCGTTGCCGCCTGCACCTGACCTAACCCTTTCTTGGCAAAACCCGCGACCATCTCTTCGCCAACTTCGATTTCCGCTATGGGCGTGTTCATGCCGTCTCCATCCTTTAATCGCCCTACGCGGGCATCCGATAGTCGTTAAAACACTTTCGTGCCAGGTGCGATGTCGCGCTCGGGCTTTAGATAGACAACAGAGCCGTCTGCCTGCTCAACGCCGAGCATCAGTACATCAGACTTGAATCCACCGATACGGCGGCTTCCAAGGTTCACAGCGCAGACGACCATTTGACCCATTAGCTCTTCCGCTCTGTAGAGTGCCGTATATTGACCGCTGCTCGCCAGTTCTCCGAGTTCGCCGAAGTCAATCCAGATTTTGTACGCGGGCTTACGCGCTTCGGTGTTGAGTTCGACTCGGGCAATACGACCAGCACGCATGTCGACCATTGAGAAAGCTTCGAAAGGGGTAGTCTCGCTCATGTTGGGACGATTCAAAAAGGTTTGCAATCTAGTTGCTGTTGTAGCTGCTCGGTCTCGACCAGTCGCCGCGCTCGCCTGTAACTGACGGTGTCAGCGTATTGGTTGTGAGGCACATCGTGCGAGGAAGTTCTGATTGGTGACCGAACCTGATGACAGGAAGAATCGGGCCTTCGGCCTCTTCGACACAGACGCGCATGAACGGCTTCGCATGGTCCAGAACAATGGGTTGAATCAGCCGGCCATCCAAGACAACCAGACCGGCCGCGAGCGTTGCACCGTCGAGCAGCGCGTCGTCGACTTGCTCGGATACAAAAGCGGCGGCCACGTCGTCTATGACGGGTCCAATCTGGGTCTGTTCATCGACCGGGTCGCCGATATGAAGTCGGGCCGCCCTGTCGATTAGGATTGGGACAAGAGCATCGGCGACCGAGTTGTGCACATACAGGCACGATACGCGCTCGGGGCCAGCGAGAAGAGGGGGGAGGAATACCCGCTCGATAACCGCATCACATCCGGCGTCAATGTCAGCATCCGCATCTATCACCATCGGAGCCCGGTCGCTCTGAGAAATCTTCACGGGCACGACGGCTTCATGGCATGCACGCGAAACATAAGACCCCACATCGCGGCTTCCATGGAATCGCACTTCGGTAACGTGCGAGCTCCTGAGTGCGGTTCGCAGCATACCGATTGCGTTGATTGAAGGCGCAACGCACAGGAGTTTGTCGAGATTGCCGCCCTCGGCCCAAAGCGATGCAAGCGTTCGCGAAGCCAATGGAGCCCGCGAGGACGGCTTGATGACAAGGGCTCGCCCTGAACTCAATACTGCGATTGCCTCTTTAACTGTCGCAAGGACTGGGTCACGCCAGTTCAAAATGGAGAAAGCTGACCGCGCTGCGGTCCAGTCGCGCACGAGCGGAATCGACGGACAAGAACAGTAAGCATTCAGCGCCGCCAGAGCAGTTGCCACCTCAACCCGTGCAAACCGGATGGGCTTCCCCGTCTCGAGACTGACGACGCGCGCCAATTCTTCATGTTGGGAGCCAATCTTGCCTGCCCAACTAAGGAGCCGTTCCTGAATTGGATGAGTGTTTTGCAGGTTCCCTGCGACGCGTGAACCCTCGTCGAAGCTCGATGCTAGCGTTTGAACGTCGATGTCCGGCGCGCGACCTATGACGGTGCCGTCATAGGGGCTCAGAACGTCGAAACGACGCGTCGCACTTGTCCCCGCACCGGAATGGCAAACATGCCTGGCGAGTTCCGGGGCGTCGTTTTGGCCGTCACGCATCGCTCAGGTTGCAGCTTTCGCAGCAGCGACTGCTCGCCCGAACATCCCAAGCGCGTCAGATACATCCTGGTCAGACACGGTGAGAGGCGGCAGAAAGCGAACCACGTTGCGTTCAACGCCGCACTTAATCAGCAGCAGACCTTCTTCGCGGGCGGCGTCGAGGATACGCTGCACAATTGCGCTATCAGGGGTTCTGGCTGGTTGGTCGGACACGAACTCCACCGCGACCATCGCGCCAGTCTGGCGGATTTCCCCCATCTCTGGATGCGTCACCTGGAGTTTCTCCAGACCGGCACGAAGTTGCTCGCCGATTTTCACGCTGCGCTCAAGGAGGTTTTCCTGTTCGAAAATGTCGAGTACGGCGTTGGCCGCAGCGCAAGCGAGCGGATTGCCGCCATACGTACCACCCAGCCCGCCTGGTTGCGGCGCATCAACAATCTCGGGCCGGCCGACCACGCCAGAGATGGGCAAACCACCTGCGAGGCTCTTCGCTACCGTCACAAGGTCGGGCTGGATACCAGAGTGCTGGAAGCCGAACATCTTGCCAGTACGACCGAAACCCGTCTGAATCTCGTCGCAAATCAACACAATTCCGTGCTTTCTTGTCAGCTCGCGTAAGGCCTGCATGAACTCCGCCGGCGCAGCGAGGAAGCCGCCATCGCCCTGGACCGGTTCGAGAATAATTGCTGCCACCCGGTCGGCTTGAATTTGCGTGCTGAAGATTGTTTGCAGCGCCTTCAGCGCGTCGTCCGATGTGATGCCGTGATACGCATTCGGGTACGGGGCGTGATACACGTCCGGCGCGAACGGCCCGAAGTTCTGCTTGTAGGGAGCGCTCATACCCGTGAGCGACATGCCAAGGAGCGTACGGCCATGGAACCCGCCGCGGAATGCAATCACGCCCGGGCGGTTCGTGTAGCCGCGAGCAATCTTGATTGCGTTTTCGACCGCCTCGGCACCCGTGGTCAGAAACACCGACTTGTAACCTTGGCCCGGAGCAACCAGCTCGGATAGACGCGCGGCCAGGCGGATATACGGCTCGTAGCCGACGACCTGAAAGCACACGTGCGAGAACGACTCGAGCTGCAGTTGCACTGCCGCGACGATGGCCGGGTGGTTATGCCCGACGTTCAGCACGCCGATACCGCCGACGAAATCGAGGTATTTGCGCCCCTTTTCGTCCCAGAGGTAGGCGCCGGCTGCACGGCTGGCAATGATTGGATGTGCTGTTGCAACTCCGCGCGCGACAAACGTGTCGCGAAGCGCAGCAGTGCTCTGGCTCTTGTCGAGTTCCTTGTTCATGAAATCACCTCCCTGAGATGGAATCCATGGTAGGTAGCCACAAACCCTGGGAACATCTACGAAAAGTAGGAATTCGTAGTCAGACTTTCATCTTTTTTGGCGAAATTAGTACTTGATGTACTAAGCTTGAAGCTTCCGTTCCTACCAAAGGTGGGTAGTTATGCGATTTCTGGCTGAGTTCAATGGGATACGGCAGGGCTCCCGACCGGGAACGCGCCGACCATTGAAAAGAGCTTGAGCACGCATTGGGAGCGGAGATGAACACAGTGAATCTGGCAGGAACCTACCTGGATGAGAAGTCTGCGCGACGGCGCGCGATTGTCGCAACCGTCCTCGGCAACGGCTTCGAATGGTTTGACTTCATGGTCTATGGCTTCTTTGCCATCACCATCGCGAAGCTTTTTTTTCCGACCGGTAACGACCTGACATCGCTGATGCTCTCGGTTGCGACATTCGGCGTCGGCTTTCTCGTTCGTCCCTTCGGCGGCATCCTCATCGGCATTTACTCCGACCGCGCTGGCCGCAAAGCCGCCCTGTCCTTGACCATCCTATTGATGTGCGCAGGTACGGCCATCATCGGACTTACTCCGACTTATTCGCAGATTGGGATGGCCGCCCCTTGCCTGATTGTTCTCGCACGTCTGTTGCAAGGCTTCTCGGCCGGCGGTGAGATGGGTACGGCTACAGCGTTCCTCACGGAACACGCGCCCAAGGGCAAGAAAGCGTACTACTCGAGCTGGATTCAAACGAGCATCGGTTTCGCCGTGCTGCTGGGTGCCTGCTTCGGTACAGGTATTACGCTTGGGCTCTCCACAGCTGACATGGAAAGCTGGGGTTGGCGCATCCCGTTTCTGTCCGGCTTGCTTATCGGACCTATCGGCTTCTACATCCGACGTAACCTCGAAGAGACGCCGGTCTTCTTGAATGAAACTGACAAGTCGAAGACGCCGTTGGCCGATGTGCTTCGCGACTATCCGAAGCAAGCCTTCGCAAGTTTCTCCATGGTCGTGCTCTGGACGGTCTGCATTTATGTGATTCTCTTCTACATGCCGACCTTCTCAGTGAAGGTTCTCAAGCTTCCGCAGTCGGCATCGTTTATCGCTGCAATGGTCGGCGGTGGCGTCATCACTTTCTTATCGCCTTTCACCGGCTGGTATTCCGACAAAGTCGGGCGCAAGTGGCTTCTCGGCGGGGCTTCAGCAGCGATGCTTGTGCTCGCTTGGCCGATGTTCGCGATGATTGTAAAAGCACCGTCGGTCGCTACCTTGTGCGTATTCCAAGCGGTGTTCGGCGTACTCATCGCGATTTACACGGGACCCATCCTTGCCGCGCTGTCCGAGACGTTTCCGAGCAAAGTGCTTTCGACCGGCCTCTCGGTTGCCTACAATATGGCTGTGATGACGTTCGGTGGATTCGCTTCGCTTATCCTGACGTGGCTCATCAGCGCGACTGGCACACCTATGGCGCCCGCGATTTACGTAATTTTCGCAGCGGCCTTCAGCCTGCTCGGCGTACTTCTTGGTTACCGACAGCCCAAAGAAATCTAACAGCTGCCGCGGTGTCGCGCTGATACCGCGGTGACATTATTCGCCGCCATGAAGCTTGCCACCGCGATTCGTGAAACTGTCTTACGTGAAGCAGAAGTCGTTGCGGGCCAGGAGAACCTTCAGCGCGAGATTACGTGGGTCCACATGGTCGACCATCCCGACATCGTCAACTGGGTCAAGCCGGGCGAATTGCTGCTGACGACCGGCTACAACTGGCCGAACGATGCTGATACGTCGCGACGGCTGGTACGTGACCTGGGTAAAGTCGGACTCGCAGGCGTCGTACTGGCGGTCCCGCATTTTCGCGACCACTTCCCCCCAGAAGCCATCGACGAGGCTCGCAGCGTCGGCCTGCCTCTCCTGGAGCTGCCGTGGGACGTCCAGTTCAGCCAAATCACCCACGAGATACTCGCGAAGATAATTTACTTCCAAGCCGAGATTATCGAGCGCTCGGAGCAGTTGCACCGCGCGTTAACTAATGCGGCGATGACGGCACTCAGCCTGAGTGACATCGCGAACACGCTGCGAAAGCTCGTGGGCCGCGAGGTCACATTCACGAATCTGTCCGGCGAGCTCCTCGGCACTTCCGCGACCGAACCTGACGCACAATCGCTGGAAGAGAAATTCGTTGCCTCTCTTTCGGATTCGCCCATCGACGCGAAAAACTCACAAAGACCCACTCGCATCAAGTTTCAAATCGCCGACCGTGTTGTCTATCGGCTGCGACTCCCTGTTCGCCTCCACGATTCTCTCGTTGCGGTTCTTTGGCTTGATTTGGACGGCTCGGACGCTGATGAGCTTGACGCGCGTGCAATGGAGCACGCGAGCGTCGTAGCCGCGTTGCATCTAATGCACCAGCAACAACTCACGCAACAGGAAGACCGCTTGGGGTTCGCGCTCGTGGCGGGTTTACTTGACGGCGAATTCACCGCGACGCCCAGTGCACTTGAACGGGCAAAGGTATGCGGTTGGAGTGAGACAAGCCCGTACCGAATCTGTCTCGTGCTTCTCGACGAACCCATACCCCTTACGACGGAGGGTCTCAACCGCCGCGAGCGTTGGGTTGGAGCGCTCAAACATCAGCTTCGCGCGAACGGGCAGCCCGAATTGCTTGCGATATGGTTGAACCAGATAAAATTCATCCTTCCCGTGGATGCATCGCCCGAAGCATTATGGGACGCAATCCGCGACCAACGCGCGGCCCTGGCAGTCAGCCGCGTTCACACGGGCATTGACGGGATGGCGACAGGTTCAAAAGACGTAGATGCCTTGCTACCCACGTTGCGGCCCGGGAGATTACATCGGTTCGACGAGATTCTGTTCCCACGTGCGCTTCTTGGCGACGCGAACGCACGCGAGATGCTCATTGAGCGGCTCGTCACACCCCTCGTCACGCGACCACGCGGCGAATCCCTGCTTGAAACGCTGGGCACGCTCGCCGATGAAGGCTTTCAGTTGGTCAATGCGGCTCGCTCGCTCGGCATCCACATCAGTACGATGCGCTACCGCCTCGAGAGAATCGAAGAAATTCTCAACGTCACACTCGAGGACCCCAAGGTCCGTTTCCAGGTTCAAGTCGCCATGACCCTCTACCGTCTTCGGGAAGACTGACCCGCGCGTTCCTACTTCTAATAGGAAGACTTCCACTTTGTGTCGCGCTTTAATTGGGAATGACGCGGGATGTCTCGACAGACGTAAGGTCTGCGCCAAGGACTCCTCTCGCCGCTCCTTCCGTTTTTCGCGACCAAATGAATTCGAACTTGTCCTCCTCACGCCCCGACCTCAACAAGCTTCTTTCTTTGCAGCGCCAACTCGCTCAGACGACGGACGCCGAGATTAGGTTCGATGCCGGGTCTCGAGCGGCATACGCTTCCGAAGCATCGAACTACCGACAGGTTCCGATAGGCATCGTCTTGCCGCGTACAGTCGAAGACGTCATCTCTGTGATGCGTGCATGCCATGAGGCGGATGTACCCGTACTCACACGCGGCGCGGGCACGTCGATGTGCGGTCAAGCCGTGAACGTTGCGGTGATTATCGACACGTCTCGTCACTTGACCCGGATTGAACAACTTGACGCCGACAGCCGGACCGCCGTGGTTCAACCGGGCGTCATCTGCGACCAGCTGAAGAGCGCTGCTGCGCTCAAGGGTTTGACGTTCGGCCCGGACCCTGCCACGCACAGCCGTTGCACCATCGGCGGTATGGTTGGCAATAATTCCTGCGGGGCCCATTCGGTTATGGCCGGCAAGACGGCTGAGAACATCGAGTCGATGGAAATCCTGACCTACGATGGAGAAAGGTTCTGGGTCGGGCCAACGGACGAGGCTGCATTTGAGGCACATTTGGCCGCCGGCGGTCGCCGCCGAGAGATTGTTCAGGCTCTACGCGACCTGGTCGACCGTCACGCGGACGAGATTCGTGCGGGATTCCCCAAGCTCAAGCGCCGAGTCTCGGGCTATAGCCTTGACCAGTTGCTGCCAGAGAATGGCTTCAACATTGCCCGCGCACTCGTGGGCTCGGAAGGCACATGTGTCTCGGTCTTGCGCGCGACGACGACCCTCGTGCGCAACCCGACGGCTCGGGTGCTTACCGTTTTCGGATTTCCCACTATCTTTGACGCTGCCGACTGCGTTCCCCAACTGCTGCCGCTCGAACCCATTGCGATGGAAGGGCTCGATACAGGCATCGTCGGCGGCTTGCGTGAACGAGGGCTCGCGCTTGCTGACATCGCTGAGTTGCCGGACGGCAATGCATGGCTAATGGTCGAATTCGGTGCCGACAATCTCGAATCGGCACTGCAGCGCGCGCAAGCGGCGGCGGACCTGACCTCCTCGCTGCCCGGTTGCCCGAATGCGCGCGTGGTGTCCGATGCGACCTTGATGAAGCGGCTCTGGTCGGTCCGAGAGACCGGCGCGTCCGCAACGTCCATTGGCGATGACCCTTCGAAGCCGGACCCGGTGGTCGGCTGGGAAGACGCAGCGGTCGAGCCGCGGCTGCTGGGCGCGTATCTTCGAGAGTTCGCAGCGTTGGTCGAGCGTTACGGTTACACGACCAACATGTACGGCCACTTTGGCGACGGCTGCATTCATTCGCGTATCAACTTCGACCTGCGCAACGGCCAGGGCATTCATGCCTGGCGCCAGTTCCTGGAAGAAGCGGCGAAGCTTGTCGTCAAGTACGAGGGTTCGCTGTCTGGCGAGCATGGCGATGGACAGGCCAAAGGCGAGTTGCTCTCGCTGATGTACTCGCCGGCACTCATGGATGCGTTCCGCGAGTTCAAGTCCATCTGGGACCCGAAGAACCGGATGAATCCCGGAAAGCTCATCGATGCGATGCCTGTCGACGAGAACCTGCGGCTTGGCCCCACCTATCGTCGTGTCGACGTACCCAGCCACTTCTCGTTCGGGAACCTTCAGACGCCGGATACTTTTGCGCGCGCCACCGAAAGGTGCATCGGCATGGGGAAGTGCCGCTCCCTTGACGGTGGGACGATGTGCCCCAGCTATCGCGCAACCCGCGAAGAGAAGTATTCGACGCGGGGCCGCAGCCGCCTGCTGTTCGAGATGCTCAAGGGCGAGGTCATCACTGACGGGTGGGACAACCCGGACGTCAAGGACTCGCTGGACAACTGTCTCGCATGCAAGGGATGTCGCAGCGATTGCCCGACGCATGTCGACTTGGCCAAATACAAGAGTCACTTCCTGTATGAGCACTATCAGAAAGCCAAGCGTCCGCTGATGGACACGATGATTGGACACATCGGCACATGGCTGCCTATAGCAACTCGCATCAGTGGCGTCGTCAACACCGCGATGAAGATGCGGCCGTTCCGAGCAGTAGCAGAGAAATTCGGGCTCGCATCGCACGTCAAGTTTCCTGCCGTCGCATCATCGGCCTTCCGCAACAGCGAAACCTGCAGACAGCTCGCGCAGGACACTCACACGCTGAACGGCGAATTTAGAACTGTCTTGCTGTGGACCGATACGTTCAACAATGGGTTCTCTCCTGAAGTCCTGGAAGCGTCTGTCCGAGTGCTGCAGTCGTACGGTGTGACGGTCCGGCTCATGAGCAAGCAGATTTGTTGCGGGCGTCCCTACTACGACGCCGGAATGCTGGACCACGCCAAGCGCAATCTCGTCGACATCATGGCGGAACTAAAGGAGGTCATCGCCCTGAAGTTGCCCGTGGTTGTTCTCGAACCCAGCTGCCTCTCGGTCTTCCGGGACGAACTGCGCGCGCTTTTTTCTAGAGACGAAAAAGCTGCCGTGCTGGCTACCTCCGTCAAGACGCTGGCCGAATACCTCGAGGCAGAGGGCTTCGATGTTCCGAAGCTCGACGAGAGCGTCTATGTACACGGGCACTGCCACCAAAAAGCCTGCGGCGGAGTGCAAGCAGAGTCCCGCCTTGTCGGCAAAGCCGCCCAATCAGGAGCAGTGCTGCAGACAGGATGTTGCGGGATGGCTGGCGCATTCGGTTACCACACGAAGACTGCAAACGTCGCGCGGTCTGTTGCCGAATCTGAGCTTGTACCAAAAATCCAACCCCTCGATGAGAACGCAGTGCTGGTGAGCGACGGTTTCAGTTGTCGTTCACAGATTCGGAACACCACGGGACGCTCCGCGATACACCTCGCGCAGTGGCTCGATGGCAGGGCTAGAAAAAGTCTAGCACTACGCCCCGTCAAACGTTCCACACTGGAAGAAACTGTATGAATCGTAGAAACTTCACCTGTCTCACCGCATTGGGCGCTTCGGCCGTTTTCCTCTCTCGGACGAGCAACGCTGCTACGAACGTCAATACCAATAGCCCGTCGGCGACGCTTGCCCAAGGTCAGACCGCGATTCGACAGGCGACGTCGAGAGACTCTGCAATTCAAGCGTGGCTCGAAGTCGTCAAGCTGCGACTGCCGTTTCTTCAGGCCACTGCACTCGTGTCGCGCCCACGCCCAGATGCCCCTAGAGAACTTGGCGCGGTGAGACGGATTTACTCAACGGTCCCCAGCGCTTATCCCGTGGGCGGATGGAAGCAGCTCTCGGGGTCTGATTGGGCTCGGAAGGTGCTCGAACGAGGCGACATTCTCGTGGCCAACAGCGACGTAGACCTGGCGCATTACTTCCCTGACCATCAACTGCTCAAGTCGCTTGGCACCGCCACTCTCATCAACATTCCTGTCGTCGTCTGCAAAAGGACGGTCGGCGCATTCGCCTTCATGTGTGCGGAAGTCGTTCCCGAAAGCGCGATAACCGAAGAAATTCGGCTGCTGACCGCACTGACCGCGCCGCTGTTCTCCGACGACCTAGTGCCGACAGCCTGACCAGACAGCAGAAAATGCCGCACAGAACGCCGAGTTGAATTGGTGAGCCCTTTGATGACACGGACGGGCGAAACCAAATTCCGGAGCCTCCAGATACTCTGAGGCTAGGCCGAAACCTATCAAGGATTGTGAAATGTCACTAGCAACGCTTATTGAGTCAGACCGCAAGCATCTCATCCATCCAGTCGCGAACTACCGCGCACATGAGAAGCGTGGCGTCACCGTTCTGGAGCGCGGCAAAGGCGCTTGGTTGTACGACGCCGAAGGCAATGAGCTGCTCGACGCGTTCGCGGGACTCTGGTGCGTGAACACCGGCTACGGTCACGAAAGCATCGTCAAAATTGCGGCGGAGCAAATGGCAAAGCTGCCATACGCGACCGGCTACTTCCATTTCGGCTCTCAGCCAGCAATCGAGCTTGCACAGCGCCTCGTAGAGCTTTCGCCGCAGAGTCTTCAACACGTCTACTTCTCGCTGGGCGGCTCGGACGCAGTGGACTCCGCACTGCGTTTCATCACCCATTACTACAACGCCATCGGCCGGCCTAGCAAGAAGCACTTCATCGCTCTGGAACGTGGCTATCATGGCTCGTCCTCCATTGGTTCAGGACTGACTGCAATCGCCAGCTTCCATCGGAACTTCGATGTGCCGCTGCGGACTCAGCACCACATTCCGTCACCATATCCGTATCGCAGCGGGACGCCGGACGATATGCAAGCCATCATCGCAAGCTCGGTGAAAGCGCTTGAAGACAAAGTCGCTCAACTCGGCGCTGACAATGTGGCGGCATTTTTCTGTGAGCCTGTCCAGGGTTCGGGTGGCGTCATCGTGCCGCCGAAGGGATGGCTCAAGGCGATGCGCGACGCGTGTCGGCGCCTGGACATCCTCTTCGTCGCGGACGAGGTCATTACTGCCTTCGGCCGTACAGGTCCGATGTTCGCGTGCGAGACCGAAGGAGTGGAGCCCGACCTCATGACCATCGCGAAGGGCCTGACGGCTGGTTACGCTCCGATGGGCGCTGTCCTGATGTCTGACGCCGTGTACCAAGGCATCGCCGACGGCAGCAAGCCCGGCGAAGCAATCGGTCACGGCCAAACGTACTCCGCGCACCCCGTGAGTGCAGCCATCGGACTCGAAGTGCTGCGCCTTTACACCGAAGGCGGCCTTCTGGCGAATGGGCAAGCGCAGGCGCTGCGTTTCGCGAATGGCCTCGACAGTCTTCTCGACCACCCACTTGTTGGTGACTCACGCCACGCTGGCCTTCTGGGCGCAGTGGAGCTGGTTGCGGACAAGGCGACCCGAGCACGCTTCGACCCCGCGCTGCACCTCGCCGACCGGATTTTCGACGCCGCTGCTCGCAACAAGATTATCTTCAGGGCGTTTGGCGACAATATTCTCGGCTTCGCGCCGGCCCTCTGCTACACGGCGGGCGAAGTCGACATGATGGTGGAGCGGGTTCGCAAAACGCTCGATGACGTTCTGGAAAGCGCCGACGTGCGCCGCGCGATTAAGAGTTAACGCCCGTTTCAGTAAGTTGCACGGGTGATAAGCAACGTATTCTTTGAGGGTATCGAGTATGGAACTGAGACTGAAACGTGAAGAACTTCTGCGTCGGCAGAACCTGATTGGTGGCGAATGGACGGATGCGGCCAATAACGCCCGGTACGCGGTTACGAATCCCGCTACCGGTGAACTCATCACCGAAGTTGCAAACAGCGGAAAGGCCGACGCACATGCGGCGACGGACGCGGCAGCAAAAGCGGCCAAGGACTGGCGTGAACGTCTGCCCCGCGAACGTGCCGAGATTATCCGCTGCTGGCACGCCCTCATTATCGCTAACACCGAGGACCTTGCGACAATCATGTCCATGGAACAGGGGAAGCCGATGGCTGAGAGCCGCGGTGAAGTAGCCTATGGCGCATCCTACGTCGCCTGGTTCGCAGATGAGGCAACTCGCATCTACGGCGACCTCATCCCGCAACAACAGCGCGGCAAGCAGATGCGCACCATCAAAGAGCCTGTCGGGGTTGTCGCGGCCATCACGCCGTGGAACTTCCCGCTCGCGATGATTGCTCGCAAGATTGCTCCTGCTCTGGCAGCAGGCTGCACGGTCGTCGGCAAGCCCGCCGAAGACACACCGCTGACGGCCCTCGCGCTTGCAGCGCTGGCTCAAGAGGCGGGTGTTCCCGCCGGCGTTCTCAACATGCTCAGCGCGTCACGCGACCAAGGCATCGAAGCGGTCGGAGACTGGCTTGCCGATGACCGCGTCCGCAAGATTACGTTCACGGGCTCCACGGCGGTTGGGAAGTATCTCGCTCGCGAGTCGGCCGGCACGCTGAAGAAGCTTTCGCTGGAACTGGGCGGAAACGCTCCCTTCATCGTCTTCGACGACGCGGACCTCGATGCAGCTGTGGTTGGGCTGATGGCGGCCAAGTTCCGCAATGGTGGCCAGACGTGCGTCTGCCCAAACCGGATTTATGTGCAGGCGGGCGTCTTCGACAAGTTCGCTGAGCTCCTCGCCGCGCGCGTGGGCGCCCTGAAGGTCGCGCCAGCGACCGACCCGCAGGCGCAAATCGGGCCGATGATTAACGCAAAAGCAATCGACAAGATTGACCGTCACATTACGGATGCTGTTTCGAAGGGTGCGACCGTTTTGACCGGCGGCAAGCGCTTGACCGAGATGGGCCCGAACTACTACGCACCTACCGTGCTCGCGCATGCGACGGATGAAATGCTCGTTACCTGCGAGGAGACCTTCGGGCCTGTGGCTCCGCTGTATCGCTTCGAATCCGAAGATGAGGCGATTCGCCTCGCCAATGACACGCCTTTCGGTCTCGCCGCATATTTCTACACCCGCGATATGCGACGTGCTGAGCGGGTCTCACGCTCGCTCGAGGCAGGAGTCATCGGACTGAACGAAGGCGCGGTAGCCAGCGAAGCGGCGCCGTTCGGCGGTGTCAAGGAGTCGGGTTACGGTCGCGAAGGTTCGAAGTACGGCCTTGACGATTATCTGTCCATAAAGTACATCTGCCAGGGCGGTCTCGACTAAGCTATCTCAGCTCAGCCGTGAGGCCATCGTCTTAAAAAGACGATGGCCTTTATCTTTGCTTCCTCAGAACGTCTGGCGAACGCCGACGCGCACAAGGACCTGGTTACTCGTGCTCGATGGCGTCGCGAATGCCATGGCCGCCACTGCAGACTTGCCAGTCGAATCGGTGCCAATCGCATGTTTCCAGGCTGCGATTGCATACAGCGAAGTACGCTTCGAAGGGTCGTTACTCAGCACAGGTTGACCTGACTGTACTTCGCCGTCTCCGACGGGGGGTTGAGCAAGTGCTCAACTGGGGATGCATCCGTCTGTCAAGAGAGGGGAAAGAAAATATTCAGTGGCACCGAGCTGGCAGCGCGGAGGCGCACCACCTCCTAAAGGCTGTCGCCCGACCGTAGTTCATGTGATAACCGAGCGCAAGAACTGCCTTGTGATTAAGGTAGCATTGGCTCTGGTCAGTTCGTACGACGTCCTGCGCAGCGTTAATCTCACCGGTAGCTTCGACTTGGCGAAGCACTTTAGCCGCCTTGTCAGGCCTAGTTCCAAACAGATTTGCGACCTGATGAAACTCGAACCAGGCCGTGTCTTCATCCAACTTGCCGTGAATTGTCCTGCTGCTAGACGCGCAAATATACCGAACCATCGTCATCCCGCACATGCTCCACTAGTCGTCGTCAGATAGCAGCTTGTCGAGCGGCACTGTCTGCTTGACGAAGGGTGACCGAATCACGATATAACTAAAGTACTTCTCGATTCCGATATTGCGGTCAACCAGCTTTTCGATGACTTCCTGGTAGTGCCCGATGTTCTTGACGATGGACTTCAGCAAGTAATCGTATCCGCCACTGACCAAGTGACACTCTGTAATCTCATCGAAGTCCCGCAGGTTTGCTTCGAAGCGCGTGAAGTCATCGCGCCGGTGGTCATGCAGCATGATTTCGGTGAACACGGTCACCGTGCTGGTCAGCTTGGCCAGGTTCAAGTGCGCCCCGTAGCCAGAGATGATTCCCGCTGCTTCTAGGCGCTTCACACGTTGCAGACAAGGGCTCGCAGACAACCCAACGGCACTGGCGAGGTTGGCGTTTGTCATGTTGCCGTTCTTCTGCAGTTCGGCAAGGATTTTGATGTCAGTCCGGTCAAGCTTTTGTCGCATATCGTGCTTGTTCGAATTGGCTGGTGTGTCAATCGAAGGCGACCTTCCTATCCGCCAGCTAAGTCCTCGTGGTGCGCCTTGACCAGTTGAGCCATGCTCGTAAACTTGTAGTCAACGGATGGTTCGACGGAATACTTCACGTTTGCGCCGGACCCACGCTGCTCGTAGCGGCGCTGAATCCAGCATGAGCGAAGTTGCAATTCGCTCGCAGGCTCATGGTCGTGGTAGACGCTATCCGCGACGTGCAGTGTATCGCTCTTCTCAACGCCCATCGATGATAGCGTTGAGAACAGGTATTCGAAATTGTTTCGAGACGGTTTGTATGAACCGACATCTTCGGCCGTCACGATTGCGTCGAAGTCGACAGCAAGCTTCTCGTTCGTCGTCTTGAAGCTGCGATTGTCGACGTTGGATACAACTACCAGCTTGAAGTATTTCTTCAGGTATTGAAGCGTGCTGGCCGAATCGGGAAATGCTGGCCAATCGCCAACCGATGCTCCATACGCGACCGCCTCGTCCCAGTTGTAGCTCGCGCTCCACTCCTCGGCCAGCCTCTTGAAGACCACCTGAAGAAGTCGGTCATATGGCATGGCCGGTGTGACTTTCTGCTGATACGACTCATGGCGCGCGTGTGCTTCAAGAATTTCATCACGCGCGAGAGGTTTAGCGGCTCGAGACGCCAACTCCGACAGACCCGATGCGATACCTGACTCCCAATCAATCAGAGTCCCGTAGCAGTCAAATGTGAGTGCCTTGAAATCCGTCAAAGCCACAACGCCCCCTATATTTCAGTCGCTTGGAAAGCATATCGGACCTACAACAGTAGTCTCGTCCGCACCTGGTCACGGGCACCGCCGCGTCGCCACTGCTGACGAGACAACATTGCCTTACTTCTTCGCCAGCGCTTCCTGGTGCGCCTTCGCGAGGTCCGCCATGCTGTTGAAGCGGAAGTCGATGTTCGGCTGCGAACCCGGGTCCATTGTCGCACCGAAACCAGACTGCGAATGACGGCGATAAATCCAGCACGATGCCAGACCGAACTCGTTCGCGGGTTTGTGGTCGTGAAAGAGGCTTTCAGCCGTGTGGAGGATTTTTTCCTTCTTGATGCCACGGTCACCAAGCTTCTCGAGCATGTACTCGAAGTTGCGCGGCGACGGCTTGTAGGAGCCGACGTCTTCGGCCGTGATGATGGCATCGAACTCGACCTTCAGCTTGGTATTGCTGTAGGTGAAGCTTTCGTTGTCGATGTTCGACAAAATGACCAGCTTGTAGTGCTTCTTCAGGTACTGCAGGGCTTCGGCGCTGTCCTCGAACGCCGGCCAGTTCTGCACCGAGCGACCATAGGCCACGCATTCCTCATGCGTGAACGGAAGGCCCCACTCCTCGGCCAGGCGCTTGTAGACGATAGGCAGCAACTCCTGGTAGCGCTTCGCCGGCGTGTATTTCTGCTGCGACGACTCGTGACGAGCATGTGCCTCCAGAACTTGGTCGCGCGTGAGCGGCGTCTTGGCGCGCTCAAGCAGGGGCCTCAGGCCTTGGAAGATGCCACTCTCCCAGTCAATCAAGGTGCCGTAGCAGTCAAAGGTCAGGGTGTCGAAGTCGGTCAGTTCCACGGTTACTCCTCTCAGATGTCCATGATGGAGACCACAGTCTATTGAGCAAGTGCGGCAAGCAGAACTTTAATCCCGCCACCGAACGGCAGCTTTCACTGACTTTAGGCCGCTTCCCGGCAGGTTCTGCTGCTGCGTTTTGAATGACTGACCAAGATAGGTATTTTCCCCTAACGTTGCCTGCCTCGGCCACCCTTAAAAGCCTGCTAGGCGCCAACATCAAGCAAGGTGACACGAGTTTCTTCGCCTGCTCCCCTTCTTCCGACGCTACGAGACATACGAAACGCCTCGAACAGTTTTCTATCTGGCGACGGAAGACAACCCCGGGCGAGTCCTGCAGATTCAGGCAATTTGGAGAGGCGAGATGGCCGTACTCGGTGTTGCGATTACCGTCCTGATGTGGAGCACGCTGGCAACCAGCGTCGACCTCCTGCACGGGACGCCGACCCTGTTCGTGAATGGCGTTGCGCTGACGATTGGTGGACTCATCGGCTTACCATGGGCGCGGCACTGGAAACTGCCGCTCGGTCTCCTGGTCGTAGGCGCGGGCTTGATGTTCGTCTATCACGTCATCTACTTCTACGCGCTGCAACTCGGCGACCCGATTGGTGTAAGCCTCCTGCATTACCTGTGGCCGATACTCACCGTCTGCCTTTCTGGTTTTCTGTCTCCCCGCGAGGAGAGCCCTCACACCCTATATGCCAGCGCTCTGCTCGGTTTCGGCGGAGCAGCGGTCGCATGCTGGTCTGTTCAGCAGCCGCTGCAGGCAACGGATGCATCCGGCTCCATCGGCCAGCACGTGCTCTGGCAGGTGGTTGCCTACGCGCTCGCCTTGCTTTCGGCGTTCGCTTGGGCCGGGTACTCGGTTCTCGGCAAGCGCTACAGCACTGTATCCAGCCATTCGGTCGGTGCATTTTCTCTTCCTGCAGGCTTGGCGTGCTTGGCGCTACATTTCTCAACGGGACAATTGCCCACATTGGCAGCGCAAGACTGGCTGGTTCTCGTCTACATGGGCTTAGGCCCGATGGGATTGGCGTTCTACCTCTGGGACTTCGGCATGAAGAAAGGGAACACCAGCATGACGACCGCCTTGAGCTACGCGACGCCTGTCCTCTCGACAATCTTCCTCGCTTTGCATAGCGCGCAACCGCTCTCAGTAACCTTGTGGTGGGGCGTTGCGATGGTCACTGTCTCAATCATTCTTGCTCGGGCCGGCATTCAGACCAAGGAAGTCAAGAAGGGCCACGGCGAGGCCGAAAGCAGCACCAACCCAAGCGGTAGGGCTGGCCGCTCGGACGGACCCAGTGCCGACTCGCGCTAGGAGTCTGACAACTGCGCTGCGAACAAACCGAAAACCGCTGCGAAAGAGCCCGCGAGAAAGCCAGCGGCTGCGAACAAGGCCCCGGCGAAGAATGCTGCTGTCGCCAAGAAAGCACGCGAAGGTCAGTCGTGCAACTGGTTAGCATGGAGGCACCTCTCGTGCGTTTGACATCAGTCGAGCGCCAGCGAAGTCAAGGCGCCCCTGCCGCGAAAAAAACCGACGATAGCCGTATTCCGTTACTACAATCCAAATTAGCCAGAACCCGCCGAGGACAAGCGCATGGGCAGACCACCAAGTCTTGACTTGCGCGCGAGTTGAACCTCTCACCTACCTGGTTGCGTCCCAGCTTCTTGCGAAGACGACTACCGGGGGAATGGCTGGCCGTCGAGCACGTCGTAGAGTCGGAACGCGTTTGGCTATCAGCAAACGCCGGCGGCGCCGACTGGTCACAACGCGCCTCACTTTCAAGTTGGCGCAGCAGTCGGCACAGCGCCTTGAAGGGTCGATGCCGTTTGAACTGGATGCTGCTTCTGCGACTTCAATGTTTTGTGAGAACCCACGGCTTGATTTCCGGGCACCGTTCATTCGAAGCGTCTAACGATACTGCCTCAATCACTTGGTTGTCAGCAACTCATCGCGGAGGTGCACATCATGGAGACATGGCTGGACAAATACTTTGACAATCCTCAGCAGGTGGGCATGCGGCTGTCAGCAATGACAGCTACGTTCGGACATGAACTGGGCGAGCCGCAGTTCCTCTTCTACCTCCAGGCGAACATGAGTTATCACTCTCGGCAAGCGCGTCGAGGGCCACCTTGGATACTACTGGCACCGCGCTATGCGACTCAAAGCATTCAGGTGGAAAAGAAGATTGACCTCGTGAACGTTGGGTTCGAATTGTCGAACCTCATTGAGCGTGTCGAAATTGTCCGAAACTTCGGTGGTGGTTATCTCGTGAAGGTGGGCATCCAAGGCAGCCCCCGCGTCTTTGTGCCCAATTTGGCGACAGACATGCGACTATCCGGTCTCGACGAGGGCGCGTGGCATTACGACATTGTCATCAGCGAACCGTTTTCGTAGTTTTCAGGCAATTGCGTGGAGACAGAAACTGATGCGGCAAATGTTGCAGCCGACGCCAGCGTGACCTAGAGGCCGAAATCCAGTTGTATCGACGGTGAAAGCGAGGCGGCCTACAGCAGGCGACGTGACCGAAACCTGCGCGATTCAAAGCGTGAACTGACGTAGCTTGTCCGAACAGTGTGTGATTCACTGCAAACCTGTCCGAAAACTGTGTCTTTCTGGACGAGTTAGGTCTGCCGGTACCAGCGCAAGAGACAGGAGCGCAAGTTACCGGGACGTCGGGGATACGCCGATGGATGATGAAAATCGGGTGCGGTGTTGATGATGTGGCCGGTGTCAGCACATGTGACCAGGAGTCGCGGAATGGATTGGCCTCGTGGTCGCTCGGGCTACCTTTAGACGCGGACGCGTGCCGCCAACGCATTCAATCTTTTGCAATCCGCGGTGTCCCGGCGACCAGGACCGGCCTAGAACGAATGCACGATTCCGACAACAACCGCAAGTTGGTTCGCACCGGTCGCGACTGGGGTGGTCGACCCTGTTGCACTCAAAGCAGATTTTTCGCTGTTGATGACGTACGTTATATCTGTGTACAGCATGGTGCGTTTCGATAACAGGTAGTCTGCGTTGACCCCTGAGCTCACGGCGTGCGCAGAAACTGTTCGAAATGCGTGATAGTAAGAGGCCGCCGATACTTGAAATGCCGGCGTTATCTTATAGCGGAGGCCTCCAAATGCCATCGTCTGAGGCGGGGAGGCGGCAAGCGTAGCGGCAATGTCGTTCAAAAGAAGTTCGTAACCAGCGTACAAGGTCGCGTCACCGATGGTCCACGAACCGCCCGCGAGATAGCGTCGTTCGCTGTTTCCGGACGAGGCGCCAGTCGTGCCTTGGCGCTGCTCATAAACCAAACTCAGATTAAACGGGCCTTGCCGGTACCGGCCACCGACATCAAATTGCTTGCCAACACGAAACTCTCCTGGGACCTGGGCACCGTTGGTAATCGTCGAATCGTAGCCAAAACTGTAAAGCGCGTTGAGCTCGAATGGGCCAGCATGCCCCAGATACTCGAGCGCATTATCTGCGCGTCCAACAAACTGCGAATCCTGCGCGGAAAGTCCATAGCTGGAATAGTTGAGCGGGTCGAGCGTCAAGAAGAAACGATACATCGGCGTCATTTGCCGGCCAGCCATGACGGCGCCAAACTTGTCGCTCTCCAGTCCGACAAACGCCTGGCGGCCAAACAGCCGACCCCCTTGCTGCAATGTCCCGTTATTCGTCGCAAAGCCCGATTCGAGTGTGAAAATCGAGCGCAGGCCTGCTCCTAAGTCCTCCTTTCCGGTGAAGCCCCAACGAGAATTGATACGATTGCCGGTGTTTACGCGAAATACGTTGCCGGGGCCTTGCTTGGCAGCATGAGTTACGTATTCGACACCCGAGTCAACAATGCCGTATAGCGTTACCGAGGACTGAGCGTGCACCGCGATACTCGCCGAAGAACATATCGTAGCGGCGAGCACAGTCCTTGCCAGTTGGGTAGTGTGGTTCGATTTCAAGCTTATCTCCTTGTATATATTTGTAGGTGTACTAATTCATGGATTTGCATGTGGCCGAACTGCTCGACTCGCGTCACACCTTGTGTAGCGGTTTAGACCTGGGCGATGCGCTTGCCCACGAACAACATCGCTATCATTCCGACGACTGGCCCGATAGCGAGCGTGAGAACCGCGAGCACGATGGAGTGGGTCCCGCCGTATACATGCCCGACGGCCAAAGGAGACACAGCACTACCCAACTGCCAGATGGCGTTTGTCCAACCGGCGCTCGCTCCTGCCAGACGTTTTCCGGATGCGTCGCTCACCTGAGCCATCAGCACCGGCAGGTAGCCGTATGAGAATGCGCCCAGAACCGGCGCGACGATATAAAACTGTGTGACCGTCGAGCACATCCCGAAAATCACCAGCATGATGGCGAACGCGACGAGGACCAGGATGGACATCAGCCGCCGTGAAATTCCGGGCAGGTCAGAAATCCATCCGAGCGTCGGCTTCGCGATGACAGCGCCGATGCCGAAGGACGCGATGATTGAGCCAGCCACGACTGGGGATATTCCGTATTGCCGCGTCATCAGAGCATTTCCCCAAGCGCCAAATCCAACGGTCGCCCACAGTCCGCCGCACCCAGCAATCGATAGAAAAATCAGGTTGCGATTGCGCAAGAGGCTGAGCATCTCCTTTGCACTGTTCCGTGTCGGGGCTCGCTCGCCTCCTGGACGATTCTTGAGAAACAGAAGGGAGACGATGCCCCAGGCAAATGTGGCAATGCCCAGCATGCGGAAAGCGCTGGACCAACCGTACTGGGCTGAGATTGACGGCACAATTGCGTTCGCGAGCACCACAGCCAGCGATGTCGCCGTCGTGTAGATGCCCATCGCTCGGCCACGGTCTCGTGTGAACCACGCTGGAATCACTTTCATGCCAGCGGAATAATCTGCGCCGGCGGCAAAACCCATTGCCAGTTGAATCAGGATACCTACTGTCAACGACGTCGTCTCACCAAAGCAGAATGTGAAGACGCCCAACGGCAGCAAGGCAAGTGTCATCATGACCCTTCCGCCGAGGACGTCTGTCAGCATGCCGCCGATGATGTTTGCTACAACATACCCTGCGTAGAACGCGGTCACGAAGGCGCCGAGTAGCGAAACCTGGATGCCAAGCGATGAGCCAACGGGCGCTGCGACCGTGCTCCATGCGACGCGGTCAACGTAGCTGAGAAGGAATGCTGCCCACACGATAAATAGAGCAACCCAACGATAAGGGCTTGCCTCCGTTTCACTGGTGTTTGACGCGGCCCAGACCGCGCCCTGGGCGTCACTCGATGACGTCAGATTCTTTTCCACGACTCCTCCAGACGGGCGTGCGTTTGCCGCCCTCTTTTTCTTTCGTTCGACATCCGGCATTCAAAGAACGCAGGGCGTGTATTGCGGGATTGCAGCGTTAAAGGTCCAGCACGAGTCTCCCGGATTTCGAGCGTGAGCAACACGGCAGGAACCGGTCGTTGCGTGCCTGCTCCTCCGGAGACAGGAACAGGTCCCGATGGTCTGGCTCCCCGTCGAGTACGCGTGTGAGACAGGTTCCACAGATGCCCTGCTCGCACGAAACTGGAACATCAATTCCAGCGTCCGCAAGGGCTTGCGTCACTGTGCGGTCGGCGGGAATCGCCACCGTTTTCCCTGTGCGTGCGAGGGACACTTCAAACGTCTCATCGGATGACGTGTCGACGGCGGGGGCCGAAAAGAACTCGTAGTGCAGCCGATTTTCCGGCCAGAGCTCTGCGCGCGCCGCATCCAGCACGGCGTTCATGAAGCCTTGCGGGCCGCAGACGTAAAGGTGCGTACTGGAGCCTGCCTCTTTAAGGAGGCAATCCAGGTTGAGTCGTTGTTGCTCGTTTTCGTCGTCAAAGTGGTACTGCACCCGCGCGGACCAGGATTCGTTCGCAAGTCGCTTTACGAATGCTGCGCGTGAACGTGAGCGCGCACAGTAGTGCAGTTCGAAGTCTCCGCCTGCCCGGTCAAGGTGCTGGGCCATGCAAAGTAGCGGCGTGAGCCCGATGCCCCCGGCTAGCAAGAGATGCGTAGCTGGACCGGGCGCGAGCGCAAAGTGATTCCGAGGCCTGCTAACCCGTAGTTCCGCTCCTTCCTGGACTGCCTCGTGCATGCCTGCGGAACCACCCCGAGACTGAGGCTCACGCAGCACGGCAATCTGGTAACGAGTCCGGTCGTGGGGCGCGCTGCAAAGCGAGTATTGCCGCACATGTCCCGTAGGCAAGTGGACATCAATGTGTGAACCGGCATCGAACGCGGGCAAATCGCGACCGTCGAGGCTCACGAGTTCGAAACTGACGATGCCATCAGCCTCGACATTTCGTCGCGCAACGCGAAGGGTCATTGTGGAATCGTTCATCGCTTTTACCGTCACATAATCGATAGACCGCCGTCGACCATCAGCGTGGTGCCGGTGATAAACGACGCCTCGTCGCTCGCAAGCCAAAGAATTGGCCATGCGACTTCCTCCGGAGATGCCCATCGACCTATCAACGACGTGTCCTGCCTTTGTGTCCTGAGCACCTCGACGCTCTTTCCAGCTGCGTTTGCACGATTGACGTGGAAGTCGGTGAGCGTCGAGCCCGGGCAAATGGCGTTCACGCGGACGCCCTGGTCCGCTTCCTCGAATGCGAGAGTACGCGTCATTGCGAGCATGCCGGCCTTGGTCGCGTCATACAGACCCATGCCTTTGCGACCAGTCACCGCGTAGCAGGACGACACGTTGACGATGCTCCCGGCGCCCGCAGCTCGCAGACACGGCAGCGCGGCCTTGCAGTAATTCGATGTTCCCACCAGATTCACCGACACCATGCTTTGCCATTCTTCCGGCGTCGCATCGGCGAGCGTGCTGTAGTTACGCATCGCGGCATTGTTGACGAGCACGTCAAGTCGGCCGAACGTACGCGTGGCGAGTTCGACCGCTGCAGCCGCCTGGTCAGCGCTGGCGACGTCAGCGACATACGTTTGAACCCTTGCTTCGGAGTTGCGGCTGAGCAGGTCGTCGCGAAGCTTGGCCAGCGCTTGTGCATTCGCGTCCACGAGGACAACTGCTGCGCCTTCGTCGCAGAATATGCGTGCAGTCGCGGCCCCGATGCCACCTCCGCCGCCTGTAATCAGCGCGACCTTCTCTCTAAGTCTTAAACCTTGCATCTGATGCCGGCGTGATGCCGGCCTCCTTTGATAGAGATGAATGACGAACGTTGTGCTCGCTCAGATGGAGTAAATCGGCTGGCCTTTCCCGTCCGCGAGGTGAATAACAGCCCACTCCTGCGGCTTCTGGTCGCGCGGAAGCAATGCGCCCGCAGCGCGCACCCGCTGCTGGTCGGCATCGATAGCGGGAGGTTGGGACTCGTCCGTCAGCGCGGTGGCGGCCTCGTACAGCATGCGTCGAGCCATTACGATGGCGCGGTCCGTCGGAAGCAGTTTCTCCTTGCTGTGGTCCTGGATAGTTCCCATGCTTTCTTGCAACGATGCGTCTTGCATCGCGAAGCCAAAGACGCCCGAGTACGCGCGCTTGTCCTTCTGTGCCTGACGGTCAATGAGGTAGTCGTTGTCTTTGTTGGCCTTCGGACGAAACGTTCCCGGTTCGTATTCGCAGTGAATGCCTTTGCCCGCATTCAGGTCGTTCATTTCTTCCTCGGACAACGGCCGGTCCGGTCGGAAATTGATGCTCCATGACCAGCAGTTGTGGTCGTCAATCGGCACCCAGACGTGGCCTGCCAACGAGTGGTCGCCAAACGGAGGAATCAGCGTGTACCACGGGAAGAGCCACTGGGTGATGCGCCAATAGAACGAGTTCGGCTCGCCATTGCGTCGTCCAAACAGCGTGAGCCCGAACGGCTGCTTCTCGATTTCGAAGATAACGTTGCCGTCGGCCTTGATGTACTCGAGCGCCTTGGTGCCCTGATGCATCGGGTCTTCGTCGACTTCATAACGATGCACGTACGATACGTGGCTCGTGTCGATGCCGCCTTCCATCGCCTGAAGATAGTTCGACTCCTGGAGGCGCTTGGACACAAAAACGTGGTCCGCCGGCAGATTGCACCATTCGAGGTCTGGTGGTGCCGGCTGCTTGTCCTTGGGCCCCATGTAGGCCCAGACAATGCCGGCGCGCTCGATACACGGGTAAGCAGTGATGCTCATGTGTTTGCACGCCTGCGGCGCCGACGGCACTTCCACGCAGTTCCCGTTTCGGTCGAACTTGAGACCGTGATACGAGCACCGGATGCCGTTTTCCTCGTTGCGGCCGAAATACAGCGACACGCCACGATGCGAACAGAACTCGTCAATCAGCGCCGCATTGCCGTCTGAGTCGCGAAACGCGAGCAGCTTTTCGCCGAGGATTTGTACCCGCACGGGCGGACAGTCTGGCTCGGCGACTTCGCTCGCCAGCAGAATCGGCACCCAATAGCGCCGCATCAGGTTGCCCATCGCGGTGCCCGGACCGGTGCGCACCAGCGTTTCTGACATGTTCTTGTCCATGCTCAACTCCAAATCGTCTGTGAGATTGTCCGTCTGATGAGACTGTGATTTCATTCTACGGACAGACAGCGTAAACTTCAAGCATGGAGAGATAGGGGATTTCTCTACAATGACGCAGACGGCAACGCCCAAAGGGATAAGGAAAATGGAAGAAAAGAAGGCGCACGAGAGCGTTCGCGCGGTCGAGCGGGCGTTGGAGATACTTTTGGCGTTCAAAGCTGGGGACAAATCGCTGACGGTTGCTGAACTACTCACTCGAGTGAATCTCAGCCGTCCAACTCTGTATCGGCTACTTAATACGTTGGAGCAGGCAGGGTTTCTTTCCTCGTCGGGTGAACCGCAGCGGTTCCAGCTGGGTAGGTCGGTAGCACAGTTAGCTCACGTTTGGCTGAGTGACAACCGAATCGCGGAGCTCGCTCAACCGGTGCTTCGAAATCTTTGGGAAGCCACGTCGGAGACCGTCGCTCTGTTTGTTCCCGACGACACGTATCGAATTTGCGTCGCCGAGTTAGAGAGCAATCAGCCACTCAGCTTTCGACGTGGCGTCGGCTATCGCGAGAAACTCGTGCGCGGGGCGAGTGGGCGCACGATTCTTTCGCAGATGCGTCTCACGCCAGACGAACTGCGGCGCTATCTTGTTGACCCCGACCAGGATGTGTCGGCGCTAATGAGTGACTTCGAGCACATTCGCACCAAGGGGTTCGGCACGAGTCAACACGAACTGATTGAGGGTGCAGTCGCTGTGGCAGCGCCATTCTTCAATGGCGCGAATCAGGTTGCGGGCTCGCTTTGTATTTTTGGTCCCAGCGTCCGCGTCGACGAGCAGCGTGTTGTTTTTTTTGGCGAGTTGCTCAAGCAGGCGACTGGCAACCTATCGCGACTGCTTGGACAGCATAAACCTTGAACCTGAGATATTCGAACATGGTGTCGACCTCTGAGTGCATGTCTGTGTCGAGTGAAGCTATGCGCCTTTCGCTTAAGTTAAAAGACACTAGACGGTGCCACGCGGACTACTGCTACGAGGCCCACCGACTGCCGGTGGACGCTCCCACTAGACCTCAGTGCCGCAGTCCACGCTACCGTTCCGTCAGTGCGTAAGGAAGGCCAGCACCATGCGATTGCACTTGTCGGCGTGTTCCCACTGCGCCCAGTGCCCGCAACGATTGAAAATATGGAGCTCAGCGTTCGGCATGCTCCATAGCAGCCGCAGACCAACGTCCATTGGGACGAAGCGGTCGTCGCGCCCCCAGACGATTAGAGTCGGCGCCTTCACTTCGGAGAGGCGGTGGCCAACGTCAGGAAACTGCTTGGGATTTGCGGCGGGACTCTTCGTAAAGTTTTCAAGATGCTCTTTCTGCGCGAGCATGTTGCCGAGTCGCGCCTGGAACAGCTCTTCAGTCAAATTGCTCGTGTCGTACACGAAGACGTTCATCATCTTCTTCAGGTTTTCAATCGTCGGCTCACGATACAGACCCCGTAGCAGCTTGATGCCTTCGGTCGGCATCGGAACGAACTGACTCGGCCCAACTGTGCCGCCGCCCATCAGGATGAGCTTGCCCACGCGCGATGGATTGGCCTTCGCGAAGGCGACTGCGCTGCGGCCACCCATCGAATTGCCGATAATGTGTACTGGACCTTGCACGTCGATAGCGTCGGGCAGTCCCTTCAGAACTCGCGCATTCAGAGCAGGGACGCCATCTGGAAGATGGTGGCGAACGCGAAACGACCGAAGCTGGGGACGTCGCTTCGTGTGCCTGCGACGAGCTTTCGGACAGGGCGCCGTTCTTCCACATCCAGAGTGGCAGAACTGTAACGACAGCACGGTTTCCAATGTCTTGCACGACGACGAAACAGCGGTCGTCCCCTTTGCTGTAGAGGAGGTAAAAGCGCCGGTCGAGCGGGAACTCCTCTAGCGACACGCATCGACCTGCGTCCACCATTTCTCGAACAGATTAGCCGACAGAGTTGACCGTTGGCCCATCCGTTCTTTTGCCTGAGGTGCGACCCACGACCGTCGAGGGCTAACCCGTCTCCTGGAAAAATGAATCGTCGCCTCCTATGCGTTGATGGCACTTCAGCGCGAGTTTATTCGGCCCTTGAGTTCGTCGCAACGCGTCTCTATGGCGCTCTGACCACCCGGGCAGGGGACGCGCTGCGCCACTCGGGAGCGACGACCCGAAAGCGGCCTTGGTGTCGGCGGGTTTTTCGCCGAGCGTTCACAGGGTACGTTGCTTTCGCTCCTTGATTCTCGCCAGCACGCCACCTATTGTGGAAAATGCCATAACGGCACAAGACATAAGGAGTACATCATGCCGTCGCCCAGAAAGGCCTCGCCTGCTCACGAGGCTGAAGCTGAGATGTCGAGCAAGAAGAAGGTAGCCTCGCCGGCGAAGGCCGCCGGAAAGGCGCAGGGCGAGAAAAGCCCCCAAATAACCAAGCAGCGCCCCAAGAACAAGTCGAAAGCCTGAAACGGAAACGCCCCGGAAACGGGGCGTTTCAATTTGCTGGCAAAGTCCATGAGTTCGACGTGCAACATAGACTGCGCATGCTGCTGCCGGCAGCATATGGAAGCGTTCCTGGACCAGCATCACGGTCAATGGATGACGCCCTCGGTGCTTGACCGTTACATCGGGCATCAAATAGTTGCAGGGAGGCGAGAAAAGCATCTTCTCCTGGAAAGGAGGCGAACCGACGATGCTGGCTCTCGACCTGAGCGGCAACGAAAAAGCTCTTCAACTGAAGCTCGGCCTCAACTTCAATCTCCGGGCGCCCGCGTCAACGTCGTTTTGCATGGACTAAGAGCTGAGGGGCCCCCACGTCACCCGAAGTAAGAGCTGCATGTCCGACGGCGGCGTCGCCGGGGCACGGGAATTGCGCGAAGCAGGACGCGGGCGCACACCTTCCGGTGCCAGCGAACGCTTCGGCCTCGAGGAGATTTGCCATGAGAGTGATGAAAGGACTTTTGATTGCAGCACTATCTGTCGGTATATCTGGGAGTATCTACGCACAAGGCGCGGGTGGCGGGGCCGCCGGGGGGCAAGGAGGCACGGGGATGAGCAAACCGAACGCTGGTGGTTCGACTGACACGGTGTCGGGTGCGTCGGGGGCGAATAGCATGACACCCTCGGGTACTACTTCGCACAAGAAGATGCATAAGAAGTCCGGCGCCGCCATGCCGGCATCGGCCACCAATCCGGGTTCAGGTGGCAGCGGTTGAAGAACTAATGGAGGTGCGGCTGGCTCTGGCCTCAAGCGCGCTCGCCATTCCTGGACAAATCGAACGAAGAGCGCTACGGCCAACAGCGCGGATTGACAGGCCGCCACCGGGAAGCCGCCCGGTCCTCGGCGCCAGGCCGCGCAGAGACCGCCGCCAGGCGCCCGGCTACAAACGTGTCGACCGTGCGCAGTAGCATGGCGAGGTTTGCGGGCTTGCGAAAAAACGCCGACCAGCAGGGCGGACCGTCGTGGGGTTCGGGCATGGCCGACAGCATGACTATCGGCAGATGAGCAAATGCGGGCTGGCACCTCACGCGCCGACACAATTCATCTCCGTCCATTTCAGGCATCTGCCAGTCGGTGACGATGAGCCGTGGCATTTCGCGCCGGACTTTGTGCAACGCTTCCGCGCCGTTTTGCGCGAGTACGACGTGATACCCGCCGCATTCCAGGGCCAACTGAAGCGCCCAGAGGTTATCGAGGTCGTCGTCGACGAGCAGGACTGTGGACATGGCTTGTGAGCGCGCGTAGGTATCCCCTTGGCTGCCGCAACAGCCGTGCCTCAACGATGCACGTCAGTCGGCGGCGCACGGCGCGACTGATGTACGCCACAACGTCGACGGCGCCCGGCAAAGCCGCTCGCAATTCCGGACAAACGGGGACTCTGAACGTTGGCCCCGGCAACCTCCGAGACCCATTCTGAACCGGAGAAGGATTGACCCCGCGTCGCTTGCAACCCGCCATAAAAGGAGGACCATGCCGAGCCCCGTCCGCCGCTCCCCCGATTGTGCAGCGACGCGCAGCCAGGCGACCGTTTTGGCGCAGCGCCCATCTCTCTCGCCTCTTATTCGGGTGCGTCTTCGTCGCGCATTTCGTCGTGCTGGTCGTCGTCCTCGGACTGTAGGATAGGGGCAGCATTGTCCGGCGTCGCTCGGTCACGGTCGCTGTCTGCGATATCATCCGCGAGCTTGTCCTGGTCATCTTTGCGGCTGACACCGCGTGCCTGTTCCTTTGGATGGTTCGTCATCGCATGCTCCGAAGAGGACAGCAGTAACTCGGTGCGCCACCCGCACGCGATGCTGCAATCAGGGTTGAACGAATTGCGGCCGACAGTCGAACCGTTACGCTGCCAGAAGTGGGTACGGGCTCGCAAGGGAGGGCTTCCGAGCAGCTAATGCCGGTGGCCGTCATTTCGCGGGCAGGTACTCCGCATCCGTCTCTCCGGCGGCCTGTTCCCAAAATTGTGCGTCGCGTCCTTCCGGGGCACCGGCCTGTTCCCACAATGTTCGCGCGCGGGGGCGGATACGGGCGTCGCGTTCGGAAGTGCACTCGAGTTCTTCGACTTGCGCGCCATTTGCATCAGCATGAATGCTCACGACATCGTATCCATTGGCGACCGTGGCCCAGTTCGAGACGTGCTGAGTTTTTTCAAATTGTGCGATGGCCGCTTCCACCGCCTCCTGTTTCGTTCCCTGGGCGACTGAGACGCGCATCAGCTCAGTGTGATGCGGCAGGCCCGCATAATCCAGTACTTCCTTGTAGAAGATGACTTCGTAGGGGCGCCGCTCCGAGGCACCACCCTCCACATCGCTCATGGAAATGATACCGACCAGACGTCCGTCGCCGTCGATGACCGCGAGCCTTTGTACATGTGCCGCCCGCATGGTCAGCACTGCAGATTCGACTGAGTCGTCCTTGCTGCACCGAATTACGTCCAACGACATCACTTCGCTCACTTTCATCCGACTGGGGTCACGGTCATCCGCCACGCCGCGCATCGCGATGTCGCGGTCGGTAATCATTCCCAGAACTTTGCCGTCCTGGCACACGGGAAGACAGCCGATATTGTCCCGCTTGAGCAGACGCGCTGCCGCGGCCAAGGTCTGGTCCGGCTCCAGACAGACCGCCTCTTTCATCCGTTCTCTAACTAGCATGGTATGCCCCTTATTAAGGTCAATTGCGAATAGGTACACGCGCGCAACCACCTCGCGGATTGCGGTAGTGGACACGGGTCTGGCCATTTATCGGATGGCCCCGATGGACGAGTGGCCCCGAGCGAGCCCGGCGCGTGAACGCGCCAGCTCGAATCGAGTCGGGGTGTCAGTTGGAGACGTGCGTGCAGAAACTGGGTTCGCGGTCGGGCAGATTTGCCCGGAGCGTTATCGCCGTCGTCTGGAGACCGGCCTGATAATTAAGCGTACTCCTTATCGAGAGGCAGAAACTACTTATATCTCGGGTGCGCTCTACTGTCCTAACGCTGGGTGACCGCGTTAGTGCGGGCCAGCCATTGCAATGTTCTGTGCGGCTGTGTGCTGCTAGCAGATATCTCTGTTGACGAACAACGACACCCCGAAGGCAGGGAAAATGGGTTCCCCTCGCGTTTGCGGTGCAAGCAGAGGGCCACGGTCCAGTTTATGTTTATGATTGTGACGGTCTGGCGAGTTTTGTATCGTTGGACGTTTTTTTGGGGAGCCAGAAATGCATGGAACCAGAACAGGCGCTGCCCGCTTACACGTCGTTGCTGTTGCTTTCTCGGTCGGCGTGCTGGTAGTTCAATCGGCTGGTGCCCAAGCACCAGGTCCTCGCACAGGACACGCAGCCGGTGTAAAAGCCTTTCGACACATCCAGGCACGCGTCGCCGGGATAGCCCCCTCGCACAACAGCGTGACCTTGCGCGACGCGGGCGGGGAGATGGTCGTGTTTGAAATCAGCCCGGATATCGCCGACGTAAAGACGTTACAAATCGGCGATACGGTCAATATTGCGTATAGAAACGCAATACTGACTCGTATGGACAAGGTGGCATCGAGTGGCATCCGCGAGCGAATCGAAACGGAAGTCATGCAGCCAGCGTCGGATGGAGAAGTCAGTTCTACCCGAAGCGTAGAGTTCGTGGCAACGGTGCTAAAAATCGACCGTAAGAACCGGGAGGTCACACTGCGCGGCCCGACTCAGACACAGGAGTTCGATGTTGCCCCGACGTTATCGCTCGACAGCCTGAAAGTGGGCGATGCCGTTCGCGCAGAATTTATCCCCCCCGTTGCCTCTTCGGTTGTCCGCGTTGGGACTGCTTCTCAGTGAGCAGTGTCGCAAGGCAACTGTCTCTCCGGCAGATTGCCCGGATGGTTCGTTCGGATTAAACGAACTGCGCCGGAACGAAACAAACGGGGGTGACGCGCCCGGACTGGGCATCGTCTGGCGGTTAATAAGCCGCTCAGGAAGTCTATGTGCCTCGGACCAGACACGCAACAACAGCAAAGTCACTGAATCAGTGGCAGCCAAAACGACATCAATCGGGCGCATCGATTTTTTGAGATGACTGTTCGATGCGACAGTCTGAAGAGAATCGCGTGCCGACAAGATGGCGAAGGCTGACCTTGGCGGGATGTGCGGCGGCCAATCGTTTGGCCGGCCCTCGCGGATGTCACTGAGGTCAACAACCGGCTCTATACGTTCTCTCAGACTTTCATCGCCGTTCGGTTGATTGGAATCGCTCGTCGCGAGCAAGATGCATTCCGCGAACGAAGGTGAGCGCCATTCCATACAGCCGCTGCGGGTCCGCGCCCCTCGCTTGGCAACCGGGTGCCACTTCCTTCGAGCACAACGCCTCCATTCACATTGCCGGGTCGGGACACGCCGGGCATACCGGTTGCGCATTGGAGTTGTCCTGCGCCACGACGTCTGCGTCTGGTTGCCGGCGAGGTCAATTCATCACATCAGGGAGATAATCATGAAAGCAATAAGGAAAGCTGCGGTTTGTTCTGCTGTACTTCTCGCCTTGTCTGCTACCGCGTTAGCACAAGGCGCGGGAGGCGCCGGCGGTGGGGGGGCCGGTGGCGGCGGTAGTGGCGGCGGACAGGCGGGCGCTGGTATGAGTACGCCGAACGCTGGCGGGACGACCGGCACGACTTCCAACTCGAAGGGCTCAAAGGAGCCGACCCGCATGCCACAGAATGACCCGCACGCTAAAGGTGCATCAGATACGGCTGCATCGGGCGCGCAATGACGTCAGCTTCGGTAACTGAGGGAGGTAGCCAAGCTCAATTTGCCGATGCACGCTGACGCTGGAATGTCCGGGTCGATAGAGAGCCAAGGTATAACTGAGAATTCACACACCCGGTGAAATCGTCGAGACGTCCGCGATTACTCGGTCGTTCATGACAGGACCGGACACCTTCGAGGTCACCTGCGGTGAGGGCGAGCATATTCCGCCACGCGCAGAGGCAATGGCGTGTATTACGAACTGAAGTACGCCGCAACCCACTCGCACAAGCGACGGCGTTGCGGCCATCGCACTCGTGGAGACCGGCGAAGGTAAGCGGTACATGGATGGCCTTCGCGGCGACCTCGGCCAGTTGTTGAATGACTGGCTAGAAAAGCGCCGGGTCGCGACTCGCGATGCGCACGTCCGGCTGATGTACGGCACAGCTGCGCTGGTAGTTGTTGCAATTCTGGTGTGCTGTTTGCTGGTCTACACACTATTCATCGAGCGACCACACTATTCATCGAGCGACGCGCGTTTGCGAAAATTCATTCCTATTCCACAGCGCTCGACCGGGAGGCCGCGCACGACCCGCTGACTGGCCTTCCGAATCGCCGCCGGTTGCTTGCTGCCATTGACGCGCTGGCAACTCCCTCTGCGGAAGATTTACGGCGAACCGGCCTGCTGTACCTCGACATTGACGGATTCAAAAACGTCAACGATAGATGAAGCCCAAAAGGGTGGTCGGTCGACATACCGCTTTTCAGCGTCCCCAGGGCACGGCCCGTCCAACGTCGTGAGAATGACGCGGTAGACAGAGAGCTTGACGTACTGCGCAGTGGCCGAAATGGATGATGGGAAGCGCGTCTTGCAACTGCCGCTGCTTGCGACTACTCACACGGTCGGCAGGCGCTCAAAGTTGTCAGGATGAGCAAATGGTGCCTGTATCCCGGGTACCTCAAGCTCGTCGAGAAGCACTGCGGACATGCCTTCGCTGAGACTCCGGGAGTGCCCTGCTTACGAAGGGGGCCGTTCAGGTTTGAGGATGCTCATCACAAAGTCGTTGACGGCTTGCCTCGCCGCCCTTGTGGCTTCGTCGTCAAAGGCTACGGTCGGGCCGTATTCGACGCAGGGGTCACTGAGGGCGAACGGTTGTTTCGTTTTGGCATTCATGATTTGTCCGTTCTCCGCTTCCACCAACTGACAGTTCCTTGTCGTTGGCGCCTGCTGAAGCTTCGTCGGTTGCCTGAACGAACGGGAGTCGAACAGGTGTTGTGCCCCTGGGTACTCAGTGAGTTGTACGTTCTTGCCGCTTGCCTTCAATCTTTCGACGTAGGCGCGGCATGCAGCGACTGGCAATAAATCGTCGGCACCTCCGTAGAAGATGCGGACGGGTTCGGTGGTGATATCGGTCTCGTCCCGGAAGGTGACGTCACAACCGGGGTAGAAGGCTATATACCCCGCGAATTCTGCATTCGTAGCCGGACCATGCATGCGCTGCCATCGCTTCAAACTAGCGTAAAGCGCGGCTTTGCCTCCGCGGGAGAAGCCCATGAGCACGACTCTCGTCGGGTCGATTCTAGGGTGCTTTTGCAGTAGTGCGAGCGCGCGGTATGCGTCCTCGGACTGCGCAAGCAAGCCCAGCTCCCCGCGGTTATTGAACAAGTTCACAATGCCGCGACCGGTGTGGGTCGGCGTCGCGATGTACGTTCCAGGGCAACTGCTCAAGAAGACGAATGTAGTTCGGGCCTGGTCGCTTCGCGAGTCTGTGATTCTCGTGTGGGCGGGTATACGCGGAGTCGTCAGTCTCGTGGCCGCACTCGCGGTACCCAATCATTTCCCCGCGCCTGACCTGACTGTCTTCACCTCCTTCGCGCTTATCATTTCCACTTTGGTCATCCAGGGCGGGACGTTATCGTTTTTTATTCGCCTCGCGCCTGATGTTGCTTAAGCTCTGGGGGCTACAGTTTGTGGTTCACTAGCAAGGGAAAAAATTGGTAGCGTTAGAGAAAACGTCGCACCTTGGTCGAGGTTGTTCCTGGCTGTCAGTGTACCGTCATGAGCTTCGACAATTGAGCGTGAAATTGCCAGACCTATACCCATGCCTTTTGCCTTTGAGGTGACAAACGGCTGGAAAAGAGTATCGAGCTCAGCGATACCCTCTCCGTTGTCAGAAATTTCGATTGTAACCACCAGCTCATTTACGACACCGCCGGTGATGCCGACTTTTGGTTTGCGGCCGGTATTTTCTGTGGCTTCAATAGCGTTCGACATCAGGTTGATAAGGACCTGCTGAATTTGTATCCGGTCGACGTCCATGTCTGGAAGATTGTCAGGAAATTCCAGCGTTATGGCGGCGACTCGCATACTAGGGTCTTCTTTCAATAATCTCACTGCGTCCCGGACCATGTCAGGAATACGGCATTGGGCCTTCTTGAGGGTCTCTCGTTTGAACAGGGTACGGATGCTCTGCATCGTTTCGTCGGCGGCATGCCCGTCTCGGAGTATGGCTTCCACGGAAGTGCGCGCCTCATCGAGATTTGGCGGGTTGGCCGCAAGCCAGCGCCGACTTGCGTGAGCATTGGCGATAACGGACGTAAGTGGTTGATTGAGCTCGTGCGCTATCGACGCCGATAGTTCAGCGACCGTTGCAATCTGGGTCGCGCGCGCGAGCTGGGTTTGTACTTTTCGCAAGCTGTCTTCAGCACATTTTTGTTCGTCGATGTCGATGTTCAGTCCGTACCATTGAACGATGTTGCCGTCCGCATCGCGCATCGCTTCGGCGCGTACCTGATACCAGCGGTATTGCGCGTCCTCGCGATGCATATGGCACATACGGAAGACATTGATGTGGTGTTCACCAGTCTGAACATCGTGTGTCCATTTTTGAATGACCCTCTCCCAGTCATCTGGGTGAATCATCTTTTTATACCCGAAGTCACGAGTTTCCGATATGTTCACGCCGACGTCTTCTATCATTCTCCGGTTGAAGTAGGTCGGTTGCCCGTCAGCATCGGTACACCAAATCATCGCTGGGATTGTTTCGGTAATCTCCCGCAGCTGGTGCTCGCGCTGCTGGAGCGCGACTTCTGTTTCTTTCAGGTCGTCAATGTCCGTGCACACGCCATACCAGTGAAGGATTTCACCCGTCTCATCGCGGAAGGGTTCACCGCGGACGAGATACCAGTGTAGTTTCCCGTCAGCTCCCGCAAACTGATAAGTGTCCTGGTAAGATAAGCCCTCGAGAACGCATTGCTGCCAATGTCTGTGGACACGCTCCCGCTCGTCAGGGGCAACGAGACTGAGTAAGGTCTTTCCGTCGATTTCCTCCCCGGTCTTTCCGATGAACGAAAGCATGCGGCGATTCCATCGGTCGATTTCCCCGCCTGGGGTGGCGCGCCAAATCATGGCAGGCATTGCATCTACGAGTCTGCGAAGATATAACTCCTCGCGTCTCAATCGTTCTTCCGCAATTTTGCGCTCGTGAATGTCGGTGAGAAGGCCGTACCAGTTGGTAATGTCGCCTCGGGCGTTACGCATTGCATTCGCCCTGCACTGGAACCATCGATAGGTCCCGTCAGCGGCGCGTAGGCGATGTACCGTATCGTACGTCGTCCCGCTTTTCACCGACTGGTCCCATGTTTCAGTAACTGTCGCGTAGTCATCCGGATGAACGAGGTCAAACCAGCCGTTGTTGGTCAGTTCATGCAGGCTTCTGCCGGTGTAGGCTTCAGCTTGTTTGCTCACATACTCTATTGAACCCGCCGCATCAGTGGTCCATATGAAGCCTGGCACTGCGTCGATGAGCCAGTCGAGTTGCGCTTCACGCTCATGGACGACCTCTTTCGTTTTGTAGTTTTGCCCTTCGCTCCGAAGACGCGACTCCGCAATCTTGCGGTCGTGAATGTCCCAGTTCAGACACACCCAACGAACAAGCGCGCCGTTCATACCTCGGACGGCCCGCCTCCGGCACAGGAACCATCGGTAGGTGCCGTCTGCGTGGCGAATCCGGAGTTCGAGTTCGTCGGGGTCCCGGCCTGCCGACGGCGCCTCCCAGTAATGTTCGTTTGCTGCGACGTCGTCGGGGTGGATGACGTCGTCATAATTAGCGTAATTGTTACTTATCTGGATTCCCGTGTATTCACGGATGCTCTGGGTGAGATATTCGGGCGAGCCGTCAGGGTAAGCAGTCCAAACATGACCAGGGAATAGCGCACTCATCGCTTCGAAGGTTTGATTTCTTTGCCGCAGGAGTCTGATGCCGCGACTGCCGTCGGATATAAAGGGGGTCTTTCCAGCAAGCCTCATGGTCGTCTCCCGATTATTCAAGCAGCCTACGCTCCGGCAGCCATCGCAGTACCGCTACCGGTGCAACGGTGACAATGAACAATTTTTCGGAACTGGAAGCTGCGGAGCATTGATTTCTGGGCGCGATTAGTGCAATCGTCGTCACATTAGGCGCTTGCACCTTGCCGCACAGTCGTTCGAACACTGTTCGTCATGGTGCGGCTATTGGCCATCGCGCATGACGCGCCGGCGGTGCTTAGGCTCTCGCTGCGCCCGTCGGCCGGCGGATTAATTGCCGACATAGTGAAGCGGCGTGGTCCTGCCGCGAGCCAACCTCAGTGCCGCTGCAGTCAATGCCGGTTCTGCTTTCGAGACGAAATGGATGTTCGGCAGTTCAACTGTTGGCCGCTACCTTCCTGCATCATGGTGCTCTAAGAACTCCTTTTCAACCATGTCGTTCGCAATGCGGCCGGACGACAGCTCCTCCTTGACTACATTCATGGTCTCAGCGCGCGACCCGACATCTCCACCTCTTTCCCGCTACAGGAAAATGCGGGACTTCCGGGTCACGCCCGAACCCGCGCCGTCGGCTGCGTACGCATCCGTCGGTCTCGCACATCTGGGTTTCGTCGTGCAGAAGCACTGGGCAAGCCGGCTCCACTACGATTTCCGGCTCGAACTCGACGGCGTGTTGGTTTCGTGGGCATTACCCAAAGGGCTCTCCTACGACCCGAAGGAAAAGAGGATTGCGGTCCACGTGGAGGACCATCCGCTGGAGTACGCAACGTTCGAAGGTACGATTCCAAAGAAGCATTACGGCGCCGGCATCGTCATAGTGTGGGACCGAGGGACATGGGAGCCGGTCGGTGACCCGCGAATGGCGATGATGGCAGGCAAGCTGGTCTTCCGGCTCCATGGCGAAAAGCTGGCTGGTTTGTGGGAACTGGTCAGGATTTCAAAGCCTGAAGACAAGCAAGACCAGTGGATGCTGTTCAAGAAGCGCGACGAGTGGGCGCGAGCACTGGCGAAATACGATGTCATCAGGGCGCTTCCCGACAGCGTCATCACCAAGCCCCTCGGACTTGTTGAAGAACGCGAACCGAAAATCGTACGACCGGTGCGCGGTAGTGTGGTTGAGATGGACCTCACTGCTGCATTAGACGCTCCGCTTCCAGCCAAACTCGAACCACAGCGCGCGACGCTCGCGTCATCACTCCCGACGGGCGGCGACTGGATAATTGAATCGAAGCTGGACGGGTACAGAATCCTCGCACGCGTTGACAAAGGGCGCGCACGCCTTTTCACGAGCGGCGGCCACGACTGGACGAAGAAGCTCAATGGTCTGGCGATGGCGGTCGAGCAGCTCCATGTCTCCGCCGGATGGCTCGATGGTGAAATCGTCGTGCTCAAGGAGGGCTTGCCCGATTTCGGCGCTCTTCAAAATGCTATTGACGGTGCTGGCAATCAGGAAATCATCTATTTCTTGTTCGACCTGCCTTTTTTCGACGGAAAGGACCTCAGGAACGTCCCACTGTGGTCGAGGCGCTCATTGCTTTCTCAACTGCTGAAGAACGAGGACGACCGCATACGGTTCAGTCAGGATTTCGACGCTCCGGTCGCCCAGATATTCGAGGCCGCTGCAGGGCTGGGTCTTGAAGGCTTGATGTTAAAACGCCGGGACGCGAAATACGAGTCGGGAAGAACACAAACCTGGCTGAAGGCAAAGTGCCGGCTACGGCAGGAACTGGTCGTCTGTGGCTTTACGGCTCGAGGCGGCAAGGACGGCGAGGTTGGCAGCTTGTTGCTCGGCCACTACATAGGTAATAAGCTTCATGATGCTGGCAGCGTAGGCACTGGCTGGGATGCCCGCACTGGCCGCGACCTGTGGACCCGCCTGACACCGCTCGAAGTCGACACCACCCCGTTTGATGTCGCTGTGTCCAAGCCGAGCCGCTGGTCAAGGCGTGCGGCCGGCAGCGAGCGCTGGGTCCGCCCTGAGCTCGTTGCAGAAGTTGAGTTCGCCGAGTGGACCGCGGAAGGTGTGGTGCGCCAGGCGTCGTTCAAAGGATTGCGCGTTGATAAACCTGCGCGACACGTCGTTCGAGAGTCCGGCGTAGCGCTAGCACCTGCGCCCGTCTCCCAGGTCAAAATCACTCACCCGGAGCGCATCGTGGACCCGTCGAGCGGCGTGACCAAGCTCGACCTGGTCCGGTACTACGAAAGCGTTGCCCAATGGATACTGCCCCACCTGGCGGCCCGGCCGCTTGCGATGGTCCGCGCACCAACAGGCATCTCCGGCGAACTGTTTTTCCAAAAGCACGCGGAAAAGACAGGCATGCCCGGCCTCAAGGAACACGACCGTGGCTTGTGGCTGAATCACCCGCCTCTGTTGACCATCGACACCCTGGATGCGCTGATGTCAGCCGCCCAGATGAACGTCGTTGAGTTTCACACCTGGAATTCGACGGTGCTGCGAATCGACCAGCCCGACAGGGTCATCTTTGACCTTGACCCGGGCGAAGGCGTGAAGTGGAAGCACATTCAGGAGGCGGCCGTCCTTGTCCATGCGTTGCTCACGGAGCTGGATTTGCAAGCCTGGTTGAAAACGAGCGGCGGCAAGGGCCTCCATGTCGTCGTGCCGCTTACGCCGAGACTTGACTACAAATCTGTGAAGGCCTTCTCACAGACGTTTGTCCGGCACATGGCGAAAACTATCCCGGACCGCTTTTCAGCGACGTCGGGGGCAGCCAACAGAATCGGCAAGGTGTATGTTGACTATCTGCGCAACGGAAAGGGGCAGACGACCGCCACCGCGTTTTCTGCCCGCGCGCGGCCCGGCATGGGGGTTTCCATGCCGATTTCATGGGGGCAACTGTCCGAACTTAAAAGTGGCGCGCACTGGACGGTGCAGACGGCGAGAGAGTATCTTAGCTTTCAAACGCAGGACCCTTGGGAAGCATACTGGTCGACAAAACAGTCGCTGGCGTCAGCCATAAAACGTTTGGGATGACGTATCTCGTGCGGTAGCGACTGGCTACGAACGTAGACACGCAGCCTAGAAAATTTGCATGGACCGAGGCGGCGGTCCGTAGGCACACGGCGTGCTTCGGGTGGCGAAGGTTGGACCTCTCGAAGGGATGGTTTCTAGTCAGCTGCGGCGACACCCACGAGCCGCTATCAGGAGAATCATATGGCAGCGCGTTCCATTGCATCGCTGACGCTATCCTTCGGTCTGGTTTCCATACCGGTAAAGCTATATTCGGCTACGGACAGCGCTGCCGGCGTTGGCTTCAATCTCCTGACGCCGGAAGGCGGCCGGGTCAAGCAGCAGTACATATCCGAGGCTACCGGTGCCGTTGTCGCCCGCGCCGACATGAAGAAGGGCTACGAATTCGAAAAGGGGCAGTTTGTCGTATTCGCCCCTGACGAACTGAAGGCGCTTGAAGAAGGTGCGAGCCACGTAGTCGAGATTGTTTCCTTTGTTCCGGAAAAGTCGGTGGACCCGCTGTACTACGACAAGGCGTACTTCATCGCTCCCGACAAGCGCGGCGGCAAACCCTACAGCCTGCTGCAACAGGCCATGCGAGAAAGTGAACGCTGCGCGCTGGCCAAATGGTCGTACAAGGGAAAGACCCGAATCGTTCAGATAAGGCCAGCGGAGGACGGGATGGTCTTCCAGCAGCTACTGTTTGCCGACGAGGTACGGGCGCTGAGCGATTTGCATATTGAGCCGGTGACGGTCAGCGCCACGGAACTGAAGCTCGCGCTTCAAATCATTGACCAGGTTTCGGAAGATGCATACGACCCGACGGCGTATGAAGACGAAGAAAAGAAGCGGATTCTCGAAGCCATCGACCAGAAAATTGCCGGCAAACAGATTGTGTCACCGGAGGGACCTGCAGAGGAATCTGGCGGCCAAGTGATTGACCTGATGGAAGCGCTGCGTGCAAGTCTAAGCGCCAACAAGACAAAACGGGCCGCTCCTGCCAAAACGGCCGCAAAGACAACTGCTCCGAAGAAGGCTTCGCCCGATGACGACGTCCAAGCGCTATCAGCCAAACCACGGCGGCCTGTCAAACGAGCCGCACCGAGAGCCGACGTGAAAGAAGCGCCGCCGGCAAAGGTTAGAGTTCGCAAGTGAACAGAAGAAATCTGTCGCACGACTATTCGTTGCGAAGCCTCCAGTCGCTACTGGGCGTCTCGCGCAGAGTTCTATCCGGGCTAATTGACGCGGGATTTGTTCATCCCTCGCGCGGCCGGCGGAACGAACTCCGGTTCTCTTTCCAGGATGTCGTGGTCCTTCGCACCGCATTTCAATTGCAATCAGCGAAAGTTTCTTCGCGGAAAATTCTGAAGGCGCTGGCCAAGCTGAAAGCCGAACTCCCTGACGAGCTTCCGCTGTCTGGAATACGAATCACATCTGTCGGCGAGACTGTCGCTGTCAGGTCAGGACAGGCGCAATGGGACGCAGCCTCGGGGCAGCATCTGCTTGATTTCGAGGTCGCGCCACTTCGCGGCGATGTCGCGTTCCTCGACTCTGCGCCGCGAAACCTTGCGAATCGGGAAGAGCAGGCAGACGAATGGTTTGCACTTGCCGAGCAGCTTAGCGAGACTGACGCGGTCGGCGCGGAGCAGGCCTACCGGAAAGTGCTCGAGCTGTCGCCATCTCCGCACTACGACGCATACACCAACCTGGGCGTGTTGCTGTGCGAAGCGGAAACACGATGCGAAGAAGCGTTGTCCATTTTCGATGGCGCGCTAGAGCACTTTCCCGACGACGCGTTACTTCACTTCAACCGGGCAGTCGTCCTCGAGGAACTGAAGCGCTATGACCCGGCAGAGGCGGCCTACCAGCGATGCATAGAAATTGACCCGACGCATGCCGATGCTCACTTCAACCTCGCTCGCCTAAGTGAGATTCGCGGTGACAAACAAGGCCTCGTTCGGCACCTCAGCGCTTATCGGCGGCTGGTCGGCTGATAGAGTGATTCGGATTCGCTCGACTGCTGTAAAAAACTCGTTGCCAGCGAGCTTACCGTCAGATAAGAGCTAAGCTACAACTGACAATGTTTCGTGCCAGTGCGTTCTACGGCAGTCCGATGGCGGTGCCGCCAACTGACACGAGTTTCACAGTCTTGAGAAGTATCAAATTTGATGAAACTTCTTGATACCAAGGCTACAGCTGTTCAGTACGCAACAGTCGCAGCAGCAGCCTGCGCGCTAGCCGTGGCTATCTACCCACGCCCGACACCACGAAAGGCCTACCAGCTCTGCTTCTTCGTCAGTATCGTAAGCGCCGAGTACCCCGGATACCTCGACGACCTTGGTGTCGCGGGTGACCGTGGCGCTTCCTGCGAATTTCGCCGGCTGTGGGATTCCTTCCTGCTGCAAGATGGCATGACCCCACAGCGTGTATCCACGGTATTTCTCAGTTTGCATCTGTTGACCTCGAAGGACCTCTGAACCGATTCTTCTCGATGATTGCCCGAGTTCGCGCGACTCGGCAAGCAGCTACTGCTTAAGGCGTTGAGTCTCGACGCCGGCCATCTTCAATGTGGCGTCAATCATCTTCAGCTCCTGGCCGAAATCGAGCGGCCATTCCTCGCCGTCGCACCGCACGGTCATGCCGTTGTGCATCGAAATCAGACTACGTGCCTTGTACAAGGCATCCACAAGTTTCGATTCGCGTTCGGCCTCCCGAACCCATTCATCTGCTCTCATGATGGACCTCCTCTGAACACGGAAGCAGGGTATGAAGCCGAGCGACGGATGCCGCGCAGCCCCCTTACCTCAAATAAAAGTGACAGTTCACGCCTACGAATTTGCGTGTACGATACTGTATAAATATACAGGTTTTTTGTTGCCACATGTCCAGCGCTACCGTCACGGCCGAAGAGATACACCCGTCCTTGTGGCGTGCGTCCCAGCTCGCCCGTGGCCGTGGGCGGGTCGTTGAGACCGGCTATCCCGCGCTGTCGGCCGAGCTTCCCGGCGGGGGCTGGCCGGTCGGTGCGCTCATCGACCTGATGGTGCAGCAGGCCGGGGTTGGTGAATTGCGACTGTTGCGCCCGGCGCTCAGTGGCTCGGGCAATCGCCCTGTGGCGTTTGTGCAGCCGCCGCACACCCCGGACGGACTTGGACTCAGTTACATCGGACTTCCCATTGACCAGGTCTTGCGGGTGAAAGCGCAGAAGACCGCAGATGCGCTTTGGTCGGCTGAGCAGATTCTGCGGGCAGGCAGTTGCGGTGCGCTCATCTTCTGGGCGCAATACGCGCAGGCCTCATCGCTGCGGCGCTTGCATCTGGCGGCGCAGTCATCCGAAACACTTTTCGTGATGGTCAGGCCCCTGGCAGCGGCACAGGACTCATCGCCCGCGCTTTTGCGGCTCGCTTTAAGACCATCCGCCGACGGTCTAACCGTCGACATTGTGAAACGACGAGGGCCAGCGCGCGCAGAGCCACTGTCGATTCCCCTTCAACCCACTCCTGTATTGCTTTCCCGACATGCGCGTCTTTCTCGCCGTCCACTTGCCGAAGTTGCCGCTCGAGGTGTTCCGACCGAAGTGGTCATCTGAGCCCGCGCACGGAAGTGCAGTCCTGGAGAAAGACAAAGTGGTCATTACCGACAGCGCGGCTCGTGCAGCCGGCGTCCGCCTCGGTATGAAGCGCGGCGGAGTGCTGACACTGTCGCCGGAAACGGAGATGCATGAGCGCGATGTCGCCAGGGAGGCAGCAGCACAGCGCGAGGTGGGCATCGCCCTGATGCGCTTTTCACCTGAGGTCGCCTTGCTTGACGAAGCGACCGTCGTGGTTGAGGTCGGCGCGAGTCTGCGACTTTTCGGCGGACTGCTTGCATTGTGCAGGGAAGCGAAAGCGGTCCTTGGGACGCTCGGACTTACCGCACGCATCAGCGCTGCACCCACCGGCCAGGGTGGCTGGCTGCTCGCAAAGTTCGGGAACCGGCGCGTGCTCAAGCTGGCATCGCTTGAGCAACGGCTGGCCGCTTTGCCGATGATGGCCGTTCCTGAGGTTCGTCCGTTCGGAGACTGGTTCTCCGGACTCGGATGCGAAACCATTGCCGACGTAAGACGCCTGCCACGCGCTGGCCTGCAGCGGCGATGTGGCGAACATCTGCTTGATTCGCTCGACCGCGCGTTCGGCACGGCTCCCGAGCTGTTTGACTGGCTCGAACTGCCGCCCACTTTTTCCGCACGCATTGAAATGCCGGACCGCCTCGAGCATGCCGACGGTGCGGTGTTCGGTGCGCATCGACTCATCGTGCAATTGTGCGGCTGGCTTTGCGCCAAGCAGTTGGCGGTCACGGCGATTAAGCTGCTGCTCGAGCATGAACGTGGGCGCGACGCCATCGAACCGGCGGTGATTGAAATTGCGTTGGGCGAGCCGACGTGGAAAGAGGAGCATCTGGTCAGGCTGCTCAAGGAGCGGCTGCATCGCATTGAGCTGGCTGCACCCGTCATCGCGCTGCGACTCGATGCCTCCAGAGTGGAATCCGCAGCGCCGGCATCTGACACGCTATTCCCGGAGCCGGGAGGTTCGAAGGAAGACCATGCGCGGCTTCTCGAGTTACTTGTTGCGCGGCTCGGAGAGGACAACGTTCTTCGCCCCGCACCGACTGCCGACCATCGCCCGGAGGTCGCAAACCGTTGGGTGCCGGTGACACTCAAGTCGAAGCAGGAAGCACTTCCGCTCGGCCTTCCAAGACCGACCTGGATGCTGGACAACCCGGTCCGCTTATTGACGCGCCAGCACCGTCCGTTTTATGGCTCACCGCTCCGCATGGTATCGCCAGGCGAACGCATCGAAAGCGGTTGGTTTGATGGGGAGTTGGTCACGCGGGATTATTTTGTCGCGCAGGCGGAGGACCAGAGCTGCTACTGGATTTATCGTGAACGCATAAGCAGTCGCGACGCAGAAGAAGACCAGCGTTGGTTCCTTCATGGCCTGTTTGGATGACCGTCATGGATTCCACGTTTTCCACGCTGCCGGACTACGCAGAGCTGTTCTGCTTTTCAAATTTCACGTTCTTGCACGGTGCTTCCCACTCGGAAGAGCTCTCTGAGCGAGCGGCGCAGCTAGGGTACTCAGCCCTTGCAGTCACTGACGAGTGCTCGCTCGCCGGCGTTGTGCGTGCGCATGTCGCTGCAAAGGAAGCAAAGCTGCCGTTTATAGTTGGTTCGTACTTTCGCTTGGTCAAAGCTGACGGGTCCCCAGCGTTCGGGCTGATTCTCCTAGCTAAAAACCGCGAGGGTTACGGCAACCTCTCTGAACTGATTACGCTTGCTCGAACGCGTGCGCCAAAAGGCGAATATCGGCTCACGCCTCAGGACCTGTCGCGGCCTGACAAGGAGTATCGACATCTGCTCGGCATGCCGGACTGCCTTGCCATACTTGTCCCCGACTTCCCGGCGAAAGAGGACCCGCTGGCGGCACAGCTCGAGTGGCTTGATGACACGTTCACGGGAAGAGCCTGGGCAGGCCTCGTACTACACCAGCGCGCAATGGACGATATTCATCGAGGCGCAGTGGAGTTTGTTGCCCGCAATCTGGATGTGCCGGTGGTTGCACTGGGCAACGTGGTAATGCATGTGCGTTCGCGGAAGCCGCTGCAAGACACAATGACCGCTATCCGCGTCGGCAGGCCCGTGCACGAGTGCGGTTATGACCTCGCGCCTAACGCTGAGCAGCATCTGCGTTCCAGATTGCGACTCGCGAATCTCTATCCCGATGATGCGCTGGCGGCGACCGTGGACATCGCGAGCCGTTGCACGTTCTCGCTTGACGAGTTGCGCTATGAGTACCCGGACGAACTGGTGCCCGCCGGTTTCGCTCCTGCCGCGTATCTGCGGCAGGAGACCTACATCGGCGCGCAGCGACGTTTCCCCTCGGGTATTCCGCACAAGGTACAGGAACAGATTGAGCACGAACTGGAGCTGATAGCGGAGTTGAAATATGAGCCGTACTTTCTCACGGTATACGACATTGTTCGCTTCGCACGCAGCCAGCACATCCTGTGTCAGGGCCGCGGCTCTGCCGCCAACTCCGCAGTGTGTTACTGCCTCGGCATCACAGAGGTCGACCCGGCACGCGGTAGTATGTTGTTCGAGCGCTTCATCTCAAAAGAGCGCGGTGAGCCGCCAGACATCGATGTGGATTTCGAGCATCAGCGACGCGAAGAAGTCATCCAGTACATCTATCGCAAGTACGGCCGCGACCGCGCAGCAATCGCCGCAGCGGTTTCAACCTACCGGCCTCGGGGCGCGCTGCGTGAAACCGGCAAGGCGCTTGGCGTCGACCCGCAGATTGTCGACCAGGTGGCAAAGAGCCATCACTGGTTCGACACGAGCCAGGACCTCCTGAAGCGCTTCGCTGAATCGGGACTCGACCCGGAGAAGCCGCTTATACAGGCGTGGGCGCGACTCGCGTCCCAGCTCCTTGGCTTTCCGCGTCACCTGTCGCAGCACTCTGGCGGTTTTGTTATCAGTCGCGGGAAGCTCACACGGCTTGTCCCTGTCGAGAATGCGGCCATGGCGGACCGGTCCGTCATCGAATGGGACAAGGACGACCTCGAGGCGCTTGGGCTTCTAAAAATCGACGTTCTTGCTTTGGGCATGCTGTCGGCAATACGTCGGGCTCTCGACATCGTGTCGGAGCAGCGCGGCGAGCGGTTCGAGATGCAGGACATTCCGTCTGAAGACCCGGCGACATATGACATGATTTCCGCCGCCGACACTGTCGGTGTGTTTCAGATTGAATCCCGCGCCCAGATGAGCATGCTGCCACGAATGCAGCCGCGTACCTTCTATGACCTCGTCATTGAAGTCGCCATCGTGCGGCCAGGTCCAATCCAAGGCGGCGCCGTCCATCCTTACTTGCAGCGCCGCCAGGGCTTCGAGCCGGTGACGTATCCTAGCGATGCTCTAAAGACGGCACTCGGCCGTACGCTCGGCGTACCAATTTTTCAGGAACAGGTCATGCAAGTGGCTATCCTGGCTGCAGGGTTTACCGCCGGCGAGGCCGACCAGTTGAGGCGCGCGATGGCCGCGTGGAAACGTAAAGGTGGGCTTGAGAAATATTATGACCGTATCGTTAACGGGATGCTCGAACGCGGCTACGACCAGGGCTTCGCTGAAGGCATCTTTGAGCAAATCAAAGGGTTCGGCGAGTACGGCTTCCCGGAGAGTCATGCGGCAAGCTTCGCGTTGCTGGTATATGCAAGCAGCTGGCTGAAGTGCCACGAGCCAGAGGCATTTCTTGCTGCCATGCTCAACTCGCAACCAATGGGGTTTTACTCTCCATCACAGCTCGTCCAGGATGCCCAGCGCCATGGCGTCAAAGTGCTTCCTGTCGATGTGACTGTTAGCGGTTGGCACTCAGTGCTGGCGACAATCCCTTCTGCGGAGCGACCGGCAGTGCGTCTCGGCCTATCGTTACTCCGAGGCATGAAAGATGGCGCTGCCGGGCGTATCGAGAATGCCCGGGCAGTTCGACCCTTCGAAACTGTGAAGGACCTTGCTCGCAGGGCGCAATTGGACCGAAAGGACCTTCACGTTCTAGCCGATGCCAACGCGTTGGCGTCGCTTGCCGGCAATCGTCGCGAAGCGCTCTGGCAGTCTGTTGCCGCTGTGCCGGATAAAGATATGCTTGCAGTTGCCTCAGTTGACGACGAGACACCCGAGCTTGGTGCGCCGACGGAGGCCCATGACATCGTGTCCGACTATCGGTCCGTCGGTCTAACGCTCGGTCGACATCCGCTTGAATTGCTGCGGCCGCAGTTGCTAGCAAACCGCCTGATGCCAGCGTCAACTTTGCGCACATACCGTGATGGACGACTCGCGCGAGGCTGTGGACTTGTTACGGTGCGACAGCGGCCGGGCACCGCAAAAGGCGTCTTGTTCGTGACGCTGGAAGATGAGACGGGGAACGTGAATGTCATCATTTGGCCAAGCCTTTTTGAAAAACAAAGGAAGGAGGCCCTTGGAGCGTCGTTGCTTGCCGTGTACGGAACCTGGCAATGCCAGGGCGAGGTTCGGCATCTGGTCGCGCAGCGGCTCGTTGACATGTCGTATCTGCTCGGCGGTTTGATTACTGCGAGCAGAAACTTCTGCTGACGGCAGCTTCCCCCTTTATCACGCGGCAACAAGGTAGTTCAATGCCAGCGGCACGCATTGGCCGGTTTGCCCCGCAGATTTGAGCCCACGGCGGTCTTGTACTGCTAGCATTGTTTCCATCCGCCTACGGGAAAATTTGCGGAACTGGCTTCCATGCTCTGGACATGAGCCTGTCAGCATAGAATGGTCGTGAGTTACTTACGTCTCGGAGGGTTGCGATGACAGACAATGCGGGCGCCAGGGTTGTGGCGGGCGGTGAAGCAGCGGGTCAGTTCGATAAAGCCTGCGCTTACGTCAGGCAGACGACGGGTGCGCGTTGCGCTGCAGTCGTCATCATCGACGGCGATGCAGGCTCGGGGTACTCCGTCGTAGGACCGCTTGACGCACAAGTCCTCTTGCCCGATATCCTTGAGCAGATAGCATCAACCTTGCGCGGGCAGCTGTTCAAAAATCTGCAATGAGAGGACGGCTGCACGCTGGCAACGGTGACAACCTTCTCCTCCACAACAGGAACGGAGGCATTTATGTGCTACTCGGCTCAAATACAGGCTGACTATCGGAAATTCGTGCGCACATTCGGCGCCGTGATGGACATCGACGAGTTCGCGCGCTTGTTTTTTGAGCGCGCGGAAGGCGTTAGCAAGGCAAAGATACCGAAGGCGATTGAAGACTCTTTTGCCGAGCCGCAGACTGACGCCGAGCGCGAAATCAAAGCACTCATCGACCGTTTCAATGCTGGCCAAGTGACCAAACTTGAACAGGACCTGTTTAAGCAGCGTAAGCGGCTAGCGGACGCCGAACGGTCACTGCAGACAAAGGTAACGAAAGCTGCCACCGAAAGCCAGCGAATCGCCAACGATAAAATTCTATGGACGCGCGGCAAGCTTGACGACATCCAGCGCACCGAGCCTCAGCCGCGTGACTCGCGCATTTTCCCCGGCCACTACGCATCCGTGATGGTCATCGAAGGCGGTCGGCGCGTTGTGAAGCCGATGCGTTATCAGTGCCGCATTGCCGGCACACCGGCTTTTTTCGATGCAAAGTATCCAGGAACGTACAACGCCCGAAGAGATAGCCTAAAGGGCTTCTGGAAACCGCTGTTCGGGTACACCCACGGTGTGATGCTTGTCGACGTTTTTTACGAGAATGTCAGCAAGGCCAGGATGGAGGGGACGTTACTCGAGACTCACGAGCGAGACGAGAATGTGGTTCTGGAGTTTCGCCCGAGCAACGGCGAGTTGATGCATGTCGCTTGCCTTTGGTCTCGATGGAGTGCACCCGGCGAGCCAGACTTGCTCTCATTTGCGGCCATTACGGACGAGCCGCCACCTGAGGTCGCCGCCGCGGGTCATGACCGGTGCATTATTCCTATCAAGCCGGAGAACATAGACGCTTGGCTCAACCCGGACGCATCCGACTTGGCGACAATGTACGCGATACTTGATGACAGGGACCGTCCATACTACGAGCACCGACTGGCTGCCTGACTGCCAGCACGGGACTCGATTGCTGCTGGTGTTACAAAGTGAACAATCTGCTCAATATGGACCTTCGGGCCCGCGCCGAACTGCTCGCCTACCTTGTTTCGGGGCACCTGCTGGCGAGGCAATTGACAGGTGACTGGCTTTCGCCCGACCACGTCGTTGAGTCCACCACTTTGTGGATGCGCCGCAACGGCGCCGGCGCTGACGTTATGCAGCGAGTCATGCTTTCGAGCCGGGCTCTTGAGGTAGCACAAGTGTTGGAGGCGGCACAATTACCCGCATTCACACCTGACATGGTCATCACATTGTTCGCCGAAAATTTGCGGCTTGATTTCAGGTCGGAAACCGCGAGGGCCATATATCAGCACTGTCTAAACCAGCTTGTCGCTACTCGGTGGTTCTAGCTGGCTTTGATACCAGGTGCCGCACGTTTGCCTCGGTTTCTTTTGCGAGCGCCCGCGGCGCTTGCAGTCGGAGCATAAGGAAGTTTCATCGGGCGTCCGGGCTCAATTGCGACGTCCGCCGCCGTGACCAAGGCATCCAGTACGATGGCGAACTTCGGATGGTGCAAGTGAAGCCAGCTGGCGACGACCTCATTCCGCATCCACTTGCGGACAAAACTGGCTGCAAGCGCTAGATAAATCAAGTCGTCGTCGTAGTGCGACCGCAGTTCTGCGCAGTCTCGCCGCATTTGAAGAAGCCCTTGCTCCATCTTGGCCAGCCGAGCCGCGCAATCTGCGTGAGACTGTCGCCCGCGTGCATCATCGGCTCTCCCAGTGGAGGTCGTCGCTGCCAACAGCGCCCGAGCGAAATCTCCGCTCAGATTGTCTACCGCTACCATAGTCCGGGTCGCTGAAATCTGACGCGCCGGGACCATCCTCGCGAGCGCAGCGACTGTCCTCTTCGGGAGCGTTTGCCCGATAACCAGAGCAAACGCTCGCTCGCAAATGTCAGGTGGCCTTTCGCCACCGGCTCGCTCCTCAGTCGAGCGACGTACGAACCTGGCAGCCCGAGCATGCGTCATCTAGGTCGCTCCATGAGACGTTGACGAACGAGCTCCGGTATCGAGGTGAATCCTTCTGCCCGCAAAAGCGCCACGAACGCCGGGTCCGCAAGCAGTTCCCTCAAGACATTTGCAGTCAACGCCGCCTCCCCGCGCGTTCCATCCATGCGGCTGATTGCAGTCCGCTGCCGTGCGCATTCAACCTTCAGAACCTCTTTCGCCTTGGTTTCCGGCGTCGCGCGTCCTTCGCGGCTACCATGCTTGCGCATCTGTTGTTGGTCGTTAGGCTCTGCTCTCGATGAGCTCAGTTGACGACTTGGGGGCGTCACTTCGAACTCCATCGAGATGTCGGGGGCGCCAACACTGCCAGCGGACTGTCCTGGGCGATTTCAAGCAGATATCTCAAATCCGGATGCTGGTATGCCTTGAAGTGCGATTGGCCGTGCCGGTGGACCACGGTGTATGCGCCCGGAATAAGGCTCCCACGTGGAAATATGTGAAAGTCGAGCAGTTCTGCGTCTGCGCGCTCGATGCGCCCATAGACAAGGAAATCTACCGGGAAACAGTCAGGCCAACGCGCAACCCAGTAAGGCACGTGTCCACCGATAAGCCATGGGCTGCGAACAACAAGCTTCAATCTCAAACAGCCGTCGAGACAAAGAGTATCTGTGTGCTTTGCGTACCGCACGTCATGGCCGCGACCTTCCAGCATTTCAATGGTGACATCAACGACCCGCTTTTCCATGCAACGCTCGATAGAACGGTTTTCGGAGCGAGCGGGGTCGAGGTTCGGTGTGTAGCCTATCGCCTTGTATGCCTCGTTTAGGCTCCCAAATTCGCGCATGACCTGCTCAACGGAAGGTGCGCTTCGGTAGTGCCTCAAAGTAGCCTGACTGAGTTTGCCGGCTCTTTTTATGACTTTGTGCAGACCGTCTGCAATCTCGTCTCTCGTTGGCCTCCGCCGGCCTCGCTCCATTTTCTGTTGAACGACAGTGAAGATGCGTTTGTCGACCACAGGCTCAAACGCTCCGTGCACACGAATCCAGTCCTGGTGTGGAACCCGCTCCCACGGATTGGTCAATTTCGAAGTGGTGCGGCTATAGACGTTGGTGCCAATGTATGCCTCGTTGCGGAGGATGTTCAGGATGTTTTGACCTTGCCACGGCCGTCCGAAACCGTTGCTAATGCCGAAATCATTGAGGCGCCTTGCTATCGCGGTCCCGGTAATCGTTTCCGTTGCGTACCATTCGTAAATTTTTCGAATCAACGCGGCTTCGCCGTCGGGTGCCGGCGCGATGATGACGCGGTCGGTTTGAACGCTTTTGTATTCGTAGCGGTCGAGCGACTGCTTGATGCGGTGGTCTGAGTCAAGAAGGATGCGACGTAATCCGTACCCGGGCGGGCCGCCCGCATGGAATCCGCGCTGAACATTGAGACAGTGTCCCAGGAAAACCTTGCGGGACATTTCACGACTAAACTCCGCAGCCATGGCTCGTTTCAACGCCTTTAACACTGATGTCGCCGGGCTTCCGTCGTTATCAAAGGGCTCCGCAACGTAAACTACATTGACCCCAGCGCGCCGACAGGCATATTCATAAAACGCGGCCTCGTCGACATCTTGAAATCGGCCCCACCGGCTGACGTCGTACACAAGCACGGTGGTAAATTTGCGCTTTGGATTATCAACGTCCAATAACAACTGCATGAGGGCCGGCCGCTCCCGGAGGGTCAAGCCACTAATGCCGGCATCTTCGTATTCGCGCACAATACGAAAGTGATGAGCTACTGCATAGTCTGCAATAGCCTGTCTTTGAAAAACCGGGGAGTATTCCTGTCGGTCGGTCGACATACGTATGTACTGTGCGGCACGGAGGGGCACAGATGGACTTGCTCGTCGACTTTGCGCAGATAGCATGTCACCCGTCCGAATGCAGCACAGGTCAGTGATAGTGTTTTTGCAGGGGAAGTCAAGGCGGGGGCGATTCACTGCCTTGAAAAGGCAAGACTTGCATCCCCGTGGTCGCCCTGCAGCACGTCATGAAGGCGGATTAACATTGTGGGCAGGTCGGGGCAAGAGGACACTGCCTTTTCGCAGGTCTGCGAATCACTTCGTCCTTACTGGCAATCTTGAGGGCGAGCTGGCCGATACGGGCCCTGTCCCGCCAGTCCATCTTCGGCCCATTTTTCTCGAGCCATTGACGGCAGCACTTAACGATATGGTCCATTCACCTGACGCGAGCCGAGACGGCTCGACCACCTGTCAGCCCGTTGTCCGCAATCAGGCTCGAGTGTCTTGGTAGGTTCATAGCTCGCGACGGGACGGTGTCGAGTCGCATCGCACAGTTGCTCGCACTTGAAATCGATGTCCTAGCCATTTCCCTTTCCCTCGTGACATATCATTAACTGCGCACGCTTCCCACCGAAGCCCTCTTAAGTTCCCAAGCAAGGTATGGATGCAATGAGAGGGCGACGACCCTCCGCGTTCAGATGCGTATCCTCTTACAGTCGCCTGATAGGAAGGAGGAGCGCCTGTGGAATACCCGTTGATTCTCGGATTCGGCATCGTCGTTTTAGACGTCATCGTATGGCGCTTCCGTATGCCTGCAAATGAGCTCGTACGGCTCTTCATCCGACTGGCATTTTTTTCTGCGCTGAGCTGGGTGCTTTTCTCCTCCGGTCTAAGCCCAATCACCCAAACGAGTCCCGAGAGCGCGGCCCGGTTGCACTGGTTAGGGCAGGTGCTCGAGATAATCTGGTGGTTGATGGGCGCTCGTCTGCTGACTCTCTCACTGGACACACTGCTGTTGCCAAGCGCCTGGCGAAGGCAACGGCTATTCTCGGACGTGTTCGGGGCCGTGGTATTTCTGGCCGCAATCGTGGCCGGGGGCTACCGATGCACGTGTCGATTTCGACGCTCACGCCTTCCGTGCTGTATCAGCTAGGCAAGGACGACATGACGGCGTTCTCAAAGACCATCCGGAGGTCGCAAAGCAGCTATGTCAGCAACTAGCCTACCGGCAGGACGCGCTGGGTAAGTTGACGACCCAGACCTCAATCGAGCAGGAAAAAGGTCATTCGCTATTTCAGTGGCTGTTTGACAAAGTTCGGCACCTGCATTCGCTGCACGATGATTCTTAGACCATCCGATGGCAGCCCCGGCTGTGAAGGCTGTGATTGCCAAGGTCCTCGGGAAATCAACATGGTTTGACGTCAACGGGACTGCTTCGTCGAGGTGGTGTCCCTTCCGCGACATCAATGGGTTACGCAGAAAAGGTTATCGAGAATGGCGAGGGCTTTAGGCACCCGGAGTTGTAAGGCATTGCCATTCTTTGACGAGCTCAAAGTTCTTGCGAAACCATGGACCGCGGAATACCCTCAGGCCCATTCGATTCAGACGGCTCGCGTACTCACCCATCAGCCAGAAATGCCGGATTGCGACGAACGTCGTGATTGCCTGGAAGTCGGTCGAAGTGACCGGCTCAACGCTGCAATAGCCATCCACAAAATGCCCCCAGTTGGCCTCAACCTTTTCGTCCGGTTTGGCGAGTTGCCGTCCGAGCAAATTGCTCCAGAGATAGACAGCAAGGTCGTAGGCAACGTAGCCAGGGCCACCGTCGTCGAAGTCGAAGAACGAGGCTACGCGCGCCCCACCGGGGCCCTCGCTCATCAGCGTGTTTCCTCCATGGCAATCGCCATGGCACGCAACACGTGTGAGGTTGGTGAGCGTCGCTATTCGTGCTTCAAGGCTTTGCGCAATCGAATTCAACAGGTCGCGAACGTCTTCGCTCAAATCCCTAAGCGCCAACAGACGGGCTAGCGGGCGGCGCAGGAGATGGTCAAAATCAAGCCGGTAGTTGCTCTCGGGCCCCGCATAGTCTCGGGACAGCACGTGAATACGCGCCAGCTCAGCGCCCATCGCCGCAATGTCAATTGGCTCATTTCCCGGCGGTTTGCCCGAAAGAAAATCGAAGACTACCAAAGAACGCGGCCCTTCGGGCGCGGCGACCTCTATACTGTGTGCCCCATCTTTGGCTATCCAGGGAGCGGCGACCGCCGCTCCGGCGCGTTTCAGATGCTGGAGCAAAGCCGTCTCGTAGTCGACATTCGGCACACCTCTTTCCAGGCGAGAACTCAACCGGGCGGCGCAGCGCCGACCGTCTGTCAGAGCAACGTCGTAGATGTCGTTAAAGCCCGACTGCAACAACGTGCAAGCATCGATTGTTCCGATTCCGAAATCTCGTTCAAGCACTCTGCGAATTTCGTCGCCCCCGATGGTCGAATAGACCACCTGCATTGAGCTTGGACCATCCGTCTCTGTGGTCGGCATCGTCGTAATCCTTCGAGAAAAGAGCATCAGCGTGAGATTATGCTCTAGCTCTTCGCCCGAAAAATATCATTGCATCGGACTCGATGCATTGCATTAAACTGCGACTTGATGCATCTCGCATCATTCTTTTAGTCACGGTCCGCCAGCGCTCGAATTCAATCTGCGACGATAGGGTTGTTTGTTAATACTGTCGCTGTCAGCGGCAATCTTAGACTTCTGGACCGGCGTCATTTCCTCGTTAATCAACATAAGCTGATTACGCGCACTAACGGCCTGCCGCCGAGTGCGTCGGCGCGTCAAGTTGCCTCTAAAGTACGCCGATGAAAAACCCGGTTTCGTCCAAGACGTTTTGCGTCATACAACGCTGAGTCAGCTAACTCCAGCAATTCGCTGGGGTTGGTAGCGTCGGCTTCGCTCATGTGTGCGACGCCTATGCTTAGCGTAAGAGCGCCAAGAGGACTTTCTTCGTGTGCGACCGCTAGTCCCTCAATATTGGCTCGAATCCGTTCGGCCGCTTCGACTGCTTCGGCATATGAACAGCTACTGAGCGCGACAACGAACTCTTCGCCGCCATATCGAGCAAGCAGGTCGGCTTCCCGTATCGCTGCCTTGATGCATTTGCCAACGGTCTTTAGACACTCGTCGCCGGCCGAATGGCCATACCTGTCGTTGTATTTCTTAAAAAAATCTACGTCAATAAATAGTACGGCCGTCTCCGGAACTGCCGCAGTTCCCGGTGCCGGTACACAATATGAGTTGAACTCGGCATCGAAGAAGCGTCTGTTCCCAAGCCCGGTCAGACTATCGACGTAGGCCAGCTGCTTCAACTTCTCTTCTTCCGCGTTTCGACGTTGTTCGGACAATACGCGGGTATTAATGTCCCTGACGGTAAACGCCATCGCTGCATGTCCGTCGGTCGGTTCGGCGGGCATCGCGGCAATGAAACTCCGGACCCATATGAAAGACTGGTCTCCGCGCCGTAATCGGTATTCGACAGACTCCTCCATGTGCTCCGTGCTCGCAGCTGTCATCGCCTGCTTGAGGCGGTGCCAGTCATCCTGATGGACCATCCGTTCTATTTTGCATCCAACCAGGTCGTGGGGTTCGTATCCAAGGGTATGTCTTACGCGGGGAGATACATACTGGAACTCGCCGTTCGAAGCGAGTTGAATAATGACTTCGTCGGAGTGTTCAGCTACCGCCGAGCTCGCGGTTGTTGAAGCAGTGGTCTGCAGGCAATCGCCGACCACGAAGTTCATGAACGCGGACCTCAGGCATCACTTTCAAAAGCTTTTCGAATACTCGAAGTGTAAGTTGTTCTTCCATCTCACCTACGCGTACCACAGCCCAATTAGTGCCGTCGTCGCCGAGTTGGAAGTGATGGCGGAGCAAAATGCGGCTGACCACTGCAAGTTCATCGACCGAAAGGCAATTCCGTCACGGGACTCAAAGCCCGGTGGTTTCCGGGCTCGATACAAGGCTGATGTGGAAGAGATTGTCGTTGTGTTCCTTGTTCTAGACATGCAACAGGACGACCTTAGGGGTGCAGCGAAAAAAGCTGCACCAAGCGCAGCTCGAAAGCCTCGCGTTCAAACTGCGATGACGGTTCGGCGAAAGAGTAAAGACTAAGCCGTGAGACGTCCGGAGAATTCCCCTCCGTTGCAAACGTGTGTCTTTCCCCCAGCGGTTTGGACGTCTTGCGAACGGGGTTTCTAGGGTGAGGCCACGCGTGTCCGTACCCACGAACACGCAATTGGGCGTTCATCAAATGCCGTCAGCAGCGCCTTTACGAAATCAGCGTTCGTAGCCTGTCAATGTCCATTGCTGGCCTTTCGGAGTGAAGCATCGCGTGGCAGTTGGGGCAGACAGGGCGCAAATCTTTAATCGGGTCCACTTCGTATTCGGCACCAATAGAGGCAATGTCGAGCATGTGGTGGACGTGGATGAAGCCGCGTCCAAGGGCTCCGTAGCGCTGCTCGAAATCGAATCCGCAAACGAAGCACTTGCATCCGTAGTGAGCAATAGATTTACGCCTCGCTTCCGCATTTCGTTCATACTGGTTGACTAGCACGGTACGAAGCGCACCTTCGATGAGTACCGAATCGTGTTCGTCGACCTCGTCGGGGAAGATAGGCGGCAGTTCAGCAGTCTCAGAAACGAGACGCGCATGCAGTGCTCGTTGGTCTCTTCGAAAGACACGGCGCCCTTCCGCAGCTTTATTTGAGCGCTCGTAATACTCGATGTTCAGCATGACCGCCCGAAGGGCCAGTGCTCGTCCTGCTTGTCCTTCGTCCCGAGTAATGCCATTGACGAAACACTCAACCGCAGGGTTCCCCAACGCGCGGTTGTACTCCGACCCTGTCCGCATCGCCTTGTAGCCAGCAAAAAACGCGTCGACCGTGCCTGGCTTTGTGCGCAGTCGAGCAACCAGGTCGTTACGAGCGTCCTTCTTGCTCATTCGCTCCTCGTAGACCTGCTTCGCAATATCGTAGGCGACTTCTACTTCTGCCGGGGCGAAGTCTTCGCGGTTTGGCATGTCTTTCTCTTTGTGGATGTAACGATTCGATTTTATAATACATACAGGCTATAAATGGAGATAACGACTGCGAGGTCGTCGCGACGAAAGTGACAGAAGATATTTTTATCCAACGCAGCGCAACTCTCAAGAAATCCGATTCTGGAAGTGACTCACGTCTTCTTTCGGACTGGGAATTTTTAGATGCCTATGTTTTGCTTGGCGAGCCGGGGGCTGGGAAGACCACCGCCTTCAAAGCCGAAGCCGAACGCATGGGAGAGGCGGCGTATTACGTCACCGCACGCGACTTTGCGGTACTGAAATTACCTGTCGATGCGCGGGGAAAAACGATGTTCATCGATTCGTTGGATGAACGCCGGACCGACTCGGTTTCGCCATTTACGGCACTGGACGAGATTCGTAAGGCTCTGCAGGAGGCTGGATGTCCTCGCTTCCGGCTCTCTTGCCGAGAAGCGGACTGGGTACAGAAGGGGGACAGTGATTTGGGAAAAGTGTCGCCCTCCAAAAAGGTCGAAACACTTTGGTTGAATCCTCTAAACGAGGCCGAGATTCTCGAGGTTCTTGGACGCATGCCTTCGTCCAAGGCGATTGAACCAGTTGCATTCCTGCAGGAAGCGAAGGTCCGAAAACTGGACCCACTTCTCTCGAATCCTCTCTTTTTGAAGCTCCTGGCTGACGTGGTCCAGAAGGACGACTGGCCAGAAAGTCGCAGCGACACATATGCGGCGGCCTGCAAGCTCTTGGTGCGTGAGCACAATCGCGCCCACCAGGTGAGCCGCCCCATTCGAAATTCAATAAATTCCGAACGTCTCTTATCCGCAGCTGGAAAGCTAGCCGCGGTGATGCTCCTTTCAAACTGTTCGGAAATCCATATCGGAGCGGTCGATACGGCTGCTGCTGATGCGTTCCATATTGACGATTTGCCGTCGGACCTTAATGTCGACAAGGCAATTGCTATGGCTGCACTTGATACCAAGCTATTCTCCGCTGAAGGGGATTCGCGAGTTCCGGTGCATCGAACGGTCGGCGAATACCTGGCTGGGCGGGCAATTGGGGATTTGGTATCGAATCATGGCCTGCCTTTGCAACGCGTGCTCGCAATTATGAGTCTGGCAGGTACTCAGACAGTCGATGTGCTACGAGGCGTACATGCTTGGTTGACGCTCTTCTGCGTTAAGGACACAGACGTACTTATCGCGAACGACCCTTTAGGGCTTGTATTGTATGGTGACGTCAAGCCGTTTTCCGTTGGACAAAAGACGAAATTGCTCTTCGAGTTGCAACGCGCGGCAACGGAAAATCCATGGTTTCGCAACGAAAACTGGGAAGCCCATCCATTTGGAGCGCTCGGTACGGCCGACATGGGGCCGACGTTCGCGCGATTCCTCCAAAATGCGTCTCGGGACATGGGGCATGAAGCCCTCGTCGTTTGCATCCTCGATGCGATTCGCTTCGGCGATACGATTCCAGGTCTTGCAGGTATCTTTGAGGAAATTGCTCGGGACGAAACTCGAGCGCAACGAGTACGGTTCGGCGCCGTCGCGGCGTGGCTCCGCGACGGCTCCTTCGAACTTGACCCCGCTCGACGCTTACTAAGCGATGTTTCGTCGGGAGCGGTAAAGGACCCGGACGACGAAGTTCTTGGGAAGTTACTGGATTGTCTTTATCCGACGCATTTGTCAGTGAGAGAAGTTTTCGCGTGTTGCAGGCCACCGAAGCGACCGAACCTAATCGGTCAATTCAGGATGTTCTGGGCGGTCGAGTTCAATCGTATTCTTCCGAACAAGGATTTGACGGCGGCACTAGAGACGCTCGACGAGATTCTCATGGCACCAGCAGCGCGCAACGACATCGATACACCAACTCGCGCCTATGACATGACACGCGAGGTCGCCGCGAAGGTACTGATGCGCGCGGTAGAGGTAGAGGGCGAGGCGATTGCTGCAGCTCAGTTGTGGGAGTGGTTTTCGTTGGGACTAGATAAGTATGGTTCCGCAGGGCTTGAATCGTCGACCATTCAATTCCTTAGTGACTGGTTGAGCCATCGTCCCGAGATGCAACGACGGCTTGTCTCGGAAGGCGTTAGGCGAATGTCAGATAACGCGACGACGATGGATATTCACAATGTCGAAAACCGCCTATACGACGCGAGTCGCCCTGCAGACTGGTATCGCTGGCTCCTTGAGCTCGCCAGCGCATCCTCTGACGAAGTATTTGTTCAATACTGCGTTGACCGGGCAGCATTCGCTGCGGTCAACCTGACCGAGCGGTTCGACATTACTTTAGAAGCGCTCGAGAACTGGATAGAGGCCAACCAGCAGCGTTGGCCTCAAGCGCAACAATGGGTGGAACGGAACACGGCGTGGCGGCTTGACTCTTGGCAGCGACGCCAGTTCGAACACAAACATCAGGTCGAAAGTCGGCGCCAGCAGGAGCGCGCGGAAAGACAAAACAATTTTGGGGAGCGTCTTCGCGGTCTTTTGACGGGCGCACGAGATGACTGGCTCGTCCAGCAAATCGCGTTGGCCTACGACAAGATGTTTTCTAACATTGAAGGCGAAACGCCGTTGCAGCGAGTAGCCGAACTGCTCGTCGTGGACGATGACGTCGCAAAGCAGGCGATAGACGCGGTGAAGCGGCTTGTCACTGCCGACTACCTTCCATTGCTAAGCAGCATCATTTCGGTGGGCCGGAAGGCAGGCCAAACCTACACTTTGTCCTATCCGGCGTTGCTCGCCGCGAGACTTTGTTTCGCTGGCGGCGATGACGTGAAATCTTGGAAGCCAAGCGTGGTTGAAGCATTGCTCGGCTTCTACATGGTGGATGCCGGCGCGCCGATGCCCGACTGGATGCGAGCAATTGCCGAGGACAATCCAGGCTCACTTTCGAACCTGATGCTCACTTGTTGGGAAGCGCAACTGAATGATGGTCGCGCTCCCAACGTCGATGCGCTTCAATTTTTGAGAGATGAGGATGCGCCAAAAGGTTTGGTTGAGGACCTGCTGCCGCGCGTTCTCAACACTATTGCGGCCGACCCGGACGAACGCATACTGCATTTCTTTAACGCCGTCCTGCTGACAGGAGCGGAAAGGCATCTACGACCCGATGCCATTTCAGGTGCCCTGAAGCATCTCCTTTCCAGGTCTGGCACAAGCGACAAGTTCCAATTGGCGTTGCGCATGGGGCTCTTCGTGACCGACCCGCAAAGCCAGATTGACGCGATTGAAACTGACGCGTCGAAGCGACCAGACGGTACGTACCTCCTTGCGAAGGCTTTCGAGCAAAGAGGGCAAGGTGCTTACGACGCCTTGGCGTTGCATCCAGCCATCGCCGCTCGCATGATTCGGGTACTCGCGTCGGCACCTAGTATCCGGACCCCCTCCGACGATGAGAGCTATGACTCTCCGTACAACCATCAGAGCGCGGTATTGCAACGAATCGCTCATCTTTTGGCCGCATCCTTGTCGCCTGATGCGGAACAGGCGCTGCGAGAGCTCCGACAGGACCCCGCGCTGGAATTGTGGCGTTCGTGGCTCGGCGCTCTCTATTTTCAGCGGGACCGGAAGGTCAAGAATCAGCAATATGTGCCGCCGATGCCGGTTGAGGTGCTGAATGTCCTCGCCAACAAAGCGCCCGCAAACTCCAGAGACATGGCTGAATTATTGAGGGACCACCTCAGTCATGTTGCTCAACGAATACATTTCGAGGAGACGAATCTTCTGGACCTGTTCTATGACCGGGACGAGAAGGGTGTACTGACACCAAAGAGCGAGAACTCTTGCCGCGACGTGCTCCTTGGCTTGCTGCGCGACTCGCTGGCGTTGAGGTCTGTACAGATAGAGAAGGAAAGTCTCGCAGCCGCCGAAAAGCGTGCTGATATGCAGGCAACCATCTTCGCCCAGAGCGGCCGGCGAATCTTGCCCGTCGAGATAAAGAAAGATAACCACAAAGAACTGTGGTACGCATGGCGTGACCAACTAGAACCCCGATATATGCGCAACCCGAGCGCGGAAGGCGTAGGCGTCTTCGTAATTCTATGGTTCGGCCACAAAACGAAGGTGGGACCGGATGGCCGAAAACCGAAATCGGCCCAACAGTTGGCAGAAATGATGAGTGCACTCATACCTGCCGAATATGTGGGGCATATCGTCGGGCTGGTTGTCGACTTGTCCCGAGGCCTATCACGAGGATAGGCGGGGCGCGTTGTTGCCGGTCATGCTAGTTAGGATGGCTGAAGCCGGTAACGAATCATTCAGTTGCGTGGCCGGAGCGGTGACGACCGCGGCGAGCGCATGGCATATTGCTGCATAGTCAACGGGAGAGAGAGATGTCCACGCTGGAATCACTGCAAGCAAAAATCAAGAAGCTGGAACAGCAAGCTGAAGCGCTAGTTGTGAAAAAGTCGTCGGATGTCATCGACAAGATTCGGAAGCTGATGGCAGAGCACGGCCTCACGACTGTAGACATCGGTGGCCTCGTTGGTCGCGCGAAGAAGGTCGGAGCGAAGACTGTCGGCAATAAGAGTGCTGCTGCGGTCAAGTATCGCGACCCCAAGAGTGGCGCGACATGGACCGGACACGGCCGCGCCCCGAGTTGGATTGGGAACGCAAAAAACCGCGACAGGTTCTTGGTTGACCGCGGGACGGCGACGGCGAAGCCGGCACCTGCTGGCAAGGTGAAGGCCGCGGGAAACTACGTTCGCGGGCCGCAGCCTGCGCTTTATCGTGACCCAAAGAGTGACGCGACTTGGAGCGGGCGTGGGCGGGCGCCGACGTGGATTGCTGAAGCCAAAGACCGCAGTAAATTTCTGATTGCAGGTCGTAAAGAAGGGACCGTTGCGGCGACCGCGGGTGTTGTGAGCAAGACGAAAGCTGCGTTGAAAAAGGCCTCGAAGGCAGTTGGTGCGACCTCTACCAAGGGTCAGCCCAAAGACCCGCAGTCGGCTAAGTATCGCGACGCGAAATCCGGCGCAACTTGGAGCGGACGCGGTCGTGCTCCGGCGTGGCTGGCTGGTGCCAAAGACCGGTCGAGGTTTTTGATTGGTGGCAGTAGCACGGCGGCCGACGCGAAATCCACGGTCACGAACGCTGTTGCGAAGAAGGTCCAGACGGCGAAGAAAACTGCCGCCAAGAAGGCCGCGAACGCGAAGGTGCCGGTTAAGAAGGCGCCGCGCAAGAGCGTGGCCGTGCCCGCTCCGGTGGCCACAGTCGAGTCTGGCGCCGAGTTGACGACCTAAACGTAGTTGTCAGGTGCCCGGTGGAGCAACGATTTTCTGGTTTCACCGGGTAGCATACTAGGCTCAGTTCAGACCGAACCAAAGCGGGCCGAAATCATGAACGTGTGCGGTCGTGTCAAATCGTTCGCAACGAGACGCATGCAAAGACGTGAGCTGAATCGGCAGCGGGCGACAGGGCTACTGCTCGCGGATGCCATTTCTGTACTCAACGATGCGAGAGCCGGGCGACTATACAGCGAGGCCGAACTTCGACGATGAAGGCGAGCCAGCCTACATCGTGTCCAGCCACTTTTCGCCGCGTATTGGCACGGCACAAAGGTGTCACACTTATTCTTACCACACGACGCGTAAAGTCGTCGCTATAGATAGTAGTCCTTGCTCCGTCAAGTAAGAGGTGGACGAAATGCTAATACTGACGTTTTACGCGAATTTGCGCGGCGATTGGGTCGGCGAACTGTTCGACAACGAAACGCGACTTCTCGCGACGACACATCCCGCAACGATTGCCGCAGCCATCTTCGCGATGGAGGGGTACAGCCTGCACGTCGAGACGTACGAAGGAAGCTTCACGATGCAATTTCCGTTCGACATTGACGAGAGGGACCTGCTGGGTGACCTGATGCAAGACGAGAAAATGGGCAAATGGATGAGTCTGTTCTGTTTCTACTCACACTTTGATTTCGCCAATCCTCTGCCTTGCGACTCTCGTCCGGATATTCATTTTCGCACGGCGGTCCACCACCTGCCACGGAGACTCGTGAAGGTTCATCCATCGGGTCCGAAGCCTATGGATTTCGAAAAGCTGCTGGAAGAACGGAATCGGTCCATCTACTATCCTCGGCATTGGGCGTTGAATAGAACGCGTGGTAATAGTAACGGGTGACATTGAGTGATGCATGACCGTGCAAGCGAGTTCACAGAGCTCGGTTTTCCTTGCGTCGGCCTGCGCGATTGGCGTGATTTACCGTGAATGGGTCCGCAATGCGTCCAGACGGGCCGCGCATTTGGCGTTCGAACCACCGCGCTTGTAGGCCTGTGCGGCCTTTGAGCTGTCGGGGACAACGTCGCCGGGAGCACTTCTGTCCCAGTGCCCCTCCCAGTACAAACCAAGGTTGTACGCGGCTGACCGGTGTCCAAGCTCCAAGGCCGTGGCATACATGTCCTTGGCCATCTCAAGGTCGGCGTCCATGCCACGACCAAGCCGCGCACTGTCCGCAATAGCTGCTGCCGCCATGCCGCGCAGCGGCTCGCTCGCCGTATCGTCCTTCAGCACGTCGCCCAGAATGACGTGCCCGCCTTCGTAATCCGCAGGTCCACCTGTCTCCGTGACAAGAGACAATGCAAGCGCGACCCGGAGGGATGGGTGCCGGTCAGGGCCAACCAGTTTAAGCAGCCGCCGACCGAGGTAGGGCGCGCCGAACAATGGGCTTGTGAGCAGGCCATTCGCAATGGCCGCGATAGATTCAAGTGAAAGAAATCCGACCTTGTGTGCCGACACGACGTGCCGGAAGAACTTTTCTACGTCGAGTCCCGGGTCGCCCTGGCGAAGTTGTGCCCACTCGCGTTCAATTTGGCCCAACCAGCTGGAATCTACAGACATCAGCTATGCGTCCTGTGGTGAGCGATAAGGACGATGATACCTCACCGCTAGTGTCGTCTGATGTCCCACCCATGGCGAGGCGGAACCGTCGCAGGCTTGAGTCGATGGCTCCGTCCTGCCCTTGCGAGGCTGGTCAGGTAGCGCAGGCGATTTTCAGTTGACTGAGTTAGCGCGAAGCAGGCGGCGGGTCGTAAGAGGGAGCTGTTTGTGAGTCTGTCGGGTTACGCGAAATGTGCTTTCAAAATGCAAGCGTTTCGTCTAATCTTTCCTACGTGCCAACGGGATGGCGCTTAACAAGACCAACATTCGAACCCCATAATCGAGAAGAGACAGAGACCATGAAAGCCAAATTCCTCGTTCCAGTAGGAACGCTGGTTGCCGCAATGGCGGCCGAGCACGCCAGTGCGTCGGTTGCACCGCCGGATTCAGTCATCGAACCGCGCCAATCTGCCGACTTGACCGCCTCCAACGTCATTCCCGCGTTAGAGCCGCAAGACTTAACGGTTCGTGCCGGCGAGGACGCATACGGGTTTGTTTTGAAGCGTGCCGAGAGCGGTCAACTGATGGCTTATCACAGCTCACACTCGTCGCATAGCTCGCACTACTCGCACCGCTCCTCGTCGTCGTGAATACCGGCACCGAAGGGCACGAAGTCCTTTTCGACCGGCAGGTCTACGCAACGGAAGCAGTTCAAAAAGCTGCGTACCGGTTCGTCGACCGGATGGCCGTGAACCTCCAGGTCACCGATACGCAGATTCGTTGCATGATATTCGTCGACCCGGAAGTTCGCACGCCCGATGACGTGATTCGAGAGTTCCAGAAGGAAGTGCTCGACCAGCATCTCCGTCTGAAAATCGCGTCCGAGACCGAGTCAATCAGGCATCTCATCCTTGCCCATGCGTTCTCAAGGACCGGGCTGACGTAGGAGCAGGCTGTGAGCAAGTTTCTCCCGCCGTCCGAATTTGCAGCGGGCGGTGCGTATTCGCTATTGCCGTTTAACTTCACACGACTGGACGGCGAGCGTTACGTCGCTACCAACATGGCTGGCGAATACCTAACCCTTGACCCGCGTAATCTAGAGCGGCTCGTGAGGCATGAGGTGCGTCCCGACGAGACCCTGTTCCGCGACCTACGTGCGAAGCACTTCATCGAAGTACAGGGTGACCGCTCGCCGCGCGAGCTGCTCGCGCTCAAGACGCGGACTCGATACCAGCGACTGCCGAATTTTACGAACCTTCACATCTTCGTAGCCACGCTCCGCTGCGACCATAGCTGCCCATACTGTCAGGTTTCCAGGCAGTCTGAGGACAGAGCGGCGTTCGACATGTCGAGCGAAATCGCAGACCGCTCGCTCGACCTGATGTTCCGCTCACCATCGCCCGCGCTGAAACTCGAGTTCCAGGGCGGCGAGCCACTGTTGAATTTCGACCTGGTACGTTACGTTGTCGAGAAAGCCGAATCGCGCGCAAAGCTGGAATCGCGCGAACTGGAAATCGTTATCGCGACGACGCTATCGCTCGCGACGCAGGAAATCCTCGAATATTGTCGTGACCATCGCATTCTGCTGTCGACGTCGCTCGATGGCCCGGCGGACCTGCATAACCGCAATCGTCCCCGGCCCGGGCGCGATAGCTACGAACGCTACATGCAAGGACTACAAAAAGCGCGTGAAATTGTAGGTTTCGACCGTGTCTCGGCATTGATGACAACGACGCAGCACAGTCTGCCGCGCGTTCGCGAAATCATTGACGAATACGTTACAAATGGCTTCGATGGAATCTTTTTGCGCCCGCTGTCGCCTTATGGATTTGCGGTGAAAACTAAAGCTATCGACGCTTACGACCTTACACGCTGGCTTGAATTCTATTTCGAAGGGCTCGAATACATTCTTGAATTGAATCTCGCTGGCGTTCCGTTCCGTGAGCACTATGCGGCGCTCGTGCTTCAAAAAATGCTGACGTCCAACGACCCCGGGTATGTTGACTTGATGAATCCTGCTGGCACCGGCACCGCCGCAGTGGTCTTCAATTACGACGGGGGCGTCTTCGCGTCAGACGAAGCACGGATGTTGGCGGAAATGGGTGATATGACGTTCAAACTCGGAAACGTGCTGGAAAACACCTATGAGGACATCTTCCTCTCGGAGCACTTGCTCCAAGCGCTCGAAGACTCATTTACGTTGTCTGCCCCTATGTGTTCAGAATGTGCTTTCGAGCCGTTCTGCGGCGCAGACCCTGTCTATGCGCATGCTATTCATGGCGATGTGGTCGGGCGCAAGCCATCATCAGATTTTTGCCGTCGCAACATGGCAATTTTTCGACGACTGATTACGATGATGGAATCCAATTCGGCCACGAAGGAGATTTTCCGGAACTGGGGGGCGCGATGCTGAAACTTGGCGGGAAGGTAATTTCGATTGTGCCTGTCGAGGGACTGGCAACGAGCGACCCGCCGATGCCTCGCCGCGTCCGGGGCAACGTCCTCCTTCCGGTTGTTGCGGGTTCCCGGCCTGTCACCGAAGCGGTCCGCCGGAAAAGCGCGTATCTGTTGCGCGACGGTTCGGCACCAACCGGGTACGCTCACTATTTCGCCTTGATGCGAGACGCTCATGCCGTGCAGTCCGTGGAATCCGATGTCCCGCTCACCGTGCTCCCTGATGAATTCGACTATCTCGACGATGGCGACATTGTGCGAATCAACGTCGAGCGAGGTGACGTGCGAGTCCTGTATCGGCGCAATAGCCCGCATAACACAATCTTGGTGACAGAGCAGTGCCAGCATTACTGCCTGATGTGTTCGCAGCCGCCGAAGAACGTTGACGACAGTTGGTTGGATGACGAGGCGAAAGAGCTGATTCGGCTCATGCCGCGCTCGACCGAGGTGCTCGGCTTCACCGGTGGAGAACCGACGCTTTTTGGCGACCGGTTCCTCGAGACGTTACGCCTGACGAAAACTCTATTGCCGCGTACGAAGATTCATATCCTCTCCAACGGCCGTACTTTTGCCGACCGTTCCTTCGCCAAGAGGTATGCGGCGATTGGGCATCCGGACATAACTGTCGGAATCCCTCTGTATTCAGATGACGCGGCTATTCATGACCACATCGTGCAGGCAAAAGGGGCATTCGACGAGACGGTTCGGGGCATTCTCAACCTCAAGGAGCTGGGGCAGAAGGTCGAGATTCGCGTTGTCCTGCACGCATTGAGTGTCGGCAGACTTGAGCAACTTGCAACGTACATCACGCGAAACCTGCTTTTTGTCGACCATGTTGCGCTCATGGGGCTCGAAATTACGGGATTTACTCGCGCAAATCTGGATGAGCTGTGGGTTGACCAGTTTGACTACAAGCAGGTCCTGAGCCGAGCGGTCCGAACCCTGGAAGACCACGGAATGCATGTTTCTGTGTACAACCATCAGCTCTGCCTTGTGAATGAAGACATCAAGCGCGCCTATCGGAAGTCCATCTCGGACTGGAAGAACGAATACATTAACGCTTGCGCGCCCTGTACGCGAAAGCATGAATGTGGCGGCTTCTTTTCGTCTGCGGTGCAGCACAAGTACAGTGTTCATATTCGACCGTTTTAGTGTGGCTGATGCTGCCGAACCGAAGCGGGGCTACGCGCATCGGTGGTCGTGGCATTGGCAGCAGCCTCGTCGTGATGGCGCGTACTGACTTACTGACTCGCTGCGACGAACCAAGACGCCCGCTCTCTCGGGCAGTTTGCATTTCAGCGCCAGGTCGCGGAACGCCTTACTTGCGCTAGACTGGCTTGAGCAGCCGGAAGGAGACCTGGATGATACGGAAGACGCTCAATGCCTCGCAGCTTCAGCAGGAGGTCAACCGACGAATCCATCGAGTGCAGGAAATCGTCGAGGATGGCGTGAAGATTCGTGTGCCGCGGCCGCAGATGCAGGAGCCTGACAAGACAGGCTGCAACTGGAACATGACCCACTTCGGCAACGTAGTCGGCTTCGAGCGCGACATCGAGGGCGTGCTCAAGGCCGTGCGTGCGGAATACAACCTTAGTACCGAAGTGAAAGACACCGGCAACCCGTTTGGGGACTAACCGCGAAAGACATCGATTCGTTGTTCGTTTTTGACTGCGTGTCTACGAATGATGCGCTTATCTCAAGTGGTCCGCCTCGCGACACCCCGTCGCAGATATTCCTCGCCCTGAAACATATGCTTGTACATGACATAGCGAACTTCTAGCTGGCTTGAGGCGGGATTTCAATTTTCAGCACGCGAGGGTGACTACATTCGAGGCCCATTTGAGCGGCGTTGCCCCGAAGGTGCAGGTTTGATGGGCCCCGCTGTTTCGATGTGTACATGAAAGAATCTGCGCCTCGTGCCCGAGCGGATTTTGCCATTGGTGGCAGCAGCACGGCTTTGTTCGCAGTCATTCTTCCGGATGCGTGCCGATTCGATTTCTTTTTATTCATATTGCATAAAACGCAGTGTTCTGATTTCGGCGCGATTTTATATGTCTCAACCCCGTTTCACGATTTATTTTTTATAAAAAATGCCGAGGACGACGTTAAACATTCATCTGGAAGCTTCTCCCGGTAGTGAATGTCGAAAACTACAATATTTAACTTTCTTGCGCTGTGAATTTCATCTGATATTTTGTAAAATCGCGCGGAGCGCGTTCGCGCTGTTAATCCATAAGAAGAGGCGGTATGGGTGCGCAGGACATAATCACGGCAATTTCCGGGGGGCTGGTTCAACAAGGTCGGCTTTTAAAGCTGGACACTCCGTTGGGCGACAATGTCCTGTTGCCACAGCGTGTTGTTGCTCGCTCGCGGCTCGGTCGCCAGTACGAATTCACAGTGGATGTCGTTTCAACGTCCACGGATATTGAACTCAAGAAGCTGATTGCGCAGCCGGTCACCTTATGGCTGCAGCAGAGCAATACGTCTTATCTGCCGCACCACGGATATATTCATACCGGCCGCCGTCTCGGCTCAGATGGCGGCCTGACCAGCTATCAGATTGGCTTTTCGTCATGGATGCACTTCCTGAAATTCCGCAAGGACGCTCGCGTTTTTCAGGACCAAACGGTCGACGAAATTCTCACCACCGTCTTCAACGGCCATCCTCAAGCTCAAGGTGCATTCCGCTTTGAACTACAAAAACCGCTCCCCCAGCGGTCGTTTTGCGTTCAATACGAAGACGACTGGAATTTCTGCCGCCGTTTGATGGAGTCTGAGGGCCTGTTTGGTTATGTAGAACAAGGCGACGATGGCAAATCGCACATGCTGGTTGTCACCGACGATGTGTATTCGTTGAGGCCGAGCGAACCTCGAGTCCTGCAATTCTCTCGCGCAGGCACGAATTCTTCATCTGAAGCCTGGGTCCAGTGGTCAGGTTCGCGCACGCTGCATAGCTCGTCGCTGTCTACGAGGACGTTCGATTACAAATCTCCGGGTGATGACAAGTCGACCAATGTGCCCACTTTGCCGACACATGGAAATCTGCCTGCCCAGGCTGAAGTATATGAATACACCGGTGCGTACACGCATCTGACCCAGGACCGCGGCGACCATCTGTCCAGAATCCGGATGGAGGAATGGGAGTCGCGGGCGAAGCGCTTTGCGGCCGTCGGCGGGGTACGAAACATCGACGCCGGCAAGTGGTTCGAACTTCAGGGCCATCCCGAACACGACTGGGACGCCGAACAGCAGCGGCAGTTCGCGGTTATTGAGGCTCGCTGGTACATACAGAACAACCTGCCGGTCTCGACAACTGCCGATTTGCCGCACAGTCTCAAGACAGAAATCGGGCAGGTGCGCACTGCGCATGCATGCGCCGCATCGGCATTCGTTGTGGCTCACGACGATGGGAGCGAAGGTTTCTATCTAGTTGAGGTCGAAACCCAGCGCCGGACAGTTCCATTCCGCAGCCCTCTTGAGCACGTCAAGCCGGTGATGACCCTCCAGACCGCTACGGTCGCTGGACCAGCCAACGCCGAAGTCTTCACGGATGAGCTGAATCGCATAAAGGTCCAGTTTCACTGGGACCGTCTGAATAGCGGTGATGAAAACGCTTCATGCTGGGTCCGTGTGGCCTACTCCGACACGGGCGGTGCTTACGGCGGTGTTCATGTACCGCGAATCGGTGAAGAGGTCATCGTTTCATTCCTCGACGGTGATTGCGACCGGCCCATCGTTACGGGTAGGGTTTTCAATTCTGACAAGTCACCGCACTGGCATTCAAACGGACTGTTATCTGGGTACAAGTCGAAGGAGTACGGCGGCGCTGGATACAACCAGATGGTGATGGACGATGCAACCGGCCAGAACCGGGTCCAGTTGTATTCGACCAGTACGAACGCGCATCTGCATCTCGGCTACCTCATAGACCAGGCGGGCAACAACCGTGGGTCGTATCTGGGAAGCGGGTTTGACCTGAAGTCCGACGCTTACGGCGCCGTTCGCGCGGCTCAGGGTTTGTATGTTTCAACGCACCCGGCGAACGGTTCGTCGAGCCAGCCGCTCGACGTTCGTGACACCCAGCAGCAACTCATCAATTCCGAGAGCGTCATGGAGGCGTTGTCAGGCGCCAGCGAGACGCATCAGGCTGAAAGCCTGACGGATGGGCGCGATTCGCTGAAAGCGTTCACCGATGCGACACAAAACAGCGTTTCCGGAACGTCGTCAGGAGGAAACACCGCTGGCGGGGGCACTGGCAACGCCAATGCCTTCAAGGAGCCTGTGATGCTGTTCGGGAGCCCGGCAGGCATTGCGCTGTCGACCCCACGCTCTACGCATATTGCGGCCGACCAGCAGGTGAATATCGTCAGCGGGCAAAACACGCATATAGCGACAGGCAAATCGCTGGTCGCAAGCGTCGCGCAACGTATCAGCCTCTTCGTCCAGAACGCCGGCATGAAACTGTTTGCGGCGAAGGGCAAGGTTGAGATTCAGGCGCATTCCGACAACATCGAACTGACAGCACAGAAGACACTTCGATTACTGTCCGCCACGGAGAAAATCGAGGCAGCAGCGAACCAGGAAATCCTGTTGACCTCGGGCGGCGCATACATTCGTATAGCGGGCGGCAACATTGAAATTCATGCGCCTGGCAACATCGACATAAAAGGCAGCCAGCATTCGTTCAACGGGCCCGCCAGCGCCACCTATCCTCTGCCAGCACTGCCGACGTCCAGATACGACACCGCGATGCAGTACCTGTATCACGACAATGAACCGGTTCAAGGTGCGAAATACACGGCCACGCTATCTGACGGCAGCACGCGCCAGGGCACTCTCGACGCACAGGGACGGATGAGTCTCAAGGATGTCCCGGTGGGGCCGGTCAAGGTTGAACTCGGCCCGGATGCGCGCTCATACGTACGCAAGGACCACACCAACAATCCGGACTTCAAGGGTGAGCAACTGTCTGACGCCGACATTGATTCGCTGATTCAAAAGCACGGGGGAGCGTGAGAGTGGACTGGAGCATAGAAGACTTCAAGGCGACCTCAATGGAGGTCGGTCAATGGTGCTGGGGGACGATGCAGGGAGCGTTCAACGAGAAGCAAACCATCAGTCAGGTCATTACTGACGCCGCAATCGGCATGATACCGCTGGTTGGAGATGTCACCGCGGTACGTGATTTGTTATCCGTATCTATTGGCATGGGTTCCGACCCAAAAAAGCGGACCGAAATTTTGCAATGGGTCCTGCTCGTCGTCCTGGTATTCGCGCTAATACCGGTCGTCGGAGGAGTAATAAAAGGCGTCGGGCGGCTAACCCTTCGCGTTGCCGGCGACGCAGCCAAAGATACGGCGCTACTTGGTGAAACAGTTCAGTTTCTAAACCGCGTGGGACACGGTGACGCTACGAAGTGGTTGAAAGGCTTGGACCTTAGCAAATACCAACCCGACGTTCTTTCGAAGCTGAAGGATTTCTGCGTGACCATGCGGCGCGCAATACAGAAGTCCCTTGAGTCGCGTGTCGGCAAGCTTCTACCTGATGTCTGGCGAGCGAAACTCCAGGCTATCTCGGGTGGAATTCAGTCCGTGTTCGACCTAGCGGATAAGATGGTTCCGGAAGCATTCAAAGAGCTCATCGCAAGATTGAAAGTGTTGCAGCAACTCGTCTATCGTGGCGAGATGCACGAAATTGCCACGGGCGGCATGCCAAAAATCCGGCGTGAAGCGGAGGCCTATCTCGACGAGCGCAAGCTCGCAAGGCAAATCCGAAGAGGTCGATTTCCTTCCGCTGCATGCGCTGCAGATGGGACTGAGGCAGAGGCACTGGTTCGAGCCAAATACCAGCCCAAGATAGACGAGGGTTGGCCGAATCTCTTCGGAAAAACAGGCAAAATGCCTGTGTTTGGTGACGAAACTGTGTTTCTGGACGTCGCTTCATTCCACGGCGAAATCAAGGCGCTGGACGCTCAGCAACTTGCTGGTAAAAAACTATATCGGGCGTTTGGCAAGAAGTCAGAGCTGGCGACATACGAACCCGGAAGTTCGGCAGGTGGACGTAGCCCGGCATACTGGGGCGTCGGGGACGCTCCCAAGAGCGCTGAAGAATGGCGCACACGTTCCGCCGTGCTGGACACATGGAATGGCAATGGTTATCTGGCTGTTCTGCATCTACCGGATGATTTCGCGATGCGCATGCCACAGGCTAAGGCGTGGCAAGGCAAAATTGCGGAGCAGTTCGGAAGTTCCACGCCAGTGCAGTATCTGGAGGGTGGAGGCGAGCAAGTCGTGATTGACCTCGGCAAACTGGCGGAAGAGATAACAAAGGTAGGTGAAAAAATCAAAGCTGGCGAATTAGCCGCCAGTGGGCCAATGATTGTCGACGGTATTCGAGTTGATTTCTTCGAAACGAAGTGGGAAAACGTCGAAAAAGTTTACGGATACAGTCGGTTTGAGGACGATATTGGCTACGCGGCAAAAACACGCCGGCTTGCGACCGACGAAGTGCAGAGCAAGGTCACGCAGACGAACAGTGTGAAGACGGCTGCAGTGCGAACTGGCGCCAATCTCGAGACGCAACGGTGACATATACGATGAAGCAGTACGACATGCAGGATAACCTAACTAGCCGTCAAGTTTTCTGGTTGCTTCAGAGGCTGACAAGCTATGCGCTCTGGAAAAAGAAGCGTGACGCGTTCGCCATCTTTGCAGACGAGTACGAAATCGCCGTCAAGACGTGGCCAGAGGGCGACCCAGAGTACATGCCGGCTGACAACCTGTCGACCATCTACGAGATTCTGGGTCTATACGACAAGGGCCTGGAGCAGCTAGCGCGTGGATATCGTTTCATTTGGAAAGATGGTCAACCATTGAAGCTCGCGGTCAATCGCTACTATCACCTTTGCCAGTACTTCTTTCCCCACCCGTCGTATTGGGAGCGAGGCGCTCAGTTGGCTCCATATCCAGCCAAGGTGGATAGACTTGCCCGATTGATGCGTGCATCCGAGTTCCAGATGGAGCAAGCGCCTTTCGAGGTTGCGGCCTCAAACGACAATTTTGCTCAGTTGCAGTCGGCGACATTACTTCTGGACCCGGACCGCTATAAGTACCAGTTCTACGAATTGGATTACCCCGTTTTCCCACCGTCACTTCCGGAAATCCCTGCCTCCCTCGGTCCGGTAGTCGAGTCCGGTGACGAGGTCACCGCCGACGGCATCTGGGAGCCCGTAAAAATTAGCCGCGGTAAGGTGCTAGGACTGCTATCGGTCGGTGAGAAGACGGAACAAAACAATGGCTGCTTCAACTATTTGGTCAAAGGGACTCATGCGCCGAATATCAAAGGGCGGCCTGACCCACTCACTTTGCGGTCTGCCGTCACGAGTACCCACTGGCGTCTATTGTGGGAAGACACGCGATACAAGGATGGGGTGATTGCGGACGAGTCACAGTATTTCCTCGCTGCGAAGCGCGAAGATGCGCCCGCTGAGCTTGCTGACGTTCCAGACGTCAAGACTGGGGACATGTGTCCGGTTTCTGGGGTGTGGCGTGCAGAAAAATACGCGGACTCGTCTATTCACATAGTCGCAGGAGCGGTGATGCCGGACCTGATGGTCACAGATAACCTGGGCGAGAGGAAAGTGCATTGGGTGACCTGGCACCTAGTCAAGAGAACGTGACAATCTTCCGGGGGGTAAGGCGACTGCCGAGGACGCGAGAACTTGTGGGCAATTAAGGTCGAGCTCAACGCTGTCACCTCTGGATTGCAATATGGACGAGCCGCCGCCGGAGGTCGCAGCCGCTGTCACGACCGGTGCATCATCCCTATATGCCGGAAAATATAGACGCTTGGCTCAACCCGGATGCATCGGACTTGGCGGCGCAGTATGCGATTCTTGATGACAGGGACCGGCCTTTCTATGAACACCGACTGGCGGCATAAGCAATAGCCTTCCACTTGATTATGGCTGGCCTCACAAGTGACCCATCCGCTCAACCATGACCTACGAGCGCGTGCTGAGCTACTCGCTTACCTTGTCTCGTCGCACCTGCTGGCGAAGCAACTAACGGGTGAATGGCTATCTGCAGACCACATAGTCGAGCCCACGACTTTGTGGCTACTTTCGCGATTTTGTCCAGTTTGAAGGTCTTCTCCTGGTCAAGCCCTGGCACCCGCGCGAACACCGCGTCGCTCAGAATCCGAAACGGGATGAGGGGCCGGGGTATTCCAGGGTTGCTCCCGCCGTTATATATGACAGTTACAACCAATTCATTTTGCTGGGCGACTGTGAGCAGCTCGACAAAGGAAGGCATGCGTGGCTCCTTTCTCGCGCTCGCCATGGCTGCTGCAGTGGTGACGGGCGCTATTAACTTTTGTGGTCCTTTGACGGTTATCGGCAATACTGGCAGCGCTTTATACCCCGTTGCTCCGGTCGGTGATGACCACCGACTGCCGCTCCAAGGCGCGTGAGCCTTCAGAAACATCGAGCGCATCCTGCCCACACGGCACCAGCGCAACGTTACGTTTTCTCAACGCGGAAGCCCTACGGCCAAACCCCTCCGCGCCACCAAAATCGAGTCGCTATTGTCATCTATGGGATTGACGCGCCGATAGATTCTTTCACAGTCGAAATTAAGCCTACGGTTTTCTTTCGTTCCGCCGATAACCAGGGATAGACAAAATTGAGCTACGCACATGGCGACTACTCACACGCACTACGACAATCTGAGAGTGTCCCGAAACGCACCGCCGGAAGTCATTCGGGCCGCGTATAAGGCGTTGACACAACGCTACCATCCGGACAAAAGCCACAGTCCCGACGCGACCCGCATAATGAAAATTCTGAACGAAGCGTATGAGGTTCTCAGCGATTCCGAGAAGCGGCGTCAGTATGATGAGAGCATTGAAAGAGATGCTCGTCAGTCGCGTGCTACTCCGCAACCCGAGACACCGTCAACGGGTTTTACCGAACAAGGCCGTGCGGAGCCCTCATTTCGAGCTAACCATGAGGACACCACTCCTCCGTCGGACCATCCGCCAACCGGTGCCACTGTAGATGCTGGTCACCCTGCTTTAATGCCGATGGCGGGGCGTTGGTCAAGGTTCTTCGCTCGCAGTTTCGACCTGTGGTGGGAAATCGCGGCTGTAGCGTTCATCGGGGGCTATTGGCTCGCCCAGAATTCAGCTTGGTACGTCGAAACTATGAATGGACCCAGTGCGAAGTTGTATGCTTCGGTACTCTTTCTCCCACTCGCGCTAGTCCTAGACGCCTTCGTTTATCGGATATTTCGAAATACACCAGGAAAAGCGTTGCTAGGCTTGAAAGTAACGACAATTGATGGAAGCCGCTTGACGTTTGATGCCTACCTGCGGCGGAACTTCGCCCTTTGGGTGAGCGGCCTAGCAGTCGGTCTGCCACTGTTCAATTTGGGGACGATGATTCGGCAGTCGTCCCGACTAGGCAACGCAGAACAGGCGAGCTATGACGAGTCCAGTGGCAACAGGGTACGCGTCAGCAAGAGTGGAATCTTAAGAAAGCTGCTCTTTGCCGTGGCATATGTTCTTGTTGTTGGCAGTCTGTCCATCGCGAATCGAGCCGCCGAACTCTCAAATGCGACCCCTCGCGTTCCAGTCGGTGCTCCGAGTGTGGCATGGACGAACCCAGTGACGGGGAGAAGCGCGATGGTTGAGCCGATTTGGACCTTCGCTCAGCAGTCGCACGAAGGGACACCGGTCTACTCGTTTACGGAAAAGACCCAGCACGCTGCAGCTTACTTTGCCCAAGAAAATTTTCCGCGGACTGACCTACGAGAGTACGTGAACCTTTATCGCCAAAGCGTCGCGGACACAATGCGGCTTAACGGATACGGCTCGTTCGCTGACGACGGGAATTTTTGGCAGGTCGACGGTGAGTTGCTGAAAGAGTCGCTCCGTGTCCATGTCTCTATCGTACGACATGGCACCAGTTTCTGGCGCATCGTTGAAATCCAAGACAAGCCCTATGCATTTACTGACGACCGATTGACGACGCTTCGCACAGCGCTTTGGCAAACGCTACGCTAGCCCTCGACTAGGGTAAAAGGCTGGCAGGCAGGTCGTGCCATGCCTGCCGGCAATCGCCCTGAAATCCAACCACCCTGCAACGGTCGAGTATTCCCGCAACGCCCGGCGGGCTAAAAGAAATTGTATACGCCGCGAATTCGGCGGCTAAACCTGAGAGAAAAATGAAGAAAGCGTTGGTTGTTGTTGCAGTTGCTGCGTTCACCCTGGCGGCATGCTCCAAACCTGAAGATACTGTCATTCCGAGTGACTCAAAAAATTGGGACACGCAACTCGCGCCCGAAGTGAAGAAGCTAAGCGACGGCGATAAGCAGTTGCTAACAGGCTATCTCGTGCGAGCAAAGATGGGCGAGGCCTTCGGCGGTACGCCCATGCCGGTCGGGACGACTGTAGGACAAGGAATTGAACGTCAGAAGGACTGGCTTGCGAAACAAGAGGCGCAAAAGGCCGAGCAGGGGCGCCTGAAGAAAGAAGTCGAGGTACAAAAAGCCGCTGCTGCCGCAGAGCTTTCCAAGAGCGTGGTGCTGGCATTCCTGTCGCAGCACATCATGCCGAAGGATATGTACGCACATCGTTACAGTGACGAGTTCCTCATTGACGTCGCGGTCCAGAACGCGAGCCAGAAGCCCATCAAAGGCGTGAAGGCAGACCTAGTTTTTAAGAACACGTTCGGCGAGACAATTTACACCAGCGGCCTCACCATTGAGCAATCCATTCAGCCTGGCGCAAAGGCCACCTGGGAAGGTGGACATGAGCTCAACGAGTTCAAGGACTCCGACAAGAAGCTTATGAACTTACAGGAAGGCAGCTACACAGCGGAAATTCGTCCGACAATGGTTGTCTTCGCTGATGGCAGCAGCATCGGGTCGGCCGAGTAGGGGCCTGCCACTCTGAAGAGTATCCACGGGCCGTGCGGTCGCCGCATACAAGCGGCGCGACGTCAAGTTGTGGACTCACGAGACAGGTTGCTCTGCGGACGCTGCTGAAATGCGACCTCGCTTTGGCGAGGTTCAACAGTTCGATACTTCGCAGACGTTGAGACGAACAACAGGTTACTAGGAAGGACAATGAAGATTGCTCTCAAATTGACGGCAATCCTGCTCGCTATGTCGTTCGCAAATAGTGGTAAGGCGATGACGTTTTCCGCGCCGAAGCACAGTATCGAAGATGTGATGACATGGTTCAGCTGGCACGGAGATACGACGCGAATCTACGCCGAGGGAGAGATAACTGAATCCAGTGCGCAGGAGTTAGACAGCTTCGTGAGGGTAAACCGCATTGATAGCGGCGAGGTCCTGTTCAATTCTCCCGGCGGCTCTCTGCTAGGCGGCATCCGGCTCGGAACGCTGATTAGGAAGTTGAATTTCGACACCGGTATCGGAACCTACTCTCAAGGCTCCATGGTCACGCGTGGCATCTGCGCGAGCGCATGCGCATATGCGTTTGCCGGCGGACGTGGCCGATATTATTCCGGAGGTAGCGCGAAGCTCGGTGTTCACCAGTTCTACGCTGAAGATAAAGATATCAACAACCAGACGAGCCAGGCCATGAGCGGGCTAATCGTGGCGTACCTGCAAAAGATGGGAGTAGACGCGTTGGCATTGACGGCATCCGCGTCGGTTGGTCCAAACGATATCCTGTGGCTCACAAAGGAAGAAGCAAAGGAACTGCACTTCGCCAACGATGGCACTGAAGCCACAACTGCTGACCTGAAGCAGGCGGAAGGTCAGACATACCTTAAGGTCGAGCAGAAGTACACGGGTTTTAGCTCGCGATTCTTATTTACGTGCACCGGTGGGAAGATGCGGCTCATGGGCGGTCTCGTTACAAACCCGCAAGACGCGAAGCAAAAATATGATTGGGCGACAAAGTCGTTTTTCACTTTTGACGCGCGCACCATTCAGGAAATGCCCAAGCGTCCTAATGAGCCAAGCCTGATTGCGAGCGATTCGACTCTGTGGGTCACACGGAATCTTTCTCGCGATGACATTGCGATTCTGCTTACCTCTAAGACGATGACCATGTGGGTCGGCGCGGATGGGGCAGTTGGATATACGGCGCCCGCCGATATCCAGGTAGTCAAAGCGAAAATCCGGGACTACGTGGGCAATTGCAGGATGTGAGCGGTGCGGTATCTGCTGAATAGCCTTCACGTCCACGAATAGCAAAGCAATTGCGGCCGCAAGTTCTGGTCCGAGCGGCTTGGTGGCTCATTATTGAACGGACACCGAAGACGTACATGTCGTCTTTCTGGTGCTGGATATGTCGCAATCGATGCTACGAAATGCGGCGAAGTTGGCCGAGACGAACTCGGACCGTAGCGTCCCCGGAATTGCTAATTTTGTCGGGTAGCGTCTCTGGAAGGGGAGGTCGAAGCTCGCGCAGCGGGCTCCACAGCATGGCGGTCCGATGTCGGATGCCGGATGTCAGCGCGAAGCCCGCGCGCATGCCCAATTTTTGTCGGATAGCGTTAATGTCTCGCTGGGATGGTATGGCCGTCCAACATTGGTGTTGTCACGGTTCCGGAAATAAAAAGGCGAGCTTATGGGGGCTCGCCTTGTCAATATCGGATAGCTCGGCTCAGCCGCCAAAAAGACGGCTCGCGAAAGCTTCATAATGTCCGCGGCGCCCGAGATGGCGCCAACATTGGTCTCAACCGAGGGCCTGCAGCGCCTGCGCTAGCACTGCCGACCGGCGCCGAAGAGTCGTCAGATACCGTGAACCCCCGTCTACGCTTGCCTGGATGCGCTTTGTAATCACTTCAAGCTCGTCTGCATACAACTCCCGCTGAAACTCCAAATCGTCCAATTCATACTCGACGGTCCGTGCCAGCAAAGCGGTCGGACAAGCGTTATATGCCTTCATTGTAGTGTCCTCTCCTTGTGACGATTTCAAGTCTAGATATCGGCACAAAGCGGGGTAACTTCAACCTTACCGGCCGAATGGAAATATCACAACGCATTGCGTCGAGACGGACAAAACGTATGTAGAATCTGTAACCTTTCTTCGGTTGCCCGTGGCTTGCCGAACACTGCACAACCTTCACTTTTAAGTTAACATGGCGTACCATCTGCGCATTCTGCAGCGTCGCTCCATCGGGATATCGGGGCCGGAACCGACTCCCGGGAAGAGCCCGAGGAAGCTTGTGGCTTGGTGCGCAAAGGACGACGCCTCAACCTGCGAATTGCTTCTCCAAGTCGTCCAGCTCGAACAGGCGCCTCGCAAAGCCGCGCTTCTGGAGCTTGCGAAGTTGATTCAGGTTGCGGCATCGGGTCAACCCGTTGCGGAGTTTTACGACGAAAAGCAGTGTCACAAGACTCATTCGTTCGACTACAACGGCAAGACGCGGGATGTATGGCGAGTAAGAAGAGGGGACGTGCGGGTCACCTTTTACTATGGGCAGGACAAGCTGATTTTGCTAACCCATGCATTTCCGAAATATAAGGACAGGCTCACCAAAGCGCAGGAGCGCGACTTGGAGCGAGCCGTCAAAGAATTCATCGACGCCGAAGAGGCCGAGCAGTTCAGATTTGTTACGGAGCCATAGACATGAGCGCAGCGAAATCATCCACCAGCATACGTAGAGACCTTGCATCGTTGCTGGCTGAGGCAGCACAGGCTGAGGATTTCGACTTTGAACTGAAGGCGCAAGAAGTAGCGGTAAATCTTTCCTCGTTGATGATGCATGCCGGATGGACAAGGGCCGACCTCGCCCGAAACCTGGACTGGAAGCCAGCGCGCGTGAGCAAAGTGCTCGGGGGCAAAGAGAACCTGACGCTACGCACGCTTTACGCTGTTTTCAAGGCTTTGGGATACACCTTCGACGTAGTACCGCGGGTTGAGTCAGAGCGAGCACCGATGCAACCTTGGCAACGCTTCTCCTTTGACAAAAAACACGTGGTTTCCAGAGGCATGAAGCTTGAGGAAGTGCCTACCGTTGCATCGCAAGGCTGCCGTCCGGAAGACGCTTGGCCAGCATGGTTCTCCGATACCCAGAAAAACTTCTACAAAGTCGACTTCACGGCAGCAAACACGGACTACTACGATGCAGCGCTCGCCTCTTGACCTGCAACACTATCATTTCAACAAGCTTGAGATTCAAGCGACCGGCGACGGTGGTCGCCCGCAGCCCAGCTCGGGAGTCGGACCATATCCAAGCTTTGATGGCGTTGACTTCTCCGCTAACGTTCAGGTTTCGGCTCCTTCCGAGCAGTCTTCCCCTTTCAGGTTCGCATTGAAGCTTGGTCTGACGTGTAAGCCCAAGAAGGCAAAGACGCCCTTCCCGTATTCCTTCGAAGTCGAAGCCGAAGGTTTCTTCGAGGCAACAGCGGACGACGAGAAGAAAGCACACAAGCTTGCCGTCATAAATGGCTCGGCGGTGCTCTATGGAGCAATCAGGGAGCAGTTGTTGACCCTTACGGGACGTTTCCCTCAAGGACCAATGATGCTTCCCACCGTCAATTTTTTGAACTTGTTCCCTGCGCAGGAACGGGCCACTGCCGCAGCAGCAGTAGCAGCACCACAAACTCCGAAAAAGTCACGGAAGAAAACGACTGAAGCATAGTCGCACGCGACCTCCAAACGGAACTCAGCGGCCAACATAGCAAGGCGTCCCGAACGACAAATAGCAAAGGGCTCTGCGTAGTGTGCGGAGCCCTTTCATTTCTCGGCATCGGCGGGTCGCGCCAAGTCGCAAATCTGCTCGAGTCAGTTAAAGCAAAGGACGCACCATGCTCCTCAAGCGCGGCTATGGCTCGGCGGGCATCTGTGATTAGAGGGGCCGATGTAAGTCAGAACCCCGGAAGGGATTGTTGGCGCGACGTCGGCAACGCAGCGTCATTCCAAAGCTTCGTGGCGAGCGGATGACGGGCAAGATGGATGAGGCGATACAGCGGCCCCTTGTTCATGTTGACGAATAGCGGCTTGGACTGGGCAATCTGCATCTTGGTCAGGTCTGTGACGAGCGATTCCCAATATTCCAGATACGCACCTACCTGTTCGCGCTTGGGGACATCTTGCAACCGCAGTTTGCTGCGCCAACCCGGCGCGGCTGCATCCAACCTCGAGCTGGCCAGATTGAAGTCGCCGCCGATGTTTCGCTGAACGTCCATCACGCTGAAGTGAATCAGCAGGTCGATGTTCGGCCGCGCAGCAAGCTTGCGAATAATCTCGAAGTCGAGGTGCTCGATGTTGAATGGGTCGAGGAATGCGAAATGCAGTCCCCGCGGAAGCTTTCCGAGCACAAGGTCGACGGTCTTGGACGCGCTACCCACATACGCCTGCACCTTGGCGCCTGCGCCGCGAAGTCGCGCCGAACATGCCTCCACGCTTTCCGCATTGGCATCGGCGATGAATATCTGGTTGAACGGCGCGCCACCGCGTTCTGACATGCGCCACGCAGACAGCACGCCGCCATCAGATATAACCCCAGACTCACGATTCAGAACCCGCCCGGGACCAGCAAAAAGGTCTATAAACGAGGCATAAGGCCACTTCGCCCGAGCCTTCCGAGCCGCGTCGACATAACGTGACAGTGCAACATGCTTGTCTTCCGACCAGGGACCAACCTTCATGACCGGCAGACCGTCAGCCGGGTCGATGACAATCTCGTCGTCGTGTTTCATGGCCACGCTTTTTCTCGTTTTGGGGGCTCAGTGGAGAGGCCAAACAGTATGCCGTTATTTCGAAAAATTTACTAAAACCTGATAATCTTTAGCGAGACCAAAAGGCCACATAACACCAAAAATGGCGAAGACAGAAGACAAATATTTCTGGCAGGTTGGGCATCCTCCGCCGATTCTCGACCAGCACAGTGCCGTCAAGCATTCGATTGTCGAACAGTACGTTCAACAGTACATCGAAACTCTAATGAGTATGCCGACCATGCCAAAACTAACTTTGACGTTAGTGGACGGGTTCGCTGGTGGGGGGGAATACCTTAACGACAAAGCCGAGTCCGTCGACGGCACGCCATTACTTATGATGCGCGGCGCATACTTGGCACGTGCCAACGTGAATGTTGGGCGGCGTACGCCGCGCGAGGTCGATGCCGAGTTTTTCTTCGTGGAGAAGAAGCCGGAATCCGCGGAGTATCTGGTTCAACATCTGGAGAAACGGCGCGCCGGAGGCGCCGTCTCGCAACAGGACTTCGCGCGGTCCAAAGTGCTGAAAGGTGGCTTTCTGGAACAACTGCAGGGAATCGTCAGGCGCATCAAAGAGCGCAAAGGCGGTAACCGGGCGATTTTTCTGCTCGACCAGTACAGCTACAACGCCGTTCCGATGGACAAGCTTCGATGGCTGATGACGGAGCTGCCGAACGCCGAGGTCATCATGACCTTCAATGTCGACTCGCTCCTTACGTACATCAGTGATAGAGAGGCGAATCGCAAGGCTGTCCGGGGCATCGGCATCGAGCAGTACATCCCTTGGGCCCAGCTAGGCCAAATCAAGGCGGAGCATGGCCGGGCAGCGCTCCAGCGCTACGTTGCGCACGGCATCAAAGCGGAAACAGGCGCGCCGTTCATGACGTTGTTCTTTGTCCGACCAGACTCGGCGAATCCCTGGAGCTACTGGCTTGTGCATCTGTCGCGGCAGTACAAAGCTCACGACGTGATGAAGTCGCTACACTGGGAGCATTCGAGCGAGTTCGGACACGAGCTCGAGCCCGGGCTCTTCATGCTCGGCTATGACCCGAAACGGGATGAGCAACATACCGGTCAGTCCATCCTCTTCGACGCCGGGGGCGCAGAGCTCTGCATCGAGACGTTGAAGGACGACCTCGGCCGGGTATTGTCGGGCCGACAGGAACCGCTCACCGTGCGGCAATTGTTGACCGAACATATCTCGAACACTATCGCCGACGAAACGCGACTGCAAATGGTCATCCGGGGTTTGCACGCCGCGGGCAATATCGTGGTGTCGAACAAGGAAGACAGAAAGCGGCGGCCGTCAAAGCACTACAACGCATCCGACGTCATCGAATACTCGCCCCAGCGGCGCTTCTTCAGGTAAGCAGTACGCGCTCGGGCATGTCGTCCCAAGTCCGACCTTCGAGGAGCCGGCCATTCGCGCCCTTCGAGCGGCGCACGCCATCGCGGCCCCACGTGCCCCATTGCTTGAAGAAGAACTTCACGCCTTGCTCCTCACACTGGACCTTGACGTTTTGCACCCACTCTTCGCGCATCGGACGAGCCTTTGGACCAGATTCCCCACCGACGATAACCCAGTCGATGTTCTCAAGATTCAAGGTGCCAAGGTCCTCGAGGAGAGGCTCGACTGACAGGAAGCGTACGCCGCCTTCAACCTCGCGCAACTCATCGATACGGGGTACCCCATACTTGCGGTCCTCAACGGTCACACCGAGCCAAGCATTCGCCGGAATGTCTCGACGACTGCAGTAGCTCGCCAGGCGTTCTGCACGCTTCGTGAGAATCTGGAAGGTGTGTTGCGGACATGCTCGAATAGAGTCGAACACCCGCGTGATGTAGGCGTCCGGGACGGAGCGGTGAAACAGGTCGGACATCGAGTTGACGAAGTACACCGTCGGGCTTTTGCGCTTCAACGGCTCGTCGAGGCGACCAGGCAGAATATTCAGCTTGAATCCGTTCTCATAGCCAGGCGTGCCCATGGCGTGCAGGCGCTTCGCCATGCTTTCTGCATAACAGTTCTTGCAGCCCTTGGAGATTTTCGTGCAGCCCACCGTTGGGTTCCACGTGCGCTCGGTCCACTCAATCTTGCTTTGCCCACCGCTCATTATTCGACCTCTCTATTTGGTTGCGATTTTATCGGGCTTCCTGCGGGCGCTACGAAATAGCCATGCTTCTGTCATGTGCTCCCGTTTTCTCGATGCTCGTGAGCGACGACACACGACTCCTCGCAGTTTTGCCTTCGTAGTATAGAATGATTACTGTATATTTATACAGTAGTTTGGGAGATATGATTGTCTACTACCGGGCCGGGCTACGCTTCGGACGCTTGGGCAACCAAAGTCACTGAGAGCCGAAACAGACGAGTTCACCCGATGCTGCCGCGATGTTCGACTGAGCGCCCGGCGATGAGGCGAGACAATTTATATCGGCCATGTTGGCTCACGGAACCCGACACACGTTCATAGCAACACGAAGACGATGCGGCAGGCTAACGGTCTCCCAGTTCACGAAGGCAGAAATCCTCGCGGTCGGCATCCATCGTGCACGGTTGAGTCACACGAGGAGCTGGTTTGACGAGCTCGACGCGTTGATGAGCAGCGGAAAGCGGCGCGCCGCATAGGAAGGGTGGAAGTTCATTGGGTCGTCGTACGACGGCAGGCGGGCGAGGCAGGGCCTCGCCCGTGATTGCGCAATGGGTTGTTTGGAGGTTGCGCCATCCAGCACGCGCCGACGGGGTATCGCGCGAGCGAACGGCGTTGGTCTCTGTCTTCGCTCTTTCAGGGGCGAGTCCGCTTTCGCGTCGAGGGCTGCCCCCATGGGTTGTTACTTTTGCCGCCAGCCGGCGTCGCGTTGCCTCGGTTGCCACCGGACTTTGCGCCTGTCGTGCTCGGCCGATTACCGCCGACAAACCCGGTACCTGCCCGACCTCGGCCGGGGCTGCCTGCCTTCGAACCACCTCCGACGGACTGCCCGCTACCTGTCTGCCCTCCTTTGCTGCCGCTGCCTTTGCTCGTAGGTCACTTCGAAGTGAGTTCGTCATCTGCGACGGAAACAGCATCCGCCTGACATACATCTAAGGTCATTGGCGCTTTGCAGTAAAAGACGACCGGCCCGGATGCGTCACTCCGGCCGCTACAGACCGGTCAGCCCCGAACTGGGGCGCCGGCATTTAAATGATGTCGCGTTTCGGGCGATGAATTCCACGAACATCGACCTACATGCTTCGGAACGCAAGTTGCGTCCACTCACATCGAGCGCAGGGCTGTGAACTGTCGTCGATTCTGCCGGCCGATGCAGTCGGGGAAGCGGAAGTAGCCGCGCCAAATACCGGGGTTCGCGGAGACAACATTCCTCTTCTTAGCGAGGGACGTTTGACGCCTTTTTACTCATTGGCTGTCGTCCGGCTCAAAATAATTCTCGGCCTGGGGTCTCGGCAAAAGGTAAGCCGCACCCCCGAGCTTCCGCGTGGTTGGGCTGAAAGTCGAGGTTCTCCCTGCGGACGAACGGGCCGTGCGGTCGTTTCCGTGACGAGTAAGCAAGGCAAATCTACAGTGTGTTGATTCCAATACACCTACTGTATATTTGTTCAACGTTTACGCCAAAATGTAGTGTAAAAAACCAATAATATTAGTTTTTGAAGAAATGTGTGCTCTCATTCCTCCAGGTCCATGGGGCCTCCAGTGGCTTGCTAGCCAATAGCGAGCTGCGTTGAAAAAGGAGCGCACGAAATGCATCTCGTAGAAACCTCGGAGTTGCCGCATCAGGCGGTTCATATTTCGCGCGGTGAGAGAATGCTCCGCTCGCCGGCAATTTTCCGCGATGTCCGCTGGTACAGCGACCGACCTTTAAGTTATATCGGGCCAGCCGCACTACAGCTAATGTCTGAAGTTATCGGTGCTTGGGACCGCCCTTACCAAAGTTTGGGACGTACAGTTCTTCGCCTTCTTGATGGGTATCTCGCGATTACGGGGCAACGACTAAGGGTTCGTGCCGGAAAGCTAAGTCCCCGGTACGTACTCCAGGACTGCGGCGGAGCCCTGTATTCAGAGAAGTTCGTTTTTGCGACAGACAAGATGCGCGCCAACCTTCTGACCCGATTGCGGGCTATCGCGGTTGAGACAAACACTATGTCGCAAGAGGCGTTCGGCTCCGTCAGCACGAAGGGTCCAACGCCATTTTGGGACGCGAGCAGGAAAGAGTTTGAGGGGAGGAACGTTGACCCGGAGCAAGTCGAACTCCTGCGCGGCTGGCCGGTATCAAATTCTCAGGGCGGAGTCCGATGGTTTGACTTGAGTGAAATTCTGAAACGATATGGTCGCGAATTTGCGTTCGCGATGCAGCAATCGTTGCAGACGTTTCTGCGGCAAAGAAATCAAGAAAACGTCCACGGTATCAACGACTTTCTCCAATACCTCGCCGGTCTGCCGCCGGATTGGACGCGAGAGCATTTCAAACGGCCTTTCGACGTCTATGAGCTCTTCAACCAATACGCCATCCATTACGTCGAGTCTCGTGCGGACTCTTGGTCATATCCAGCAATACAGGCGAATTGGACCAAGTTCTGCAATGTCGTCAAGCAGTGCTTTACAGTGCACGGCGCTTTCGCTACTCCTGACTTTGATGTGCCACTGCTTCCCGTGAAGACAAGTAAGCGTCCCTATCATCGCTTAACGTCAGAAGGGGAAGTATTTGACAAGTTGCTGTCCCCGGTTGCAACGGAGTTCCAAAGCGATGAGGAGGCGCTGCAGACGTTCAAAATTCTCGACGCGGACATCGCCACAATACGGAGCTGGGCAGATGGCGCCACCGCCAATTCGTGGCGTAGGTTCGAAGAGTCCCGAGCCCTTGCTATGCAAGGAAGACCGAGAAGGATTGTGGAGCCTTCCGGAAGATTGACCGAAGGGTGGACTGATATCAATCGTCCCGACTGGAAGCAGAACGTCGCAGCAACGTTCGTTGAGCAAGGCTTCCAAACCACCGCAACTGACAAGCATTTGAACTTGCGTTACGGCCGAAACTGTTTGACTGAAGCTTCGCGCTTCCTTGCTCTCCCCGGCCGGGGGGCTCTGCTGCCGCATGCGGCCCTACTCGTGATGGATTGCCCTGGCATCACTCCAGCGCTCCTCACCGGAATCGAGCTATTCGACGACGACCATAGCGTGGCGAGTCTGGTTGACGTCGATAACCAATGGGTATTAGATGGGCACAAGCTCAGGCGAGGGGTAGAGAACGCCCAACAGTTCTTCGGGCTTTCAGAACGTGCGAAGGAAGTTGTCCGACAGGTACTTCTCTTGACTGCGCCTCTACGTGAGTTCCTGTGGAAGGCTGGCGACCCAAACTGGAAGAAGCTATTTCTCTCGTGTGGCAGAGCGTTTGCCACACCACGACCGGTCAGGTTCTCGAAGGACGTCGTTGGAGAGCATGACCGAATACCGATGCTGGCGAAGGAGTTCATGACCGCGTCGGCCTTACAGGCTGATGATGCGAAACAATTGGCCAGAAGGTTTAGTCTGGTATCGCTACGCTCAACGGTAATCACATGGGAATTCGTTCATGACAATGACTTGCTGAAGGCATCCATCCGAGCCGGCCACAAGCGATTTACGGGTAAGGACGTTGAACCCTACGTCCCGCCCGCAATCGTCCGGCACTTCGAGCAAGTCTGGGTCAGAAGGCTGCAGATAGTCACGCTTGCAGTTGCATTGAAGGGTAGCCGTTTCCTTCTTCGGGCAACGGGCTTTTCCTCGATGGACCAGTGTCACGTATTCCTAAAGGAATACGGGTTGAACTATGTCGATAATCTGGAGGAACGGGCTAAGTCAGTCAAAACGGAGACGACAGAGGCAATCATCGCCGTGGATGTGCACATGCTGACCGTGTTGGAGAGCCTTAGGTTAGCTGTCGCTGCTGCGGACCGGCAAGCGTCTCCGCTTGCATTGGCATGGGCTGACTTTGGTGAACGACTATCTGCGTACATCGAGGGTGTGCGGCCCGTGCGTGAGGACCTTCGTGTCATCCTTGAAGAAGCCAAAGCCAAGGCAAGTGCCGATATCTTCAAGGACATAATCCATGGCTGACTCGTTTGCTCAACAGGTAATCGAGACGCTTAAGCGGGCTGGCAACAGGACCGGAAATGCGCTCATGACTGCTCCATGGCTAACCAGCCCATTCGAAGCGCCACGCTGGCGCCTAAAATTTGCTGATGAAGAGATGGAATTGGACTGGCGTAAGCAGTTTGGAACTGGTCTGCTGACCTCCGAGTCGCACGCAGACACGCTTAATATCTTCAAGTGCTGGCTGACCATACAGTCACATCCGATAGTAAAAGGCCAAACTGTTCAATCCGATGAGTCGGCCAAGAAGCTCGTTCGCCAAACCTTGGCACAGATTGACTACCTCCTTCTCAACCCTGACATATTGCCGATTGCGGAGTTTGGTTTCGGTGCGATGACCGACTTCGACTTCCGCCAAATAATGTACGCTCAAGAATCAGCGGCGAGCGACATTTCGGCGCTTTACGAATGGGAACGCCATTTTGCGAACTATGCAGAATCCTTGTGCGTAGTCCATGGGCGTGGAATTGAAGAGACCATAGACACCAACGAATTTCTCTCGGAGGTCGATATTCCCGAGGAGGATTGGTCCTTAAAAGTCAATAAAGACACTCTTGTCCGATGGCGCGCCGCCTGCTGGATTGATGGGGACTACCAATCAATAGGAAATGCGGACTTTCGCCTAACGATAAATACGGTGAAAGTAGCAGGCAAGGTCTTCCGCAATACGATTGCAGGCACCGGGTCAAAGCCGTTGTTTCCCGAGATGGGGCTGCGTCCCATTGAGCGTTGCCGACGTGAGAAACCTGCCGTTCCTGTACGAGCTAGCGGCGAAAAGCCGACGAATGTGCAATTGGGGCTGCGACGGGCAAAGCTTCGAGCGTTATGCGCTTTAGGACGATTTGGATTGAAAGTGCCCTCCGGTCGCCTGCAAAGCGCGCTTGACCAAGGTATTGTGTCGAAGGACTCGACCCGTATTCTAGGCAGATATCATACGGTTCCTTTGCCTGTAATGTTTAGCGCCTTGCGCAATTCGACCGAATTCATGTACGAACACGGGGAACATGTTGTCGACTCGTACGTAGCGGTCTTGCGGGCAGCACATGCGGAGGGGGTCGACCCTCACACCTTCTCTGTCCGATTCGATATCCGTAGCGTTATTTGTGAAAAGACCCTCGCGCTGGGCGTGGAGCAGTTTTCGGGCGGCGTCGTGGCGCGTCGAGGTCGGGCAAAGCTTCGCCAGGTTTTTGACGACGTGGTTACCGAACAATACTTTCGTGGAGTTCGCGAAAATAGATACCTCGTTGAACTCGGTCGCGTACTTCTTGGTGCCGGGATAGAACACGTTGGGGCAATGTCTCAGCGCCGTCAACAGGAGTTGCTTGGACTTTCATATCGCGATGCATTAGATGAGGTAGGAAGATACATAGTCTTCTGGAGAGGTAAATCGGGAGTGCTAGACATTAAGCAAAAGGAAATAAGGCCCATACCCAAATCGTGCGCCGACTTCGTCGAGCTAAGTTCGCGTTTGCACGAAGGTATTGATGGGATTGGTGGCTATCAGGCTCATGCGGGGCTATTTGACGTGCCCGGTGTTTATGGATTGAGGCCTGCTTCGCATGTAGCGTTCAACTTCGCCCTCGATACCTTTTTCGATTATTTCAGCGGTACTACGGATGAATTGGGCCGACGCTGGTACGTTCGTCAACATCAAAATCGCAAGTTCCTCATCGTCGTCTTTTACTTCTTGACTGACTATTCAGATGAAGAGACGGTCAAGTTTATGCTTGCGCACTCTGACAAGTCAGCTCTCTACAACTATCTCACTAAGGAAGTGCCAAACGCCATGATGCGTGAAGTGCACGCCTATGTGTTACGAGAAAAGCTGAAGCATTTTCCTCACTCTGATTCAGACATCGAAGTGAGTGACGATGTGGCAATCAGGCTGGCCGATAGTGTGGAATCGTGGTTTGGTACCCGCGACTTCTCTTTGGTCGATGGAGATGCGCTCGAAGAATACCTGCTTTATGCGCAGGCAAGAGGTCTGAAAGTCGCTCCGCACTTCTTTGATATCGATGGAGTTCAAACTTTTCGGATAGCTATCACTGTGGAAAAAGGAGCGTCGCTATGATTGAGAATGCGTGTAGCAAACTGGAAAAGTCGGTCTCGGCGTTACACGACCTCTTGGGGGCAATCAATGAGAGGCCGGACGATTACGCGTCCGACGCAAAGTTGTTCGTTGCGCTCAAGCGTCAAGACCGCTTGGCGGCATTCGAAAATGAGAAGTACAAGGTGGCGAGGACATCTCGTAGCAGCGTCGAGCGAGTTTGTAATAAGTTGCTCAAGGGAGGCTTTCGAACATTTGATGGGCTACGCGTGACTGCCTTGGAACGGCTTCGCGAGGCTCGGTCCCGGCTAAATCGACCGAAACGGCGCACCCGTGACTATTACAAAACGAAGACGCATGACCTTGACGACACCGTGCAATTGGGACTGATGGATTGCATGAACCTGACCACGGCGCTCTACAAAGCACTCGAGGCTGGTCGGGAGTTGGCCAAGCATGTCGAAGAACCTGTGCAGTTGGAGTACTGGCGCCGCGAGGAGAAAGACGTCCTTGCAATGCTGAGCCTCGTAAAAAAACTGGTGGTTGTGAGAGGGACGGATGTTGAGGTTTGGGCCCAACGAGTGAGGGAACTATGAATCTGCGGCGGAAACTGTTTCGACTCGCTCCCAAGGGCAGCCTGATATGTTCCAGCGTGGAACGAGTCACCGGTCGTGTCCTCACTGTTTCAGCCGAGGCGTTGCCGCTTCCCACCTGGCCGGATGGTCACTGGTGTGGAGAGGTTGCGCTATTTATTAGAGAAGCGGCAGCAAAAAACCTATCAGTATTGGAACGCGGAGGGACGCTAGGAACGCTTGCGTCTTTGCTTAGTCACGTCATCCGATTCTCATGGGTCAATAAAATCTCCTTAGTTAAGTTCGACAACGATGTCTTCACGAAATTCATGGAATCGCTAAGTGTGGAAAAGGTCTATGTGCAAGGTGAACTGCAAGAAAAGCGAGGCGGTTCCCAATGCCAGAAGATTGGCAAGCTGACTTTGAATTTTTTGGAGTTTGTCGGGAAACTGCATCGAGTTGACATGGTCTCCGAACGCGGTCCGAATATCAGGGCCGAGCGCCGAGTTTCAGTCGCGAAGGGCAAGCATCAGGCGCCGGGCCTAGCGCGTGCCTACTGGTATCACGCTTCCTTCCCCAAAAAATCGGGAAAGAAAAAGCGTTTTCTTATTAGCTTGGACTACATAAACAAGCTTAGGCGTGCGGCAGCAAAGCTCAAAGCCAAGCCGTTCGTGAAACAGAGATTGCTCGTCACCATTCAACTTCTCGAGTCCTTTGGTGCGCGAAATGTTGAGCTCGTTCGTTTAAAGACGAAAGACATTTTGGCGGCAATTGAGGATAAAACGAGGTACGTGAGAATTTTCAATGCAAAAAGGAGAACTGGAAGCGAAGTTGATAGAACTAGATTCGTAAAAATTAGCGCAAGTGATTTGCAGTTCTTTAAAACTTATATCTCAATCTATCGAGCTCCTCTGGTCAGGAAGAAGCTCGGGGCAGAAGCAGACCACGGTTTTATGCTAGTTAGTTGGAGAACCGGCCGCCCCTTAGCTGCGGGTACTTTGACGGCGGACCTGCGTCGGCTTCGGGTCGCTGCCGGAATCAAGGGTAAGGCGCATCCGCATCTTTTCCGCCACCGCTACGTCACCCTGAAACTCCTTGAACTTATCAAGGCGCACAACTTGACCGATAAGACCGGGTTCAAGGCAAATTTCAAGATACCTGCGTTTGCGCGGGAAGTTGCCGAATCAACCGGGCACACAAGCATTGCCTCTCTGGAAACATATATTGACTGGGCTTTTGTGCTGTTAAGGACTTCCTCCGGCGCGCGCAAAGAGGTCGACCTTGGCGAGTTGCTTAAAAGTGCGGTCAGCGCCAAATCTGTTCTCGAGGCGAAGCGCAAGATACTTTCTGATAAAGAATTCGGCGACGAAGTACTGTTGATTCTACAAGCCGTTATTGCTGAAATTAATCAGGTGGACACCGCTGCAAAGGACGCTGCTGGTGCTCAAACCATCGACGACATCTTGGGCCAAATGAGCTAGGGGCGATTCAAAGCTCCATCCTGCTGCCGTCGAGTCTGTGATTCTCGCGATGCGGCGGTGGGCGCCCCCTGTGCGTCGAACTTCCCCGCCTGCAGGCAATTGCCCCTTTTGCAAGTCAAGCATCTTTTCTGTGCCGGTTGCGACATTGCCATATTGCGTGGGTAGGACGTTGCGTCTCACGCGTCGCGCCGCATCCCTCTTTCCTATTCGAGCTTTCCGATAGCGAGCTCGGGGTCTGCACGTAGTCAGCCTCCGATTGTAAGGAACGGGGCTGAATGGATGGTCGCAAAAAGTTGTTCAGCCGAGCGATTGCGCAAAATCGACGTAAGCGGTTGTTTGGAACACGATTTTTGCTTGAGCAACAATGTGACTAAGCGCGGAGTCAGCGGTTCGTCGAGAAAGAGCACGCCTAGATGCGCCAGCGTGATTTCACCGGGCTGCGGCGGATTGCGCCCGCCGACCAGCGCCACGGCGCTCGACGAATGATGCGGGGCGCGAAACGGCCGTCGACGCCATTCCGAGGGCGTGAAACCGGCCCGGCTGGCGGACAGCAGGGCAGCGGAGGCGAGCGCTTCGTCGTCGGTCATGGGCGGCAGCAGGCCCGGCAGACGGGCGGCGAGCATCGATTTGCCCGCGCCCGGCGGCCCGACCAGCAAGACGTGATGGCCGCCGGCCGCGGCGACTTCAAGCGCCCGGCGCGCGCCGCGTTGCCCGATGACATCGCCCATATCCGGTACGACGGCGGCTGGGCTTTCGGCGAGGTCCGGCACGGCGATTGGATAGAGCCGCGCGTCTGGCGCTCCCGCGAGATGGGCGCACAGCAAAGGCAGATCGGCTGCGCCGTAGACATCGACGCCGGGTACGAGCGCCGCTTCCGCCGCGCTCGAAGCGGGCAGATAGAGCTGAGGCGTGGAATGAGCGGGCGACTCGCATGCGGCAAGCGCGCTCGCAATCCCGACGGACTGCGGCGCACCGCCGCCTTGAGCCACGGCGCTGCGCGCCGTTCCGCACGCCATGGCGAAAGCGCCGCGCATCGGCCTGAGCGCGCCGGTCAACGACAGTTCGCCCGCGAATTCACGATGCAGCAAGGACTCGGCGGGAATCTGGCCGCTCGCGGCGAGGATGCCCAACGCGATTGGCAGATCGAAGCGGCCGGATTCCTTGGGCAGATCGGCGGGCGCGAGATTGACGGTGATGCGTCGGACGGGGAAGTCAAAATTGCAGTTCTGCAGCGCCGCGCGCACGCGCTCGCGGCTTTCGCGCACTTCCAGATCAGGCAGCCCGACGATCGAGAAAGAGGGTAACCCGTTCGCGAGGTGGACCTCGACGGTTACTTCCGGCGCGCGGCCAGAGGCCGGCGCGCGACTGCGCACCACGGCAAGCGACATGTTTTCTCCCGTCGGACGGCGCGCCGAGGGCGCGCGCAAGTCCCCTAAAACGCTGATGACGTCACGGCTCGCTTGCCTGTGATGTGCAGCACTGCGCGGCGACTCCGCCGCGAGCAAAGCGTTACGGCGTTTGCGTGACCGGCAGCTTCTGTTCGAGCTCGGCGACGCGGCGTTCCAGTTCTTCCAGGCGAGCGCGCGTGCGCACCAGCACCTGGGTCTGGGTATCGAATTCCTCACGCGTGACCAGATCGAGCTTCGAGAAACCCTGCGACAGCATGGCTTTGACGTTGCGCTCGACATCTTTGGCCGGCGAGTTCTTGAACAGCTCGCTCATGCGGGCCTGAAAGTCGTTAAAAACATCGTTCGGTTGTTTCATGGTGTTCCCCTAGGTGCACAAAAACTGTGCATGTTTCGTTACGCCTGTGCCTTGTGACGGCAAATGGGCGGTGTTGGTGCATGGCCCGTTGCGTGCCGTTGCCGCATGAGCCCCTTTGGTGCGCGCCCGTGCGTTCAAAACCTTCGAACACTCTAGCAACGATCCATACGCCGCGCCAGCGTGCCCCCGCCAACGTTGGCCGTCCGGCCAGGGCGGCTTGCGCCCCTTTTGCCACAGCCACGGTGCGCAGTCTGACACAACATGGCATGCGAGTTGCTGTTACTGCCCCGCGCGCACTGCCGGCGCCTTTTTACCGGCAGCGGAACGAGACCACGCGAACGTGCTACGGGAACGCACGAGAGTTACGCAACGAAAGTCAGGCAACACGGGTTACGCAAACGGGTTACGCAACTAAGCGAGGGATTTCATGAAACTCATTACCGCAATCATCAAGCCGTTCAAGCTCGATGAGGCGCGCGAAGCCTTGTCGGCCATCGGCGTCTCGGGCATCACGGTGACAGAAGTCAAAGGCTTCGGTCGCCAGAAGGGCCATACGGAGCTGTATCGCGGCGCTGAATACGTCGTCGATTTTCTCCCGAAGGTGAAGATCGAGGCCGCTGTCTCGGACGACATCGTCGACCAGGCGATCGAGGCGCTCGAACGCGCGGCACGCACCGGCAAGATCGGCGACGGCAAGATCTTCGTCACGCCGATCGAACAAGTGATTCGGATCCGTACCGGGGAGACCGGCGCGGACGCTCTGTAATACCAAAAGATAGCGACACAGATAGCGACAAGAGGAAACGAAAGATGCGCAAATTAATGATGTCCTTGCTGATGGCCGGTTCGCTGCTCGCGGGCGGTATCGGCGCCGCCCTCGCGGACGACGCTTCCGCCCCCGCAGCCGCCTCGGCCGCTGCTTCCGATACGACGGCGAGCGCGCCGGCGCCGGACGCTTCGGCAGCACCTGCTGCCGCCGCGGCCTCGGCACCGGCCGCTGACGCATCCGCCGCACCGGCTGCCAGCGCGGCTGCCGCCGCACCCGCAGCATCGGACGCTGCGCCGGCTGCCCCGACCGCGCCGTTCTCGGTCGATTCGTCGAAGATCAATTCGGGCGACACGGCCTGGATGCTGACCTCCACCGCGCTCGTGCTGTTCATGACGATTCCGGGTCTGGCGCTGTTTTACGGCGGCATGGTCCGCAAGAAGAGCGTGCTCGCGATCCTGATGCAAAGCTTCGCGATCACCTGCCTCGTGTCGATCATCTGGGTCGTGGTGGGCTACAGCCTCGCCTTCACGCCTGGCGGATCGTTCATTGGCGGCTTCTCGCGCTTCTTCATGTCGGGCATGAACTACATCAAGGGCGACAAGGCCACGACACTGACCGTCAGCCACCTCGCGCCGACGATCCCGGAAACGGTCTACGTCGTCTATCAGATGACGTTCGCGATCATTACCCCGGCGCTGATCACGGGCGCGTTTGCCGACCGTATGAAGTTCTCGGCCATGCTGGTGTTCATGACGCTGTGGTCGATCATCGTCTACTCGCCGATCGCTCACATGGTGTGGGAACCGACCGGCTGGCTGGCTAGCGCGGGCATCCTCGACTTCGCAGGCGGCACGGTGGTGCACATCAACGCCGGTATCGCAGCGCTGGTCTGCGCTCTGGTGCTCGGCAAGCGTGTCGGCTACGGCAAGGAAGCGATGGCGCCGCACAACCTGACGCTCACGCTGATCGGTGGCGCCATGCTGTGGGTAGGCTGGTTCGGCTTCAACGCGGGTTCGGCAGTGGCGGCTGACGGCCGTGCCGGTTTCGCGATGTTCGCCACGCAAGTGGCAACGGCGGCAGCAGCACTCGCATGGATGTTCGCCGAATGGGCAGCCAAGGGTAAGCCGTCGGTGCTCGGTATCGTGTCGGGCGCAGTGGCGGGTCTCGTGGCGATCACGCCGGCTTCGGGCTTCGTCGGTATGGCGGGTTCGCTGGTGATCGGTATCGTGGCAGGCGTGGTCTGCTTCTGGTCGGCAACGTGGCTCAAGCACAAGCTCGGTTACGACGACTCGCTCGACGCGTTCGGCGTGCACTGCATCGGCGGTATCGTGGGTGCGCTGCTGACCGGTGTGTTCGCGGTGAAGGACATCGGCGGCGCGGACGGCAGCGTGATCCTGCAAGCCAAGGGCGTGCTGACGACGCTGATCTACAGCGGTGTGGTGAGCTACATCCTGCTGAAGGTGATCGACATGGTGATGGGCCTGCGAGTGACCGAAGAACAGGAACGCGAAGGTCTGGACGTGACGCTGCACGGCGAACACGTCGAATAAGCAACGCACGGCGAGCCCGCGCTCCCGGGCTCGCTGGATCACGAATAAGCGCAGCGATTTTGGCCCGCCTTCATGGCGGGCTTTTTTCTTGCGGGCTATCTTGTAAACGGTAGTTTTCCCCGCCTATCATGGCGATAGCGAGAATGCATTCGCGTCCGCTTGCGAATGGAGAAACCGTCCCCAAATGGACAAAGCATTTGCTCTACAATCTTTTTTCTCCAGTCTGCGAGTGATCAATGGTTCCGCACCTAGTTACGGCGTTAAACGGCCCGCTGCTCGATCTTGAGCGGAAGATCCTCGACGCTACCCCCGCCATCGAACGCTGGTTCCGGCTCGAATGGCAGGAGCACACGCCGCCGTTCTACTGTTCCGTCGATCTGCGCAACGCGGGCTTCAAGCTCGCGCCGGTCGACACCAATCTGTTTCCCGGCGCATTCAACAATCTGCCGCAGGAAGTGTTGCCGCTCGCCGTGCAGGCCGCGATGGCATCGATCGAGAAGATCTGCCCGGACGCCAAGAACCTGCTGGTGATTCCCGAACGCCACACGCGCAACGCCTTTTATCTCGAGAATGTCGCCCGTCTGGCCGCGATCATGCGCCAGGCCGGCTTGAACGTGCGTTTCGGCACGCTCGACGAAACCATCAACGGGCCGGTCACGATCGCCCTCTCCGACGGCCAGAAGCTCGTGCTCGAACCGCTCGAGCGCTCGCAGCGGCGCCTCGGCCTGAAGAATTTCGACCCGTGCTCGATTCTGCTGAATAACGATCTGTCGGGCGGCATTCCGCCCGTGCTCGAAAATCTGCACGAGCAGTATCTGCTGCCGCCGCTGCATGCGGGCTGGGCCGTGCGCCGTAAATCGACGCATTTTTCCTGCTACGACGACGTCGCGAAAAAGTTCGCGAAGATGGTCGAGATCGATCCGTGGATGATCAATCCGTACTTCGCGCACGTGGAAGGCGTCGACTTCCAGGAGCGCACCGGCGAGGAAGCGCTGACGGACGCGATCGACGGGGTGCTGAAGAAGATCGCCAAGAAGTATCGCGAGTACGGCATCTCCGAAAAACCGTATGTCGTCATCAAGTCGGATGCGGGCACGTACGGCATGGGTGTGATGACCGTGCACGACGCGTCGGAAGTCGCCGCGCTTACCAAGCGCGAACGCGCCAAGATGGCCGCGACCAAAGACGGCCTCGAAGTGCATGACGTGATCGTGCAGGAAGGCGTGTACACCTTCGAGCGCATCGGGGAAGAAGTGGCCGAGCCGGTCGTGTACATGATCGACCGCTATGTGGTGGGCGGCTTCTATCGCGTGCACGGCAGCCGCGAGCGCGATCAGAATCTGAACGCGCCGGGCATGCACTTCGTGCCGCTCGGCTTCGAGCATACGGCGCTGCCCGACGCGCACGCCAAGCCCGGCGCGGCGCCGCCGAACCGCTTCTATATGTACGGCGTGGTGGCGCGGCTCGGACTGCTGGCCGCATCGGTGGAACTGGAAAAGACCGATCCGGAAGCGATTCAGGTCTAAGCCCACCTTGAGTGGTCGATGGCGGCATGCGTGCCGCCATCGCCATTTTCAACGACTATATTTACGATCAATGCCAAGCCCGTCAGGGCGCACCGGGACCTTCATGGACATTCTTTTCATCGCCGATCCGCTCACGCAATTCAAGATCTACAAAGACTCGACCTACGCGATGATGGCCGAAGCGGCGCGCCGCGGTCACGTGGTGTACACGTGTGAGCCGAAGCATCTGGCGTGGACGGGGGGCGACGTCGAGGCGAACGTGCAGCGCTTTGCGATTGTCGGCGACGTCACCGATCTGCATCGCGAAGTCTGGTACGACGCCGAACCGGCCGCACCGCGCACGCTCAAGAGCTTCAGCGCCGTGGTGATGCGCAAAGACCCGCCGTTCGACATGGAATACGTCACGTCGACTTGGCTGCTCGAAATGGCCGAACGCGGCGGCGCGCGCATCTTCAACAAACCGCAGGCGATTCGCGATCACTCGGAAAAGCTCGCGATCGGCGAGTTCGCGGAGTTCGTGGCGCCCACGCTGGTTACGCGCGACGCAACCCGTTTGCGCGCCTTCCATGAGGAGCACGGCGACGTGATCCTGAAGCCGCTCGACGGCATGGGCGGCATGGGCGTGTTTCGCGTGAAGGCCGACGGCATGAACCTCGGTTCGATCATCGAAATGCTGAGTCACGATGGCGCGCGTTCGGTGATGGCGCAAAAATTCATCCCCGAGATCAAGGAGGGCGACAAGCGCATCCTGCTGATCGGTGGTGAAGCCGTGCCGTATTCGCTCGCGCGTATTCCTCAGGGCAATGAAGTGCGCGGCAATCTCGCGGCCGGTGGCCTCGGCGTGGCGCGTCCGCTGACCGAGCATGACCGCAAGATCGCCGATACGCTGGCGCCGGTGCTGGCCGCGCGCGGTTTGGTGCTGGTGGGGCTGGACGCGATCGGCGACTGGCTGACCGAAGTGAACGTGACGAGCCCGACGTGTTTCCGCGAGATCATGGATCAAACCGGCTTCGACGTCGCCGCCATGTTCATCGACGCCTTGGAGCGCGCGGCGGCTTGATGGCGCGGCCGATTGGCGGCACTTGAATGCCCGCCATGTCCCCCAAACTGTGTAGTAAATCCGCATCACGCAGCACGCCGGATTTGGCGCGAAAATGAGCCTGATACAATGCCCGCTCCTCCGCGCCAGGCGCAGTCGCTGGCACCTGACGGGTGTCACAGGCATGGTTTGCGGACTGTAGGCGAGCAGTGTTTCGCTGGCGCAGGCACGAGGCCATGCGCGGCGGGCCGCTCGTCAAACGATGCGTTCCGGCCCTCATGGCCCACGGCCGGCAGAGGGCGCTGACGAACCGGGCTTGGGCCCGGTCCACGGTTCGGGGCCGTTCTTTTGCAGTAAGGCTGACATGGCAGGCATTCTGATCATTGCGCACGCTCCGTTCGCCACCGCGTTGCGCGATTGTATTTCGCACATCTATGGTGGCTTGCCGGCTCGCATCGGCGTAATCGACGTATCGCCGGATTGTGATCCCGCACAGCAGGTTGCGTTTGCGAACTCGGAAATCGAGCGCCTCAAGGAAGAAAACGGCGCGCTCGTCCTCACGGATATGTTCGGCGCCACTCCGGCGAATATCGCCGGCCGGCTCGCGTCGCTGCCGGACGTGCGCGTACTGTGCGGCGTCAACTTGCCGATGCTGGTGCGCGCAGTCTGTTATCGCGCCACGCCGCTCGACACGCTGGTCGACAAGGCACTCGCCGGCGCTACCAAGGGCGTGCATGCGATCGGACCGGCGACCCCGGCGCCCGTCGCGCCGACTGCGGAGTCCGGCGACTGTTTGCCGGCTCTGCCGCCCGATGCGGCGTGCGGTGGCGCGTGCTTGCCGGCCTTGCCGGCCGACGCGGACCTGACGCAGAAAGCCGACTCGGCTGGCTTGTAAGTAGCTCGGCCGGCGTGTCAGGGTGTCAAACGCATTGCAACCGCTTAGCAGTTTCACTTTTCACAACACTTACCCGCGCTTCGGACCATCACATGCTGCAACAGGAAACGACTATTGTGAACAAGCTGGGGCTGCACGCGCGCGCGTCGGCCAAGTTGACGCAACTCGCGGGCAACTACCAGGCGGAAATCTGGATGAGCCGCAATGGCCGCCGCATCAATGCCAAGAGCATCATGGGTGTGATGATGTTGGCCGCGGGCATCGGCAGCACGGTGCTGATCGAAACGGAAGGCTCCGACGAAAAAGAAGCGATGGACGCATTGTTGAAACTGATTGCCGATAAATTCGGCGAAGGGCAGTGAGCTAACGCGTCCACGTTGCGATGAGCAAAAACGCCGCGGTTGTCCGCGGCGTTTTTTTTAGCGCGTGACAATGGCTAGACGAAACGCGCGTGAGGGCGCGCGCGTCGAGACGCACATGCAGGATTCGCATTGCCGAAACGCGAGACGGATGAAGGCGCATCACTACGGCTGCTTACGGTATTTCGTGCTGCACTGCACACAGCCCCAGCGCACCTGCAAAGGGCGCGGAATTTATAATGACGACCAGTGTCTGAGAGCATTGCAGCGGTTTGCCGCGGCATTACACAACTAGAGGAGGTGCGCGTGTCCTTCACGCTGCATGGAATTCCCGTGTCACGCGGTATCGCCATCGGGCGGGCTTATCTGATCGCCCCGGCTGCACTTGACGTAGACCACTATCTGATCGAACCCGCCCAGATCGAGAGCGAGATCGAACGCTTTCGCGCGGCCCAGCAACACGTGCATCAAGAGCTCGACACGCTGCGCGCCGATCTCGCCGCGGACGCGCCCAGTGAAATGGGCGCGTTCATCACCGTTCATTCAATGATCCTGAACGATGCGATGCTCGTGCAGGAAACCTTCGACCTGATCCGCACGCGCCGCTACAACGTGGAGTGGGCGCTGACCGAACAACTCGAGCGCCTGTCGCGTCATTTCGACGATATCGAAGACGAGTACCTGCGCGAGCGCAAAGCCGACATCGAACAGGTGGTGGAGCGCGTGCTGAAGGCGCTTGCCGGTGCGTCGGTGGCGCTGGGCGCTGGCGTGCACGGCGCCTGCGACGAGATGATCGTGGTCGCCCACGACATCGCGCCGGCCGACATGATGCAGTTCAAGACCCAGACGTTTCAGGGTTTCGTCACGGACCTCGGTGGCCGCACGTCGCATACGGCGATCGTCGCGCGCAGCCTGGGCATTCCGGCCGCGGTCGGCGTGCAGCACGCGAGCGCGCTGATTCGTCAGGACGACCTGATCATCGTCGACGGCGATCACGGCATTGTGATCGTCGACCCCGCGCCGATCGTGCTGGAAGAGTACTCATATCGGCAGAGCGAGAAAGCGCTCGAACAGCGCAAGCTGCAGCGGCTGAAGTTTTCGCCCACGCAGACGCTGTGCGGCACCCGCATCGAACTGTGCGCGAACATCGAGTTGCCGGACGACGCGCTCGCCGCGATCGACGCGGGTGCGACGGGCGTCGGCCTGTTCCGCACCGAGTTCCTGTTCATGAATCACAAGGACCGTTTGCCGGAAGAGGAAGAGCAGTTCGGCGCGTACCGTCGCGCGGTCGAGTTGATGAACGGCCTGCCGGTCACCATCCGCACGATCGACGTGGGCGCCGACAAGCCGCTCGATTCGATGAGCGGGGGCGACGGCTACGAAACCGCAGCGAACCCGGCCTTGGGGCTGAGAGCGATTCGCTGGAGCCTCTCCGAGCCGCAGATGTTCCTCACGCAGTTGCGCGCGATTCTGCGCGCGTCGGCGTTCGGCTCGGTGAAGATTCTGATTCCGATGCTCGCGCATGCGCAGGAAATCGACCAGACGCTCGATCTGATTCGCGAAGCCAAGCGCCAGCTCGACGACGCGGGCATGGCCTACGATCCGAACGTGCAGGTCGGCGCGATGATCGAGATCCCAGCCGCCGCGATCGCGTTGCCGCTCTTCCTGAAGCGGCTCGATTTTCTGTCGATCGGCACCAACGATCTGATCCAGTACACGCTCGCGATCGATCGCGCGGACAACTCGGTCGCGCATCTGTACGACCCGCTGCATCCGGCCGTGCTGCATCTGATCGCGTTCACGCTGCGCGAAGCGAAGCGGGCCGGCGTGCCGGTTTCGGTGTGTGGTGAGATGGCGGGGGATCCGGCGTTGACGCGTCTATTGCTCGGCATGGGCCTCACCGAATTTTCGATGCATCCGAGCCAGTTGCTGGTGGTCAAGCAGGAAGTGCTGCGCTCGCATCTGAAGACGCTGGAGAAGCCGGTGGCGGATGTGCTGGCTTCGTTCGAACCGGAAGAAGTGCAGGCTGCCCTCAAGCGCGTGATGCTGGCCTGAGTCGCCGCGTTCGCTCCGTCAGATAAAGAAACGCCGCACGTTGTGCGGCGTTTCTGTTTTAGCGTGCGGTTGAGGCGCTGGCGTCAAGCCGTGTGCGTCTGCCCGCATACCGGGCAATCCGGCTGGCGCGCGACGCGCATCGTGGTCCACTCCATCCGCAGCGAATCGAGCATCATCAGGCGGCCAAGCAACGGCGTGCCGATTGCGCCGATCACCTTGAGCGCTTCGGCGGCCTGCATCGAACCGACGATGCCGACCGTTGGCGCGAACACGCCCATGGTCGAGCACGCGACTTCCTCGAACGGCTGGTCCTCGGGAAATACGCAGGCATAGCAGGGCGAAGCTTGGTCGCGGAAATCGAAGGTGCTGATCTGGCCGTCGAAGCGCAACGCCGCGCCCGACACCAGCGGCACGCCGTGCTTAACACAGGCGCGGTTGATCGCATGGCGCGTCGCGAAGTTGTCGGTGCAATCGAGCACGACGGTCGCATTCGGCACGTGCGCGTCGAGCCACGCGTCGTCGACGCGCTCGGCCACCGCGTTCACCACGACCTCGGGATTGATCTGTGCGATCGTGTCGCGCCCGGACTCCACCTTCTTGCGTCCGACGGACGCCGTCACGTGCAGGATCTGCCGCTGCAGGTTGGTCAGGTCGACCGTATCGGCATCGACGAGTGTCAAGCGGCCGACGCCGGCCGCCGCCAGATACATCGCAGCGGGCGAACCCAGGCCGCCAGCGCCGACGATGATCGCGTGCGCGTCGATAAAGCGCTGCTGCGCCTCGATACCGATTTCATCGACGAGGATGTGGCGGGAATAGCGAAGGAGTTGATCGTCGTTCATGGCGGGGCGCGTGAATGTGTCGCGCGCTGAGATGCAGGACCGATGGGCCTGCCGTGCGCGTTTTCGATATTTTAATCGCGCCGGGAGCGGGTGTTCTTGCTGGTGCCGGGTATGACAGCGTGTCTTCGCAGCATGTTCCGCTGCGAAGACACGTCAGGTTTTGCTGCTTAGTTGCTTTGCGAAGCAGGCGCCGGCACCGGGCCCGATGCGCCCGGCACCGGTTGCGTCGGCTTCACCGCGACCGGCGCGGACGCCGACGTGGCCGGCTTGTTCTGCGCGAGACGGCGCTCGGTCAGCGACTTCGATTCCTGCACCTGCTTGCCCTCCAGCTTGTTCAGAGCCTGTTGCAGCATGAAGTCGTCGGTCGAACCGAATTCCACCGGCTTGCGCTCACGATCCTTCTGACGCTGTTCCGGCGTCTTCTTATCGTTCTGCTCTTCGAGCTGGCGCAACTGGTCCATGCGTTCCTGTTCGCGCTGTTCCGCTTCCTTCTTCTCGTTCGGGTCTTGCGTGTTCGCAAGGTGATTCGAGTAGTCGACTTCGCGGGTGACGAGTGCGTCGTCCGGATCGCCTTCTGCGTATTGATCGACCGCGATGTCAGGACGGATGCCCTTGTTCTGGATCGAACGGCCGCTCGGCGTGTAGTAGTACGCCGTGGTCAGACGTAGCGCGGTGTCGGCCGTCATGGGGCGCACGGTCTGCACCGAACCCTTGCCGAACGTAGTCTTGCCGACGATCAGCGCACGATGCTGATCCTGCAGCGCGCCCGCGACGATTTCCGACGCCGACGCGGAGTACGCGTTGGTCAGTACGATCATCGGCACGGTCTTGAAGATCGGCGCTTCGTCTTTCAGCGGATCGCTGTCGAAGGATTGCAGGCGGTAGTTGTCGTAGGTGTCGCGATAGACCTGTTTCGAATCCGGAATCTGGCCGTTGGTGGACACCACAACCGAATTCGGCGGCAGGAACGCGCCGGCCACGCCGACTGCGCTTTGCAGCAGACCGCCGCCGTTGTTGCGCAGGTCGAGCACGAGGCCCTTCAGATTCGGCTGCTGACGCGCGATGTCTTGCAGTTTCGCGGCCAGATCAGGCGTGGTGCGCTCCTGGAAGCTGGTTACCCGCACATAGGCGTAGCCCGGCGCGAGGATCTTCATCTTGACCGACTGGACCTTGATGATTGCGCGCGTGACGGTGAGCGGGAACGTGCGGTCGTCGGTCTTGCGGAAGATCGTGAGCGTGACCTTGGTGCCCGGGTCGCCGCGCATCTGCTTGACCGCCTGGTCGAGCGTCATGCCGCGCACGGGTTTGTCGTTGATACGCGTGATCAGGTCACCCGGACGGATGCCGGCGCGGAACGCGGGCGTATCCTCGATTGGCGAAATCACCTTGATCAATCCGTCTTCTGACGAAATTTCGATGCCGAGACCGGCGAAGCGACCCTTGGTCTGCTCCTGCAGTTCTTCGTAATCGGTCTTGTCGAGATACGACGAGTGCGGGTCGAGGCTCGACACCATGCCCTTGATGGCGGCGGTGAGAAGCTTTTTATCGTCGACCGGTTCGACGTACTCGTGCTTGATTTGCCCGAAGACTTCGGCAAAGAGCCTGAGCTGGTCCAGCGGCAGCGGTGCAACAGCGTTCGACGCTGCGCTGGCGGGTTGCTGGGCCGAAGCCGAGAGTTGCAGGGTGGCAAATACACCGGTAGCAAGGCCCGCGGCAATCAGGCCGATATTTTTCAGGTTCTTTCGCATAGAGTCTGTTGCGGTCGGAAGCGCGTGGCAGCGTCGATAGAGATGGGGACGGACAAGTATAACTGCACACCCGCCAACTCAGGGCGCGGCGCAGCCAATCGTGATTCGACAGCACGCGCCGGGCCCGGTTCGTGGGATTGCGCGCACAACGATGAAGTAATGTGCCGTAACGGACTGATGGCGGCCAGAAGGGCGCTCGCAAATGACGTGAGCCGCGCTGACCGGTGTGTCTTGCCGGGCGGCGCGGCCCTTTTGCCGCCATTGCGCTGCATTTCTGACAGCAGCATGGCGGCAAGATGGCAGATCAGCCCGCCGCCTTACCCTGCTTGGCGACGGCGGCCTGCGCTTTGGCGATCGCTTCCTGGTCGCCCAGATAGTAGTGCTTGATAGGCTTCAGGTTTTCGTCGAGTTCATAGACGAGCGGCACGCCGTTCGGAATATTCAGGCCGACGATGTCGTCGTCCGAAATATTGTCCAGGTATTTCACCAGTGCGCGGATCGAGTTGCCGTGGGCCGCGATCACGAGCTTGCGGCCCGACTTGATGGCCGGCGCAATCGACTCGTTCCACAGGGGCAGAACGCGCGCGACCGTGTCTTTCAGGCATTCGGTGAGCGGCAGTTGCTCGCGCGGCACCTTGGCGTAGCGCGGATCGTCGTACGGTGCGCGCTCGTCCGTCGGTTCGAGCGCCGGCGGCGGCGTGTCGTAGCTGCGGCGCCAGACCAGCACCTGCTCGTCGCCGAACTTGGCGGCCGTTTCCGCCTTGTTCAGCCCCGACAGCGCGCCGTAGTGGCGTTCATTCAGACGCCACGAATGCACCACCGGCAGGTACATCAGATCCATTTTGTCCTGCACGTGCCACAAGGTGCGGATCGCGCGCTTGAGCACCGATGTGTAGGCGATATCGAACGTGTAGCCCGATTCCTTCAGCAGCACGCCCGCTTGCTGCGCCTCATTGTTGCCCTGCTCGGTAAGGTCGACGTCGACCCAGCCCGTGAAGCGGTTTTCCTTGTTCCACGTCGATTCGCCGTGGCGGATGAGAACGAGTTTGTACATGAGATTGCCGGTCGGTAGTGAAGAAGCCGTCAAGCGCCGCGGAGGTCCTCTAGAGGAGCGCCGCCATCGCGTCAGATGGTTATTTTATAATGGCTGGATTGCCCTTTCCGATTTCTCCCTTTTTCGGCGGATTTTCCGTGAAGTTTTTCACTGATTACACAAACCTTGTACTGATCGCGATCGTCCTCATCTCCGGTGGGTTGCTGCTGTGGCCGACGATCAGCCGGCGCGGCCGTGGCGGCCTCTCGGCCGCTGAAGCCACGCAACTGATCAACCGGCGCAATGCGGCGGTCATCGATCTGCGTCCGTCCGCCGACTACGCCAAAGGGCATTTGCCCGCGGCACGGCACCTTGAATTTGCAGAGTTGCAGGCGAAAGTCGCGCAACTCGTGAAAAACAAGAGCAACCCGGTGCTGCTGGTATGCCAGACCGGCCAGCAGTCGAACAAGGCAGCGCGTATCGTGCAGGATGCAGGTTATGCGGAAGTCCATGTTCTCGAAGGCGGTGTCGACGCCTGGCAGAAAGCCGGCATGCCGGTTGTGAAACAAGGAGCAGCGAAGTGAACAAAGTGATCATGTACAGCACCCAGGTGTGCCCGTATTGCCAGATGGCCGAACGTCTTTTAAAGTCGCGCGGCGTCGAGCACGTTGAAAAGGTACTGATCGACAAAGACCCGGCCCGTCGTGAGGAAATGATGACCCGGACCGGTCGCCGCACGGTGCCGCAGGTATTCATCGGCGAGACGCATGTGGGCGGGTACGATGACCTCTCAGCGCTCGATCGCGCGGGCGGTTTGATGCCGCTGCTCGAAGCAACCGCCTGAATTCGCGCGCCCGCGGGCGCGTGAGCAGGGCGGATGAACACCAAGCCGGCGCGGCCTCGCCTCTTCAGGGCGGGCGGCGCGCCGCAACGATCTGGCGGCCCATGCAAGCATGGGCCGCCGCCATGCATACCTATCAGGGAATCACTTCATCATGTCCGACGAGAATAACCAGCCGTTCTTCAACATCCAGCGCATCTACCTGAAGGACATGTCGCTCGAGCAGCCGAATTCGCCGGGCATCTTCCTCGAGCAGGAAATGCCCTCGGTCGAAGTCGAAGTCGACGTGAAGGCCGAGCGCCTCGCCGACACCGTGTTCGAAATCCTCGTCACGGGCACGGTCACGGCCAAGGTGTCGGACAAGGTTGCGTTCCTGATCGAAGCCAAGCAAGCCGGCATTTTCGACATCCGCAACATTCCGGCTGAGCAGATCGATCCGCTGGTCGGCATTGCCTGCCCGACCATCCTGTTCCCGTACCTGCGCTCGAACATCGCCGACGCGATCACTCGCGCCGGTTTCCCGCCGATCCACCTCGCCGAGATCAATTTCCAGGCGCTGTACGAGCAACGCCTCGCGCAGATGGGTGGCCAGGACGGCGCGGCGCAAAACGGCGTCACGCACTAAAGTGCCGCAGGCAGTGCCGGCTATGAAGGTTGCTGTCCTTGGCGCCGGCGCGTGGGGCACAGCCCTCGCCGGCCATCTGGCCGTACGGCACGACACGGTGTTGTGGGCGCGCGAGCCTGCGCTCATTGCCGATCTCTCCGCTTCGCACGAAAACGCCCGCTATCTGGCGGGCGTTGCTTTGCCGCCGGCGCTTCGCTATGAAGCCGATCTGAACGCGGCGCTCGACCACGCGCTCGCCGACGATGCGTTATGCGTCGTGGCGACGCCCGTCGCCGGACTGCGCGGTTTGTTTCAGGCCATGCGCGATGCGGGTAAAGTGCCGGCGCATGTGGTGTGGTTGTGCAAAGGTTTTGAAGCCGATTCACAGTTGATGCCGCATCAGGTGGTCGCGGCCGAATTGCCGGAGCACGGCAGTAACGGCGTGTTGTCCGGTCCGAGCTTTGCGCGCGAAGTCGGGCAGGGCTTGCCGGTCGCGCTGACCATCGCGAGCGCGTCGGCGGCGTGCCGCGAGCGTACGGTCGCCGCGTTTCATCATGGCGCCGTGCGCATCTATACCGGCGACGACGTCGTCGGCGTGGAAGTGGGCGGCGCGGTGAAAAACGTGCTGGCCATTGCAACGGGCATCGCCGACGGCCTCGGCCTCGGTCTGAACGCACGCGCGGCCCTGATCACGCGCGGCCTCGCTGAAATGTCGCGCCTCGGCGTGACGCTCGGCGGACGGGCGGAAACGTTCACCGGTTTGACCGGCCTGGGCGATCTGATCCTGACCGCAACCGGCGATCTGTCGCGCAATCGCACGGTCGGCCTGCAACTCGCCGCGGGCCGCACGCTCGACGATATTCTCGGCGCCCTCGGTCACGTGGCCGAAGGCGTGCGTTGCGCGCAAGCGGTCCTGGCGATTGCTCGCGCGCATGCCATCGAGATGCCGATCACGCAGGCGGTCTGTGCCGTGCTGTTCGACGGCGTGGCGCCGCGCGACGCCGTCAGCGCCCTGCTGCGGCGCGACTCCAAAGCTGAATAAGCCTTGTCTTTCAGCCGTTTGGCGCGCAAAAGCGCTGAACGGCTGCCCGCTATCGCTGTCCACGTTTTTATCGACGCTTCGGATCAGCGAGGTTCCCATGCTCAGATTCAATCGTTGCACGCTGGAAGCACGCGTGGTCGACATCACCACGCTCGCCGTGGATGCGATTGTCAACGCCGCGAATACGTCGCTATTGGGCGGAGGCGGCGTGGACGGCGCGATTCATCGCGCGGCCGGCAAGGATTTGCTGCGCGAATGTGAAACGTTGGGCGGTTGCGCGACCGGCGACGCGAAGCTGACCGGCGCCTACCGTCTGCCGGCTAAACATGTGATTCATGCCGTCGGCCCGGTCTGGCGTGGCGGGACGCATGGTGAGGCCGACTTGCTCGCGTCCTGCTATCAGCGCTCGCTCGAGGTGGCGCGCGAGGCGCAGTGCAAAAGCATCGCGTTCCCCGCGATTAGTTGCGGCATCTACCATTTTCCCGCTGACGAGGCCGTGCGAATTGCGGTCGGCACGGTGCTCGACACTTTGCCGCGCATGCCGCAAATCGAACAGGTGGTGTTCGCCTGTTTCGACGACGCCATGTTGGCGCGCTACGAGGCCGAATTGAAACGCGGTCAGGCGCCGCCTTCGAAGCCGGTCTGACGCCACGCTTCGAACACCACGACCGCGACGGTATTCGATAGATTCAGGCTGCGGTTGCCCGGACGCATGGGCAGGCGCACGCGTTGCTCGTTGGCGAACTGGTCGAGCACCGAGTCGGGCAGGCCGCGCGTTTCGGCGCCGAACACGAACCAGTCGCCGGATTGAAACGCGTGCTCGTGAAAGCGGCCCGAGCCGCGCGTGGTGAAGGCGAACATGCGCGCCGGGTCCGGCGATTCCTTGGCGATGAACGCCGCCCAGTCAGCGTGCACGTTCATCTGCGCGTACTCGTGATAGTCGAGGCCGGCGCGGCGCAACTTGGCGTCGTCGAGCGGAAAGCCGAGCGGCTCGATCAGATGCAGCCGGGCGCCGGTGTTGGCGCACAGGCGGATCACGTTGCCGGTGTTCGGCGGGATTTCCGGTTCTACGAGAACGACATTGAACATGGTGAACTCAGGTGGAGACTAGTTTTTCGGTGTGCGCAACGCGACGAAGTTGGTGACCCGCCGCGCGCCGGCTGCCTTGAGCGTGCGCGCCAGCGCTTCGAGCGTGGCGCCGGTCGTCATCACATCGTCGACGATGCCGACGTGCAGCCCTTGCACGGACCCGGCGACCTTGAAAGCGCGGCCCACGTTCAGGCGGCGGGCGTCGAGATCGAGCCGCGATTGCGGCGCGGTGTGAATCACGCGATTCAGCAAGGTCGCGTCGCTGCGTACATCCAGCGCGCGGGCCAGCGGCACCGCGATTTGCCAAGCCTGGTTGTAGCCGCGCTCGGTGAGACGTTTGCTTGCAAGCGGCACGGGCGCGATCACATCCGGCCATTCAGCAAGGTCTTGCCAGGAGTCCTGTGCAAGACGTGCGAGCCGTTGTGCGAACTCGCGCGCCAGCATCAGCCGGGCGCGGAATTTCAGGCCGAGCGCCAACGTGTCGAGCGGCGCCCGATAGTCGGCGAGGGCAAAGGTCGCGTCGAACGGCGGCGGCTCGCCGATGCAATCCGCACAGCGATATTGCGTGCGCGCCGCCCATCGCGAGCTGGATAAGGGCACCGCGCAGACGGTGCAGCGCAACCGGCTTTCGTTCCAGTAGGCTTCGTCGCAACCGGCGCACAGCGTGGTATGCGACAAATTGCCGCATAACGCGCAGAAGTTCGGCAACGCGGCGTGCATCGCGCGCGGCCAGGCCGATTGCAAGGTGCGCGCGAAACGCGCGAATCTGCCGCCGGAAAATGACGAATTGGGTCGGAATGGCATGATTGGACCGCCCGCGAAGCCTCTCACGCTGAATGGAAGGAAGCGAGCGAGTATACTTCCTGCTCCACGCCAGCACGACACCCATGTCCCCAACTCCCGCTCAATCAGGCCGTCCGGCCTATGATTCCCGGCGTCTCCGGCGGATCTTCGACCGCCGCGCAGCGACGTTCAGCGACGTCGCGTTCCTGCCTCGTGAAATCGCGCAACGCATGCGCGAGCGGCTCGACTACATCAAGGTCACGCCGGCGAGCGTGCTCGACGCCGGCTGCGGTGCGGGCGAAGACATCCCCGCTTTGCGCGAGCGCTTTCCCGAAGCGCCGGTGTTCGGCTCCGACCTGTCGCAAGGCATGCTCACGCGCGCGCTGCAACACGATTCCGGCGACACGAGCTGGCGGCGCTTTCTGCCGGCCTCGCTCGGCAAAGCGCTCGGCGCCCGCGGTCCGCGTTTCGCGCAAGCCGACTTTTCGGCGCTGCCGTTCGCGGCCGGCGCCTTCGAATTCATCTGGTCCAACCTGGCGCTCCATTGGCACTCGCGGCCCGATCTGGTGTTTCCCGAGTGGCAGCGCGTGCTCAAAGTCAACGGCCTGCTGATGTTCAGCACGCTCGGTCCAGACTCGCTCAAGGAATTGCGTGGCGCTTACGCCGAAGTCGAGGCCGCGCACGGCGTTGCCTCGCGCAAGCACGTGATCGACTTTGTCGACATGCACGATCTCGGCGACATGCTGGTCGAAAGCGGCTTCGAGATTCCCGTGATGGACCAGGAAGTGCTCACCATTACTTATAAGTCGCCGCAGTCGCTGCTCGCCGACGTGCGCCGCTGGGGCGCCTATCCGTTCGAGCGCGAAGCGTCGTCGAGCGCCGCCGCGCGCCGGCTGCACAAGGCTTTGCTGGCGGCCCTCGAAGCCCGTCGGCGTGCCGACGGCACGATCGCGCTGACCTTCGAAGTGATCTACGGACACGCATGGAAAGCCGCGCCGCGCACCACGGCGGAAGGTCATGGGATCGTCCGAATCGAGGACATCGGACGCGGTTCGTCGAGGAATCGTTGAGGAATCGACGAGGCGGTAAAGAGGACATCTGTTATGTCTGAAATTACCGCTTCAAAAGACGCGCAAAAGGTGCGTCAAAACGGCGCGGAGGCTTGTCGCGCCTGGCTTGTGGGCCAATAGAGGCTTGCTTGTGGATGCTATGGATCGCGCCTATAATGCGTCAGTTTGTCGCCCGGAGTTCCCACATTTGGGGCGGCAGGCCCGAGGCACAGGGCAGCAAGATAAGATGGCGCAGCGGTGATCGAGCGGCCGGAATAATGGTTGCGAGCAATGGCCGCGGGCGGCGATTGGAGACAATCGGCGGGAGGCAGCGATGGGAGCATCAGATCTGCTGGCGGATTCAGAACCAGTTCTCAAAGACTGGACGATGAAACGCAACTGTTCGATATCGCCGCGGCAGTTCGTATGTTTCTACGTGTCGCTTGCGTTGTTCTCGTTGGCAATTGCTTTCATGCTGGTTCTGGTCGGCGCCTGGCTGGTGTTGCCGTTCACCGGTGTCGAATTGCTGGCGGTGGGCATCGCGTTTGCCATATATGCGCGTCATGCTGTGGATTACGAGCGTATCCGGTTGTTTCAGAACCGGCTCGTCATCGAGCAGGTCAGCGCCGAGCAGCTTACGCAGTTCGAGTTCAATCCGCGCTGGGTGCGGATCGAGGCGGGCGCAACACCGCGTGACCGGATCAAACTGGTCTCGCGCGGGCAGACGATCATGATCGGGCAACATCTCGCGCAGTATCGGCGCGCGCAGTTCGCAGGCGAATTGCGTATGTGGCTCACGCGTTGTTAGGGGCCCCCAAACCTGGCGCTTGGCGCCGGGCCCTCCAAGGGGGAAGAAAACCTGGGGCGACCCAGACGTTTTCTTAGACGCGTGGAGTCGCGCGGCGTTCACGGGGAGCGCGAGGCAACCTGCCAGCGGGGTCGAGGGTTTGAATGGAAATTTTGGGTAAGGAAGCTATGAAAACAATCAAGCGAGCCCTCATGGGCGTGCTGGCGATGAGCGGACTGCTTTTCGCCGGCGCGGCCCTGGCAGTGGGCGATGTTCCGGGCGGCCCTGCCGTCAACGAGATCAATCTCCAGCCGCCTGCGACGAAAATCGCTGAGGAGCTTTTCAGCCTCCACATGTTCATGCTGGTTCTTTGCCTGGTCATCTTCGTCGGCGTGTTCGGCGTGATGTTCTATTCGATCTTTGCGCACCGCAAATCGAAAGGCCACAAAGCTTCCAACTTCCACGAAAGCACCACCGTCGAAATCATCTGGACGATCGTGCCGTTCATCATCGTCGTGCTGATGGCGCTGCCCGCCACCAAGACGGTGGTCGCGATGAAAGACACCACCAACGCCGACGTCACCATCAAGGTCACCGGCTATCAGTGGAAATGGGGCTACGACTACGTGAAGGGCCCGGGCGAAGGCATCAACTTCCTGTCCACGCTGGCCACGCCGCGTGCGGAAACCGATGGCCGCCAGCCGATTTCCACCACGTATCTGCAGGAAGTCGACAATCCGCTGGTCGTCCCGGTCGACAAGAAAATCCGCATCATCACCACCGCGAACGACGTGGTCCACTCCTGGTACGTGCCGGCTTTCGGCGTGAAGCAGGACGCGATTCCGGGCTTCGTGCGCGACACGTGGTTCAAGGCTGAGAAGGTCGGCACGTTCCGCGGCTTCTGTACCGAACTGTGCGGCAAGGAACACGCGTTCATGCCGGTGGTGGTCGAAGTGCTGTCCGCCGACGACTACGCGAAGTGGGTCGACACGCAGAAGAAGAAAATGGCCGCCGGCCAGGACGATCCGAACAAGACCTACACCATGGCCGAGCTGATGGAGCGCGGCGGCAAGGTCTACGCGGCGAACTGCGCGGTCTGCCACCAGCCGACCGGCAAGGGCGCGGGCGCATTCCCGGCGCTCGACGGCAGCAAGATCGCCAACGGCGCGATCGCCGAGCACGTCAGCCTGGTGCTGAAGGGCAAGAACGCGATGCCGTCGTGGGCGCCTACGCTGAACGACGTCGAAATCGCTTCGGTGGTCACGTACGAACGTAACTCGTGGGGCAACCACACCGGCGACATTCTCCAGCCGAAGCAGGTTGCGGACGCCCGTAACGGCAAGCTGCCGGAAGGCGGCAACCATCTGGCCGATGCAGGCGCAGCGGCGAGCGGCGCAGAAGCGGCTTCGGGGGCGGCGGCAGCATCCGGCGCCTCGGGCGCGGCAGCGGCGGCACCGGCAGCTTCGGACAGCGCGGCAACGCAAGCGGCACTGCCGGCGAGCATCTACTTCGAAACCGGCAAGAGCACGTTGCCGGCCGACGCGAAAGCGGCGGTCGACGCGGCTGCGGCCTACGCGAAGGCGCATCCGGACGCGAAATTCACGCTGTCGGGCTTCACCGACGCCACCGGCTCCGCCGACCTCAACGCGAAGCTCGCGAAGAGCCGCGCCGAAGCCGTGCGCGACGCGTTGAAAGCAGCCGGCATTGCCGAAGACCATATTATTTTGAAGAAGCCGGAAACGATCACGGGCGGCAGCGACGCGAAAGAAGCCCGGCGTGTTCAGATCAGCCCGGCTGCCTGACGTGTTCATGGTCAGCACCGCAGTATTCGCTTTAGGAGATTGTCATGTCTAGCATCGGACACGATGTAGTCGCAGGCCACGAACACGTGCACGGCGACCATGCTCACGAAACGCCGCATGGCTGGCGTCGTTGGCTGTTCGCAACCAATCACAAGGACATCGGTACGCTGTACCTGATCTTCTCGTTCACCATGTTCCTCTCCGGGGGCGTGATGGCGCTGATGATCCGTGCCGAACTGTTCGAACCGGGCCTGCAGATCATGCGTCCCGAGTTCTTCAACCAGTTGACCACCATGCACGGCCTGATCATGGTGTTCGGCGCGATCATGCCGGCTTTCGTCGGCTTCGCGAACTGGATGGTGCCGCTGCAGATCGGCGCATCGGACATGGCTTTTGCCCGCATGAACAACTTCAGCTTCTGGCTTCTGCCGGTGGCGGCTGTCCTGCTGGTCGGCTCGTTCTTCTCGCCGGGCGGCGCGACCGCCGCGGGCTGGACGCTCTATGCGCCGCTTTCCACGCAGATGGGCCCGGGTATGGACTTCGCGATTTTCGCGGTTCACTTGATGGGTGCTTCGTCGATCATGGGCGGGATCAACATCGTCGTGACGATCCTGAACATGCGCGCACCCGGCCTCACGCTGATGAAGATGCCGATGTTCGTGTGGACGTGGCTGATCACCGCCTACCTGCTGATCGCCGTGATGCCGGTTCTGGCAGGCGCGATCACCATGGTGCTGTTCGACCGCCACTTCGGCACGTCGTTCTTCAACGCGGCAGGCGGCGGCGACCCGGTCATGTACCAGCACATCTTCTGGTTCTTCGGGCACCCCGAGGTGTACATCATGATCTTGCCGGCGTTCGGGATCGTCTCGCAGGTGATTCCGGCGTTCTCGCGCAAGCCGCTGTTCGGCTATAGCTCGATGGTGTACGCAACCTCGTCGATCGCGATTCTGTCGTTCATGGTGTGGGCGCACCACATGTTCGCGACCGGCATGCCGGTGACGGGCCAGCTGTTCTTCATGTACGCGACCATGCTGATCGCCGTGCCGACGGGCGTGAAGGTGTTCAACTGGGTCGCGACGATGTGGCGCGGTTCGCTGAGCTTCGAAACGCCGATGTTGTTCGCGGTCGGCTTCCTGATCGTGTTCACGTTCGGCGGTCTGTCGGGTCTCATGCTGGCAATGGCCCCGCTCGACATCCAGTATCACGGTACTTATTTCGTCGTCGCGCACTTCCACTACGTGCTGGTGGCGGGCTCGCTCTTCGCGCTGTTCTCCGGCTGGTACTACTGGGCGCCGAAGTGGACCGGCTGGATGTACAACGAAACGCGCGGCAAGATCCACTTCTGGGCATCGCTGTTCTTCTTCAACCTCGCGTTCCTGCCGATGCACTTCGTTGGTCTCGCAGGTATGCCGCGTCGTTATGCTGACTACCCGGCACAGTTCACGGACTGGAACCAGGTCATCTCGATCGGCGCGTTCGGCTTCGGTCTGGCGCAGGTCTACTTCCTGTTCGCGGTTGCACTGCCGGCCTACCGTGGCGGCGGCGAACTCGAAAAGGCGGGCGACAAGCCGTGGGACGGCGCAACGGGCCTCGAATGGACCGTGCCGAGCCCGGCTCCGTTCCACACGTTCGAAAACCCGCCGACCGTCGAATAATCGGTAGTTGGTGAGGTAGCGGGTTCTGGTGCCGCAAGTTATATCGCCACCAGAACCTGACAGCCGCCTAAGCGGTGGCTGTCGACCGGTAGTCACGAAAGCAGGTATTCAGAAAGTCGAGCATGACGCGCAATTCACTGGAAAGACGTACGCCGGAACAGATTCGCGCAGGCAACCGGCGTATCGGATTTGTGATGTTCGTGATCGCCGCGGTCTTTTTCGCGAGCGTCATCATCCATCAGAAGTGGTTTTCCTGACGGACTGATCCAAGTCTGTGTGCAGGTTTGTTGAGGATTGAGATGTCGACGCAACCGCCGGCTCAGGCCGACCGCTCTTTTAACCGTTCGATGCTGATCAAGCTGTTCATCGTCGCGTTGATGATGTTCGGTTTCGGTTTCGCGCTGGTGCCGATGTACCGCGCAATCTGCCAGATCACCGGCATCAACAACCTCGTACAGCGTGACGCCACGGTGCGCGAGGCGAAGAATACGCAGGTCGACATGAGCCGCACGATTTCGATCGAATTCGATGCGAACGCGCGCGGCCCGCTGGGTTTCAAGCCGGAGCAGCGCAGTCTCGACGTGCATCCGGGCGAAGTGACGACGGTGATGTACGAGGTGAGCAACGAACAGGCGCGCACGATTCAGGCGCAAGCCATTCCAAGCTACGCGCCGAAGCAGGCCACCGAGTACTTCAAGAAGATCGAGTGTTTTTGCTTTACGCAGCAGACGTTGACGGCCAATCAGACGAAGCGCCTGCCGGTGGTGTTCGTGGTCGATCCGAAGTTGCCGAAAGACGTGAAAACGATCACGTTGTCGTACACGTTCTTTGAATTGAGTACGCCGGCAGCGGCGACGGCCGGAAGCGCAGCACCCACGGCCAATACGGATACACGCGCGGCGGCCACCGCCGCCAATCCCGCCTGACGGCTCGCGCCGCAGGCGAAGGAAGAAGAAAAGAGATGAGCGATAACGGCGGCAGCCCGCGCAAGAGCAGTTTTGGTCAGTCGATGCGTGCGGTGCTCTGGTCGTTTTTCGGGGTGCGCAAGCGTCGCGATCTGGAGGCGGACGCCACGCAGTTGAACCCGCTGCACGTGATCGCGGCAGCGTTGATCTGCGCGGCAATTTTTATCGTGGTGCTGATTCTGATCGTACGGGCCGTAGTAGGGTGAAGCGCCAGGCGCACACGTAGAATCGGGCGAACAGCGCCCACGAATTAGAGCGAAGCGGTGCGGTATCGACGCGCCGCCGAAGATACAGCCGGAGATTCCGGAACAACTGGACTGAAGTGGAGAATCAAGAATGAGCGGTCAAAACGAGAGCCCGTACTATTTCGTACCGCATCCGTCGCGGCATCCGATTAGCGCCGCCGTTGGGTTGCTGGTCATGCTCGGATCGCTTGCGGCCTGGATCAACGAACATGACTGGGCGCCGATCGGCGTCGTCGCCGGTTTGTTGTGGCTGCTCTTTACGCTGTGGCACTGGTTCGGCGACGCGATCGCCGAGTCGGAAGGCGGCATGTACGGCAAGAACGTCGACAAGTCGTACCGCTGGAGCATGAGCTGGTTCATCTTCTCCGAAGTGATGTTCTTCGGTGCGTTCTTCGGCGCGCTGTTCTATGCGCGTGAGATCGCGCTGCATCAATTGGGCAGCCTCGATTACAAGCTGATCTGGCCGGATTTCTCGGCGGTGTGGCCGAACAACGGTCCGGCAGCGCTGGTTTCGACCTTTAAGTCGATGCAGCCGTGGCCGGTGCCGACCATCAACACGGCGCTGCTGCTGTCCTCGGGCGCGACGCTGACGGTCTCGCACCACGCGTTGCGTGAAGATCATCGCAAGAAAGCGATCATCTGGCTGGCTGCAACGCTCGTGCTCGGCGTCTGCTTCCTGTTCCTGCAAGGCTTTGAATATTTCCACGCGTACAACGAACTGAATCTGACGCTGTCGTCGGGCGTGTATGGTTCGACGTTCTTCCTGCTGACCGGCTTCCACGGCTTCCACGTGTTCCTCGGCGGCACGATGCTGGCGGTCGTGCTGGCGCGTATGATTCGCGGTCACTTCACGGCGGAGCATCACTTCGCGTTCGAAGGCGCGGCCTGGTATTGGCACTTTGTGGACGTCGTGTGGCTCGGGCTGTACGTCGTCGTGTACTGGCTGTAACGCAATCCGGCCTGCGCCGACCGGCAAGCCGGAATGTGTGCAGGCCATGTGCGCCACGCCCTTCGGGGCGCGGCGCGCGAGCAGTATGCAAGACCTATGCAGCGCCGCCCTCGACCCTGTCAGGGCGGCGTTTTGTTTGGCGGCGTGGAGATTTTTCCGCTGGGCTCAGCGCCCGTAAGGAATACCGGTCGACTGAATCCAGCCCATCCAGTGAGCGAACAGGATGAACAGGAACAGCGAGATCGACAGGCCCACCCGCGTGGCGAGCGACCAGACCATCCGCTTGGTTTTGCCCTTGTCATGCATCATGAAGTACAGCGCCGACACCATGCTGGCGATGATCAGGACGAAGGCGATGGGAACGAGAATGTGCATGGAACCGGCTGAAACCAGGAAGCGCAGAGGCAAGACGTTTATTATCGCACCGCGAGCCTGCGTTTGCCGTGCGTTCCCCGTGACGTCGCGGGCGACGTTGGAGCGTGCGCGATGAAGTTCCGCCTCGTTCCCGCGCTGTTGATTCTGCTGGTGATCGTGGTGACGGTGCGGCTAGGTTTCTGGCAGCGCGACCGCGCGCATCAGAAGGAAGCGCTCGAAGCGCACATCACGCAGTTCGAGAACGCGCCCGCGCAAACGGTGAGCGCCGCGCCGGTTCAGTTGAAGGACATCGAGTTTCATCGCGTGAAAGCGCGTGGCAGTTTCGTCGCGGACAAGGTCGTCTACCTCGATAATCGTCCGTATAACGATCAGCCGGGCTTTTACGTCGTGATGCCTTTTAAACTGGCCGACGGCGGTTACGTGCTGGTCAATCGCGGCTGGTTGCCGCGCAATATGAACAACCGCGAGACCATCGCGCCGTACACCACGCCGCAAGGCGACATCGAAATCGAAGGCATTGCGCGGGCCGACGCGTCGCGCGCTTACGAGTTGGGGCAGGGCGGTTCGGCCGAGCATCAACTGATCCGTCAGAATCTGGATGTCGCCGCGTACGCCGCGGAAACCGGCTTGCCGCTGCAATCGTTCGTGATTCAGCAATTGAGCGACGACGGCGACAAGCTGGTGCGCGATTGGCCCGCGCCGACTAGCGGCGTCGAACGCAACTATGGCTACATGTTCCAGTGGTGGGGCATGGCGGCCGCGGCGCTGGTCTTCGGCCTGTATGCCGCACGCCGCGCCGCGAAGAAAGAGCACGCGCCGGGCGTGTAACGCAGCACATGCGGTTTGTGGCCAGGGTTCGAGTCACAAGCCGCGCAAATCATTGATAGAGGTCCAGTAGTGTCGACGCAATCTCCCCGTTCGCCGCAAGCCGGCAAACCCTCAACGTCTCAAGCCACGCCCGGCCAACCCAACGGCAAAGGCTCGTGGCAACGCGGCCGCTGGATGCTGCTGCTAGTGGCGATCATCTGCGCCGCACCGATCGCCGTGTCGTATTTCACGTACTACGTGATCCGGCCGACCGGCGGCACCACGAGCTACGGCACGCTGGTCGAACCGCAACGCCCGATTCCCGATTCGCTCACGGTCACCGGCGAGGATGGCAAGCCCATCAAGTTCGCCACGCTGCGCGGCCACTGGCTGATGATTTCCGTCGACAACAGCGCGTGCGACAAAGCGTGCGTCACCAAGCTCTACTTCATGCGACAAATCCGCGCAGCTCAGGGCCCGGAACGCGAGCGCGTCGTGGAAGTATGGCTGCGCACCGATGCAGGCAACGTCGCGGACGTGATACAAAAGGCCTACCCCGACACCGACATGATGATCGCCGATCCGGCGCAGGTGTCCGCGTGGCTGCCAACGGATAGCGGCACCAAAGTCACTGACCACATTTACCTGGTCGATCCGAACGGCAATCTGATGATGCGTTTCCCGAAAGATCCGAACCCCGGCAAGATCAAAGGCGACCTGACCAAGCTGCTCAAATGGTCGCGCATCGGCTGACGCCGCAATATAGGTAAGAGAGATGTTCGTACTGCAACTGGCTCTGATCGGCTTGTGTATCGCGTTGTTGCCGCTGTCCTACGTGTGGGTCAAGGCCGACGACAACAAATTTCGCAAGCTGGTCTGGCTCACCACCTTCCTCACGCTCGATCTGGTGATGTTCGGCGGCTTTACGCGGCTCACCGATTCCGGGCTTGGCTGTCCGGACTGGCCGGGCTGTTACGGCACATCATCGCCGTTCATCGCGCATGCGGCGATTACGGCCGCACATCAGGCGATGCCCACCGGACCGGTCAGCATGACGAAGGCCTGGATCGAAATGATCCACCGTTACTTCGCGATGGCGATCGGCGTGCTGATCATCGCGCAGACCCTCATCGCGTGGACGGCGCGTATCAAGCGACGCCCGCTGCATGTATCGCCGTGGTGGCCGACCTCGCTGTTGCTGCTGATTCTGGTGCAAGGCGCGTTCGGCGCCTGGACCGTGACGATGAAGCTGCAACCGATCATCGTGACGACACACTTGCTGCTCGGACTCGCGCTACTGGGCACACTCGGCTGGCTGGCCGCGCGGCAAACGCCGTTGCCCGCTTACGAGCCCGAGGCCGCGCGCTGGCGTGCGGCGGCGATCGCGGGTCTCGTGCTGCTGATCGCGCAGATCGCGCTGGGCGGCTGGGTCAGCACGAACTACGCGGTGCTCGCGTGCACGGATTTCCCGACCTGCAACGGCCAATGGGTCCCGCCGATGGATTTCGCGCACGGCTTCCATCTGTGGCGCGCGCTCGGCATGACCGGCGACGGCGACATGATCACGCAGGATGCGCTGGTGGCGATCCACTGGACGCACCGCACGTTCGCCATCGTCGTGGTCGCGTATCTGGCGTGGTTCACGCTCAAACTGCGCCGCTTCGAGTCGCTGCGGCGGCCCGCAAACGGCGTGCTGCTGGTCGTGCTGATCCAGTTCATCACCGGGCTGTCGAACATCGTTCTGCAATGGCCGTTGCCCATTGCGGTCGCGCATAACGGCGGGGCCGCGATCCTGCTGCTTCTGCTCGTTATGTTAAACTTTCGGATCGCTTATAGCCGTCCCGGCCGCGCCGTGCTCCCTGCGCGCGATGCCGCGCCAGCGTGACTCCACATGGACAGCACAACACTCTCCCAAACGCCCGGTAGCCGGGTCTCCCAGTACATCGCCCTGACGAAGCCGCGCGTCACGCAACTCGCCGTGTTCTGCGCCGTCATCGGCATGTTTCTGTCGACGCCTGGCATGGTGCCGTGGACGCCCCTGATCGGCGGCACCGTCGGCATCTGGCTGCTGGCCGGCGCGGCGTTCGCCATCAATTGCCTCGTCGAGCAGAAAATCGACGCCAAGATGCGCCGCACCTCGTGGCGCCCGTCCGCGCGCGGCGAAATCACCACCACGCAGATTCTGCTGTTCTCGGCCGTGCTCGGCGGCCTCGGCATGTGGACGCTCTATACGTTCGCCAATCCGCTCACCATGTGGCTCACGCTGGCCACGTTCGTCGGCTATGCCGTTATCTATACGCTGCTGCTCAAGCCTGCCACGCCGCAGAACATCGTGATCGGCGGCGCCTCGGGCGCCATGCCGCCGGCGCTCGGCTGGGCCGCGGTCACCGGCCACGTGCCCGGCGACGCCTGGATCCTGGTGCTGATCATCTTCGTGTGGACGCCGCCGCATTTCTGGGCGCTCGCGCTGTATCGCCGCAAAGACTACGAAAACGCCGGCCTGCCGATGCTGCCGAACACGCACGGCGAGAAGTACACGCGTCTGCATATTCTGTTGTACACGGTGATCCTGTTCGCGGTCACCATGATGCCCTTCATTTCCGGCATGAGCGGGGTGGTGTACCTCGCGTCGGCCGTGCTGTTGGGCGCCGTATTCCTTGCCTATGCGTGGAAGATCTATCGCGAGTATTCGGACGATCTGGCGCGCAAGACCTTTCGTTATTCGATCGTCTATCTCTCGCTGCTATTCGCCGCGCTGCTGATCGACCACTATGCGCGCGTCCTGATCGGCGCGTAATACCATGCTCAATAACCGCTTCGCGCGCATGGCGCGTGCTGCCGTGATCGCTTGCGCGCTCGGTGGCGCCTTGCTGGTCGCAGGCTGCGGCAAGCAGCCGCCGGCGTTCCAGAATCTCGATATCACGGGCAATACCCAGTTCGGCAGCAACTTCTCGCTGCCCGACACGGCCGGCCACCTCCGCAGCATGGCGGACTACAAAGGCAAGGTCGTGGTGCTGTTCTTCGGCTACACGCATTGCCCGGACGTTTGCCCGACCACGATGGCCGAGCTCTCGCAAGCGTTGCAGCAACTCGGCCCGGAAGACGCGAAGCGCGTGCAGGTGCTGTTCGTCACCGTCGATCCGGATCGTGATACGCCGGCTTTGCTCGCGCAATACGTGCCGGCGTTCAACCCGACGTTCGTCGGCTTGCGTCCGGCCGATCAGGCGCAGCTCACCAAGATCACGAAGGACTTCCGCGTCTACTACGCGAAGGTGCCGGGCAAGACGCCTGACAGCTACACGATGGATCACACGGCCGCGAGCTATGTGTTCGACACGGACGGCAAGCTACGTCTGTTCGCGCGCGACGGCCAAGGCGCAACGCCGTGGGTGCACGACATCAAGCTGCTGCTCGACTGACACGCGCAGCCATAAGGGCGCGTGTCGTATCACGCGCCCGTTTTCAAATTTCCCTGCGCTTCAAGACTCAAGCTGGCATCGGCAAATTCAATCCGGGCGCTAGCCGCGTCGCCTTGAACTCCGTCACCTCGTAACGCGCAAGGTTCTGCTGCGCGAACGGGTCGCTGGCGAGAATCTCGTCCAGCCTGTCGCGCTCGATGCGCACCGCCAGAATGATGCCGCCGTCGCGCGGCACTTTCGGCCCGGCGGCGACGAACACGCCTGCTTCGAACTGCTGCGTCAGAAACGCGCGATGGGCTTCCAGCGCGTCGTCGACGCGTTCGAGCGGTGCGGTGTAGGTAAGGTCGATGACGTACATGGGCGTTCTCTCCGCAATGGAATGTGCCGCTAAAAGGTGCGGCCGCAGCCTCGGATTATCGGTCAGAGAATGATTCAGCGCGTGTGATCTGGCTGCACGCACGCCGCTTTCGCCAGGTGGTTGGTTTCCTTGCAGCGTCTCTCAAGTTGCCCGTTTGTCTTGCCGTTATATCTATAGCAATCGTTTGCGCGCGATACGCAGTCGCGTGCCTGCGACTGCGAACGGAACACGAATCACACGAGAGAGACCACAACAATGAGCAGGATGAGTTTGAATCGCAAACTATGGCTGTCGCTCGCGCTCGTCTGGCTGGGGCTGCTGGGCGTCGGGCTGTGGAGCGCGGTCGAAACGCGCAGCACGATGCTGGCCGAGCGCAAGGCGGGCATGGTGAATCTGGTCGATGCCGCGCAGGGCATCGTGAACGGTTATTACGCGCTTTCGCAAAGCGGCAAGCTGAGCGAGGCCGATGCGCAGCGCGAAGCGCTCGCCCGTCTCTCGACCATGCGCTACGGCGAATCCGGCTACCTGTTCGTGATGGATTCGAAGCCCGTCGTGCTGATGCATCCCACATTGCCGCAAATGACCGGCAAGCCGGTCGGCGACTTCAAGGACCCGGACGGCAAGCTCCTGTACGTGGCGATCGTCGACGCGGCCAAGGCAAGCGGCCGTGGTTTCGCGGAGTATCGCGGACGCCTGCCGCACAGCGAAACGGCCGTGCCGAAGATCAGCTACGTGGTGCGTTTCGCGCCGTGGGACTGGAACATCACGAGCGGCGTGTTCATTAAGGACATCGACACGGTGTACTACGAGACGCTGCTCGGCCACCTGGCCGTGGTGCTGGTGATCGGCGCGATCATCTCGCTGGCGATGGTGCTGATCATCCGCAACGTGCGTGCGAGCCTCGGCGGCGAACCTGACCAGGCGGCGCGGCTCGCGGCAAGTATCGCGCAAGGCGATCTGACGCAGGTGGTCGACGTTCGTCCGCAGGACAAGACCAGCATGATGGCGGCCATGCATGAAATGCAGAACCGTTTGCAGCGGACCATCGGCGAGATTCGTCGCTCGGCCGAATCCATTGCGTCGGCGACGCAGCAGATCGCCGCCGGCAATGGCGATCTGTCGCAGCGCACCGAGCAGCAGGCGGCTTCGTTGCAGGAGACCGCGGCGAGCATGGAAGAACTCACCGCGACGGTCAAGCAGAACGCCGACAACGCGCGGCAGGCGAGCGGACTCGCACATAACGCGTCCGAAATCGCGACGCGCGGCAACGACGTGGTGAGCCGCGTGATCGGTACGATGGGCGAGATCAACGACAGCTCGCGGCAGATCGCGGACATCATCGGCGTGATCGAAGGCATTGCTTTTCAGACCAACATTCTTGCGTTGAACGCGGCCGTGGAAGCGGCGCGCGCCGGTGAGCAGGGCCGTGGTTTCGCGGTCGTCGCGGGCGAGGTGCGCAGCCTCGCGCAGCGCTCGGGAACGGCGGCGAAGGAGATCAAGCAGTTGATCAGCGCGTCGGTGGAACGCGTGCATAACGGCTCGACGCTGGTGCAGCAGGCCGGCACGACGATGGGCGAGATTTTGCAAGCCGTGCAGCGTGTCACCGACATCATGGGCGAGATCGCGGCGGCATCCGAAGAGCAGAGCAGCGGCATTTCGCAAGTCGGGCGCGCCGTCACGCAAATGGATGAGGTGACGCAGCAGAACGCGGCGCTGGTCGAGCAGGCGGCCGCCGCGGCGGCTTCGTTGCAGGATCAGGCGGGGCGTCTGCGTGACACAGTGAGCGCGTTTCGCGTGAATAGTGCGGACGTTGCCGTGCAGAATTCGGCTGCGGTGGCGGCGCGGAGAGTGACGGCTACGGCGACGGCTGCGGCGCCGCAAGCAGCCGCAACGGCGGCGGCAATGCGCGAAATCGGCACGGCACTGCACTCTGCGTCGGCATCGTCGCGCGCGGAGCCGAAGCTGTCGGCTCCCGCCAGAGCGTCCGCCGCGCCGACCTCGGCATCGCCCGCGCATGTGACGAGCGCCAAGCCTGCCGCCTCGACCGCGCCACGCGCATCAACCGTGGCAGTGAAAGCCACTCCGCCCGGCGACGACTGGACCACCTTCTGATTCTCCGCTGCAGCGACCGCGTGCCTCTCATGAGCACGCGGTCCCGCGCCGTTCAACGCGCATAACCATATGCGATCGTGATATTTCCCATCTCGCCGGGACTATGAGACCATTTCAGGTCCAGTCGGCGGCGCATTGTCAAAAGCAATGTCCGCCGTCGGCTTCCACCCGAATCTGACACCGATCAGAAGTCGATGAGCCATCGATCACGTCACCGATCAAGCCGTCGATTAGAAACAAGCGAGAATCACATGCAGCGCAGAAACATCCTCAAAGCCCTCTCGGCAGTCGTCGCCAGCACGGCGATCTTCACCAGCTTCGGCGCGCACGCCGACGACAAAGTCATCAAGGTCGGCACCATCGGCGGCCCGGACGCGCAGATCTGGGAAGTCGTCGCCAAAGTGGCGAAGCGCGAAGGCCTGAACGTGAAGGTCGTCGAATTCAACGACTACGTGCAGCCGAACGCCGCGCTCGACGCCGGCGACCTCGACGCAAACAGCTTCCAGCATCAGCCGTACCTCGATAGCCAGATCAAGCAGCGCGGCTACAAGATCGTCAATGCCGGTCTCACGTACATCTCGCCGCTCGGCATCTACTCGAAGAAGCTGAAGTCGCTGAAGGATCTGCCGCAAGGCGCGAAGGTCGCGGTGCCGAACGATCCGTCGAACGAAAACCGCGCGCTGCTGTTGCTGCAAGCGCAAGGCGTGCTCAAGCTGAAGACCGGCGCGGGCACGAACGGCAATAACGCGACGCCGCTCGACGTCGCCGACAATCCGAAGAAAATCAAACTGGTCGAACTCGACGCCGCGCAATTGCCGCGCTCGCTGTCGGACGTCGACGCCGCCGCGATCAACACGAACTTCGCGTTGGCCGCCGGCCTGCAGCCGACCAAAGATGCGATCGCGCTCGAAGACGTGCATAGCCCGTACGCGAACCTGATCGCCGTGCGCACGCAGGACAAGGACAAGCCGTGGGTCAAGAAGCTGGTGGCCGCTTACCAGTCGGAAGACGTGCGCCAGTTCATCAAGACGCAGTTCAAGGGTTCGGTGGTGCCGTCGTTCTAAGCGGCGACGCTTGCTACAAGCCTAATTCCCATCGCTCGATCATCAGGTCCTTGCCGAAACGGCGCTCAGCCGCCGTGCCGGCGAGCCTGAACCCGGTGCGCTCGCACAGGCGCCGTGGTTGTTCGAGCGAGGCGGCCGTTGTCAGCGTGAGCTTCGTATAGCCCGCGCGCCTCGCAAAGCGCACGCATTCGCTCAGCAACTGCGTGCCGATCCCCAGCCGCTGCACATCTGGCTCGACCCACAGCAGCCGCACGCCGGCCACTGTCGTCGACACGCCGACGATGCAGACCGACCCGACCACCATGCCTTCCTGATCGGCGACCCAGCACATCTCCCGCACCGGATCGTTGCGTTGCGTGTAATCGGCGACGACCCGCGCGAGCAATCCCTCGAACGATGGATCCCAGTCGTATTGCGCGGCGAACCATTGCGCCTGCCGATGCACGAGCCAGCCGCATTCACCTGGGCGCGGCTGGCGGAGCACCACGAGTTCGTGCCTCGGCTTGTCGCCGAGCAGCCGCTCGATGGTCTTCATCGCGGTGATCAACTGATCCTGGGAGAGAGCCGTGAGGCCGGAAAGCAGTATCGACACTTCTTCGATCGCCGCGTTATCGAGCGGTGCGTACGCGGCGTGGCCGCTGTCCGTGAGCGCGATCAGCGACTGGCGCGCGTCCGTCTCGGACGGGCGGCGCGTGATCAGATCGCGTCGTTCGAAGCTGGTCAGCAGACGGCTGAGATAACCGCTGTCGAGACCGAGGGAACGCCCGAGCACCGAGGCCGTTTGAGGACGTCCGCGGGAGAGCTCGTGCAGTACGCGCACCTCGGTCAATGAGAACGCGCTCTTTGCCAAATGCTCATGCAGTGCGCCAATGTGTCGGGTATAGAAGCGGTTGAAATGGCGGACGGCCTGAGCGCGCCTCAGCGCCTCGGAATCTGTCAAATGCTGCTCCCAGGGGATTGTTATAGCTTGCTACTCAGCACTATATTGGAACGCACCCCATTACAAAAGCCACGCCGGCAAAGGCTTGATCGGCACTGGTATTAAAAAGGTATCGATCGCGGCGGCGTGTCAGCGTACTGAAACCCCGCTTAAAGCCGGTCAGATGCCTTCCTGAAGCCCAATACGGGTAAATCCTGGGCTCCAAAAAACCCTCTCCAGCGCCTGCGAATGCCCCTCTAAGCCTTATTCAGCAAGGCTTTGCGCCAAATCATACCAGCATGGAACCAGTTGATTGACTGGTATTATGTTGGTTATATAATGGGCTCTCATTTTTCGTAGGCCTACCTTTTCGCGAAGGCCGCCGGAGCCCCATGGAAACTCGCTGGTCCGCACTGATGCCTGACGCCCGCAACGTCACGCCGCTCTATTTGCAGCTCGCGCGCAATCTTGCGACAGCGATTCACTGCGGCGTGTGGTCGGCCGGTGAGGCGCTGCCCTCGGAGCGCACGCTCTCGGACGCGATCGGCGTGTCGCGCATCACGGCGCGCAAGGCGATCGAGTTGCTGGTCGAGCAAGGGTTGATCCGGCGCGCTCGCGGCGCAGGCAGCTTCATTACGCCGCGCGTCGAAGACCCGCTTTCGCGGCTCACCGGCTTCACGAAGAAGATGCAGCAGCGCGGTTTCCGGCCGGATTCGGTGTGGCTCGAGCGCGATATCCGCGCCGCCAACCGTGACGAACTGGTGCACCTCGGCCTGTCGCCCGGCGCGGCGGTGACGAGTCTGCGGCGCCTGCGGCGCGCGGACGGCATCGTCATGGCGGTCGAGCATTCGGCCTTGCCGGCGGCGATCGTGCCCGATCCGCACGCCATCGGCGACTCGCTTTACAGCTATCTCGAACGCCGTGGCGCCGCCGTCGTGCGCGCCTTGCAACACTTCCGCGCGGTCAACGCTTCGAGCGAGATCGCTTCGTTGATGGACATCGAACCGCGCTCGGCGCTGCTGGTCATTACCCGTATCGGCTATAGCGCCGACCAGCGCGCAATCGAACTGACCGACACCTATTGCCGCGACGATTACTACGACTTTGTCGCTGAATTGCGCACCTGAACTGCTCGACCGGGCAGAGCGCGAAGCCCGCAAGTTCAGGTGCGGCGCCGCCGTCAGGCGCCATTCAGTCACGCCCCGTATCACGCCTCACCAGAGAGACTCATGCTGACCGGAAACATACTCACCACCGATGGGTGGATTCACGGCACGCTCGAATACGAAAACGGCCGCATCACGGCGCTCACCGGCGAACGCGTCGATCCGTCGACGAACGACGCGCCGTACATTCTGCCCGGCTTCATCGATCTGCACGTGCATGGCGGCGGCGGGTCCGACGTGATGGAAGGCGGCAACGCGATCGAAACCATCACGCGCACGCATGCGCGTTACGGCACGACCAGCCTGCTCGCCACCACCATGACCGCGCCGCGCGACGAACTGATGAGCGTCGTCGCTGAGTTGGGCAACAACGCGCGGATTCGCACGCCCGGCGGCGCGCGCGTGCTCGGCGTGCATCTGGAAGGGCCGTACATCAACCCCGGCAAGCTCGGCGCGCAACCAGACGCGGCGGTCTCCGCGGTGATGGACGAAGTGCTGAAGTATCTGTCCATCGCGCCGATTCGCGTGGTCACGCTGGCGCCGGAAATTGCCGGCCATATGGAGATCATCTCCGAAATGGCGGCGCGCGGCGTGCGCGTGCAACTGGGCCATTCGCTCGGCACTTACGACGATGCCGTCGCCGCGCTCAAGCACGGCGCCTGCGGCTTCACGCATCTGTTCAACGCCATGTCGCCGCTGCACCATCGCAATCCAGGCCTCGTCGGCGCGGCGCTCGCGCACGCCGAGTTCGCCGAAATCATTCCCGATCTGCTGCACGTCCATCCTGGGGCGATCCGCGCGGCCTTGCGCGCGATTCCGCGTCTCTATGTGGTCACGGACAGCACCTCGGCCACCGGCATGCCCGACGGCGAATACCGCCTCGGCAGCCAGCATGTGACGAAGTGCCTCGGCGGCGTGCGTCTCGCCGACGGCACGCTCGCCGGCAGCACCCTGACCATGGATCAGGCGCTGCGCAATCTTGTGTCGATCGGCTTGCCGATCGCCGATGTATCGAACCGTTTGTCGCGCTACGCCGCCGACTACCTGGGCATTGAAGACCGCGGCCGCATCGCGCGCGGTGCATGGGCCGATGTGGTCGTGTTCGATCGTGAACTGGCGTTGACCGCGACTTACGTCGAAGGAGAAGCAATTGTCGAATATGCTTAAAGAGGCGCTGGCGTCCGCTGAAACGGTCGCCGCGCAACTCACGGACACCTCGCGCGTCGAGGCGCTGGCGGCGAAGCTCGCCCAGCAGCCGCGCCATGTCGCGCTGACGGTCGCGCGCGGCAGCTCCGACCATGCGGCGAGCTACTTCGCCAGCCTGACGATGAGCCGCCTCGGCGTGCCGGTCGCCTCGCTGCCGATGTCGGTCGCCACGCTGCAACAGGCGCCGCTGCAGGTGCGCGATCAACTCGCGCTGGCGTTCTCGCAATCGGGTAAGAGCCCTGACCTGGTCGGCACCATGGAAGCGCTGCGCCAAGCCGGCGCGCTGACCGTTGCCGCCGTGAACGTGTCGGGCTCACCCTTGGCCGACGCGTGCGAATTCGAGCTGCCGCTCGAAGCCGGTCCGGAACTGAGCGTCGCGGCCACCAAGAGCTATATCGCGATGCTGTCGATTTCCGCGCAGCTCGTCGCGCATTGGCAGCAGGACGCCGAATTGCTCGCTGCGTTGAAGACGCTGCCCGAAGCACTGCGTGCCGCCGGTGAACTCGACTGGTCGGCAGCCGTGGAGGAATTGCGCGGCGTCGAGCGGATGATCGTGATCGGCCGCGGTCTGGGTCTTGCCATTGCGCAGGAAGCCGCGCTGAAACTGAAGGAAACCTCCGGCATTCAGGGCGAAGCGTTTTCGAGCGCGGAAGTGCGTCACGGTCCGATGGAACTGATCGATCGCGACTATCCGCTGCTGGTCTTCGCACCGCGCGGGCCCGAGCAGGCCGGCTTGCTGCAACTCGCGCGCGATATGAAGGCGCGCGGCGCCCGCGTTCTGCTCGCAGCGCCGGCCGACGTGCCGGAAGCCACGCTGCCGCTTGCCCCCACCGCTCATGCGGCGCTCGATCCGATCGCCGCAATCCTGTCCTTTTACGTGATGGCCGCCGGCCTTGCCGCCGCGCGCGGGCGCAATCCCGATGCGCCGCGCCATCTCAACAAAGTCACCGAAACTCACTGACGAGAAATCAGATGCGACGTGTCGAGGAGTCCCGCTTGATGAGCCATTCTGAAGGCCATATTGTTTTACTCGCGCCCATGACCGGTCCGGTCGTGCCGCTCGCGAATGTGCCCGACCCTGTGTTTTCGGGCGGCATGTTCGGCGACGGCATCGGCATCGATCCGCTCGAGGGCCGACTCGTCGCGCCGTGCGACGGTACCGTCACCCATCTCGCGCGCACCGGTCATGCCGTGACGCTGGCCACGGCCGAAGGCGCCGAAATTCTGCTGCATATCGGTATCGATACGGTCGAACTGAACGGCAAGGGCTTTGCGCCGATGGTCGCTCAAGGCGCTCACGTGCGCGCTGGCGATGTGCTGATCGAATTCGATCAGGATCAGGTCGCGTTGAATGCGCCGAGCCTCGTGTCGGTGATCGCGATCGCCAATTCGGATGCGTTCGAGATCGTCGAACGTGTGCAAGGCGGCTTGCTGAAGGCGGGTGAAACGCCGTTGCTGGTGCTGCGTGCGCGCGGCGGCGCCGCGGCCGAAGCCTCGCGCGAGGCGAGTGCAACGAACGTGACGGAAGAAGCGCGTCAGCAGGTCACGCTGGTTCACGCAGGCGGTCTGCATGCACGCCCGGCGGCGCGTGCACGTGAAGCGGCACGCGGCTTCGACGCACGCGTCGAAGTGCGTTACGAAGGACGCAAGGCGGCGATCGAAAGCGTGGTCGGTTTGCTGGGCCTTGGCGCAGGTGAAGGCGCGACCATCGAGTTGCTCGGCGTTGGCCCGCAAGCAAAGGCCGCAATCGAGGCGATCGCGCATGAACTGACGCGCGAAGCGCACGGCGAAGTCGAAGAAAAACCGGCGCGCCAAAGCTCGCCGGCGCCGCAGGCCGTCGCGCGTCCGGCGGGCGAGCCGCTCGCGCCGAATACACTCGCCGGCGTCTGCGCGGCGCCGGGCGTCGCGGTCGGCAAGCTGGTGCGCTGGGACGACGCGGACATCGATCCGCCCGAAAAAGCGAACGGCACGTCGGCTGCGGAGAGCCGTCTGCTCGACAAGGCGATTGCCACGGTCGATGCGGACCTCGGCACGACCGTACGCGACGCCTCGCAACGCGGCGCGGTTGGCGAAGCGGGCATTTTCGCGGTGCATCGCGTGCTGCTCGAAGATCCGACGCTGCTCGACGCCGCGCGCGATCTGATCAGCCTCGGCAAGAGCGCCGGTTTTGCGTGGCGCGAAGCGATCCGCGCACAGATCGCAATCTTGACGAATATCGAAGACGCGTTGCTCGCGGAACGCGCCGCCGATCTGCGGGACATTGAAAAGCGCGTGCTGCGCGCGCTGGGTTACACAAACGCCGCAGCGCGCACGTTGCCGGAAGAGGCCGTGCTGGCGGCTGAAGAGTTCACGCCGTCGGATCTGTCCACGCTGGATCGCTCACGTGTTACCGCCTTGGTGATGGCGCGCGGTGGCGCGACCTCGCATGCGGCGATTCTCGCGCGTCAGGCCGGTATTCCCGCGCTGGTGGCAGTCGGCGACGCGTTGCATGCGATTCCCGAAGGCACGCAAGTGGTAGTGAACGCCACGACCGGCCGCCTCGAATTCGCGCCGACCGAACTCGATGTCGAACGCGCACGCACCGAGCGCACTCGCCTCGCCGATGTGCGCGAAGCAAATCGCCGCACCTCGCAGCAAGCGGCGGCCACGTCCGATGGCCGCGCGATCGAAGTGGCCGCGAACATCGCCACGCTCGACGACGCGAAGACCGCCGTCGAAAACGGCGCCGATTCCGTCGGCCTGTTGCGCACCGAACTGCTGTTCATTCACCGCGCCGCTGCGCCGACCACGGACGAACATCGTCAGAGCTACCAGGGAATCGTCGACGCATTGAGCGGCCGCACCGCGATCATCCGCACGCTGGATGTCGGCGCGGACAAGGAAGTCGACTATCTGACGCTGCCGCCCGAACCGAATCCCGCGCTCGGCTTGCGCGGCATCCGACTCGCGCAAGTGCGCCCGGATCTGCTCGACGATCAGTTGCGCGGCCTGTTGGCGGTGCAGCCGCTCGGCGCCGTGCGCATCCTGCTGCCGATGGTGACCGACGTCGGCGAATTGATCCGTATCCGCAAGCGTATCGACGAATTCGCGCGCGAGTCGGGCCGCACGGAGCCGATCGAAGTCGGCGTGATGATCGAAGTGCCGTCGGCGGCGCTGCTTGCCGATCAACTGTCGCAACACGCGGATTTCCTCTCGATCGGCACCAACGATCTGACGCAATACACGCTCGCCATGGACCGTTGCCAGGCCGACCTCGCCGCCCAGGCGGACGGCTTGCATCCGGCTGTGCTGCGGTTGATCGCGGCCACCGTGCAAGGCGCGAACAAGCACGGCAAATGGGTCGGCGTGTGCGGCGCGCTGGCGGGCGACCCGCTCGCCGTGCCGCTGCTGGTCGGCCTTGGCGTGACCGAGCTTTCGGTGGACCCGGTGTCGGTGCCGGGCATCAAGGCGCGGGTGCGCAACCTCGATTATCAGCTGTGCCGTCAACGCGCCCAGGATGCCCTGGCGCTCGAATCGGCGCAGGCGGTAAGAGCAGCAAGCCGCGAAACCTGGCCTTTGGACTGAACCCCATACGGTCCGCAGCCAGCTTCGCTCAGTCATTACTCATAGCTACAAAACTCAACGACGCCGTTTAATCACGGCGTTCAACAAAGAGACAAGGATTGGAGGTATCAATGGATGGGAATCCGTTTCTGAAGATTCAGCGGCTGGGACGCGCGCTGATGCTGCCGATTGCGGTGCTGCCGGTTGCCGGCCTGCTGCTGCGCCTCGGTCAACCCGATGTGTTCAACATCAAGATGATCGCCGACGCCGGCGGCGCGATCTTCGACAACCTGCCGCTGCTGTTCGCGATCGGCGTGGCGGTCGGCTTCGCGAAAGACAATAACGGCGTGGCGGGTCTGGCCGGCGCGATCGGTTATCTGGTCGAAGTCGCGGTGATGAAGGACATCAACGACAAGCTCAACATGGGCGTGTTGTCCGGGATCGTGGCGGGTATCGTCGCGGGCTTGCTGTACAACAGATACAAAGACATCAAGCTGCCCGATTACCTCGCGTTCTTCGGAGGGAAACGTTTCGTTCCGATTGTGACGGGGGTGGTCTGCCTCGTGCTCGGCATAGTGTTCGGCTACGTGTGGCAACCGGTGCAAGCCGTGATCGATACGGCCGGCCACTGGCTGACCACCGCGGGCGCGCTCGGCGCGTTCGTGTTCGGCGTGCTGAACCGCTTGCTGCTCGTCACGGGTTTGCATCACATCCTCAATTCGCTGACGTGGTTCGTGTTCGGCACGTTCACGCCGCCGGGCGGCGCCGCCGTGACGGGCGACCTGCATCGCTTCTTCGCGGGCGATCCGACTGCCGGCACTTTCATGACGGGCTTCTTCCCGGTCATGATGTTCGGCTTGCCGGCTGCCTGTCTGGCAATGTTCCATGAAGCACCGAAGGAGCGCCGCGCGCTGGTCGGCGGCCTGCTGTTCTCGATGGCGCTCACGTCGTTCCTGACGGGCGTGACCGAGCCGATCGAATTCAGCTTCATGTTCCTCGCACCGGTGCTGTACGTGATCCACGCACTGTTGACGGGCCTCTCGCTCGCCATCTGTTCGGCGCTCGGCATTCACCTCGGCTTCACGTTCTCCGCTGGCGCGATCGATTACGTGCTGAACTACGGCCTGTCGACTCGTGGCTGGTGGGCGATTCCGATCGGTCTCGTCTACATGGTGGTGTACTACGGGTTGTTCCGCTTCTTCATCCGCAAATTCAACATGGCGACGCCGGGCCGTGAACCCGCTACAGCCGATGAACAAGTCGACTCGTTTGCTGCTGGTGGTTTCGTTTCGCCGGTCGCCGGTGCGGCTGTGCCGCGTGCGCAGCGTTATATCGCTGCACTCGGTGGTGCGTCGAATCTGTCGGTGGTGGATGCCTGCACGACGCGACTGCGTCTGTCGGTGGTCGATTCGAACAAGGTCTCTGAAAACGAACTGAAGACGATCGGTGCGCGTGGTGTGCTCAAGCGCGGCTCGACCAACGTGCAGGTGATCATCGGACCGGAAGCGGACATCATCGCGGACGAAATTCGCACGGTGATCGCGCAGGGTGGTGGTGAGGTGGTGAAGCCGGTGGCTGCCGCTGCGGCTCCGGCAGTGGCGGCTGCGCCGGTTGCAGCTTCGGGTGCTCAAAGTAGCGGTCCGCTCGATCCCGATCCGCTGCGCTGGCTGGCCGTGTTCGGCGGCGCGGGCAACGTGGTGTCGCTTGATGCGGTGGCGGCCACGCGTCTGCGTATCGTCGTGCGGGATCCGTCGGCGGTTGATCGTCAACGTCTGGCGACGCTCGATACGGCGTGGATTTCTGCGGACACGTTCCATATCGTCGTCGGCGATGCGGCGCAGCGCTACGCTGAAAAGCTGACAACGCGCACGACGCAAAGCGGCGGTGCAACGCCTTTGCCGGCATGACGCAGTGCTGAAGCAGGAGCGGCTCGCGCTGCTTCACCTCCAGTAGTCATGCAGCAATAAAAAAGCGGCACCTTGAATCATTCAAGGTGCCGCTTTTCCGTTTACCGGCCCGTGGCCGGCACATGCAGTTTTAGCGTCTCTTCTGTGCGCCGGCTTCCGACGGCCGATGCGATTCCAGCCACATCACATTGATGATGCCGAACGCCAACGCCACGCCGATCCCGAGAATCCAACTGAAATACCACATCGCAAACTCCTGTTAAGCGTGTTGCGGATCAATACATCGTATGGTGATTTTCTTCGAGCGCGGCGGCGGTCACCTTGCCGCGCATCACGCGATACACCCAGCTCGTATAGATCAGGATGATCGGCAGGAAAATGATCACGGCGATCAGCATGATCTGCAGCGTCATGCGACTCGAGGTCGAATCCCACACGGTGAGACTGCTGCGGCCGTCGAGCGAGGAGGGCATGATGAACGGGAACATCGAGAAGCCCGCCGTCAGAATCACGCCGATGATCATCAGCGAAGTCGACAGGAAGGCGCTCTTTTCGAAGCGCGAGCGCGCGAGCAACGTGGCCAGCACGCCGCCTGCGAGACCGGCCACCGGCGCGCTCACCATCCACGGATAGTTCGCGTAGTTGGTGAGCCACAGCCCCGGTGCGCCGATCACGTTCTTCATCAACGGATTGGCGACCGTGTCGAGCGGCGGGGCGTCGATCACCTGATAGCCGCCGATCATCGTGGAGATCAGCGCGCCGGCGATCAGGAACAGCGCCACGCAAGAGAGCGAAGCGATCCGCAGCGCCAGCGAAGCGCGCTCGGCGACGATGTCGTCCGCTTTCATCTTGACGAAGGCGGCGCCGTGCGCGGTCAGCATCGAGACGCTGACGAGGCCGCACAACACGGCGAACGGGTTGAGCAGCGCGAAGAAGCCGCCGTGATAGGTGACGCGCAGGTCGGTATCGAACGAGAACGGCACGCCTTGCAGCAGGTTGCCGAACGCGACGCCGAACACCAGCGCCGGCACGAAGCCGCCGACGAACAGCGCCCAGTCCCACGCCGTGCGCCAGCGCGGGTCTTCGCGTTTGCTGCGGTAGTCGAAGCCGACCGGCCGGAAGAACAGCGAGAACAACACCAGCAGCATCGCGAAATAGAAACCGGAGAACGATGCCGCGTACACCAGCGGCCACGCGGCGAACATCGCGCCGCCCGCCGTGATGAGCCAGACCTGATTGCCTTCCCACGTCGCGCCCACCGTGTTCACGACGATGCGCCGCTCGGCGTCGGTCTTGCCGATGAACGGCAGCAGAATCGCCGCGCCCATGTCGAAGCCGTCGGTGAGCGCGAAGCCGATCAGCAGCACGCCGATCAGCACCCACCAGATCAGTTTGAGGGTTGCGTAATCCATGATGATCTTTTCCCTTGAAGCTCAGTGGCGGCGAATCAGGCGGCCGTGTTGGTCGGCAGCGGCTGATTCAGCGGCTGTTGTTCGTGGTGATAGCGGCCCGTATGCAGCGACGAGGGCCCGAGCCGCGCGTACTTGAACATCAGCATGATTTCGATGATGAACAGCACCGTGTAGAACACCACGAAGCCTGCGATACTCAGATACAGGTCATTCGGTGTCAGGCTCGAGGCCGACAGGTTGGTCGGCAGAATGCCCGCGATGGTCCACGGTTGACGGCCCACTTCAGCGACAATCCAGCCGAACTCCGCCGCGAGCCAGGGCAGCGGAATCGCCCACACGGCCCAGCGCAGGAACCAGCGGCGCTTCTCCAGCAACAACGAGCGCTGCGCGCAGAACCAGAACGCCAGCACGAAAGTGGCGAGGAACAGAATGCCGAGGCCCACCATCAAGCGGAACGAGAAGAACACGGGTGCCACAGGCGGGATCGTTTTCTTCGCGGCCTGGGCGATCTGATCCGGCGTGGCGTCGGTGACGTTCGCGGTGAACTGCTTGAGCATCAGGCCGTAGCCGAGATCCTGCTTGTGCGCGTCGAAGTCGGCTTTGGCTTCGTCGGTGATGTCGCCTTGCTTCAGCTTCTGTAGCGCGGCGTAGGCGAGCATGCCGTTTTTGATGCGCTCTTCGTTGCGCGCCATCAAATCTTTCAGGCCGACCACGGGTTCATCGAGCGAACGTGTGGCGATCAGGCCGAGCGCGTAGGGAATCCGGATAGCGTAGTCAGTGCGCTCTTCCTTCTGATTCGGAATCCCGATGATCGTAAACGGAGCCGGCGCGGGCGCGGTTTCCCATTCGGATTCGATCGCGGCCAGTTTGACCTGTTGGACTTCGCCGGTGCGGTAGCCGGATTCGTCGCCGAGCACGATCACGCATAACGTAGACGCCAAACCGAAGCCGGCGGCAATCGCGAACGAACGCAATGCGAATTCAGTGTCGCGGCGCTTCAGCAGATACCACGACGACACGCCAAGCACGAACATCGACGCCGTCACATAACCGGCCGACACGGTATGCACGAACTTGACTTGCGCGACCGGATTGAACAGCACGGAGAAGATGCTGTCGAGCTCCATGCGCATGGTCTGATAGTTGAAGGTAGCGCCGACCGGATTGTTCATCCAGCCATTGGCCACCAGAATCCACAGCGCCGACAGGTTCGAGCCGAGCGCCACGAGGAACGTGACGAACACATGCTGGGTCTTCGAGAGCCGGTTCCAGCCGAAGAAGAACAGGCCGACGAAGGTCGACTCGAGGAAGAACGCCATCAACCCTTCAACCGCGAGCGGCACGCCGAAAATATCGCCGACATAGTGCGAGTAATACGACCAGTTTGTGCCGAACTGAAATTCCAGCGTGAGGCCGGTGGTGACACCCATCGCAAAGTTGATGCCGAACAGCTTGCCCCAGAACTGGGTCATGTCCTTGTAGATCTGCTTGCCGGTCATCACATAGACCGACTCCATGATGACGAGCAACCAGGACAGGCCGAGCGTGAGCGGGACGAACAGAAAGTGGTAAAGCGCGGTGATGGCGAACTGGAGGCGCGACAGTTCTACGACTTCGCTAACGGGCATGTTGATCACCTTGGGACGGATGCGAGGCAGGCACGGACAACAGCGCCTGCGCGACTTGCTCAGGCGGCAGCGACATGTGCTCCGCCTGTGGATGATTGAAGAACGTGTACTTGAGCGCCATCAGCAGTACGAATTTGATGGCGAGGACGATGGCGATATCCCGCGCCAGCGTCGGACCGCGCACCCAGCCGTGGAACCGTTTGCGCAGGCTCGGGCGGTGGGTGGTGCTGCGATTGAGGGCTGTGGTCATGATCGGTAGAAGGCAACTTCACACCGGTGAATCCGGCTGGCGCCAGGCCGCTTGGGCGGTTTGGCGAGTGCATCCCGATTCTAGGAGTAGAACCTCGCGCGCAACAGTTCGGCGCTGCGGCATTGGGTCGCGAGACTTGCCCCGTTCAAGCAGTATTGCTATCTGGTTTGTGATACGTCAAGAAACGCGTGTTGCGCGGTGATGTTCTTGCGTCAGTGTGCGCGTGCGCGAAAACGCCGCGGCGTCGGCGAAAAAAAGCCCCGCCGTCTTGCGAGGGCGGGGCTTGGCGGCTGGATACCGCGCGCCGGGCGAACCGGCATGCTGACAATCTTCAAGCTTTACGCGTATTCGGTCAACGCACCGCGCATCTTCTTCATAGCGCTTGCCTCGATCTGGCGAATACGTTCGGCGGACACACCGAATTCGTCGGCCAGTTCGTGCAGCGTCGAACCGCCCGAACCGTCGTCTTCCACTTTCAGCCAGCGTGCCTCGATGATGCGGCGGCTGCGGGCGTCCAGTGCGTCCAGCGCGCTCGCGATACCGTCGCTTTGCAGCTTGTCGCGCTGACGCGAAGCCAGCACGGCGGTCGGCTCGCTATGCGAGTCGGCCAGATAGGCGATCGGCGCGTACGACTCTTCGCCGTCCTCGACCTGCCCTTCCAGCGCGATATCGCCGCCTGAGAGGCGCGTTTCCATTTCGGACACTTCTTCGCGCTTCACATTCAGCTCTTTGGCGAGACCTTCGATCTCGTCCGGCGTGAACGCGCCCAGCCCTTGCTTGTGGCTGCGCAGGTTGAAGAACAGCTTGCGCTGCGCCTTGGTCGTGGCGACTTTCACCATCCGCCAGTTGCGCAGAATGTATTCGTGGATCTCAGCCTTGATCCAGTGCATGGCGTACGACACTAGGCGCACGTTCTGCTCCGGGTCGAAGCGCTTCACGGCCTTCATCAGGCCGATATTGCCTTCCTGGATCAGGTCGGCGTGCGGCAGTCCATAGCCCAGATAGTTGCGCGCGATCGATACGACCAGCCGCAGGTGCGACAGGACGAGACGGCGCGCGGACTCTAGGTTGTCCTGCTCGCGAAATTCGGTGGCGAACTGGCGTTCTTCCGCCGGCGTCAGCATCGGAATCCGATTTACGGCCTGGATGTAGGCGTCGATATTGCCCAATTGACCGGGCAGCAGCGAGGAATGCGAGAGCGCCAGTGCACCTGCCGAAGCGGCCTTAGCCGACGACGGGCTCAAAGTACTCGGAAGGGTCATTGCATGGCTCACGTAGGAAACTCCTTTGGAATCAGACAAAAGCTTATTCAGGTAACGACTCCAGCGTTGGATGTTAGCACTCTGAATTGCCGAGTGCTAATACTTAGAGGCTGTAGGGGCATCCAAGTTCCGTAAATTCCTATTGAAATTCACGATTCAATAGCCATGGTACGCCTCCTTCGGCTTCTTTGCTCGGAACGTAGAACTTACCTAACAGATCGCCTTCATTGTTATAAGTGACCGACTTTTGCTAGTTTTGACGTGACTAATTGCGGAAAGTCGGGTTTCTTCATACGATCCACTGAATTGAGATTGTCTTTACAATACGCAAAACGGTTAAGGATTGTTCAACGTTCGGCGGAGCTCGGGTGTTAGATGAACAACAAAAAGAATGCTTTGCGTGGTCTGGCTCTAAATATCACGGCTGGCGCCGTGCTGGTGGGAACTTCAGGATGGGCTTCGGCGGACCAGTTTGGCGTGCAGGTGGCGGGTGGCCTCGGCGATCGCCACGTCAAGAAACTCGACCTCGGTTTCGTCTGGGACCCGGATCTGACCTGGTGGCAGATCGGTGATTGGCATTTCTCGCTAATCGGCGAAGCGCACGTGGCCTGGTGGCACACCAACGAAGGCAATGTGCACGACAACATCGGCGAAATCGGCGTGACGCCGATCATCCGCTTCATCAAGGGATCGGGCGTGATCCGCCCGTACGCCGAACTGGGCGCGGGCATCCGGCTGCTGTCGAGTCCCCGGATTTCTTCGACCTTCACATTGGGCACTGCGTTCCAGTTCGCCGACATGGCCGGCGTGGGCATGCAGTTCGGCAGCCACCAGCAGTACCAGGCAGGCTATCGCTTCCAGCATATTTCCAACGGCGGTATCAAAGAGCCGAATCCTGGTATAAATTTCCACCAGCTATATCTGCAATATAACTTCTGACGACCGTGGCCACGTTCGGCTCACCGGTGCGAGGGGCTGAGCGATGGCGGCAAAGATAATCGAAGCGGTTCGCGAGCTCGAGCGAGAGCGTTTTCGCGCGATGGTCGACGGCGACGGGCAATCGCTCGACACGCTGCTCGCGGACAACGTGAGCTACGTTCACACGAACGGCAAGCGGGAAACGAAACGGCAGTTCATCGACGGGATTACCGCGGGCCGCCGCCGCTATCGGCAGATCGAGATTCAGTCGCAAGAGGTGCTGCCGGTCGGGCGCGAGACCTGCGTCGTGACCGGCCGGGCGCTGATCGAAATGGAAGCCAATAACGGAGCGCTGCTGTTTCCGATCGCCTACACGGCGATCCATACGCAGGAAGACGGGCGATGGCGCCTGATTGCCTGGCAGGCAACGCGTTGCGCAATCGAGTGAGCCTTTTGAGCTCACTGTTTCCGGGCTGGCCGCGCCTTGTGAGCGGGTTGCTCCGGCTGACGCGGGCACGCGGGTAGCGCGCTTGTGCGTCGGTTCTTGCGTCACTCGCCCTGATTCTCAGGCAGCGACGCTTTCGTCATCCACACCGCTCCACTCGCGACGATCGGCCGCACCGGCTTCGGCCACTTCCGGCTCATGCGCCGCGACGCCTTGTCGCTCCCCGCTTTTCGCTCGAATCACCGCATCGCCCGCATACGGATGCCGCGGATGCACCGGCAACTGATTGCAGCGCTCCACGACGCGCCGGACCGCCTCGATATCCGAGAAATCGAGCCCGGTATCGACGCCTTGCGCAGCCAGATTCATCGCCAGCGTCACGAGATCGACGTTGCCGGTGCGCTCGCCGTTGCCGAACAAACAGCCTTCGACGCGGTCCGCGCCCGCCAGCAGCGCCAGTTCCGCGGCGGCCACCGCGGTGCCGCGATCGTTATGCGGATGCACCGACAGCACGATGCTGTCGCGATAGCCGAGATTGCGGTGCATCCATTCGATCTGGTCGGCGAATACGTTCGGTGTCGCCGCTTCCACGCTCGCGGGCAGGTTGATGATCATTTTGTGATCGCGCGTGGGCCGCCACGTCTGCGCCACCGCGTCGCACACCTCGCGTGCAAACGGCAGTTCGGCCGCGTTGAACGTTTCCGGCGAGTACTGGAAGGTCCAATGCGTGTCCGGCCGCGCCTGCGCATGCTCCTTGATGATTTGCGTGCCTGCCACGGCCAGCGCTTTGATTTCGGCCTTCGACTGGTTGAACACGATCCGGCGAAACGACGGGCAGATCGCGTTGTACAAGTGCACGATGGCGCGCGGCGCGCCTTCCAGCGCCTCGAACGTGCGCGCGATCAGTTCCGCGCGCGACGGCATGAATACCTCGATGGTCACGTCGTCGGGAATGCGCCTTTCTTCGATCAGCCTGCGGACGAAATCGAAATCCGTTTGCGACGCCGACGGATAGCCGACCTCGATTTCCTTGAAGCCGATCGCGACCAGCATCTCGAAGAACTCGAGCTTTTGCGCCGCGTTCATCGGCTCGATCAGCGCCTGATTGCCGTCTCGCAGATCGGTGCTCATCCAGACCGGCGCCTGGTCGATCGTGCGGCTCGGCCATTTGCGGCCGGTCAGCCGCACGGTGGGGAAGGGGCGATATTTTTCAGCGGGATTTTGCAACATGGTGAGCCTCGTTCGTTGTGTCGCATGCGAAAGGATGTGGCGTCGAGCGGTTGGCGGACTGCCACGGGTGCACGGGCCGCCAGCCGGGGGCTAGCGGCAACAACGAACGGGCGCGAACGAACAGCGTCATCGTGACGGCGAAAACGGACGTGGATAAAGCCCATGCGGCGTGCATTTGATCCTCGCGCTTCGTCCGCGCGGTAAACGGACGAATGCAAACGACTACAGGTTGTGAAGAACTACGCTTAGGGGGTGAAACGGAACAACGGAACTGCTGGAGAGACCGCGCTTCGAGCAACCTGAGCTGCCAACGCGCGGCGCTACGCCTGACTTACGCTAGGCGTAGCGATAGGGGCCGCGCTAGGCGGCCGGAGGTAATTCGGAGGGTGTTCGGAAGGGAACGCATGGGTCTAATGTATGACGGCGCGTCGCGGCGTGTCAACCCGCGCAGGTCGCAGCGGGCGACGGCAAGCGCGCCGCAGCGCTTACGCCGAGGCGGTTACACCGGCATTCTTGCGACGTCCACGATCAGTTCGACCTGCCGTTCGATCGCGCTCGGCACGGGCGCTTCGCCACGCAATACGGCGCTGATCCAGGCCGCTGTCGTCGGCGCATCTTTAGCCTCGGGCAAGTCCACTTCCGGCGCATCCGGCGACGAGCGTTCATGCGGCACGCGCGTTTCGCAGACGCCGTCGTGCAACCAGTCGACTTGCACCTGGCGCCGCGTATCGGCCACCGCTTCGCCTTCTGTGCCGCGCGCAAGCAGCGCGCCGCCGGCGGCCGCGTCCGGATGCGTGTTGAACAGTTGCGTGAGGCTGTCGCGATACGGCGGGTGGGTGTAGTTGACGAGGCGCAAACCCGCGGGCGCGAACGGCTGCAGGATTTTCACCAGCGTGTGCGTCGAATTACGCACGCCCATGCGCCGGCGCAGCGCAAGCAGGCGCGCGAGCTTCGGCGCGAGCACGCCGATCGGCGCAAACGCAAGGCGGTGCTCAGCGAGACCGTCTTCGATATCGGCGTGCGATCGCGCGTGCGGAATTTGCAGATGCGTGAAGATCTCCGCGCTCGTCACGCGGCCCGGATCTTCGGTGACGCCATGCACCAGCACCGGCACGCCTTCGCGCGCCAGCAGCAGGGCGAGCAGCGGCACCAGATTCGGCTGCTTGCGCGCGCCGTTGTAGCTGGGTATCGAGACGGGCCGAAACGTGCCGTGCGGCAGATGAACCGGCTCGAACGACGCATGCGCGCCGGCCAGCATTGCGGCGAGTTCGTCGGCGGTTTCGCCCTTCACGCGGTACGCGAGCAGCACCGCGCCGAGTTCGAGCTCGGCCACGCGGCCGTCGAGCATGGCGGTGTAGAGCGTGCGTGTATCGTCGGCGGTCAGCGCGCGGGCGCCGTTCGGGCCGCGGCCGATTTCCTTGATGAAGCGGGCGCAGGGGAAGGGATTGACGGTGTCGGCGGAGTCGGTCATCGGGCGCAGTGGGACGTGTTGGCGTGCCGCCTCGGAGCGGTCGGCCGCGGTATTCAGGAGACGCTATTGAGTGTGAGTATCGCATCTATGGCGATCCCGCGAGACAGCACGCCCGCGGTGCGGGCCTTGCCGGTCCATGCCGAACTGGCGCGCGCGGCGCTTTGTCGCGCGTTACACTCGATGTTTTATTGTCGCGCTGGCGGCACACATCAAGAAACGGAGAACGGGATGAGTTACGTATTTGCACCCGCACCGGTGGTCGCGGTGCCGGTTGTGGGGTCCAGCGAGCAGTTCGCGGTGCGTCGCATCTACTGTGTGGGCCGCAACTACGAGGCGCATGCGCGCGAGATGGGACACGATCCCGACCGCGAACCGCCGTTCTTCTTCGCCAAGCCGGCCGATGCCGTGTTGTACGTCGCGCCCGGCGCCACCGGCGAGTTTCCCTATCCGTCGCAGTCGAAAAACGTCCACTTCGAGATGGAAATGGTCGCGGCGATCGGCAAGGGCGGCAAGAACATTCCGGCCGAGAGCGCGCTCGACCACGTCTACGGTTACGCGCTCGGTCTCGACATGACGCGCCGCGATCTGCAGGCCGAAGCGAAGAAGCTGGGCCGTCCCTGGGATACCGCGAAGGGCTTCGATCACTCGGCGCCGCTTGGTCCGATTCATCCGGTCACGACCGTCGGCCATGTCGACAAGGGCGCGATCTGGTTGTCGGTGAACGGCGACGAAAAGCAAAACTCGGACGTGTCGCAACTGATCTGGTCGGTGGCCGAGACGATCGCTTATCTGTCGACACTGTTCGAACTGCAACCCGGCGATCTGATTTTCACCGGCACGCCGGAAGGCGTCGGCGCGGTAGTGCAGGGCGATCTGATGAAGGGTGGCGTGGACGGGCTCGGCGAGCTCAGCGTGCGCGTCGTCTGACGGCCAGTTGGGGGAGACAGACAACATGAAGCTCTACAGCTATTTCCGTAGCTCGGCGTCCTATCGCGTGCGCATCGCGCTGAACGTGAAGAATCTGCCGTACGACTACGTGCCGGTGCACCTTGTGCGCGACGGCGGCGAGCAGTTGAAGCCCGAATACCGCAAGGTGAATGCGGACGGGATCGTGCCGACCTTCGTCGACGGCAATGACGTGATGCCGCAGTCGCTCGCGATCATCGAGTATCTGGAAGAGACGCATCCCGAGCCGCCGCTCCTGCCCGCGACGCCGGCCGATCGCGCATATGTACGTGCGCTGGCGTTGCAGGTGGCATGCGAGATCCATCCACTGAACAATCTGCGCGTGCTGAAGTATCTGAAGCACACCTTGTGTCTCGACGACGATGCCAAGGACGCCTGGTACCGTCACTGGGTGGAAGCGGGTTTCGCGACGTTCGAAACGCATCTGGCGGGCGATTCGCGCACGGGCAAGCTGTGCTTCGGCGATACGCCGACCGTCGCCGATACCTGTCTGATTCCGCAGGTGTTCAACGCGCAGCGCTTCAAGGTCGACACGGCGAAGTTTCCGACCATTCAGCGCATCTACGATCACGCGATGCAACTCGACGCGTTTGCCCGCGCGGCGCCCGGCGCGCAACCGGACGCTGAGTGACCTGTCCTGATCCGGCAGGCAGGATGAAAAAAGGGCACTCCTCGGAGTGCCCTTTTTGCTGCTTTAGCCGCGGACGCTGTTTGGCGTTCAGCCGCCCAGCAGTGCGTCGGAAAACTCTTCCGCGCTGAACGGCTGCAAGTCCTCGACCTTCTCACCGACACCGATGAAATACACGGGAATCGGACGCTGCCGCGCGATCGCGGCCAGAATGCCGCCCTTCGCCGTGCCGTCGAGTTTGGTGACGATCAGGCCGGTGAGGCCGAGCGCGTCGTCGAAAGCCTTCACTTGTGCGAGCGCGTTCTGGCCGGTGTTCGCGTCGATCACCAGCAGCAGTTCGTGCGGCGCGCCGTCTTGCGCCTTGCCGATCACGCGCTTCACCTTGCGCAGTTCTTCCATCAGATGCAGTTGGGTCGGCAGGCGGCCGGCCGTGTCCGCCATCATCACGTCGATCTTGCGCGCGCGCGCGGCGCCGACCGCGTCGAAGATCACCGCCGCCGGGTCGCCGCTTTCCTGCGACACCACGGTCACGTTGTTGCGCTGACCCCAGATGGCCAGTTGCTCGCGCGCGGCGGCGCGGAACGTGTCGCCCGCGGCCAGCAGCACCGACTGGTCGAAACTCTGCAGATGCTTGGCGAGCTTGCCGATGCTGGTGGTTTTACCCGCGCCGTTGACGCCGGCGATCATCATCACGAGCGGCTGCGCGCGGCCGAGCATGAGCGATTTTTCCAGCGGCTTGAGCAGGTCGACCAGCAGCGTGCGCAGCGCCGCTTTGACCTGCTGGGGATCGGCGAGGCGCTCGGTGCGCACTTTTTCGCGCAGCGCTTCGAGCAGGAATTCGGTGGCGTCGACGCCCGCGTCCGACATCAGCAGCGCGGTTTCGAGTTCTTCGTACAGGTCTTCGTCGATCTTCGTGCCGACGAAAATGCCGGTCAGATTCGAACTCGTCTTCGACAAGCCGGTCTTCAGACGCGTCAGCCAGGAGCGTTTCGCGCCTGCGTCCGGCAGCGGCGGCGGCACGATTTCGACGGTTTCCTCGAAGGCGAATGCTTCCGGCTCGGGTTCGGGCTCGATCGCGGACGGAGCGGCCACGGGTGGCGTCTCGACGCGAACCGGCGCAGCGGCTGGGCGCGGGGCAGCGGGCGCGACGGGCGCAGGCGCCTCCACGGCGTCTAGCGTCGAAGCTTCTGGCGCTGTTTGCGACTCTTCTGGCGCGTTATCGGACTCTTTCGAACCCTTGAATCGTTTGAAAAAGCTGAACATGATCTGGCGTGGTGAGAGCGCGCGCCGATGCGCGCAGCCGGCATAAGACCGGCGGGAGCGGCAGGCAGCGTTGCGATGCGGGATGCAAGGCGCTGGAAGCCGCACATTTTATCAGGCGCGCCGCCGCCCGTCGTATCGGCCGAACGGCCAGGCTGGACGCGGGGCGTCGCTGTGGTAACGTTGGCGCTCCGGCCCGCACGTATCGACGTTGCGGGCGCCTTCATCACGTAATCGAAACTGCATGCCCCGTTCAGCACCTTCACGCGCCCATGGCGCTTCGTCCAAAGGCGGCAAGCCGCACGCCATCCGTATCATCGGCGGCGACTGGAAGCGCACGCCGTTGCCCGTGCTCGACCTCGACGGCCTGCGCCCCACGCCCGATCGCGTGCGCGAGACGCTGTTCAACTGGCTCGGCCAGAATCTGGACGGCCAGCGCTGCCTCGATCTGTTCGCTGGCAGCGGCGCGCTGGGCTTCGAGGCGGCGTCGCGCGGCGCGGCACGAGTCTTGATGGTGGAGCGCAATGCGCGGGCCGCCAGCCAGTTGCGCGCGAATCAGGAACGCCTGTCGGCGCGCACAATCGAAATCGCTGAAGCTGACGGTTTGCGCCTCGCCGCGAGTCTCGCGCCCGGTTCGTTCGACGTCGTATTTCTCGACCCGCCGTTCGGCGACGATCTGCTCGGCAAAGCGCTTGCGCTGGCGGTGCCGCTCGTGAGCGCGGACGGATTTCTGTACGTGGAAGCTGGCGAGGCGCTCGAACTCGATGAGAACGAGACGCTCGCCGGGTGGGAAATCGTGCGGCAAGGTAAAGCGGGCGCTGTCCACTTTCATTTGCTGCAGCGCGAAAATAAGGAATAATGCGCGTTCCAAAACAAGCGCCGGGCGGTTTGCCGTCACGGGCGCGGTCGGTGCCAAATGCGTCGCGTGGACGCTTTGACGTGCCCCTTTGTCTGAAGAGAGGAGAAGTCTCATGGTAGTCGCCGTGTACCCGGGCACGTTCGACCCGCTGACGCGCGGTCACGAAGACCTCGTTCGGCGCGCGTCGAGCATTTTCGACACGCTGGTGGTCGGCGTTGCCGACAGCCGCAACAAGAAGCCGTTTTTCACCCTCGAAGAGCGCCTCGACATCGCTCACGAAGTGCTCGGGCACTACCCGAACGTTCAGGTGATGAGCTTCAAGGGGCTGCTGAAGGATTTCGTGCGCACCAATAACGCGCGGGTGATCGTGCGCGGGCTGCGCGCCGTATCGGACTTCGAATATGAGTTCCAGATGGCCGGCATGAATCGCTATTTGCTGCCCGACGTCGAAACCATGTTCATGACGCCGTCCGATCAATACCAGTTCATCTCCGGCACGATCGTGCGTGAAATCGCGCAACTCGGCGGCGATGTCAGCAAGTTCGTGTTCCCGTCGGTCGAAAAATGGCTGACGGAAAAGGTCGCCGCGATGGATCCGGCTAGCGGCGCGTCGGCGGGACAGCCGTAACCGGCGTAAACTGTCGGTTTGACGGATCAAAGCTGGCTGCGGCCGGCGTGAAGTGAGAGAAGTATGGCCTTGATGATTACCGACGAGTGCATCAATTGCGACGTGTGCGAGCCCGAGTGCCCGAACGACGCAATTTCGATGGGCCCGGAAATCTACGTGATCGACCCGAAGAAATGTACCGAGTGTGTCGGGCATTTCGACGAGCCGCAGTGTATTCAGGTGTGTCCGGTCGAGTGCATTCCGCGCGACCCGGACCATCTGGAGACGCCCGATGGCTTGATGGCGAAGTACCACGCGCTGCAGGCTGCGAAGGGCGCGTGAAGTACGGAGTCTAAAAAAACGGCGAGGCTTTTGGCCTCGCCGTTTTTTTGCGGGAACGCTTTGCGCCGTGCTATCCGACGTATGCGCTGAAGATCTCGCGCAATGCGTCCAGCAGAATGTCGCATTCGGCGTCGGTGCCGACCGAGATGCGCAGATGCTGGTCGATGCGCGGCGCCTTGAAATGGCGCACGAAAATCTCCTTTTGCCTCAGTCGCAGCACAAGCGTTGCGGCGTCGTAGCCTTCGTGACGAGCGAACAGCAGATTCGCCGCCGACGGCACCACCTCGAAGCCCAGCGCCGTCAACCCCGCGGCCAGTCGCTCGCGGCTTGCAATGACCTTGGCGCGGGTGTCGCGAAACCACGCGTCGTCTTCGTATGCCGCCGTGGCCGCGACTTGCGCCAGGCGGTCCAGCGGGTACGAGTTGAAACTGTCCTTCACGCGGTTCAGCGCGCCGATCAATTCCGGGTTGCCGAACGCAAAGCCGACGCGCATTCCCGCCAGCGAACGCGATTTCGACACAGTCTGAACGACCAGCAGATTCGGATAGCGGTCGATCAGACTGATAGCCGATTCGGCGCCGAAATCCACGTAGGCCTCGTCGATCACCACCACGGAATCGGGGTTGCTCGCCACCAGGCGCTCGATATCGGCGAGCGGCAGCGGACGTCCGGTCGGCGCGTTCGGGTTCGGAAACAGAATGCCGCCATTCGGCGACGCGTAATCGTCGACGTTGATCGCAAAGCTGTCGTCGAGCGGGATGGTCCGGTAGTCGACTTCAAAAAGTCGCGCATACGTCGGGTAGAAGCTGTAGGTGATGTCCGGGAACAGCAACGGTTTGTCGTGCTTGAGCAATGCCTGGAACGTGAGCGCGAGCACTTCGTCCGAGCCGTTGCCCGCGAACACCTGTTCAGCGCGGATGCCGTGATACGCGGCAACCGTTTCGCGGAGCTTTTGCGCGGTCGGATCAGGATAGCGCCGCAGCGATTCGGCGGCGTCGCCCAGTTCCTGCCGGATCGCCTCGAGTACGCGCGGCGACGGCGGATACGGATTCTCGTTGGTATTCAGCTTCACCGGATGCGCGACCGCGGGCTGTTCGCCCGGCACATATGGCGTCAGACGGTGAACGATGTCACTCCAATAGCGGCTCAAGCAATTCTCCTGTGTCGACCGGAGTTAGCGCTTTAGCGCTTAGTCCGGTCCCATGCAAGGCGGTCGACCGGAGTTAGCGCTTTAGCGCTTAGTCCGGTCCCATGCAAGGCGGTCGACCGGAGTTAGCGCTTTAGCGCTTAGTCCGGTCCCATGCAAGGC